>JABLWZ010000015.1 GCA_013178275.1 Bacillota bacterium | reverse complement strand
CGACCTCGTCCATGCGAATCATCACGAACTGCCCGGCGCGGCAGCTGGCCGCCACCAGAGGCGCTTTCACCTCGAACAGGATCATTACGTCCGGGACCAGGACCTTTTTTTTGACAATCTGGTACAATGCTGAACCTCCTTTTTGAGCTGTTTTATTGCTACTAGCTAACATCTGCCTGGTTTGTACTCCCGTATTCTTCATCGTAAATCAAAACGCTATCTATCCCGGCCTGGATTAACCTCTCCATAATTCTAGGACTTAAAATCGTGTCGCGGGGAACCAGAAGCTGATTACGGTTATTGACTACATCTCTGGCCAGCTTTTCTCCCCCACGGATATCAGTGATTGTAATCAGCTTTCTAATTTCTTGTCCCTCCCTCCCAAGATTGAATATCAAAATTTACCTACGCAATACTCATGCCAAGAAGACTTAATATGATTTTAGTTTCTATCTCAACTTTTTTACCAAGCAAGTGTCTTTGTTGGCATAATTTTTGCTTAATATTTATGCTGTAAGATATTCATTATTGCTGCCCGCGTTTTACAACCGACCTCGTTTAACGTGGGCTCTTTTTTAAAGAACAGAAAGGATTGTATATTCTAAATTGCCTATGGATACTAACCGTGATTTCAAAGTTCTGTTTATAAATATCAACAGCAATGATTATAAAGCAGCACTCTCACTCAGACAGCGAACTTTTATTAAGTCCTCTAAAGCGTCTGAGAGTTTATTACTGGATAAAAGAGAAGGAAACAGTTTTCATTTGATAGCTATGGATGATTCGAGAGTCGTGGGTTATGCTCGTTTATCAATCGAGCGAAATGTCGGATACATAAGCCAAATGGTGGTTGAAAAAGAAATGCGAGGAAAGGGTATCGGCACACAGCTCTTCATCAAGCTGTTGGAAAAGGCTAGAGAAATGGAGGTCGGGGTGTTCCTGAATGCTTTGAGTTACCATAGAGAGCTTAGAATTAATTAGCTAACAAATTAACCTACAATCCCCACTCAGACAAGAGAATATTACAAGATAACTGTATTAAAGTTCGTCACAAATAAAGCAGAAAAAGCTAAAGCGGGGATGGAAATATGAAAAAATATAAGCATAAGCAGAGTACCGGTCAATGTATCGTTTTTTCGGAACATATCAACATGGTTATTGATCAGCAGATAAAGCCCCGACTCAGTTCGTTTGCTACTGATGTAAAGCTGATTGGGATTACTGAAGATGGTACAGTGAAAGTAAATATTAATAAAGGAGTAGGCTGCCTGTTCGCTATCCAGCAGGACGTGCTGGAAAAGATCGTGGTTTCAACCATTAAGTCAAATATACCTGAGATTAAAAGGGTGACATTTATCAAACAAGAGACTGTAAGATAATTTGCGTAAAATAGATTACAATACGTTTTCTATAAAGACTTCACCGTTAGCCGTACAGTGCTTGTCATCCCAGGTAATATCCGCCCCCAGAACTGCGGCTATGAAGCGAAGCGAGACCATGGTATGACCGTTGACAAGAACTGGAACCCGCTCTATAATCGAAATTTTTCTACCGTATAAAACCTTTGGATATTCAAGTGATACGACTAATTCCTTTGCCCTTTTCTTTTATTAAGAGTACCCGTTTGGGCCTTGGCTTTGGCTCCCAATTAATATTTATGAAGCTTGTTATAATCTCTATTTTGGGATATTAATACGCGAAGGCCTTTTTCAGTCAAGTTTCCTCTAGGGTTCAAATACCCATGCGCCATATAGCTGTATATAAAAATTGGGTCCAGCATCTCCAGTTTGCTCTTAAAGTGTTCGTTTATCTCTTCAGGAGGCGACGAAGAGATTATGTTGGAGTCAAGGATGCCCCTTCTCAGGTAATTTCTCAAGCGCACCCCCAGGGAAATATGCGTTAGTTTCATCCCAGTCTTTTTTGGGGGGGACTTTAAGTCCTCCAGTTCGTTATATAGCATATTAATTCTTTGCTTTAACCGGTTGATTTCATCGTTTTTCTCTATAACTGTTTTAAAGAAACTATCCTGCTCTTCTTTCTGTAAGCTGGTTTTGGCCAGCAGGTCTTTAATCAGGTCGTTTCTCTCCGTCTCTTTTTGCTCAAGCTCCTTTTGTTCCTGCTTAATGGTTTTCTCTGTCTGTTCGATGATCACACTGTTATACGGCACCCCATCAAATCTGTCCCGCATACTGGTAAAGCCTTCTCCTGGGTTGCCTCTGCTTTGGCTTAATCCGGCCTCAATTCGGCCGAGTATTTCAGACATGTCTTTAGTGAAAGACAGGGTGCTGCGATTTAAATTGTTGTTTAACCGGACTGCCTGAAAATAGAAAGCCGCTGATAACCCGATCGCAAACATGACCAAAACGAGGAACAGCAGATCGTTTAAATCAAAGTTGGTAATTCTAATAGGAATCGTAATTATCTTCCAGGCGATTACCAAGGTCAATATTCCGATTACTGATATTTTTAACCAATTATCGGGATCTCTAAGTTTGTCCCTGCTATTCTCTTTCATATAAACCTCCTGTATATAATCAACTCAACCAACCTTTCTTTTACCGGTTTTCGATTTTGCAGCTTATAGATTTTAATTGTTCCTCAATAGCAGCCAACTGCCTGGTGGTCTTACGGTGGAAACTGACAAACTCATAGAGAATCAAAAGTGGGATGGCTAAATAGATCAATACCATTAACACGCCACCAAATGCCATATTCATACGACACGCCTCCTTACAATTCTTCCGAATATCAACCGAAACGGTTTTCTGGACATGAACATCTTATATCCAGGCTTAATCATTTCTTCGTATGAATCCTTTTAAAATGTCCTTGGAATTATTAAAAGTATATAATATAATCACTATCCCAAATCCTATAACACATAGATTGCCGAAGACGGTCTATGGGTCCTTGAAGCCCATTGTTTAAGCTCGATGAGGTAATGAGAAGCGATAATTAGGAAGCCGAACAGTATTAGACCATAAACCAGATATATTCCAGAACGCTTAAGGTTCAGTATGGTTTTTTTCACTGCTCTCCCCTTTTCTGTCGATAAACTCGACCATCATTCTTTCAATGCTTTTTAGGGTTATACTGATCCTCCGTAGGTATAACGGCACTGAAGCTATTAAAGCAATAAACATTATAAGAACAGCTACATTAAAGATTGACTAGAAGAACCTATAAGGATCGAATCCGGGCACCCCTTCTCCGAGCATCTTTTTCACCTCCAAATTTAACTGACAATCTTAGCATTGTGTTTTTGCAGGAACGATTCAAGGGCGATAACATTTTTCAGGGTGTTACCCAGCATTAGAAAACCCACATTCCACTTGCCGCTAATATTGCCGCCTGGGAGCATAAGAAGCGTATCCTTCTTATCCTCGGCCAGTTTTTCTCGATAATAATCCAGCGCGGATTGTACCTGCTTATTAATAGCTTCCCAGGTATGTGCCCTGAATGTCATGCCACGGATTCTAAGTATTATTTGTCCGTGGTTTTCTCTTGCCACTGGTTTGAAGAATGACAGAAGGTAGTCTATCAACTCGGATCGCCACCCTTATCTAGATAACGCCCTCTTAATACTCAACTGAACTTCCTGTGACTCGAAGGGTGCAGAATACCAGCGCGTAATCTGTTATTTATCTATGCCTTAAACGTTTGTATAAAACAAAACCGACAACTAATACAAGAAAAAGAAGCACGGCCAGAGATGTCAAATCTATTGCAATATGATGCATATGGGAATAGCTCTCCATAAAATAACCCCCGAATAAAGACTGAAAATTATTTAAAGATCATTTTTTCAATGATAGTTTAATGATCGACCCTTGACTGACAGCCGTCTCAGGCGTAGAGCCAGGGCTATCGGCATCCCCAGAGATTACCATTACTGTTGAAACCTCCTCACAGCCCTGACAACCTGGTAGGGAGCAAAAACAGCCACGGGGCGGTTATGATTCCCATGGCAAGCGCTGTCCTTCGAGCTGCTTTCTCATCGACCTCTTCTTTTGCGAGCAGTCGATAGTTAAACCGGTAAATCATCCAACCCACAAAAATAATAACCAAGATGTAATAAAGAAGCGAAAACGGGTTTTCCCAGGCCATGTAGCTGTTAAAAAAGGGAAGGTAAGCATCCATTAATAGCAACAAGATAACCCCGACAATATCGGCCAGGAAACCAAAAATCCACGCCTTTACAACTACAACCCGCAGCCTTTCCGCCCTCAACTTTGCCTTATTTAAGTAAAGGCCGAGGTAGATAATCAGACCATCCAGAACCAGGTTGCATACGATGGGTATCAAAACGTACGGTGATACGAACAAGCCAAACCACAAAGGAAAGATGACGTTATTAAGCTTAACCTCTTTCACTTACCGTAACCTCCCGTTGCTCTTGTTGCCCCGTTCTACCGAGAGGTTCCCCATGTCCCGGTAAGACGCTAAAGCGTAAGCGGCAACCTTTAAACCAATAAGATCGAGTGTTGCCGAATGATATAATGGCTAGAGTGTTGCAAAACAGTGTATCAGTCCCCGTTATTGTTTCTTCCTGCGGTAACTTACCCATGTCATATAAGCATACGTTCCACTAGCGGGTTGCTCTCTTAAAAAAGAATCAAAAGGCAAATTCCTCTATAATTTCGCCAGTTACCGCATTTATTACAATCCCCACGCCGCGATGTATTTCGCCATCAAGGGGAAGATCAGCCCTGACCGTCCATCTCAGTAAAGGCTGGCTGTCTTTAGTTAACCAAACATCCAATTCAGCATTGACGTTGCTTATCTTTGGGTTTCTTTTTTTAAGTAATTCTATTGCCTGCCCGCGGTCGATTTTGGCTGCAGGGATGGTCAGTATTCCCACATCTTGGCAGCGATAATCCGATATCCTCCCGGTATACGGATTAACTCTTACACTGACATAATTTGGGGTTGATATCCCATCAACCTCTTCTCTCCAAAGGTAATCATATTCTTTAAAACTGCCCCGGTCCTTCAATCCCCGTTCAAGCATCTTCATGTTTCTCGAATCGAAGTTCTCGTAAATACCTTCCGCGTACTTTTTTGCCAAATTAAACGCCTCGGACTCGTTTAATACGAGTTCTCCTTTCCATGTCTGTTCGGTAGAGTGAACCCCTACGACTTTGCCCGATTCATGCACCAAGTAAATTGAATCAGCAGACTTAAAATATACGACTTTACCCGAAGGAAAACTCTGGATTCTAAAATAAGTCAATTCAATGTCTGCCTTCCCGGTAAACCTCTTTACTGCTTCTGCGCCTTTTTCAACGAACGATGAGGTCTCTTCTGCTTTCACTTCCGGTTTAATCGTCGGAGACAGGTTGATCCAGTAAAGAGCGAAAAATAAGAGATATATTGAAAATATGTAGGTCAACAGGGTTATGGTTCTTCTTATCATTTACCTATACTTCGCTTTCATAAGAAGTTCTTGAGCCGGCTATCAAGGCAACCACCAAACTACCTGGCCTAATTGCGGCTCCCGCAACTGCGGCACGTCTTTTAATGCCAACAGCTCTTCAACCGGCCCGTGCACCACTATTCCAAAAGTTTTCAGCCCGTTTTCCTGCAAATACCGGCATCGCTGATTAAAGGGCTTCCAATAAATTGGATAATCTTTCACTCTCACTATCAGCCAAACCTAGGGGCCAGTCCCGGCGCTGGTGACGTGCCAACAGCCTCTTGCATCTTGTCTTAAATAGAAAAACATTACCTGCATCTCAGTAAGATTATCATAATAACCCTCCACCCCAAACTGTATTCCATACCTTTCATCAATATAATCGCCTTGCTTGATATTTAGGTAACAAGCTTCAATGGGATTACCCTTTAGAAGAACGTACCGTCTTATGGCTTTTTCAGGGGTATCGCATTGAAAGAACATTGAATATGCGTTGGCAATTACTATCAGCGTCAATATCGATAATATTAATATTTTTATTTTCTTCCTCATACAGCCCCGCTCTCGTTCTTTTTCGCGAATTAACTTAATCCACATCATGTCCGCTTTTTCAAGCTCCCACTTATTATCCTTGTATTTAACCGTACACCTTACTGATTTTCAACGGTATAGTCCCAGAAGCCGGTTTTCCCTTTTGCTTTTACGTTGTTTTTGGGGTCTTTGCTTGCCGACTGCCAGTTGTCCAGTGGATGATGGTTCACAACCTCCCACCTTCCCCTCCGGCAAACGGTCGCTCATTTTGTTCGTTTAGTAAATCGTAAACTCCGCGGCTAAATAGTAAGTGTCGTACTCCCCCGGACCTCTAAAATCCAGTAAATCTTTTACAATGCGGTATTCCCCTGGTTCCAGTCCGCCATAGAGCCAGTCCCAATCCACTACCCATTTGCCGCTGCCCCCAGAGGCTAAATCATAACCTATATCATTAAACGCGTAGTTGCCCTCTATAACGATCGGGACCTGATACCAGCTTCCATTGATTTTCCTTTCCAGCCAAAAGTGTTCGCCATAGATGCACTGACTGCTGGAGTCGTTCTTAAATTCTACTGTCAAACCGGTGGAAGAAGCAGTTCCTTCCTTTACAGCCATAGTAACGCCTCCGAAGTTGTTGACAGCCGCATGTGTTGTAGGTTCCCTGTCGATCGTCTCCGCGGGCTGGATTGAAGCGGTTTTCTCTTCCGCTAATGTATGGGAAAGAAACACCACCGCGCCGGTAGTCTGATCCAAATAATACTGAAACCATTCAGTCTGCAGTACGGTCAGGGCCGACAGATCTCCCGAAACCATGCTCGCCCGAATGTTTGCCATATCCTCGTCAGTGGGGAGCACGCCGCCGAAGCTGCAGTAGTCCAGCTTTATTTCATATAAGGTTCGGCCGTCTTGGGTATGAGTATTTATCTTTTGCAGGACATAGATAGGCTTTTCCTTGATACCCTGTGGAACCGCGGTGTATTTCCCTCCGTCGTAGTCCCAAGCCTTTCGCAAAGGGGTATGCTTAATATCTTTAATTTCAAAATGGGCACGGATTACCTGCTCCACATAATCACGGGTCATTATACCCTTGTCATCCCCCCAATTTTCGAGGTTGACGGCAAAGGCGTAAAAAAGATATTCCGCGCTGCTCGAAGGGGCTTTACCTTCATCGAAGAAAGGTACATAGTCCAATCGATTTTCAATGCCGAAATCAAAATACCTGCCGCGCAGTGCCGGTATATCGCTCGATGTAGTATTTGATTCACCTGTTGCGGTGGCAGAGGTTGGCCCCATCGACGCAGAAGGGCTGGTATCGGGATTGCTTGTGCACGCAGGGCAAAGAAGTAGTATTGCTAGCATGGTAATCAAAAAAACTTTTTTCATAAAGCAACCTCCCGGTCAAAATTTATGCGGCTTTCAATATTGTAGGGGCAGTGTTTCTCGATCACGACATTCCAATTTGTAAAGGGTATTGATCACTAATAAAGCCTCCAATACAACAGCAGTTAGTTTTACGCCTCTCCCCGTTATAGCTTGTCTTTCAACCTGTTTTCTTTGCTTATATATAAGACGGATAAGTTATCCAAAAGGTTGTCGGAAAACTTAAGATTGAGAAATACTTTTTAAAGGGCTAAATAAAAAAAGCCTCTAAAGGCCTGATTATTTCTCAGAGATCATTTAATTAATTTATCTCTTATTACATTTTACGTAAGCTCGGGTAGATTTGCATAAAAACAACCCAGCTTCTTTATTTACTGGATTAAAGGCGCTATTCTTTTTAAGGCAGCACTAATCCCTTAACCGGTTGTGATATATTTATCATAATGTAGAGATAATGAAGCCCCTGTTCACTCCGCAGTCTTACATCTTAACATTGACCCTAAACTCTAACTGTTCGTCCTTATAAAAAAGCCCTTCTCTAAAGAGCTGTTCGCCGATGTACAGAAAGCTGAGATAGTATTCGAGTCCCGCCTTATCCATGGCCTTGGGGATGTCGTTGTTTTCATCCCTCATGGCCTGGTAAAGCCGCTCTTTGTGTTTGCTGATAAAACCGTCCAAAAACTCTCGGGCCTTTTCCGTCAGGCTGCCGTTTGCTTCGGTGTAGCCCGCCTTTATAAGTTCACCGGAGTTTTCGGGCCGCTTCCCCAAAAGGTATAAGCGGACAAACAGTTTTTCGTCTTCTACCATAGGCCCAACCCCTTACACTGTCTGGTTATATCGATACCAGCCACTCAAAGGTCATCCTTTTTCAGCCGGTATTCGGTAGCCCACCCCTCTTACGGTCTTGATCAGCTCGGGATTCTTCGGGTCTTTCTCGACCTTGTCTCTAAGGTGGCTGATGTTGACATCGACGATCCTGGTATCGCCCTGATAGTCGTAGCCCCAGACCTTTTCCAGCAGGAGTTCCCTGGTCATAACCCGTCCGCGGTTCTGGGCCATGAAAGCGAGCAGTTCGAATTCTTTAGGGGTCAGGGGCAGCTCTTCTCCATCGATCATGGCCTCGTACTGGTCGATGTCTATGACCAGCCGTCCTATGGTGATCCGATGGGATGCCGGCTGCCCAGCTTCCTGGGTGCGCCGCAGGACCGCCTTGATCCGGGCTGCCAGTTCGCGGGGGCTGAAGGGTTTGGTGACGTAGTCGTCGCAGCCAAGCTCGAGACCCATCACCCGGTCGATCTCCTCTCCCCGGGCGGTCAGCATTATCACCGGCAGGTTCAGTTTTTCCTGCCGCATCTTCTTCAGCAGGCTGATGCCGTCGAGCCCCGGCAGCATCACGTCCAGTACCACCAGGTCCGGCCGCTCATGGACGATCCTCTCCCAGGCGTCATCCCCGCTGTAGGAGACGATGGTCTGGAACCCTTCTTTGCCCAGGTTGTAGTCCACCAGCTTTACTATACTGTCTTCGTCGTCCACGATCAGGATCTTCTCTCTCATCATCCCAACTCCTCGGGGATCTCGGCATTGATATTGCCCCGTTTACCCTGCACCATGTAGATCACCCACTCGGCCACGTTGGTGGCGTGGTCGGCGGCCCGCTCGAGATACTGCGCCACAAACATCAGGTGGGTGGCCTGACGGATGGTGGTGGGGTTCTCCATCATTATCAGCAGCAGTTCCCGGAACACCTGCTTGTTGAGGCTGTCCACCTCTTCTTCGAGCGGTTTCAGGCTGTAGGCCATTTTCGCGTCACGATTCACGTAGGCGGTCAAAACGTCGTGGATCATCTTGATGGACAGATTGGCCATGCGCGGGATATCGATCAGCGGCTTGATCAGCGGCTGACCCTGCAGAGCGATAGTGACCCGGGCGATATCCACCGCGTGGTCTCCTATCCTTTCCAGGTCGGTCACGATCTTCAGCGCGGTGCCGATGGTCCTGAGGTCCCCCGCCATCGGCTGCTGGAGCGCG
The DNA here is from genome assembly GCA_013178275.1 of Bacillota bacterium. Lineage (GTDB taxonomy): Bacteria > Bacillota > Ch66 > Ch66 > Ch109 > Ch109. The sequence goes on along the minus strand of JABLWZ010000015.1, from coordinate 100,664 downwards.
AGCATTGCCAGGCACCTGTCTTCTATCTCCAGCTGCAGATTGTCAACCAGATCATCGTCGTCTTCCACCTGCCTGGCCAATTCCACGTTACGCTCCTTCAGCGACTGGACCGCTCGGCAGATCGCGGCCTCGACCAGGTTGCCCATCTTCATTACGTCATCTTTCAGTTCTTCCAGTTCCAGGTGAAAGCTCTTCCTGATCATTTATAGTCCTCCCTCAAAAAGGTTTTTTATCCGAAACGACCGGTTATGTAATCCTCGGTCCGCTTGTCGTGCGGCTGGGTGAAAATCAGTTTGGTTTCTCCATATTCTATCATCTCTCCCATAAGGAAAAAAGCGGTGTAGTCGGAAATCCTCGCGGCCTGCTGCATGTTGTGAGTGACCACCACGATGGTGTAATGGCTTTTCAGGGTATGGATAAGCTCCTCCAGCTTGGCGGTGGATATAGGGTCGAGGGCCGAGGCCGGCTCATCCATCAGTATCACCTCGGGATTGACCGCCAGCACCCGGGCTATCACCAGGCGCTGCTGCTGTCCTCCTGACAGGCGCAACGCGGGCGAAAACAGCCGGTCCCGCACCTCATCCCAGAGCGCGGCCTCCTGCAGGCTCTTCTCAACGATCTCGTCCAGCTGTCGTTTGTCATTCAACCCGTGGATTCGAGGACCGTAGGCGACGTTTTCGTAGATCGACAGTGGAAAGGGGTTGGGCCGCTGGAACACCATCCCGACCTGTTTCCTCAGGTCGACCACGTCGACCCCCGGGTCGTAGATGTTTTTTCCATCGAGGAGAACCCGCCCTTCTATCCGGACCCCTTCGATGATATCGTTCATCCGGTTGAGACACCGCAGGAAGGTCGATTTGCCGCAGCCCGATGGTCCGATCAGGGCGGTTACCTCGTTTGACCCTATCTTCATGCTGATGTCCCTGAGGGCCTGGAAGCCGCCGTAGAACAGGTTTAGGTTATCCACCTTGATTCTGCATTCCTGGTTCATGCTTACCTCGCTCAGTGCTTAAGTCGTTAATCTATTGGCCACCCTTTTCATTACCAGGTTGGCGAAAAAGTTGATTACCACAATCGCTATTACCAGTATGGTCGCTGTGCCATAGGCCCGGGGCATGGATATCCCCTCCGAGGCCAGGGTGTACAGGTGTACCGACAGGGTACGGGCCGGGTCTCCCAGGGAGGTAGGAAGATGGAGCGAACTGCCGGCGGTGAGATAAACCGCCGCGGTCTCCCCTACCGCCCGGCCGATGCTGAGTATTATCCCCACCATTATACCCGGGATGGCCGAAGGAAGCACCACCCGGCGGATGGTCTGCCAGCGGCTGGCCCCCAAAGCGTAACTCCCCTCCCGGTAGGTGAAGGGAACGGCCTTGATCGCCTCCTCTGAGGTCCGGACTATCGTCGGCAAAACCATCAATGCCAGGGTCAGCGCCCCGGAGATGATCGACCAGCCAAGCTCTAACTGGATGACGAAGAACACGAAGCCGAACAGCCCAAAGATGATCGAGGGTATTCCCGCCAGGGCCTCGGTGGAAAAGCGGATAAGGCTGACCCATCGGTTCTGACGCACGTACTCCGTGAGGAATATAGCCGCCCCCACCCCGATCGGCCCCGCCAGCAGGAGCGAGGCCGCCACCAAGTAGAAGGTTCCGACGATGATGGGGAAGATGCCCCCTTCCTTTCCCATCCGCGAGGGGTTCTCGGTGAGAAACTCCAGGCTGATGGTGCCGATCCCCTGACTGATGACATAGATTATGATGATGGCCAGGATAGCCACGGTAAGGCTGGCCACCAGCCACATCACGGACTTCCAGATTTTTTCTTCCAGTCTAGGATTCTTCATGTTTAACGCCCCTTCTATGCTGTCCGGGATCCTCTGGTTATATAAACCACGCTCAGGTTAAGGATCGCGATAAAGCAGAACAGCACCATCCCGGTCGCGAACAGCGCCTGCTGGTGTTCTCCCGCCGCGTAACCCATCTCTATCACCACATTGCCGGTCAGGGTCCGCACCGGGTCGAATATCGAGCCGGGTATGGCTGTCACGTTCCCGGTTACCATGATGACCGCCATGGTCTCCCCGATCGCGCGGGCCATGCCCAGCACCACGCCCGCGATTATCCCCGAACTGGCCGCCGGCAGCATGATCCTTGAAATCGTCTGCCAGTGGGTAGCGCCCAGGGCCAGGGACCCCTCCTTATACTCCAGGGGCACCGCCCGCAGCGAAGACTCGGAGATGGTGATGATGGTGGGAAGGATCATGACCGCAAGTATGATCGAGCCGGCCAGGATACTGTATCCTGAACCGTGAAAAACGTTTCTTATTAAAGGGACCAGGATCACCAGTCCGAAAAACCCGTATACCACTGAGGGGATTCCCGCCAGAAGCTCTACCGCCGGCCGCACCCAGCGGACTACCTCCGCCGGAGCTATCTCCGCTAAAAAGATCGCCCCCGCCAGGCCCATGGGAACCCCCAGGACGAGCGCGCCGATGGTGACCGCGAACGAGCCGATGATCATCGGGAGGATGCCGAATATCCCCTGGGTGGGGTACCATTGAGTCCCGATGATAAAGCTCAGTCCGTAGCGGGAGATAATCGGCCAGCCCGAGTAAAAAATATAAACCGATATCATCAGGACCGCTAAAACCGCCACCAGGGCGGCAAATGTAAAAACCTTCTCGATGAACCACTCCGAAAAGCGGCGATAGATCTTCTTATTCATTAAGATAATGCCTCCCATTAAATCCCTCGACCCAATTATATAAACTAATTGTTAAAGGATTGTTAAGGCAGGTTTAAGATTTATTTAAAAACACTTAACCTGACGCCGGGATTGTTCAGTTTTTACCTGACAGGCGGTACCCTACTCCTCTGACGGTTCTTATTATTCCCGGGTTCTCTGGATCTTTTTCGATCTTGTCACGCAGGTGACGGATATGGACGTCCACCACCCTGGTCGATCCATCGTACTTATGTCCCCAGATATTTTCCATAAGGCATTCGCGGGACAATACCCGGCCCTGGTTGCGAACCATGTAAACCAGCAGCTCAAACTCCTTCGGGGTCAGCGGCACGGATCGACCCTCAGACCTGACCTCGTACTGGTCGATATCAACCTCCAGGTGTTCGACGGCAAATAGGTTCGCTGGGGGGAGGGGGCTGCTCCGCCTCAGCACCGCCTTGACCCGGGCCACCAGCTCCCGGGGGCTGAATGGCTTGGTCACATAGTCATCGCTCCCCATCTCCAGCCCCAGTATCCGGTCGGTCTCATCTCCCATTGCGGTAAGGATAATCACCGGCAGAGGAATTTTTTCCTGGCGCAGTTCTCTCAGGATGTTCAATCCGTTGGTCCCCGGCAGCATAAGGTCCAGGATTAAAAGGTCCGGTTTTTCTGCGCTGATCCGCTCTTTTATCCCCGAGCCGTCCTGGGAGGTAAGGACCTCGAACCCTTCTTTGACCAGGTTGTACTCGACGAGACGCAGGATAGTATCTTCATCATCGACTACCAGTATTTTTTCCTTCATGGACCCAGACCTCTCTCGCAGTATATTATCCCCTATGTTAATCACGGCTCACCGAGTAACTTTCTACAGTGAGCCGTAATCATATGGGGATATTTAGCTGCCTTTTGGCGGTTATTTTACCGCCCGAACCAGTCCTTCCTTCTCAAGGATGTCCTGACCTTCCTTGCTCAGAACGAAGTCCAGATACGCCTTGACCGCGCCAGCCGGGGTGTCTTTAGTCATGTAGATGAAGGGGCGGCTGATCTTGTAGCTGCCGTTGTCGATGTTGGCGGCTCCCACTTCGACGCCCTCAACCTTGGTCGCCTTGACGCTCTTGTCGACGCTGGCATACGAGATGTACCCGATGGCCTTGGGGTCCGCGGCTACTGCAGTACGGACCGCTCCAGTGGAGTTCTGAACGATAGCCTTGTCAGAAATCTTGGCTTCTTTGCCCATTACGATCTCTTCCAGCGCGCTGCGGGTCCCGGAACCGGCTTCACGGGTTATCAGGGAGATCTCTTTGTCCGGTCCGCCCACCTGTTTGTAGTTGGTTACCTGTCCGGCGAAAATCTTCCTGATGTCTTCGATCTTGAGGTCAGCCAGGGTGTTGCTTGGGTGCACGATGATAGCGATTCCGTCCTTGGCGATGATGAACTCCTTCAGGGTGGCCTTTTCCTGCGCGGTCAGCTCACGAGAAGAAGAACCGATCTGGGCCGCTCCGGTCTGGGCCGCCTGGATTCCGGCTCCCGATCCGCCGCCCTGCACATCAACCTTGATGTTCTTGTTGGTCGCCATGAATTTTTCCGCCATGATCTCCGAAAAGGGCTGAACCGAGGTGGACCCAGCTATGGTTACCTTTTCCTGGGTGGCAGCTGGCTGCTGCTGCGGAGTTGCGTTTTGCGCTGGCTGGTTGGAGCCACATCCCGAGAGCATGGTAAGCACCAATACACTCAGTGCAATAAGGGATACTGTAATAATACCTTTGAACCTGGACATCTAGAAATCTCTCCCTTCAATTGTTGGATTCTTTTGCCTTATGTTATCACCCAAAATTTAAGGAATTATTAAGGTTGTGTAAGAGTTGTTTTAAATTTCCGGGGCCGAAGACAAATTAACCAGCTGTTAACATATCTTTAACCAACTCTTAACCCAAGCCGGTAGAGAATAACTATATAATAGAAATACAGATTTGTCCTTGAGGGGGGACCGAAAATGAAATACAGCCTTTTCTGGTTTGTCCTGGCCGCGATTCTGTCGTTTGTCACCGGCGTTTACGGCCTTATTAAAGCAGAGGGATTTTATTTTCTGATGTGGACTTTTCTGAGTCTGGTGTTTCTAAACGCTGGTTGGGTGCTGGAAAAAAGAAAGGATGTTTTGGACCGGTGTGAAATGATGGACATTTACGATTAGTCTGTAAGGTGTGGTGATTTTGCATGGGTGGTCCGGCTGGTGAGATGCAGGCGGAAGTCGACCGGACGATGGTGGTTTCAGGGTTGAACTACCTGGAGAAAAAACTCGATAACCTGATTCAGACCTATCTGGTTTTGGGTTCCCAGGATCTTCTCCCCGAAAACGAGTCCCCTCTGAATAATAAAATCGATATGGCGAATTCCCTGAACCTCTTGACCCTGGAAGAGTATCACGATCTACGGTCTTTAGAGGCTGTCTTCGGTTTGTTTAGCATAGAACCCAGCGGGATTATCGAGGACGAGTCGGAGATATCGGCCAGGTGCCAGGAACTCTATTCCTCGAAGATAACTATCCCATTTGATCTGGAAAAAACCTGGCGGCCGCTGTATCGTATCGCGGTCAACCGTATCGGCAACCGGTTGATATCCCGAACCAACTGCATCAAGATGAGCCATTGCATCAGCTTTTAGCCTCTAATAGATTCACGCCGGCTTTGGTTGGCCCAGCCTTTTACCTGGACCTGATCACGTTCATCCTTAATCCTTTCCACGGTATTGCCCGAGAGGTTTTCTATTTTCATCAGTATATAAAACATTGCCATTACTAACAGCATGCAGCCGCTTAGGAAGAATGGAGCCGAATAACCGTACCTTTCTCCCACCATCCCTCCAACCAAGGAACCTATACCAATCCCTATCCCTTCTATCGCCATGAAAACAGCCCACATGGAACCCAGTTTTTCGGGAGGCGCCACCCGGGCCTGAAACCGATTCCAGGCGGGAAGGATTATTGAGTAGGAAACTCCAAGCAGGGCTCCTATAAACAGAGTAGGATACAACAGATTAATAAACGGAAGCCCTATCAGGCAGGCGGATGACAGCAGCAGGCCGAGGGTGAGCATCCATTTCTCACCTAAATAATCGGCGATTTTACCAGTGGGCACCAGCATCAATACGGTGACGCCTCCGGCGCCGGTGAGAATAAGGCTGAACTGTTCCGCGCTCATGCCGAATTTCCCTCGGATGTATAAGGCTACAATCGGCATCAGCAGACCTAAGGACATGGTCTGTATCAGCATCCCCGGATAGAGGAACCACAAAGATGCCATTTCCTTCCCTAAATCGGCGATGTAACCGGACAGCCCTTGTTTATCAGGCTGGTCAATCTTCTTATGGGACATGGTGGCGGCGATCAGGAAAGCCGCCGCCAGGATACCGAGCAGAAACCAAAAGGCCGCCGAATAAGACTGGGAAAGGAGAAAGTTGATCCCTACTATCCCAACCCCACTCCCCGCCAACCAGGCGATAAAGACCCAGCTGAGGGACTCGCCCAAACGACTCTTGAGGGACTTCCTCACCACCTGGGAAACCACCACCGGCCATACCGGTGCCGCCCCCATTCCAAATAGGCTGGTTCCCAGCAATAATCCCGCTTTGGTGCCGTTGGTGAATATAATTATTACCCCCAGAGTGGATATGGCGATCCCGTTCAGCAGCAGCACTCTGCCCCCCTGGCGATCAGCCCACCACCCAGCTGGTATCCGAAAACAGTTGTCAAGCAGATAGAGAAGAAAAACCAGGGTGCCGATCAAAGAAATCGAGTACCCCTCCAACAATGAGCCGTATTGCGGCAGCAGTGAAAACACCAGGGCTCCCCGAACCGATTCAACTATGGCTATCACCAGCAAGTGCAATCTTTCATCACCCTGCTTTTCGAGTCGTCCTTTCTGATAACTCCTGACGGATTACCAGCCCCTGGAAGATTTCATTCAGGTTTTTAAGGAGGGTTTCCCAGGAGCGGTTGAGTGCGAAATCACGCGCCTGGTTCCCTAACCTCTGGCGGAGTTTATGGTCCCTGGCCAGTCGAATGATAGCCGCCGCCATTTCCTGATGATCGCGTGGAGTACAGGAGATACCGTTCACACCGTCAATGATAAGGTTTTTGACTCCCCCCGCGGCTGGACCCACCACCGGCAGCCCGGAAGCCATGGCCTCCAGCACTACATTACCAAAGGTTTCTGTGGTGGAGGGGAATACGAACACCTGGCTGGACGCGTAGATCGATGCCAGCTCTTCTCCGTGCCGGTACCCGGTAAACACCACCTCGTCCTGATACTGCTTTTTTAATTCTTCCGCTATCGGTCCATCACCCGTCATAACCAGCTGCGCCTCAGGAATCTCCTGGGAAACTGCCCTCCAGGCCTCAAACAAAACATCCAGGTCCTTTTCCGGTGCAAAACGCCCGACATAGAGCAAAAACAGTTTTTTGCCGGGTGACATCCGCAGCAGCAGGTCGCTCTGCTTACCGGGACAAAACGAATCGGTTTCCACCCCGCGCCCCCAGACCTCGAGATTCTTGAAACCTTTATTATTCAGTGTTGATTTAATTGTGTGAGAGGGGCACAGATTCAGGTGGCACTGGTTATGAAACCACTGCAGGTATTTCCAGGCCCAGTTCTTGAGCAGACCCATCCGGTAATAAGCCAGGTAGTCGGGAAAATTGGTGGTGTAAGCCGCCGCCACCGGCAGACCCCGTTCTTTGGCGTACTTTAATCCGCAAAGCCCCATGGAAAACTCGGTCACCAAATACAGGAGGTCTGGTTTAAAGCTGTCCAGGGTGCGGCGGATATGAAAATAATTGGGAAGTGCCACCTTGCACTCGGGATACATCGGCAGGTCGATCGCCGGCAGGAGATAAACGTTGTCCTTGTTGGAGGAAGAGGTATCGTAGCGTGGAGCAAAGATCAGGTGAGGAATGCCCTGGCGATGCAGGAAGGAGGATACCCGTTCCAGTGTCCGCGCCACACCATTCACCTGTGGGTAGTAGGTATCGGTAAACATGGCCAGCCGCATTTTATGCACCCCCTTCGATAATCCAGTTAAATACGCGCTTTTTTCTAAATATAACCTTGGAATGTTAAACCTCGGTTAGACAATGATTAAGTATTTTTTAAATATCAACCCCATTGTGTATTTCTTAACCAAGCCTTCACCAAAAAATGAAATTACTTGATTATGATTAAGCATGAGAATTATCAGGTAGTCGCGCCGATTGCTAGAAAGGAGTGTTTGGTTTGGAGATTACCGTTGTTGGTACTGGTTACGTCGGGATGGTAGCGGCATGCTGCCTTGCCAGGTCGGGGCATACGGTGACAGCAGTGGATAAAGACCAGGAAAAGCTCGAACAACTGCGCCAAAACGTACTGCCGATATACGAGAAAGACCTCGATTACATCTTCTGGGAAGCGCTGAGAGACAACCGGTTGTCCTTCACCCACGACCTGGCTTCATCCCTGGAGCAGGCGGAAATAGTTATCGTCGCGGTGGGCACTCCGGCCAAGACCGACGGACGGATCGACCTGTCGCAGGTTTATGAGGTCGCTTCGGACCTGGCGATCCTGGCTAAAAAACCTCTGAAGGTAGTGATGAAGAGCACGGTCCCTCCCGGTTTTGGCCAGTCTGTGTGTGAGCGAGTATTTTCCCGTTCCAAGTTCAAGATCGACTATGTCTCCAACCCCGAGTTTCTTAGGGAGGGAAAAGCGGTGCAGGACTGGTACTTTCCCGACCGTATAGTAATCGGCTGTAATGATCAAGAGGTCTCGAAGACCGTGGCCAACCTCTATCACGACCTGGCGGCGCCGATAGTATTCATGGATGTTACCAGTGCGGAGATGGTCAAGTATGCTTCTAATGCCTTTCTGGCGACCAAGATTTCCTTTATCAATGAAATAGCCAACCTCTGTGAGCGGCTGGGTACCGATATCGATATCATCGCCGAGACGATCGGGATGGACAAACGTATCGGCCCCCAATTCTTGAAGGCCGGGCTGGGATACGGCGGGTCCTGTTTCCCAAAGGACACTCGAGGACTGGACTATATCTCGACCTCATACGGGCACTGTTTCAGTCTGCTCAAAGCAGTGATCGAGGTCAACTCGCGGCAGCGGGTGCTGGCCACCCGAAAAATCCTTCAGGCTCTGCCGGCGGATAATAAAAAGGTAGCAGTCCTGGGTCTCGCTTTTAAGCCGGGAACCAATGACGTACGGGAGGCCCCGGCCCTGGACATAATTGATCAGCTGCTGGGGGAAGGGGTCGAGGTAACCGCCTGCGACCCGATCGCGATCGAGAATGCCCAGAAAAAACTCCCCTCTGCGGTGGTGTTTAACCAGAACCCCTATGCCACCTGCCGCGACTGCTCAGCGGTTCTATTGGCCACCGAATGGGAAGAGTATGTCGCCCTAGATTGGAACCAGATTAAAGGAGTAATGAAGCCGCCCTTCTTCCTGATGGACGGCCGCAACGCACTGGACCCGATAGCAATAAAACAGGCTGGGTTCCGTTATCTTGGAATAGGCCGCAGCCGGAATCAGCTGGTCCCGGAGTATTAATCCAAAGAACGGTTGGGGCTTACATACTCCAGGAAATAGTTTACCTGTTTATCGGAACCCAGGATATACAGTACCTGACCCGCCTGGATCTCCATGCTCAACGGCGGGTCAATCCGAGTGCTGTAGGCGTCGGTTATAGCTACCACCTTTATGTTGAGGTCAAGGTAGTTGATCAGCACATCCACGGTCAGCCCGCAGATTGGCGCCCCCAGCTCAACTACAATACGATGAATCTTGTCCTCGTTGTTCCGCCCCAGTTTTTCGATATTGGCCGCGTCTATCATGGCCCATACCCCGCCGTTCACCAGCGCGTGACCCCCGCACACCACCGGAATAGGGGCGGCGGCGGCCTCCCTGGTGAATTCTCTCACCAGTTCGTCTTCTATCGCCTGATAGTTGCCCAGGTCAGAATTAAACCGATCCGACTTGGAAACACTTTTTTTCAGATGCGCGAACAAAACCCGGGTATCCAGAAAAGCACACTGACACAGCTCCGCCAGGCAGTGGAAAAACTCCCGGGGAGATCGCTGTTCCAGCAGTATGCCCAGTATGGACCTTGCCTCCCCGCGATCAAGCCGACCCGAGGCCCGCATCGCCCTCTCCTCGACCAACAGACGGAGGCGGCACCGGGCACTGTTGTTAAGGTAGGCATTGGTGTCGGGATTGATCCTTCCGTAGATTAAGACCTCCGCTTCGGGATCTACCAGTATCTTCTTGGTGATTTCCAGCCGTGAGAGGTTTAACTCCAGGCCCCGGATAGTCCGTTTAGTTCTCGCACCAGTTCGGGGCTGCACGCCCAAGACCATCACATCTATAGGCGTGTCGACATCAAAATTGGTAGACAGGTTGGGTTCTATCATCCCCATCCGCAGGCCTGCTTCGTTGTGCAGTCTTTTAGCCAGCGGGTTGTCGATGACCGGGAGTTCGATGTTGTTTATGGCCGCACCAGGGGTGAAGGCGACAAAATCAGCCGAGTTAAAACTGTTGGCCATGACCAGGTTCTTCTGTTCTTTGAGCGCCAGGGCCATCCGGGTCAGGTCCTCTCTGCTGATCAGGGGAGCAGCCGCACCTCCGAAGTAGAGCACGTTCTGCAGGTGGTAATCGTTGATGACATCGCGCAGTCTCTGACCAAAACTGAAGGGGCTGTCGATCCTATCCAGATCAACCGCCGCCCCCAGTTTCTGGGCTGGTTTTACCAGGTCTTCATAGCCGGTTACTAACAGAACCTCGTCGATTTCTCTGATCTCTCCCGCCAATTCTATAAGATCGAGGACTATTGCCTTGCGGACCTTGGCGACTATCCCTTCGGCTTCGGAGGCATATCCTCCGCCCTCGAAGACAACCATGGAAACCCGCTCCGATACTCTTTCAGCAGCCATTGTGCCAGGCGCCTCCTTTAGCGGTGTTCAGCTTTAAACGGTAAAATGCTCGGTCAGTTCCCTCAGATGGGCGGCCAGTTCGGACAGTGAGGCCGATGATTTAGACACCTGATTGATTAATGCGCCTTGTTGCTTGAATCCTTTGGTTATCTGACACGTTCCTTCAACAATGATTTCTGTGTTTCGGGAGACCTGGCCTATCGAACCGCCCATCTCTTCAACCGACCGGGTAATCTCTTTTGAGTTCTTTAATACCTCGTTTACATACTGATTGGTTTCCTCCATGGCCGAAAAGATTCTGTTTAAGGTCTTATCCACCTCGTTACCGACCAGCATCCCTTCGCTGATGGCCGTTCCTACCTGGTCAGTCATCCTTATCGCGTTTAGTGCCCCCTTTTCGAGTATCTGCAGCCGGCCTTCTATCGAATTAGTGGCCTGTGAGACGCTGTGGGCCAGTTGTCTGACCTCGTCGGCCACGATCGCGAATCCCCGGCCGTGTTCCCCGGCGTGGGCGGCCTCAATCGAGGCGTTTAAAGCCAAAAGCCTGGTCTGACTTGCAATCTGCTCGATAATCTCCACGATCTTTTTGATCTCCAGGGACTGCGCCGCGAGGTCTCTGACCCCGGAAATCGCTGATTCACTGACTCCCTGTATCTCTCCCATCCTCATTAATAAACGGTTTATCGATGCCTGTCCGGCGACAGCCTCCTCCTCCATGCGCTGGCTCTGAACACTGGTCTGCTTGATAACCTGCACTATCCGGTCCAGCTCTGACTTTACCTGGATCAAGCCTTCCGAGGTCTGCTCCCCGCATGCCGCCTGCTCCATGGCCATGGCAGCCAGCTTCTCGGTTGTAGCCGAGATTTGCTCCATCGAGTTCCGCGAGTGTTCCGCATCACGCGACATTTCTTCACCGGACTGGTTTAAGTCTTTGGTAGTCAGGTGAATGCCTTTTAATACCGTTCTGATTTTTTTTAGCATCTGATTGATGCTGTCCACCAGCCGCCTGAATTCCGGACCGCTTCCCCGGCTGTCGGCGGATATGGCGAAGTTGCCCCTTTCCATCTCCCCGACTACTTTTAACAGGCGGTCGATAGGTGCCGCCACTGCCCTGGTCGCCAGTAAAGTGGCGATAAAGACTAAGACCAGCGCCGCCGCACCCATGAACAATACCCACCACTCCATCTTGCGAATCGGCTGCAGGTACTCCCGGTCTTCAACCGCCACCGCGTATACCGACTGACGCTCGGACGAAAAGGAATAAGCCAGGGTATAAGGTGTCCCCTGGTGGACGATGTGTTCCACTCCATTGCGCTGCTGAGCGATCCGGTTAAGGATGCTGGGTGAGATTTCCCCAAGCCGGGATTCCCCTTCCCAACCCGTTGGTTTCACCATCGCCCCGTCCTTGCTCACAAAGAACTGCTCGAGGTTCAGGCCTGCCTCGCTGAAGTCGGCCCTCTGCATCTGCATCCGGTACAGCAGCTTGCGGTCGAATTCACGCGAGTCAACGTTCCACTGCAAAAGCACTATTTCATTGATAATGCTTTTGGCCGAATCACTGAGCTGTTTTTCCACCAGCTTCTGGGTAAGTTGCGAACTCAGATGGTAAGTGGTAAACCCAATTAAACCAACCGAAAAAAAAATCACTATACATATCGGTATAAACACCTTCTGGTGAATAGAAAACCGGTCGTTCCAAAAAGACCGTACCTTCTTTATAGGTTTAAACCAACGCTCAAGGTATTCTGCTGTCATGAGGTACCATCCAACCGCCTTTCCTTTGTACTGTTCCCCCTTCCCAAATAAAAGAGGGGCAGGTATATAAAATACCTGCTAAAAATGAAGTTGAAGTTTAACGGGTGCTTTTATTGTAAAACCCTATTATTAGTCCAGGATTAAAAAACCGTTAATTTTGATTAAAGAAAGAATTTACATAATTTTAACAGAGGTTTAACCCCTCATTAAAAACCGACGACTAAAATTAATGTAGAAAAATCTTTAAATTTAACTACGGAGACCGAATATGAAGAACCAACAGCATCCGGTGGTTGCGTCCATAGATGTGGGCACCAACTTTATCCGCATGATGATCGCCCAGATCAACCCCGATCAAAAAATCGTACCGTTGGAAGACCTGTATAAACCCACCCGCATAGGGAGAGACACCTTTTCCCACGGACGGATCGAGGTCGACAGCATCTATGAGACCTGCGAAACCCTGCAGGGATTCGTCAACACCATGAAGGACTACCGGGTCAAGCACTATTGCGCGGTAGCCACCAGCGGGATGCGTGAGGCTCAAAACTGTGAGTATGCACTGGAGCTTATCCGTCTGAAAACCGGGCTTAAGATCAGGCAGATCAACAACGCGGAGGAACGGTTCTTCCTGTATAAAGCACTGCGCAACAACCTGCCCGATGTCCAGCGGATGAGGCAGGAAGGCTTTATCATTGTCAACCTTGGCATGGGCGGGGTGGAGACCAGCATTTACGCCCAGGGCAGCCTTAAGTTCACCGAATACGTGATGGTGGGCTCCCTTCGGCTGCGGGAGATTCTGGCCGACCTGGAGAGACTTACCCTGGACTTCCCAAGCATCATGGAGGAATTTGTCGAGAGCAAGTTTTACCTTTTGAATGAGAACATCAAACAGCATCAGGTGAAGAACTTCGTGGGGCTGGGAGGAGACCTGTCGACCCTTTCCAACCTGTTCAGGAGAAAAAAGCTTACCCCCGATGGACGTTTTATTGAGAAACGGGCTTTAAACAAGTTTTACTCCGAGGTACGATCGAAGACCACCGACGAGTTAATCCAGGAATACCGCCTGCACCGAAACGAGGCGGAAATCATCCTGCCCTCCCTGAGCATCCTTTCATATTTTATACACCTGACCGAAGCCGGTGGGATCCATCTGCCACCGGTCTCGCTTCGCCACGGTCTGCTTGAGGATCAGGTTGACGAGTGGTACGACACCTCTCGCAAACACGACTTCATCAACGATATCATAAGTTCTGTCCGCTTCCTGGGAAAAAAGTTCCACATCGACCAGCCTCATTCTAATCAGGTAGAAAAGCTGGCGCTTTCGATCTTCGACCAGACCAGCCGGCTTCACGGGCTTGGTGGGCGGGAACGGCTTTACCTGCAGGTCGCCGCTATCCTCCATGACATCGGCAAATACATCAACCTGACGCATCATGACCTCCATTCGTATGAAATCATCCAGAACCAGGACCTGATGGGCTTCTCAACCCGCGAACTCAACCTGATGGCCAATGTGTCGCGCTACCACAGTGAGCAGAATCCCCTGATGTCACACCAGAGCTATCACGATATGAGCGAGACTGACCGTATTACCGTCTCTAAGCTGGCTGCTGTTCTCAGGCTGGCGGATGCACTCGACATCTCCCATCAACAAAAGGTTGAGCAGGTTCAGGTCTCGTTTTCGGGGCGGGAACTGCACCTGAAGGTTAGATCCCGGGACGCCGTCCTGCTTGAAGAATGGAATTTCGGCAACCGTACCGGTCTTTTTGAAGAAGTCATGGGTTACAAACCCATGTTGAAACTTAAATCCAAACCGTTGGTGAAATAAGTATGACTAAAAAGAAACATCGAAGCAGGTTTCAACAGGTCCAGTATTTTATAAACCGGGAGCTGAGCTGGCTGGAGTTTAACCACCGGGTGCTGGAGGAGGCTCAGGATAAAGGCAACCCCCTTTTTGAGCGCCTGAAGTTTGCCGCGATTGTCAGCTCCAACCTGGACGAGTTTTTCATGGTGCGGGTCGCTTCGGTCTGGGACCAGATACAAGCCGGTTTCGATCAGCCGGACGCCTCGGGCACCACCCCCCGGGATGTCATGGGCAGGATATCGATGCGGGTCCATCAGATGATCGAAGGCCAGTATCATTGCTATCGCCATTCCCTGAATCCCCTGCTCCGCAAGGAAAAAATCAGGATTTCCAGTTTTAAAAACCTGAAACCCAAACAGAAAAACTTTATTAATCAGTATTACACCAAGACCATCTTTCCGGTGATAACCCCGATGGTCGTGGACCAAAGCCGCCCTTTCCCATTGATTCAAAACCGAAGCTTGAACATCGCCCTTTTTCTCGAAAACAAAGACAAAAAAGACAAGCCCATCTTTTCCACCGTTCAGGTTCCCTCGGTGCTCGACCGGGTCCTGGAGGTGCCGGGCGATAGAAACGAGCGTTTCTTCGTTCTGCTCGAAGACGTCATCAAAACCCAGCTAAAGTCCCTGTTTCGGGGCCACCGCATCCTGTCCATGGGCTGCTACCGCGTAATCCGCAACGCTGACCTGGGGTTCGACGAGGAAGGAGCCGAGGACCTGCTGGAAACCATCCAGCAGTCCCTGAAGATGCGCAAGTGGGGTTCGGTCGTCCGCCTGGAGGTAGAGAAAAACATGGACGAGTCTTTAAAACGCTTCCTGGAGAAAGAGTTCGAGGTCCCGGAGGGTGGGAGCTACGATATTTCAGGTCCACTCGACCTGACCTTCCTGTTTAGGCTCGCCGCGCTTCCGGGTTACGACGGACTGTGCTTTCGGCCGCTGACGCCCCGCCCGGAGGTGCTGGGTAAAGACAGTGACGATTTGTTCAAGACCATCGCCCAAAAGGATGTGCTGCTGCACCACCCTTACGATTCCTTTGGCCAGGTGGTCGAGTTTATCCGGGTGGCGGCCGAGGACCCCCAGGTCCTGGCCATCAAGCAGACCCTTTACCGGGTCAGCGGCGGCTCGCCTATTTTGGATGCCCTGGCCCAAGCCGCTGAAAGAGGTAAACAGGTCACCGTCCTGCTCGAAATCAAGGCCCGTTTCGACGAAGAGAACAACATTGTGTGGGCCAAGCGTTTAGAGCAGGCCGGCTGCCACGTGACATACGGGCTGGTGGGTTTAAAGACCCACTGCAAGATAGCCCTGGTGGTCCGCCAGGAGGACGACGGCATCAAACGCTATGTTCACATGGGGACCGGCAACTATAACGACGTGACCGCCAAACTCTATGTCGATATGGGCTTGCTCACCGCCGATCCGTATATCGGGGCCGACACCTCCTCCCTCTTCAACATCCTTTCGGGCTACTCCAACATGCCTCCCATGCACAAGCTGATCACAGCTCCAGTCAGCCTGCGGGGAAGGTTTCTGAACATGATACGAAACGAGGCAGCTAACGCCCGCAAAGGCGTCAGGGGCCGGATCATCGCCAAAATAAACGCCCTGGTGGACGAAGAAATAATTCACGCTCTCTACTACGCTTCGAGCGCAGGTGTGCAAATCGACCTCATTGTACGCAGCATCTGCTGCTTGAAGCCGGGCCTGCCGGGGGTCAGCGAAAACATCCGGGTGCGAAGCATCGTGGGGCGTTTCCTGGAGCACAGCCGCATCTTCTATTTTTACAACGCTGGGGATGAGAAGCTCTTTCTTTCCAGCGCTGATCTGATGGGGCGCAACCTCGACCGTCGGGTCGAACTGCTCTTTCCGGTTGAGGACCGTGAGATCCGCGCCCGGGTCAAAAACTTTCTGGAGATCATCCTGAAAGACACCGAAAAAGCGCGAGTCATGAACCCTGACGGCAGCTATCATCTGGTGGACCGAAGGGGCAAGGAGCAGCTGTCCGCCCAGGAATACCTTATCAACGTGTGACCGCCTTCATTCAACCGAACTCCCTTACGAGGTTTTTTTATGCAGAAGATAGCCATTATCGATATCGGGTCCAATTCAATACGTTTAATCCTGGCTGCCATCGGCCAGGAGCGTTTTTTTAAAATCATTTACGACCAGAGTGTACCGGTGCGCCTCGAAGAAGGTATAGCACTGGACGACTACATCAGTGAGGACCGCATAGAAAAAGCCTTAAGCACCCTGACCGTCTTCCGCGAGGTCTGCAGCCGGCATAACCCGATAAAAACCATTGCGGTCGCCACCGAGGCGGTCCGAAGGGCTGTGAACCAGCGGGAATTCCTGTCCCGGGTCGAATCGGAAACCGGGCTGACAGTACGGGTGCTTTCGGGTCAAGAAGAAGCCTATTACGACTACCTGGCAGTGGTGAACAGCCTGCACCTGAAGGACGGCTTAGTGATGGATCTGGGTGGCGGGAGCGCGGAGCTGATCTGGGTTGCCGACCGGAAAATCGTAGAAAGCGTCAGCCTGCCGATCGGGGCTATCACCCTTTCGCTGGGTTTCGAGATGTACGACCGGGTCCTGCCTGAGATGGAGCGTAGACTGTTCGACCACCTGTACGATCTCTACCGTGGCATACCGTGGTTGAGGGAAATACCCCACGAACACCTGGTGGGGGTCGGCGGTTCTTTCAGGAACCTGGGGAAGATCGACCGATGTCAGAAAGACTATCCCCTGAACCTGACCCACAACTACAAACTCAGCCAGCCCGACCTTCTGCAAATCTACCATCTGCTCAAGCTCCAGGACCTGCAGCAGCGCCGGGAGATCAAGGGCCTTTCGGGTGACCGGGCTGACATCATCGTGGGCGCCGCTGCGGCGATCACCGCACTGGTAGACTTCTGCGGCATTAAGGAGATTACCATCAGCGGGCACGGTCTGCGTGAAGGGTTGATTTACAGCCAGCTATTTCCCTACGGTGGATTGGTCGAGGATGTCCTTGATTACTCGATCGACAGCAGCCTTTTTTACTACAACATAGACCGGGAGCACCCCTGCCACGTGCTCAATCTGGTGCTTTCGCTTTACCGTCAGCTGCATCCGCTTCAGGCCCTGGACGAAAGCCGGGAGAAGGTCTTGAAAACCGCGGCGATGCTTCACGACTGCGGTATCATGGTCCGCTACTACCGCCATCACGACCACTCTTTCTACCTGATCCTGAACTCGGACCTCAACGGGCTGACTCACCGGGAACTGGTTCAAAGCGCCCATATCGCCGCTTCCCACGGGCAGCAGAGCAAGACGGCGATGTCGCATTACCACGCCCTGATCTCCAAGGACGACATTGCATTTATTAAAAGGGCCGGGGTTATCTTAAAAATCGCCACCAGCCTGGATCAATGTATGGATGGGGTGGTTGACAGCGTCGAATGCCAGGTAAGCCACGATAAAGTGATTCTGAAGACCAGCGGCCGGGGCAACCCGGAGCTTGTAGTCCGCGCCGCGCAGCAGGTGGCCCGGGAGTTTAAGAAGACGTTCAAGAAAGACCTGCTGGTGGTATAGAAGCGATACAGTATTTTAGTCATGATATATCGGATCCACTCCCAGACCGGCGTTCAACACCGCCGCCAACTACATAACCTTCCTCAAGCTTCCTAAGCTCTCTTACTTGGATTATCTTTTGACCTCTCCGACAACTGCTGGCGGTTGATTCCCAACGCCGCAAAACTTGCGAAAGACTCCAGCATTCGTCTCTGCTCTGGCAGAATCGCCAGTTCTTCCACTGGTAGACGGACTCCCAAGACTCCGATGGTGTTCTTCTCCGCCACCAGGGGAAGGTACAAGCCGTCAGAGCCATGCAGTGTATCAGTCCCTCTTCCGGCCGGTTGACCGTGGTCAAAGACCCAGGTAGCCACCGCGAGGTCATTTTCTTCGTTACTTTTATGTATATCACTACTAGCACGGAGGGAGAGGCGGTTGTTTTTATCCGGTAGGTATATCACCACCTCTCCCTCGATACTCTCCGTAACCTTATGAGTTACCGCCTTCAGTATATCGTCCAGTTCAGCAGCCGCGGCGACGTCCTTGGCTAACGATTGGATGGCTATCATCCGTCGCTCGCGTTGCCTTGCTTGTAGAATCAACTGCCTCACCCGGCCGGTAGCAGTCCCGGTCAGGAACCCCGCCAGCAGGTAGATTGCAAAGCTGATCAGGTAACGAAGGTCACCCACCGTCACGCTGTAAACCGGGGGGATAAAGAAAAAGTCAAATGCGATAATGCTCATAATTGAAGCCGCTACTGCCATACCAGTACCGCGAACTGCTGCACTCAGCAGCACCGGCAGCAGATAAATCATTCCAATATTTACCGACCCCAGATGGGATTCGACCTGTTTAACTAGCAGGGTGAGCAGTGCAACAGTCGCTATCAGTGCCGCGTACTCTAAAACCGGCACCGAGGACCGGGGCCGGGAGATTTGTTTAACCGGTAGATCGGGCTGGGCGATCCCGGAGATTACATGCACGCTGATTCCCTCGCTACGCCGGACCAGCTTATCGACCACCGATCCCCCACGCAGCCATTCCCCCACCCGCGAATGCAGCGGGCGGCCGATGATGATCTGAGTCACGTTGCGTCGGCGGGCAACCTCTATCAATTCTTCCACGATTTCCACTCCAGTTATGACCATGGTCTCGGCCCCCAGTTCCTCGGCCAAGCGCAGGTTCTTGGCCAGCCGCTCCTTTTCGGCTTCGACCACCGGCAGACGGCGTGGGGTTTCTACATAAACCGCCAGCCACTCAGATTGCATATTGGTGGCGATTCGGCTCCCCAGACGTATTAGCTGAGCGGCAAAAGGACTAGGACTCAAACAGACCATGACCCGCTCGCCTACCGGCCAGGGGCCGGCGATGGCATGAGCGCGCATGTAGGTTTCTAGCTGCCGGTCGACCCGCTGGGCCGTAAAGCGCAGGGCCAGTTCGCGCAGGGCGTTTATATTGCCGGGGCGGAAAAACTTGCGCATGGCTTCCGCAGCCTGGTCGGGAACATAAACCTTTCCTTCTTTCAATCGTTTGATGAGTTCGTCAGAAGGTATGTCCACCAGTTTGATTTCCGCTTTTTCCAGGATCCGGTCTGGCACCTTCTCCCGTACAGTTACCCCGGTGACCCGGGCGACTATATCGTTCAGGCTCTCCAAGTGCTGGATGTTAAGGGTGGTATAGACATCTATCCCGCTGGCCAGAATCTCCTCCACATCCTGAAACCGCTTGGGGTGGCGAGAACCAATAACGTTGGTATGGGCCAGCTCATCCACCAGAACCAGTTGGGGGCGCCGGGTCAGTATCCCATCCAGGTCCATCTCCAGGAGTATTCTTCCCCGGTAATCGATCTCAAGCGGAGGAATAATAGCGAGACCCTGTAAAAGGGCTTCGGTCTCCCGGCGGCCGTGAGTCTCTACCCATCCAGCCACCAGGTCGATCCCCTCGGCAGCTCGCTCCCGAGCGGCCTCCAGCATGGCGAAGGTTTTTCCCACCCCCGCCGCGGCCCCCAGGAAGACGGTCAGGGTTCCCCGTTGGTTATCCTTGATGCTTGCCAGCAGGGCATCCGGATCAGAGCGAGTCAGTTGGCCTTGTGGCACTGTGAACTCACCTCCCTCTGCTATTTCATCTCATCTAGGGCCAGATTCAGGAAGAGCACATTGACCCGGGGTTCTCCCAACAGTCCCAACTGGGGTGCTTCGGTATACTGGTCGACCAGGGAATAAACCTTCTCGGAAGGCAGGTTGCGAACCTTGGCCACCCTCGGTACCTGGAGCTGCGCGGACGTTGGGGAAATATGCGGATCGAGACCGCTGCCAGAGGCGGTAACCAGGTCCGCCGGTACCGACGCCCCGAGGCTTAATCCGTTTTCCTCCCGGACCGCCGTGGCGTTCCCAGCAATCCCTTCAATCAGTTTTTGATTGGTCGGACCAAGGTTGGACCCGGCTGAGGCCGAAGCATCGTACCCATCGGAGCCTGCCGCCGACGGCCTCCCGTGGAAATACCGCGGGTCCTGGAACCCCTGCCCGATCAGAGCCGAGCCGACCGGCTGACCATTTTGGATCACCAGTGAGCCGTTTGCCTGCTGCGGAAAAAGCACCTGAGCCAGACCATAAACCACCAGGGGATAAACTATTCCTAAAACCAGGGTCATCACTACGAGCATGATTAATCCCGTTTTTAAATACCTGCCCATAGATTATACACTTCCTTTCGTTCGTGAAGTATCTATAGCTTTGCGATTTAGATATGGGCAATACCCAGCAACACAAGTAAAATGTCAATCAGCTTGATTCCGATGAAGGGAGCGATTATTCCGCCCACCCCATAGATGAGCATGTTGCGCTGTAAGATGGCGCTGGCTCCCACCGGCCGGTACTTAACCCCGCGCAGAGCCAAAGGGATCAGGGCTATTATGATCAGGGCATTGAAGATCACCGCCGACAGTATCGCACTGTTTGGGGTCGTCAGGTGCATGATGTTCAATGCGGACAGTTCCGGGTAGGCGGCCACAAACAAGGCTGGGATTATAGCGAAGTACTTTGCCACGTCGTTAGCAATACTGAAGGTTGTCAGAGAACCGCGGGTGATCAGCATCTGCTTGCCGATTTCAACTACCTCCAGCAGCTTGGTCGGGTTGCTGTCAAGGTCGACGATGTTGCCCGCCTCCTTTGCCGCCTGGGTGCCGCTGTTCATCGCCACCCCCACGTCGGCCTGCGCCAGGGCGGGAGCGTCATTGGTTCCGTCACCAGTCATCGCTACCAGGTGACCCTGTTCCTGGTACTCACGAATCAGCTTCAGCTTCGCCTCCGGGGTAGCCTCGGCCAGGAAGTCGTCCACCCCCGCCTCAGCCGCTATCGCGGCCGCGGTAAGCGGGTTGTCGCCAGTTATCATAACCGTCTTTATCCCCATGCGGCGAAGGTCCCCAAACCGTTCCTTGATTCCCCCTTTTACCACGTCCTTAAGGTGGATGAGGCCCAGGGTCTGGTCGTTTTCCGCTACCGCCAGCGGGGTACCGCCTTTACGTGAGATATCATTGGCACTCTCTTTGAGGCCGGGTGAAAGAGTTCCTCCCCGGGACTGAAGGTATTTTTCGATAGCCTCAACCGCTCCTTTGCGGATCTCCCGCTCTCCTATGTTCACCCCACTCATACGGGTGTGGGCGCTGAAGGGGACGAAAACCGCTCCCAGCTTGGTAATATCGCGTTCTCTAAGATTGTACTGATTTTTGGCCAGCACTGTGATGCTTCGGCCCTCCGGCGTCTCGTCGGCCAGGGATGAGAGCTGCGCCGCGTCCGCCAGTTTCTCCGGGGAAACCCCCGGCGCGGGAATAAATTCAGTCGCCATGCGGTTCCCCAGGGTAATGGTGCCGGTCTTATCCAGCAGCAGCACGTCGACGTCACCCGCCGCCTCCACCGCCCGTCCCGACATGGCCAGCATATTGCGTTTGATCATACGGTCTATTCCGGCTATGCCAATCGCGCTCAGCAATCCCCCGATGGTGGTTGGAATAAGGCAGACCAGCAGCGCCAGAAGCACCGGAACAGAAACCTGGGTACCGGAGTAAATGGCAAATGGTTCCAAGGTAACTACCGCCAGCAAGAAGATTATCGTCAGTCCGATCAAAAGGATGATCAATGCTATCTCGTTCGGGGTTTTCTGCCGTTTAGCCCCCTCTACCAGCTGGATCATGCGATCGAGGAAGGTTTCGCCAGGGTTTACCGTTATTCGCACCTTTATCCAGTCTGAGAGGACCCGGGTGCCTCCGGTGACCGTGTTGCGGTCTCCTCCAGATTCGCGGATGACCGGGGCGGATTCCCCGGTGATTGCGCTCTCGTCCACGGAGGCGATCCCCTCGATCACCTCACCATCGCTGGGGATAGTGTCGCCAACCTCGATAAGGACCACGTCTCCTTGTTTCAGTTGAGGTGCGGGGATTTTTTCAATACCGCTGCTTACCAGCTTCTTGGCTATGGTATCTCGGCGGGTGCGGCGCAAATTGGCTGCCTGAGCCTTGCCCCGACCCTCGGCCACCGCCTCGGCGAAGGTGGCGAACAGAACAGTTATCCACAGCCAGACGGCTATCTGTATGTTCAGCGCCAGGTTGGTGGTCTGGCCCGAGAAAAGGTCCCGGACTATGAAAAAAGAGATCAGCAGTGCGCCTATTTCCACCACCATCATCACCGGATTGCGCCAGAGCTGTCGTGGGTCTAGTTTAATGAAGGAGTCTTTTATCGCCTGCACCATGATAGTACGGTCAATACCGCCCTTGGCACCTTTGTCAGCGAATTGATTGTCTATACTGGACATCTTCTACCCTTCCTTTCTCTAAAAGGCTTTACCAGCCAGCATCAACAGGTGTTCCACAATCGGCCCCAGTGACAGGGCGGGGAAGAAGGTCAGGGCGCCCACGATCAGCACAACCGCCGCCAGCAGCAGCACAAACAGCGGCCCGTTGGTTTCGAAGGTGCCCGGTCCCGCCGGTACGGTTTTCTTGGCCGCCATGCTCCCGGCAATAGCCAGGATCGGGATGATCACTCCAAAGCGTCCTGCGAACATACACAGCGCCAGGGACAGGTTGTAGTACAACGTGTTGGCGGACAAACCGGCGAATGCGCTTCCGTTGTTGCCGGTGGCGGAAGAATAGGCGTACAGTATCTCGCTTAATCCATGCGCTCCGGGGTTTAATATCCCGGCCAGGCCCCCCTGGCTGACCGCGGCCAACCCACTCCCCAGCAAGATAAAAGTCGCGTGAATGAGGATGACCAGGGTCGCCATCTTCATTTCCCGGGATTCTATCTTCTTGCCCAGGTATTCCGGGGTGCGCCCGACCATCAACCCGATCACGAATACCGTGATGATGACGAAGGCTATCATTCCGTAAAAACCCGCTCCCACCCCGCCGATTACTACTTCCCCAAGCATCATCTGCAGCATGGGTACCATTCCGCCCAGCGGTGTAAGGCTGTCGTGCATGTTGTTGACCGCTCCGCAGGAGGCAGCCGTGGTCACCGTCGTAAAGAGGGTGGAATTGGCGATACCGAAGCGTACTTCTTTGCCCTCCATCGAGATAGGAGCGCTCACCCCCTGATCCGCCACTAAGGGATTGCCGTATGACTCGCTGAAATAACAGACTCCCAGCATCAATATGAACAGGATAAGCATCGCGGCCAGGATCACCCGGCCTTGGCGCTTATCACCCGACATCCGTCCTAGGGTAAATGTAAGCCCCGCCCCGATCACGAAGATGGACAGCATCTCAATCCAGTTGGTCAGTGGGGTCGGGTTTTCAAACGGGTGGGCGGAGTTGGCGTTCATAAACCCTCCTCCGTTGGTGCCCAGTTCCTTGATTATCTCCATGGAGGCGACTGGACCGACCGCCACCTTTTGCAGCGCTCCCTCAAGAGTGTTAAGCGTGATATAAGGGCTCAAGGTCTGCACCACCCCTTGGGATACCAGCACCAGTGAAAAGACCAGGCAGAGCGGCATCAGCACCCAGAGGACAGCCCGGGTCAGGTCCACCCAGAAATTGCCAATGTTTTTGGACTGGCGGCGTACCAACCCTCGGATTAGAGCGATAGCCACCACTATACCAGTGGCTGCCGATAGAAACATCTGAACCGTCAGCCCTGCCATCTGGGTGAAGTAGCTCATGGTGCTCTCACCCGCGTAGGCCTGCCAGTTGGTATTGGTCATAAAGCTTATGGCGGTATTAAAGGCCAGGTCCGGACGCACCGCCCCAAACTGCTGGGGGTTAAGCGGCAGGTACTGCTGGATCAACTGCATTAAGAAGACTAAAGCGAACCCCAGCAGATTAAAGACCAGGAGCGCCCAGGTATACTCCCGCCAGTTCATCTCCTGCTCAGGGTTTACCTTGGTCAGCCGATAAACCAGGCGCTCCAGGGGACGCAGCAGCGGGTCCAACCAGGTGCGCTCCCCGCCAAAGACGCGTTTCATGAACAGGCCCAGCGGCCATGCCAGGATGATTAAGGTCAGGATAAACAGCACCATCTGTAAGATATCTCTTCCGTTCATTAAAGTCCCTCCGCTCTAAACAGGCAGTAGCCCAGGTATACCAGCATACCGACAGCGATGATTCCACCCAGAACAAACTCAAGTCCCATTGTGTTCCCCCTTCCTGATTAAACCCAGCTTCCTGTTCAGTAGTTTTAGCTATTCCCTTTTTCGATTACAGTATAATGCCCTTTAAAGTAAAGCCGTTGTAAATAAACCGGGCAATATCCGTCAAGAAAGAGTAAATAGTTTAAAAACTATAAGTCAAGCTGTTCAAAAATCAATATTTGGCAATAATAATCTCTTATTCATATGTGAACCTTTTTTGCCTCGATACCATAAACTATTGATACAATTGAAAACAGCGTAATCCTTTAAAGGGGAGTAGCTAACGGACCTCGTCCGTGAGTAGAATCGACATACTGGTGAAAACCCGGTTCTACTGGCAGCACGCTATAGCGAGACCTTTATCTTCGAATTATGCGGAGATAAAGGTCTTTTAAGTTTTACCCCCAAGAAATTCCGCAAGGTTTGAAGATAGGCTGCCACCTTCTCAAACCTTGCGGGATACCCAGACAGTATTTCGCTTTTTCTACGCCTGGCCGTTGAAGGTTAGATAAAGCAGTACGGCGTTCATAGACAAGATTATTGAAACAATGACCCATCCGGCAACATTGGTGAGACGGCGGTTTTTGAACTCTCCCATAAGGTCCTTGCGATTGGTGATAATCATCAACGGGATTATCGCCGCCGGCAGAGCGAAACTGAGCATGACCTGGCTGATCACCAGGGCCGCGATAGGGTTTACACCCAGCATCAGGATGGCGACGCCCGGCAGCATGGTCAAAAGTCGGCGTATCCCTAAAGGTATCTCCAGACCCACAAAACCACTCAAAATCACCTGCCCGGCCATGGTCCCGACGGTTGCCGAAGAAAGCCCCGAAGACAGCAGGGCTAAACCGAACGCTAACGAGGCGAATTCTCCCATCAGCGGCTTCAGCGTTGAGAAAGCTCCCTCGATACTGTCGACAGCGTATCCGTTGGCGTTGAATACTGCCGCCGAAACCACGACCATAGCGGCGTTGACGATAAAGGCTATGTTCATGGCTATGAATATATCGTACTTAGCCATTTTAAAGTGGTGGCGGCAGTCTTCGATGCAGCCATTTCGACGCGGCTGCACCAGGTAAGAGTGAAGGTAGATAACGTGGGGCATGACGGTAGCCCCAAGCATCCCCACTGCCACTAAAACGCTGTCTGGCGTGAGGGTCGGAACCGCCAGGTGGTAAGCCACCTGTCCCCAGTCGGGTTTGGCGAGAAACAGTTCCAGCACGTAGACTAAACCGATAACCGCAACCATCGCGGTAATAATTCTTTCAACAAACTTTTGCCCGTATTTTTCCAGGTAACAGATCGCATAGATTGCTATCGCCGTAATCAGGGCCGACCATGCTAAAGGAATTTTTAACAGCAGGTGAAATCCCAATACCCCCCCAAGAAATTCCGCAAGGTCTGTAGCCATGGCTGCCACCGTGGCTGTCGACCACAAAAACCAGTTGGTCGCCCTTGAAAAAATATGCCCGCAGTGGTCTGGAAGGTTGACCCCCGTGGCTATCCCCAGTTTTGCCGACAGTGTCTGCACGAAAATAGCCATGAGGTTGCTCCACAGGATAACCCAGACCAGATTGTAAGCGAAACGGGAGCCCCCGCTGATGTTGGTGCCGATATTACCCGGGTCCATGTACGCGACGCTGACGATAAACGCCGGGCCAAGGTATTTTAAAAGCCCTTTAATTCTGGTCGAGATACCCTGCCCGGCTGCGCGCGGAATGCTTACTGGCAGGCCGGATACGAGCTGTTCTTCACTCAATTTAACCACACCCTTTTAATCAGGTTAAATACCACCTCCTTGGCAGAACTTGTTTTATGTTATGAGGGACATAATAACTTTGGTGATAATTTTCTCGTTGAGTTTCATTCCGGATATAAAAAAAAGACCCTGGGTCCAAGGTTGGAAGCGATGGCGTGACACCGGTTTTCGGTCGGCTGATTTGGCAACAAAAGGCATAATAATAAACCGGACTTATGGGGACTATATAAACAGCAAGGGTTCATAATAGCCGAGCAAAGATTGTGCCAGGTTCCGAAAGGGATCTGGCATAGTCGAGCAAAGGTTGGTACAGGTTCCAAAACGGGATCTGTGCCAGCCGGAGCGAAGGTTATCGTAGGTCGGTCTTTACGACATCTGCCTTTAGATTGCAGACTCGGATCTACGATAGCCGAGCCAAGATCGTCATGGGGCCTAAAGGTACTCATGACGGTCGGGCAAAGATCATTATAGGTTCCGAGGAGGGATCTATAATGGTCGGCGCGAAGGTTATTATGGGCTCTTGTATTTATTTAGAAAGGCGTTCAAAAAGGGGTTTAAGGCAGGTCTCGTTATGAAATCACGCCTGGCTCCTCCCAGCGTTCATGAATGTTGAACCAGTAAAACCACTGGGAAGGAACCCTGCGGATGGTGGTCTCCAGGAAGGTGTTTAGTTCGCCGGTGGCTTCGATCCGCTGATTTTTGGGGTACCTTTCATACAGCAGCCTCGATGGCTCCAACACCAACCGGTGCTTGAATCCTTTCGTCCTCCAGCCGTAAAAAGGTATTACTGGGACCTGGTTTGCAAACGCTAGAGCTGCGGTCCCGTTGGGACTGCGCGAAACTCTTCCGAAAAACGTGGTTTTAGGGAAGCTCCGCCGCCAAAAATCACCCAGCAGCAGGACCACCCCATTATCCCGCAGATGCCCTGACAGCGTCTTCCACAATTCCATTGGAGACGCCTCGTCATAATCCAGGCCGCGGCAGCCCATATCATGGTACAACTGATAAATCGGCCGCAGTTCCCTGCTGCCGGCGGTAACCACCGCCAGGCAGGGGTATCTGGTGGAAAAGTACCAGTAGTAAAAAAAGAAATTGCCCAGGTGGGGTGAGAACAGAATAGCGCCGCGGCCTAACCCCAACGCTTCCTGGAGGTAATTCTCTCCTTCCAGTTCGAATCTCCAATCAGCGGAACTCTCCAGTTGGTCCGATTCGATTAAGATTTCATAGAGCGACACCGCCAGGTTTTGAAAGTAGGCGCGACAAAAACCGGCAATCTCCGCCGGCCGCTTGTCTTCCAGCAGGTCGCGCATGTTCGCCTCCACCCGCCTGCGAAATCCGGGGCTTGCCGTGTAAATCAGTCGGCCGGCTATGGACAGGCAGACGAGGGTCAGCGGTCTGGGCAGCATGCGGCATGCCCGTTTGATTAATCTCAATCGTTTTTGATTTTCAGTCAGTCTGCCAATAAAACCGTACAATCTCTGTTTCCCCTATACGATCCGGCGGATTCGGTTATCTTCCTGGACTGCGCTCGACGCATTCAGGAAACGGCGCTGATATCGTTTAGAAACCTTGTCTGTTTCCAGTATGATGAAAAAATCGACGGTGTTGAATATCGGGTCATAAGCCGGAACTCCCCCGATCTCCGCCCCCAGCCACTGATACCCTTTCATCAGCGGCGGCAGCCGGCGAAAGACCGCCTTTTCCTCCAGGTGGTCCTCCAACAGCTTCAGCCCCTCGACCTGGTGGGTTTCACGGGGTTTGATCCCGTACCGTTCGTTGATCACCCCTTTGCGGTGCAGCATGGTGTAGATCTCGTTTATCTCCTGCTGGCAAAGTCCGTGCAGGCTGGCGCAGCCGATCAGGAACGAGTGCCGGTTCTGGTTCAGATAAGCTGCTATTCCTTCCCAAAGCAGCTGCAGCGTCCGTCCTCCCCGATATCCCGGGGCTACACAGCTCCGTCCCAGCTCTAAGGTATGCCTCCGGTACTGATTGAAGGCATGGAGTTCGAACTCTGACTCCGAGTAAAACCCCAGCCGGTCTTCAGTCCTTAACCCGGGCAGGAGGCGGTAGGTGCCGCACACCACACCAGTGCTGGAGTCCTTTACTATCAGGTGGTCGCAAAACAGGTCGTATTCGTCCATCTCCAGGCCGCTCTGGTCATACAGGACCGGGTTCTTTTCCTCCTCGACGAAGACCTGGTAGCGCAGACGGAACACCTGCTCTATCTCGGCAGTGGTTTCCGCCAGCTTGACCTCTAGCGAGGCCGCCTGGGGTTCCATCATTTCTGCAATTACGCTCATAACCGATCTCTCCTTTATTTTTTCTGCCGGCACAGCCGTTTCCCAATCCTCCAGTAAACCAAGGCCTTAGTTATAAAACCGAGGCAGCCAGTCTGGCCAGGTTGGAACGCTCTCCTTTGACCAGGGTTACATGCCCGGCTATGCTCTGGTTCTTGAATTTTTCGATCACATGGGCCAGCCCGTTATTGACCCGGTCCAGGTACGGATGGTCGATCTGCTCCAGGTCACCCAGCAGCACTATTTTGCTGCCCTCCCCCACCCGGGAAACCACTGTCTTGACCTCATGCTTGGTCAGATTTTGGGCCTCGTCGATGATTATGTACTGGTTCGGCAGGGTCCTTCCCCGAATATAGGTAAGGGCCTCGACCTGTATGTTTTTCATCCCCACCAGGATCTCGTCCAGGCTCCCCTTTCTCTGTGAAAAAAGCATCTCCAGATTGTCATAGATCGGCTGCATCCAGGGACGGAGCTTATCTTCCTTGCTTCCCGGAAGGTACCCGATGTCCCGTCCCATAGGAATCACCGGGCGGGCGATCATCAGTCGGTTGAAGTACGTATCCTCCTGGCTCAGATAAAGCCCGGCCGCCAGGGCCATCAGGGTCTTGCCGGTCCCGGCGCAGCCGGACAAGGTGACCAGAGGGACGCTGTTGTCCAGCAGCAGGTCGATGGCCATTCTCTGCTGGACGTTGCGTGGTTTGATTCCCCAGATCGTTTTGTTGCTGGATACCATCAGCTGCAGCTGCCGGTTTTCTTCGCTGTACCTTCCGATTGCCGATTGAGTTGATTCAGCACACTTAAGAATCACGTACTGGTTCGGTTCGAGAATTCGTTCCAGGACGCCGGCAGAGATCACCCCATTCGAGTAGAGGTCTTCGATGACAGCTTGCTCCACCTCCAGGTTGGCCCAGCCGGTATAGTCGCTTTCATCCCGGACACCGTCATGGGGCTGGTAGTCCTCGGTTTCCAGACCCAGGGCATCGGCCTTGATGCGTACAAACGCGTCCTGGGAAACCAGCACCACCCGGCCCGGCACCTCCTTGGCCGTCTCCTCCGCCTGGATGTTGAGCGCCACCGCGAGCAGGCGGTTGTCGTTGCTGGGTTCGGAAAAATATGACCGGAGACACTCCAGGGAACGGTGGTTGAGTTCGACCCGCAGGGTGCTTTCGTTTTCCAGGTATACCGGTCCTTTGAAACCCTGGGTCTTACGCAGGTGGTCGAGGTGGCGGGCGACTTGGCGGGCGTTGAACGCGGTTCCGTTGATGCCGTGCTTCTTGCTGTCGATTTCTTCGATTACCACGCTGGGAATGACAACCTCTGATTCGGGGAAGGAGTAAATGGCATCGGGATCGCTCAGCAGGACGTTGCTGTCCAGTACGTAAACAGTCAAATCATCAACCTCCTGTTATAGCCATTTGGTTGTCCGGTCTAGCCATCTTTATTACAGCAGATGTATAATAATCTGGGTTTAAGACCGGGTTAAGTTTGTGTAAAATACCGGTTTTCGCCATTCCGGTTTTAAAATAAAAAAGCCGTTGCCGGCTTTCAGAAAATAGTTTTGGGTTGATGTCCTAATCCAACGAGAACCCGACGTGCGACTGCCGCCAGCCCAGACCCAGATAGAAATCGTGAGCGTCTTTGCGCGACAGGTTGCTGGTGAGCACCAGCTTGTAGCATCGGTTCGATCGGGCGATCAGGTATGCCTCTTTCATAAGCTCAGCCCCAACCCCGCCCTTTCGATGATCCGGCTCTACCACCACGTTCTCCACCGCGGCCCAGGGACGGCCGTGGTGACCCAGGTTGGGTACGATGATCACGGTCGCGGTCCCCACCACTCGGCCGTCGATCTCCGCCACCAGCAGGTGCTGCTGCTTGTCCGCCAGGGTCTGCCACCAGAGCAGACGGTAATCCGGCACTTCTCCGTTATGCGCCTGGTAGGCTCCCTCCAGTATGCGGTAGAGGGCCATCACCCTGGAAAAATCTCCATCCAGCGCGGTTCGAACTGTTGCTTTTTTTTGCATCGAACTATCCACCTGTATCCATAGATGTATATTAAGATAAACCTTCAACCGCCTTGCCCGCGCCGCATTTCTCGGCTGACCGGCAGTTTATCCCCGGCTCCACGTCCAGCAGAGCGCGCAGGTTGTCCAGGGCTTCCCGGTAATATGCCCGGTAGCGCGGACGCATCTCCAGTGTGATCACCCCCGAATACCCCGGCAGCCGGTTCAGTATTTCCTTTACCGGTGCGCTGCCCCATCCCACCGGCAGGTGCAGGTCCCCCCTGCCAGTGGCGGTCAGTTCGTGCTGCCGCTTTTCATAGGAGGCGCAGGCCTTGCCGAAGTTGTCGTGGAGGTGGATGTGACGGACCATCGAGGATATCTCCCCCACCCCCGCTAACAGGTCATAGTCGTAGAACCTGGCCGACAGGTGGGCGTGACCTATATCCAAGGCTATCCCTACCTGGGGATGGTTCACCTCCCTGACCATGACGGCGAGTACCTCCAGCTGTTCCCCGTAGCAGTAATCGCGGGCGTCCAGATAGGGCCTGGCGTTTTCGACCACGACGGTTATTCCCCGCTGTCCCGCTTCATCACCCATCTGCCTGAGCAGCATCCTCTCCATGTTCCACATCACCTTCCGGTCCCGGGTGGTAAATGCGGACGGTTTTCGCAGTAAGAACTGCTCCTCGGGAAGGTAGCGGCCGGCATGGTATACCAGCACCTCCGAACCGACCTGGGAGGCGAAGCTGATGCTGGCTTGAAACAGGTTACGTTCGGTGATGATTTCGTTCAGGTTCATCAAGTTCATGGGATTGGGTCCGTGTACGGTACACTTAAGCGGATACTCCGCCAGCAGCGCCTGCACCTCTGCCGTCCGATCCTGGTTGAGCCGCCCGTTGAGTACGGCACCCACCCCGTGCGGCGCGATTTCCACGTGGGATACCCCGAGTTCCACACAGTATTCCAGCTCGCGGCGCAGCTTAGCCATGTCACCGTCAAGGTTACCCGCGTCCGCATTGATTCCGATCCCGGTGATAATCACCCTTCTCCCTCCCTCTGATCAGGCCAGTTTTACCGCTGCCGGCAGCATCGAGTGCCGCCGATAGTTGATTCCATAAACCGGGGCCCCGGCCACCACACTGTTCATGACCACCGGCAGCCCTTCCCGCTGGTTGACCACGATCAGGTCCCCTATTTTGCCCACCTCCAGGCTGCCCAGCAGGTTCAGCCCCATCGCCCGGGCTGGTTCCCGGGTCGCCATGGCGACCGCCTCCGGCAGGGTCATGGTCTCCTGCGACAGCTTGAAGACCGAGTGCAGCATCGAGGGCGGGTAGTAATCGGAACAGAGTATGTTGGCCGCCTGGTTGACCACCGCGTCATAGGCCCGCATCCCCCTGCCCGACGAGCCTTCCCGCAGGACGTTCGGGGCCCCCACGCAGACATCGCCGCCGGACTCCCGGGCCGCCTTGGCGGTGTCCAGATTGACCGGGAACTCGTGGATGGTAACCCCCCGCTCGCGAAAGTACTCCAGCCGGCCGGGGTGGTCGTCGTCGTGCGAGGCCATGGGAATATCAACCGCCTTGGCCGCTTCCACCAGCTTTTCCACGGCTTCCTCCGTCTTGCCGCGCCACTGCTCCTTCTCTTCCAGCACCTTCTGGATATCGGAGAATGGAAGGTGATAGGTCTTTTCCATGTACCGCCGGTAGTCATCCAGGGTGGGGTACTGGCCCTGCCCCGGGGTGTGGTCCATAAACGATATCAGGTCGATCAGCCCCTCCCGGACCAGGGAGGTGACTGTGGCGATCCCCGGGTAGTTGGTAACCTCGAACCGCAGGTGGATGCAGTTTCTGATCAGCGAGCGGCGGTTTGCCATGTACACCACCCGGCGTACAGTCTCCGCCGCGGTTTTATCCTCCCTCACCCCCCACTCGGCCCCGGCGAAGGAGAATGAGTGGTACATGGTGGTGATTCCCTGCCCCGCGATCTTTTTTTCGAGTTCGCTGAAAGCCAGCTCGGCATCGATGATCGCCCCCGGCCGGGGTTCCAGTTCCTTTTCGATGGCGTCGCTGTGGAGGTCGATCATGCCCGGCATTATGTATCCCCCATCCGCGTCGATCGTGATATCCATCGGGGTGATCCGCTGGTCGCTTCTCCGGCCCAGGTGGGTAATGAATCCGTCTTCCACCACCACCTCCCCGTTGAGGATTATGCGGTCGGGCAGCACCAGTCTGCCGTTGGTGATAACGGTCCTGCTTTTCATACCACTTCACCTCCCGCCATCAGTGCGTCTCCTCTCCCGGCATGCATGGTGAATACCCGGTCCACCATCCGCCGCATGGCCTCCAGGTCATGAAATATCCCGATGATGCTGGTCCCCTGCTCCTTCAGTTCCCGCAGCAGCCTGATAACGACCCACTTGGTTTCGTTGTCCAGAGAGGCGGTCGGTTCGTCCAGGAGCAGCAGCCGGGGCCGGCCGATGATCGCCCTCGCCAGGTTGATCCGCTGCTGCTCGCCCCCACTGAAGGTCGAGGGGTAAGCATCCCAGAGTTCACGGTCGAGGTTCAGCATCGCTAGGTACTCCCGGGCCCGCTCTCTGGCCCGCTCCAGATCCCAGTTCCGCTGCCGCAGCCCCTCGGCCAGGACATCCACCGCCGGCACCCGGGGGATGACCTGCAGGAACTGGCTTACGTATCCGATCTCTTTCTGCCTGAGCCACCGGATGATCTCCTCGGGAGCCTTCGCCAGGTCGATCTCTTCCCCGCCGGCATCGGTATACACTATCTGTCCCTCGGAGGAAAGATAGGTTCGGTAGATGCACTTGATGATGGTGGATTTGCCGGCCCCGCTGGGTCCGACGATCCCCATGAACTCCCCGGTTTTCAGCGAGAAGTTCACGTCAGTACACCCCTCGATGGTCTTTCCTCCCAGGATGTGCAGGGTGAACTTCTTGGATAGGCCGCGTACTTTGAGTATATCTTTCGCCTGACTCATATCCTTCCTCCTACAGCATAGAATGCACCAGCAGCTGGGTGTATCGGTGCTGGGGGTCCTCCATTATCTGGTCCGTTAGCCCGGCTTCCACGATCCGGCCGTTTTTCATCACCACGGTGCGGTCGGCCAGGATGCGGATGACTCCCAGATCATGGGAAACCACCAGCATCGAGATGTCGAGGTCCCGCTGGATTTCCTTGATCAGGTCCAGAACCCGGGCCTGTACCGAGACGTCAAGACCGGTGGTCACCTCGTCCAGGAAAAGGATGGGAGGGTTGTTGGCCAGGGCCTTGGCGATCTGTACCCGCTGCTGCATGCCGCCGCTGAAGGTGGCGGGAAAGTCGTCCATCCGCTCCAGCGGCACCTCGGTACGGGTGAGCAGCTCGGCAGCCCTTCCCCGTATCAGTCCGTAGTTGTAGACCTCCGCGGTCAGGAGTTTTTCAGCCACGTTGCCCCCGGCGGTAAAATGCGGCTTGATCCCCAGCAGGGGGTTCTGGTAAACGATCCCCATCAGGTGGTTGCGGATAAACCGCTGCTTTTGGCTGGATTCGCTGAATATATTGGTATTGCCGCTGTCGTAGGCCGCCAGGAAGCATTCCCCGGCGGTGGCCTCCTCGGTCAGGTAGAGGCATCGCACCAGGGTGCTCTTGCCCGAACCGCTCTCCCCCACTACCCCCAGTATCTCTCCCGCTCCGAGGTTCAGGTCGATCTGGTTGCAGGCGACCACGGTACGGCACTCGGGGCAGACGTTGCTATCGGCCTCCGGCCCGGTCAGCTCCAGGCAGCGGGGACATCCCGGACCGTACTGGCGCGAGAACCCCCGTATCTCCATCGCTGTGCCCGCCTTAATCGCCACTGTTTGTGCCCCCCTCCTTCGCTGCCTTCCGCTTGTCGCAGCAGCCGCTGTCAGAACAGATGTAGATCTTCTGCCCCGACTCGCTGTCAAACAGCTCGTTCATGAAGGTATCGCCGGCCCCGCACCGCCAGCAGGTGACCCCTGCAAAGTCTTCCACCCGGAACCTGTGGTCCTCGAACTCCAGCGGTTCCACCCGCGTGTAGGGAGGAACGGCGTAGATCCGTTTTTCCCGGCCGGCGCCGAACAGGTACAGGGTCTCGGCCATGTGCAGCTTCGGCACATCCCAGCGGGGAATGGGCGATGGGTCGATCAGGTAGCGCTGGTTGACCAGGGACGGGTAACGCGCCCCGATGGTGATCTCCCCCCACTTGACGATGTTCTCGTACAGAAACACCAGTATGCGGCTGTAATCCATCTCCGCGTGCATTTCCCGGGTCTTTACCATACTTGGCTCGACGATCCGCAGCGGTTCGGGTATCGGCACCTGCAGCACCAGGACCTGTTCCTCGGTCATGTCCTCCTCGGGAATCCGATGCCGGGTCTGTACGATGCTGGCCTCCCTGGTGTCGAAGGTGGTGGCGACCCCGGTAGTCTTCACCAGCAGGTTGCGGATGTTGACGGCGTTGACCCCTCCATCACACCCCTGGTCGATCACCTTCAGGGTATCGTCAGGCCCGATGATGGACATGGTTATCTGCAGTCCCCCGGTCCCCCAGCCGCGCGCTATAGGCAGCTCCGGCGACGAGTACGGCACCTGGTGGCCGGGTATGGCGATGGCTTTCAATATCTTGCGTCGTATCTCACGCTTGGTGTTTTCATTGAGGAAGGCGAAGTTGTAACCCTTGATCCTCTGCTCATACTGCTCCAGCATCTTCTGATCCCTCCTTGAGACGCTGGGTCTTCCGCAACCGGTCCATGGCCGACTGAAAGGTCACATAGTGTGGGAGCTTCCAGTGGGCCACGAATCCCGAAGATTCGATCCCGTCGGTATGGTAAAGCACGAACTCCTCGTCCTCGGCCGGCGCCTGGTCAGGAGCCCGGCTCCGGGTCGAGCGGTCCAGGATCGCCATGGCGATGGCCTTCAGCTCGTTGTGCCCGAAACAAAGGCCATATCCCAGGGTAAACCGGGGGTTCTCCCCCTTTTCACCCTCAGCGTACTGGGCGATAACCTCCGCCTCCGTCACCAGCACCCAGCCGGCGCACACCGGCGCGTCCTCGCCCGCGGGATCGATATAAACCGGTACGTGCCCCACCCGAAGCTCGCCCAGGTAGGGATGGATATCCCCATAACCGCGAATGGAGCTGTAAGCCAGGGCGATCATCGCCCCGGTCTCTGCCCGGGCCAGCGACTGCAGCTTGGCTGAGCGCGGGCAGGGAAACACCAGGCTCTCCCGGGTGATGTCCACCAGCCTTCCGCTGTCGGGTCCGGCCTCCGCCAGCAGCCCCTCCTTGCGCAGAAGATCTATCACCTTGGGAAAGGCATCGGGCATCTTCTCTTTAGCCGGGACCCGGTCGATCCGCTCCAAAAAGTCTCGGACCGCCGTCCGCTCGTCTTCCAGCAGGGAGAAGTCCAGCAGCCGCTGGGTGTAATCGCGGGTGGGCCCCAGTATCTGCCCTCCCGGAACGTCCTGGAAGGCTGCGGATATGCGGCGGATGATCCGCATCCGGGAGGTGTCCACCGTCCGGGAGTAGTACTTGCGGACCTGGGTGGCCCGATAGGCCCGCACCAGCAGCGAGGCCTCGAAGCTGTCGCCTTCCGACTGTTTCAGCGCCAGGGCGGCGATGGTTGGGGAATAAAGCGATCCCTCGCCCATCACCCGATCGACCGCCAGCCGCTGCTGTTCCTTGATCTGGTTTACCTCCAGCGGGGGTGAGTCTCCGCCTGACCGCAGCAGACGCAGCAGCTCCTCCACCTGGCCGATGGCCTCCTGGCCGCCCGAAACGGCTACGTACCCCATCAGTCGGCCTCCTTCCATCGAAACCGGGATGACCGGGGGAGGCAGATGAGGCGGCCGTTCCGGTCCACGATGATGGCCTCGATTCCCAGGGGGAATTCACGGTTCAACACCATCAGCCTTAAAAGATTTATACCCATCAGGCCGGTCAGGTTCACCCGTCTCTTGTGCCGGATACCGGGCCCCTGGATCTGGAGCGACAAACCGCTTCCCTCATCCTCCGTGATTCCCTCCACCATGAGGATCAGGTAGGTGCTCCGTTCCGGGAACTGCAGGCTGCCCCGGTTCAAGGAAGCCATCTCAGCCAGGTCCAGTCCCCCTTCCACCAGAACGAACTCCGCCTGCCCCAGTTCGACCGGGCGGGAACCGGTATTGAGCCGAAGGTATTCCCGCCAGAACTGTCTATCCGGCAGCAGGCTGAAGGTGGTTTCGTTGTCCATCAGGGTTATTGCGATTCCGACCGCGTAGGGGTTCAGCCCGGGCGGCGGATCGAACCTGAGGCCCGGTAACTGCTGAATCTTGCCCGGCCGCGCCATGGCATCCATCACCAGCCTGAAATAACGCTGGGTATCGAAGACCTGGTCGTAGCTACTCTCAAATACAATGCTCATATCTATCCCTCCATGATCGCGAAGCGGACCCTGGTTCCGGCCACCATACCCTCTTTGCGGTCGCTTGCCGACTCCGCCTGCCGCCGCTGCTGATCGACGACCTCCTGGATCTCTTCCCGCTCGGGCAGGTCCGCGGCCAGGGCGGCTTTTATCACCGCGTGGCAGAGCGCCCTTTCCGGTTCATCCTCCAGTGCAATTCCGTAGCCGAGTACCCCGTTGATCTCCACAACCGCTTCGGTTATCAGCACCTCACCTAGGTAGAACTCGCTGTCCTCTACGCTGTCCCGTGCCCTCATCATAACCAGGCTGGTCTCCGGCGGTTTTAAAACCTTGACCGGGTGCCGGGCCGCTATCTTTTCAGTCAGCCACACCCACACCCGCTTTTCGCCCTCGGCCAGAATCTCCTGCAGATCCAATCTTGGTCCCTCCCGGTTCATATGATCCGCGACCGTACGTACGATGATATGGAATCCACCGCGGTAACGGTCAGGAAAATCACCAACACGATGGTGGTCATGTCGTGGTACATAAAGAGCCGCATGCTGCTGATCAGCTCGAACCCGATTCCTCCCGCGCCCACTATCCCCAGGGTGGTGGCGGAACGGAAGTTGATCTCCCAGCGGTAAAGGCACAGGTTTACGAACTCGGGCATGATCTGGGGTATTACGGCGTAGGCTATAACCTGCCACTTATTAGCGCCGGTCGCTTTCAGGGCTTCGAGCGGCCCCGGGTCGGTATGCTCGATGCTGTCAGCCAGAAACTTGCCCAGCATTCCCACCGAATGGCAGGCTAGGGCCAGCACCCCTGGAAAAGGCCCCAGGCCGACGGCGGCAACGAAGACCAGGGCGAAGACTATCTCGTTTATCGACCGCGCGGCGCTGAGGATAAACCGGCTGAACTGGTAGATGGCCGGATGGGGTGATATGTTCCGGGCCGCGGTCAGGCCGATGGGAATCGCCATGATGATCGCCAGGGTGGTTCCCCAGATCGAAATCTGGATGGTCTCCAGACTGGGATCGATCAGGCGGGGAATCGCTTCCAGGCTGGGAGGGAACATCCGCGACACGATGTCCACCAGCCCGGGGTAACCACGCACCAGTTCAGATATGCTCAGGTTGGTCCCTTCCGCGCTCCAGCCAAATACCAGAAGCAGGAATATCCCCAGCAGAACCCAGCGCAGGTTGGATTTCGGGTCTTTGGGCCAGGGTATGGCCGGGTTTAAAGTGACGCCGCTTTTTTCTCCCATGGTTCAATTCCACCTGTCAATGCAAAGTCCGGTTCAGCCGCCTGGTGGTCATATATGGTGTCCACGTCGTGGTCGCAGAACTGCTGGGCCGGTTTGTCCAGCACCACCCTTCCCCCGCGGATGCCGATGACTCGCTGGGCATAACGCCCAGCGAGATCGACGTTGTGAAGGCTCGCTACCACCGTGATACCGTCCTGCTGGTTGATGCCGCGTAAGATATCCATGATCTTCTCGACTGACTTGGGGTCCAGGCTGGCTACCGGTTCATCCGCCAGGATAACCCGGGGCCGCTGCGCCAGCGCCCTGGCGATTCCCACCCTCTGCTGCTGCCCGCCGCTCAGCTGGTCGGCCCGGTCATAGGCCTTTTCCGCCAGTCCTACCCGGTCCAGGCACTCGTGCGCGAACTCGATGTCCGACTTGGGGAAAAGCTTGAGGCAGCTGGTAAACACGTTGTTGTAGGCCAACCGACCGCAGAGCACGTTCTCCAGCACCGTGAGCCGCTTGACCAGATTAAACTGCTGGAAGATCATCCCCACGTTCTTCCTCACGTGTTCCGTCGCCTTTTTTTCCTGGACCAGCACCCCGTCGACAAAGACCTTGCCTGAGGTAGGCCTCACCAGTCCGTTGATGCAGCGCAGGAGGGTGGACTTGCCCGCCCCGCTCTGTCCCAACACGACGGCGAACTGGCCGCTCGGGATCTTGAGGTCGATCCCCTTGAGCGCCTTGGTCCCGTTGGGGTATTCTTTCATTAGACTGTTGATCAGGATCATCTGGCACCTCCTGGCTATGTACCTATTTCAGCTTGGTTACGTCGAGGTTGAGGTTTTTGGCGACCTCCCGGATCGGGTTGTAGTCAGAGTCATTGGCTGGCTCATAGCTCTCCATCATCCCATCCGAGGTGTTGAGAGCGCTCGGGTCTTCCTTGGCGACATCGAGAAACGCCTGTTTGATTTTGGCCTTCAGTTCGGGAGACAGGTCCTTGCTGAACGCCCAGGGGGAGTTGGGGATCGGGTCGGACTGGACGATTACCCGGTAATCCTGGTCGGTGATAACTCCCTCTTGTTTCATCTTGTCGATATTGAGGTTGTGGGTGGCGGCCGCTTCGACCTTGTCGTTCTTCAGCGCCAGCACCGCGGAGTCGTGCCCGCCGGCGTAGGTCACGCTCTTGAAGTCCTTCTCCGGGTCGATCCCGTTCTTCTTGAATATAGAGCGGGGAACCAGGTTGCCCGAGGTCGAGGCCGGGTCGACCAAGGCGAAGGTGTGTCCTTTCAGGTCGGCCAGTGTCTTTATGCTGCTGTTCGGCTTGGTGATGATCACGCTGTTGTATGAGGTGGAGCCTTTGGTCTTGCCCATCACGAAGGCTTCCGCCCCGGCCTTTTCAGCGGCCAGGATGTAGGAAAAAGGCCCGTACTGAGCGACATCGAGCTTGCCCGCCCGCATCGCCTCGACCACCCCGGTGTAGTCGGTGGCCACGAATATCTCGACCTTCATCCCGGTCTTCTTCTCCAGGTAACTGCCCAGGGCCTGGTATGTCTTACGGACCTTTTCCGAGTCCTCCGCCGGGATCGCCCCTACCCGCAGGGTCTTGACCTCGGCCGTGGTTGGCTTCGCTCCACTGGTCCCTCCGCACCCGCTCAAAAGCATCGATAACCCTAAAACCACCACGGTAGCAACAGTCATCAGTTTTTTGCGCAGCATTGCTTATCATACCTCCTCATTAATAATCGAACCTGTCCCATAATTGCTTCTCAAATTTCGTGAGCCCAACACCCCCCTTACCAACCAACATCCAGCTTCACCAGATCCCCGCGATAGCAGGAAGAGGTGTACTGGATGCACTGATTACCCTGGTCCTTTAAGACGCTTTCCACCTTGAGCACCGGCATGTTGGTCGGGATCTGCAGGCACACCGCCTCCGGGGCTGAGGGAAAGGAGGCGTGGACAGTGGTTTTTTCCCGGGTGAGGGCAATGCCGTAGTGTTCCTGATAGACCACGAAGAGGGACCTTAAACCCTGCAGCCTCTCGAGCATCCCCGGCACCCTCCTCACCGGTGCAAAGTTGTATGAGATGAGAAACGGATGGCCGTTGACCATCCGCAGAATTTCAAAATAGTAGACCTGCTCACCCGGCTCCAGCCGAAGCAATTCGGCAATCTGGTCGGGAGCCGCCATCTGGCTGGATTTCAGCACCCGGCACGATGGGATGCCTCCGATTTCCAGGATATTTTCGGAAAACCGGTTCTTGGGAGTAAGCTTGTACTCGATGCAGTTCAGCGGTCGTTTGGCTATGAAAGTCCCGCGTCCCTTTACCCGGTACACCACCCCCGAGCGGCACAGTTCCCCCAGGGCCTGGCGGATCGTATGGCGGTTTACCCCATAGACTCCCGAGAGTTCGGTCTCCGAGGGGAGCTGATCCCCCTCCTTGAAAACCTTAGCCGCTATCTGTTCTTCAACCAGGTCCATCACCTGGCGGTAGTAAGGTATGCCGTTCTCCCGATCGATCATTTTCCGCGCCTCCCCGGAAAACTCGCAGTATAGACGTCTAGACATCTTCCCTATAAACACTTGTGCCGCTCTATAACAGAACAGCACATCGAGTAAGCGGCAGTTTTCTTTTGGATTGCCCCCATTATTTCACAGCATTTTGAAACCGGTATTAGGAGTTAGTTAATCTTTTGTAAAACTTGCTTCAGGCTGTCATCCGGTTATCCACGCCGTACCACTCTTCAGTGATGGCACGGTAGCTCTCGAACAGCTCGTCGAATACCCGGTTCCAGCTCTTGGTCAGGGCGTACTCCCGGGCGTTTCTTCCCAGGGTTTCCCGCAGCCCGGGGTCTTCCACCAGCCGCTGCAGGGCGTCCGCCATCGCGCGGCAGTCTCCCGGTTCGCAGGCTATCCCGTTTTGGAGGTGCAGCAGGTGGTCTCTGACCCCTCCCCCGTAAACAGCCGCCACCGGCAGTCCGGAGGACATGGCCTCCAGCACCACATTGCCGAAGGTCTCCGTGCGGGAGGGAAAGGCGAAGATGTCGGCGGAGGCAAACACCGTCAGGAGTTCCTCCCCGGTCAGGTAGCCGGCGAAGACCACGTTGTCCACGTTCCTGGCCTCCAGCTTTTTGCGGGAGGGACCATCCCCCACCACCAGGAGCCGGCAGTCGACGCCGCTGCGGTTCAGCAGTTCCATGGCGTCGAGCAGCAGGTCCAGGTCCTTTTCTGGCGCTACCCGGCCCACGTAAAGCAGGACAGTGCTTTCTGCGATCCCGTACTTTTCGAGCACCCCCCGGTCACGCCAAACTGGGCTGAATCTGTCAGTATCGATGCCGTTCTCCAGCACCTCAGGGTTTATGAAACCCCGTTTATCCAGTTCTTCCATGGTATCGATCGAGGGGCAGAAGTTCACCAGGCAGTGACCGTGGAACCACCTCATGTACCTCCAGGCGGTGTTTTCCAGAAAGCCCGCCCGGTAATATCTCAGGTACCCGGGGATGTTGGTATGGAACGACCCGACTAGGGGGAGGTGGTTGCCCAGCCCGTACTTTAGTCCCGCCAGTCCCATGGAAAACTCGTTCACCAGGTGGATGATATCCGGCCTGAACCGGTCGAGTTCTTTTTTGATTACATCGTATCGGGGCAGGGCGATTCTGCACTCGGGGTAAAGGAGGAAGTTAAAGCTGCGGGAATTTATGATGCTGCCCAGGACATTGCGGTCGGAACTGGCGCCTGGTACAAAAAATCGGTACTGTATTCCCTTTCGATCCATGTAATCTTTCATCTTCAACAGGTTTACCGCCACCCCGTTGATCTGATTCAGCGAGGTATCACTGAACAGTGCTATCCGCATGTCCTTATCTCCTTTCAAAAATAAACTGGCAGCTTAACCAATTGTTAACCGCATCTTAATCCTTATTTAATAACCCTTTATTAAAATGGCCGGGAGAAGCTCCGAAAGGATGATGGTAAAATGACGCCGGATAACCTTATCGATCTGTTAAAAGGAGCCGCGGTGGGACTGGTTATAGCCGCAGTCGTGATCACCATCTACATGACTGCCCCGGTTAATACCATTGATTACTACAAGAACCTGTTCCGTTAATTCGTCATAACCCCGCTTTCGCGGTTCAGCTTGTGGCGAGCCAAGAACTGGCGGACCTCTTCGGCGCTGGAGTTCAGCACCTGGCTGCTCTGGATGCCAGCCTCCTGTGCCATGCTGACCGCGGTCTCAAAATCACCCACCTTGTAGCAGATATGGGCGTCGCTGTTGATAGATACTGCTACCCCGTGCCGTCGGGCCAGCTTGGCCAGCCGGTAGCAGCGGGGGCTGCTGCCCGGGCGTACCAGGAATGAGTTGTTGTTCAGCTCCAGGGCCTTACCATAAGACCTGGCGGCCAAAACCACCTTTTCCAGGTCGACCGGGTACATCGGGTTGCCGGGATGGACGATGATGTGCACGTAGGGGTTGCGGATGGCCGCTATCATGGCCCGGGTGTTGTCTTCGACTGTTTTGCCGTTATACCAGGTTTCACTGTGGAAACCCGCCAGGACCAGGTCCAGGTATTTCAGAACCTCTTCCGGGGTGTCGAGCCGCCCGTTGGTATCGATGATGTTGGCCTCGACCCCCTTTAGCACCTCAACCCCGGCCATGTATCGGGGCCAGTTGATGGTGTTGGTGAAGTGATAGTAGTGCGGCGCTCCCGGCATACTGAGCCCGTGATCGGTGATCGCCAGCATCTTCAATCCCGCGGCACTGGCCGCTTCCGCCATCTCCTTGACGGTGCTGTAGCCGTGGCCGCTGGCAAGTGTGTGGGTATGCAGGTCCGCCTCCAGCCTCATGTTAAATCACTCCTTTTCTATCGATTCTTTTGTCTTCACAGAATATGCTCCCCGGCCGATTTTTGGCCAGCTGTTTCAGCTCGGCGGCTATCTCCCCCACCTCGAGGTAGCTGGTGATGCTGCGGTTCTTATTGTTTACATGGACGACCGAGATGCTCATGATCGGAATCTCCTGAACCACCCCGCGCCGGTTTACCGCCAATATATTGCCCCGCCTCCGGTCCTCGTCGGAATAGTAATTGGGAATCTCGGCGTCAAAACTCTTGATTATCTCATTCGCCAGGATTGCGGCCCTTTCCGGAACTGTCACTATCACGAAATCGTCCCCGCCGATATGCCCCACCAGGTCCTCGGGTGAGCCGTGCTGGTTGACCGTGCTCTGTATGATGTCCGAGGTCATCTTGATCACCCGGTCGCCGTGTTCGAAACCGTACACGTCGTTGAAGCACTTGAAGTTGTCCAGGTCAAAGCACAGCAGGCTGAAAACCGACAGGGCTTCGAGTCTCTGCTTCATCTCGAACTCTATCACCAGGTTGCCCGGGAGCCCGGTCAGGGGGTTGGAGTTTTTGGCCTGTTCGATCTGGATGCGGGCCATGCTCTCCAGCAGCCTCCGGACCATTACCACTCCGTAGTAGTTGGCCCCGCTGGTGATGATGATGAAGTCATCCAGGGTCTCATCGGTCCGGCTGGCCACCATCTGGGCCACCTTGCTGACCGGGGTGTCTTTGGAAACCATCAGCGGGTTGGGGTCCAGGACCTCGATGACCTGGCGGTTCATAAAGAGCGCGTAACCGTATTGGCTGCCCAGCATGCTGAACAGCTTCGGCCGCATCATCAGCCCGTGGATCCCTCCCTCATCCAGTACCACCAGGCCGTACAGGCGCGGGTAGTCCTCAAAAATCTTCGCCACCTGACGCACGGTATAGCTTGGAGGGATGCACCTTTCATGAATGGCCAGCTCCCCGATCGCTGTATCGAGGTCTGAAAAATAGTTCCGTTTCTTTTGAGTGTAGTCGGTGATGGCAGTTATCGCTTCCTGGTTTATCGGGGTCCCGGTAATGCTGGGACGGGCTATCAGGTATCCCTGCCCGTAACCGACTCCGATCTCCATCAGGGACTTCAGCTCTTCCAGGGTTTCGACCCCTTCCGCTATCAGCCTGGCGTTTATCCGCTCCGCGAAGTTGACCATGGTTTCCAGCAGGGCCTTTTTGGAGGGGCTGAAGTTTACACCCCGGACCAGGGACATGTCGATCTTTATATACTCGGGTCTGAGTTCGGCCACGGTCTGCAGGTTGGAGTACCCGGTGCCGACATC
Organism: Bacillota bacterium; assembly: GCA_013178275.1. GTDB lineage: Bacteria > Bacillota > Ch66 > Ch66 > Ch109 > Ch109. The sequence continues at coordinate 56,336 of JABLWZ010000015.1, read as the reverse complement.
GTCGATGGCCAGCATCAAACCCTGCCGGCGGTAATAGTCGATCGCCCTGGTAAACTGCTGGTGATCGATGATGGCGGAACGTTCGGTCAGCTCAATGACCACATTCCGCGGTTCTATCCCTCTCTGCTGCAGCAGGCTGAGAATCCCCGATCCATTCAGGACCTGGGGATTGATATTCACAAACAGCTTTTCGTCGCTGTTTTTTCTGAATGACTCTATCGCTTTCTCTCGGCATAGCAACTCCAGGTTGTGGGTGAGATTATGCTGCTCCGCGAAGGTAAACAGGTTGGCGGGACTGCTGAAAAACGAATCCGACGGGCCCCGGGCCAGCGCCTCGAAACCCAGGGTCTGCCCGTTTCTGAGTGAAACTATGGGCTGGTAGACCATGCTGATTTCCCGCTCGAAGACAATCCTCTGCAGTTCCAGACGCCGCGCCTGGTATCCGAAGTCTTTCGCACCCTTGGCCATCTGGGTCGCCTCCTTGACCGCGGTGTAAACGATGCTCTCCACCATCTGATCTTCCCGCGGTATCACCTCGGTGTAGCCGAGATGGACCTCCAGCCCCTGGTTCAGGTTCATCTCCGCATTCACCTTATTGATATAGGCCTCCAACACCCGGTGGAGCCTCTCAATCTCGCTGCAGAAGCTGCCTCCCCTCTCCGGGGTGTCGGTGAACACCAAAAAATCGTCTCCACCCATGGTGCAGACCGCCACCTTTTTGCGGTAGCCAAAGAAATCTATCGGCATCCCGGGGAGCGCCCGGCCGATGTTTTTCAGTATCGTTTCGCACACCACCTGTCCATACTGCCGTTCGATCACGCTGAAACCGCTGATGTCGATAAAGAAAAGACAGCTCTTTCCCGCCCTCGACAGGTACTCGGCGATGTCATCGAAGACCGCGTTAAGAAAGGGGAGTGTGCTGACCGAGTCGATCCGACCGGCCTTTTTGTCTTTCTCCGACTGCAGCCTGGCCAGGAAGTCTTTAATTCGAATTGCATTCTTTACAAGATTCAAACTCGTTCCCCGTTCCGTCTCCGGTATCTAGATAAACCCTTTTGATAAATTGTTGAAAAAACCCGGCCGTGCTTCTCTGGGCCTGGGGCAGCAGGATGCTGGTCACCAAGTGAAATCCCCGGTTGGAAGCGGTTTTGACCGCGGTAAACCAGTCGTATGATGCAGCCGCGTTTTCTACTGCCCATCTTTCAAAAGCCGTCTCGCCTTCTTCGTAAACACCGCCCCGGTCTACCAGATAGTCTTCGGCGCGTTTCTCCACCCACTTCTCGTACTGCATATGGCCGGCCAGGATCATGTTTCGGGAGTGATGAGGTACGCACAGGTCCTGGACCAGGTGGGCGGCCGCTCCCAGGTTAAAGAAGGCCAGTCCCGGTTTGCGGTCCCGGATGCACTGCTTTGCCGCCTTCAGGTACTTTGAAAATTCATCCACTGCACTGGGCCAGGTAGACAGCCCCCGGCCAACCGCCGGATTATAATAGTGTCCCACGTTCTTCCATCCCTGGTCAGCCCAGGCCGAACCCTCGTTGATCTCCTTTTCATACTGGCGGGCGATGCGGCTTTCCTCCCGCCAGCCATCATTGGCCATGATCTCTATCGCCTGCCGGTTGCAGTAGCTATGGGTGTTCCCGTATGTGCTGATCAGTTCCTGGATTGGGCTCGTGGTAGCTAATAATGCTCTGGCTGCTGATCGGTACGAGGCCGCCGCGGTTTCAGTAAGTATCATAACGTCCTCCTCCCAGAAATCTTTTTTGCTACCCTATCCTAAATCTAATACTAAAACATTAAGTTTTATCGAATCCGCGTTTAATGATTTGTTAATTAATTATTAAGCATTGGTAACGATTAAAACCAATAAAAGAATCAGTAAAAAAGTAGAAAGGCCTTATTACCGGCCTTACATAAGAGATTTATGATGTGCGTTTGTTAATGTTTTTTATCTGATCGGTAGATAATACCCGTCCTTGAGCTGGTCTTCTCTTCTTTTGATCGCGGCCAGCAGAGCCTGCTGGGTGTTGTTGATGTGTTCAGCGGTTCTTTCCGCCGCCAGCTCCACGTCCCCGGAGCTTAAACCTTCCATGATGAGCCGGTGTTCGACCAGCACCTCCTCGCTGCGGCCGCGGCCCCCAACCGAAACAAAGCGGAAACGGTTTATCTGCTCTCTCAGGTTTACCACGATCTGAAGCAGCTGCCGGTTGCCGCTGGCCTGAAGGATGATATCGTGGAACCTTTCGTCGGTACGCACCATGTCCTCCAGTTCCTTGTTTTCAATGCTTTCAGCCTCCTCCTCCAGCACGCCGATCAGTTTTTCAATATCCTCGTCCGTGATATTTGGTACCGCCAGTTCCACCGCCAGGACCTCCAATGCCAGGCGCACCTTAAAGGTATCGACGATGTCCTTGTCAGTGTAATCCACCACGAAAATACCCTTGCGGGGTATTGTGTGAACGAACCCTTCCAGTTCCAACTTGCGCATGGCCTCTCGCACAGGGGTGCGGCTGACTCCCAAATCCTCCGCCAACTGCATCTCCATTAACCTTTCACCCGGTTTCAACACCCCGCTCACGATGGCCTCCCTCAGTCGGTCGAGAACTATCCCGTGGGCAGTACGAAACTGCAACTGGAAATCGATAGGCAAAACAAGCCTTCTTCCCATTGGGTTACCCCCTTTTGAATATTTACAGCAAACAAAAACCGCAGCCGTTCCCGGTTTTCAGCTTAAAAATCCTTCTCCCCGCTCCGGGTCAAGGAGATTATGGTTTCCGCAGGGCCTTTATTCACCTCACCGCCGTAAGCTCCACTCGCTATTTCCGCCTCTATCCACGGTGGAACATGGATACACTCGATCTCCAACCGGTCAAACCTCTGACTGCGAAGGAACGGCTGCAGCGCCTGCTTCGAGGTATACCCCTGTGGGCTTTCCTGGATCTCCTTTATGGATACGCGATAACGCCCGGGAGCAACCTCGACCGGGTACGGCCGGGATGGAGTGCCCACCCCTGGGCTGCCCACCTCTTCCTCCTGGTTGCGAAGAATACTGTCCAGGAACTCGGCTGGATGGCCGGTGGATTCCCAGGTATCGAAGCCCTTCTTGTCGAGCTCCAGGTAAGCGATGCCGCATACGGTCCTGGCCACGAATGAACGGCACTGGTCTAAGAAACTGATGGCGTCCTGCATCTGCAGCCTCATCCCCTTGATGCCCAGAGCGTGGTCCAGCTGGAATTCCATCTCCCGCGCCTCAGCCCAGCTGTCACGGGTCTTCTGGTAAACAACGATCCTTCCTTTATCGAAAAGGTCAGCGGTTATGCCGTTTTCCCCAACAAAGGCGGCTATCTCCATCACTTGGAATCCCTCCCAGTTATCGATTTATGCCTTATTTAATTTCGAGCCTCTCCACCACTTTCCCATTTTCGAAGTGAGACTCAACTATTTCCGTTACGTCATCCACCGCGACCTCTTTGTACCATACCCCCTCCGGGTAAACCACAACGATCGGCCCTGAACTGCAGATACCAAAACACCCGACATTGGTAACCATCACCGAATCATTCAAGTCCCGCTCTTCTATCTCTTCCACCAGGTTTTGGACAATCTCGACCCCGTCCTTAGAAGAGCAAAAACCCTTCTGCTGTCCATTGATTTTTGAGCTGGTACAAACGAAGGCATGGTATTTAGGTTTTTGCATAATCCTCCCGCTCCTGTCATTTGGTATTTATACCGCTTCCCGTTTCAGCAGCTCCCGGAGAGCATAGTTCAACCCGTTCTCCACGGTATCGCAGGTCTCAACGGCCAATACCCCCCGTTGATCAAGCCTCTGCTTGGGGTGGTAGCCTATCCTCATGGATAGAACCGCGTCGCAGTCCCCGATCATGTCGATTACAGTCTCGCGAGCCAGTTCCCGTTCCCCACAAAGGTCGTCTCCCTGGCAGTATCGGTTGGCCTTCCTGGTTCCGGTCAGGACGAACCCCTTTTCGTCTCCCTGGAAAATCGCGAACTCCTCCGCGTGCCCGAAGTGGAGATCGATCAGCTTACCGTTTCTCGAGGCCACCGCTATTGTATAACGCCCTTTCCCTGAAGGTTCCGCCCTCGGGAACCCCGTGACCGTCGGATCTATCGCTGTGGAAGAGAACTCCCGGGAGAGGTCTTCGTGCAGCAGGCCCACGGCGTCCGCCCGGCACTGCTGGCAGTGGCGCATCTGGCGCAGGTGGGACTGGCAGATCTCCCGCATGCGGTCCAGTTCCCGGCGGCTGGTCTGGGCCATCGAGGCAAACGCGCTCCCGGGAGCGGGTATCAGGGGCATAATGTTGGAAATGAAGGCCCCCATCTCTTTCACCCGCTTCACCACCTCGGGCAGGTGGCAATCGTTTATCCCCTCGATCATCACAGTATTCACCTTGACCAGAACCCCGCGCCGGGCCAGGTGCTCCAGGCCGGCCAGCTGGTTCTCTATCAGTATCCCGGCGCCCGCCGGGCCCCGGTAGGTCTTCCCCCGGTAAATCACGTGCTCATAGATCTTGGCCCCGATTTCTGGTTCCAAACAGTTCACTGTAACGGTGACGTGCCTTATGCCCAGTTCGAGTATCTCCGGGGCGAGGTCGGGCAGCATCAGGCCGTTGGTGGAGAGGCAGAAGAGGACCTGGGGATCGATCTCCCGGATCAACTGCAGCGATTCCCTGGTCTCCCGCCAGTTGGCCAGCGCGTCTCCCGGGCCGGCTATCCCGACCACACTGAGATTCTTGATGTGTTTCCTGAGTATTTCATATTTTTCCCGGGCAGCAGCTGGAGTCAGCACCTCGCTGGTCACCCCGGGCCGGCTTTCATTGGCGCAGTCAAACTTTCTATTGCAGTAGCTGCATTTGATGTTGCACCGGGGAGCCACCGGGAGATGCATCCGGGCGTGGTCTTTTGCCGCGGTCGAGGAATAGCACGGGTGATTTCCCGCTGCACGCAAGCATTCCATACTTTTCACCGTCGCTTTCTTAACACTACCGGCCGCTTGCGGTACCCCTGGTAATACTGCTGATACATCGAGATGCGGTAGTTCCGGTGCAGGCTCTCCAGCAGGGCGTTGGTGACCCGGTCGAGGAACATGGCGGTGCCGGTGTACCCGACCGACATCACCCGCTGGCCTCCGGTACGATCGTGGATAGGGAAACCCACCCTGATCAGCGGGATGTCCTCTTTTTCCTCCAGGAACTTTCCGCCCGAGTGGCCTATGGCCAGGTTGACCCCGGCGGCGCGGCCCTTTTCCAGCATCCCCATAAAATCGGCCTCATCCAGGTAGATGGTCTGTCCTGCCTCCGAGGGAAAGGCGTCTATCAATTCGGTCAGTTTTTTGCTCCGGCCTCCGGTGGCTGCTATAACCGGGTGGATACCGTTCTCCCGGCAGGTCGCTACGATCGGGTGTACCAGGTCGGGTTCTCCGAAAACCACCGCCCGTCCCCGGGAGTTGTACTTGTGGGAGTCGACCATGCAGTCGAGAAGCCTGCCCCTCTCGTCTTTCAGGCTTTGGGGAACGCTGGCGCCGGTGATTCCCGATACGACCTCGATGAAGCGGTCGGTGTTTTCGATCCCTATGGGTACCGGAACCCGATAAAGAGGAACCCTCCACTCATCCTTCAGGTACTGTCCGGGAGACAAGGCGTCATCTACGGTCAGGCTCATCTCTATGGTGGCCCTGGCCCCCGGCATCCGCTTCAGGTCCTCGATTCGGGTCCCTCCCTGGGCGACCTTTTGATACGGTCTTGCCCATGGGCGGTCGAGGTTTTCGGAAACGTCTGGAAACATGGTAAAATCCACCTGCAGCAGCCCGAGCACCCGTTTGATCTCCCGGACATCGGCGGGACTCAGGTTGGGAACGATTATATTTACCCCCGGGCGGCTCTCTGGCTTTGAGGCGACACCCGTCACTATCTTTCTCAGCGCCTGCCAGTAACCCTCGGTATGGGTTCCCCCGTACCCGGGTGTCGGAGCCGATACCAGCGGAAAGTCATCCATTCCCCTCTCCCGCTTGTAATCCAGGGTTATCCGGTCGACGTCCTCCCCGATGGTCTCCGCCAGGCAGGTGGTCAGCACCCCGATGAGTTTCGGCTGGTACAGCTGCATCAGGTTGTCGAGGCCTTTTTTAAGGTTGGCCTCCCCCCCGTAAATGGTCCCCTTCTCGTTCAGGGAGGAGGAGGCCACATCGATCGGTTCGTTGAAATGCTCGGCAATATGGCGGCGCATGTAGGTGCTGCATCCCTGCGAACCGTGCAGCATCACCATCGACTGCTCGATCCCGGCGAAGGCCAGGATTCCCCCCAGGGGCATGCACATATGGCAGGGGTTCTCGTTTACACTGCGATAAGGCTGGTTGGCCTGGGTTTTTACGATCTCCATCGGTATCACCTCCTGAAACCGTTATTTTTCTGCCTCCAGGTACTTCCAGACCGGGGAGCAGGCTGTCGAGTAAACCTCGCGGGCGAAGTTGACCGCTCCCACATAGCCGCTCAGGGGATGCTTGCGGTCGTGGTTGTGGTCTATGAATGCCACCCCCAGCTTATACGCCAGGGGACGTTCCTTGACCCCGCCCACCAGCAGGTTGGCCCCTCTTTCCTTCATGAACTTCTCCAGCTCCGCCGGGTTGGCGTCGTCCAGGACCACTGTGCCCTCGTCGACCAGGTCGTTGATGGTGTCGTATTCTTCCTGGCGCCCGGTCTGGGTCCCCACCATCACCACGTCGATGCCGATTTCACGAAACTGCTTGATCAGGGAGATGGCCTTGAAACCGCCACCCACATACACCGCCGCCTTTTTACCCTGCAGTCTCCGGCGGTATTCCTCGATCGCGGGCCTTACCCGGGCCGTCTCCTGACAGATCAGTTCCTCCGCCTGGCGCCGGGTCTCCGCGCTGCCTATCTCCGCGGCTATCCTCCTCAGGGATTCCGAGGTGTCTTCGATCCCCAGGAAGGAGACGTTGATGTAGGGTATCTGGTAAAGCTCCCGCATCTTCGCCGCCAGGTAGTACATCGACCCGGCGCACTGAACTGTATTCAGGGAGGCGTTGACAGCGGTCTTCAGGGACTCATAGGTGGAGTCTCCGGTAAACGTTACGTTGACCTTTATCCCGATCCGTTCGAGGTAGTCGTTGATTATCCAGGACTCCCCCGCCAGGTTGAAGTCGCCCAGGTAGTTTATGCTCCTGGTCGCCTGCTCCTTATCCCAGTCCTGAGGTTTGATCAACCGCAGCAGCGCGTCACAGGCGGCCCGGTAGCCCTCCGACTTGTTGCCGATGAAGCCGCTGGACTCGACTGGGATCACCTCTATGCCGTGCTTCCGGGCCGCCGCTTTACAGACCGCCTCCAGGTCGTCCCCGATTACCCCGACGATACAGGTGGAGTACACGAAGACCAGCCGTGCCCGGTACTTTTTTACCAGTTCATCGATCGCGCGTGCGAGTTTTCTTTCACCCCCGAAGATCACGTCGTTTTCCTTCAGATCGGTGGAAAAGCTCAGGCGGTTCAGTTCCGGGCCGCTGCTCAGGCTCCCCCGGATGTCCCAGGTATAGCTGGCGCACCCGATCGGTCCGTGGACCAGGTGGATGGCATCGGTGATCGGGTTTAAAACCACCCTCGCCCCGCAGTATACACAGGCCCTCTGGCTCACGCAGCCGGCGATGCTGTCAGCCTCACACCTCAAACGGCTGCTCTGTTTTCCCTTGACGTTTATAAAATCCTGTCGTTCGCGGATTATCGCGGATGTCTGGCCGGAAGGCATAGTCTTTCACCTCACGATTAAAGATGTTACATCACCAGTTCGAAGTCCTCGTCCCGGGCATCCCGGTCAGCCCGGTCCAGCAGCGCGCCGCTGATCATCTCCAGGAGCCGCATGGCTCCCCGGTACCCGACCACCGGCAGGTAGGAGTGGACGCTGCGGTCGAGGATCGGGAACCCCACCCTCACGAAGGGCACGTCTTCCGCCCGGGCGATGTACTTGCCGTAGGTGCTTCCTATCAGCAGGTCGACCGGTTCGTTCTTTATCCACTGGTGCAGTTCGAACAGGTCCCCGCCCGCCTTGACTCTTCCCTCCACGCCCGCTTCCTCCAGCATCTCCTTTACCCCCTGCTCGAAGACCCCACTGCTGCTGGCCACCGTCCCCCCAGGGGTGCCGGTCAGGACATGGATCGGCTTCATACCCAGGCTGAGGAGAAACTCGGTCAGGCCCATCACCAGGTCGGGATCGCCGAAGATCGCCACTCGCTTGCCGTGGAAGTGAAAGTGGGTGTCAGTCATGATGTCCACCAGCTGCCCCCGCTCCTCCTCCAGCTCGTAAGGCACCTCACGTACAAAGGCGTTTCTCAGGGCCATCAGCAGCCGGTCGGTGGCCCTGACCCCGATCGGGGTTTTTAGGACCCGGTAAGGGACCCGGCACTTCCTCTCCAGCAGGTTGGCCGCGTCCTCGGCGGCATAGTGCCCCAGGGCGATAGTCAGCATCGAATTCCCCGAGTCAGCGATATCCTTTACCCTGGCTCCACCCCGGGGATACATCTCGAAACGGCCGGTGATGGGTGAATCGACCACCCCCGAGGTGTCAGGAAACATTACATACCGGTCAGCCATCAGCCCGGCGATCCGCTTTATCTCCCGCATATCCCCCGGGTTTAAGAACCCGGGCAGGATGTTGACCTGGTCTTTTTTCGTTCCTGCGGTGACCTCCGCCAGGTAGTCGACCATCGCCCGGGTCATGTTGGAAAACCCGGTCACGTGAGAGCCCTGGTAGCTGGGGGTATTCGCGTGTATCACCAGTTTTCCGGCCGGAACCTCCGCCGTCCTGACCAGGGTAGGTATGTCATCGCCGATGGTTTCCGACAGACAGGTGGTGTGAACGGCGATAAGGTCAGGGTCGTAGACCGAAAAAACAGTCTTGATCGCGGTCTTTAAGTTGGCGCCCCCGCCGAACACCGAGGCCCCTTCCGTGAAGGAACTGGTGGAAGCCATGACCGGGTCGCGGAAGTGGCGGCTCAGATGCATCCGGTGGTAGGAGCAGCACCCCTGGGAGCCGTGGCTGTGGGGCAGGCACCGGTGAATGCCGAGTGCGGCGTACATGGCGCCAATCGGCTGACAGGTCTTGGCGGGGTTGATCAATCCGCCGGCGCGCTCTCTTATCTCTTTTGGCGTACTGTCTAACATATCAGCTCTCTCCTTCCAGCACCGCCCCTTCCAGTAAGGGCTGGTCTTTCCAAGGCGGGACGATATAACTCCAGGTGGGTGAGGTGAAGCACATGCTGATGTCTTCCGCGAACTTCACCGCCCCGTTGAACCCGGCGTAAGGACCGCTGTAGTCGTAAGAATGGAGCTGTTTCGCGGGTATTCCCATCTTCTGGACCACGTACTTGTCCTTGATCCCCGAGGCGAAGATATCCGGGTGCAGGAGCTTTATAAACTCCTCGGTCTCGTAGTGGTTCAGGTCGTCGATAATCAAGCTTCCATCCTTCATCTCGGTTATCATCCCCTGATAACTGCTGAGGGGTATTATTGCCTTCAACTCTTCCATCCTCTCCCGGGGGATCTTCAGCCGAAACCGCTCCTCATCGGGAGTGATGTGCAGGTCTGGGATGTTTTTGCTGTCGGCGTCAGGTCTTATCTCGGGTATCACGTCTCGGCCCTCATAGTCGTCCCGATGGGCAAACTCATAACCCGCCAGCACCGTTTCGACCCCCAGCTCGGCAAACAGTCCCTGGTAATGGTGCCCCCTCGATCCGCCCACAAAACAGAACGCGGTCTTCCCGGTGCAGACCCGGCGATAAAAGTCCATCACCGGCTCCACCCGTGCGAGTTCCCTCGCTATAACCTCCTCGGTCCGGGCGATCAGTTCCTGGTCCCCGAAATAGAGGGCCATGTTCCTCAGGGACTCGGCGGTGGACCGCAGACCGATAAAGTTGACCTTCAACCAGGGGGTCCCATACTTTCGCTCCAGCATGTCGGCTATATAGTTGATGGAGCGGTGGCACTGCACCAGGTTGAGCTCCGCCACGTGAGCGTTTTTCAGTTCTTCATAGGAGCCGTCGCCGGTCATCACCGCCACGACGTTATAACCTATCTCCTTTAAGACCCGATCGACCTCCCAGCCGTCGCCGCCGATGTTGTACTCGCCCAGGATGTTGATCGAATAGTTGCTCGGCGGCTGCTCCAGTTCTCCCTGGCCGATCACCCACTCCATCAGCCCGTTGTTGGCGATGTGGTGCCCGGCGGATTGGCTGACCCCCTTGTATCCCTCGCAGCTGTAAGCGGTCACGCTGATCCCGTGCCTATCCTGCGCCGCCCTGGCCACCGCGCCGATGTCGTCGCCGATCAAGCCGACCGGGCAGGTGGCGCAGACGGTGATGGCCTTGGGTTTAAAGATCTCTACCACCTCATCTATCATCCGGGCCAGTTTCTTTTCACCGCCGAACACGATGTCCATCTCCTGCATGTCAGTGGTTACACAGTATGCCAGGAAGTTCTGCCCCGAGTCTTCGGTCTTGGCCTTGTTCCGCCTGGTGCCCCAGGCATAAAACCCGCAGCCTACCGGACCGTGCACGATATGCACCATATCCTTGATCGGTCCCAGAACCACCCCCTTACAACCGGCGTAGGCGCAGCCGCGGTTGGTGATGACCCCGGGCTGGGTCCGGGTATTGGCTTCGATGACCTGCTTTTCTTTTTGAGAGTCACGGATCAAGATGTGCTGCTTGCGGTTCCTTCTCACCTTGGCCGGGTACCGGTCAAGAATCGTGTCGAGTGTTTTATCATTCAGACCCATCAGGCCTCATCCTTTCCAGCGGCTATATCGCCGCTTCTCCCCTTTCGCCGGTCCTTATCCGGCATACGTCGTGAACCGGGCAGACAAAGATCTTTCCATCTCCCATGTTGCCCTCGCGGTTGTTATCGATGATGGCGGCAACCACCTTGTCGACGTCCTCATCCTGCACCAGTACGGTAATCATCCGCTTGGGTATGAGACGGGCCCCTCCCGCTACCCCATCCATGACGATGCCCCCTATTTCCTCCGGCGGGCCCATTCCGTCGAGTACCTTCAGGTCAAGATGCACCTTGCCCCGTCCCATCACCTTCATCGCGTGCATCCCGTAAATACCGATATCGGCTAATGCCTTCTTGGTGGCGTTGATCTTGTTCATGCGTATGATAGCGATAACCTCTTTCATGGTTATCCCCCCCTTACAAGCCTTTGCTGCCGCTGCTTATGGTGTATGCTTCCTCCACCTGGGTGACGAATATCTTGCCGTCTCCAAAGGCCCCTTTTTCCCCGGTCCTGGCGTACCTGGAAATGACGCTGATGACATCATCCTTGTCTTCATCCCGCACCACGATCATCAACAGTTCTTTGGGGATCTCGTCGTATACCACCTCTCCCACCTTAACCCCCCGCTGTTTGCCTCTGCCCACCACATCGTACTTGGTCACCGCGGGGAATCCGGCGCTGTTCAGTTCAGCCATCACGATATTGGTTTTCTCGGGTCTCACGATCGCCCTGATCATCAGCATGCTCTTCACTCCTTCTTTTGAGGTGCTACATTTCAAGCATCCCATGTTCCATCATCAGCTCTTCCAGCCGGTCCTGGATCATCGGCTGGGGGATGACGAACATCTGGTTTCCGTCGATGGACCTGGCCAGGGTCCGGTACTGGTCCGCCTGGGAAGACTGGTTGTCGTAATCGATGACGGTTTTCTTGTTGATCTCCGCCCGCTGCACGATGTTGTCCCGCGGCACGAAATGGATCAGCTGGGTCCCCAGTTCTTCGGCGAAGGCCTTCAGCAGTTCGTACTCGTTGTCAACCTTGCGGCTGTTGCAGATGATGCCGCCCAATCGAACGTCTCCTGTCGTGGCGTACTTGCTGATTCCCTTGCAGATGTTGTTCGCGGCGTAGAGGGCCATCAGCTCTCCGGAGGCCACAATATAGATCTCCTTCGCCTTGCCCTCCCGGATCGGCATGGCGAACCCGCCGCAGACAACGTCTCCCAGGACATCGTAGAAAACGTAGTCCAGGTCATCGGTATAGGCCCCGAGCGACTCCAGCATGTTGATAGAGGTGATGATGCCCCGGCCGGCACAGCCTACCCCGGGCTCCGGACCGCCTGACTCCACGCATCGGGTGTCGCCAAAACCGCACTTTAAAATGTCTTCCAGCTCGATGTCCTCCCCTTCATCCCTCAAAGTGTCCAGCACCGTCTTTTGATTCATTCCGTTAAGCAGCAGCCTGGTCGAATCGGCCTTGGGATCGCAGCCCACCACCATGATCCTCTTCCCGCTTTCCGCCAGTGCGGCAACTGTATTCTGGGTGGTGGTTGATTTGCCTATGCCGCCTTTTCCGTAAATTGCTACCTGTCTCATTGATATCAGCCTCCTTTACTTTTCAGATGTAAAAAGACCCCAGCGTTATACGCCAGCGTCTTTGCCAACACAAATCTATTACGTCATCGTAATTAGACGTTTTGATACTTTTCGGATTCTTCTCAGGTAGTGGGAGTTGATGATATTAAATATATATATCGGGGCGGGATATTTCAACCCCTTTTAAATATGTATCAGGTATACTTTTTTATCAGCTGTTATATTAAACTTATTATTAATGATGTATTAATAATTTTGGTATACCGGCATTACGTATAACCGCTACATGGATCGGAAAGTCTCCCCCGTATATACCTTCTAAAAGCAAAAACCAGCTTTTCAGCTGGCTTGTTCAGTCATTTTTGGTGGCCTCGATTTCGAGGAGGGTCAGGATCTGACCCTCCAGCTTGAGTGAGTGTTCTCTGATGACGCAAGGCCTCCCGACCAGGAGTTCTGTTTTTATCCACCGCTCCGGCGGCACCACTCCCTTGAATACCTTTTTCCCGCCCTTGTATATCTCAAAGGCCCCGGTACCGGTCGGGCATGGTGAGCCGCGCGCTGGCAGTGCATCGTCCGGGAAGGGGAAGTTGCTAGAGTGGCTCAACAGGTTGACACGGCCGTCGACGATCCTTATCAGCGCCGATGACAGCCGGTCTGCAGCGGCTTGTTTCTGCAACAGCTGCTCTCCATCGGCTCTAGCCGCTCCTTTCGAGAGACTCCAGCATTTCTTTTACCTCCCCCTCACCGGAAGCGAAGTGCTCGGCCTCTTCGGGATCGAGTATCCGCAGCAGGGTCATCAATTCCCCCACGTGCGCTTTTTCCTCATTCCTTATTTCCCCGATAACCTTCTTGACCAGAGGGTCGTCCGTAGCATCTACATGGGCGTCATAGATGAAGATAGCCTCCAGCTCGCCGGCGATATCCAGCCGGATCGCCCGTAAAAGTTCATCCCTGGTCATCTTGCGGTGGACGTTTCCTTGAAACGGGTTTGCGAAGTCGGGCATCTGAGAATCACACACCTTCCCGTTTTAGAAACTAATGGATCGCGTTAGACCGGTTCCTCCATCTCCGGCTGGAAGGTGGAAAAAAACGAGATTAATATGCCTTCCAGCCGGTCAAGTTTTTCAAGCCAGGCTTCATAACTCAACACTATCAATCTCCCTTTCTTATATGGTAAAGCCTTGAAGGTCCGCGGCTTATGCCCTCACAACCAGCACCGGTACCGTCGCGTGCCGGATCACCTTTTCCGCGACACTTCCCAGCATGTATCTGGTCAACCCGGTTTTTCCGTGCGACCCCATGACGATCACGTCAGCCCCTTTTGCCGCCTGCTCAGACAGGATTACCTCGGCAGGATTTCCAGCCATAACCACCGGTTCAGTTTCGATCCCTTTGGACTTTAGTTTTTCCGTTTGCCCCTTTATTATCTCGAACGAGTTTTTCATGCCCTGTTCTTTGTACCTTTCAACCACTTCGTCCGGCAGGTTGTAGTCGTCCGAACTCTTCGAGACATTTTGGTCCACCACATGCAGCAGATAAACACTGGCATTGTACTTCGTCGCAATACTTTCTGCGGTCTCCAGGACCTTTTCGGCGAAATTGGAGAAGTCGGTAGCAACCAGGACTTTTTTAGGATCGAACATGTTTACCCCTCCTTAAAATTGATTTCCTGGATTCAAATCTATACTAATTCCTATTTGTGGTAAAATTGTGGTGCAGGTTAGTAATTTATCACGCAGAAAACGGCTGCAGCCTCAACCCGGCTTTAGTTTCCGAGCCGCGCGGATGGGATATCGTCAGGCCTTTTTAAAACCGGCACCGGGCATCGGTTAGATCACACCCACTCGGGAAAACCGTTGATTATATAATAAGGTTGGGTTAGATTTCAACATTTTATTCAGATTTGGGCCTAATACCTTGAGCGTTTACATTTTCCCCCGGAAAATGGCAAAATTAGATGAGACGGAATACCCCATCAGGCAATAAATATTCCGATTCATAAACACATTTTTGCCACAAATCCCGGCTAGACTTTAATATGGATACCAGAAAGACACCCTAGTGATACCTGAGGGGAGGGATACTTCTGCGAACCATATTTGTCGTTGACGATGAAGAGAATATACGGGTACTGATAACCCAGTACCTGACCAACGAGGGTTTCAAGGTGGAGGCCTTCAGCAGTACGGAAGAACTCTCTCTGCGTCTGGTTTCCGGATATCCTGACATGTTTATCCTGGATATAATGCTCCCCGGCAAAGACGGTCTGGAATTCTGCCGCGATATCCGCCAGCGCAGCGGTGTCCCGGTTATCTTTATTTCCGCCCGGCGCAAGACCCTGGACCGGATCATCGGCCTGGAGATCGGCGGCGACGACTACCTGGCCAAGCCTTTCAGCCCTCGCGAACTGATAGCCCGGGTGCGTTCCGTGTTTCGCCGCACCGCCGCTCCACCCGACCCCACAACGTTTCTGGAGGCCGGCAACCTGAAGATATTCCCCGGCGACCGTCTAGTGATGGTAGAAGACAAGGAGGTCCCGGTAACCCCCAAAGAATTTGAACTGCTTACACTCCTGGTACAGCACCCTAAACGCACCTTCAACCGGCAGGAACTCCTCGATCGGGTCTGGGGTTACGATTACGTGGGGGGATCCCGGGCGGTGGACGACCTGGTCAAGAGGCTGCGCAAGAAGCTTAAGGAAGGCGGTTCGCAAAAAAACGTAAACACCATCTGGGGGTATGGGTACCGTTTAGATGCGCAAAATGAAAAGTCTTACCAGTAAAATACTGCTGAGCTACCTCCTGGTGGTGGCTGTAGCCTTTTCAGTAGCGATCATGTCCTTCTACCCGATAATGATCGGGTTTCTGGACCGGAGGGCTAAGATCGGGCTGGAGAAACAGGCGTGGGAAATCGCCTTCTATTTAGACCGTGAAAGGTCGGGCGCCGCCATGCCCCACGAAGACTCGCTCCCTCTGTCCATACTCCTCCTGGGGCGTTCGGTGGAAACCGATTACCTGGCGTTGGACCCCCAGGACATGATAACCGACAGCAGCGTCCCGCAGCAGTTTCCGATCCAGAAGCGCCTGACCGACCTGCCGGTCAAGCTTCGCGAGAACGGTTCGTACAATAAAAATGTAGCTAACATCTACGAGACCAGAGACTACCTGTCGGTCGAGGTGCCCATCGGCGCCTCGACGAACAGCAACGGCACGGTATTGACCTTCATCCCCCTCGAGACCCTGAACGGGATGCAGCGGGAGATGATGCTGGCTATCATCCGCAGCCTTTTTATCGCGCTGGCGGTGGCGCTGCTGGTCGCCTATTTCCTGGGCCGCTACCTGGTCCGTCCCCTTAAGGCCCTCGAGCACTATGCTCAGTCGGTAGCCGAGCGGCGCTTCGACATGCGGTTCGAGGTCACCTCGGACGACGAACTGGGCCGGCTCGCCAAGGCATTCAACAATATGGCCGACCAGCTGGAGAGTTACGACCTCAGGATGCGCCGTTTCTTCCAGAACAACTCCCACGAACTCAAGACGCCGCTTATGAGCATCCAAGGTTATGCCGAGGGTATAAAGGACGGGATATTCACCGGCCCCAAGATGCAAAACGCCGTCGAGGTCATCTGCAAGGAAAGCCAGCGCCTCAGGAAGCTGGTAGACCAGATAATAGACATTTCCATCCTGGAGCATCCGCAGGAAAGCACCTACCTCCTGCCCCACGACCTGAAAACCATACTGGACGAGGTTATCGAATCGGTAGGCGGTTACGCCCTGGAAAAAAACGTGCGGCTGCAGGCAGATGTCGAACCGGGCATCTGGGTGATAGGTGACTGGGATAAACTCCAGCGTATGTTCGTCAACCTGCTTTCCAACGCCATCCGGCACTCCTGGGGTTCGGTTGTGGTCGAAGCCTCGGCCGTTCAAAGCAGCGGCCAGGTGGTAGTCAAGGTACAGGACGACGGTCCCGGTTTTTCCCCGGTCGATCTGGAGCACGCCTTCGATTACTTCTACAAGGGTTCCGACGAGGGTTCCGGCCTGGGTCTCTCCATAGTCAGCCTGATAGTCAAAGAACACGGCGGTACCATCCGGATCTACAACTCGGATTCGGGTGGAGCCGTGGTAGAGGTTACCCTGCCGGTCCTGATGAACGATAAATAGCCCTCCGGCATTCACCCACCGATTGCCCACCCTTCCCTGTCCCCCGGTACTTTCACCTTAAATCCCCATCAACTCTGCCCTACTTTTTATACCCATATCATACATTCCTGCCACAAATGGTATGTACTATAGGAAAAAACCATAAGGGGGGCAGTATAGATGAAGTCAACCCAACAGCTTACGATATACCGCACCGCCCTGTTGATGCAGGGGATCATCCACCGGACCTTCGAGAAGATCGAAAACGGTGAAGAGGTGAGTCTGAAACGCCTGGAAGAGGTGCTGCGGCTGTTCCTCATCCTCATGAACCAGGTGCAGGATTCCCCTCACATCGACATCGACAGCACAGTAAAGGCCGTAATGACCGGCTGCGGTGAAAAACGGGGCAACCTCAAGATACTCTATCCCAAGAAAAAGCGCCTGCTGCTGTTCGCCCAGGAGCCAGTGGAAACCGCGGATCAAGCAGGCTAATAGGAAAATACCTCTCGGGAGCTGATACAAGTGAGAAGACGGTCAATATTTTTCATCCTCACGGCAGCCGCGGTAAGCGTCTCCCTACTATTACTGGCGGGATGCCGTACCACCCAGCCGGCGGGCCCGCCCCCGGCCGCGAGCGCTCCCCCCGAGAGCCAGCCGGTCCTGCCCGCGGTCTCGAAACAGCCGGTTCCGCTGAAATCCGACGGGACGATCAGCGACAACGAGTACACCAACTACCAGAAGGTTGGAGATATCCACGTCTTCACCCGCCTGGAAGACGGCAGCGTGGCCTTCGGCCTGATGGCCAACCCTTCCGGTTACCTGGCGCTGGGGATCGAACCCGAGAATAAGATGAAAGGCGCCGACATGATTATCTGCACGGTCAGGGACGGCAGTGCCCAGGTCTCAGATATGTACAGTACCGGCCTGTTCGGCCCTCACCCACCCGACCAGCAGTTGGGCGGCACCTATGACCTTTACGATGTCAGTGGAAGTAAAAAAGAAGCCGCGATGACCTTCGAGTTCAAAAGGAAGCTCAATACCGAGGACAGCCAGGACAAGGTGCTGAAGATCGGTCAAAACAAGGTAATCTGGTCGCTCGGGAGCACCACCGATATAACCGTACAGCACGCCAGCCGTGGATACGGGGAACTGGTTCTGCAGTAACCGGGATTTCTTTAAGGAGGGATACGCGTTGAAGAAGTCAGCGTTATGGTTGATGGCAGTAATAATGATCGGGGCCCTCGGACTGATGTTCTATATCTACCATCAAAACTCGCCGGTTTCACCCGAGATGAATAAATACGCCGATGACTGGCCGGCCGCCAACCGGGACTACGCCAATACCCGGGCCACAACCAGCTCCTCCATCGATTCCAGCAGCATCTCCAACCTGAAACCCGCCTGGTCGCTGCCCATCAACGGGGTCGGCCAGTGGGGCGCGGCCGCCAGCAATCCCCTGATCCTGGGCAGCACCGTTTACTTTCAGGACTTGAAAAGCAACGTCTACGCGGTGGATCTGAAAACCGGCTCGCTGCTGTGGAAGAAAGAATACAACCTCGACACATACGGGCCCAATGGCCCGGCGGTCGGGCGGCAAAAAATCTTCGTCGTTAAAGGGCATTACCAGATCGCGGCCCTGGACCTGGATGGAAACGAGCTCTGGTCCACAACCCTTTCCGAAAAAAACGTCGGCATCGATATCCAGCCCCTGGAGTATGATCAAATGGTCTACGTATCCACGGTTCCCGGGACTGAGAACGCCGACTTTTATAGCGGCGGCGGCATCGGGGTAATCTATGCCCTGGACCAGAAAACGGGTTCCATCAAGTGGAGTTTCGACACCGTCGACTCCAAGGACATCTGGGGCAACCCGGCAATCAACAGCGGCGGCGGCTCCTGGTTCCCGCCCGCTGTCGACACTGAAAACCATGACCTCTTTTGGGGGGTGGGCAATCCCGGTCCCTGGCCGGGGACCAAGGACCACCCGAACGGTTCGAGCCGTCCGGGCCCCAACCTGTATACCGACAGCCTCCTGAAACTGAACCACCGGGATGGCACCCTCCAATGGTTCAGTCAGGTTATTGCCCACGACCTGTTCGACTATGACTTCCACCTCTCCCCGGTCCTGGCCTCCATCACCCACCTGGGGGAACGGAAAGACGCGGTCATCGGGGCTGGTAAGATGGGCCGGGTCTACGCCTTTGACCGGGTGACCGGCAAGATACTGTGGGAGACCGCCGTAGGCCAGCACCAAAACGACACCTTGAAGTCGCTTCCCGAAGGCGTCACCCGGGTCATTCCCGGTCCCCTGGGAGGGGTCGAAACCCCGATAGCCTATCAGGAGGGGATAATCTATGTCCCGGTGGTAAACCTGGCCGCTGATTACACACCTACCGGCATAAACCCCGACACCTTTGACATCGGATCCGGAACCGGTGAACTGGTAGCGTTGGACGCCAACAACAACGGAAAGGTTATCTGGCAGCAAAAGTTCGGATCGATAGATGTCGGGGGGGCTACGGTTGTAAACGACCTGGTGTTCACCTCCACCTTCGACGGAACCATATACGCCTTTAACCGCCTGACCGGCGAAAAGCTCTGGGAATACAAAGCCCCGGGGGGAATAAACGGCTGGCCGGCTGTGGCCCAGGACACCATCATCTTCCCGGTCGGACTGGGTCAGCAGCCATTACTGATAGCGTTTAACCTAAAGTAAGCGGCTGGAAGTGAGGCCGCTTTAAATAAAGAAGAGAGGGCGGGCTCCCGCTCTCTCTTTCGCTCGACCTGTCTTCAATCTATCATCTCAGATTTTATAACAGTTGATGGATTTCATCAGCCTCGACTCTATGGCCCGCTGCAGGATCAGCATCTCGGTCCGGTACGTACTGCTGATGAGCTCCAGGGTCTGGATCTTGTCCCTTAAATACTTCTCTTCCTGTAGCATCGATTGTATCTCTTCCTGTTCGGAAGCGTTTCTGATCCGCTCCAACAGCTCGGCCATGTCTTTCCTGGCCATCGTGATATGACGTTCGACCATCCGTACCTCTATCTCCCGATACTCCTCTTTGAGAAAAAGGCCCAGTTCGTTGTAGCTCTTCTCCATCTGCGGCTTGGTAATAGGATAAACTGTTTCGGATAACCAGTTCGACATCCAAGGCAGGATCATCTTCTTCGCTGCCTTTTTCAGGCCCTTTAACTCGGGGTAATCAATCAAGCTGTACTGCTCTGATATCTCCATACCGACACCCCCAGTTTTACCATTTTAATTTATATAAAGCAAATAACATGCCAAAGGGCCAGTCCGCTTAAATGCCGTAAAAATGGCACATTTCTGATTCAAATCCGGGTCTGCAGTCTTAAAATTGATAATAATTGTATCATTATTTAAACTGCGTTATTATTTTTGATACGGCGCAGGTGGTAGTACAGGGTCGGTCTGGTTATCCCCAGTACCTTGGCCGCTTTATTGACATCCCCGTTGTTTTCCTTCATGACCTGGGTGATGTAGTGGTCGACCAAGCCGCTGATGGTGAAGCCCCGAATGGGCTCCGTAGGCACGATTGTTTTCTCCCTATGGTACCCCGAGCTGGTCTTTTCGAACATCAGCTCCAGGTGCTCGGGTTTCAGTTCAGTATCGTCGAACATGTAGGTAATCCAGTCAAAAGCGTTTCGCATCTCCCGGATATTCCCCGGCCAGACGTGCTTAAGCAGCATGGCCGAAGCCTCGCCGCTGATTCTGCTGAACCGCTTCCCCTTCTGGCGGGAAAACTCCTCCATAAACATGTGGGCCAGCGGCAGTATCTCCTCGGTCCTCTCTCTCAGCGGAGGGATTTTTATATACCCCACCCCGAGCCGGTAAAACAGGTCCTTCCTGAAGCTGCCCTCCTCCACCTTTCTTTCCAGATCGACATTGGTGGCGCAGATGATCCTGACATCGGTCTTTATCTTTTTCAGGCCGCCGATTCGGAAAAACTCCTTCTCCTCGATCACCCGCAGCAGCTTGGCCTGCAGCTCGATCGGGATGTCCCCGATCTCATCGAGGAACAGGGTCCCCCCTTTGGCCAGGTCGAACTTCCCGATCTGCCCCTTGGACAGGCTCCCGGTAAATGCCCCCGCCTCGTAACCGAACAGCTCGCTCTCGAACAGGTTGGCGCTTATCGCTGCGCAGTTGACGTCGATCATGGTGGTTGCGTTGCGCAGCTCACCGTAATGGATGACCTTGGCCAGTACGTCCTTGCCGGCCCCGGTCTCCCCCTGGATCAGGACCGGCACCGCACGGTTTTTGTGATACATCATGGCCTGCCGGTAGATGTTCTTCATCTTCTCGGAATAGAAGTTCATCTTACCCAGGCCGGCGGTATGGGATACGATCTTTTTATAGCTCTCCAGGCTCTGGTGGACCTTATCGGTGGCAATGTTTACCTCCCGCATGATCCGCTCCCTTTCCATCCTCTTCTGCTCGGTCGTGTCGAACGAGGCGGTCAGAACGCAGGGAACGCCTTCGATATGGATGGTCTCGACCGAGACCAGCGCCGGCCGTACCTCCCCGGCCTTGGTGGTATAGGTCACCTCCAGGTTGTGGACCCTCCCCCGCTCCTGCAGCTCCCGCAGTACCTCCTCCCGAAAGACCGGGTCCTCCCCAAACTCAGAAACCTGGGCGCCGATTATGTCCTCGCGGGTATAGCCCCGGGCGTCGAGCCAGGCGCCGTTTACATCTATATACTCGGAATTATCCAGGCGGTTGATCGCCATCATAGCCGGACTGAGGTGGAAAACCCGGGAGAACTTCTCCTCCGACTGACGGAGGTCGACGTCACGCAGCTTTTCCGCCAGCTCCCGGTACCGCTCGCTGGTTTCGTGCAGTTTGAGGTTGGTGAGCAGCCGGTTCACCGCTATGGCGAGATGGTCGGCCACGGCCTTCATCACCGCCAGTTCCTCATCGGTGAAGAACCTCCGGGACCGGCTGCCGAAAGAGAGGGTGCCAAGGACCTCACCGCCCACCATCAGCGGATGGCAGGCGTAAGCGAGTACACCGTAAGACCTGACCAGGTCGGTCCTCGGGTCCGGCGTCTCAGGGATGTTTTTGGCAACGATGCGGCGGGCCTCCAGGGCAGCGCATCCGCAGACGGCGGTGCCGAAGTCCAGCCACTCGATCAGGGCCGCTTCCTCCCCGGGTATCCCTTCGTAAGTATTCAGGTGCAGCCGGTTCTGCCGCTCGTCCACCAGGTAGTTGAAGAAGACATCGCACTCCAGGTACTCCATCGTTTTTTGGCAGAGGTCGTTGACGATCGCCTGGGGGTCTTCGCTCTCCAGCAGCCGGCTCGATACGGTGGACAGCAGTTCCTCGCGCCGCTGGCTTTTACGCAGGGCCTCCTCCACGATCTTGCGCTCGGTGATGTCCTGTCCCTGGGCGATGGTCGCTACGATGTTTCCCGATTCATCCAGTATATTGGCGGAGTTCCAGAGCACCGTCCGAATATCCCCGCCTTTGTGGAGGATGGGTATCTCCACCACTTCCCAGTACTCTCCCGATGCCGTGCGGCCGATCACATCCATTACCTCCTGCTTGCGGTCCGCCGGGAAAAGTATCTCCAGGGATTGGCCGAGTACTGCATCAGCGCTGTATTCGGTCAGGTGTTCAAAGGCCCGGTTGAACCGGGTGATTCTGAAATCGGGGTCCCAGACGATGATGGGGGCGTTGGCATAGTTGATGAGGTTCTCCAGGTAATCCCTGGTCTCCCTCAGCGTTTCCTCGGTATTTATCATCTCGGTAACGTCGGTGAGCGAGAAGACGAGTCCGGTCACCTTACCCGAAAAATCCGTCACCGGGGCCAGCGACCAGTCCCAGTACATTATTCCCTCCAGGGGCCGGTCCGGGTGGGTGAAGGGCTTTGCCCTGAATACTATAGGTTCGCCGGTATCACGTACCCGGCGGAATATCGCCTCGTTCTCCGCATCGGGATACAGTTCGAAGTGGTTCTTGCCGATGAAGTCCTCGACCGGACGCCGGCATCCCCGGGCGTAGGATGAGTTGACCCAGACGAAGTTGAAGTCGGTGTCCAGGTAAACCAGGTGGGTTTCAGTATTTTCCATAATCGCCTTTAAGATCTTGCGTTCTTCCTGCAGGAAATCATGCACCCGTTTTCGCTCAGAGATGTCCCGGAAATATACCGCCAACCCGCCGTCAAAGGTGGGATATACACTTACCTCCAACCAGGTAAGCAGGACTGGCGAAAATGTCTCAAAGCTTAAAGGGATACGCTCTATCATGGAGCGGGTTAATTCTGCCTGGCCGGGTATCTTTTCAGTTGGTGGAAATATGCTCCACAGTGACTGGCCAACCAGTTCCTCCTTGTTTCTATTCCACCACTTCTCAGTTCTTTTATTAACATAAATGATCCGCCAATCAGAATCGACAGCGTAAAAAGCATCGGTTATGCTTTCCAGTATCTCAGCTATGCGCTGGTCAGACCTTTTGATTACTTCATCAGCCAGCTTCCTTTCAGTTATGTCCTCAAAGGTTGCGATGGCCCCGATGATTTCTCCGTTATCGCTTTGAAGCGGCAGGGAAGAGAACCGGGCGAGTTTCCGCACCCCGTCCTCCCACACGAACTCGATATCCTGGTTCCTTACCGTCTCCCCGCCCCAGGCGGAGCGCTGGATCGGCATCTCCGCCGGCTCCAGTTCCCGGCCCTGGCCAAACAGCTTAACCTCGAGAGTTTTGGCGGCCGAGGGGGATAAGCCCCCCCATGGCTCTATCCTCAGGAAGCTGGCCGCAGCAGGGTTGTGCAGGATGACCCGGCAGGAGGTGTCGGTGGCGATAGAGATGCCGGCGGGAACAGCATCGAAGATGCTCCGCAGGTATTTATAGGGTATCTGGTCCTGGTACACGTTCTGGTTGGGGTTCTTCCTGGAGCCCCGTCCTTTCGGGCCGGCAAACCGGACCGGGACCTCGAAGAGCGAGTCGTTGCCCATTGCCGGGGGTTCACCCGGATCCGGCTTCGAAACGCCCGTTGCCGGTCCTTCGTAAGCGGCCAGCCTTCTTCGGAACTCTTCGTTTTCCTGAAGCAGCCTTTGGTAGGAACTCTTTGCGCCCTTCTCCATGTAACCTCCTCCAGGAATGGGAATCTTATTGCAGTCGATTCCGGGTACTCTTAGTAAAATTATAACCCATCGTGGATAAATTTGTTATTGATTCGGCATGCCCCGATAAAGATCGGGATTGAACCAGGTCGCGAGGCTTAAAGCAATTAAAGAAGAACAGCCCTATCCTTCGATAATGTAAAACGCCGGCCTCCCGTGAGGTTCCCGCGGGAGGCCGGCGCTGACACCTTTTTAAACTGTGATGCTATTCTTCGAACTTGAATGTTTCCACTATCGCCCTGAGGTTGCGGGCCAGATTCTCCAGTTCGGAACAGATGTTGATCACCCCGTTGACCGACGACAGTTGGTACTGGCTTATCGCCGTTACCTCTTCCGCCGCTGCCGCCGATTCCTGGGTCGCCGCGGAGATGTTCTCTATCGCCCGCGTGATTTCGTCTGCCGAGGCTACCAGTTCCTCGAAGGTCGCCGAAATGTCCTGGATCGAACCATCGATAGTTCCGGCCCCGCTTTCGATCTCTCCGAACGCGCTGGCGCTTTCCTCCAGCGAATCTCCCTGTTCCCTTACCATCTTTTCAACGATCTTGACTTCGCCCACTACAGAATCCACCTGTTTTTGCACCTCACCGATGATGGTGCCGATGTTCAGGGTCGCCTGGCTGGTCTCTTCCGCCAGCTTCCGAACCTCCTCCGCCACCACGGCGAATCCGCGCCCGGATTCGCCGGCCCGGGCAGCCTCGATGGCGGCGTTCAGCGCCAACAGGTTGGTCTGGCTGGCGATGCTGTCTATCACCTGGATGATCTCGACGATCGCCCGGGTTTTGTGGTTCAGGTCGCTTATCAAATTGGACACGCTGATGGTGCTCTGCACCGTCCGCTTCATCTTCTGGTCCTGCTGATCGACCAGCGACGTCACCCGGTCGACGATCTCCTTGAATTTTACCGACTGGAAGGAGATCTTCTCGGTGTTGCTTCCGACATTATGCATGGCCATCATAACCTGCTGGGCCAGTTCGCTAGTCCGGCCGACATCCTGCGCCTGGGAAGTGGCGGCCCGCGCTACTTCCTCAGCGCTCGCGCTCACCTGGCTGGATGCCTTGTTGGTTTCGTTGGCCGTCTCCAGAAGCCGCCGGGATACCTTGGAGATGCTTTCAGAGTCACCCGCGATCTGTTGGAAGATACCTCTCAGGCTTTCGTTCATTACCCCCAGTGACCTCATCAGCACCCCGAGTTCGGTGGCGTTGTCGCTGGATATCTTCTGGCTGAGGTCCCGCTGGGACAGCCGGGTCGTTATCTCGGTCATATCGACGATCGGCTTGCTGAACTTGCCGCTCACCAGGTAGATCAGTATGGACATCAAGATCAGTGTCGCCAGGGTTACGAAAATAGAGTTCCTCAGCATGGTGTTCAAAGGCTGGGTAGTCTCTTTAACCGGAATGTTCACCAGCAGCGACCAGCCGGTCGAGGATACCGGGGTGTATACGGCCAGTTTTTCTACCCCATCGATAGTACACTGCTCGATGTTGGTTTCCTGGTTGGCCATTTTGGGAACCATTGCGGCCAGACCTGGTTCCACGTCGGCTAATTTTTTATTAAAGATATATTCTTTCTGTCGGTGTGCGACGAAGGTTCCGTCCTTGTCGACCATAAAGGCATAGCCTTCCTGCCCGACCTTGATACTGTTGACTATGTTTATAAGGTTTTCGGTCTTGATGGTGGCCGCCAGAACGCCTTCGACTTTATTATTGCGGTATATCGGGATGGCTATCGGCGCAACCACGTTGCCGGTTGTCCTCGAAATGATCGGAGAGCCTATGTTGGCCTTGCCGGCCATTGCCTTCTGAAAGTAATCCCGGTCATTCAGTAAGACCGTCTGCAGTCCTTTATTGCTTATGTAGGTCCCATCCGGCCACGCCACGTACAGGGCCTCTTTATCATCCGATTTGATCTGGGCGAGCAGTTCCGCCAGTCCCTCGGTTTTCATGCTGTTGATGGCGCTGATCTTGGCGATGGTCTCCAGTTCCTTGAACCTGCCATCCACCCAGGTATCGATCTCGCCGGCGGCATCGGTCGCCTGAACCTGGCAGGCCTGCTTTATTTGGTTTTCCAGTATCCCCCGGCTGCCGATGAATGAAACCGCGCTTTGTACGACTAACGCTATAAAAAATAGGAACAGTACCCAGACTAGAAGTTGTGACCTGATGCTTTGAAACAGCTTCATCCAATCTCCTCCTTGAAACATGTTTTAATTAAAACCCTTAAACCGGGCATTTTAAATCCTAAGCAGCCATCCAGGCGAATGTACTCAGTCGAGCCGGTACTGCCGTAATTATTATCACTCATTTAAGAATATCGGTATTTTTCAAGGTCGTGATTAGTCATCCATACAGTTCAGGGGGACCGGGAGGTATAATTCGAGACGCGGCTGAGCGGTTGGGGTGGAATAAGCATCTCTGATCCGGCAGTCTTTTTTTATTGAATCCAGTGTATCTCTGCTGGATTGAATCAAAACCGTTCGGTTTGTCCATAGCCTAAATAATAATGCAATAAATGTGCCAAAATAATAGGTATTTCATTATGCAACAGCAGCAGTATCCCCTGGTTTAGCCTTTTTCCTGTTTATTTCTGATTTAGCATTTACTGGCATATCTTTAACATGCCGCTAAAGGTTTCAGGCATTATTGTCCAGTTTTGCTTACAGGTGTCTGTCCAATCACACAAGAAGAAGAACGCAAATTCGTTAAAAACGCCAAATTCGCTTCTTCTTCTTGACAGAAACGTTTAATATTGTAAAGAATACCACAGCCTATCCTGGTAACCGATAGATCATGAAGGTAGCGGTGCCAAAGGCCACTATCTGGCCGGTGTCGTCTTTTATTTCGCCTTGTCCCACTACGATTTTTCTGCCCTTGTGAATAATCTTCCCCTTGCCCCAGAGTCTTCCCTCGGATACCGGACGCAGGTAGTTTATTTTCATCTCCATGGTCGCGGCACCCTCTTGGTCGCTTATCTGGTGGTTTACGGCGGTTGCTATGCACGCATCGAGCAGCCCGGCGATAGCCCCCCCGTGGATGGTCCGGTAGAACTGCATCAGGTTGGAGGAGAGTTCCATCACCACCCCGACGTTTCCATCGTCGTCTTCAACCATTTTCATCCCCATGTGACGCCAGTAATTCCCGTCTTCAATGTCTGCTAGGCGGACTATAGTGCATCATTCCTTACATCGTTTGATTCCTGGTCATCAGGAAAGATTGTACTTGGTCAGTTTATCGTAAAAAGCGGATCGGCTCATGTTGAGCATCCTGGCCGCCGCGCTCTTATTCCCCTTGGCTTTTTTAAGGGCCTGGATGATGATCTCCTTGTCCACGTCGCTCAAGACCGAACGGTACGCGGAAGGCTCCATGGGTTTATTCGCCGCTGCATGCAGGAGGTGAGGAGGAAGATGTTCGACACCGATTTCACCTTCCCAGACATAGTTCGCTGCCCGCTCGATAGCGTTTTCCAGTTCCCGGATGTTGCCCGGCCAGGAATGGCTTATCAGGCAGGCCTGAGCTTCCTTGCTGATCCCGGTTACATTGGATCCGAGTATCTGGTTGTACTTGACGACGAAGGTCATGGCCAAAGGTATGATGTCCTTCGAGCGCTCTCTGAGCGGTGACAGGTGGAACTCGATCACGTTGAGGCGGTAAAACAGGTCCTCCCTGAAAGCCCCCTTGGATATCGCATCCCGCAGGTCCCGATTAGTGGCCGCGATGATCCTGACATCCACAGTCTGCAGGCTGGTCCCCCCGACCCGCATAAACTGTTTCTCCTGCAGCACCTGCAGGATCTTAACCTGGATCGACAGGGGCGTGTCACCAATCTCATCCAGGAATATGGTCCCCCCGTTGGCCTGCTCGAAAAACCCCGGCTTCCCTTTTTTGGACGCGCCGGTAAACGATCCCGGGGCGTAGCCAAAGAGTTCCGATTCGAACAGGGTTTCCGGGATGGCCGCGCAGTTGACCTTGATAAAAGGTCCTTTTCCCCTGGGACTTGTGGCATGGATGGCCCTAGCGAACATATCCTTGCCCACCCCGCTCTCTCCCGTGAGCAGTACGGTGGAGCTGCTTCGCGCGATACGCTGGGCGTCCTTTTTGATCGCGTTGAATTCTTCGCTGTTTGATACGATGGAATCGAAGCTGTATTCGTCTCCGCTCCGTTTTTCAAGCTCTTCGCGGTAGTACTGAACCTGGCGCTGCAGGGAGAGCAGCTTCAATGCCATTGCCTCGCTCAGTTCATTTTCTTCCAGGTATATCTTGCTGAAAACACCGCCGATCTCTTTCACGCCGTCCGTAACCTTCATAATCGGGGTATGGGATATGATGCACTTCTTGCCCTCGATCTCGTAGTCCTCTATCTCGGACACCCCGGACCGCAGTACGTGATGCGCCCCCTTGATCTTAAGCGCCTTATACATCGATTTCTTGTCGATATTCTCGATTTTATTGGCGAACAGCTGCATGGCCCTTTCATTGATATACCTGACCGTACCCGAGCCGTCCGAAACCAGTACCCCGTCGGAGGTCGAGTCGATAACCCCGAACAGCATGTCCTGGATATCTTTCACAGACTCCATTTCCTCGGCTATCTTTTCCGCGTCCGATATGTCGAGCAGGGTTATGATGGTTCCCAACTGTCTATCATTTTCGCAGATCGGCATATGGTTGACGATCACCGGCACCGAGCGGTGACACTGTTTTACCCCCAGGATCCGCTTATTGGTAAGCTGCATGTCCGGAAAGACCTCATTCAGGTGCAGTCCTTTTACCTTTGATTCGATCAGCCCGAACAAACCTTCCGCCGCCGGGTTGATGCGCAGGATATAGCCTTTGTTGTCAACGATTATCATTCCTTCATAGTTCGCGCTGAAAAGGGATTCGAGGAGCGTGGTCGATTTCCCGATGACATTCAGGCTCTCCCTGAGGTATTCAGCCGTCCCGATCATGCCGACCACCCTTTGATCCTGGTTGATGACCACCACGTAGTCGACCTGGCTTTTGGTCACCCGGACCACCAGCGATACCTCGTTGTAGGTCAGGTCCGACGAAACGAAGACCGGGTTGCATACCACATACGGGCGGATCGGGTCATCCAGGTCCGCCCCCTCCAGCAGGGCCCGGTACAGCCGTTTTTTGGGGAACACCCCGATCAGTTTGGCGTCCTGGTCTACTACCGGGAGGGTGTTAACCTTGCACTCCTGGTAATAACGGATCACCGTCAGCAGTGAGTCCTCCGGTGTTAAAAGTTTGAACTTTGTATTCATCATCTGCTGAACCGTTAACCATGGAGCAGAGTTCAGACCTTTGGTTAAAACCATCTGATTTCACCCTTCCTGGCTTTATTTATTTAATTTTATCGCATCTACGTAAATTTAACGTTAGGTTGTTTTTTCATTATTTAGAAAATATTGTAATAAGTCAATTATAACCCAAACCAGATTGTATACAAATAGTATTTGAACGGCATTTGTCCCAAATATATGTATATTCTGGCGTTGTTTTCCATTTCGGTGATACCGCAGAGCCATTATTGATAGGCCTTGGCGGTTCTCCCTCAAAATGTAAAAAAACAGTTGCCCGGGACAACATCAACAAAGGGCGATCGTCTCTCGCCCCGATACCTATTAATAATAAATTAATAATTTCACAACGCTGGGGAATTCAGGTTTTATATATTTCTTTTAATTAAGCGCCGGCAATGCCGGTTGCCGGTATCCATATTTAATAGGGGAGTATCCCGCTGAGTACTGTTCCAAAAGCAATCGAGTGCAGCTGTTGCTATAAATCAAGTACAGAAAAGAGCCTGGAGCAGATTCGATAACCGGTGCAATTACTTTTGGCTGCTGCAGATGCGGCATACTCCCCTAAAACTGGTTCTTTGGTATTACACCATCAGGCGCTGCGGATCCACCTTATTCAGCAGGATGTCCAGGACTTCCTTGCTGGGTGGCTCTGCCTCGACCGCCCGGGAGAGATCCAGTTCGAAGCCAGTGTTTTCCTGGATTATCTGCGGGGTTTGCCCATAGAAGTACTCCGCCAGATACATCCGACGGGTCTTTTCGTCGAACCGCATGATGCCCAGTTCGGTAACCACCGCCTGAGGGCCGACTTCCCGCAGCCCAGTTTTCCTGCGGCCGTCCGGGCCATCTACCCAACCGGGGCTGGTGACGTAGTCCACCTTATCACAAAAACGGCGTTTCTGGTGCTGCATCATGATAACGGTGTTGCAGTTGGTGGCGATTCCATTGGCCCCGCCGCTGCCGGTGAACCTGGTTTTGGGCTTCCAGTAATCCCCGATGCAGGTCGAGTTCAGGTTGCCGAAGGGGTCGATCTGTGCTCCACCCAGGAATCCCAGGTCGATCTTGTTCTTCTTCCAGGCATTGGCCTGGAATCCGAAATAACGGTACTGCGGCCAGAGAGCCGAAGACCGGTACGCGATCCTCAGGTCGGATACGCTGGTCGGCACCTCTTCCGGGCCGCCGTCGATCATCCCGGTCTCAAAGATCAATATAGCGTTAGGCGCGGTGGTGTTCTTGGCAAGAGCCGCACCGATTAATGGCAGGCCAGTTCCTATGATACAGGTCGCTCCATCCTTGATCTCGCGGGCTAAAGCGATCGCCATCATCTGTTTGGTAGTCCATTCTGCCAATTGAATCACCTCCTCTTTAGTCCCGGTACGTAGCCGTAACCAGGTCGAACCCGAAGGTTCGTCAAACGGGCCGCGCCGAGTTTGTCCATGTATTCGTTCTGATCCTGAAGGCCATATACCCATTCATCCAGAAACTGCTTGAAAAGCTCGTCGTCGCCACTGGCCTTGTCGTACATGCGGAAGAATATTCCGTCGTAGTCATAGTAGTTGGTGCACTGGGACGGGTGAGCTCCGAATGGGGCATGAACAACAGCGTCGGGAACTAAGTTCGGCAGCTGGTTCAGCCACGGTTCGCGGCGCAATTCATCAGGATGTACGATTTCTTCGCAAGTTACGATGCAGTTGGTTGCCGCCATAGCGATATCGATGTCGACGAATACCGAGCCGTCGATCCGGCAGGTTCCGTCCGGAGCCGCCTTCTGCACGTGGATAACCGCACAGTCGATCTTGGGGGTGGGGAGCAGGCAAACCTGTTCATCAGGATTGAACGGATTGTGCTCAACGATCAGTTTACGGGAAGGCAGTTTCGGATCGTTTTTCCAAACCTCTTCCGGAATCCCCCACTTCTCAACCAAAGACGATCCCAGCATGTTTTTAACCGCAATATAGGGGAACCCAAGGGCGGCGGCATGGTAGAGGATCGGTTGAACATCCAGGGAGTAGTCTTCAAACAGGATCGTTCCTTCTTCGATAGCCTTGCGGAAACGCCGGGATACCTGAGTATAACCCGAGTTGGCCATATAAGAGTTGAAAAGAACCTTTACGCAGCCGGCTCCGATCAGCATATCGGTGTCGCCTCCGCCAGGTCCCCCTTCCAGGTACAGGTCTTTTTTGCCCTGTCTAATTATTTCCCTTACCGCCGCGTACGGCTTCTTATTGGTGACGAAACCGCCGAACGCGATGGTGTCGCCATCATTGACGTAGGTGCTGATGGCTTCCTGCATGGTCATGACCTTGTTATCGCGGTACACTTATTTCACTCCCATCCGAGTAGCTTCCCGGGCTGATTTTTTAAACCGATTATCGGGTTCGATCCCATGTCACCCTTGTCACAGCTTGCCGGTGTTCACATTTCTCCTTATTACGCTCGCTGACTGAGGGAGTGTATGGAGCTTCATCAACAGCAGCGAGCATAATAAGGTGAAATTTCGTCTGATAAACAGCCCTTAGCCTTTGATAACCCTCGGAGTGATCATCTGATGGAAGGGGCAGATGGATGCCGGGTTCTGGTATACCGAACCGACAAATGCCATGCAGTATTTCCTCAGGTCACCCATTTTTACGACTTCGTCCACCATACCACGCTTGGCGCAGTAGATCGGTCTGGACTTGTCATAGTAGCTCTTGACCATCTCGTTCATCTTGCCGATGACCGGCTCCAGGGACTTGCCGGCATCCTTTTCCTTCACCAGGCGGCGGGAATAGGAAGCTGCAGCCGCGGTCTCCCCGTGCATGACGTAGATTTCGGTGGTGGCGGTGCCCAGGGTGAACACGTTGTTGTTGTTGGCGTTGGGGCCGCCCATGACATAGTGGGCCGCCGCCGTTCCTTTACGGAGCACGATCAGCATCATGGGTATTTCGGTAGACTCGATGGAGTAGATCAGCGACTGTCCCAGACCCAGCAGCTCGGCCTTTTCAGCGATGTCGCCCACGTCTATCCCGGAGGTGTCCTGCACCCAGATGATGGGTATCCGGTCACGGTTGCAGAAGGTCACGAACTCGCTCATCTTGATCAGGCCCTGGCGGTACAGCTTGCCGCCGATACCGACGTACTGGTCGGTGTATTCCGGGTAATTGTTCCCCAGAGATCCCTGGTTGTTTCCGATAAACCCGCAGAGGTACCCGTCGATCTTGGCCAGGCCGCAGTAGACATCCGGGCCGTAGTCGGGCTTAAACTCCAGATGCTCGCTGTTGTCGAACAGCCTTGCCAGAACCTCGCCCAGCTGATAGCCCCTTCTCTGGTTGAAAGGCACCAGGCTGTAGAGGTCCTCGGCCGGGAACTTCGGTTCGACCGGGTCGGCCACCCGGAAGAAGTCGGGATGATAGGCGGGTATATCCTTCATGTACTTCTTGATGGTATCCAGCACTGCTTCTTCGGTTTCGCAGACCTCACGGAAGAAGCCGGTGCCGTTGTAGTGGATTTCGACACGGCCGGGAGGGGTTTCCTTGAACTTGCGGGTAGCGTCGATCAGCTGTTCGGCCGCCTCATCGTCGAAGTATCCCTTGGGCTTCATGCCGCCCACGATCCCGCCGCCGCCAACCGCGATATTAGCCTTTCTATGGGCGATCAGGGTGGTGGGGCTGATGCCGTGATAGCCGCCGCCCGCGGGGTTGGTGCCGTAGATGCCTACGATGACGGGAATGCCCATCTGGTTCAGTTCAGAGTGCCGGTAGAAGGGGGTCCCATTGCCTCTGCGGTTGGGATAAACCTCCTCCTGTTCCATCAGCTTGACCCCGCTGCAGTTCAGAACCCAGACCAGCGGGAGGTGAAGCATCTTGGCCATGTCGGTAACCCGCAGGATGTTGTCGGCCTGCCCCGCGATCCAGGCACCGGCCATGATCTGGTTGTTGGAGGCGACAATGACTGCCCAGCGGCCGGAGATCTTGCCCAGTCCATCGATGACCCCGGTGCTGCCTTCCTCGTTGAACTGCGGGTCATATATGGTGTGCAGGGGGCACCAGGTGCCGGGATCTACCAGGTATTCGAGCCTCTGCCAGGCGGTCAGTTCGCCCTTCTTGTTCATCTCTTCCTGGGCTTTGCCGCTGTTCTGTACCCTTGCGATTTCCTGGGCCAGTTCCGCTTCTACCTGCTTGATTTCATCGACGTTGGCCTTGTTTTCCTTGTTGAGCGCCTTGCCCAGTCCAGGCATTTCTTTGAAGTAAGGGTGTAACGAATATCCGTATTCTCCCACTATTCATACTTCCCTTCGAAAAAACGTTGTTTAGCGATTCGGCTGATATCCTAGTTCAATGCTGGCTATGATCCCAGTATGAATGTTGGAGGTTCCCTCCAGGGTCTCGAACTGTTTCGCGTCACGCAGCCAGCGGGCGCAGGGGTATTCGGTCGAATAGCCGTAAGAACCGTAGATCTTCATGGCCAGGTTGGCCGCGTTCACGGCCGCTTTGCAGGCGTACAGCTTGGCCATCGAGGTGGCCTGCTGGCTGGGCATTTCGTTGTCCTTCAGCCAGGCGGCACGGAAGACCAGGTACTTGGCCGCTTCGTCTTCGAGCAGCATTTCGCAGATCTGCTGCTGGATCATCTGGAACTTGCCGATGGGCTGGCCAAACTGCATGCGCTCGTTGGCGTACTGTACCGCTCCCTCGGTAGCGGCGGCTGACAGCGCGGCCGCGCCGGTGGCGCATCCCATGCGGGTGTTGTTAAGCTGCCACATACAGATGTTGAAGCCGGCGCCCATTTTACCCAGAAGGTTATCCTTCGGTACGATGGCGTTTTCGAAGACCAGCTCCGAGGTGGGGGCGCTGTACATGCCGAACTTGGTGTGGATCGGGATCCGGGTGACGCCAGGGGTGTTGTTGTAGTCAAATACCAGGCAGGACAGCCCTTTGGGGCCCTTGCCCTTTTCGGTTACCACGTAGACAAGACCTATATCGGAAACATGGCCGCCGGAAATCCACATCTTGCTGCCGTTTACTACGAAGTGGTCGCCCTTGTCTTCCGCGAAGGTCTTCATGCTGGCCACGTCGGAACCGGAGTTGGCCTCGGTGAGGGCGAAGCTGCCCACATATTCCCCGCTCAACAGCCCGGGGATCCATTTCTGCCTCTGTTCTTCGGTACCATGGTGGTAGATGGTCATCGCCGGGCCCCAGCAGTTTCCGCTGATGCTGAGCCGCCAGGAGGTATGAACCTTTGCGATTTCATAAAGCGCGATGCAGGCTTCCATCCAGCCCATGCCGTTTCCGCCGTACTCTTCGGGGATGCTCCATCCCAGCAGGCCCAGTTCTCCGAGCTTGCTGAGGATTTCCCGGCGGTAATAATGGTTCTCTTCGTCCTTTTCCACGTACGGTGCTATCTCATTTTCTGCGAAGTTGCGCGCAGTTTCCTGGACCAGTTTTTGAATGTCTGTTAATGCAAAATCCATAACTCAAACCCTCCTGGATTGCTTGTTATACTCTCTCTACTCGATAACCGCTAAAACGGTGCCGACTTCGACCGCGTCCCCGGCATTGACCTTGACTTCCTTAACGGTTCCGCCTTCCGTAGCGTACACGGGGTTTTCCATCTTCATGGCTTCGATGATCATGATTTCGTCGTCTACGTCCACAGCCTGTCCAGCCTTGATCTGAACTTCCAGTACCTTTCCAGCCAGAGGACTCGTAAGATTCGCCATTGTTTTACTACCTCCATTACTTTTTTTACTGCTGCAAATCAGGATGAATACGATCTATAACCGTGCAGCCCCAGATTACCTGCGCTGACTTGGTAGCACCTTGGTTACAATTCGCACCTCCTTTACCAGATTATGGCGCTTATCATGTATTTCATGCAACTTCCATGCCACAACCAGCTTTTTGCTCGGATGAAGGCACCACCAGTATTAAGGGGTCAAAATCCATAATGTGAGAAATTCTAGTAAATTGTTTGGTTACCCACGCGGGTGTGCGGTTTTGGCTACAGTTTTTGGTTAGTATGTAATTTTCTAGGCGCTTCGCGTTCCGCCAGGTTTAGTTCGATCATCATCCGCGGCACTTTGGTTGCATCGAAAAGTTTCCACTATGAACCTTCCGGTTTGGTAAAAGGGGCTGCCCCGCTGTCCGTTTCGGACCTCTGAGACAGCCTGCTTTGTTGCCGGATTTTTTCAGGCGTTAGGATTCTTTGTTCGGGAATACCACGAACAGCAGCTTGACTACGCCGATGAAGAGCAGGATAACCGCGAACATGACCGGTAATCCTATAGCCATTAACTGCAGTGCTTGTTGAGTAGCTGTCATTTTCTCTCCTCCTTACCTCACGCCCAGCATCGTTCCGACGACAGCCAGAACCACGCCGCCGGCGATGATCGAACCGATTTGTCCTGAAGCGTTGGCGCCGATCGCCTGATAGATGATGTAGTTGCTCCGATCCTCGGCCAAAGCCATCTTGGCGACAACCCGGCCCGACATCGGGAACGCGGAGATGCCGGCTCCACCAACCATCGGGTTGATCTTTTCTTTCCGGAAGATGTTCATGAGCTTCGCGACAAGGACCCCGCCGGCGGTGTCGAAGATGAAGGCGACCAGGCCCAGGCCCATGATGAACAGAGTGGTGAGGTTCAGGAACCCATCCGCGGTCATGGTACCGCCGATGGTGATACCGAGGACCAGGGTCACCAGGTTGGCCAGTTCATTCTGAGCCGCGTCGTTCAGGCGGTTCAGGCTGGAGCACATTCCGACGCAGACCCGGATCAGGTTGCCGAACATCAGGAAGCCGATCAGGGCGACGCTGATGGGAGCGATAACCCCGGCGATAAGTGTGACCACGATCGGGAAGGCGATGAGGACCATGTTGGGAACCTTGGTATCCTTGTAGGACATCCGGATCTTCCGTTCTTCCTTGGAGGTCAGGGCCTTGATGACCGGCGGCTGGATGATGGGCACCAGGGACATGTAGGAATACGCCGCCACGGATAATGGACCCAGCAGCTCGGTGGCGAACTTGTTGGCCACATAGATGGTGGTCGGGCCGTCAGCGGCCCCGATGATCCCGATGGCCGCGGCCTGATTGATGGGGAACCCGATCAGGGTGGCAACCAGTATCGTGCCGAAGATCCCGAACTGCGCCGCAGCGCCGAAGATCATCATCAGCGGCTGTTTTAACAGGGGGGAGAAGTCGCACATCGCCCCGATGGCGACGAAGATAAGTACCGGGAACAGTTCGTTCGATATCCCAGCGTGCAGCAGGGTGGTCAGCGGCCCCTCGTGGCCTACCGCTGAGGATAACGGGATATTGGCTAAGAGTGCGCCAAAACCGATGGGCATCAACAGCAGCGGCTCATAGTCCTTCGCCACCGCCAGATAAATCAGAGTTAATCCGATGAGCCACATAATGACGTGTTTTATGGTCAGCCCGAGGATCCCTTGCATAAGGTCTTGAAATAAAGCTTCCAAGTTATGTTACTCTCCTTTCAAAGCTACGTATTACGCCAACGCCTCTCTGGGCTAAAAATGTCCCGATACCATGCCTCCTTCGTGTGAATATTTCGCCATCTTCAGTATTTTAAAAAATGCTACCAAGGCCGATAAATACGGCACTATGCAATAACCATGCCATTTTTTTACATAAATAAGCGATACCGTAAACCGTATTATTAAAGGAAAGCAGGTTAAACTTTTTTTCGCCGGGTCGAATCCCGGGTACCGGAACCGTTTTTGAGGGTCAGTCACCGGGTAGTGACTGTGTCCTTTTTTGTGCCATCCTGCTGCCCATATATAAGATAAGGAAGGGAAATGGTAAAAGGTAAGGCCGGGAACATGAGTATCTCCGTATGAAGTTGGGGAAAATGAGCGTCGATGATGGACGGCGTAAAAACGCCGATGAAATAACCCGTTGCGGGCCCTGCAGCAAGCATCCACGCTGGTTCCGGGCCAAGTTGCATGGTTTTGTATACATGTGTATGGTTTGTTTGACAGGTATCCCCTAATCATTTCCAGCCACTTCTACCCTCCTCCCCTTGCCTTCCAGAAGCAAACTCCGCCAGGAATCAACAACCGGTTTCATCACTCCCAAGGTGGCACATTTTTTGCTTATATTTCCAAACAAGCCCCTGATGTCAGAAAATGGGACTATTGGTCGGACTCATGACAAACACTACAGTGTGGGAGGTGATTCTGCTCGGTTTATCCCATTCATAATTCCCATGAGGATAAAGAGGAGGTATTTTAATGTCCTTAGGAGTCATTGCTCTGATTGCCCTTTTGGTCATCGTCGTAATCAGCTGCATATCCGAAAGAAACGTCGGTATCATGTGTATAGCCGCAGCGTTTCTTCTGGCCACCTTCAGCGGTGGGGTTTTAAAGGTTGACGCGCTGAACACCTTCTTCCCCATCAAGCTGTTCATGATCCTGGTCGGTGCCACTTTCCTCTTTAGTATGGCCACCATCAACGGCACGGTAGCCAAAATGGCACAGTGGGCGGTAAAAGGGTCCGGCGGCAGCGTCGGCATGATCCCTATCATCTTCTGCATCCTGTCTTGTGTATTATCTGCAATCGGACCTGGCAACATCGCCACCACCGTGGTGCTCGCCCCCATCGGCATGGCCCTGGCTGGTGAGACCCGCATCAGTCCCTTCCTGATGACCCTGATGATCGTGAACGGCGCCAATGCTGGTGCTCTTTCACCCCTCGCCCCTACCGGAATTATCGCGAACGGTCTCGTGGAAAAAATTAAACTGGAATACATCGGCAACCAGATCTTCTTAAACTCCCTTCTCGGTAACGGCGTGGCATCCTTACTGGCCTACGTCGGTTTCGGCGGCCTGAAGCTCTGGGGAGCCAAGGTCGATCCGGGCCTGAGCCAGCGCGTTAAGGACATCGTCAGCGCGAAGATCGAGCCCTGGGACAAGAGCCAGCTGATCACCCTGGCCGCGATCGCCACCTGGATCATCCTGGTCCTCGTCTTCAAGTGGGACGTTGGTTTCACCGCTCTGGTACTGGGCGTTGTCCTGTCCTTCCTCAATGTGGCGGATGAAAAGAAGGCCATGGCGGCTCAGCCCTGGTTCACCATGTTCATGCTGGTCGGTGTTATGGTGCTGGTAGAAGTCTGCGGCAAGCTCGGTGGCCTGGAGTACGCGACCTCGGCGATCGCCAGGATCTCGACCACCAACACCATCTCCGCTATCTTCGGCGGCCTGACCGGTTTCGTTTCTACTTACAGCGGCTCCTCCGCGGTGGTTATGCCCACCTTTGTCCCCCTGATCCCTGGCCTGGTGCAGAAACTGGGGGTAGTCGGTCCCGATGCGATCGATCTGCAGCGCAACCTGGTCTACACCTGCTGCGTATCGGCCCACCTGGTCGACGCCAGCCCGCTGTCCCTCCTGGGCGCGCTGTGTATCGCCGCCGCTCCCGAGTGGGAAGACAAGAACAAGCTGTTCCGCAACCTGCTCATCTGGGGGGTTTCGATGGCTGCCTTTGCCGCCCTCATCAGCTTCATCTTCTGGCGGTAGGCTGATACCCTAGTCTAGTTGTAAACGGTAAGAGGCTGCTTTGAATATCATTGCAGCCTCTTTCAATTACATTTTATTTGTGCAATAATCATTTCACGGTCATGCTTTGTCAAACCCAAGGTATTTGGAGAGGAGGCGCTCCTTACATGTCGCCAAAAGAATTAATGGACCGTTCCAAGCCCAAGCGAGACCCGAAAAGGCAGATCCCGCTGGCCCTGCTGGGAGCCGT
Organism: Bacillota bacterium; assembly: GCA_013178275.1. Taxonomy (GTDB): domain Bacteria; phylum Bacillota; class Ch66; order Ch66; family Ch109; genus Ch109. The sequence goes on along the minus strand of JABLWZ010000015.1, from coordinate 17,642 downwards.
TTTGGGCGCCTTTGTAGCCCTGAATTTTGTCCCGAACTCGAATAACCCTTACATGGTGATGGCTATCGGGGCATTCCTGGGTGGAATTGGAGCCTTTTTCTACGGCTGAAAGTGAATGCCGAAGTGTCAGGCCTGACAATAAGACTAAAACGGTTAGCTGTCTGAAAGGCATACGCCATCGCCCCGGCCTGGCGTATGCCAAGCCTTTTAGTCCACCGGCGAAGAAAACTTGGCTATCGCCAAGCCTCTGGCGAAGGCGAGAGTCTTAGTTGCACTTGCTTGCATCGGAAAGTCCTGTAATATACTTTCCGATAGCGTAAAGAAGGATCACCGCTCTGTTTTCATCCCGCTGAATCCCTTCCCCTCCCCACTGTTTCAGGAACCGCGATCCGGGGCCTTCTCCTGTACCTCCCATCCGGCGGCACCGTCTTTTCCGCCGAAGAAAACTTGGCTGTCGCCAAGCCCCTGGCGAAGGCGAAAGCCGTAGTTACGAAGAAAGCTAGGCTACCGCCAAGGGCAGGAGCCATAGCTGCACTTGCTTCGGAGTGCACTTGCTTGTATCGGAAAGTCCCCTAATATACTTTCCGATAGCGCCGGAAAAAAAGAACCCCGCCAGTCCAGTGGATAGCGTGGGTTAAGTAAATAGGAGCACGTATGGCAGGAGCAAACTTATCAAAAATCGTTTTTTCAGTTATCAGGCCAGCGATCCCAGAACCGGAATAATATGGCACGTAATTTGCAATATTTTTAAGGCGTAGGACAGTCCTTCATATCACTTTTTGCCCGCGTTTGAAAAACCGACCTCTTTCGACGTGGGTTCTTTTTTTCAAAAGCAGGAGGCCCAATACTACTGACCCCGGGAGATCCTGACCTCCATTGTAGGAAGCTTATGGATTGTATGCCCGCAGGCCAGACAGCATATATGACGCCGGGATATGATATAGTCCGGCCGTCTGATTATAGCCACACCGCACTTGGGGCAATTAAACTTGACTGACTTAATCGACCACATGTCTTCCCCTTCTTCGGCAGCTCGCTTTATAAGCCTGATCCACTGCCTCGACGTAATTTGCGGTAATCGTTTTTCCGCTGGATTGAAATGCTCCGGGAACTTCTGGCATAATTATATGCAAATAGTATGCCAATCTTCGGGCAGCCTTTTCGAATTTTTTTAAAAAAGGCCTGACTGTCCTAGCAGCTTAGGATTTTCCTGGTATAAATCTAGCGGCAGTTCTTGATGGCAGGTCTATTATTATGCAAGGTATTCAGTACAGTTGTCGCCAAATGCTACAATCTTTACAACTGCCGTACACACATCTCGGACACTTATTTCGACACGGGAAGCGCTTCGCCGCTGCTTTCCGACTCAGGTTCAGGAGTTTTAATAACCGGGTATGATTCTTGCATTATAAATAGGGTGACACCCTCCCTTTCTTATACACCTCCTTGTTGCTCGTCCTGATCGGGCGAGCTTTTTTTTAAGTCCCTCCCTTGTTGGCTTGATATTTGCATTATATAATCGTATATGCACCAGATTTGCAGCAATAAAGGAGCGAACAAGATGGAATTGATGCAAGAGACGGAGTCGGAGATGCAGATGGATTATGTCATTTCTTTAACCGAGCAGATAAACGAGGTCATTGTTCGCGAATTGGTTCCGAGGCTCAGCGCTTTTTCAACCGAGGTCGAGCTGCAGGAGGTTAATGATGATGGAACCGTCAGTCTAATGATCAAGGAGAACAAGGGTAGCCTGTTTTTTATCCGGCGGGAGATACTGGAGAATATAGTGGTTTCAAAAATCAAGTACAGCATCTCTGGAATCCGTAAAGTGATCGTCACCTGGCATTAGTAAATTAATTCCAATTGGCACGTTAATTGCATTTGATAAAAACGGGTATTACTACCCGCCCTAACTCCATGACTAGCTCGCTCGATACGCATGGGCGAGCTACTTTTTTCCCGCAGATAAAAGCAACCCCCAGGTGCTTGTCCTGGGGGTTGCTTTTTAATCCGGTACTGGATTAATACCCTACTGAGGCTTTGGTGTGGAACCGATGCGGTCTCCTCCGGTATACCCGTATTGACCGGTCGGGGTACCGGTACATCTTGTTCTCCCCTTTGCCCTTCTTCAACTGGCTAAAAAAACGGTCAAGACATTCGTATCGAAAATGCAGAATTACCCCCTGGTCGTAGTAGACCTCTTCTCCATCGAGTATCTCCTCACTACAGCAGTCGCATTTTACTGTTGCGGTAAAGCCTTTTGGTTTTTTGGGGCACGTCAGCAGCTCTTCAAAGACGTTTTTTTCTTTCATTCCCTTTTCCTTTACAACTTATTTACTTACTCTTCTGAATTATTCTCCTTATTGATGCAAATTCTGTGCCAACAAGCCAATTTTTGGCTGTTTTCCGGGTGACAAAAAGACACCTCCAGCGAGAACCCTCTCGGGAGGTGTTTATAGAACTCACCAGCGGTAGAACTCTATACCGTTGATCTTGAGAATAAAAACATAATTAATAGATAAAGGTGGGGTTGGATTGAGAGATTGATATTTTTTATAGCTCGATTCCGTCATCCACTTGGCCAGCCAGAAGGTGTTCCTTACCGGTCCGGCGCGGTAAAAAATCTCGTTATTTTCCGGGTTTATCAACTCGAACTCGATCTCTATATTGCTCAGGAACACGGGGTCGGTTACCGGCCACCAGATTTCAGAGTCATTAATGGCTTTTATCGCGTTTAAAATAAAGTCTCTGAATCCTGCGGTTATAAATGATGCAAAATCAGGAAGCTTTTGCCCGGGCACCCGATGGTAGATGCCCACCTCCGCCCCGACCCCGCCGGGGAAGCTCTGTGAACCCAGGAACCTCTGGCACCAACCCTTCCACATCTGGATAACCACGGGCATGCCCATCAGGTTTATCTCGAGGGGCAGCGTCTCGTAGTCGGGCCAGTGCAGGGATTCAAAACACGGCAGACCGCTGCACATCACTTTCCAGGGCTCTGTCAGTTCATCGTAGTAGTACCCGTCGTCATCTAGATACGTAATGGTAGGGGCTTTGAATGCCTCCCGAACGATTGGTGAGATCAGTTCTTCAAAAGAGATTTGTTTATCTGCCGGCATGCGTCCCAGGTCCTGAATTTCAAAGGCCAGCAGCCGTCTCACGCTCCCGCCGCCGCCCGGCAGCAGCCCCCGCAGCCCGACGGTCGGGTCGAATCCGTTCCAGTGTAGGAACTGTCTAATACTGATATCAGGCATCTCCGCCTCCATATCCATTACCGGCCGGTTTACCCGGGGGACCGGGCTGTCGGGTGGCCCCAGGAGAGGTCTACCCTGGTCCCGTCCGTCAGATAAACCAGGCGTTGATAGGTTCCAAGATCGAGGATCGTCACCGGATACCTTTCACTCATCCGCAACAGGTTTTCACAATTAATCAGGGGAACCCCCAGCTTGATTTCCATCCCGCTGAAATAACCCTTCTCCCCACCCCCGAGCTGCAGAAGGCCGGCCGGGGTGACGTGTCCAAACAGCAGGCAGTCCACCCGATTCTTGATAACCTCCAAAAAATCCAGAGCATCGTCCAGCCCGCAGGTGAAATCCAGGGTGAATTCATCCGGCGCCCGGCCGACCGAAAAACCGTCGGGCACGACCAGTTCCCTCAGGTGAAAGGGTGAGTGGTGAACACATACGATCACCTTCTTGCCCGCTTCTCGTTCCGCCTGGTTCTCCAGCAGCCAGACCTTGAGAGCCTGCAGCTGGGGAGTTCCGATCTTCCCCTGGGCGAAGTGGTCTCCCGTTTCCTCGTCCAGCTCCGCCTGCATGGAATCCAGCATGACCAGGTAACCGTTGGCGAGCGGGACGACCCGAGGGTAGGCATTGGAGGTGTCGGGATTGATGAAGCGGATGAACCTCTGCCGGCGCTGCTGGTTGTCGACCGTATCGGTGTTGCCGACCACTGAGGAGCTTATCACAGAAAAAAGCTGCAGCAGGTCCGTCAGCACCCCCCGGGGGAACCGGTAGCCAGGGATACCGGCTGCCAGCCGGGTGTTGAATTCATCCTCGATTTTCGCCAGAACCGCGGCCTCTACCGCCTGCTGCGACTGGATCGACGCCTTTCCTCTTATCTCGGCGACGTCGATCGCCCGGGCAGCTCGGAAGATGTCCTCGAAGATAATGTTTCCCAGCCAGCAGTAGTCGTGATTCCCGGGTATCGAGTGAACCTCGAAACCGTTTTCACGCAGCTCCCTGATAAAATCCACGGCGATCCGGTAGTCGCCCTCACCTCCCCGGTCGGTAAGGTCGCCGGTTATTACCACCACATTGGTCCCCAGCTTCTCACGGTTGGATAGTAGAAACCCCAGTATCTCCCGCGACTTTTTGCCGCTGTCCTCCTTCACCTGGGTAAGAACCCCGGATTCCCAGATCCAGGTGTGGTCAGAATCGACGAAATGCAGGTCTGAGATGTGGATTATCCGTGGAGCCGATATCAGAGACCTCAGTCCAATCGGGTTTAGGCCCGGTGCGCAGTACCCCCGCAGTCCCTGGCCGGGGACGATTCCCTGTCTTTCCAGGTACGACCGTAAGCTCAATCCAGCCATTTAAAACTCCTCCGGCAGGTCCGGCCGTTATTGCAGGGCCACCAGGACGGGGATCAGGTCTCTTCCTCCCGCCAGGGGACGCATGGCCTTTCCGATCACGGCGCCAAACGCCCGTGCGGGGTCGACGGCCTTCATGGCATATCCAGCTGTGGGCGAGGTGGTGAGCAGATCTCCCACCTCTATCGGCTCCAGTTCAGCGTCCACCTTGCAGTAAGCCTTGCCGCTCAGGGTTATCGGCCGGCAGCGGTTCTGGCTCTCCTGCTTATCCAGGACTATGCCGGGCCGGTATTCCCCAGCCCCGGAGATTATCCCCGCGACCCGTTTATCATATGCGGTGGTGCTCGCTCGCAGTCCCCCGTTTTCGTCGAGCACCATCACGGTACCCGGCTCGACGGCGTCCGCCCCGGAGATGTCAAAAAGCTCGGCTAAATCCGCGTTCTTAAGGTAGATGTCACCCGTAACCTCCACGCTGCCGTTTACCTTTAAATCTCCGGAGATATCCACCTGGCAGACCTTGGATGCTTCTCCAAAGGAAACATCGCCGCCCTCTGGCTGGATGCTCAACCGGGACTGGGACTGGCCTTCGCTGATCCACTCCGCTGTCGGGTTCTGCGCTGGTCCCCACTTGGTTTCCTTCGCCTGGATGGAGTTCTGGTCGATCGAGATGCACTCTTCCCGGGCTGGTTCCGGGCCGGCGGTACCTCTGGGGGTGCCGGCACAGCCGACAGTCAGGCTTTTCAACTGGGCGTTACCTTTTACGGCAAGCGAATCGAACTCTCCGCTGGACATTTTTTTCCTCCTTTACTGTTCTTTGCCTTTTCAATCCTGGCAATGAAGGAATTCTGACTTTCCCGAAACGATATCGGCAGGTTGTTATTTATAAATAATATTTTTTGGCCCTTACAAATATGCGTCAGACGCAGCCAGACCCCCTTTTCGACTGACTGTTTTTTTGCGCTATCGGAAAGTATATTAGAGGACTTTCCGATGCAAGCAAGTGCAGCTACGGCTCCCGCACTTTGTGGTAGCCTGGCTTTCTTCGCACTTCGAAGCAAGTGCAGCTACGGCTCCTGCCTTCGGCAGCAGCCAAGTTTTCTTCGCTACGGTGACAAAATTGTTCATTAAGGGTTAAAATAGTTACTATATAAATAAAAAGCACCGTTCTATGATTCCTTCCGGTGCACCGATTGTCCGCTCTATAATATTAAAGTTTATAAGAATCGGGAGGGTTTCGAGTGATTCAAACCTTACACGCCTTCATTGATCCCTGGTCGCTGTTCTGTGTCTGCGTTATAACGGTATTAAGCTGGCTTTTCTACCGTACCGTCCACTCGTTCAGTGAACGGCTGCTGGCTACCAGCAGCATGGTCCAGTCCCTCTCCATAATCATCAGCCTCATATCTGCCGTCAACTGGGTATCCCCGCTGCAGTCGTTCGATGTCCTCCATCTGAGCGGCCCTCGTCTTTCTTTTATCCTTTTGACAATTATCTACGGGGTTTTCATGAGTATAATCATCAAGGTCTATGTCAGGATCGTCACCCTGGACGATCAATACGCTATCTTCCGGTAACCCTTTTCAAGGGTGCCACAAACTCCTGTATATCCACGTTAATCGCCCATCTTTATATTTGCTTATATATATAAACATTTATCTTTTCGGGGGTTTTGGGGTTCGTTTTGGTTGTAAATATGTTCTTCTGGTATCTTTTGGTAATAATTACTTAATATCTTATTCGTTATTAGTATTTATTCCTTCTTTTATATTAATACATTAGCTGTACTATTGTTTATAGATTTTTTATTACATTTTTTATTCTCTTTTTTACCCGATTGAGGTTTTTATAAACTTTATTCTCTTCATCGTTTCTTTTAATCTTTATTAATTTTTCCTTTATTTTATTTTAATTATTTTATCTTATTTATCTATATCTGTCTGCTTCGGTATATCTTTCATCTCCCTATTCTTCTACTCTCTAGGGGTATTGTTTTTATGCTCGCCAGATTTGCCGCTGTTTAATTTCACCATGCTTAAAAAGAAAATCCCTTCCCCGAGTGGCCAAACAGCCCCCTGCTTGATTCTCGCAGGAGGCCGCTCAGTGGGATTAGGAATATAATAAGTTCTCACTTAGCTGTCCGTCATAAGCCTCGGCTGTTGTCGATATTTTTCGATAGCACCATTATGCAGTTGCCGTAAACCGCGTTGATCCCCTTAGATTCACAGTACTCGATAGCATCGAACGACTCGGCCCCTGGCTGCATCCATACCCTTTTTATCCCGAACTCGTCGAGATCCCGGACCACCTTTTCCGTCTCCTCCGGTGGTATCACCAGCACCACCCCTCCGACCTTCTCGGGCAGGCCGGCGACAGATGGGTAGCAGGTCTCCCCATCGATCTGATCGGCCTTGGGGTTGACCGGAAATACCTGATAGCCTTTCCGTCGAAGGTTCTTTACCACCTGGTTCGAAACCTTGTCACCCTCGCGCGATACCCCAATTACAGCCAGTTTCTTCTGGGCGAGGAACTCGTTCACCTTGGTGACCAGATCCATTACTATCATCCCTTTCGTCGCCGTGGAACAGTTATGCTTTTTAAACATAACTAATTTTATATATATTATAATATTTGTCCTAAGCCCCGGCAATCCCCGGCAGCGAACCGTTTCTGATTTTGGAACAGGCGTTTACGTAGGCCTTGGCGCTCGCCTCTATCACGTCGGTGCTGATCCCCCGGCCGATTATCAGCCCCTTATCCCCGGCCCTCACCTTCACCGTCGCATCGCCCAGCGCCTCGCTCCCCTGGCTGATGGACTTCAGGGAGTAATCCACCAGTTGGACCTCACTCCCCACCAGCCGGTCGATGGCCTTGAACACCGCGTCCACCGGTCCATTCCCGCAGGCCGCGTCAGTCACCGTCTCTCCCCCGATCTCCAGGGTCAGGGTCGCGGTGGCGGTCTTGCTCCCATTGGTGGCCACCGAAACGTTTATCAGTTTAATGGTGCTCCCATTGGCTGCGGCGTATCCCATCAGGGCATGCAGGTCGTCGTCGAACACCTCCCGCTTCTGGTCCGCGAGCTGCAGGAAACTGCTGTAGACCTTATCCATCCGGTCCGGCTCCACCTGGTACCCCAGCTCCTCCAGGCGGTGCTTCAGCGCGTGCCTTCCCGAGCGCGCGGAGAGTACGATCGAGTTGCGGGGGACCCCCACCACCTCGGGGTCGATGATCTCGTAGGTTGACTTCTCCTTCAGCACCCCGTCCTGGTGGATTCCCGAGGCGTGCATGAAGGCGTTGGACCCCACGATCGCCTTGTGCTGAGGCACCGGCACCCCAGTTATCCGGGAAACCATTCTGCTGGTTGCGGCGATCTCGCGGGTCTTGATCCCCAAATCTACGTTGTAGAGCCCCTTCTGGGTATAGATGGCCATTATCACCTCTTCCAGCGAGGTGTTGCCGGCCCTCTCCCCGATGCCGTTGATCGTGCCCTCGAGCTGCCTGGCGCCGGCCTTGATCCCCGCCAGCGAGTTGGCGGTAGCCATCCCCAGGTCGTTGTGGCAGTGGATGCTGACCACCGCCCGGTCGACGTTCCTGACGTTGTTTATCACGTAGGAGATCAGGTCGCCATACTCCCAGGGGGTGGCGTAGCCCACGGTATCCGGGATGTTGATTACCGTCGCCCCGGCGTCGATAACCTTTTCCAGCACCTGGACCAGGAACCTCCGGTCGCTACGGAACGAGTCTTCTGCGTAGAACTCGACGTCGGATACATACCGCTTGGAGTGTTTCACCGCCGCCACCGCAGCCTCGATCACCTGGTCGGGTGTCATCCCCAGCTTCCTTTCCATGTGCATCGGGGACACCGCTATCCCGGTGTGGATCCTCGGTTGTTCGGCATCCCGCAGAGCCTCGGCGCAGATGTCGATGTCCTGTTCGACCGCGCGGGTCAGTCCGCAGATGACCGCGCCCTTCACCTCCCGGGCGATGCGGCGCACCGATTCCAGATCCCCCGGCGAAGAGGCGGGAAACCCGGCCTCGATGACATCGATCCCCATCTTCACCAGTTGGTGTGCTATCTCGAGTTTTTCAACCACGTTCAGGGTTATCCCCAGCGACTGCTCCCCATCCCGCAGTGTAGTATCGAATACATACAGCCTGCTCATCAATGAATACCTCCTGAATTTTTTCTCGGCTTAATCTTATATAAAGGTCACTAAGGTCAGATTCCACTGCAACCACCACCTTTAGCAATACAAAAACCCTTCGCTCTCACATGAGACGAAGGGCTGCTCCGCGGTACCACTCACATTAACGGTTCATAAGAACCGTCCTCTCTATAGGATACGGGAAAGAATCCGATATCCCCTTCCTTTTAACGGTGGAAGCTTCCGTCCGAGCCTACTCGCTGCCTGCGCAGTTTCGGTCGGCGGCTCTCGGAGGAGTTCGGCGCCTCGCTTCGGCCGCCTCACACCACCTGACGGCTCTCTGTCACCCGCGAAGGATCGCTTACTGTTTCCGATCATCGTCGTTTTGGCTGTTTGATTTATAATATAGCACAATACCCTTTTTGATACCAGTAGCTGCCTGGAATTTTAATCGGTCAGCAGCATCAGCGCGTTTTTCCGGTTGAGGTTCGAGTGAAGCAGGATATCCGCCTGCTCCATGATGTCGTTTTTTACCCGTTCCATCATCTGCCGGGCGATGTCCGTGTCGCGGATGTTCGATTCGGCCGCGGTCAGGTTCTCATGCGCCACCATCTCGTTTTTGATCTCGTGCTCCAGGCGGTTCTGCTCCGCGCCGGCCTCCGAACGCTGCGAGGAGACGGAATCCATCGCCCGGTCCACATCGCCGATGCTTTCCAGCTGATTTTCACCGAGTGCTCCATCAATGAGTTTCTGCTCATTGTAGCTGCTGGTGCTTACGGTGCTGGAAATATCCGCTTTTAGCTGATCGATCTGGTCGTTTATCGCCGCCCGGTCCTCAGCGGTATAGGTCCCGTTCTCTGCCTGCAGCTTTAGCTCCCGTATCTGCTGCAGCGAGCCGTTCACGCTCGAAAGCGCCGAGTCCTTCACCTGCAGCATCGAGATGCGGTCCTGGCTGTTCCTTATGGCCTGGCTGAGGCCCCTGGTCTGCGACCTCATCTTTTCGGAAATAGCCAAACCCGCTGGATCGTCAGCGGCCCGGTTGATCCTTTGGCCGGTAGACACCCGGCGGGCGGTCGTTTCAAAACTGTCCGACGTCATATTGATGCGCATTATTACAGCCTCCTTACCTTGCCTCCCGCGTCCCTGCATTATTGTTATTTTACCATATTCTGCTTTTACTCAATAATATCTTTTTTACAAACTGGCCAATGTGACAAGGCGCACAGTCTGATGTTTATATTAAAAATACTTGTATTCGAAAGAAATATTGATAACAATATTCTAAGAGACTATCACGGAGGTATCTTATGTCGACAGAAAACCTGGACTCATATCTGAAGAACGCCATCGAGATCGCGGAACAGGCCGGGGCGCTCCTGAAAAACGGGTGGGGACGCCGCAGCCAGGTGACCTTCAAGGGCGAGATCGACCTGGTCACCGAGATGGATCTTGCCAGTGAGCGTCTGATCACCGAAAACCTTTCGCGGCTCTATCCCGGTCACCGGGTGGTCGCGGAGGAAGGCGGCGGCAACCGGGGCGAGTCGGACTACCTGTGGTACGTAGACCCGCTCGACGGCACCACCAATTACTCGCATGGCTTCCCGGCCTTCGCGGTTTCTATCGGCCTCAGCCGCCTGGGGGAACCGCTGGTGGGGGTGGTCTACAACCCCATATCCGAAGAACTCTTCTACGCCGCCCGTGGGCAGGGAGCCTTCCTGAACCGGGTCCCGATCCGGGTATCGACCACCGACCAGCTGGTCCGCTCCCTGTTGGCCACCGGTTTCTCATACGACATAAAGCATGACATCGGCTTCACCGCCCCGGTGCTCAGGGAATTCCTGGTCCGCTGCCAGGGGATCCGGAGACTGGGTTCGGCGGCGTTGGACCTCTGTTGCGTTGCCTGCGGGAGGTTCGACGGCTTCTGGGAACTCAAGCTTCAGCCCTGGGACACCGCGGCGGCCGCCCTGATACTTACCGAAGCGGGAGGAAAGGTGAGCGATTTTCGTGGGGGGCCTTTCAGGCCCGAGTTGAAGGAGATAGCTGCATCCAACGTCCTGATCCACGACCTGCTGCTGCAGGTGATAAACCCGTACCTGTCCGAACTTAAGACTTAGAGGCTCCTGATGTAACCGGTCTTGATCCCCCGCTGAAACCCCTAAACCACCAGCACCGCCGCGCCCTGGAGCCTTCCCTGACGCAGGTCGTCCAGCGCCTCATTGGCCTCATCCAGCGGGTACTCCCTTACCTCGGTGCGGATCGGTATCCTGGGAGCCAGGGCCAGAAACTCAGCCCCGTCACGCCGGGTCAGGTTGGCGACCGAACGGACCACCCTCTCCCCCCAGAGCAGTTCATAGGGGAATCTGGGGATATCGCTCATGTGGATACCCCCGCACACCACCGTCCCTCCCTTGGCCGTCGCCCGCAGCGCGGCCGGGACCAGCTCGCCCACCGGGGCGAAAATGATGGCGGAATCCAATTCGCACGGAGGAGCCTGCTCCGAGTTCCCCACCCAGTCGACACCCATCTCCCGGGCGAACCGCATCGCCTCGGTGTCACCCGCGCGGGTGAACCCGTAGACCCGCCAGCCCTGGTGTCTCGCCACCTGGGTCACGATGTGGGCCGCGGAGCCGAACCCATAGATGCCCAGGTTCTCTCCCGCCCCCGCCATCATCAGGGACCGGTAGCCGATCAGACCCGCGCACAGCAGCGGGGCCGCCTGCAGGTCGGGATACTCGCCGGGGATGGCGAAACAGAATCGGTGGTCAGCAGCGGTGTATTCCGCGAACCCCCCGTCGATCTGGTAGCCGGTGAAGCGCGGGTGGTCGCACAGGTTCTCGCGTCCGCTCCGGCAGTAGCGGCAGGCCCCGCAGGAACCGCCCAGCCAGGGCACCCCTACCCGGTCCCCCACCCGGAAATCGGCCACCCCCGCGCCGATTCCCACCACGGTCCCCACTATCTGGTGCCCTGGGACCAGGGGCAGCTTCGGCTCCTTCAGCTCACCGTCAACTATGTGCAGGTCGGTGCGGCACAGACCGCAGGTATGCACCTTCAGCAGCAGCTGCGAGGGCCCCGGCTGGGGCATCGGCATCTCCACCATCCGCAGCCTGCTGCCCGGGGCCTCGAGAATCATGGCCTTCATGGCTTCCTCCATCGTGAATCCAGATTTGCAGTTGACATTTCTGCCGGGTTGGGGCAACTTATATTATAACGCCGGTGAAACGAGAGGAGAGGCTATGACCAAAGCACTATTCGTAAACTTCCGCATCGAGCAAGAGGATTTCGCCACCGTCAAGAACGTGCTGCTGGTGACCGAGACCGAGTGCCGCGACGAGGCGCTGATCCACGGGGCCTTCCAGGACTACTTCGGCGGCGGGAACACCAGGACCATCCAGCCCGCGGACCTGTACTACTCCGCTGATAAGTCCTACTCGGTCAACATCATGGACTGGAGCGAGGTCCCTGCCGAGGACTTCGAAACCCTTTCCCGGTACCTGGCACCCTTTCGGCAGGAGCCCGTCGAGTTCGCCGAGTGCGTCCACTGCGGCAGCTGGTACAGCGGGGAAACCTGCGGCTGCCGGGAGCGCTAGCGGCCCCGGCGGCGGCTTCCCGCCTTCCGGCGGTCCCTTTCCCCCGGCCGTTCGGCTCTAAGCTCATTCCAGAGTTCGGCCGGGCACACCTCTTTCAGCAGTACCTGGTGGTATCCTTCCCGGCCGCTGTAAGGGGTCGCCGGGACATCCATCCCCGACAGTCCCGCCAGGGATCCCTCGTGGATCACCGGCCGCCTTTCCCCGTCAGCCTCACTCAGCCACCAGCGAACCAGCTCGTCCTCCCCGGTATTGATCAGGATATCCCGCAGCGACTCCGCCCGCCGGGTCAGCGGGCAGCAGATAAAGGTCTGGCAGGCCAGGGGCCGGCTGTCATACTCGCGGCACTGCCTCATCCGCGGGTCGAGGAACGCGCACCCCTCAGCGTCCCGGGCCATGGTGATGTCGACCGTCCGCCCGTTCACGACCACCTGGGCGTACCTCCCCAGAAAGCGGTAGAGGTCGCGCTCGCCGGTCGCGTCCATCAGTATCCTGACGTCGACCGAGGTAATCGGCAGCCTCTCCCGGCAGCAGAGGTCGCAGCCCCGGCAAGACCTAAGTCCGCGGTCCCGGCCCCGATCCAGCGGAAGCTCCAGCACCGCCTGGTTCAGTGCCTCGATATAGTCGCCCGCGGTAGCCCACTGGCTGTTGACCACGATGTCATACCCGTTTTCACCACCCGCCCGCATCGGCCTCACGGTCACCCTGGCCCCTTCCGAGCCGGTCGTATCCGCTCCTTTGGTATCCATGTCGATTATTATGCCCCGAGGGGCAGCCTTTCCCAGTCTAGTACTGCCTGACCAGTTGGATGGAGGTCAGAACCCAGTCGTGCTCCCCGCTGCCTCTTAGCTTGATTCTATTAATATATGATTCTTTACCGTACCAGATCAGAACCGGCGGTTACCCCTGCTCCAGGTCATCCAGGTCGCGCATTTTGCGGATCCGGCAGGCCTGGGGCCGGTGGTTCCAGATACTGCAGCCCTCAGGGGTTAGGTACCAGCACTCCCCCGACTGCTTGCGCGCCATGAACAGCATCCCTTTCTTCCTCCAGTTCTGGTCGACCAGCAGCCTGGCCGCCTCCGCCCCCGAAAGCGGTATCAGGACGTTTTCATGGCAAAGCTTCTGCTGAATCTCTATGGTTTTATTCTTCTTGTAGAACAGTGATGACCAAAAACCCATCTTAGGCTAAACCCCCGAAAGTAAAAGATATAAAATATAATACCGTCATGTCTCCAGGTCCGTCCTGGTCTTGCAGTTGGGGCAGGTTACGGTGATGCGGCCTTTCCGGATCGGGACCCGCATCTTCTGGCCGCAGCCCCGGCACTCCTCCAGCCGGTGATCGACCAGCTGCAGAATCCTGGCTTTGTTCAGACCCTCGACCGCCTCATCGCCGACGATGAGGGTAGGCACCCCCATGATGTTCCGCTTCATCAGTTCCCGGGCCGCCTCCGGGTCCTGGCCCACGTCTCTCTCCCGGTAGTGGATCTTCTGCTGCGCGAGGAACTCTCGCATCGGGCGGCAGTGCGGTCAGGTCCTGGAGGTATACAGCACGACCTCCTTCAAATCAATCCCCTCCTCCATCTTTAGTGTCTTATCTTTTTAACCCGTTGGTTCTTTCAATCCTCGGTATACAGCAGTTCCGCGGTCAGGTGGTCAACGAACTGCCGGGCGGTGCGTCCTGAAACCCCGTTGTGCCAACGTTCCCACTCCAGTGCCTTCTGGTGCAGTTCCTCCGGCCCGATATCTAGCCCCCGCTCGCGCGCCATACCTTCCACTATCTGCAGGTACACCTGCTGGCTGGGCGCGGGGAAGAAGATGTTCACCCCGAACCGGTCCGCGAACGACAGCTTCTCCTGGACCGTGTCGTCCCGGTGGATCTCCTCGTCGCGCTCCCGGTCCTGGAAGAACTCGCGCACCAGATGCCTTCGGTTGGAGGTGGCGTACACCAGCACGTTCTCGGGCAGGGATTCCACCCCGCCCTCCAGGACCGCCTTCAGGCCCTTGTATTCCACCTCGTACTCCTCGAAGGAGAGGTCGTCGATGAACAGGATGAAACGGAAAGCCCGCTGCCTGAGCCGGCCGATGATCTCAGGCAGGTCGACCAGGTTCTCCTTGGCCACCTCCACCAGCCGCAGTCCCTGGGACGAGTACCGGTTCAGCAGTCCCTTGACCATGGAAGACTTCCCGGTCCCGCGCTTCCCGTAAAGAAGAACGTTGCTGGCGGGCAGTTTCGCCAGGAAGTACCTGGTGTTTTCTATCAGCTGCTGCTTCTGGGCCTGGTACTCCACCAGCTGCTCCAGCTTTATCGGGTCGGGGTGTTCGATCCCCCGCAACCGTCCGGCCCCGCTCCTGCTCTCCCAGCGGAAGGCGAAGTAGCGGGTGAATTCACCCGTTCCCCGGTTAAAGTAGTGGCCCGCCAGCGACGCCATCTCACGCGACCAGTCCTTGGAGGTCAGCAGTCTCCAGGATATCTCCAGGTCGCCGCTGTCCGAAAACACCAGGCTGCTGCAGTCGATCGGGAGCAGCTGGTTGGGAAGCTCACAGTCCGCGGCCTTGAGCCTTCGGATCACCGCCTGCCTCAGCAGCTTGGTATCGAGCGCGCAGAGCCTCTGGAGGCAGCACAGGTCGTGCCCCACAGCCTTCTTCAGGGTCGGGTTCAAGTCCTGGTAGGCTGTCCGTTCCGCCTCCCGGCTGAACGGGTTCTCGTCTAGCAGCACCGCGTAAACCAGCCTCCTCTGCCAGGGGTCGCGCCAGCTTCCCGGGGTCCCCTGCCGTATCAGGCGGTTGATAAAGGAGTGATAGGCGTCATACAGCGGCATCGCCTGCTGCCTCGCGCCGTCATCGGCAAGCATCTCCACCAGGGCGGCGAACTCCGCCACCGTTTTGTCCTCCAGCAGTCCCCTGTACACGGTCAGCCCCCGCGCCGCGGCCCGGGCCTCCCTGATCCTCTGCAGCAGGACCTTTTCCGCCTTGCCTTTCGGCAGTTGCTCGATCTGCTCTTCGTCCTTGTTCATATCATCCGCCTCACGGTTCTTATTATTTAGGTACGAACAGCAGGGCGTTGCTCAGTTCCCGCCCCGGCTGCTTGATGTACTTCCCATTCAGGTAAAGCCCCGACGAAGCACCGCCGTCCAGGTTGATGGCCTCCCAGACTCCCAGCTCCGACATCACCTGGGCCAGCTGCCAGATGGTCAGGTCGGGAGACACCAGCAGTATCACGTCCCCGTTCGCCTTCACGCCCAGCGCGCTCCGCTGCCCGCTGGCGCTCAATATATTCGCCTCATCGAACCCCTCGCTGACCGGGTCCACGACTATCGCTCCGTCGCGGACCAGCGTCGGCCCCATCTCTATCCCGGTCACCACGTCCGACCAGTCCAGCTCCATCCCGTTCTCCCTGAGTTCCGGTTTATACGATACAGCGGTGCCGATCTGAAACCGTCCCAGGAACCTCGGGTCGGACCTCTGATCCAGGATCACGAACCCGTCGTCGGGTATAGCCACCGCCTGGTTTCGAGTTATCTGGGTCACCCGACCGTGGGTCACCACCACCATGGTCCCCGCTTCCGGCCCCAGGGTCGCGCCGTACTCCCGGGTAAAGACCGCTATCCGGTTGGACTCGGGGATCGGCATCCCGTTCACGTTCGCCGCGTCCCACCAGTTGCCGCCGGAATACGAACCGTTGGTGCCGCCCCAGATCATCACCTCGGGAAAGGCTACCTTCACCCGCCCGTCATCCGTGAAACCGAACATGGTGTGGTGGTTGCCGCCGAAGGTCACCAGCCTCCGGTTCCTTATCAGCGACCATCCCGTCGGCGGTTTGTAGTCCCCCTGGTTGTAAGCCTCGAAAAAGGTGCCGTTTATCGCCGCGGCCGCGCCGTGACGCCCCGCCATCGATTCCAGGCTCTCGGTCGAGCCCACCTGATCCTGTCCCAGCGCCATCACCGCGCGGTAAGCCGACCCGTAGGGTATCTCGACCACGTCCGCGCTTCCATAGGTGTAGTGCCGGATCTCCCCTCCCCCCGAGGTCACCCTGATACCTACGCCGCCCAGGATCACGCTGGCGGATCTGTCGTTCTGGTTCCATTCCACCCTCGCCCCCAGCGCCTCCGATACGAACCGCAGCGGCACGTAAGTCTTGTCCCCCATCAGCCTGGCGGGTGAGTCCAGGGCTATCTCCCGCCCGTTCACCCTCGCCCGCTCGCTGTTCAGGCGCAGCTCCACCGTCCGTTCGCCGGTCCTGATCTCTATATCCTTATCCGTCCCGTTCCAGACGACCTGTGCCCCCAGCGACTCCGACACCGCCCGCAGGGGTATCAGCATCCGGTCCTGAACGATCACCCCCGCGATCTCCGGGA
The DNA here is from genome assembly GCA_013178275.1 of Bacillota bacterium. Classification (GTDB taxonomy): domain Bacteria; phylum Bacillota; class Ch66; order Ch66; family Ch109; genus Ch109. Next base: position 970 of record JABLWZ010000015.1, on the reverse strand, counting down.
CCGGCAGCGCCGGCGCCGCCAGCAGGTTGAGCAGGAGCAGCGCCGCCATCGACACCAGGAGCAGCTTACGGCCGTTCACTTTCATCATTCCAGTTCCCCCTATCGAATTTTGCTGTGAGGGTAAGCGACCAGGAGGACACCTTGCTGTTTCCCTTGAAGATGAACCCCCGGACCTGGTACTTGTGTTCGTAGAGCTTGATCATGCATTCTGTTCCCGAGTACACGCCGTCTTCGGATCGGAAGTTGGAGATGATGGTGTCCCGCACCACTATGTAGCGTCCGTACAGCAGCCCCATCGAGGGGTCGAAAGAACTCCACTCGGTCACGTCGCCAGAAAAAGGGACGACCTGGTACCGGTTCACCAGCTCGCTGGAGTCGATCCCCAGCAGCCTGATAGAACTCTGGTTTATCCACAGTTTCTCCTCGTGGGTGATGGTGGATTCACCGTTCACCGGGTACTCCCGGTTCAGTTGGTCGTAGTAGGTCCCCTTCGCCTCCCAGGACCCTTCCTTGAACAGGTAGGTATGCCTCAAATTCTCCAACCCCCCGGGCAGAAATAAGCCCTTTACAAAGAGCACTCGACATAGATTCGACAAATACGGCGGTAAACCCTTCCAGCAATCGCCAATCAATTAAAATCAAAAATCTACGGTAAGAACTATGGGCTTAATGGTTCCAATCAGGAACTGGGCCCATTCGCTTTTAGGTGAGATAAACCAAACAGAACACCGCTTCCGAACCTCGCGGTCAGAAAGCGGTGTTTGTCAACGGCATGACCGCCCTTCGGACGGTTTAGGCTGTAAACAAAACTCAGCCCCGCAATTTGTTAGCTTCGCTACATCGCGGCGCACAGTTCAGCTAACGGCTTAGGTACGCTCTTTCCAGAATTATTAACGGCGTGCTTTTCCTAATGCAGTTGGCGCTGTTGAAGGGCCTATCTTCAGCGGCTGTTATGGTGGTGCGGGACACG
>JABLWZ010000014.1 GCA_013178275.1 Bacillota bacterium | reverse complement strand
AGGTTTCTGGTGGCGATGGCGGAGGGGATCCACCCGTTCCCATACCGAACACGGCAGTTAAGCCCTCCAGCGCCGATGGTACTTGGACCGCAGGGTCCTGGAAGAGTAGGTCGCCGCCAGGATATTTTAAAACCCCCTGAGTGTTTACACTCGGGGGGTTGCTTTTTTACTTATTGGAACCAAGGGTGGATGCTATACAAGTAATGAGGTTAATGAATCATTTATTGGTGTCCTTATCTTTCTGCTTATCCCATTCATACTCAAAAATTCAACTGCATATAACTTGCATAATGTCGTAATAGTCGCCGTTGGATCATATTGAATTGAGTTATAATTAATCATATTAGTATTCGGTATTCCAAGGAGAAAGTAAGCATTAGAGGTCCAAAATGACATTCCGGGACAGCAAGCCAGCAATCGAAGAGGTCGTTTCCACCTACCGCGGCCTGGTCTCCTCAATCTGCCGCCGCATGATCCAGAACCCCGAGGCGGTCAAGGACGCCGAGCAGGAGGTGTGGCTGGAGGTCGTCAGGAGCTATCCCTCGTTCCGGGGAGAGTCCCGGGTCTCCACCTGGGTCTACACCATCACCTCGCGGGTGGTGATGGACTATGCCCGAAAAGAACGGCTGCACACCAGCCGGTTCTTAAGGGATTACTTCCATGCAGGCGAGGCCGAACTGCTGAGCTACCCTGACTTCGACCAGAAAATCTGGGTAAAGGAGATGTGCGACAAGTGCCTGACCGGGGTACTCCGCTGCCTGGACCAGGAGTCGCGGCTGGCCTACGTCTTCCGGGACATCGCCCAGCTGCCGTACGGCGAGATCTCCGAGGTTCTGGGGCGAGAAGAAGCGGCGGTGAGGAAAATAGTCTCCCGCGCCCGGCGGAAGCTGCAGGGTTTCCTGAAGGACGAGTGCGTGCTGAACAACCCTTCCGCCCGGTGCCGGTGTCGGATGAACCGGTGGGTGACCCAGGTCAACCTGCCGGAGGAGTATGAACGCCTGAAAAAGACCGTGTACCGGTTGAACTTCTACCGGGCCTCGGAGATGGTACTGCCGCGAAAAGAATTCTGGGAAAAATTTATCTGAGCGGTCACAAACCGGCCTTTAACCCCACTAATCCTTATAGAAGTGTAAATCATTTTATTTAAGGAGGGGTTATAATGGAACTCGAAAAAAGGAACCGGGCCCTGCAGATGCTGTATGCGGGGATGCTGGCGGACTCGGTGCTGCAGCTGGGCCGGGAAGGGGTCCTGGAAACCGTGACCCAGCGCAAGCGGCAGGAGCAGATGGCGCAGGGAAGGCTGATCGACGCCCAGCTCGGAGTGTCCCGTCCCGAGGAGGTGTTTCCCACCCTGTACGAGATCGCGGGCTGCTCCCCCTGGGAGATAAAAACGATGGAGGACGGGTTCGCGGCCGAGGCCCGATCCTGCTTGCTCTGCGGGATAGCGAAGAAGGTCGGGGCCCCGAGTCCCTGCCGCATCTACTGCCTCAACCCCATGGAGGGGATGGTCAAGGGGCTGAACCCGGAGCTGCGGTACGAGGTCAAGGAGACCCTCTGGGAGGGGGAAAGGTGTCGGATAGAGGTAACTGGGTGATTATCACTTATATACGCGGACAAATAACCCCGGCGCACCTGCGCCGGGGTAAGATAAGGCAGAAACGGTTTCATTGATCAGGCGAAGTATTTGAATATGTCCTGAGCGGTGACGTAGATGGTGAGGCCGATGATGAAGACCCAGCCGGCGAGGGCCAGCGGCAGATGCAGCTTCAGCAGCCGGGGATTCAGCTTCTCCAGCAGGTAGAGAAGGACCTTGCCGCCGTCCAGGGCGGGGATGGGCAGGAGGTTCAAGACCGCCAGGTTCAGGCTCATGAACGCGGTGAACCACATGGAGTTGAAGGCCGAATTCGACTGTACTATCTGACTGCCCTGAGCCACGATCCCGATCACTCCCGAAAGCTGCTCGGTCTGGGTGAACAGGGAAGGCAGTGACGCCACCATCTGGTAAAGCAGGTGGTAGGTCTGCGACAGCGGCTGAATAAAGGCCCCGGCCAGCGAGAAGCCCGCGGCCGAGGTGTTGATCAGGCCGAAGAGCATGATGGTCAGCAGGATATTGGCGGCCGGCCCGCCCAGCGACATCAGGATCCGCCCGTTGACCGGGAGTCTGAAGAACTCGTCTTCGTCCTCGATCTGGGGCAGGACGTAGCCGCCCAAAGGTATCCAGGACAGCCGGTACTCGGTGCCGCCCCGGGTGATGGACCAGAGCCGAGGCCCGAACCCGACAGAGAAGGTCTTTATGGGTATCCCGACCGCCCGGGCCACCGCGAAGTGCCCGGCCTCGTGTACCAGGACCACGAATCCGATCAGTATCAGGACCAGGAGATAGGTCATTTTGTCAGCCCCTTCTGAGGTTCAATCATTCAAGCTTAATTCTACCACTGTTCAATAGGGAGCGATAGTGTTTCTCTCGTGGAAAAGGTACCAGATGGCCATCTCATGGGAGAACCTGAGATTTAAATTTGTTCATTTTTTAAAATTTTAAAATTGTCTGACACAATACATCCAGGTGACAACGTTGTGACACATTGATTGCAGGTTTTAGAATTATAATTAATTGTAAAAAAGCCGGCCAGGCAAAACGCCCGAAGATACGGGCGTTTTTTACTTGGCACGACACTTGCAATTTAGAGTAAAGCGTAGAGCCGATAGATTTGGCAAGGTAATCGACCAGACCGGACCTTAACCAAATAATCGTTAATGAAAGGAAGATGATCGAGATGAACCTGAACCCGAAAATGGAAAGCCTTACCGCTGAAGGTGTCCCGTACATCAATAAGGGTGACGGCGTGAAATCCAAAATGAAGTTAGTGACCAGAAACGACCTCACTAAGGAAACCGGGGAATTGGTGCTGACGATGCCCTGCCCGTGCTCTGTAGACGACGTCTATACATTAGGCATCAACATGCAGTACAGCATTGGCTCCATGTACATGGAACTGGAAAAGGCAGGCCGGGGCGATGCCCAGGCGTATCGGGATCTGGCCTTAAAGCAGTTGGAGATCAAGGAAGAGGTCGATAGGCTTGCCAACACTAACCTGAACCGACTGCTGTGGTACTTCTACAACAACGGAGGCCCGGTTATTGAGAACCCGCTTTCTGAAAGGATGGTCAAGGAACTGCAGCCTTTCTTCAATCAGATCGTATCCAACTTCCTGAGCCAATCGGACGTCCTGTTCAAGATGGCTTCCAATGGCAACATCAGCGTCGATACCCTGGAGGCCGAAATCGACCACAACATCATCGGGATGTACAGCATCCTGTCCAGGCTGTTTCAGGTTGAGGATATGCAGAAGGCGTGTGAGAGCCTGATCAGTCTTCGTCAGGCCGTGTAACCGGTACGAGCGGAGAAGCGGAATCTGGGTTCAGCCGCTCCACCCTTATGTTGAAGCTGATAACACTCCCTTTATTCTGTATCGAAAGGAACATTTGATGATGTGTAATTGTGGTGAAGGGGTCAAAGACATGCGGTATGTTCTGCTGGAAAAGACGCTGGCTGATTATCGGCATAAAACCGGGAAGATTATCCCGGTCTTACAGGAAACCCAGGGCATCTTCGGGTATATCCCGGAGCAGGCTATCAGGGTGATATCCCGGGAGTTGAACATCCCCTCCAGTGAGATATATGGGGTTGCCACGTTTTACGGTCAGTTCCACCTGCGTCCCCGGGGCAAAAACATCTTACGGGTATGCACGGGAATCGCTTGCCACGTTCGCGGCGGCGGCAAGATTCTGGAGGCTGTCACCAAGGCCTTGGGCCTGAAAGACGGTATGACGACTACTGAAGACCTGCTGTTTACGATCGAACCGGTGGCCTGCCTTGGGGCCTGCGGGATGGCACCGGTAATGATGATCAACGACGAGGCGTATGGGAGACTGACTCCGGAAGAAATTCCCGCGATTTTAGCCCGCTACGAGGAGGAAGACGGGGGTCAGAAATGCATAGCTTAAGCCAAAGCAGGGTCGAATTTAAACGCAGGTTCGATGAACTGGGAAGTCGGGTTAGAGTAGTGATTGGCCTGGGGACCTGCGGCATCGCGGCCGGGGGAAAGGACTTATGGACGGGCGTCAGCGGCTACATCGGAGCCCAGGGACTGGACATAGAGATGATATCCACCGGTTGTATCGGTATGTGTTATGCGGAACCGCTGATGGAAATTCACATGCCGGGTCAACCGAGGGTAATCTACGGAAACCTTAATCCGGAAATCGCCGTCGAGGTTCTGAAAAAGCATTTGAAGGGGGAGGCGTCCCTGGAGTATGCCGTGGCCCAGGAATCCAGGGGGTTTAAGAGCCTTCCGAACATCATGGAGCTTGCGGACCACCCCTTCTACACTAAGCAGGTTAAGACGGTTTTAGGCCGCTGCGGGATCATAGACCCCGACCAGATCAATCACTATATCGCGTTTGACGGTTATGCGGCGCTGGAAAAGTCCCTCTCGGGGATGAGCCAGGTCAAGGTGGTTCAAGCAATCATGGATTCGGGCCTTAGAGGCAGAGGCGGCGGCGGCTTCCCTACCGGTCGAAAATGGGAGGCCGTCCGGCTGGCCCCGGGACAAAAGAAATACGTGGTGTGCAACGCGGACGAAGGGGACCCCGGCGCTTTCATGGACCGCAGTGTGCTCGAGGGGGACCCCCACGCTTTGCTGGAGGGCATGATCATATGTGGATACGCTGTCGGCTCGGATGAAGGGTACATCTATGTGAGGGCCGAGTATCCACTGGCGATCAAGCGATTGAAAAAGGCGATACAGGACGCTGAAGCAATGGGTGTCCTGGGTGACGACATCCTGGGCAGCGGGTTCAATTTCCGGATTCACATAGCGGCTGGAGCCGGGGCGTTCGTCTGCGGTGAAGAAACCGCGCTGATGCATTCCATCGAAGGAAAGCGCGGTATCCCACGGGTGAGGCCGCCTTACCCGGCTGAATCGGGATTGTGGGGAAAACCCACCAACATCAACAATGTCGAAACCTATGCCAATGTCCCCAACATTATCCGCAACGGCGCCGCCTGGTTCGCCGGCATGGGGACGGCCAGCAGCAAGGGTTCCAAGGTTTTCGCCCTGGCCGGAAAGGTTAAGCGCACCGGCCTGGCCGAGGTGCCCATGGGGATCTCCCTCAGGGATATCGTCTTCGAAATCGGGGGAGGCATCCAGGCCGACCGTCGTTACAAGGCGGTACAGATCGGGGGTCCTTCGGGGGGCTGTATCCCGGCAGAACTGCTGGACACGCCGGTGGACTACGGGTCCCTGGTCGAACTGGGGGCGATGATGGGCTCCGGCGGTCTGGTGGTGATGGATGAAGGCACGTGTATGGTCGACGTGGTGAGGTACTTCCTCAAGTTTTCGCAGGAGGAATCCTGCGGCAAATGCACCCCCTGCCGCGAAGGCACCAAACGAATGCTGCAGATCCTGGAGAGGATCTGTTCTGGGGAGGGCAGCTACGAGGACCTGGAGACACTGGAAAGCCTGTCCCGGGTGGTAAAGTCCACCTCGCTCTGCGGCCTGGGGCAATCCGCCCCTAACCCGGTATTAGCGACGCTGCGGTATTTTCGCTCGGAATACGAGGCCCATATCGAAGCAAAGGTGTGCCCGGCCGGCGTTTGCGTGAATCTCCTGGATTTCCAGATTGACGGGTCCAGGTGCAAGGGCTGTACCCTGTGCCGGAATGTCTGTCCGGCGGACGCGATAGCTGGCGAGCGGAAGAAGCCTCATATTATTAATCAAGAAAAGTGCTTAAAGTGTGGTACCTGTATGGCCGCCTGTAAGTTCAATGCCATAGTGAGAGGCTGATTAGCGGAACTGCCCTGCGTATCACTGAAAACACCTGATTCGATAAGGGATTAAGGAAGGAGTCAAATGCTTTGTCGGATATAACACTGATCATCAACGGCATACGGACGACGGTGCCTGCCGATACCACCATACTGGATGCCGCGCGTCGGGCGGGGGTTAAGATACCGACCCTGTGTTACCACCCGGACCAGGAGGTCAAGGCCAACTGCCGGGTTTGTGTGGTCGAGGTCGAGGGGCAGAAGAATCTCCTGCCGTCCTGCGCCACCCTGGTCAGCGAGGGAATGGTGGTAAAAACCACCACCGCCCGGGTCATGGAAGCAAGAAGGACCATCCTGGAACTGATCCTGGCCCATCACCCTCAGGACTGTCTGCACTGCGTCCGCAGCGGTATCTGCGAGCTGCAGGAACTGGCTGCCAGTTATGATGTGCGCGGGAATCGTTTCCTCCAGGAGGAGCGGAACCTGCCGCTGGACTTTTCGAGCCCGGCGATGGTGAGAGATCCTAACAAGTGCCTGCTCTGCGGACGATGTGTCGAGGTATGCAGCTCTGTGCAGACGGTACATGCCCTCGGTTTCGCGCACCGCGGGTTTGAGACCCGGGTGGTCCCGTCGTTGGAGCGTGACTTGTCGGAAAGCCCCTGCGTCATGTGCGGACAGTGCATCCATGCCTGCCCGGTCGGCGCTATCAGCGAAAATGAGCAGATCGATGATTTCTTCGCGGCGGCCGTCGATCTGGAGAAAACCATGGTGGTCCAGATCGCACCGTCTGTCAGGCTGGCGATGGCTGAGGAGCTGTCCAACCCGACCGGTGAACTGGGTATGCCGCAGCTGATCAATGGGCTCCGTAAGCTGGGGTTCGATTACGTCTTGAGCACAAACTTTTCAGCCGATCTCACGATAATGGAAGAGGGGCATGAACTGCTGGAACGGCTGCGTGAAGGCAGGGATCTGCCCATGGTAACCTCCTGCTGCCCGGCCTGGGTAAACTTCCTGGAGGTATTCTATCCTGATCAATTGGGCAATCTTTCTACCTGCAAATCCCCGCAGCAGATGTTTGGCGCGCTGGTGAAGACCTACTGGGCGGATAAAATGGGTATCGATCCAGCCAGGATTTTCTCTGTATCGATCATGCCCTGCACGGCCAAGAAGTATGAAGCTCTGCGTCCGGAGATGGCTGACAGCAGCTTCCCGGATGTGGACCTGGTATTGACCACCCGAGAACTGGCGCGGCTGTTCCGCATGACTGGGGTTGACCCGCTGAAACTGGAAGGCTCGGATTTTGACTCCTGGATGGGTGAGTATACCGGGGCGGCGGTGATTTTTGGAGCCAGTGGAGGGGTAATGGAAGCCGCCCTGCGGACTGTTTATGAAAAAGTCACCGGACACGACTCGCTGGAGATCGATTTTAATGAGGTCAGAGGCATGCAGGGTATCAAGGAGGCGCAGGTCGATCTCGATGGCACGGTGGTCAAGGTGGCTGTCGCTCATAGCCTGGGCAATGCGCGCAGGTTGATGGAGCAGGTAAAAAACGGTGAGTCTCCCTATCACTTTATTGAGGTCATGGCCTGTCCCGGCGGCTGTGTAGGCGGAGGAGGTCAGCCCTTAACCCATACCAACCAAAAGCGGGCCGAACGCGTTGCGGCTATCTATAGCGAAGAGCAGGGCCTGGATGTGCGGAAGTCTCACGACAACTCTGAGATAAAGGCTCTGTATGAGGAGTTTCTGTACCAGCCCCTGGGAGAAAAGGGTCACGATTTACTGCATACCAAGTATTCACAAAAGTCGAAAGGTATTTAGTTATGGTAAAATGATATGGATTGACTGATCCGACTGCTTGTCAAGCAGGAAGACGCGCGTTTTTTCCAGCAGCGCGTTCAGTCGTGGGGTTTCCGATGTGTGGGTGAGCGCGTAACTTATCGGAGAACGCCATGAATCTGATAACTAGAGAGCGGTAGAGAGATGGGAAACCTTATTGAGATCATAGGCATCAAAGAGGAGAACTGCACCAACTGCCATCAATGCATAGCGGTATGCCCGGTAAAGATATGCAGCGATGGCAGCGGGGCGGTAGTTAAATTCAACAACAACCTGTGCATTGGCTGCGGCCAGTGCATCCAGGCCTGTCTCAAGAGCCATGGCGGCGTCGTCGAAAAGAGCGCCCGGTTTGCTATTGACGACTCGCCTCAATTCGTGGCCGATTTATCCACCAAGGAGATAATCGCCATGATAGCACCATCCGCCGAAGGTAATTTCGACCTGAAAAAACTGATTACCGCTTTAAAGCACCTGGGGATTAAAAAGGTCTATGACGTAGCCCTGGGGGCGGAAATCGCCGTTGCATGTTACCATGAAGCCATCCAGAACGGCACGGTGAAGAAGCCGGTCATCGCGCAGCCCTGCCCTGCCGTCATCAAGTATATTGAACTAAACCATCCGAGACTGATCGAGAACATTGCGCCGATAGGCAGTCCGGTGCACAACCTGGCGGTTTACCTAAAATCACTGCACCCGGATGCCGAGTTGGCCTTTATCTCCCCCTGCCTGGCTAAGCGCCGGGAGTTTCAAGACAGCAAGATGGTCAAATACACCGTGATATTCCAGTCGATGGTGAAAATTCTGCAGGAGAAGGGCATCGACATCGATTCGCTGGATGATGGGCAGTTTGACAATCCCGTATCCGCTGGGATCGCCACCCGTTTTTCCACTCCTGGCGGGTTGAAGGAAACTTATCTTTACCACTACCCGGACGTCCCCGCCAGCTCGATCGCCAAGGTCGATGGTCCGAGTGTTTTTGGGGAGTATCTGGCCAATCTGGAGTCCGCCATCAGAAAAGGCAGCCCCCATCTGCCGTTGATCGTCGACGTCCTCGGCTGCGATAAAGGCTGCAATAACGGTGTGGGGTGTGTTAACCGGGCCATCGAAGAAAAGGAATACGCGGTGGCGGTCCGCTCGGAAAAGGCGATCAGCGACAAGCAGAAAAACAAAGAGCTGGACGAATTCCGGTCTAGGATATTGAAGGAACACAGCTTCGAGTACCGGCACTATCAGGACCGGTCTTCCCATAACACACTCAAGATCCCGACGCAAGACGAACTCCAGAAGATATACATCGACATGCACAAGGTCGAGGAGAAAGAATTTCGCAACTGCGCCGCTTGTGGGTACAACTCCTGTTATGATATGGCGGTAGCCGTATTCAATGGACTGAACAAGGCACAAAACTGCCACCTCTACCAGGAGAAGGAGCTGCGGATAGAACAGCAGGCGCTCCGGAACCTGCATTATGAATTGACCAACGTGTTCGACACCATGTCAGACGGGGTCATCGTCCTGGACAAAGAAGGCCTTATCCTTCAGTTCAACCCCGCTGCCAAAAACATCATCGGACATTCCGACGAAACCCTGGTCGGTTGCCACATCGTGGACCTTTTCTGCGGCAAGGCGCCAAATACGATGGAGCTGCTCAAGACCGGTCAGTGTTTTTACGAACGTGAGATTTTGATCGATGGCATGTATCGGAAGATCCATGGAACCTGTTCGGGCAAGCCGGTATTCGACGAGTACGGGCAGGTTTCAGGAGCGACCCTCATCCTTCGCCCCATGGCCCAGGTACAGCAGCTGGTCAACACCCTCACCGGGTCGCAGGCCAGTTTTACCTTTGAATCCATAATCGGGGAAGACAAACAGCTGAGAAGATCAGTAAAGCTCGCCATGATGGCGGGAACCAACTCCTCCACCGTACTGCTGCAGGCCGAAAGCGGCACCGGTAAAGAGGTGTTCGCTCAGGCCATTCACAACGCCAGTCCACGCGCCAACGGCCCTTTCGTGGCCATCAACTGCGCCGCCCTGCCGCGTGAATTGGTGGGCAGCGAGTTGTTCGGATACGTCGAAGGTGCTTTTACCGGGGCCCGGCGCGGCGGCAGACCGGGAAAATTCGAGTTGGCCAACAAAGGGACGCTGCTGCTGGATGAGATTGGGGACATGCCGCTGGAGCAGCAGGCCATTCTGCTGCGGGCCATCCAGGAGAGGAGTATCCTTAGGGTAGGCGGCGGTACCCCCATCAATGTGGATGTCAGAATCATCGCCGCTACCAACCAGGACCTGTTGGAGCTGGTTCGGGAAGGAAAATTCCGCGATGATCTGTATTACCGGCTCAATGTCATCAAGATATCCATTCCCCCGCTTCGCGAACGGCGGGGAGACATCAAACTGCTGTTCCAGCATTTCCTGAACGACATGTCCCCCAAGTTCCTTCGGCATATCATCGAGGTTGATCCCGAGGTCTTCAGGTGCCTGAGAAACTACGATTGGCCGGGCAATATACGCGAACTGCAGAACGTGACCGAAAGGATACTCCTGACGGCTGAGGACGGCTTTATAAAGGTTGACCAGCTTCCCCGGGAGATAATATTGGACGGCAGTGGCGGCGGTTTCCATAGGCAGACGAAGGCTGAGCCCGATGTCGGTATGCCGGTAGTAATGACCAATCGCAGCACCCGCAGGCTGTTCCTGATGGAACAGGAAAAAGCGAATATTATTAAGGCTCTGGATTTGGCAGGCGGGAATGTCAGCAAGGCCTCTCTGGAGCTGGGCATGTCTCGCAATACACTCTACCGCAAGATGAAAGACTATAAAATCGAGAACTAGTGGTATACTGCTATATCCTTCTACCGGGGTACCTCCATCCCCCGCTCCCGGATGTCGTCCAGGTACGGCCAGCGCTGGCGGACCTGGTCGATCAGGGACAGGTCGAGCTGGTGGTAGTAGATACCCGGCTCGGGACCGAAGGTGAAAAGCTGAAAACCGTCGGGATAGGCCACGAAGCTGTCCCCGGTGATCCGCCGCTGGTCGGGGTAGCTGGTGCCGGTGTTGTTGGCCATGGCAACGAATACGGTGTTTTCGCTGGCCCGGGTTACCCCCAGCCGATGCCACAGCGGCATCCGGTTGGTGGGGATGTTGGCCGGGTTTACCACCAGCGAGGCGCCGCGCAAGGCCAGGCTCCTCACCAGTTCGGGGTAGAAAAAGTCGACACAGACCGCTGCCCCCACCTTTACCCCTTGGTGTTCGACCACCGGCAGGTGGTGGCCGGGAACGATGAAGTCCCGTTCGCGGATGGCCTGGGAGGGGAAGATTTTGTCGTAAGGAACGGGTTCATCCAGGTGCTTGCTGATGAAGAAGCCCCGGTCCAATTTCTGCCCGTCTATCTCCAGGTACTGGGCCCCGGTGGCCAGCAGGCAGTCGGGAGCTTTGATCAGGGGAAACAGCTCCCCCAGGATTTTCAGGTTTTTATCCTCCCCCATGAAAAGCGGGCCCATCCAGCCTTCGGGGAGCAGGACGATATCGGTGTCGGTCTCTATTGCGGCCAGGTAGTCGGACATCCGCCGGATGTTGGGGTCGAGTTCGAACGTCTGGCGGGGAAACTGGATAACCGCGAGCTTGACTTGTGCCATAACCCACCTCGTTTTGGTTCAGTCATTAATTAAAACCTATTCTACCAATTTTCGCTGTGGTATTCTACCAAAAAGGGATTAGAAAGAGCCGAAACAAATACAAAACTTTCCCTTTGGAAGGCGCTTGCATCTTGTCTGATTTCTTGCTATAATAACACTCGCGAGTTTATGACGGACCCAAAATTTATTCCTCGATAGCTCAATGGTAGAGCACCCGGCTGTTAACCGGGTGGTTGCTGGTTCGAGTCCAGCTCGGGGAGCCAGACAATAAAGCCGCTCAAGATGAGCGGCTTACTTACATTATCAGAAAGTATAAGCAGGACTTTCTGATAATAAGCAAGTGCAACTAAGGCTCTCGCCTTCGCCAGAGGCTTGGCGGTAGCCAAGTTTTCTTCGTTGGTTGTTAGAGCCCCCGGATGTTTTATCCGAGGGCTCCCCATATCTTCGGTTAGTTATGATCTACTGTCCCCCACTATAGGTCAAGCTGGCCTCCTGGGTTTCCTGGTTCCAGCCCACCTGACAGCCCAAGTTTTCAGAGATGAAGCGGAGCGGCAGCATGGCCCGCCCGGGCGGCACGCTGATCGGCATCACCTGGGGGTTGGCCGGGTCGATCAATACCTCCCGGCCGTTGACCCGGGCGGTGTTATTGCCGATCCAGAGTTCGATGGTCCGGTTCCCCAGTTTGACGGTGACCTTCTGGGCGGCACCGTCCCAGTCGAGGGTGGCTCCCAGGGGCTCGGTCACGTACCGTATCGGCAGCATGGTGCGTCCCTCCTGGCTGAAGGGAGCGGTATCCATCTGGCGGACCTCATCGTTTACCCGGTAGGCGGTCTGGCCGAGGTTCAGCTTTATCACCTTTTTACCCACGAATGGTTGATTCTTCGGGGGTAAAGCAACCGTGACCTCGGGTGAGAGAGAGATAACGTCGTAGCCGGCCGCGACCCGGTAGATGTAGGTCCGGGAAGGCACCACCGCTTGGTCGATGAATTCCTGAGCGCCGCGAGAATACTTGATGGATCTGAATTCAGCCTCCCCAACCTCCTTACGGTCAACCCGGTAGTAATCAGTCTGGTCGGATCTGCCGGTCCAGGTCACCTTAATCCTATCGTTCGATACCGCGAGGGCTTGAACCTCGGGCGGTGTGGGACCGGTTTTCCGCCGCGCTTCAGTGGAAGGAGTAGAACTGAGCAGGTTGAAGGAGTATACCTGATACATATAATCAGTGTCATAATCGAGGTTATCGTCGTAGTATTCGTTTACGTTTTTACCGACGACCGCGGTTGGGCTTTCCTTACCGACATAGGACCCAGACGCGCTCCGGCGGAGGATGAAGAAACCGTCTTCGTTGTCGGAGGTGTCTTCCCAGGAGAGATAAAGGCGGTTGCCCTTCTCCGCTACGTTCTGAACTGAAAAGAATTGGGGTGAGCTGGTGGTGTGGTTGGGCATGTACAGGCTGACCTCTTCGGAATAGGATGCCCCATAGCTGTTATACGCTTTAACCCGGATGATGTACTTTGCCCCGTGACCCCAATCGTATGTATTGATAACAGACTCCGAACCGCTGGTCTGGGAGGCGGCGGGTTCGAACCTTAATCCGTCTTTCTTTTTCTCGACCTGAAACCCGTCTTCATTGTCCGAGCGGTCCACCCAGGTAACCCTGAGTCCAGTAGGGCAGGGCTCCAGCTTCAATGATCCCGGGGGGATCGGGGCATTGCCTTCCGAGGCAAACACGGCCTGGTTTCCAAGCAGCAGGATAAATACCAGGCACCAGGCGGTAATAAGGGTTGACCAAAGACGTTTTTTCAATACTGTCACTCCTTCATATGCTGCACGGCCTCCGGCTGGTGATAACAGACGGTCTTTTCTATAAATATAACACAGCGGAAGCCTAATATGCACCGCTGTTCGAAGGGCAGTAAAAATAACCGAGACCCGGGTTTTTCCCGAGGCCCTAAACCGTGCGTACATAGAACTATGGCTCTCACCGTCGTGTACCGGACCCCGGAAGCGGGAAGACTTAAAGATGTCCGGGGTCCTTCCATTGTAATGGGATTCTTACCGGTTGCGTTAATTGAATTGTAGTGTATAATAAAAATACAAGGTCAAAAAAGGTCAAATGGTTGACTAAGGTCAAATTCCAGAGAAGCAAGGTGGAGGCTATGTCAAATCTGGTCAATCGGATCGAGCGTTACTTGAAGGCGCTGTTGGAGCAAAGCCCGGAGGGCATTATCGAGCTGCAGCGGAATGACCTGGCTGAGGATTTCGGCTGTGCGCCTTCTCAGATCAACTATGTCCTCAGCACCCGCTTCACGGCGCAGCACGGTTATGTGGTGGAGAGCCGCCGTGGAGGAGGCGGGTTTGTCCGTCTGATACGGATCTCACTGGAGCGGGTGAGGGAGTTTGAGGATGTTCTGCGGGAGACGATAGGGGACCGGATCTCCCAGTCGGTAGCCGAGGGATTGATCATGCGCCTCCTGGACGAAGGGGTCCTGACATCGCGCGAGGCCTTGATGCTGCGGCGGATCGTGGACCGCAACACCCTGGCGCTGGAGATGGCCCAGCGGGACCAGATCAGGGCCAAGATCCTTCAGGCGGCGCTGCTCTGTGTCTGTGAGGACGATGGTGTTTGAGCGAAGTATTTTGAGATAGAGTGGGGGAGTATATTATGTTCTGCGAGAGGTGTCAAAAACGGCCGGCAACGGTTCATATAACCAAGGTACTGGATCAGCAGAAGACAGAGGAGCACCTTTGCGAGGTGTGCGCGGGAGAGCAAACGGAATGGGGATTCGCGGCCGCGCCCAGCTTCTCTCCGATTCAGCAGTTCTTCTTCAGCCTGATGAACCAGCCTGATTCGGTCCAGGGTAAGATGAAGGCGTCGCCGGTGGATTCCATCAAGTGCGAACGCTGCGGGACCGGTTATTCCGAGTTTACCAAGGAGGGCAAGTTCGGATGCGTCGAGTGCTACCAGAGTTTTAACGACCAACTGG
This sequence comes from Bacillota bacterium, assembly GCA_013178275.1. Taxonomy (GTDB): domain Bacteria; phylum Bacillota; class Ch66; order Ch66; family Ch109; genus Ch109. The sequence continues at coordinate 102,915 of JABLWZ010000014.1, read as the reverse complement.
AGCATCTGCTGCGCCGCATCCATGGAAATTCCCGCCACTTCGGCAAGGTCCCCCGGCGGGGGGGCCGGGCCATCAGCGAGAAGAGGCAGTTGAACGACCTGAGGACGGAACTGAAAAACGCCATCAAAAAGGAAGAGTTCGAGCGGGCCGCGATGCTCAGGGACCGGATACGGGAGATGGAAGAGCGGGCCGGGGTTTAGGAGGGGACGAGCCATGATTGTAAGCAATATCATCAATAACCACGATTCCAAGTGGATGGAGGGGACCGGCCCCTTTTCCGATATCGTTATCAGCAGTCGGGTGCGGCTGGCGCGAAACATCGAGGACCTCCCCTTCCCGCAGCACATGACGGAGGCCCAGGCCGACGAGGTGTTGAACCAGGTGGCCCAGGTCCTGGTGGCCAAGGAGGTGCGCCAGGCCATCGGGAACCTGGAGGTGGTCTCACTGCGGGAGCTTTCGGCCCTGGACCGCCAGATACTGGTGGAAAAGCACCTGATCAGTCCCATGCACGCCGAGCAGGTGGAGTCGGGGAGAGGGCTGGCGGTAAGACAGGACGAGGTGATCTCCATCATGATCAATGAGGAGGACCACCTGCGCATCCAGTGCCTGTTTTCCGGGCTCCAGGCCTACGAGGCCTGGGAGATGGCCACCAAGGTGGACGACGCGGTGGAAACCATGCTCAACTACGCCTTTCACGAGCGCTGGGGTTACCTGACCGCCTGCCCCACCAACGTGGGGACCGGGCTGCGGGCCTCGGTGATGCTGCACCTGCCGGGCCTGGTGATGACCAACCAGGCGCAGCGGGTCCTGTCGACCCTTCCCCAGATCGGACTGGCGGTCCGGGGTCTGTACGGGGAGGGGAGTGAGGCGACCGGCAACCTGTTCCAGGTCTCCAACCAGGTTACCCTGGGACCCCGGGAGGAGGAACTGGTCAACAACCTCACCTCGGTGGTGAGGCAGGTGGTGGAGCAGGAACGTTCGGCGAGAAACAGCCTGCTGCAGAACGCCCGCCTGATGGTGGAGGACCGCGCCAGCCGGGCGCTGGGTCTACTGACCCATGCGCGGATCATGAACTCTCAGGAGGCGATGAGCCTGCTGTCGGATGTACGGCTGGGGGTTGACCTGGGACTGCTCAACAAGGTGAGTATCAAGGTACTGAATGAGTTGATCGTGCTGACCCGCCCCGGATACCTGCAGAAGCTGGCTGGGGCGGAAATGACCCCGACCAGCCGGGACGTGAAGCGGGCCAGTGTTATAAGAGAAAAACTGGAAGTGAACAATGAGGAGGATAAATGATGTTTGGGAAGTTTACCGAAAGGGCACAGAAGGTCCTGGTGCAGTCTCAGGTCGAGGCCAGCCGCTTGAACCATGAAGCGGTGGGAACCGAGCACCTGCTGCTGGGGCTGATCAGTGAAGACGGGGGGATCGCGGCCAAGACGCTGCAGAACCTTGGGATAGGGCTCGAGGCAGTACGCGCGGAGGTTGAAAGGATGGTGCGCCCGGGCGACACCCCGGTGGAAAAGGTGGCACTCACCCCGAGGGCCAAAAGGGTTATCGAGCTGGCGTTCGAGGAGGCCAACCAGCAGGGTGCCGGTTACGTGGGAACCGAGCACCTGCTGCTGGCGCTGATCCGGGAAGGAGAAGGCGTGGCGGCCCGGGTGCTTCAGGAGTTGGGAGCCGGACTGGACGAGGTCAGGAACCAGGTGATCGCCCTCCTGGGTGAAGGGGCCGGCCCCGGCAAGGGCTACGGCGGGACCCCGGCGGCTCAGGGCCGGGGTCGCTCGGGCGGGACCCCGACCCTGGATGACTTCAGCCGCGACCTGACCAGGCTGTCGAGGGAAGGCCGGCTGGACCCGGTGATCGGCCGGGAGAAGGAGATCGAGCGGGTGGTGCAGATACTCTCCCGCCGCACCAAGAACAACCCGGTGCTGGTGGGCGACCCGGGGGTCGGCAAGACCGCCATCGCGGAAGGCCTGGCCCAGAGGATAGTAAACCATCAGGTGCCGGAGGTCCTAACCGGCAAGAGGGTCCTGACCCTGGACATCTCCTCGGTGGTGGCGGGGACCAAGTACCGCGGCGAGTTCGAGGAGCGCCTGAAGAAGATCGTCGAAGAGATCATCAAGGACGGCAACGTGGTGCTGTTTATCGACGAGCTGCATACCCTGATAGGCGCCGGGGCGGCCGAGGGGTCGATCGACGCGGCCAATATCCTGAAACCCGCGCTGGCTCGCGGGGAGCTGCAGTGCATCGGGGCCACCACCATGGACGAGTACCGCAAGCACATCGAGAAGGACCCGGCGCTGGAGCGGCGCTTCCAGCCCATCATGGTGGAAGAACCGTCGGCCGAGGAGACGGTTGAGATACTGTTCGGCCTGCGCGACCGCTACGAGGCGCACCACCGGGTAAAGATAACCGACGAGGCGATAAGGGCCGCGGCCAGGCTTTCGGACCGCTACATCACCGACCGCTACCTGCCCGACAAGGCCATCGACCTGATCGACGAGGCGGGTTCCCGGGTGCGGCTGCGCAGCTTTGTCACCCCGACCGAGCTGAAAGAGCTGGATGAGAAGCTCGAACAGGCGCGAAAGGAAAAGGAAGAGGCGATCGCGGGACAGGAGTTTGAGAAGGCCGCCCGCTGGAGGGATGAAGAACAGAGGCTCAGGGAAGAACTGAAGCATAAGCGGGAAGACTGGAAGAAGGCCCAGGACGTCGTAGAGTCGGAGGTTACCGAGGAGGATGTCGCTTACATCGTATCATCCTGGAGCGGCGTACCGGTGAAACAGCTGACCGAGGAGGAGAGCCAGCGCCTGGTGAGGCTGGAAGAGGTCCTGCACCAGCGGGTGATCGGCCAGGACGAGGCGGTGGAGGCCGTGTCCCGGGCGGTCAGAAGGGCGCACGCGGGGCTGAAGAGCCCCAAGCGGCCTATCGGTTCGTTTATCTTCCTGGGCCCCACCGGGGTGGGCAAGACCGAACTGGCCCGCGCCCTGGCGGAGGCGCTCTTCGGCAACGAGGAGAACATGATCCGGATCGACATGTCGGAGTACATGGAGAAGTTCGCGGTATCGCGGCTGGTGGGTTCACCTCCCGGCTACGTTGGATACGACGAGGGGGGACAGCTTACCGACGAGGTAAGGCGCAAGCCGTACTCGGTGGTGCTGTTCGACGAGATCGAGAAGGCCCATCCGGATGTCTTCAATATCCTGCTGCAGCTGCTGGAAGACGGACGGCTGACCGATTCCAAGGGCCGCACCGTGGATTTTCGCAACACGGTCATCATCATGACCTCCAATGTGGGTGCGCAGCACATGAAGCGGGAGGCGGCGATGGGGTTCATCCAGCGTGAGGATGAACAGGACCGCTACGACGACATGAGGAAGCGGCTGATGGAAGAACTGCGCCGAACCTTTAGGCCCGAGTTCCTGAACCGGGTAGACGAGACCATCGTGTTCCGAAACCTGAACCAGGAGGAGATCAAACAGATAGTGGGCCTGATGCTGAAGGACATGGTCGCGCTGCTGAAGGAGCAGGGCATCAGCCTGGAGGTGAGCGAGGGGGCCAAGGAGGTACTGGTCAAGGAAGGTTTCGATCCCCAGTACGGGGCCCGGCCGCTCCGGCGCGCCATCCAGCGGATGATCGAGGACCCGCTTTCGGAAGACCTGCTCCGGGGTGAATTCAAGAGTGGGGACAAGGTGATCGTTGAAGCGGAAGGTGATAAAATCCGCTTAAAATGAGATTTCCTCACTGACATTTTGAGTAAGTAGTGTTATAATAATCGAAATTTAATAGGAAATTTAAGGAGGAGAAGGGGACTTGACGAAAAACCGCCGGGGGTTCTTTTGCCAGCAGTGTGGATACGAGACGGCCAAGTGGGCCGGCCGCTGTCCCAGCTGCCAGGAATGGAACACCCTGGTGGAAGAACTGGTGGTCCCCGCTTCTCGCACCAACCGCCGCGAAAAAGGGGCATCCCGCCCGGTAGCCCTGGACGATATAGACGGCAGCGTCCTTTCCCGCTATTTAACCGGCAGTTCGGAGATGGACCGGGTGCTGGGGGGAGGGCTGGTGCCCGGCTCACTGGTCCTCCTGGGGGGAGACCCGGGGATCGGCAAGTCCACCATGATGCTGCAGGTGGCGCACCACCTCAGCCGGACTTACGGCACCGTCCTTTACGTTTCCGGGGAGGAGTCGATCTTCCAGATCAAGATGCGGTCCGAGAGGCTGGGGCTCAGTTCCGAAAAGCTCTTGATCCTCGGAGAGTCCAACCTGGAAGCGGTGGAGGCGCAGATAAAGATGCTCAAGCCGCTGCTGGTCGTGATCGATTCCATCCAGACCAGCTACCGGCCCGAGATTCCCATGTCTCCGGGGAGCCTCGGACAGGTGCGCGAGTCCACCGCGTTCCTGGCGCAGGCAGCCCGGGACCACCATACCGCCATCTGGCTAGTAGGGCATGTGACCAAGGAGGGTTCGCTGGCCGGCCCCCGGATGCTGGAACATATGGTTGACGTGGTTCTCTACTTCGAGGGAGACAAGCAGTACAGCTTCAGGCTTCTCCGGGGAAGCAAGAACCGTTTTGGATCGACCAACGAAACCGGCATGTTTGATATGACAGAACAGGGTATGATAGATATAGCCAATCCCTCCGAGTGGCTGCTGCTGGAACGCCCCAACTCGGCGGTCGGATCGGTGGTGATACCCGTCATGGAGGGGAGCCGCCCGGTCCTGATCGAGGTGCAGGCCCTGGTGGCCTCGGCGGGTTTTGGCCAGCCGAGGCGGAGCGTGACCGGGGCTGACTACAACCGGGTATCCTTGATCTTGGCGGTACTGGAGAAAAAGGTCGGCTTGATGATCGGCAGCCACGATGTTTTCGTCAACATCGTGGGAGGGGTCAGGACCAGTGAACCGGCCGCTGACCTCGGGATAGCAGCCGCACTGGTTTCGAGCTTCCGCAACGTGGCGGTTGCGGATAAGCTGGTGATGCTGGGTGAGATAGGCCTGACCGGTGAGGTGCGTTCGGTCAACCAGATCGGCCCGAGACTGCGTGAAGCGTCGCGGCTGGGATATACAAACTCGGTTATCCCGAGGGGCAACCTGAAAAACCTGGAATCATCCCATCAAGATAAGACCACGGGGGTTGTCAGACTAGAGGAAGCATTGGAAGCGGTACTGGGGGGTTGTTTTTAGTGAAAGAGGGCAAGGCAAAAGCCCCGAAGTTAGAAAAGCCAAAGGATGAGGCACCGCGGGAGGAGTCCTTAACCGTACAGCGGGAAGAACCGGGTGAAGACCCCGAATGGGAAGATCATGAACTCAAACTGGCTCGTGCACTGCGGCTCATGGCTCCCGGCACCGCGCTCCGGGACGGCATCGACAACATCCTGCGCGGTAAGATGGGCGCTCTGATCGTGGTGGGGGATTCCCCGGCGGTCCTGGAGATCTCGGAGGGCGGGTTTAAAATCGACTGCGAGTTCACCTCCGCCAGCCTCTACGAACTGGCCAAAATGGACGGGGCCATCATCCTTACCCGCGACTACCGCCGTATCCTGTACGCCAATACCCAGCTGATACCCAATCCCGAACTGCCTTCACTGGAGACCGGCATCCGCCACCGGACTGCGGAACGGGTAGCCCGGCAGACGGGAGAACTGGTGGTGGCCATCTCCCAGCGGCGCGGGTTGATCTCCCTCTTTCAGGGCCCGATGAAGTACCTTTTACAGGACATGGGGCTGCTGCTGGTTAAAGCCAACCAGGCGCTGCAGACCCTGGAGAAGCACCGGCTGGTTTTGGATAAAGACCTCTTGAACTTGAGCGCCCTGGAGTTTGAGGACCTGGTGACGGTTTTTGAGGTGGCGCGGGTTCTGCAGCGTATCGAACTGGTATCCCGGATCGTTAGAGAGGTTAGGGGTTATATCAACGAGCTGGGGATGGAGGGCAGACTGGTTCATATGCAGCTGCAGGAACTGATGGGCAACATCGAAGAAGAAGCCCAGAGGATAGTCCAGGACTACAACGCCCGGCCCAACGAGAAGACCCCTCAGGAGATAATCCAGCAGCTCTCCCGCTGGTCGACCGAGGAGATGACCGACCTGGTGGTGATCGCCAGGGCACTGGGATACGGGGCCACCCCCGGGGTGCTGGACCTACCCATCTCATCCAAGGGATACCGACTGCTGCAGCGGATACCCCGACTGCCGCTGCCGGTGATAGAAAACCTGATCGATGCCCTGGGCGACCTGCCCCGAATCCTGAAGGCCTCGATCGACGAGCTGGATGAAGTGGAGGGGATAGGCGAGGTAAGGGCCCGGGCGATCAAAACCGGGATGAAGCGACTGCAGGAGCAGGTGATACTGGACCAACGAATGTAAACAAAAAGAGCAGCCTAGGCTGCTCTAATGTTGTGGTCCTTGTTTTAGGTGAAGTTGAATATCCGCAGAGTGCTGATCTTCTTGTGTTCTTTGAGAAAGATGTCATAAAGGTTCAGGTCGAGCAGGTTGCAGAGGGCCGTCAGGTAAAACAGCGACCTCCCTATCTCCATCTCCACGATTTCCTTGCAGTTGTCGCAGATCGACCCCTGCAGGTGGCTCTCAAGATACTGCTTAAGTTCGGAGAGCGAGGCATCGGGAGGAATGTTCTTTTTACGAGCCTCTACCTGTAAACAGCCGCAGCTGGTCACGGCCTTGATAACCGCACGGTTGACCCGGGAGTTGCTCTCCTGCGACTTGGAGAGAACGTCCAGTACGCTGTGATGTCGAATCAATAGCTCAGCTACCGTATTTTGAAATTCGTCGCACAACAGATCTTTCAAGCTGTACCTCCCACACCCCTAGTCCGATTAAACCCATTATACTGATTAGGGTTTGGCATTGTCAACGAGTCGACTTGGGTAAAAAAGACCAGAGAAATACGGAAACCCTGTTTTTGACAGGCCGGAGAAGCATTTGCTATAATTATCCTAGTAATTTCCATAGGGTTTTAAACTCTGAAAGGGGCTGTCCGTGGCGCATAATTCAATAAGGGTTATGGATATACTTTGGCAAAACTATAAAAGAAAGGAGGTGAGAGGTTGATCAGGAAAGTAATACGGTGGTGCTTTTTCCTAGGCGGGGCTGCTTTAGGATTCTGGTTGGCTGATATCATTGTGCGGTCTAATATAATAGATTATATTTACCCCAATGGGGGGCTTCAGGATTACTGGAAGATTGTTTTCATGGGATTGAGCGCGCTGGTCCTGGCGATCGTTACTTACCTGCTGGCTGCCCCGATCATGAAAGGGGTGGTTCAGCTCGCCAATACCTTAGAAAGCGTGCTGCAAAAGATGCCCACCCAGGACCTCCTGGGCGGGGCGTTGGGGATGATCATAGGTTTAATAATCGCCGCCCTGCTCGATATTCCCCTGACTTCCCTGCCCTGGGTGGGTGGGGCCCTGGCGATACTGGTCACCGTGGGACTGGGGTACCTGGGATTGGTGGTCGGTATCAAGAAAAAGGACGAACTGCTGGCGATATTCCACCTGCGTAAGGACCGGGACCGCAATGCTTCGGCGGATAACCGGGGGCGGTACAAGATTCTGGATACCAGCGTCATCATCGATGGGCGGATAGCCGACATCTGCCGTAGCGGATTTGTGGAGGGGGTCCTCCTGATACCTTCCTTCGTGCTCGAAGAACTGCGGCACATCGCGGACTCTGCCGACCTCCTGAAGCGCAGCAGAGGGAGACGCGGCCTGGATATCCTGAACGCGATGCGTAAAGACGCGGGCAACACGGTGGAGATTCTGGAAATCGATTTCGATGACCTGTCGGAGGTCGACACCAAGCTGGTCCGCCTGGCCCAGATCAAGCAGGGTTCGGTGGTGACCAACGACTACAACCTGAACAAGGTCGCCGAACTTCAGGGGGTCAAGGTGCTGAACATCAATGAACTGGCCAACGCCGTAAAACCGATCGTCCTCCCCGGCGAGGAGATGGCGGTGCAGGTCATCAAGGACGGCAAGGAGATGGGCCAGGGCATCGGGTACCTGGACGACGGCACCATGATCGTGGTTGACGGCGGCAAACGGTACATCGGGCAGTCGATCGAGGTCTTCGTGACCAGTGTTTTCCAGACCGCCGCCGGGAGGATGATCTTCGCCAAACCGCGCAACAGCGATAAAAGGCCCTCGAATAACTCCGCCGGGGGCGCCAACGAGGTGAAACTGCTTGGCTGATAGGATTACGCTGATCGTGCCCGCCGCCGGCTTCGGCCGACGCATGGGAGCAGCGGTCGCCAAACAGTACCTGTCCCTGGCCGGGGAACCGATGCTGGTACACACCTTGAGGAGCGCCGCCCGGGAGGCGGTAGTGGAAAACATCATCCTGGTGGTCCCCGCCGAAGAGGTGGAGTGGTGCCGGGAGGAGATCGTGAACCGCTACCGGCTCCAGAAGGTCAACCAGGTGGTGGCGGGAGGAAAGGAACGACAGGATTCGGTTTTCAACGGTTTGAGGCATCTGCCGCCGAACTGTGAATGGGTGGCCGTGCACGATGGGGCACGGCCTCTCTTGCCGGCGGGGCTGCTGGGGCAGATGGCGGCTGAGCTGGATAAATACCAGGCGGTGATCGCCGCGGTGCCGACGATTGACACCATCAAGCAGGTGGACGACGAACTGCGGGTGGAAGCCACCCTGGAGCGCAGCCGCCTCTGGGCGGTGCAGACACCGCAGGCGTTTTCCGTCGAGGTCTTAAAGCGGGCCCATCAGGAGGCCCGGGAGGCGGGCTGCTACGCCACCGACGACGCCGCGCTGGTAGAGCGGCTGGGGATACCGGTGGGGATCGTGATGGGCAGCTACGAAAACTTCAAGGTGACTACCCTGGAAGACCTGGACCGCGCCGAGGCCATCCTCGCCCGCGGCCGGACCGGGGAGGCCGGAGGCGGGATGGGAGACACGGGTACTGCAAACCGGGTCGGCATAGGATACGATGTACACCGGCTGGTGGAGGGACGCCGGCTGATCCTGGGAGGGGTAGAGATACCTTACTCCCACGGGCTGCTGGGGCACTCCGACGCCGATGTCCTGACCCACGCGGTGATGGATGCCCTGCTGGGGGCGCTGGCGCTGGGAGATCTGGGGGAACACTTCCCCGACACCGACCCCCGCTACGCTGGGATCTCCAGCCTGGAGCTGCTGGAAGCGGTTTGTCGCTTGGTCGAGCAGCGGGGATACCGGGTGGGCAACCTCGACTGCGTCATAGTCGCCGAGCGGCCGAAGCTGGCGCCTTTTCGGGACCAGATGCGTGAAAACCTGGCCCGGGTACTGAAGACCGAGCCCCAGCGGATCAGTGTCAAGGCGACCACCACCGAGGGCCTGGGGTTCACCGGGCGGCGGGAAGGCATCGCCGCCAACGCCATAGTAACACTGGCAGGTTAACCGGTTTTGTTAAACCATAATACCTGACTGATAAATAGATTTATAAAGGAGAAGTGTGATGTCCGCCAACCAAAAAGACAGCGGGGTGCGGGTGCGATTCGCCCCCAGTCCCACCGGCCCGCTTCACATCGGGGGAGCCCGTTCAGCCCTATTCAACTACGTTTTCGCCCGCCAGAACCAGGGCAAGTTCATCGTGCGGATGGAGGACACCGACCTGGAGCGCTCCTACCCCGAATCCGAGGCCAATATCCTCTCTTCACTGAAATGGCTGGGGATAGACTGGGACGAGGGGGTGGATGTCGGGGGACCGTATGCGCCCTACCGCCAGACTGAACGGATAAACACCTACCGGCCTTACGTGCTGCGGCTCCTGAACGAGGGAAAGGCGTACCCCTGTTACTGCACCGAGGAGGAGCTGGAGGCGGAGCGCCAGGAACTGATAAGCCGGGGCGAGACACCTCGCTACCTGGGTAAGTGTTCGCGGCTGACCGCAGATGAGCGGGAGGCCAGGGAAAGGGAAGGGAGAAAAGCGGCGATCCGCTTTCGCGTTCCCCCGCTGCACACCCTGGTGGTCGACGACCTGGTGCGGGGACGGGTGACCTTTGAGACCGAGACCATCGGTGACTTTATCATCATCAAGTCGGACGGGATTCCCGTATACAACTTCGCGGTGGTGATAGACGATTCCCTGATGAAGATAACCCACGTGATACGGGGGGAGGAGCACCTCTCGAACACCCCGCGTCAGCTGCTGCTGTACGAGGCGCTGGGGCTGAAGCCGCCGAGCTTTGCCCACATCTCCCTCATCCTGGGCGCCGACCGCACCAAGATGAGCAAACGGCACGGCGCGACCTCGGTGGTGGCGTACCAGGAGAACGGGTTCCTGCCCGAGGCGCTGGTCAACTTCCTCTCCCTCCTGGGATGGTCGCCGCCGGGCGAGCAGGAGATATTCGGCATGAAGGAACTGATAGAGCAGTTCTCCCTGGACCGGGTGGCCAAGAATCCGGCGGTGTTCGACTCCGACAAGCTGCGCTGGATCAACGGCAGCTATATCCGGCAGAGCACCACCGAGCGGTTGGTGGAACTGGCCGTGCCATACCTGAAAGAGGCGGGCCTGCTGAAACAGACCGACCAGACCGGGGACGCGCACTGGATAAGCCTCCTGGTCGAGGCGACCCGGGAGAGGCTGGGTACCATGCGCGAGATTGCCGACGAGGCGCGGGTCTTCATCGGGACCAGGGTCGAACCCGAGAACGATGAGGCGGCTGCCATCCTGGAGGAGGAGACCGTTCCCCGCATGATCAAGGCCTTCCGCCAGCTCATCACCGATGCCGATGCGATCGAGGTGGAGTGGACCAGGACCATGCTGAAACAACTGGGCAAGGAGACCAAGCTGGCGGGCCGGAAGCTGTTTATGCCGCTCCGGGTGGCTCTCACCGGCCGCACCCACGGGGTGGAGCTTTACTACGCCATCCCCCTGCTGGGGCGGGAGAACTGCCTGGCTCGTACTCGACGATGGCAGTAGTCGGAGTAGAAGGAATCCGCTGCGCGGATTCCAATTAAATTGAATTTGCCTTCGGCAAATTCACACAAGTCCGACTACCGACAACTGACTACCGACGACCGACGACCGACGACCGACGACCGACGACCGACGACCGACGACCGACGACCGACGACCGACGACCGAAAACAAGCCCGTATTGACACCTTGGCTGCTAGCCTTTATAATTCGTTTATACTGAATAAATAGAAAAAGGCTTGGAACGGGAAGAGTAACCCGGCAACCCCCCCAGAGAGGAGCCATCGGCGGCTGAAAGTGGCTCCGGCGGGAAGTCGAGTGAAAGTGCGCCCGGGAGCCTTCCGGCCGAAACCTGTAAGTAGGTCGGGACGAGGACCCCACGTTGTAGGGGAAGAGATAAACAGTCCGGATTCCCGGGCGGTTTAATCAGAGTGGAACCGCGAAATAACCCCTTCGCCTCTGTCAGGCGTAGGGGTTTAATTTATATTCGATAGCAGAGGTGAAGCAAAGTGGCGCGGATATTTAGCCGGATCAAACGGGATATCCAGGTGGTGTTCGATCGGGACCCAGCGGCTCGGAGCAGGTGGGAGGTCATCTTCTGTTACCCGGGTTTTCATGCCGTACTGATGCATCGGCTGTCCCATCGTGCATATAAGCGGGGCTGGTTCGTGCTGGCCCGGTTCATCTCCCATGTTGCCAGGCACTTCACGGGGATAGAGATCCACCCCGGGGCAAAGATAGGAGAGGGACTGTTTATCGACCACGGTATGGGCGTGGTGATCGGTGAGACCACCGAGATCGGAAACAACGTCACCCTGTACCAGGGCATCACCCTGGGCGGGACCGGCAAGCAGAAGGGGAAGCGTCACCCGACCATCGGGAACAACGTGGTGGTAGCCACCGGGGCCAAGGTGCTGGGGGCGATCACCATCGGTGACAACGTGAAGATCGGCTCGGGCTCGGTGGTCCTGGATAACGTGCCTCCCAACTGTACGGTGGTGGGGGTGCCGGGGAGGATTGTGAGCATGAACGGTGAACGGGTGGCCGGGGCTCAGGACGATGTAGACCTGCAGCACAACAAGCTTCCCGACCCGGTGGCCGATCTGCTGCAGTCGATGCAGCGGCAGATAGAGGCGCTGGAGCGGAAAGTAGAAGAAATGGAAGAGCGGGAATGTCAGCCACCGACGAAAATTAGATTAAGAGCGACATAGAGCTTAATCGCCAGCACGAGGCTATTCGTTTTAAGGGGGAAAACGCATGACCCTGAGGGTAAACAACACCCTGGCGCGTCAGAAAGAGGAATTCATATCGCGTGAGCCGGGCAAGGTGGGGATGTACGTCTGCGGTCCCACCACCTACAACTACATCCACCTGGGCAACGCCCGGCCGATAGTACTGTTCGACGCGGTCCGCCGCTACCTGCAGTACCGCGGCTGCCAGGTGACCTACGTCCAGAACTTCACCGACATCGACGACAAGATCATCAACCGGGCGCGTGAAGAGGGCGATGATCCGATCCGGCTGGCGGAGAGGTACGTGAACGAGTACTTCCAGGACGCCGACGCGCTGAACGTACTGCGCGCCGATATCCACCCCCGGGTCAGCCAGCACCTGCCCGAGATAATAGAGATGGTTTCGACACTGATCGAAAAGGGTTTCGCCTACGAAGTGGAAGGGGACGTTTACTTCAACGTCGACAGCTTCGGAGACTACGGCAAGCTCTCGGGGCGGTCGCGGGAAGAGATCCTGGTCGGGGCGCGGGTGGAGGTCGACGAGCGCAAAAAGAACCCGATGGACTTCGCCCTCTGGAAGGCGGCCAAGCCCGGTGAACCGGCCTGGGAGAGCCCCTGGGGACCGGGACGCCCGGGCTGGCACATCGAGTGCTCGGCCATGTCGATGAAGTACCTGGGAGCGGGGTTCGACATCCACGGCGGCGGCAGCGACCTGATCTTCCCCCACCACGAGAACGAGGTCGCCCAGTCGGAGGCGTACGCGGGAAAGGGATTCGTGCGCTACTGGCTGCACAACGGGTTCATCACGGTCAACCAGGAGAAGATGTCCAAGTCGCTGGGCAACTTCTTCCTGGTGCGGGATATATTGAAGTCGTTTCCTCCCCAGGTGGTCAGGTTCTACCTGCTCTCCACCCACTACCGCAGCCCGCTCGACTTCGACGACGGAAAGCTGCAGATGAGCCGGCGCGGCCTGGAGCGGCTGGTCACCACCCTGGACCTGCTGGACGAGGTGCTGTCGCGGGAGGTATCAACCGCAGGAGCCGGGGCATCCCTGCCCGAGGAGATCAGCGGCCTGGGGCAGAAAACGGCGGCGGTCGAGACAGCCTTCGTCGAGGCGATGGACGACGACTTCAACACCGCGCTGGCGATAGCATCGCTTTTCGACCTTTCGCGGGAGATAAACACCGCCATCAACACCCTGGTCCGCCAGGGCATAGATGTTACCGAAGCGGTACTGGCACCATTCCGCCAGGCCTCCGTGGTCTTCCAGCGGCTGCTGGAGGTGCTGGGGCTGGACGCGGACTTCATCCGGGGAGCCAGGGGACGGGAAGAAAGCGAGGTCGACGTGGTGCTGATCGAGTCCCTGATCGAGGAGCGGCAGCAGGCGCGCAAGAACAAGGACTGGAAGGCGGCAGACGGCATCCGCGACCGGCTGAAGTCGATGGGGATCGTCCTGGAAGACTCGCCGACCGGGACCCGTTGGAAGAGGGAGTGAGCCTATTGCCGCTCAGGCGGATGTTTGGGGCCGGCCAGGACCCGGAGCAGATTCCCCCGCTGGTGCTGGCCTATATCGGAGACGCGGTTTACGAGCTGTATGTACGCAGCGCGCTGGTAGCCCGGGGGATCACCAAGGTAAACCTCCTGCACCAGGAAGCGGTCAGCCTGGTCCGCGCCAGCAGCCAGTCCCGGTTTTTAAAACAGATCGAGGAGCAGCTCACCGAGGCAGAGATACGGGTGATGAAGCGGGGGCGCAACGCCAACTCGGGGTCGCCGCCCAAGGGGGCCGAGGTCACCGAGTACCGCCGCAGCACCGGCCTGGAGAGTTTGATCGGGTATCTATACTTGAAGGGGGACGACGAGCGGCTGGAGGAGATACTATCGAGGCTGCCGTGGCCGGGTGAAGATAAACAGTAAAAAGAGACTGCTTTTAGGAAACCGGCCTGGGCCGGTTTCTTCTATACGGTTATCAGGCCGGGATGTTGCATAAAGCTGATTGACGGGGCAAAAGAACTAGGATTTAATAAAGTAAGGCGGAAGATGAAGTAAAAATCCCAAGCCGGGCAGCTCCGGTCAGCCCGACATCTCGATAGGCTGTATCCGGTAGAGCGATAGGCGACAATGATGAAAAAAGGAGAGGCGAAATGATCGTTATCAAGCCGCAGGTGCTGGTGCCGGAGGGGCAGCTGGATGAAGGTCTGCTGCGCCGCCTGGAGCGCTATACCCGGGTCTGCTACAAGTCCGAGGACCGCATGGGGGATGAATTCAACCCCGATTTTCTGAAGTCCAAGGTCGCCATCGGCCACGAGTCGGTGATCGAGCACGAGAAGGCCACGGTGATGTTTATCGTCGACCGGGGGGTGACCCACGAGATAGTCCGGCACCGGATCGCCAGCTACAGCCAGGAATCGACCCGCTACTGCAACTACAGCCGGGACAAGTTCGGCAATGAGATAACGGTGATCGAGCCTTACTTCTTCTCCGGGGAAGCTTATGAAACATGGGCAGGGGGCTGCCTGGCGGCGGAAAAGGCCTACCTGGCACTGCTGCGGCAGGGATGCTCGGCGCAGGAGGCGCGCTCGGTCCTTCCGAATTCCCTGAAGACGGAGCTGGTTACCACCTACAACATGCGGGAGTGGAGGCACTTCTTCAACCTCCGCTGCTCGGCCGCCGCCCATCCCCAGATGCGGCAGGCGGCCATCCCCCTGCTGAAGCTGTTCCAGCAGCGGCTGCCGGCGCTGTTCGAGGACGTGCCCTGCGACACGAACTTCCCCGTGGAGCACTACGCGGAAGTAGTCATCACTGACGACCTGTTCAATCCTCTATCCACTATAGGGATCAGCGGACGATGATCCAGGAGGTTGGAACCATGAAGACCATAGGCCTGCTCGGGGGCATGAGTTGGGAGTCTTCAGCCGAGTACTACCGCATTATCAACCAGTCGGTCAGGGACCGGCTGGGGGGCAGCCACTCCGCCCGGTGCGTCATGTACAGCGTGGACTTCGCCGAGATCGAAACACTCCAGAATGAGGGCGACTGGGAGGCGATGACCCGCATCCTGGCCGACGCGGCGGGCAAGGTCGCCCGCGGCGGGGCCGACCTGATCCTGCTCTGCACCAACACCATGCACAAGGTCTTCGACGCCATCAGCGCGTCGGTCAGCGTCCCGATGATCCATATCGCGGATGCCGCAGCCCTTCGGGTCAAGGAGGCGGGAATCAACCGGGTGGGGCTATTAGGCACCCGGTTCACCATGGAACAGGACTTCTATAAAGGACGGTTGGCCGCCCGTCACGGACTGGAGGTCATAACCCCCGACGAGCGTGAGCGGCAGGTGATTCACGACGTGATTTACAACGAGCTGTGCCGGGGGATAATCGACGACCGGTCCCGCAAATACTACCTAAAGGTGATAGAAGGTCTGGTTGACCGGGGCTGCCAGGGTATAGTCCTGGGGTGCACGGAGATACCCCTGCTGATAAAGCAGCAGGACACGGAGACACCCCTGTTCGATACCACCACGATTCACGCCCGGAAGGCGGTCGAGGAAGCACTAAGCTAAAGGCGGGATGATTACCATCAGCGAGCGCAGTCAAAGGTTGCCGAACAAAAGAAGAAGCGGTGGTCGGCCGGGACCCGCGGCCCACCGGCGGGATGACTCGGAGATGCGGGCGGGCCGCCGCCCAGTGATGGAACTCTTCAAGGCCGGGGTCCCGGTCAACCGGGTCTGGATGGCCAGGGACTCGCACGACGGTTCCATCGGGGAGATACGCCGGCTGGCCCGGGAGGCGGGAGTCCCGGTGCTGGAGGTGGACCGCAGTAAGCTAGACGCCATGGCGGAAGGGATAAACCACCAGGGGGTGGTCGCCTCGGTCCTGCCGCGTGCCTATGTAGAGGTGGACGACCTGCTGAGCCTGGCCGCGGAGCGCGGGGAAGCGCCCTGGCTGGTGGCTCTGGACGGCCTGGAAGACCCGCAGAACCTGGGAGCGATACTCCGCACGGTGGAAGCGGTGGGCGCGCACGGAGTTATCATCACCAAGCGGCGCTCGGTCCAGGTGGCGGGAGGTGTGGTCAAGGCCTCGGCGGGGGCTGTCGACCTGGTGCCGGTGGCCCGGGTCAGCAACCTGGTCCAGACCCTGGAGTACCTGAAGCAGAAGGGGTGCTGGGTGGTAGGACTAGCGCCCGAGGGCCAATCCCTCTACCACCAGTCGGACCTGACCGGAGGGCTGGTGCTGGTGATCGGCGGGGAGGGCAAAGGACTGAGCCAGCTGACCCTCAGGACCTGCGACTACCTGGCGGCCCTGCCGATGAGGGGCCAGATCGGGTCGCTGAACGCCTCGGTGGCAGCCGGGGTCATCCTCTACGAGGCCCTGCGCCAGAGGATGGGAAAAAATTCCTGATCGGCTCGAAGAATAGGGCGAAAAAGGGAACTTGACGCCCTTTTGTGCTTTCAGTTATAATGTGTATGTCAACGGACAGCCCCTCACCTATGCAACTCTTGATGCATACATTCTAGCTTGAGTAAAATCTTCTGCTTAATACCCAGTTTGAGAAGGATATCTGGTTTATCTGGTTTTGCCAGAGTCAATACCTAAATATCAGGGTGGAGGCGATCTGGGTGAGTCTTGGCGTACAGAAAGAGATTATAGATGCGCTGAAGCTTTTGTCCGACGAAGAGATAGTAGACATGGTCAAGGACGGGGATCCGTCGGCTGAAGAGCATCTGATCAACAAGTACAAGAATTTTGTACGCGCCAAGGCAAGGTCATATTTCCTCATAGGAGCGGATCGGGAGGACATCATCCAGGAGGGTATGATAGGCCTGTTCAAGGCCATCCGCGATTTCCGCGGGGACAAGCTTTCCTCCTTCAGGGCCTTCGCCGAACTCTGCATCACCCGACAGATCATCACCGCCATCAAGACCGCCACCCGTCAGAAGCACATCCCGCTGAATTCCTACGTTTCACTGAACAAGCCGATATACGACGAAGACTCCGACCGGACCCTGCTGGACGTTATCTCGGGTTCCAAGATCACCGACCCCGAGGAGTTGATCATCAGCCGGGAAGAGTTTGACAATATCGAGGAGAAAATGGGGGAGATCCTCAGTTCTCTGGAGTGGAAGGTGCTGATGTCCTACCTGGAAGGTAAATCCTACCAGGAGATAGCGATCGACTTAAAACGGCACGTCAAATCGATCGACAATGCCCTGCAGAGGGTCAAAAGAAAGCTTGAGCGCTACCTGGAAAAGAGAGACGACGAGTAGTCGGAGACAGGGTGCTCTCGATGTTGACAGCGGATTGGATTTCTGTTAAGATACTAATTGCGCATCGACGAGGGTACTACGTGCCGACGTAGCTCAATGGCAGAGCAGCTGATTTGTAATCAGCAGGTTGCGGGTTCGAATCCCATCGTCGGCTCCAAACGAAGGTCGCGTTTTTTAATTTAACATGGAGGGGTTCCCGAGTGGCCAAAGGGGGCAGACTGTAAATCTGTTGGCGACGCCTTCGAAGGTTCAAATCCTTCCCCCTCCACCATTTACTACTCAGTTTGAAAAAACAATAACTTTACACCGCGGGGTGGAGCAGTTGGTAGCTCGTCGGGCTCATAACCCGAAGGTTGCTGGTTCGAGTCCAGTCCCCGCAACCAAGCCCATATAGCTCAGGAGGCAGAGCGTATCCTTGGTAAGGATAAGGTCACCGGTTCAAATCCGGTTATGGGCTCCATATTTTTGGCGGCGTAGCTCAGTTGGTCAGAGCATACGGTTCATACCCGTAGTGTCCGGGGTTCAAATCCCTGCGCCGCTACCAGACCACGATCGGTCGGGAGTATACCTCTCGACCTTTTATTTTTAGACAAGAAATATGTAGAATAACACTGAATTGATAAGGGTTTGACAAGGTGGACAAAATCAGTTATTATTATGACCGGTATTTTCCCAAAAACCGTTTAAAGACCGTCCAGATAGGGGCGGGACAAGGGAGGAAGGCAATCCAAGATGGGTAAGAAAAAGTTCGAAAGGACCAAGCCTCACGTAAACATCGGGACGATCGGGCACGTGGACCACGGCAAGACCACCCTGACCGCCGCGATCACCATCTGCCTGTCGAAGGTGGGGGGAGCGATAGCGACCTCGTACGACCAGATCGATAAAGCGCCCGAAGAAAAAGAGCGCGGGATCACCATCTCGACCGCTCACGTAGAATACGAAACGCCCAACCGGCACTACGCCCACGTAGACTGCCCGGGCCACGCCGACTACGTAAAGAACATGATTACCGGCGCGGCGCAGATGGACGGAGCGATCCTGGTGGTATCGGCCGCAGACGGCCCGATGCCGCAGACCCGCGAGCACATCCTGCTGGCGCGCCAGGTCGGAGTGCCCTACATCGTAGTGTTCCTGAACAAAGTAGACATGGTAGACGACGAAGAACTGCTCGAACTGGTAGAGATGGAAGTAAGAGACCTGCTCTCCACCTACGAGTTCCCGGGGGACGACACCCCGATCATCCGGGGATCGGCCTTAAAAGCGATGGAATGCGGCTGCGGCGGCAAAGAGTGCCCCAACTGCAAAGTAGTCTGGGACCTGATGGAAGCCGTAGACGCCTACATCCCGGTACCCGAGCGCGACGTTGACAAACCGTTCCTGATGCCGGTAGAAGACGTCTTCACCATCACCGGGCGCGGGACCGTAGCGACCGGCCGAGTAGAGCGGGGACAGATCAAGGTACAGGACGAAGTAGCCATCGTGGGGCTCAGAGAAGAGATCCGCAAGTCGGTCTGCACCGGGGTAGAAATGTTCCGCAAGATATTGGACTACGCGCAGGCGGGAGACAACATCGGGGTGCTGTTAAGGGGAGTAGACCGCAAAGAGATCGAGCGCGGGATGGTGCTGGCGAAGCCGGGCTCGATCAACCCGCACACCAAGTTCAACGCCGAAGTATACGTACTGACCAAAGAAGAAGGCGGAAGGCACACCCCGTTCTTCAACGGGTACCGGCCGCAGTTCTACTTCCGGACCACGGACGTGACCGGAGTAGCGACCCTGCCCGAAGGAGTGGAAATGGTGATGCCGGGAGACAACATCCGGATGGTAATCGAACTGATCAACCCGATCGCGATCGAAGAGAAGCTGCGTTTCGCCATCCGCGAAGGCGGCCGCACCGTGGGATCGGGAGTCGTGACCGGGATCATCGAAGACTAGGATTTACGACCAGGCCAGGACCGAGCTGGATTAGGGGGACTAACCAGTCCCCCTATTAATCTGCCTCAATGATGTTTAACCATCGAAGACTGCTATACCGGTCCGAACTGGTTACACTATTACCGAGGGGCGTAAAACGCCGGTTTTGGGAGATTGGGCGCTATTGACAAGGATATTTTCCGTGTGATAAATTGTTAGGGTACAGTTGCTCCGGGGAGGTGGCTAAAAATGCGGGTAGGGGTGACCTTAGCCTGTACAGAGTGCAAACAGCGCAATTACAGCAGCAACAAAAACAAGAAAAACGATCCCGACCGGATCGAGTTGAAAAAGTATTGCAAGTTTTGCAAGACTCATACACCACATAGAGAGACCAAATAAACAGTTCCTTTTTTTACGCGATAACGCGAAAGGACCTGAGGATGTGAAAAGTAAGGTGACTAGTATTAAACGGGTCGATACCACGAAACCCGGCGCCATGAAAGGTAGGACGACGGCTTTTTTTCGCAGTTCCTGGGCGGAGTTAAAGAAGGTCCACTGGCCTTCCCGCAAGGAAATAATTACCTACACCGCCGTGGTTCTGGTCTCGGTGGCGTTCGTATCACTTTTAATCTGGTTTGCAGACTCGATTCTCAGCTTTGTCCTGGAGTACCTGTTTAAGATGACGGGCAAGGGATAGGCTGGTAGAATCGAAGAATAGTGAAATCCGGGTTCTGAGGGGGTGAGGGACCTAGATAAAGTGGGTCCCTTGAATTATGGAAGACAAAAACTGGTTCGTGATTCATACCTATTCCGGGTACGAGAACAAGGTGAAGGCCAACCTGGAAAAGCGGGTCGAATCGATGAGCATGGAGGATAAGATCTTCCGTGTCCTGGTTCCCATGGAAAACGAGATGGAGTTTAAAAACGGCAAGAAGCGGCTGGTCAAGAAGAAGATCTTCCCCGGCTACGTCCTGGTGGAAATGATCATGACCGACGATTCCTGGTACGTGGTGCGCAACACCCCGGGAGTGACCGGGTTCGTGGGTTCGGGGTCCAAGCCGATTCCTCTGCGGGGGACCGAGATCAAGCAAATACTGCGCCAGATGGGACTGGACGACTCCAGGCCCAAGATCGACCTCACGGTGGGCGAGACGGTGCGGGTTATTGCTGGTCCGTTCCAGAACTTCACCGGCACCATCGGGGAGATATACCCCGAAAAGGGCAAGACCCGGGTGATGATTTCCATGTTTGGGAGAGAAACCCCGACCGAATTGGATTTTGCTCAGGTTGAGAAGCTATAGCTGGATTACGACAAGGAGGTGTTAAAGAGTGGCCAAGAAGGTGGTTGGCCTGGTAAAACTGCAGATCACCGCGGGGAAAGCAACCCCAGCGCCTCCGGTTGGACCGGCCTTGGGTCAGCATGGAGTCAACATCATGCAGTTCTGCAAGGACTACAATGAGCGGACTTCCAACCAGGCGGGCATGGTAGTGCCGGTCGAGGTGACGATCTATGAAGACCGTTCGTTTACCTTTATTCTGAAGACCCCGCCCGCTTCCGTACTGCTGAAAAAGGCAGCCGGGCTGGAAACCGCGTCTGGCGAACCCAACCGCAAGAAGGTGGGCAAGGTTCCCCGGGCGAAGGTGAAGGAGATCGCGGAAGCAAAGATGAAGGACCTCAACGCGGCGGACATCGAAGCAGCCATGCGGATGATCGAGGGGACCGCGCGCAGCATGGGTATCGAAATTGTAGAGGCTTAATGAACAGTATTAAAGTGGGAGGATTTACTCCGCTATTACCACTGGAGGTGTATTTTTAATGAAGTTTCACGGCAAGAAGTATCAGGACGCCCAGAAGGAATACGACGTAAACAACCTGTACGAGCCGACCGAGGCTCTGGGCGTGGTCAAACAGGTCGCCAAGGCCAAGTTTGACGAGACGGTTGAGGTCGCGGTGAAGCTGGGGGTCGACCCCCGACACGCCGACCAGATGATCCGCGGCGCGGTGGTGCTGCCGTACGGGACTGGCCGGACCCGCAGCGTACTGGTTTTCGCCAAGGGCGACAAGGCCAAGGAGGCCGAACTGGCGGGCGCCGATTTCGTGGGCGCCGAAGACGTCATAGCCCAGATCCAGGGGGGATGGTTCGGGTTCGAGGTGGCTATCGCCACTCCCGACATGATGGGCCAGGTCGGTAAACTCGGTAAACTGCTGGGACCCAAGGGCCTAATGCCCAACCCCAAGACCGGCACCGTTACCTTCGACGTGGACCGGGCGGTAAAAGAGGTCAAGGCGGGCAAGATCGAGTACCGCGTCGACAAGACCGGTATCATCCACGCTCCCATCGGCAAGGTATCGTTTGACACCGAAAAGCTGAGGGAAAACTTCCAGACCCTGCTGGAAACCCTGATCAAGGCCAAGCCGGCCGCCGCCAAGGGGCAGTACCTGAAGAGCATCACGGTATCTTCCTCGATGGGCCCGGGGGTCAAGATCAACCCGCTGAAGGTGACCGTGAAGTAATCAATTCGAAAGCTTGACAGCGTTTTGGCGCTGTGCTAACTTATATATGTCGTTGCTGACTGCAGACAGTAGGTGCGCCCACCGGCGCTTAAGGAACCTCCGAGTTCGCCTACCGAGGTTGGTGCAATCCGCTTAACCGGGACAACGCCGGCTAAAGGAAATTGCGAGCTTCTGCAATCAGCAGAAGCTCGATTTATTTTTGAAGCTTAATCGGTAACACGGGAAAACCGCAGTAACTAAAAAAGTTATATAAAAGCTCGACTGAGCTGAACTCGACCACTGGGGAACTAAAAGACCAGTGTCGCTAGAAGCGAAGGAGAGCTGAAACTGAGCGGTACCGTCAGCAACACAAGAGATAATCGGACCAGACCATAATTGGAGCGACAGAAAGCTTGATCGGTAACACGAGAGAACTGCATTAGGAATTATGAAGGAGGTGAAGTTATATTGTCTAACCTGGATGACAAGAAAGTACTGGTCCAGGAAGTGAAGGAAAAGCTGTTGGGCAGCAAATCCACGGTCCTGGCTGACTACCGGGGACTGACGGTGTCGGAAGCCAACGAGCTGCGCAACCTGCTGCGGAAATCCGAGGTGGAATACCGGGTGGTAAAAAACACCCTGACCAGCCTGGCCGCGGAGGAGGCGGGACTTAACCAGCTCGATGAGTACCTGGTGGGACCGACCGCAATGGCTTTCGGGGTTGACGACCCGGTGGTCCCGGCCAAGCTGTTGTCCGACTTTGCCAAGACCCACAAGAATTTAAAAATCAAGGCCGGCGTGGTGGAAGGCAAGGTGATCGACCTGGCAGGGGTAAAGGCCCTGGCCGAACTGCCGCCGCGTGAAGTCCTGCTCGCCCAGGTGCTGGGAGCCATGCAGGGTCCGCTGGCCAGCTGGGTCAACGTGCTGCAGGCGCCGATCCGTCAGGTGGGTTACGTGCTCGACGCGGTGCGCAAGCAGAAGGAAGAAGCCGCGTCCTGATTCGGTAGTCGGTAGTCAGTTGTCAGACGTCGGAAAAGCTTGAATTTGCCTCGGCAAATTCTATCGCGACTAAAATTGGAGCGACAGAAAGCTTAATAGGTAAAATGAGATAACCGCAGTAACTAAAAAAGTTATTTAAAAGCTCGACTGAGCTGGACTCGACCACTGAGGAATTAAAAAGACCAGTGTCGCTAGAAGCGAAGGAGAGCTGGAATGAGCGGTACTGTCAGCCACTGGGGCGATAATCAAACAACCTCAGATTGGAGCGACAGAAGGCTTGATCGGTAACACGAGAGAACTGCATTAGGAATATTTAATTAGGAGGTTAACTAAATGAGTAAGGTTTCGGAAGTACTGGAAATCGTAAAAGGGATGACCGTTCTGGAACTGTCAGAACTGGTAAAGGCCTTTGAAGAAGAGTTCGGCGTATCCGCGGCGGCCCCGGTCGCCATGGTGGGCGCGGCCCCGGCAGCGGCGGCGGCGGCTCCGGTGGAAGAAGAAGCCCAGACCGAGTTCGACGTTATCCTCACCAGCTTCGGCGAGAAGAAGGTCGAAGTGATCAAGGTGGTCCGTCAGCTGACCGGCCTCGGCCTCAAGGAATCCAAAGACCTGGTCGAGGGCGTGCCCAAGCCGGTCAAGGAAAAGCTCCCCAAGGAAGAAGCCGAGAAGGTCAAGAAGCAGCTGGAAGAAGTCGGCGCCAAGGCCGAAATCAAGTAAGCAGCCTGGAAAAGCAAAAGCGCTCCGCCGGTCGGGGCGCTTTTGCTTTGCTTAATCTAATCTCCCGGGAGTTGTTCCTTGAACATCAGGGAACGTCTTCAGCTTCTCCGCCGAAGGAATCGCTTCTATTAATAATAGCGGGCTGCTGACCGGAGTGAGCGCGGGAGCCAGGGTGCTGACGGCGAGATTTGGCGAAAAACAGGATACCGCGCTGACGTCGCCGTCACTCCGCCGGCGGCGGTTTCGGGCGGTGTGGCCAGCGGCTACCCTGACCGGACCTTCCAGCCGGGCAGCGACATCAAGCGGGGAGAAGCCTTCTCCATCATCTGCCGGCTGAAGGGCTACCACCAGCACCGGGCTTAGCACCGAGTTGACGGGGATTTCTGAAGGTGGTATACATTTATAGAAGGTTGAATGGACAGCCGGGCGGCAAAAAAAGCCGCCCGGTGAGTTTCTGGAATTTACCCGCCGGGCAATTATTATTCTTGACAACCGGTGGGGCGTCTGGTATCATAAATAATTGGCATCGCTAGGAGACACCTATAAGTTGTATTGGTTTGCAATAGTTATATAGAATGTATTAAAATGGTGAAATTGGTAAAACTATTTTAATAGTGCTTGTAGTTAGGAACTCGAACAAATAAAAGCGAGGTTTATTTCAGCCTTGCTTTTAAACGTTGTAGGTATTGCCGTGGTTTTTAATTATAGTAAGGGGTGAGGTCGTTAATGGCATATCCCATGCAGGTGGGGAAGCGACTCCGCTGGAGTTACGCGAGAATCGCCGAGGTCCTGGAAATGCCCAACTTGATCGAGGTGCAGCAGAACTCCTACCGATGGTTCCTTGACGTAGGGCTGCAGGAATTGTTCCAGGATATCTCGCCCATCCAGGACTTCACCGGCAACCTGGTATTAGAGTTTGTCGGGTACAGCCTGGGAGAGCCTAAGTACTCGGAGGAGGAATCCAAAGAGAGGGACGTGACCTACGCCGCGCCGCTGCGGGTCAAGGTTCGTCTGCTGAACAAGGAGACCGGCGAGGTCAACGAGACCGAGGTCTTCATGGGGGACTTCCCCAAGATGACGGAGAAAGGCACCTTTATCATCAATGGAGCGGAGCGGGTGATCGTCAGCCAACTGGTGAGGTCCCCCGGCGTCTACTTCAATGAACAGATCGACCCCAGCGGCAAGAAACTGTTCGGGGCCACCGTGATACCCAACCGGGGCGCGTGGCTCGAGTTCGAGAGCGATTCTAACGACAACCTGTTCGTCCGGGTGGACCGCACCCGTAAGCTGCCCGCCACAGTGCTGCTGCGGGCCCTGGGGTATCCCACCAACGCCCAGATTTTGACCCTGTTCGGCGAGGATGACCTGCTCCGCAACACCATCGATCGGGACAACACCGATTCAGAAGCGGACGCGCTGGTCGAGATATACAAGCGCCTGCGCCCGGGCGAGCCGCCCACGGTGGAAAGCGCACGCACCCTTTTGGAGTCACTGTTCTTCGATCCCAAGCGTTATGACCTGGCCACGGTCGGCCGTTACAAGTTAAACAAGAAGCTGGGGCTCGACCTGCCCAAGCAGCAGCGGACCCTGATGCGCGAAGACATCATCGCGGTCGTCAGGTACCTCCTGCAGCTGATGCGGGGCGAGGGCCGGGTGGACGACATCGACCACCTGGGCAACCGCCGCCTGCGTTCGGTGGGCGAGCTGCTGCAGAACCAGTTCCGCATCGGCCTCTCCCGGATGGAGCGGGTGGTGCGCGAGCGCATGACCATCCAGGACATGGAGGTAATTACCCCCCAGGTCCTGATCAACATTCGCCCGGTGGTGGCGGCGATCAAGGAGTTCTTCGGCAGCAGCCAGCTGTCGCAGTTCATGGACCAGACCAACCCGCTGGCGGAACTCACCCACAAGCGGCGCCTCAGCGCCCTGGGTCCGGGGGGCTTGAGCCGGGAGCGGGCCGGGTTCGAGGTGCGTGACGTGCACCATTCCCACTACGGCCGCATGTGTCCGATCGAGACCCCTGAAGGTCCCAACATCGGACTGATCGGCTCACTCAGCACCTACGCCCGGATCAACGAGTACGGGTTTATCGAAACCCCTTACCGCCGGGTGGACAAGGAGCGGCAGGTGGTCACCGAGGAGATCGTCTACCTGGCCGCCGACGAAGAAGACAACTACGTTATCGCTCAGGCTAACGCGCCGGTGGATGACCACGGCAACTTCACCAGCCGCCGCATCAACGCGCGGCACGGCCAGGACATCCTGGTGGTTTCGCCTGACCGGTTGGACTATATGGACGTTTCGCCGAAACAGGTGGTCAGTATCGCCACCGCGCTGATCCCGTTCCTGGAGCATGACGACGCCAACCGCGCGCTGATGGGTTCTAACATGCAGCGGCAGGCGGTTCCGCTGCTTCGGACCGAGGCCCCCCTGGTGGGAACCGGGATGGAGTACAAGGTGGCGCGTGACTCGGGCGTGGCCGTGGTCTGCAAAGATACGGGGGTGATCGAGAGGGTCACCGCCAACGAGATCGTGATCAAGACCAACAAGGGCCACCGGGACGTCTACAAGATGATCAAGTTCGACCGTTCCAACCAGGGCACCTGCATCAACCAGAAACCGATCGTGACCAAGGGGATGAAGGTGGAAAAAGGCGAAATCATCGCGGACGGGCCCTCCACCGACCAGGGAGAGCTGGCGTTGGGCAGAAACGTGCTGCTGGCCTTCATGACCTGGGAGGGTTACAACTACGAGGACGCCATCCTGATCAGCAAGAAGATGGTCAAGGACGACTACTTTACTTCCATTCACATAGAAGAGTACGAGTGCGATGCCCGGGACACCAAGCTGGGTCCCGAGGAGATCACCCGGGACATCCCCAACGTCGGTGAGGACCAGTTGAAGGACCTCGACGACCGGGGGATCATCCGGGTAGGTGCGGAGGTGCGCACCGGGGACATCCTGGTGGGCAAGGTGACTCCCAAGGGAGAGACCGAGCTGACCGCAGAGGAAAGACTGCTGCGCGCGATATTCGGCGAGAAGGCCCGCGAGGTCCGGGACACCTCGCTCCGGGTCCCCCACGGGGAGTCGGGCAAGGTGGTGGACGTCAAGGTGTTCTCGCGGGAGAACAACGACGAGCTGGCGCCGGGGGTAAACCAGCTGGTGCGGGTTTACGTGGCCCAGAAGCGCAAGATCTCGGAGGGTGACAAGATGGCGGGCCGCCACGGCAACAAGGGGGTTATCTCCCGCATCCTCCCCGAGGAGGATATGCCGTTCCTGCCGGATGGGACACCGATCGAAATAGTGCTGAACCCGCTGGGGGTTCCCTCCCGTATGAACATCGGCCAGGTGCTGGAGTGCCACCTGGGATGGGCGGCCAAGGCGCTGGGGTTCAAGGTGGCCAGCCCGGTCTTCGACGGGGCCAAGGAGGAGGACATCCTCACCGCCCTGAAAGCGGCCAAGCAGGCCATAGAAGACGGCGAAGAGGGCAAACCGCTTACCCCGGCTGAGCTGGAGGCGCTGTTCGAGGACCACCAGAGCGACGAGCTGATGAACTACACCCTGGTAGGAGAGACCGGGCGGATCGAGCACCCGCTAGCCCGGGTCAGCAAGACCGTCCTTTACGACGGCCGCACCGGGGAGCCGTTCGACAACCAGATAACCGTGGGCTACGTGTACATGCTGAAACTGGCCCACCTGGTCGACGACAAGATCCACGCCCGCTCGACCGGCCCGTACTCGCTGGTCACCCAGCAGCCGCTGGGAGGTAAAGCCCAGTTCGGCGGCCAGCGTTTCGGGGAGATGGAGGTTTGGGCGCTGGAGGCTTACGGCGCGTCCTACACCCTGCAGGAGATACTCACCATCAAGTCGGACGACGTGGTGGGCCGGGTGAAGACCTACGAGGCGATCGTAAAAGGGGAGAATGTCCCCGAACCGGGAGTGCCCGAGGCGTTCAAGGTCATGATCAAGGAACTTCAGAGCCTGGGTCTCGACGTCAAGGTCCTGACGGAGATGAACGAGGAGATCGAGATCAGGGAGCTGGAGGAAGATATCAGCGACGCGGCCAAGGAGTACGGCCTGGACAACTTCCAGGAGGACGCCGAAGACCGATACGTGGATGAGGGTGAATACAGCGAAGACGGCGTGAACGAAGATGCAGAAAGCGAACCCGTATCTGACGAAGAGGACTTTTAGGTCGTAAGGAGGAAGCCAATGCTGGAAGTCAACAATTTCGACAGCATGAAAATAGGTCTGGCCTCACCAGAACTTATCCGAGCCTGGTCCAGCGGCGAGGTCAAAAAGCCGGAGACCATCAACTACCGTACCCTGAAACCAGAGCGGGAAGGGCTCTTCTGCGAAAAAATATTCGGACCCACCCGGGACTGGGAGTGCCACTGCGGCAAGTACAAACGGGTCCGCTACAAAGGGGTCATCTGCGATCGCTGTGGGGTCGAGGTAACCCGTTCCAAGGTCCGTCGGGAGCGGTTGGGCCACATCGAACTGGCCGCCCCGGTCTCGCACATCTGGTACTTCAAGGGTATCCCCAGCCGCATGGGGCTGCTGTTGGACATGTCTCCCCGGGCGCTGGAGAAGATACTCTACTTCGTTTCTTACGTGGTCATCGACCCCGGCGATACCCCGCTGATCAAAAAGCAGCTGCTGAATGAAAACGAGTACCGGGAAGCCCGCGAAAAGTACGGCACCCACTTCCAGGCCAACATGGGCGCGGAGGCCATTAAGGAACTCCTGGAGGAGATGGACCTGGACACCCTCACCCGGGAACTGCGCACCGAGCTGCGCGAGGTCAGCGGGCAGCGCAAGATCAGGGCGATCAGGCGCCTGGAGGTCATCGAGGCCTTTAAGAAGTCGGGCAACCTGCCCGAGTGGATGATCATGGAGGTCATCCCGGTGATCCCGCCCGAGCTGCGGCCCATGGTGCAGCTCGACGGCGGCCGATTCGCGACCTCCGACCTGAACGACCTTTACCGCCGGGTGATCAACCGCAACAACCGCCTGAAGCGGCTGTTGGACCTCGGCGCGCCGGATATAATAGTACGCAACGAGAAGCGGATGCTGCAGGAAGCGGTAGACGCACTGATAGACAACGGCCGGCGCGGCCGGCCGGTGACCGGTCCGGGGAACCGCCCGCTGAAGTCGCTCTCCGACATGCTGAAGGGCAAGCAGGGACGTTTCCGCCAGAACCTGCTCGGCAAGCGCGTCGACTACTCGGGCCGCTCGGTTATCGTGGTGGGCCCGGAGCTGAAGCTTCACCAGTGCGGACTGCCCAAGGAGATGGCGCTGGAGCTGTTCAAACCGTTCGTCATGAAGCGGCTGGTCAACGACGGCTACGCGCACAACATCAAAAGCGCCAAGCGCATGGTGGACCGGGTCCGCAACGAGGTCTGGGACGTGCTGGAGGAGGTCATCAGCGAACACCCGGTCCTGCTGAACCGCGCTCCCACCCTGCACCGCCTGGGCATCCAGGCCTTCGAGCCGGTGCTGGTGGAGGGCAAGGCGCTGCAGATCCATCCCCTGGTCTGTACCGCTTACAACGCTGACTTCGACGGAGACCAGATGGCGGTCCACGTGCCGCTCTCAGCCGAGGCGCAGGCCGAGGCCCGACTCCTGATGATGTCATCGAACAATATATTGAACCCCAAGGACGGACGTCCGGTGGTCACCCCGACCCAGGACATGGTATTGGGCTGCTACTACCTGACTGTCGACCGGCTGGGGGCCAAGGGCGAAGGCAAGGCCCTGAGCAGCTTCGAGGAGGCCTTCATGGCCTACAACCAGAAGGAGCTGGACCTGCACGCCCAGGTCAAGATTCGGGTCGACGGCCGCCGCATAGCGACCACGGTCGGCCGGCTCATCTTCAACCGGGCTATACCGATAGAGATT
This sequence comes from Bacillota bacterium, assembly GCA_013178275.1. GTDB lineage: Bacteria > Bacillota > Ch66 > Ch66 > Ch109 > Ch109. The sequence continues at coordinate 73,475 of JABLWZ010000014.1, read as the reverse complement.
CGGGAGGAACTGCCCGACGGCATCTTCAACGAGGTGGTCAGCAAAAAGGTGCTCGGCCAGATAGTCTACAAGTGCTACCGGGAGCTGGGCAACGAGGCTACCGCCGCCATGTTGGACGAGATAAAGAAGCTGGGATTCACCTACTCCACCCAGGCGGGGATAACGGTGGGCATCTCCGACATCCAGGTCCCGCCGCAGAAGACCGAGATCCTGTCCGGGGCGGAAGAAGAAGTGGAGCGGATCGAGCAGCAGTTCCGCCGCGGGTTCATCACCGAGGTGGAGCGCTACGAGAGCATCATCGGGGTCTGGAACAAGGCCACCGAGGATGTCACCCAGGCGATGCTGGACACCCTGGATAAGTTCAATCCTATTTATATGATGGCCAACTCGGGAGCCCGCGGCAACGTGCAGCAGATACGTCAGCTGGCTGGGATGCGCGGGCTGATGGCCGATCCTTCGGGGCGGATCATCGACGTGCCGATCAAGGCGAACTTCCGCGAGGGACTGACGGTGCTGGAGTACTTCACCTCCACCCACGGCGCCCGCAAGGGTCTGGCCGATACCGCGCTCCGGACCGCCGACTCGGGTTACCTGACCCGCCGGCTGGTCGACGTGGCGCAGGACGTGATAGTACGCGAGTACGACTGCATGGGCGACCGCACCGACCGCCACCGTGACGGAATCGAGGTCGAGGACATCATGGACGGTTCGGAAGTGATCGAACGGGTCGGGGAAAGGCTGATCGGCCGTTACGTCTCCAAACCGGTGGTCGACCCCCGGACCGGAGAGATCATCGTCAACTCCGACGAGCTGATCGACGAAAAGGTCATGGAGCGCATCGAGGAGGCGGCGATACAAAAGGTGGAAATCCGTTCGGTCCTCACCTGCAAGGCCCGCTTTGGGGTCTGCCAGAAGTGCTACGGACGCAACCTGGCCACCGGCCACCAGGTGGAGATCGGTGAGGCGGTAGGCATCATCGCCGCCCAGTCGATCGGTGAACCGGGAACCCAGCTCACCATGCGCACCTTCCACACCGGTGGTGTGGCGGGCGACGACATCACCCAGGGTCTTCCCCGTGTAGAGGAGCTTTTCGAGGCCCGCAAGCCCAAGGGGCAGGCGGTCATCGCTGAAGCCGACGGGACCATCAAGGTCTCGGAGAACCGGGGAAGGCGCGAGATAGAGATCTACAACCCCGACGTGACCGAGCGTTACGTCTACCAGATACCGTACGGCTCCCGGCTCAAGGTCATCGACGGTCAGCGGGTAGAGGCCGGCGACGAGATCACCGAGGGCTCGGTCAATCCCCACGACATCCTGAAGGTCAAGGGGGTGCGGGGAGTGCAGGCCTACCTGCTGCGCGAGGTGCAGAAGGTGTACCGGATGCAGGGGGTGGACATCAACGACAAGCACATCGAGGTCATGGTGCGGCAGATGCTGCGCAAGGTTAAGGTGGAAGACCCGGGCGAGACCGACCTGCTGCCGGGCGGCCTGGTCGACGTGTTCGAGTTCGAGGACGAGAACGCCAGGGTCATATTCGACGGGTTGGAACCCGCGGTCGCCAAATCCGTCCTGCTGGGGATAACCAAGGCCTCGCTGGCCACCGACTCGTTCCTCTCGGCGGCTTCCTTCCAGGAGACCACCCGGGTGCTGACCGAGGCGGCGATCAAGGGCAAGGTCGACCCGCTGCTGGGGCTCAAGGAGAACGTCATCATCGGCAAGCTGATCCCGGCGGGAACGGGTATGTCCCGCTACCGGAACCTGCGGGTGGTGGCCGACTACGAGGAAGAAATACTGGAAGAAGATCTCATCTACGATGAGTAACCGGCCGATAATATAAAAATGCGGGGAGACGAAGGATTATAATTGACACGGCCCGCAGCCGGATGATAAAATATTTAAGTGTGCAAACAGGAGGGGGTTCAGACGGTGCCTTTGGAAAGGCTGAAATCGGCTTCTAAGAGGACGGTCGGCACCAAGCAGACCCTGAAAGCGGTTGAAAAAGGAACAGTGCGGGAGGTCTTTATCGCCTCAGATGCGGAACCCCAGGTTACCCGGGGACTGATCCAGGCTTGTGAAAGCGCGGGGGTCCCGGTGGTGATGGTGGAGACCATGCTTGAACTGGGCAAGGCCTGCGGCATCGATGTGGGTTCTGCTTCCGCCGCTGTTTTGAAGGAATAACATCTGACGTGGGAGAAGGAGGTGCTTTGATTGCCAACCATTAACCAACTGGTACGTATGGGACGGGAAGAAATCCGACAGAAGTCCACCGCCCCGGCGCTGAAGGAGAGTCCCCAGAAGCGCGGGGTGTGCACCAGGGTGTATACCACCACCCCCAAGAAGCCGAACTCGGCGCTTAGGAAAGTGGCCCGGGTGCGCTTGGTCAACGGGATCGAGGTTACCGCCTACATCCCCGGTATCGGACACAACCTGCAGGAGCACTCTGTGGTGCTGGTGCGCGGCGGCAGGGTCAAGGACCTGCCGGGAGTCCGTTACCACATCGTCCGTGGAACCCTGGACTCTTCCGGAGTGGCCAACCGCGGCCAGGCCCGTTCGAAGTACGGCGCCAAGCGGCCCAAGAAGGGCGCTGCCGCCGCGAAGAAGAAGTAAAACCTTACAATGATTTGCCAAATAAACGGTCGCCGGGGATTTGGTTGGGACAACCACGAACCGCGACCGGTTTCTAACCGGTTTAAGGCCTATCGGAATAAAATGCGAAAGCATGCCAATAATAGGTAAAAGGGGGGAAGAGGATGCCGAGAAAGGGACCGGTAACCAAGCGCGAAATACTGCCTGACCCGATATACGGGAATGTCGTTCTTGCCAAGTTCATCAGCCAGCTGATGTGGGACGGCAAGAAGAGCATAGCGGAAAAGATCACCTACGACGCCTTCGAGATGATCAAGCAGAAGACCGGGAAAAACCCGATAGATGTCTTTGAGCAGGCGATGAAAAACGTGATGCCGGTATTGGAGGTCAAAGCGCGGCGGGTCGGTGGAGCCAACTACCAGGTTCCGGTGGAGGTGCGGACGGAACGCCGTCAGGCGCTGGCTATCCGCTGGTTGGTAGGTTACTCCCGCAAACGCAGCGAAAAGAGCATGACCCAGAAGCTGGCCGCCGAACTGATGGACGCTGCCAACAGCACGGGCGGTTCGGTGAAGAAGCGCGAAGACACCCACAAGATGGCGGAAGCCAACAAGGCATTTGCCCACTACCGTTGGTAGAGACTCAGTCTTAAAAAGGTTAATTTACAGGTAGAAAGGAGGTAGATAGTGATGACTGAAAACCTGGCCAATACCCGCAACATCGGTATAATGGCGCACATCGACGCCGGCAAGACCACCACCACAGAGCGGATCCTGTTTTATACCGGCCGGGTTCACCGCATCGGTGAAGTGGACCAGGGCTCGGCTACCATGGACTGGATGCCCCAGGAACAGGAGCGGGGAATCACTATCACTTCCGCGGCTACTACCTGTTACTGGCGGGATTACCGCATTAACCTTATCGACACACCCGGGCACGTGGACTTCACAATGGAAGTGGAGCGTTCTCTGCGTGTGTTGGACGGAGCGATTGCCATATTTTGTTCGGTTGCCGGGGTGCAGCCTCAGTCGGAGACAGTCTGGCGGCAGGCCGACCGTTACGGGATTCCGCGCATTTCATACATGAACAAGATGGACCGCATCGGGGCCAACTTCTTCCGCGGCGTGGACATGATCCGCGAGCGGCTGGGGGCGAGGCCGGTGCCGATCCAGCTGCCCATCGGGGAGGAAGACACCTTCCGCGGGATGGTCGACCTGATCAACAACTGCGCGGTGCTGTACGCTGAGGATGACGAACTGGGAACCAACCCGATTACCGCTGACATACCCGAGGATATGCGCGAGTCAGCCGCAAAATACCGGGAAGAGCTGCTGGAAGCGGCGGCCGAGATGGACGAAGAGTTGACCCTTAAATACCTGGACGGGGAAACCCTTACCCCGGAAGAGATCATACGGGGTATCCGGATCGGAACGCTGAAGGCGAAGCTAACACCGGTGTTGTGCGGTTCTTCTTTTCGCAATCGGGGGGTTCAGGGGCTGCTCGACGCGGTCGTAAATTTCCTCCCCGCCCCGAGCGACATACCAGCGGTCCACGGGATCGAGCCGGCAAGCGGCAGCGAGATCGAGCGGGCGGGCGACGAGGGTGAACCGCTGTCCGCCCTGGCGTTTAAGATCGCGACCGACCCGTATGTCGGCAAGCTGACCTATTTCCGGGTCTATTCAGGAGTGCTTAAGACCGGTTCTTATGTTTATAATTCTACCCGCAGACAGCGGGAACGCGTGAGCCGTCTGCTGCAGATGCACGCCAACCACCGGGAGGAGATACCCGAGGTCAAGGCTGGAGACATCGCGGCGGCGGTGGGTCTTAAGGACACGGTGACCGGCGACACCCTCTGCGACGAGCAGGCACCGATTCTTCTGGAGTCGATGGAATTTCCCGAGCCCGTGATCGCGGTGGCGATCGAGCCCAAGACCAAGGCTGACCAGGATAAACTGGGCACCGTACTGGGCAAGCTGTCGGAAGAGGACCCCACCTTCAAGTCGTCGGTGGACGCCGAAACCGGGCAGACCATCATTGAGGGGATGGGCGAGCTGCACCTGGAGATCATCACCGACCGGCTGGTGCGCGAGTTCAAGGTCAACGCGGACATCGGGAAGCCTCAGGTCTCTTACAAGGAGTCGCTGCGGGCCAAGGTCAATGCCGAGGGCAAGTTTATCAAACAGACCGGCGGGCGTGGGCAGTACGGTCACGTCATGCTGGAACTGGAGCCGCTGGAGCGGGGCAAAGGGTTTGAGTTTGTTAACCGCATCGTGGCGGGCACCATCCCCAAGGAGTTTATACCTCCGGTGGAGACCGGGGTCCGGGAGGCCATGGAAGCGGGGGTACTGGCGGGGTATCCGGTGGTGGATATCCGGGCCACCCTCTACCAGGGCACTTACCACGAGGTGGATTCTTCCGAGATCGCCTTCAAGATGGCGGGGGCCATGGCTCTCAGGGCCGGCATGTCCCAGGGCGAGGCGATCCTCTTGGAACCGGTTATGAAGCTCGAGGTCATTGTGCCGGAAGATTTCCTGGGAGAAGTGATCGGCGACCTCAACGCCCGCCGGGGAAGAGTGCAGGGAATCGAACCCCAAGGGGGGATTCAAGTAGTGCGAGGAGTGGTGCCATTAGCGGAGATGTTTGGTTATGCGACAGATTTGAGGTCCTTGACCCAGGGAAGGGCCGTGCACATAATGGAGTTTTCGCATTATGAAGAGGTCCCCAACCATATCACGGATAAGATCATTGCTCGCCGCTACGGGATAAGCCCGGCGGCCCAGGGATTTTGAGTAATGGTTTAGCGATTAAACAAGCTGTTGATTCTATGCGAAAGGAAGGATGAGAAAATGGGTAAGAAAAAGTTCGAAAGGACCAAGCCTCACGTAAACATCGGGACGATCGGGCACGTGGACCACGGCAAGACCACCCTGACCGCCGCGATCACCATCTGCCTGTCGAAGGTAGGGGGAGCGATAGCGACCTCGTACGACCAGATCGATAAAGCGCCCGAAGAAAAAGAGCGCGGGATCACCATCTCGACCGCTCACGTAGAATACGAAACGCCCAACCGGCACTACGCCCACGTAGACTGCCCGGGCCACGCCGACTACGTAAAGAACATGATTACCGGCGCGGCGCAGATGGACGGAGCGATCCTGGTGGTATCGGCCGCAGACGGCCCGATGCCGCAGACCCGCGAGCACATCCTGCTGGCGCGCCAGGTCGGAGTGCCCTACATCGTAGTGTTCCTGAACAAAGTAGACATGGTAGACGACGAAGAACTGCTCGAACTGGTAGAGATGGAAGTAAGAGACCTGCTCTCCACCTACGAGTTCCCGGGGGACGACACCCCGATCATCCGGGGATCGGCCTTAAAAGCGATGGAATGCGGCTGCGGCGGCAAAGAGTGCCCCAACTGCAAAGTAGTCTGGGACCTGATGGAAGCCGTAGACGCCTACATCCCGGTACCCGAGCGCGACGTTGACAAACCGTTCCTGATGCCGGTAGAAGACGTCTTCACCATCACCGGGCGCGGGACCGTAGCGACCGGCCGAGTAGAGCGGGGACAGATCAAGGTACAGGACGAAGTAGCCATCGTGGGGCTCAGAGAAGAGATCCGCAAGTCGGTCTGCACCGGGGTAGAAATGTTCCGCAAGATATTGGACTACGCGCAGGCGGGAGACAACATCGGGGTGCTGTTAAGGGGAGTAGACCGCAAAGAGATCGAGCGCGGGATGGTGCTGGCGAAGCCGGGCTCGATCAACCCGCACACCAAGTTCAACGCCGAAGTATACGTACTGACCAAAGAAGAAGGCGGAAGGCACACCCCGTTCTTCAACGGGTACCGGCCGCAGTTCTACTTCCGGACCACGGACGTGACCGGAGTAGCGACCCTGCCCGAAGGAGTGGAAATGGTGATGCCGGGAGACAACATCCGGATGGTAATCGAACTGATCAACCCGATCGCGATCGAAGAGAAGCTGCGTTTCGCCATCCGCGAAGGCGGCCGCACCGTGGGATCGGGAGTCGTGACCGGGATCATCGAAGACTAGTATGGCCAGTGCCAGCTTATCCAGCAATGCAGTATCGACATGGCTAAGGAAGGGGCACAAGGAGGGACTTGTTTAAATGACGAGAGAAAAGATCCGCATCCGGCTAAAGGCTTTCGACCACAACCTGCTTGACCAGTCGGCCTTAAAGATTGTGGACACTGCCAAGCGCACCGGAGCCGCGGTTTCGGGTCCAATTCCCTTGCCAACGGAAAAAAACATTTACACTATTTTACGTTCACCCCACGTGAACAAGGATTCACGCGAGCAGTTCGAAATGAGGACGCACAAGCGTCTGATCGATATCGTCGAGCCTACCCCGAAGACGGTAGAGGCACTGATGCGCCTCGATCTACCCGCGGGCGTGGACATCGAGATCAAGCTCTAGGGTGGATCGGATAATAGGAGGTGTGAAAGTTGTCAAAAGGGATCTTGGGCCGAAAGTTAGGCATGACCCAGGTTTTTACGGATAAAGGAGAAGCGGTGCCGGTTACCGTCATCGAGGCCGGCCCCTGCGTAGTGCTGCAGAAGAAGACCCCTGAACAGGACGGCTACAGTGCCATCCAGGTCGGGTTTGGCGAGATCAGGGAAAAGCTGGTCAACAAACCCCTCAAGGGACACTTTCTGAAGGCGCACGCCAAGCCGCTGCGTTACGTCCGGGAGTTTAAACTGGACGGCCCGGACGATTATCAGATCGGTCAGGAAATCAAGGCTAATATATTCAACTCGGGAGAAAAGGTTGATGTAACTGGTATTTCCAAGGGCAAGGGGTTTGCCGGCGGCATCAAGCGCCACGGATTCCACCGCGGCCCGATGAAACACGGTTCCAAGTACCACCGCCGACCCGGCTCGCTGGCCGCCAAAGGCCCGGCCCGGGTATTCAAAGGCCGCAAGCTGCCCGGTCACCTGGGCGCGGAGCGGGTAACCGTGCTGAACCTGGAAATCGTACGGGTAGACGCGGAGCGCAACCTGCTGCTGATCAAGGGCGCGGTACCCGGACCGAGGCGCAGCCTGGTTATGGTGAGGAGCGCCGTTAAATCCAGTTAGTTCCCGCCCGGGGTTGAAAGGAGGAAGTACCGTGCCTAAAGTGGCTGTATACAATGCCAAGGGCGAGACGGTAGGCGAGATTGAATTAAAAGACGAGATATTCGGTATTGAACCCAACCGGGCAGTACTGCACGATATGGTGATATGCCAGATGGCGAGTTGGAGGCGGGGCACCGCCGACACCAAGCGTCGGGGAGAGGTCCAGGGCAGCACTAAGAAGCCCTGGCGGCAGAAAGGCACCGGCCGGGCGCGTTCCGGCAGCAAGCGTTCTCCCGTGTGGCGCAAGGGTGGAGTGGCCTTTGGCCCTCATCCGCGCAGCTACGCCTACACCCTTCCGCGCAAGGTGAGGCGTCTGGCCCTGAAATCTGCTCTCTCTTCGAAGGTGCAGACCGGCGACATCATCGTGCTGGATCAGCTTGTCCTGTCACAGCCGAAGACCAAGGACATGATCGGGGTTCTGGCGGCCCTGAATATCGACCGCAAGGCTCTGGTAGTAACCGCGGGTATCGACCCGCAGGAGATAAACGTGGAGAAATCCGCGCGCAACATCCCTGGGGTGAAGCCGATCGTGGCTGGCGGCATCAACGTATATGACCTCTTAAACCACGACAAACTGGTCATCACCCGCGAGGCGGTAGCCCGGGTAGAGGAGGTGCTGGCCTGATGCGGGATGCGCGGGAGGTTTTAATCAAGCCGGTGGTCACGGAGAAAAGCACCAACCTGCTGGCTGACAACAAGTATACCTTTATAGTCGACCGCAGCGCCAACAAGATCGAGATCCGGCACGCGGTGGAGCAGATGTTCAAGGTGCACGTCACGGAAGTGCGCACCATGCTGGTAAAAGGTAAGTATAAGCGGAGAGGCCGCTACGAGGGATATACCTCGACCAAGAAAAAAGCTATCGTAACCCTACGCCCGGGGGAACGAATTGCTATCTTCGAAGGGATGTAGTATCGAAGCGCAAGGAGGAGAAATCTCTTGGGTATCAAGCAGTTTAAACCGACTTCTCCCGGCCGACGTCAGATGACGGTGCTTACCTTTGAGGAAATCACCACTGACCGGCCCGAGAAATCATTGGTCCAGCCCCTGAAGTCGAGAGGGGGCCGCAACGCGCAGGGCCGCCTCACCGTCCGCCACCAGGGCGGCGGCCACAAGCGGCAGTATCGCATAATCGATTTCAAGCGGGATAAAGACGGTATCCCGGCCAAGGTCGCTACCATCGAGTACGACCCCAACCGCTCGGCCAACATCGCCCTCCTCAACTACAAGGACGGCGAGAAACGCTACATCATAGCCCCGCACGGGCTGAAGGTGGGAGACACGGTCGAGTCGGGCCCCCAGGCGGATATCAAGGTAGGCAACGCCCTGCCGCTGAAGAACATTCCGCTGGGTACCAACATCCACAATATCGAGTTGAAGCCAGGCAAGGGGGCGCAGCTCTCCCGTTCGGCGGGAGAAGCCACCCAGCTGATGGCCAAGGAGGGCAACTACGCTCACCTGAGGCTCCCCTCGGGCGAGGTCAGGCTGGTGCACATCAGCTGCCGGGCCACTATCGGCCAGGTAGGCAACCTGGATCACGAGAACGTCACCGAGGGCAAGGCCGGCCGCAAGCGATGGCGGGGGATACGTCCGACAGTGCGCGGCGTGGTCATGAACCCGGTGGATCACCCCCACGGCGGTGGGGAAGGCCGTTCTCCGATCGGCCGCAAGGCTCCGGTTACTCCCTGGGGCAAGGTAGCCATCGGCGGTAAGACCCGCAAGCGGAAAGCCTCCGATAAGCTGATCGTCAAGCCTCGCAAGAAGAAGTAGGAGGACGGATAACCCGAAGGAGGTAACCTAGATGGCAAGGTCGTTAAAAAAAGGACCTTACGTTGAAGCCAAGCTGCTCAAGAAGGTCGAAGACATGAACGAAAAGGGAGAGAAGCGGGTGCTCAAGACCTGGTCCCGCAGGTCGACCATCTTTCCCGATATGGTAGGGCACACCCTGGCGGTTCATGACGGCAGGAAACACGTGCCAGTGTATATCACCGAGGATATGGTAGGACACAAGTTGGGAGAATTCGCGCCCACCAGGTTCTTCAGGGGACACGGGGCGCGCACTGAGAGATCGACGGCTCTCAAGTAGGCGGCAGGAGGAGATAGGTCAATGGAAGCAAGAGCAACCGCCCGATATATCAAGGTTTCGCCCCGTAAGTGCCGCCAGACGGTGGATCTGATTCGGGGTAAAGGGGTAAAGGAAGCCCTGGCGATACTAAGGTTTACTCCCAGTATGACCCGGGAGCCGGTGTTGAAGGTTTTGAAGTCGGCCATCGCCAACGCGGAGAACAACCTCGACCTGAACCAGGACGACCTGATCGTCTCCGCGGTATGGGTTGACCAGGGACCGACCTTCAAGCGGATCCAAGCCCGGGCCCAGGGGAGAGCTGACCTGATCCGCAAACACACCAGCCACATCACCGTAGTGGTTGGGGAGAAGAAGGAGGGATAGGCGAGTGGGACAAAAGGTTCATCCCAAAGGATTGCGGATAGGGATCATCAAGGATTGGGACTCCAAGTGGTTCGCTACCAAGAAGAACTACGCGGATTTACTGCATGAAGACATCAAGATCCGTAAATACCTGAAAAAGAAGCTTTTCGCTGCTGGGATACCGACCATCGAAATCGAGCGTGCGGGAGGCCGGATCAAGGTTTCGATCCACACCGCCAAACCGGGCATCGTGATCGGCCGCGGCGGCACCGAGGTTGAAAACCTCCGCCGGGAACTCGACAAGTTGACTGGCAAACAGGTTAGCATCAACATCGTGGAGATCAAAAAGCCCGAAATGTATTCCCAGCTGGTGGCGGAAAACGTCGCAGCCCAGCTGGAGCGGAGGATTTCCTTCCGGCGGGCGATCAAGCAGGCGGTTTCCCGGTCGATGCGGATGGGCGCCGAAGGAATCAAGATCATGGTCGCGGGCCGACTGGCCGGCGCCGAAATAGCACGCAGCGAGTGGTACGCCGAAGGTAAGGTGCCTCTGCACACCCTGCGCGCCGATGTGGACTACGGATTCGCCGAGGCCAACACGACCTACGGCAAAATCGGGGTCAAGGTCTGGATCTATCGCGGAGAAGTACTTCCCCAGACCAAGGTGTTAAAACCTCAGCCCGCCGTACGGGAAGGGGGAGAATAGATTGCTGATACCGAAGCGTGTAAAGTTTCGCCGCCAGCACCGGGGCAATTTGAGCGGTAAGGCGTTACGCGGCAACACCATATCGTACGGTGAATACGGACTGATGGCCATGGAGCCGTCCTGGATCACCAACCGCCAGATAGAGGCGGCGCGTATCGCGATGACCCGTTACATCAAGCGCGGCGGCAAGGTCTGGATCAAGATCTTCCCGGATAAACCCATTACCGCCAAACCGGCGGAGACCCGGATGGGCAGCGGAAAAGGCGCTCCCGAGCACTGGGTCGCGGTAGTCAAACCCGGCAGGATAATGTTCGAGCTGGCCGGGGTGCCCGAAGAGGTAGCCAAGGAAGCGATGCGTTTGGCAATGCACAAACTGCCGATAAAGTGCAAGTTCGTGAAAAGAGAAGAATCAGGTGGTGAAGCTGGTGAGGGCTAATAAGCTTCGAGACCTCAGTGATGAGGAAATCAAGCGTAAGATAAACGATTTTCGCGATGAACTCTTTAATCTTCGCTTTCAACTGGCGACCAACCAGTTGGATAACCCGATGCGCCTCTCCGAGGTGCGCCGGAACATCGCCCGCGCCCGGACAGTATTAAGAGAGCGCGAGCTTACGAAGTCCTAAGCCGCGGGGCTTAAGACAAAGGAGGTTCTGATGGTGGAAGACAGGAATAACCGCAAGGTCCGGGTGGGCAAGGTAATAAGCGACAAGATGGATAAGACCGTGGTAGTAGCCGTGGAGACCCTTACCCGGCAGCCGCTTTACGGCAAGATTGTCCGCCGGACGAAAAAGTTCAAGGCCCACGACGAGCAGAACAGCTGCAAGATCGGGGATATCGTTAAGATTATGGAGACGCGACCCCTTTCCAAGGATAAAAACTGGCGGGTTGTCGAGGTTCTCCAGAAGACCCATGGAGTATAGTGATCAGTCAAAGCCTAGGCTCAGGTCGAAGGAGGGCTAGACAGTGATTCAACAGCAGACCATCCTGAAGGTGGGCGACAACACAGGAGCGAAAAAGCTGATGTGCATCCGCGTATTGGGCGGTTCGTTCCGGCGCTACGCCTCGGTGGGAGACATTATCATCGCGTCAGTAAAAGAGGCCTCCCCCGGTGGAGTCGTTAAAAAGGGTGAGGTAGTGCGGGCGGTGGTGGTCCGGACCCGTAAAGAGATCGGGCGCCCCGACGGATCGCACATCAAGTTCAGCGAAAACGCGGCGGTCATAATCAATGACCAGAATAACCCGAGAGGCACTCGTATATTTGGACCCGTGGCCAGGGAACTCCGGGACAAAGACTTCATGAAGATCGTATCTTTAGCTCCGGAAGTTCTGTAGTACCGTGCCAGCATGGGAGGTGAAGCGATTTGGCCATAATGAGAAAGTCCAAAACAACCCAGACCCCGCAGCCGATTCACGTGAGAAAAGGTGACACCGTGCTGGTCATATCCGGCAAGAGCGCCGGCAAACGCGGCAAGGTCCTCTCGGTACTCACGGACAAGAACCGGATCATCGTGGAAGGGGTTAACATCAGCAAGCGGCATACCAAACCCACCCGGGCGCTGCCCCAGGGCGGCATCATTGAAAAAGAGGGCAGCATCCACAGCTCCAACGTGATGCTGGTCTGCACCAAGTGCAAGAACCCCACCCGGGTCGGCAAGAAGCTGCTTAACGATAAGCAGGTCAGAGCCTGTAAACAGTGTGGTGAGATTATAGATGACTAAAGGGGATACGCCGATGCCCAGATTGAAAGCCAAGTACAACCAGGAGGTCAAGGAAACCCTGCGCAAGCGGTTTAACTACCAGAACGTCATGGAGACCCCTAAGCTGGAGAAGGTCATCGTCAACATGGGAGTGGGCGAGGCCATCCAGAACCCCAAGGCCCTTGACGCGGCGGTGAGCGACCTGGCCAAGATAACCGGCCAGAAGCCCATCATCACCAAGGCCAAGAAGTCGATCGCCAGCTTCAAGCTGCGTGAGGGGATGTCCATCGGCTGCAAGGTCACGCTGAGGGGCACCCGCATGTACGAGTTCGTGGATAAACTGCTCAATGCCACCTTACCTCGGGTAAGGGATTTCCGCGGGGTCTCCCCCAAGTCGTTTGACGGGCGGGGAAATTACACCCTGGGGCTCAAAGACCAGCTGATCTTCCCGGAGATCGAGTACGACAAGATCGACAAGCTGCGTGGCATGGATATAGTGTTCGTAACCAGCGCCAGGAGTGATGAAGAGGGGCGGGAACTGCTTCGACTCCTAGGTATGCCGTTCCGTGAGGCTTAATTAAAGGAGGGAAGCCAGTGGCAAAGAAATCGATGGTTGCCAAACAGAAGCGACCTCAGAAATTCAATGTGCGGGGATACAACCGCTGTAAACTCTGCGGACGGCCGCATGCATACATGCGCAAGTTCGGGATTTGCCGCATATGTTTCCGCACCCTGGCCTATCGAGGCGAAATACCCGGCGTTACCAAGGCCAGTTGGTAGAGGGTCTAAGGAGGTAAGGAAATGGTAATGACAGATCCAGTTGCGGATTTTCTGACCAGGATTCGCAACGCTAATACCATTCACCATGAGAAGGTGGAGATCCCCGCCTCGAAGATGAAGCGTTCGCTGGCGGAGATCTTGAAGCAGGAAGGCTATATCCGCGACTATGAGTGGATCGAAGACGGTAAACAGGGGATACTTCGCCTGTACCTGAAATACGGCGCCAACAAAAAGCGGGTAATCACCGGGCTAAAACGCATCAGCCGCCCGGGGCTCAGAGTATACGCAAGCAAAGATGAGATCCCCCGGGTCCTGGGAGGGCTGGGTATAGCTATCATCTCCACCTCCAAGGGGATTATGACTGACAAGCAGGCCAGGAAAGAAGGCCTGGGCGGGGAAGTCATCTGCTATGTGTGGTAGGGGGTGTAGTAGTTGTCGAGAATAGGACGTAAACCTATCGCGGTTCCCGACGGGGTATCGGTCAACATCGTCGGAAACGCGGTTTCAGTAACCGGACCGAAGGGCAATCTTTCCCGCACGCTGCCGGTGGATATCTCGGTCGTGCAGGAAGGGAAAGAACTGCTGGTGCAGCGCCCCTCGGATGAAAAACAGCACCGTTCGCTGCAGGGACTGTCCCGTACCCTGGTGTCAAACATGGTGGAAGGGGTGACCAAGGGATTCACCCGCACTCTGGAGATGACCGGCGTGGGCTATCGCGCCACCCTGCAGGGCAAGAAGCTAGTTTTAACCCTGGGCTACTCGCATCCGATCGAAGTGGAACCTAGGGATGGCATGGAATTTGAGGTGCCGGTACCCACCCGCATCATCGTCAAAGGGATCGACAAGGAGAAGGTGGGCGCCCTGGCGGCGGAGATCCGTTCCTTCCGCGAACCCGAGCCTTACAAGGGCAAAGGGGTCCGGTATGACAACGAGAGGATCCGGCGCAAAGCGGGCAAGACTGGCGCCAAGGGTAAAAAGTAGGCCGGGGGGTTTAAGTCATGTTTAGCAAAGTGAATCGCAAGGCTGTGAGATTCAAAAAGCGGCTGCGAGTGCGAAAGAAAATAGAGGGATCGGCTGAACGGCCTCGCCTTTCGGTTTACCGCAGCCTCAACCACATCTATGCCCAGATCATCAACGATGAGAACGGGACCACCATGGTGGCTGCCTCTACCCTGGACCCGACCCTGAGGGAGGGGTATGGCGGCAACATCGAGGCGGCCCGCAAAGTGGGCGAACTGATCGCCCAGCGGGCTTTGAGCCAGGGAATCAAGCAGGTGGTTTTTGACCGTGGCGGGTTCATCTACCACGGACGGATTGCCGCGCTGGCCGATGCGGCGCGGACGACCGGTTTGGAATTTTAAGGCGAGGGGGGAATCAGCACATAAATGGCGCGAGAACGAGTAGATAGGGAAAGTCCAGAACAAGAGTTTACCGAGAAGGTAGTCAGCGTCAACCGCGTGGCCAAGGTGGTCAAAGGGGGCCGTCGGTTCAGCTTCAGCGCCCTGGTAGTCGTAGGAGACGGCAAAGGCCGTGTCGGCGCTGGCCTGGGTAAGGCCGCGGAGGTTCCCGAGGCGATCCGCAAGGGGATCGAAGACGCGAAGAAGAGCCTAATCGAGGTACCGATGATCGGTACTTCCATCCCCCACGAGATTACTGGACAGTTTGGAGCCGGCAGGGTTATAATGAAACCCGCCTCACCCGGTACCGGGGTTATCGCGGGCGGGCCGGTTCGAGCCGTCCTCGAGTCGGCGGGGATTAAAGATATCCTGACCAAGTCCCTGGGTTCCAACAACGCGCACAACATGGTGCACGCTACCCTGGTGGGACTGCAGGAGTTGAAGCGTCCCGAGGAAGTCGCCCGACTCCGGGGGATTCCAGTAGAGGCCTTGAGGGGTTAAGCGATATCGTCAACCACTGTCGCGATCATCGGACCAAACCGAATTGGAGCGACAGAAAGCTTAATCGATAGCTTAGGTGTCAAGCAGTTAGGAGGCAATAACAGGTGGCTAAGCTAGAAGTAACCTGGGTGAAAAGCGGTATTGGCTATCCCGAGAACCAGAAGCTGGTAATCCGCAGCCTGGGGCTCAGGAAACTCAACCACACGGTTACGCACGCGGATACCCCTGAGATTCGGGGTAAGATCAATAAGGTTTCTCACCTGGTAAAAGTAAAAGAAGTTGAGTAATGAAGGGGTGCCCATGCAATGAGACTGCACGATTTGAAACCGGCTCCCGGCTCACGCAAGCCCCCTAAGCGTAAGGGGCAGGGCCTCGGTTCAGGTTTAGGGAAGACCGCCGGCAAGGGACACAAGGGGCAGAAGGCCCGTTCCGGGGGCGGGGTGAGACCGGGCTTCGAGGGAGGCCAGATGCCGCTCCAGCGCCGGATTCCCAAACGTGGATTTACCAACAAGTTCAGAAAAGAGATCATCATCGTAAATGTGGCCCAGCTGAACCGGTTCGACGCCAATACGGTGATAACCCCGGAAACCCTGCTGGAGTCCGGCCTCATCAAGAAGCTGGGCGACGGTGTCAAGGTCCTGGGCAAGGGCGAGCTGGAAAAGGCTTTGACGGTCAAGGCGAACGCGATTAGCCAGACTGCTGCGGAGAAGATCCAAGCAGCCGGAGGTAAAGTAGAGGTGATTTAGGGTGCTGGAGTCCCTGAAAACAGCTTGGAAACTGGCGGACCTGAGGAAGAAGCTGGTATTCACCCTGGTGATGTTCATGGTCTTCCGTATCGGTGCGCACATTCCAGTGCCGGGGGTCAACCCAGAGGTTATAGGCCAACTGATGTCGGGGCAGCTTTTAGGTTTCTTTGATATCATCTCCGGGGGCGCCTTCAAGCGGTTTACCATCTTTGCCATGAGCATCACCCCCTATATTAACGCCTCAATCATCATGAGCCTTTTACAGGTAGTTATACCCGCGCTGGAGAGGATGGCGAAGGAGGGTGAAGAGGGCCGCAAGAAGATGACCCAGTACACCCGTTACGGCACCGTGGTTCTCGGTTTTATCCAGGCGATAGGGATGGCGCTGGCCCTGGGCCGCTCGGCCCCGATCGACGGGCAGTACGCGATCATTAACCCGGGTTGGGGTTCCTACCTGGTTATCGCTATCACGCTCACCGCGGGGACCGCGCTCCTGATGTGGATCGGTGAAATGATCACCGAGAAGGGGATCGGCAACGGTATCTCGCTGATTATCTTCGCGGGGATCGTGGCCCGGCTGCCGCAGGCCCTGTACGCCATGTACGAGTTCCTGCGGGCGGGGAGATATATCGGGGTACTGCTCCTGGTGCTACTGGCCCTGCTGATAATCGCCGGGGTAGTCGCGGTCAACGAAGGGCAGCGGAGGATTCCCGTACAGTACGCCAAACGTCAGGTGGGACGCAAGGTCTACGGAGGACAGTCGACCCATCTGCCGCTCAGGGTCAACCAGGCGGGGGTTATCCCCATCATCTTCGCGATGTCGATCATGATGTTTCCAGCCACGATTATCTCGTGGATAAATTCGCCTACGGCGCACTCGTTTATCGAGAACTATTTCAACTTCGGGACACCCCTGTACAATGTGCTGTACGCGCTGCTGATTATCTTCTTTACGTTTTTCTATACCGCGGTCACGTTCAACCCTTCCGATGTATCGGATAACCTGAAGAAGTACGGCGGGTTCATCCCAGGCATCCGACCGGGGCGGCCGACGACCGATTTTATCAACCGGATACTGACCCGTACGACCTTCTGGGGCGGCTTATTCCTGGCGTTCATCGCCATACTGCCGAACTTCATGATCGCCGCCACCGGGATAACGGCTATCTCGTTCGGGGGGACCGCCCTGCTGATCGTGGTGTCAGTGTCACTGGAGACGATGAAGCAGATGGAGTCGCATCTACTGCTGCGCAGCTACCAAGGGTTTATGAAGTAGATGCAGTCATTGATCGGAGGGACCGGGATGAATCTTATCCTGATGGGACCGCCCGGGGCGGGCAAGGGAACCCAGGCTGATCTGCTGGTCAAGCGGTTCGGCATTCCCCATGTCTCCACCGGCGACATGTTCCGTGAAGCAATAAAAAATGGGACCGCGCTCGGACTGAAGGCCAAGTCGTTCATGGACGCGGGGGGGCTGGTTCCCGATGAGGTAACCATCGGGATCGTCAGAGAACGCCTGCAGAAAGAGGACTGCAGGCCGGGGTTCCTGCTCGACGGATTTCCCCGTACCGCGGTGCAGGCGGAGGCCCTGCGGCAGCTGCTGGACGACCTGGGGATCAAGCTCGATGCCGTGGTCGATATAAAGGTCAACCGGGAGAACCTGGTCAAGCGCTTGAGCGGCAGGTTGGTCTGCCGTCAGTGCGGCTTCACCTACAACACCGAAACCAGCCCGCCGGCCAGGGTCGGGGTGTGTGACCGCTGCCAGGGCGAGGTGTACCAGCGAAGTGACGACGTGGGTTCCACGGTGGAGAAGAGGCTCTCGGTTTACGAAGAGCAGACCGCGCCGCTGGTCGACTACTACGCAAAGGCCGGGCTCCTAAAGAACATCGACGGGGAACAGGAAGTAGACAAGGTTTTTGCCGATATCATGCAGGCTCTGCCTGTGGTATAGGATAAAGGTGGCACTGGTTTGATGATTATCCTTAAATCAGATAAGGAACTAGGCTTGATGCGCGACGCCGGACGGGTGGTGGCGGAAGCCCACCGGGAGGTAGCGCGGGCGGTAGAGCCAGGGGTTACTACCAAAAAGCTGGATGAGGTCGTGGAGAGCTTCCTCAAGAAGCAGGGCGCCACACCCTCGTTCAAAGGTTTTCGAGGGTTCCCCGCCAGTATCTGCGCTTCCATTAACGAGGAAGTGGTGCACGGCATACCAGGTTTAAGGACCTTGAATAACGGTGATATTATTAGTATTGACATTGGGGCGATTGTCAATGGTTTCCATGGCGACGCCGCGGTAACCCTGCCGGTGGGCGACATCGACGAACTCAGCCGACGCCTGCTGGAGGTGACCGAGGAGTCGCTGTACGCCGGAATCAAAATGGCGGTGGTAGGCAAGAGGCTTTCGGATATTTCCCACGCGGTCCAGGGCCATGTCGAGGGCCACGGGTTTTCAGTGGTCCGGGACTATGTCGGCCACGGGATCGGGCGCACCATGCACGAATCACCGCAGATTCCAAACTACGGACCTCCCGGCAGAGGGCCTCGCCTGAACCACGGCATGACCCTGGCGATCGAGCCGATGGTCAACGCCGGGACTTACGATGTGATAGAAAAGGAAGACCAGTGGACAGTCGTAACCAAAGACGGTCGAAGGTCAGCCCACTTTGAGCACACTATCGCGGTGACCCGAGATGGACCGGTGATTCTAACCGTACTCTAACCACAAGGGGGTTTGGGGGATTGGCCATTTCTGGGGATTATAAGGTCGGCGACCTGGTGATCTCGACGACCGGAAGGGATAAAGACCGCTGCTATCTGGTGCTCACGGTAGACGAGGCCTCCCGGCTGGGACTGGTCGATGGACGGGTCCGTCGGGTGGAGAACCCCAAACAGAAAAACTCCAAGCACGTGAAACACCTGAACTTACAAGCGGAGGAGCTGGCGTCTAAAATCGCCGCTGGAGGAATTCCATCAAACCTGGAAGTGCGTAAAGTTATCACAGAACTGACGGCAAACCTGGGGGAGGATTAACTGTAAGGAGGTAAAGAGCCCAATGGCCAAGGATGATGTAATTGAAGTAGAGGGCACCGTGATTGAACCGTTGCCAAACGCTATGTTCAGGGTCGAATTGAAGAACGGGCATAAGGTTTTGGCCCATGTCTCGGGCAAGATTCGGATGAACTTTATCCGTATCCTGCCGGGAGACCGGGTGACGGTTGAATTATCTCCCTACGACCTGTCCCGGGGCCGGATAACTTATCGTTTTAAATAATATTTATCAGGAATCTTAAGGGGGCGTTGTAATGAAGGTCAGGCCTTCGGTTAAACCAGTATGTGAAAAGTGCAAGGTCATCAAGCGCGAAGGAAAAGTAATGGTTATCTGTGAAAATCCAAAGCATAAGCAGAAGCAGGGTTAAGAGGGAGGTGTAGAGAGTATATGGCAAGAATAGCTGGAGTGGACCTTCCCCGGGACAAGAGGGTCGAGGTCGCGCTGACTTACATCTACGGGATTGGTCGGTCCACCTCCCAGACGATACTGAAAGAAACGACCATTAATCCCGATACCCGCGTCCGCGACCTGACCGAAGAAGAGGTCTCCCGCCTGAGGGAGAGCATCGACAAGAACCTTCGGGTAGAAGGGGACTTGAGACGCGACGTATCGTTGAACATCAAGCGGCTGATCGAGATCGGCTGCTACCGTGGGATCAGGCACCGCCGCGGCATGCCGGTGCGCGGGCAGCGCACCAAGACCAACGCTCGGACCCGCAAAGGCCCTCGCAAGACGGTCGGTGTCAGGCGGAAGAAGTAAACCAACTAAGGGGGGAAAATAGTGGCACGACGGGTTAGTCGGGTAAAGCGCCGCGAGCGCAAGCACATCGAAAAAGGGGTAGCTCATATCAGGTCTACCTTTAACAATACCATAGTCACCATCACCGATCCCAATGGCAACACCATTTCCTGGTCAAGCGCCGGGACCCAGGGATTCAAGGGTTCCCGCAAGAGCACCCCGTACGCGGCCCAGATGGCGGCGGACAGCGCGGCCAAGGCGGCCATAGAGCACGGGGTCAAGGAAGTGGAGTGCTTCGTCAAGGGACCCGGGTCGGGCCGGGAAGCCGCGATCCGGTCGCTGCAGGCAGCCGGGATCAATGTCAACATGATCAAGGACGTAACCCCCATTCCGCACAACGGGTGCCGGCCGCCCAAGCGGAGAAGGGTTTAGGGATTATCAACCAGTACTGCAGGAGGTGTGATTAGTAGATGGCGAGATATACCGGCCCAGTTTGCCGGCTGTGCCGCCGTGAAGGAAACAAGCTGTTCTTGAAGGGCGACCGGTGTTATGAGAAATGCACCCTCGACCGCCGGGGATTTGTTCCCGGGCAACACGGCAAGATGAAGAAGAAGACCTCGGAATACGGCATCCAGCTGCGTGAAAAGCAGAAGGCCCGCCGCATTTACGGCCTGCTGGAGCGCCAGTTCCGCAACTATTTCGAAAAGGCTGAACGAATGAAGGGTATCACCGGGGAAAACCTGCTCTCGCTGCTGGAGAGAAGGATGGACAACGTTGTTTACCGTCTGGGATTCGCGCAGTCGCGCAGTCAGGCCCGACAGATAGTGCGGCACGGTCATTTTCAGCTTAACGGCCACAAAGCGAACATCCCCTCGATCATCCTGAGGCCAGGCGACGTCGTCAGCCTGAAGGAAAAGAGCAAGGAGTCCGTGCTTTTAAAGGAGAACTTAGAGGCAGCCAAGCATAAAACTCCCCCAGCCTGGTTGGAGATGGATCTAAACGAGTTGAAGGGAAGATTGCTGAGTATGCCTACGCGCGAGCAGATCGATGTTCCGGTCCAGGAGCACCTGATCGTCGAGCTGTACTCCAGGTAGGCCTTTCCCCGAAAAAAGGAGGGGTAGCTTCGAATGCTGGAAATTGAAAAACCGAGAATTGAGTGTGTCGAACTGGACGAGGACAACCGCTACGGCCGGTTTACGATCGAACCGCTGGAGCGTGGATACGGGATCACCCTTGGCAATTCCCTGCGGCGGGTTCTGCTCTCTTCGCTGCCGGGGGCCGCGGTGACCTCGGTCAAGATCGACGGTGTGCTGCACGAGTTTTCAACGGTTCCCGGTGTCCTGGAGGACACCACCGACATCATCTTGAACCTTAAAACCCTGCGTTTTAAGAGCTATACCGACGAGCCGAAGATCCTGCGCCTGGAGGTAGTCGGGGAACGCACGGTGCGGGCCGAAGACATCATCCAGGATCTCGATATCGAGGTCCTGAACCCCGAAGCCCCCATCGCCACCCTGACCAAGGAAGGCCGCCTGTTCATGGAGATGACGGTCGAAAAAGGTAAGGGTTACGTTCCCGCGGATGATAAAAGCAAGAAGTCCGAACACGTTATCGGGGTTATACCCGTCGACGCGATCTTCAGCCCGGTCATAAAGGTCAACTACAATGTTGAAGACACCCGGGTAGGTCAGGTAACTGACTACGACAAGCTCACCCTGGAGGTCTGGACCGATGGGAGTATTACGCCCAGCGAGGCGATCAGCCTCTCGGCCAAGGTCTTGAGCGACCACCTGCGGCTGTTCATCGGGCTGACGGAAAAGGTCGGCGACATCGAGACCATGGTGGTCAAAGAGGAAGAGCCGCGCGACCGCGTGCTGGATATGACCATCGAGGAACTGGACCTTTCGGTACGTTCCTTCAACTGCCTGAAGCGGGCTGGCATCAACACGGTCGGGGAACTGATCCAGAAGAACGCCGAGGACATGATGAAGGTGCGGAACCTGGGCAAGAAGTCCCTGGAAGAAGTCGACAAGAAGCTGGAAGAACTGGGATTGGCGCTGCGCCGCTCCAACGAATGACCTTGAAAATAGGGAGGAACATGAGATGGGCTACCGTAGATTAGGCTTACGGTCGGACCACCGACAGTCTTTACTCCGTAACGCCGTAACTTCCTTGCTCAAGGAAGAGAAGATACAGACCACCGAGACTCGGGCCAAGGAAGTCAACCGACTGGCGGAAAAGATGATAACCCTGGGCAAGCGGGGAGACCTGCATGCCCGGCGTCAGGCGCTGGCTTTTATAACCGACGAAGACGTGGTCAAAAAGCTGTTCGATACCATAGGCCCGAAATACGCTGAACGCTCCGGCGGATACACCCGGATCATTAAGGGTGGCTACCGTCGCGGAGACGGAGCGCCGATGGCGGTCATCGAACTGGTTTAATAAGAATTGAGACTGCTTTGGTCCGGGAAGTATTGTGAGGTCCTGCGAAAGCGCAGGGGCGCTTCCCGGCTTTTGCATTTTTTTCCCAGCGGCGTAGCCTTTCCTTCGATACAGCCGCCGAACATTAAGACCACACGACAACGGCCAACTTTCGTAGCGGCACTAGGCGAACAGCGGAGGCCAGAATCGGGGTGAGCGGATATGGAAGTCCGCGAACTTTCAATCAGAAAAGCGATTGAATCTATGAAATCGCTTTTCGAGCTCACAAGGATGTGATGTTGAAAGATCCCCGATTCTGGACGGAGCAGCTTCTAGTGCCGCAGAAATAGGGCCTTTCGTGGGGGATTAATGTGAGGGAAAGAGCTGTTTGAAATGTCGAATACGCCGCTGGCTGTTGCAGTAACTTCAACTCAAATTCTGGGGGTGTCCAAGTTAATCGAGGTGATCGGACTCAGCCACCAATACCGTCTCTCCAACCGTGAAACCGTCCACGCCCTGGAGGGTATCGACCTTACCATCAAGCCGGGAGAGTTCGTAGGCATCCTGGGACCGAACGGTTCCGGCAAGTCGACACTGGCCCGGCACTTCAACGCCCTGCTGCTTCCCACCCAGGGGAAGGTCCTGGTGGAGGGCCTGGATACCTCCGACATCAAGAACCTCTGGGAGATCAGGCAGCGGGTGGGGATGGTCTTTTCCAACCCCGACAACCAGCTGATCGCCCCGATCGTGGAGGAGGACGTGGCCTTCGGCCCGGAGAACCTCGGCGTCCCACCGGCGGAGATCCGCTCCCGAGTGGACCAGTCGCTGGAGAGGGTCTCGATGCTGGCGTACCGCCAGCGTTCGACCAGCCGGCTCTCGGGGGGACAGAAGCAGCGGGTGGCGATAGCCGGCGCGCTGGCTATGCTGCCGCGCTGCCTGGTGCTGGACGAGCCCACCTCGATGCTGGACCATGCCGGCCGCCGGGAGGTGCTGGTCTTTCTGCACCAGTTAAACCGGGAGCTGGGGATAACCATGGTCCTGATTACCCACCACCTGGAGGAGATAATGGACGCCGACCGCCTGATCGTGATGGAGGGCGGACGCACAGCCATGGAAGGAACCCCGGCGGACCTCTTCGGTTCCCTCGCGGAGTTCAGGCACCTGGAGCTGGATAGGCCGCCGATACTGGAGATGGCGAGCCGGCTGCGTGAGATCGGGATGCCGGTGCCGACCGGGATAAGGACCGCCGGGGAGATGGTCGATTTTCTGGCGGGCTATGCCGATACCAGGGTGGGGGGGCGGCCGCAGTGAAGATTGCCCTGGACCGACTGAGCCATACCTACTCCGCCGGCACCACCCTGGCGGCCGCAGCGCTGGAGGATATCAGCCTCAGCGTGGAGGCGGGGGAGATCGTAGGGGTGATCGGCCCCACCGGATCGGGAAAGTCCACCCTGGTACAGCACCTGAACGGACTGCTGCTGCCCACCAGCGGGAAGGTCGGGATCGACGGGGTCGACCTGGGAAGCGCCAGCCGCTCGGAGATGCGGCTGATCCGCCAGAAGGTGGGCCTGGTCTTCCAGTTCCCCGAGCAGCAGCTTTTCGAGGAAACCGTATACGAAGACGTGGCCT
This sequence comes from Bacillota bacterium, assembly GCA_013178275.1. Taxonomy (GTDB): domain Bacteria; phylum Bacillota; class Ch66; order Ch66; family Ch109; genus Ch109. Next base: position 49,668 of record JABLWZ010000014.1, on the reverse strand, counting down.
TCGGACCCCGCAACCTGGGAATAGCAGAGCCCGAACTGGAACAGAGGGTCCGGCGGGCGATGCAGGATGTCGGACTTGACTTTGATCGGCTGGCCCGGCGTTCCCCTTTCGGCCTGAGCAGCGGGCAGATGCGGCGGGTGGCCATCGCCGGGGTGCTGGCGATGCAGCCCGAGGTGCTGGTGCTGGATGAACCCACGGCGGGCCTCGACCCGGCGGGGAGGCACGGCTTCCTGCGGCTGGTCCGGGAACTGCGGGAGCGGCTGAACCTCACCGTTATCATAGTTTCCCATCATACCGAGGAGATTTACCAGTTAGTCGACCGGGTGATAGTGCTGCACCAGGGCCGGCTGTTCATGGACGGACCGGTGCGGGAGGTCTTCGCTCGGGTCGAGGAACTGACCAGCATCGGCATGGGGGTCCCGGTGGTGACCGAGGTGCTGCACGGTCTGCAGCGGCGGGGCTGGCCCCCGGGAGAGACCGTGGTCACCATGGAACGCGCCGTTGACTGGATAAGCCGGAAGATAAAGGAACTCGGAGTGGAGGCGGGTAAACCACTTGTGGAATGACCTCACCATCGGGATGTATATGCCGGGGGATTCGCTGGTGCACCGACTGGAGTCACGGACCAAGCTGGCGGCTGTCTGCCTGACGATGGTCGCGATCTTCCTGGCGGTGGACTGGCCGGGGGTAATCGCCCTGACGGCGCTGCTGCTGTTAGCCTACCGCGCCGCGAGTCTGCCCTGGGGGCTGGCGCTGGCGGGTTTTCGACCGCTGCTCTGGATCCTGGTGATCGCCCTCCCGCTGCAGTTGCTGCTGACCGCCGGGGAGCCGCTGCTCAGCCTCGGGTCGCTGACCGTCACCCGGGAGGGAGTAATCCAGTCGGGGTGGCTGCTGTTCCGCCTGGGGGCACTGGTGTTCACGGCCTCGCTCCTCACCCTGACCACCTCGCCGGTGGCGCTGGCGGACGGCCTGGAAAAGCTATTAAAACCTCTGGAGAGGGTAAAGCTGCCGGCCCACGAACTGGCGATGGTGATAACCATCGCACTGCGGTTCATCCCCCTGTTCAGCGAGGAGGCGGACAAGATATCCAAGGCGCAGAAGGCCCGGGGAGCCGAGATCGACAGCGGACGGCTGACCAAGCGGATCAAGGCCCTGGCCTCGATACTGGTGCCCCTGCTGGTGGGGGCCTTCCGTCGGGCCGACGAACTGGCGATAGCCATGGAGTCACGCTGCTATCGGGGCGGACGGGGAAGGACCCGGCTGCGGAGAGAGACCTGGGGCCGTGGGGATTTCATCACCCTGGCCGCCACGCTGATTCTGCTGTTTTACACCCTGTGGGAGCGGATGACATGAGGAACATCAAGCTGGTCATGGAGTATGACGGGACTGGATTCGCGGGGTTTCAGATCCAGCCGTCGGGGCGTACGGTTCAGGGGGTGTTGCAGGAGGCCCTGGAGAAGCTGACCGGGAAACCGGTCAAGGTCGTCGGGGCTGGGCGTACCGACGCCGGGGTCCATGCCCGGGGTCAGGTGGCGAGCTTCCAGACCGAGAGCGGCATACCCGGCGAAAGGTTCGCCCCCGCGCTGAATGGGTGCCTGCCGGAAGACCTCCGGATCCTGGAGAGCGGCGAGGCGCCGCCGGAATTCCACGCCCGCTACTCGGCGACCCGGAAGACCTACGAGTACCTTATCTACCGTAAAACCGAGGGGGCGGTCATGCACCGCGACCACGCCCTGGTCCTGACCGGGGAACTGGACCTCGAAGCCATGCGGGAAGCGGCCGCGCACCTGGTGGGGACCCACAGCTACCGGAGCTTCTGCGCCAGCGGATCGGGGGTCAAGGGGTTCATCCGCACCGTTGAGGAGCTTACCTTGGAAGAACCGGGAGAATGGCTGAGGTTCACGGTCACCGCTGACGGGTTCCTCTACCACATGGTGCGCAACATCGTGGGCACGCTGCTGCTGGTCGGGCAGGGAAGGCTTAATCCGGCAGAGGTCAAAACCATTCGGGACAGCGAGGACCGCACCAAGGCGGGACCGACCGCGCCAGCGCCGGGGCTGTACCTGGTGCGGGTCGAGTACGAGTAAGGCGCTGCAATTAAAATTAATATCTTGTAGCTTAATCACTCGGGATAGGCCCGGGTTTTCTATTATATTCAGAAGGCTTATTTTGCCTTCCCAGGCCTCGGGTAACTTTTGTGTAGCTTTTCCTGGCTGAGGATGATGAAACGCCCCTGGGCGAATCCTGGGGGGAGAGGGAGAACAGGGATGGAAAGCAGTAGCTTCTGAACAGCCAACAAATCTCGATGGGCTCTGCTTTACAAAACCCATCAACAATGTTAAGTTTAAGCTAGCCAGCCGGCTTATTAAACGAAGCGAGGGATTAAGCTTTGCCAAACCAAACATCCGACCCCAGAAGCAACATAATCGAATCGGCCAAGTCCGTAGTGGCCCAGCAGGGTGTCTACAACACCACCCTGCAGACCATCGCCGACGAAGCGGGGATAAGCAAGGGCGCGCTCTACTACTATTACAAGTCCAAGGACTCCATTCTCTACGACATGATGGACAAGGACCTCAGCCAGTCCGCCCGGCTGGCTAAAAGGGCGAGGAATCAGGAGGTCACCCCGGAAGAGATGAAGCCGCTGATCCTCAAGATCATCGAGGAGCGGATAACCAAGACGGACTATAACAAGCTGCACATCTACCTGGCCCAGGAGGCGCTGCTGGGCAACGAGGAACTGCACGACAGCTATTTGAAGAAGTACCAGGAGTGGGCCGACAGCATCGAAGAGGTGCTGATGACTGTCTTCGGGTTAAAAAAGAGCGAGATGTGCCGGGCCATGGCGACCCTGCTGTTGGCGGCCGTGGACGGCCTTTGCATCCAGGAGCTTTTCGGCCTGCACTTTGTCGATCGGGAGGTACTGAAGAAACTGGGGAGACTGCTGCTGGAAGGCGACCCGGAAGCGATCCGGCGGGAGTTAAATGGATCAGGCAGTTGAGAAAGGCTCTGATAAAAATTTTTCAGTCCATTAAGCCGACCGGCCGGCTTAATGGACCAAAGGCAGGTGATGTTCGCGGGGCCAACAATTTTTTTTCAGGCATTTAAGCCGGCCAGTCGGCTTACCAGTTTATGTAAAGGATATTTTTTTAAACCTGTTAAGCCGGCCGGTCGGCTTAATGGCAGAAGATGGGAGGTGGAGTTAATGAAGGTTGGATCGGACATTGTGGGGCTTCGTTTCAAGGAGTACCAGACCAGGATTACCCTGCGGCAGACGACCAATTACGCAGCCGCGGTCGGGGATATGAACCCCCGCTACCTCGACGACCGAAGAGAGGGCGGCGTCGTCGCCCCACCGATGCTCGCGGTGGCCGTATCCTGGCCGATAGTGGAGAATATCAAGTCGTACCTGGACCTCCCCTATCCGCCAGAGATATTCAACACCATTGTCCACTACAGCGAATACCTGGAGATCACGCGGCCCCTCCGCCCCGGCGACCGGGTCACGGTAAGCGGCGAGGTCCTGGCTCTTATCCCCCACAAGGCGGGTTCCTACATCGTATTCAAGTTCTCGGTGACGGACAAAGACGGGAAGGCGATCCACCAGGAATACACCGGGGGGATACTCCGGGGGGTGGAGTGTACCGACGGCGGGAAGGGCGAGGAGAACATCCCGATGGTCCCAGACCATGCAGCCTCTGGCGATCCCGAGTGGTCGGTCACGGTTCCCATCACCCCGGAGGCACCCTACGTTTACGACGGGTGCACCAACATCTATTTCCCGATTCATACCTCTCCCAAGTTCGCCAAGGCCGTAGGACTGCCCGGCATCATCTACCAGGGGACCGCTACCCTGGCCCTGGCAGTTTGCGAGCTGATCAACCGGGAAGCGGGAGGGGACCCCGAACGGGTGAAGGTCATCTTCGGGCGGTTCACGGGCATGGTTATGCCCGACAGTGCGATAGCTGTCCAGCTTCAGGGACGCAGGGCATCCGGAGACTATACCGAACTCTTCTTCCGGGTGCTGAACCAGCAGGAGAAAGAAGCCATAAGCCTTGGATACGCGAAGATCGGCAGGTAACAGCTTCGGGTCAACGAACGAAAGGAGATGATCAGTATGTCAACCTTCAGCGAGGAGTACCGACAGAAATTGGTCAGTCCTGAAAGAGCCGCCCTGGTCGTCAAGCGCGGGGACCTGGTAGGATACGGGGAGGAAGCGATCTTCCCGGCCGCCTTCGACAAGGCCCTGGCCAAAAGGGCCGACGATCCCAACCTGAAAGACGTAATCATAGAGGTCGTTTTCTCCGTCAAGTTCCCCGAGGTGGCCAAGGCCGACCCTGAGGGAAAGGTGTTCACCTACTTCAGCTTCCAGTTCAGCCCGGTCGACCGCATGCTGGGTGAAAAGGGGCGGGCCTGCTTCGTCCCCATGCAGTACCATGACGCTTATAAACTCCGTGGGGAACCGGTGCAGCCGTTTATAAAGCGGAACGTCCTCTGCATCTCGACCACCCCCATGGACGCCCACGGCAACTTCAACTTCGGCATCGCCTGCTCCGACACCTACGCCCAGATTAAAAACGCCGATACCGTAATAGTCGAGGTCAACCCCCGGCTGCCCTGGATACTGGGCGGGGAAGGGGAGTATATTAACATCCGCGACGTGGACTACGTCATAGAGAGTGACGAGCCCATCCTGGTACTGCCCCCGGCTCCCCCGGCCACTAATGTCGAGAAACAGATCGCCAAAAACATCATGCCGCTGATCCCCAACCACGCCTGCCTGCAGCTGGGGATAGGGGGCGTGCCCAACACCATCGGCTCCCTGATCGTCGATTCGGATTTAAAAGACCTGGGGGTAAACTCCGAGATGTTCAGCGACTCCATGGTCGACCTCTACGAAGCGGGCAAGATCACCAACAAGTACAAGGCCCGGGACAAGGGCCGCAGCACCTTCACCTTCTGCTTCGGCAACCAGAGGACCTACGACTTCCTGCACCTGAACCCCCAGGTGGCCGCCTACCACTGTGAATACACCAACACCCCCAAGTATATAGCCATGGAGGACAACGTCGTCTCGATCAACGCCATCCTCGAGATCGACCTGCTCACGCAGGTCAATTCGGAGTCCATGGGGTTGAAGCAGATATCCGGGACCGGGGGAGCGCTCGATTTTTCGCTCGGCGCCTTCGAGTCCAAAGGCGGGAAGGCCATCATTGCCTTCGAATCGACCTACCAGGACAAAGAGGGCAAGCACTATTCCCGGATCAAGCCGCTCCTTACCCCGGGCAGCATCGTGACCATCCCCCGCACCTGTGTCCACTACGTGGTGACGGAGTACGGGGTGGTCAACATGAAAGGCCGCTCCATCTGGGGCCGGGCCGAATCACTGATCGGGCTGGCGCACCCGATGTTCCGCGAGGAACTCTTCAAGAGCGCCGCCGAAATGGGGGTCTGGACCCGGACCAACCGGATACCCTATTAGATTAAAACCTTTCAACCTCCGGGGCAGACAAAAAGCGGCAATTTTTTTGTGAAAGTTAGCCTACAATAAAAACCGGGACATTTACTACAGCCGCATGATATGGTTGAAATACCCCCTACGAAGCTCTGATGACAGCTTTGCACGGCCCGGTCCTGGGCCGGGATAATCCCGGCTGGAATTCGAGCAGAGGGGGTATTCTTTATGGATTATCGGAGGATAAAATACTGGGTCGAGAACAGCATCGCCCACCTGGTTTTCAACGACCCCGGGCGGTTGAACCCGATGGACGTTCCGATGCTGGACGATATCCTGTCGGCCCTCGAAGCGTGCGCCCTGGATGAAGGGGTCAAGGTGCTGGTGATGTCCGGGGAGGGCGGTTCCTTCAGTGCCGGTGGCGATATCCGCAGCATGATTGACGAGTTCGACACCCTGCCGGCACTGGCCCGCAAACTCGGGGAGGCGGCGCTGAAGATCCGCAACCTGAAAAAACCCGTGATCGCCTCGCTGAAAGGAGCGGTGGCGGGTGCGGCGTTCAACCTGGCACTGCTCTGCGACTTTCGGATAGCGGCTGACAACTGCCGTTTCCTGCAGGCGTTTATCAAGATCGGACTCATCCCCGATACCGGCGGGGTATTCCTGCTGACCCGCATGATAGGGATGGCCAGGGCCACCGAGCTGGCGATGACGGGCCGGACCATCGACTCCCAGGAGGCTATGAGCCTGGGGCTGCTGACCAGGGTGGTGCCGCTGGCCGACCTGGAATCAGAGACCATGAGGTTTGCCGAGCAGATCGCGGCATCGCCGGGACTGGCGCTCTGGAAGATCAAGCAGCTGGTCAACCGCAGCGCCCTGATGGGGTTCGAAAACCACCTGGAGAACGAGCTGGAGTACCAGGTGAGCCTTTTTTCCACCGAGGACTTTAAAGAAGGGATAACGGCCTTCGCGGAAAAACGCAGGCCCAACTTCCGGTCGAGATAAAAAAATTATTACCGCCAGGGGTGCTTTTAAAGGGCTGGTTTCAGGCCCTTTTTCTATATTTAAATTGCGGTAAAAACCAAAAAAAGTTTACCCAGCGTTGAAGGGATTTGACCCACTTATCCGTCTAATAGATATGGGAATTATTTGAGGCACTCCCACCGTCGAAACAGCTGCCCCGGGTACTGCCGTGATTTCCGTAAGGCGTTCTTCACCATCGGTCTTTACCCGCCCGAGACCCGGACTGCTTCAACGATCCCCGGCAGTTAAACCGAAGATAGGGAATAAACACTGTCATAAAAAGCCGGTCGGCGGGTACCTAGATATTAGACTTACACAACATGGAGGTTCTTTTTTATGTCATTGCCGCAAAAGCTTAAAAACAAGCTGCAGTCGCTCTTCGCCCGGTGGAAAGGCTGGCCCCGCTGGCTGCGGTGGACCCTGGCGGTGGTGCTGGTGTTGAGCGTTCCGATCGCTTGGAATCTGGCGGGGAAGGAAGAAGCGGGGATCGAGGTGAATGTCTGCCGGGTCGAGAAACAGGACCTGGAACGGGCGGTCTTCACCAACGGCTGCCTGGAGGCCGAGGAACAGCAGGTATTCTTTTCCCCAGTGGAGAGCACCCTGATGGAGCTGAACGTCAAGCTGGGGGACCACGTCCAGCAGGGGCAGGTGCTGGGGCGGCTGGACACCCTGGAACTGGGACGAAAATACCAGGAGGCACTGGCCGATCTGTCCAACAAGGAGGCCGAGCTGATCAAGGCCCGGTCGAGTGACGACGGGCAGATACTGCAGGAGGCGGAGGCGGCATATACCAAGGCCAAGAACCGCCGCGAGCGGGTCGAGGCCCTGTACTCAGCCGGGGCGGCCACCAGGGAGGAGATGGAGACTGCCGAAGTCGATATGCAGCGGGCGCAGACCACCTACCTGGAGGCCCGGGCTAAAAAGGAAGGCGGGGCGGCGGGGAAACAGTCGGCGGCCCTGCAGTCCCAGGTGGACCTGGCCCGCCAGGCGGTGGCCCAGGCCAAGGAGCGGCTGGACCTGGCAACCTTCGTGGCCGCCTTTGACGGCGTGGTCACCTCGGTAGGGGTCAAAGAAGGCAACCGAGTGCTGGAGGGCACCGAGCTGCTGGTCCTGTCCAATGACCGGACCATGCAGATCACCTCTCGGGTCAATGAGGTCGACGCGGGGGAACTGAGGATCGGGCAGGAAGCCGTTATCACCTGCATGGCCATGCCGGGTCAGAAGTTCAACGGAGAGATAACCCGGGTCGGGGGAGCGGCGGTACAGGAAAAGAGCGATAAGGGCACCAACGTCATGAAGGTGCCGGTAACCGTGCGCCTGAAAGGCGACTTCGAACCATTGAAGCTGGGCTATACGGTGGATATGACCATCAAGACCATGGAGGTCAAGCAGGTGCAGACCGTGCCGGTGGAGGTGGTCATGGAAGACAACAGCATCAAGAAGGCATGGGTTTTAAAGGACGGTATGCTGGAGGAGCGGGTGATAGAGACGGAGCGGGGCAACGAACTCAAGGACATAGTGGTGTCGGGCCTGGCGGAGGGGGATGAGGTGGTCAAGAACCCGTCGCGGGAGTGGAAGCCGGGAGACAAGGCCGTCGCGTCGCCGGAGGAGAAGAAGCCATGATAACCATAGAAAACCTCAGCAAGCAGTATATCACCGGCGACATCCAGGTCTCCGCCCTGCAGGGCGTGTCCTTTCAGGTGCAGGAGGGGGAATTCGCGGCCATCATGGGTACCTCGGGCTCCGGCAAGTCCACCCTGATGAACCTGCTCGGACTGCTGGACAGCCCTACCGAAGGGGTTTACTGGCTGGACGGGATAGAAGCGGCCTCCCTGGGAGAGCGGGAAAGGTCCCGGATCCGAAACCTAAAGATAGGTTTTGTCTTCCAGGCCTTCAACCTCCTGCCCCGCCTGACCGCCCTGGAAAACGTGGAACTCCCCATGGTTTACGCGGGCGTAAAACCGTCCGAGCGGCGGGAGAAGGCGATGCAGGCTCTGGAACGCATGGGCCTGGCGGAGAGGTACCGGCACCGCCCCCACGAGCTGTCCGGGGGGCAGAACCAGCGGGTGGCCATAGCCCGGGCGCTGGTCAACCGCCCGGCCCTGCTGCTGGCGGACGAACCTACCGGGGCGCTGGACACCAGCACCAGCAGTGAGATAATGGGGGTTTTTCAGGAGCTGAACCGGGGAGGGGCCACCATAGTGCTGGTAACCCACGAGCCGGAGATCGCCCGGTGCGCCGGGCGCATCCTGCACCTGAGTGACGGGTGTCTGGTGGCTGACGAACCGGTCGCCCGGCCCAATCAGGCGAACGGCGTTTTCGACCACGATCAAAGGCAGGTGGAGGAGCGGTGAACCTGCTGGAAATGTTGAAGCTGGCCCTGACCAGCATCAAGGCGAGCAAACTCCGTACCCTGCTGACCACCCTGGGTATAACGATAGGGATCGCCGCGGTCATCTCCGTGGTGGCTATCGGGCAGGGGGGCAAGGCCGCCTTGAACACCGAGATAGACAAGCTCGGGGCCAACATATTCGCGGTATGGGTAAAGGGTGAGACGCGGGCGGGAGACATGCAGATGAGCGACATCCAGGTGATCAAGGCGTCCGTCCCGGAGGTTCGCTACCTGGCCCCCCTATCGAGCACCTCTATGAAAGTAAGGGGTCCCCGGGGTCAGGAGGACCTGAGTATAAACGGCACCACCCCCGAGATGGCGGGGATCCGGAACCTGGTCATGAACCAGGGTCGGTTTTTGAACTCGGAGGATCAGGCCACCGGCCGTCGGGTCGTCGTCCTGGGCGAGGATACGGCCAAGAAGCTGTTTGGAGCCTCCGACCCCGTCGGGCGGCAGGTCAGCCTGGATGGCAACTCGGCGATGGTGATCGGGATCGTGAAGAACATCCGCTCCAGCCTGGGGGACAGCGAAGAACCCGCCTATGTACCCATCTCTTTTCTGAACAGCCTGCAGGGCAGCGAGTTTATATACCTGTTCTACGGGAGCGCCACCAGCCGGGACACGGTAAGCGAGGCGGTCGATGGGACGGTCAAGGTCCTCGAACGGAGGCACCAGCTCCCCAAGCACTATCAGGGAGAGACCATGGAGAGCGCTAAAGAGGAGGTCAACAAGATGCTCGACATCGTGAGCCTGATCATCAGCAGCATCGCCGGGATATCCCTGCTGGTCAGCGGGATCGGGGTGATGAACATCATGCTGGTGTCGGTCACCGAGCGCACCCGGGAGGTGGGCATCCGGATGGCATTGGGGGCCTGCCGCCGGGACATCCTGGTGCAGTTCCTGGTGGAGGCCGTCGTGCTGTGCCTGATCGGTGGGGCGCTGGGGACCCTGCTGGGTTACGGCGGCGCCACCCTGGTGGCGGTACTGGCCGACTGGCCGCCCCTGGTGTCGTGGGGCACGGTCGTACTTGCATTCGGGTTCTCGGCGGCGATAGGCCTTTTCTTCGGCATCTACCCCGCCAACCGGGCGGCCAAGCTGAACCCGATCGAGGCCCTGCGCCGTGAATAGGTCCTTGGTCTGGCACCGGCATATAGCGAATGAAATATTTGACATAATCCTTAATAGAATGTCTAATTAAGAGAGGAAAACTTTTGAAAGGTGTGGGTGTATGAAAAGGTGGATAGTGTTAGTGATGTCGGCGGCGTTGATTCTCACGGTTTTGAGCGGCTGCGGCGACAAAAAGACAGAGACCGGTACCCCCGCTCAATCGGGAACCCAGGTGCAGACCCAGACTCAGGCCCCGACCCCGACCCCGACGGGGGTTGACAGCAAGATTGCTGAACTCGCGAACAAGGCCGGCCAGATTAAAGGGATGTCCTTTGACATGGTTATGAGTTCGAGTTCAGGTAATAACAAGATGAGCACCACCTCCAAGATGTATGTGAGCGACAAGAAGTCGCGGATAGAGATGGAATTGATGGGCGTGAAGATGATCACCATAGTCAACGCCCAGGGTGATGTCTACATGTACAACCCGACGGACAAGACCGCTACCAAGATGCCCAGTTCGAATGCATCGGATGCCCCCGATGCGTGGACCGGGGACGCATCGAAGATGAAGGTGGTAGGTGAGGAGAATAAAGACGGATTCGACTGTCTGGTCGCGACCGTGACAAAGGAAGGAGAGAGCGGCAAGATTTGGCTGCGCAAGGACATCGGCATGCCGGTCAGGTTCGAACAGACGATTTCCGAGGGGCCGGTGGTGGCGGAGTTCAAGAACTACCAGATCGGGCCCCAGCCCGACAGCCTCTTCGAGATACCCGCCGGCACCAAGATAACGACCATGCCGACCACACCTTAAGCCGGACCGATATTGAAACCGGATACCCGGGTGAGGATAACCAGCCCGCTTCCAACCTCACGGCGTGGAAGCGGGCTGTTCGTAGTAAACACAGCCTTTCCCGCCACTGCTCACCGCGCCAGAGGATTGGCGGCAGCCAAGTAAGGAGACAAGCATGTATTACCTGGGAGTTTTTCTGATACTCTTCAACCTATTCGGTTTCGCGTCCATGGGTTACGACAAGTTTAAGGCCCGGCACGGCGGCTATCGGGTGCGGGAGGCCTACCTGCTGGGGATGGCCTTTTTCGGGGCGGCACCCGGATGTTACCTGGGAATGCGGGTGTTCCATCACAAGACCCAGCACGGGGCTTTCAAGTACGGGCTGCCGCTGCTGGTGTTCTGGAACCTGGGGGCGGCGCTGGTGCTGCACTATGTAATCAGCGTGAACTGGTAGGATCAGGGGGGAAGTGTGATGAAGGTTATCCGGGTGCAGTCAGAGGAGCAGGTGTCCAGTGTCCGCGAACTGATCAGGGAGTATACCTTCTCCCTCGGCGTCGATCTCCATTTCCAGGGTCTCGCCCAGGAACTCGCCGGGCTGCCGGGTGAGTACAGCGAACCCGACGGGGGGCTGCTCGCGGTTGATATGAACGGACGGCTGATCGGCTGCGTGGCGCTTCGGAAGCTGGAGCCGAGGATCTGCGAGATGAAGCGGATGTATGTGAAACCCGAGTTTCGAGGCCGTGGGATAGGGAGGATGCTGGCGGAGGCCGTCGTACAGAATGCCCGAGAGATCGGGTATGAGAAGATGCGGCTGGATACCCTGTCCCGGCTGGAAGACGCGATCAGCCTTTACACATCCATGGGTTTTCAGGAGATCGAGCCGTACATCTATAACCCCCTCCCGGGTGTCAGGTTCCTGGAACTGAACATACAGGACGGTTGAGGGTAATCATTATGCGCATCAAACGAAAGGAGATGGCACATGAATAAAAAAACCTGGATCATACTCCTGGCAGTGGTATTATTCATTATCGCGGGTGCGGCTGTCCCCGCCCTGGCGGCCCCTATCAGCGTGGTGGTCGATGGCACGGCGCTCACGCTGGAGGTGGACCCGGTTATCGAAAACGACCGCACCCTGGTTCCGTTGAGGGCCATCTTCCAGGCTCTGGGAGCCTCCGTCGACTGGGACGGCTCTACCAGGACCGTCACCGCGTTCAAGGGACCGGATAAGGTGAGCCTCACCATCGGTTCATCCACCGCCTACCAGAACGACGAACCCTTTGCCCTCGATGCCGCGCCGATTATAAAAGACGGCCATACCCTGGTGCCGCTACGCTTCGTCAGCGAGGCGATGGGGGCTGCCGTCCAGTGGGACGCGGGCACCCAGACCGCGACGATCTCTTCCCCCGGCTTCCCCGGCTCTGCCTGGAACCCCGACCAGCCCACGGTCAGTGGACCGGAAAACGATCCCGAGTACTATTATGAACTCGCCGCCAGGGAGTTCCAGGCCGGGGACTATTACCACGCCCTGCAGCACCTGGACCAGGCCATCGGAAAGGGGTTCAACGACAGCCTGGCCTTTTTCCAGCGGGGTTATATCTACGCCAAAACCGGCGAATACCAGCTGGCCATCGACGATTACAGTAAAGCCATCGCATTGACTCCCGCCAGCTACCCATACTTCTACAACTACCGGGGAAACGCGTACCGGGAGATGGGGCAGCCGGGGCCTGCCGCAGATGACTATCGAAGGGCCCTTTCGCTCGGCTACATCCCCGGGAGGGTCGAGTACAAGAACAGCCAGGAGATCAAGTCGGGAGCCCTGGTTGGGGTCGAACTGTACCAGAGCCGCAGCATCCCGGCCGAGGACGTCCAGTTTTCGACGATTGAGTACGGGCTGCCCCGGCTGGCGGATGGTTTCAACCCGCCCTTCAAGAAAGACTGGGTCTACTATGATAAGAACACCAACTCGGTCTTCGTGGGCTATTTCATGGAGGGAGCCTTGTTTGACGCTTACGCCCGGGGCGGGTTCGACCTGGAGGAGATTTTTATCGAGGGGGTCAACGCCGTCAAGCTGACGCATCCGGGGGCCCGGGTTTACGGCTGGGTGCAGCTGGAGGAGCTAATCCAGGACCCGAAGAACCCTCCGCCGCACGGAGTTGACGCTACTTACCGGCCAGTAGAAAACGGCTGGCTGATGGAATTCACCATCAACTACTTCGGTGAGGATACCGACGGTTGCCTGAGTATCTGCCGCGAAGCGGTGGGATAGCAGGCAGCCGGCGGTTGTCGAAGGTATCCGGGCCGGCCCACTTTTTTAATAAATACCACGTGGTTGATTTGTTTTCACCGGCGGTTTTCGATAAAAGGGTCGAGGATATTGGCTCAGAGGGATTCTTAACCTTGACATGCCATAAATCACTATCGTATAATATTTGGTGTATGTTTGCTGAGCCAGAGCCCGGTTCAGTGGCTACAGATAATAAAAAATCAATCGGATCAAGGGAGGAACTGTGGCCATGACCACTTTTATGCCCAAGGCCGGGCAGGTGGACCGCAAGTGGTACGTAGTCGACGCGACCAACAAGACCTTAGGTCGGCTGGCGTCCGAGGTCGCTTCGCTGCTGCGTGGAAAACACAAGCCGATCTACACCCCCTCGGTCGATACCGGGGATCACGTGATAGTCATCAACGCCGAGAAGATCCGCCTGACCGGCAACAAGCTGCAGCAGAAGCAGCTGGTCTGGCATACCGGGTACCCCGGCGGCCTGAAGTCGATCGCCTACCGCGACCTGCTGCGGACCCGGCCTGAACGGGCGATCGAGGTGGCGGTGAAGGGGATGATCCCTCACAACCGTCTGGGACGCAAGATGATCAAGAAGCTGAAAGTTTACCGCGGACCCGAGCACCCGCATCAGGCTCAGAAGCCGGAGATGTGGGAGCCTCGTGGTTTCTAGCCGGCATAGGAAGGGAGGCAGACAATGGCTCAGGAACAGATTATGGCAACTGGACGCCGCAAGACTTCCGTAGCCCGGGTACGGGTTGTGCCGGGGACCGGTAAGATAGTCATCAATAACCGTTTGGTGGCGGAGTATTTTGGCAAGAAGACCCTGGAGATGATCGTTCGCCAGCCCCTCAATATCACCAACACCAACAGCCGCTTCGACGTGCTGGTGAAGGTGCACGGCGGGGGAACCACCGGACAGGCGGGGGCGGTGCGCCAGGGTATCGCTAGGGCGCTGATTAAGGCGGAAGCCGATCTTCGGCCGGCCTTAAAGAAGGCCGGTTACCTCACCCGCGACCCGCGGATGAAAGAACGCCGCAAGTACGGCCTGAAAAAGGCCCGCAAGGCTCCCCAGTTCTCCAAACGCTAAATCTCGAAAACATACAACGGCTGGCCTGATGGCCAGCCGTTGTCGTATTTTAAACATGGCCAAGGGACATCCATCGATAGCGCAAGTACCAACACCATCTCAGAGAAATGATGGAACTCGTCTGACTCATTCCTGCGCCTCCGCTTCAGTTCTTGAGGCAGCCTCCTTCTCGGTCTCCAGCAGGCGCTTTTTCCTCTCGATGCCCCAGCGGTAGCCAGCCAGGCCGCCGTCCTTCCGCACCACCCGGTGGCAGGGGATGAGCAGCGCCGCGGGATTGCCGGCGCAGGCCCGGGCCACCGCTCGGCACGCCCCGGGGTCTCCGAGCCTTTCGGCGATCTCCTGGTAGGTGCTGGTGCCTCCGTAGGGAATGGCCTTCAGTTCCTGGTACACCCGCAGCTGGAACGCGGTGGCCCGGATGTCCAGGGGCAGATCCAGGCTGGGCTGGCGGCCGGCCAGGTGGGCTACCAGCTCCTCGGCGGCTGCCTGGAGGCCGGCGTCGTCGCGCCTGATATCGGCAGCGGGGTATTCCTGGGCCAGGGCCTCCTCCAGTGAAGGGTCGGATTCACCCAGGTAGACCGCGCATACTCCCCTGGGGGTGGCAGCCGCCAGCAGCCGGCCCAGGGGGCTGTCCACCAGGGTGTAGCCGATGCTCATCCCTTTTCCACCCCGGGAGTAAGCCCCGGGGGTCATGCCGAGGATGGTGGGGGCGGATTCGTAGAGCCGGCTGCTGGAGCCGTACCCCGCCTGGTGGAGTGCGCTGGCCACGTCCCAGCCCTCCCGGCAGAGCTGTTTCAGCCGATCCCGGCGCAGGCCGGAGAGGTACTCCCGGGGGGTTACCCCCAGGTGCTTTTTGAAGGTCTTCTGCAGATGGTACGGGTCGATGTGCAGTAAGGCGGCCAGCGAGGCCAGGGTCAGCGGCTGATGGCCGTCGTGGGACTCGATAGCCCGGCATGCCTGCCGAACCAGTTCCACCTGATGGTCCGGCACCTCCTCCAGGTCGGGACGGCAGCGGAGGCAGGGGCGAAACCCGGCCCGCTCGGCGTCACCGGGACTCGAAAAGAAGCTGACCCGTTCCCGGCGGGGACGCCGGGCGGCGCAGGAGGGCCGGCAGTAGATGCGGGTGGAATTGACCGCGTAGACGAAAAGACCGTCCTGGGACCGGTCCCGGTCGAGCACCGCCCGCCAGCGGCTGTCACTGCCGGACACCGTATGGTATTGAGTTAACGGTCTGTCTTCCGCCACTGTATCAGCCCCTTTCACCATCATCATAATACCGGGCTGGAGCCGACGCTATCCGTTTCTTGGCCTGCAATTTCAGCCCAGGCGCCGGTACACCGTAAGAGCGATCCACAGCAGCAGCGCCAGCCAGACGGCCGCGATCACGGCGGCGGCGTACCAGCCGCGGGGAGCCCTGCCGTCCAACTCCTCCCGCGCCCTTTCCCGGCACTCCCGCATGACCTCCTCGGGGACCATCCTTATCGCCAGCGTCAGGCCGAGCGGGATAAGGATAAGGTCGTCCAGGTAGCCGAGCACGGGTATGAAGTCGGGGATCAGGTCGATGGGGCTCAGGGCGTAGGCCACCACCGCCGCGGCTAAAAGCCTGGCGTGCCAGGGGGTGCGGCGGTCGCGACCGGCCAAGTAGAGGGCGTAGGTCTCGGTCTTGAGTGCCCGGGCCCTGGCCTTCAGCCGGCCTATTACCCCGAGAGGCCTGGGCCCGGGATCGTTCGATGGTGTACCGCTCATCAAAAAGCCAACCTTATATTCGTAGTCCCATTTAATCATAACCCATCCGCGCGCGGAGTGTAATATCCACATCCCCGGCCGGGGTCATTTAGGGCATAACTCGGGGGGGCCGGGAATAATGATGTTTAATAGGATACACCCTGCACCCGGGGGGATGAGAATTGATCTGGTTAAAAATACTGAGGGCTCGGCCGTTCGTTCTGCTGGGGCTGTTGGCCCTGCTGCTGGCGGGTTTCGGGATCTGGGAGAGCATCCAGGCCAGGGCAGAGGAGGAGGCGGTGGAGGCATGGTCCTGGACCGTGGCAGGCCGGGTGATCGTGGTCGACCCCGGGCACGGGGGCGTGGACCCGGGGGCGGTCAGCGGTTCGGGGACCAGGGAGAAGGACCTCACCCTCCAGGTGGGGCAGCGGCTGGCCCACCTGCTCACCGAGGCGGGCAGCAACGTCATCATGACCCGGGAGAAGGACGAGGACCTGGCCGACCCGGGGGTCAAGGGACTGATGGAACGGAAGCGGCAGGACCTGGCGCGCCGGGTGGCCTGCGCCAACATGAACCAGGCGGACTTCTTTATCAGCATCCACGTGAACAGCTTTCCCGCTTCGAGGTGGTGGGGGGCGCAGACCTTTTACCTGCGCAGCAGCGAGGAGGGGAAGAAGCTGGCCGAGTTTATCCAGGAGGAACTGGTGAAGGTCAGCGTCGAGAACCACCGCAAGGCCAAGGGGGAGGATTATTACATACTGGAGAAGGCCCAGGTGACGGCCGTCAACGTGGAGATCGGCTTCATGTCAAACCCCGTCGAGGAGAAGATGATGAAGGACCCCGCCTACCAGGATAAGCTGGCGCGGGCCATCTACTCCGGGGTGGTCCGTTACTGCGCCCAGCAGTAGAACCAGAAGCAGGATTAATCACGCCGCTGGGGATTAATAGACCCAAGTTAAAATCTTTATTAATGAGGACCCTTTGATTAATACAAGGGGTCTATTATTATTAAAAAGGTTGATTTCAAAGTTGATTAATTTAGAGAGCGCGGTGCAGATTTTGGGTATAATGGGTATAAAAAGCGGAGGGAGGACTGGAGATATGGACCAGGCGGTTAAGGTCGCAGGGCGGCCAGGTGAACTCGTTGTGCTGGGAATGGCTCCCCACCCCCCCATCATGGTGCCCGAGGTCGGCAGGGGAGAGGACCGTAAGGTAAAGGCCAGCCAGGAAGCGCTGCTCAGGCTGGGGAGCGACATCGCGTCGGCCGACCCCGATCTACTGGTGGTGATAACTCCACACGGACCCGTCTTTCAGGACGTCCTGGTGCTGGCGGGTACGCCCGAGCTGAAGGGCAACCTGGGACAGTTCAGGGCCTCCTCGGTATCGTTCTCCCTTGAAAACGATCTGGAGCTGGTCGACCTCCTGAGTGTCGAGGCCGAGGCCGCGGGCATCCCGACCCTGGCAATGTCGGAGGGCCGGGCCAGGAGGTTCTCGGTCGGTACCGAACTGGACCACGGGGTCATGGTGCCGCTCTACTTCGTACGCCAGGCCTACAAGAATGCGGGCCGGGACCCGGGGTTCAAACTGGTGGTCATCACCTATGGGTGGCTGTCGCTGGAGGACCTTTACCGGTTCGGGATGGTTCTGAACCGTACGATAGTAAAATCGGGACGCCGCGCGGCGCTGATCGCCAGCGGCGACCTCTCGCACCGGCTGACCCCTGACGCGCCGTCGGGTTTCCGTCCCGAGGGAGCGGTGTACGACCAGGAGATGAACCGCATCACGGCCGAGGGGGATGTGCTGGGGGTGTTCCGACTGTCTCCCGGCCTGGTGGACAAGGCTGGCGACTGCGCCCTGCGCTCG
The DNA here is from genome assembly GCA_013178275.1 of Bacillota bacterium. GTDB lineage: Bacteria > Bacillota > Ch66 > Ch66 > Ch109 > Ch109. The sequence continues at coordinate 31,939 of JABLWZ010000014.1, read as the reverse complement.
TTCGTGATAGCATGGGGTGCGGCGGACGGTTTTGAGATCGCCCCCCAGGTTTACTCCTACGAAGGCCCCTTTGGGGTGGGATACATGATCGCCAACCTGGGGATAGGGGCCAAAGACCCCTCGCGCCAGATGCTCGAAGCGATCCGGGGCCAGCGGGAAACCAAGATGAGCGAGACGCGGGGGAAGGAATCAGCCCCGGTGAGGCTGGCCCGGGACACCATCGAGCATTACATCGGCTCCGGGGAGCGTTCGCTGCTGCCCCCGGATGTTCCCCCTGAGCTGAAAGAGCCGGCGGGGGTCTTCGTGTCCCTGAAGAAGCACGGTCAGCTTCGGGGATGCATCGGGACCATCGCCCCGACCCGCCCCAGCGCCGCGGAAGAGATAATGCAGAACGCCATCAGCGCCGCGCTCAGGGACCCCAGGTTCCCCGAGGTCGAGGCCAGCGAGCTGGAAGAACTCGAGTACTCGGTGGATATCCTGGGCAAGCCCGAACCCATCGAGTCGATGGCCCAACTCGACCCCCACCGGTACGGGGTGATAGTGAGCAAGGGTTCGAAGCGGGGACTGCTGCTGCCCGACCTGGAGGGTATCGACACGGCCGAGGAGCAGGTGGCCATCGCCCGCCAGAAGGCTGGTATCGCCCCCGGTGAGCCGGTGAAGCTGGAGCGGTTCGAGGTAGTCAGGTACAAGTAGCACGATCGGGGGTTGATGTTATGGCCGACCGGGCCGCGGAGTTTTATGACCTCCTGGAAAACAAGGACATCAAGTGCCTGCTCTGTCCCCGCGCCTGCGTGATCAAGCCGGGCAAGGCGGGGGTCTGCCGGGTGCGGGAAAACCGCGATGGGGAGCTTATAACCAGGAACTATCGGGTGGTTACCTCCTACGGGATGGACCCGATCGAGAAGAAGCCGCTGTACCATTTCTATCCCGGCACCGAGATCTTTTCCCTGGGTACGGTCGGGTGCAACCTTCACTGCCAGTTCTGCCAGAACTGGACCATAGCCCACGGCGACCCCCAATCGGTAGACCTGAGCCCCGAGGCGGCGGTCGAGATCATGGAGCGCGAATCCGCCAGACGCCCATGTGTGGGAATCGCCTATACATACTCGGAGCCGACTGTTTGGTACGAATACGTCTTGGAGACGGCGGAGCTGGCGAGGGGAAAGGGGTTCAAGAACGTCCTGGTGACCAACGGTTACATCCAGGAGCAACCGCTACGGCGGCTGCTGCCTCTTATAGACGCTATGAACATCGATGTCAAGGGTTTCGTGGAGGACTTCTACCGCAAGTGGTGCAAAGGCGGGCTGGCCCCGGTGATGAAGACGGTGGAAACTGCGGCTGGCTCCTGCCACGTGGAGCTGACCAACCTGATCATCCCCGGGCTGAACGACTCGCGGGAGGAGATCACCGCCCTGGCTGACTGGATAAAGTCCGTCGACCCCGATACCCCGCTGCACCTGTCGCGCTACTTCCCGAACTACCAGCTGGACCTGCCACCAACCCCGGTGGGGACACTGGAGATGGCTTACGACATCGCACGGGAACGGCTTCACTACGTCTACCTGGGCAACGTGGCGGGGTCCGGACACAGCGACACGGTATGCCCGTCCTGCGAGCAGTCTCTGATCAGGCGACGCGGGTACCAGGTCTCCCTGGTGGGACTGGACGGTAGACGCTGCTCCAGGTGCGGCCAGGAGATTCCTATCGTGGGACTGGAGGGATAGAGCCTTCAGTCCTGCCGCACGGCCTCCCAGCAGCGACGGACGCAGATGCCGCAGACCTCGTCCTCCAGCCCCAACGCTTCGATCCGCCTGCGGCACATCTCCCGGTAGCGGTCGAGATCACCCTCATTCCATCCCTTGTCCAGGACCGGACAGACCTCGCGGCAGGCCCGACATTCGCCGCAGCCCCTGAGTTCGCGGGCCGGTGAATCGATGCGCCCGGGTACGAACACGCTGGCCAGCCTCAGCGCGGGGCCGAACTCCGGAGTGACGATGAGGCCGTGCTTACCGCGCCACCCCAGGTTGGCGGCCTCGGCCACCGAGCGGTGCGAGACGCAGAGCGGGTAGTAGTCCCGGACGTGGGCGACCTGGTCCACCAGGCCCTCCAGCGTCGCTCCTTCCCCTATCCCCCCGAATCCTTCCGCCAGGGTGCGGGAAATCAGATTAAGCGCCCGATTGAGCGCGCGGTAGGCGCAGGCGTAGTGGTTCCATGGGCTTCTTTCAGGTTTTGAGTTGACCCACTCCGGAGGTATGTACCTCATCTCTTCCTCACGGTAGGCCAGGCCGAGAGATATCGCGGTGGTGTTATCCTTATCCCATCCCCGCTGTTCTATCTTCCGGTAGAGGTAAACGTTCTGTTCGGGCAGCAGCCGGACCGATTTCAGCGGCGCGGCGGCTATGATCCCTTCCCGCCTTTCATCCGCGCAGAGGCGCTGGAACTCCTTGACGATAGCCGTCCACATCGTTACCCCCCCTTTCTTCGCGCTATCGGAAAGTATATTAGAGAACTTTCCGATGCAAGCAAGTGCAGCTATAGCTCCCGCCCTTGGCGGTAGCCAAGTTTTCTTCGCCGGTTTATAAACATTATAATACAGGCCGCAGCCCTATCATGTACAAAAAAAGATTTCTCCCGCCACGATCTTTTTAGTTGACAAACTCGACCAGATGAATGTATACTGCATACAATTTTAAACCAGGCGATGACGGGTTGTTCAGAATCGAGGCCAGGGTTCAGAGAGCCGGACCCGCTGCGAACCGGCCCCACCTCGGTTGTTTACCCAGCGTCCTCCCCGAGCCGCTTTCCTAACGGTGATGTTTTCAGCGTGCTCATTAAGGAAGCCGGTCAGGCGACCGTTATCAGCCGGCGTTTTAGAACGCCTTTGAGCGGCCGCTGAAAGCGGCAAGCAGGGTGGTACCGCGGGTTATTCCTCTCGTCCCTGAACCAGATTCAGGATGAGGGGTTTAATTTTTTTGAATTAAAATTAGGAGGGGATACACATGAATCGAAGAACGATGATTCTGGTACTGGGGATGGCGGCTTTCACGGTAATGGCGGACAACTGGGTGGTATCCCCGATCCTGCCCGCGATCGCATCGGGTATCGGGGTGCCGGTGGCCCGGGCGGGGCTGCTGATTTCAGCCTACATGATACCCTTCGGGGCGGCGCAGCTGGTGTTCGGACCGCTGGCCGACCGCTTCGGCAAGCGGGAGATAATCACCCTGACCATGGTACTGTTTACGGTGGGGACGGCGCTGACCGCGATAGGGACCAGCCTGTTCTACCTCGGCGTCTACCGCCTGATAACCGGGATCTTTGCGGCTTCGGTGATCCCGGTCTCGATAGCCCTGATCGGCGACCTGGTCCCGATGCCCGAGCGACAGGCGGCGATCGGGGTGTTCCTGGGAATGGCCTTCCTGGGGCAGGGACTGAGCATGGCGATCGGCGGTTCGATAGCCTATTTCCTGAGCTGGCGCGGGGTTTTTCTCACCTACGCCCTGCTGTCGACGGGAGTAACCGTCCTGCTGTTCGTAGTGGGTCGGCAGGTGCCGCCGGGCAGAAACCCCGGGAGCGAATTTTTAAAGCCTTACTGGCGGCTGCTGACCGGCCGCAGCGGCCGGACCTACCTGATCGCCCTGATCGAGGGTATCTTCATCCTGGGACAGTTCTCCTACCTGGGGGGCTTCATCGAGCACGCCTTCCACCTCAACAACCTCTGGATCGGGATGATCATGACGGTGTTCGGGGCCGCCGCCATCGTTGGCAGCCGCGGCAGCGGCCGGCTGGCGCAGCGGATCGGGCGGCAGAAGGTGATGCTGCTCGGGTTCGGACTGACAGTCGCGGCCAGCGCCGCTTTCTGGGCGTTCGGCAGCGTCCTGGCCGTGTTCGTGGTCGGGGTGGGAGTCCTGGGGCTGGGCAACATGCTGGCCCATTCCACCATCCTGACCATGGGGACCGAGTTCGCCGCCAGCGCCCGAGGAGCGGCGACCTCGCTGGTTGCCTTCTGCTTTATGGGCGGCGGTGGGATCGGGACCGCGATCGGCAGCAGGATAGTAGGGACCTGGGGATACCCCACGCTATTCCTCGGCTTCGGGATCGGCCTGGTGTTTCTGGTCGTGCTGACGCGGGTGCTCATGTCCCACCTGGAAAATGAGCCCCCGGCTGCTTAGGACGGGTTATCCAGCCGTCCTTCAACCGAATATGAACATCCCATATCGAGCAGCGCTAGAAAAAACGCCGCCTAAAATATTCCTGTTCCATCAATAAATATTACTGCCGGTGTCGATGATTTATTACCAGAATTTTTCTCCGGTGGCAGACATTTAGATATTTAATTAAAAGTTTAAAGAGGCGCTACGCACCCCCCCAGGCTGTAGACAAATAATCATGCCTGATGGCACCACAATAAACGAAAAAGATTAGGACTTACGTGGCGACGGTCAAGGCCGCATTCAATCTATGGCTATGGCTGGGCCTCACCCTGCGGTGTCCTGTCGCTCCATACTCCCTCTGCTGTACTGCCAACTGCTCATGCTTCGGGTAGATGGGGTAATAAGGCCGAATATGCATCCGTGCACTCGGCCTTCTCGCGACCTCCTGTCGCTCGCCCCGCTTCTACCAGTCAGCATTCGCAGGGCAGTAAGACGCAGAGCACCATAACGGGCTCCTGACCCCGCAGGGCTCACCCACTATTTGGGGCCGATTGAATGCTGGTGCAACGGAGTTTCCGGCGGGGTATGGTAAACAATACGGAGCCAGGACCCTAAACCGCCTTAAAACACCCGAGGCGTGCCCCGCACCACCACAACACCACAACAGCCACTGAAAATAGGCCTTTTAGCAGCGCCCTGAGTGGTAGTATTTAACACACCGCTAGGCTTTTCTTTTGTCTACGGTCTGAGAGGCGCTACGCGCCCCCTTTCTCTCTATCACCTCCGGCAGGTATCCCGTTCCCCCTGCAGGTAGTCTATCATCGGCTGGGTCACCAGCGGCACCACGTCGCCTATCATGTGGGGCATCAGCCGGTCCATCACCTTGGGCATCAGGTCGGGCATCTGCTCCGCCATGTATTCGGGCATCGGCACCTTCTCCTTCACCCGTTCCAGCATCGTCGGCATCACCTTGGGCATCATCATCGGCAGCAGCCGCGGGAACAGGATGGGGAACATCAGCCTCATCAGCGACAGCGCGCCCGGGACCTTGCCCATCGCCCGCATCATCGGCCCCATTCCGAACGGCATGGCGTCGATCAGCTCGGGCCACATGGTGCCCATCAGCTCGGCGAAGCCCTTGGGGGTCATCAGGGCGATCATGGCCTCGAATACCACCCACTGCGCCTTCACCTCGGGATTGGGGTCAGGGAAGTCGTAGCCCAGGGCGGAGGAGGCGAACCGCGCCAGGTCGACGACTTCCACCGGGACCTGCTTCTGGTCCGCGCTGACCCGGAGCTGGAACTGGCAGCAGGGGCAGAGGGCCAGGACCTTCTCGGCTCCAGCCTCCACAGCCTCGTCCAGCCTTACCCGGCCGACCTCGGCGGCCACCGGCGGTTCCTTGATCAGGGTCAGCACCGAGCCGCAGCAGTGGGCGTTTTCGTGGTGGTGGCTCATCTCCACGAGGTTCACGCCGGGGATGGCCTTTATCAGGTCGCGCGGCGGTTCGTACACCCCCGAGGCCCGCCCGATGTGGCAGGAGTCGTGCCAGGTCACCGTGACCGGGGGACGGTCGTTTTCGGGGAACTTGAACTCTCCCGACTTGATCTTCTCGGACACCACCTCGCTGTAGTGGCGGGCGGTGATGCCGTAGTCGATACCCAGTTTTTTAGCCCACTCGGGGTAGACGCTGCGCCACATCATGTCGCAGGCGGGGCAGGAGGAAATGACCGTATCGGCACCCGCCTCTTTCACCGCCTCGATGTTCTTCCGCATGGTATCCTCGAACAGGTCCCAGCGTCCCGCCACCAGCATCGGGGTGGCGCAGCAGTTCTCCTTCTCGCCGAGGAAGGTGAAGTCCACCCCGGTCTTATCCAGCAGCCGCACGCTGGCCATGCCGATGTCGTTCTCGACGTAGCTGGCGGTACAGCCCGCGAAGTAGATATTCTTGGATTTCCGCCCCGGCCCGTGCTGCTCCAGCAGGTCGGGCGGGAACCAGTCGGCTCGGTTCCTGCGGTAGCCGGCCCAGATGTCACCCTCGGCCTGCAGCGCCGCGCCCATGATCTCGAAGGGCGGGAAGGTCATCCGCTTATCCTCGTGGATCAGCTTGCCCCGCAGCTTCATCCAGGACGGCTCGATCGGCAGGGAGGCCGAGCAGCGGCGGTTGCATAGCTCGCAGGTGGTGCAGACCAGCATAGTGTCCACCATGAACTGGTCCCACTCCTCGCGCCCCTCCAGGTACTCGCGCAGCCAGTACCACTTGCCCCGGGGCGACTGGCTCTCCCAGCCCCGGCCGTAAAACTGGTCGCACTCGTCGATGCAGTAACCGCACTGGGAGCACCCATAGGCGTACCAGGCCACGTCAGCCGGGATCCCCCGCACCGGTTCGGTGGGCTGTTCTCCGATCTGGGCGATGAAGTGGTTGCCCAGGGGGCGCAGCAGGGGCTCGAAGGCGCTGGCCAGGCCGAGTGCGAAGGCCGGCAGCCCGCTGGAAATGACCTTGCCCGGGTTCATGATCCCGTTGGAATCCACCTGGTGTTTAAAGTCTTTCAAGCGTCGGGCCTTATCCGCACCAAGAACCTGGTCGGCCTTTTTCGCGAAGTAGAGGCCGGTACAGTAGGGCCTTCCCCCGTGTTTCTCGGCGATGCCGGTCATGGTCAGGGAAAGGCTGAAGATGAAATTGTAGCTGAATTTCCGCTGGTCGCTGGGGATGAATCCGAGCAGCACCACCTCAGGCCTGCCGTCGGCGCCGCGGCGGATCACCAGTCCCTCCTTGACCAGCGGCTGCGAGATCTTGTGCTCGGTCTCGGTCATCATGTCCCCCAGGCTGGAGAGGGGGATCACGACCTCAGCGGGTACCAGCGAGGGACCCAGGCGCTTCACCACCATCAGCCGGAAGCGGTTGTGCCACTCGTGCTGGGCTATCCGTTCGCTCAGTATCTCCGCCTCACACTGTTTGACCAGTTGATCGAGCTGCTCCCTTACCCTTTCGTTATCGGCCCGGCGGAAGGTAAGGGTGAGGATGTAGGAAGCGGGCAGCAGCACCCTTTCCTCCACCGGGTGGCCGTTGTGCTCCATCAGCGGGGCCCGGTTCTTCAGTTCGGCCATCTTGGGGTTGATAAAAAACAGCGACCAGATCGGGACCTGGGCATCGATGATGGACTCTACCAGGCGCTGCAGGTCGTGAGCGTCGGGGCAGCCGATCGAAACGACCTCCAGGTCGTTCTTATCCTGTACCTTCAGGGTCACCTCGGTGATAAAGCCGGTTATCCCCTCGGCGTCAGCGATCAGCTCCAGGTCCCTGCCGCTGAATACCCGCACCTCGCCGTTGGGCAGCACCACCCGGACCCGCTCGACGTTATCCCGGTACCAGCCGAACTCGTAGGAGCCGATACCCGCTCCTCCCTGGGCCAGCCAGCCGCCGGCGGTTGAGGAGGGGTAGCTGGTCGGGTAGAGCCGGAGTGTCAGCCCTTGCCGGGCGAGTTCCTTATCCAGCTTCTCCCAGACGATCCCCGCTTCCACGGTGACGGTCAGGTCCCGGGGATTGATCTCCAGGACCCGCCGCATCCGATAAAAGTCCACTACCACTCCCCGCTTGACCGGGATCACCCCGCCGTAGCCGGAGGATGCCTTGGCTCTCGGGGTCAGCGGCACCCGATTGGCGTTCGCCCACTTGACCAGGTCTATCAGTTCCTGCTCGTTCTCCGGCTGCACCACCGCGTCGGGGGTGGTGTCCCCGATCAGCGGCTTAAAAAGCCCGGGCATGGCGGCGATATCGTGTCCGTACAGCTTGCGTTCCATGCGGCGGAAATTGACCCGGTCACCGAACCTCTCTTCCAGGTAGGTTTTCTGTTGGTGGTTGAGCTGGCTCATAATCCACATCCTTTCTCTCCAGGACTGAAGAACGCTGTTTTCAGAAGGGTGCATGCCCTCTTGTCGGCTTACCCCTCCCCCCAGGGGAGGGGATTATGAATCTATTATAACACGGCTGTGGAATGAAATGTACATATTTTTTCGGGAGATCCCTCCGAAAACTCCTCCTGGACACAGAAAAACCGCCGCTGGTACTCATCTCCAGCGGCGGTCCCTTATCCATTATCAGAAAGTATAAGCCGGACTTTCTGATAATAAGCAAGTGTAGCTAGGGCTCTCGCCTTCACCAGAGGCTTGGCGATAGCCAAGTTTTCTTCGGCGACTGCCCGGTTCTTATTTATGGGCGAACTTCTCCGCCAGCTGCTGAAACAGCGGCGACTGCACCACATCGGATACCAGCCTGGAAAGGGCGCTGGCGTCCGCGTCGAATTCGGCCGAGGGTTCAGCCTCCGGGTTCATGTAAGCCTTACCTAGCGGGTCGCCGGCGGGTTTGCTGAAATGCGCCCTGATCTCGTCGACAGCCCCCTGGAAGTAACGGCGGATGTCCAGACCGCTTTGCTCTATCAGGTTGATGATCGAAGTAAAGGTCTGCACGTACTTTTCCGCTGTCCCGATCACATCGCTGAAGGTCTTCAGCAGCACGTTGACCTCACCCAGCACCCCCACCACGTTTTCCTTGGCCAGCAGGGCCACCAGCTCCGGGGAGACACTGGATTCCCTGACGGCTTCTTTTTCCGGGGCCATGGCCGGTGCCGCTGCCTCGCTTCTGCTGTGGAACTGGGGCGGGGAGAAGGCTGATTTGAGGTTCTCCAGCATGCTGCCGAAGGGTTCGGGGACCTGGTACCCATACCCCGCTTTTCTCAGGGCCACCTTCAATGCCTTCTGTCGACCTTCCAGCTCGCGCATCTTGTGCTGGTATAGTTTAAGCTGCTGCTCTATGAACATCAGCTCGTTGTAGCGCCGAAAATCCTGAAAGCTCACTAAAGCTTCACCTCTTTTCTATCTTGCTTCTCAAGTGGAATCTTTTTACTCCACGATATCTTATTCCCGGAGCCTCCAGCTTGCTACCAAAAATGTCATAAAAGACTAACCCCGGGCAGGGGTTTGTATTCACCAGTCGATATCACACAAACCGGCGATATTTAAAAGCCCCCGGTAGGCCGGGGGCGGGACACTGGTATCTATGCCCGAGATTTCTAAAGAGCGAAGACGATCACACCGACCAGGAAGAGGATAAACCCGACAAAACGGGTCACCGCGCCAGAGGTGATCGAGCCGACCAGAAACGCCCCCAGACCAGCCAGGAACAGACCTACCAGCATGCCGGGGATGTTGAACGGGAAGGATTGAACAGCGGCATCTCCATCAGGCATTTTATGACCTCCCTTCTGCTTTCGTTCGGATTGTCATCTTTTATCGGGAGATGAGTCATCCGATATATCTTATTCCAGAAAGTGGTTTTTGCTACTGGCTGCAGGAATTCGATATAAAATCTGGTTTCAAAGGAGCGGTCTGGCAATTGGTGAAATACCTGCCTGGTGTCGAATGTGAAAAAGCAGCGGGAGGTCTGCCCCCCGCCGCTTTACGAGATGAACGTTTTTCCTCGTGGTTCAAACTATAAGAATAGTCTTACCAGGCGATCGGTCTCCTACTTGAAGATGAACCACCAGAAGAAGATGAAGATTACCGGGATCAGAATCACAAACCATCCACCGCCGGCAGCGAAGTCCAAACCAACGCTATTCGCCATGGAAGTACCTCCTTTCAATTTGGGCTACTCCATTATATTCCCGGGGTTCCATTAATGACACAGGATGGAAAATTTAAAGCATCGTACAATTATTTGGTGGCGATGACGATAATTGACTGGTCCTCCGGCACGTACCTGAAATCTACCGTGTTAAAACCTATCCTCCCCAGCACCTCCCGAAAATCGGCTTCCGAGAGAAAGTGATAGCGGTTGAACCGGCTCCGCAGGTAGATCACCATGTTTATCAAAACCGCCAGGGAGATATCCAGCACCGTCCCCAGGCTGTCGATCCGGTCCTTATCGAACCCCATCCTCCGGTTAAAGCTCACCGGCCGGATATCGGAGACCGGGTTTACCACCACCAGCCGGCCGCCCCGCTTCAATACCCGGTGAAACTCCTTCAATGCCCGCGCCGGGTCATCGAGGGCGTACAGGGTGTTGATCGACACCAGGTAATCGAACCGGCCGCCGGGGAAACCCAGGGGCTGGTTCAGGTCCATTCGCAGCAGTCTGATGTTGGCGTTTTTCAGTTTTTGCCCGGCCTTTTCGAGCATCGCCGGGGAGAAATCGATCCCCACGATCTCAGCCCATCGATTCTTTTCCCGCAGCCGGCGGCAGAGGTTGCCGGTCCCGCAGCCAGCGTCCAGCACCGAGCCGCCGCTGCTTACCGGGAGTTCATCGATCACCGCCTCCAGCATCTTGCGGTAGGGAAGCCAGAGGTTGATGGAGTCGTAAACCTCGGCGTAGAGTTCCCAGATTCCCAAATAAATTCCTCCTCCTGACCATATTCATCCTCGCGCGGTGTTCCAGGGTCCGGCAGACCGACTGTTCCATTTTATGGTGATATCTCCAGTATTGTTACCCGGTTGGAGGGCAGCGAAAAAGCAGGGAAAACGCCTATGGATGCTGAAATAAATAGAGACCTGGCATCAGGGCGCAGGTAGTTTTTACACCAGAGATCCGCCGGCCGGCAGTCCTCACCCGCTTGGTTGTGAAAAGCAGGAAAAATGCCTATCCCTGCTGAATCATATAGAGACCTGGGTATCAGGGATCAGACAGCTTCGTCTTAATAAAAGAAGGTGCACGGAGTGCGTAAGAGTTACAAAGAATGGGCTATCGAAGAATCCGATAGCCTGCGCCAGGATATAGTGAACCTGAGCCGGGCCATCCACGGCAAACCCGAACTCGGAATGCGGGAGTACTACGCCTCCCAGCTGCTCGGGGACTTTCTGGAGCAGCAGAGGTTCGAGGTTATTCGGGGCTTCTGCGGCATCCCCACCGCCTTTTTTGCCCGCTTCAAATCGGGGGAGGGGCCGGTGATCGCCCTCCTGTCCGAGTACGACGCCCTGCCTGAGCTGGGGCATGCCTGCGGCCACAACCTGATCGGGTCGGCCTCGGTCGGCGCGGCGGTGGCGGTCAGCCGGGTGCTGAGCCAGCTCAAGGGGACCGTGGTGGTGATGGGCACCCCGGCCGAGGAGACCAACGGGGCCAAGGTTCTGATGGTGGAAGCGGGGGCCTTTACCGGGATCGACGCCGCCATGATGTTCCACCCCGGGGACAGCAACGCGGTGGAGATAAGCTCCCTGGCCATGGAGGCCCTGGAATTCACCTTCTGGGGCAAGGCGGTGCACGCGGCGGCCTGCCCCCAACTGGGGATAAACGCGCTGGAGGCCTTGATCCTGTTTTTCAACGGGGTCAACTCCCTGCGCCAGCATCTGAGGGACGACGTCTTCATCCACGGGATCATCGTCGACGGGGGCAACAGCCCCAACGTCATTCCCGAACGGGCCTCGGCCCAGTTTTATATCCGCGCCCGCCAGCAGAATCAGCTGGAGATGGCACGGGAGAGGATAAAGACCTGCGCCGAGGGAGCGGCCGCCATGATCGGGGCCCGGGTCGAGTGGAGGAACTTCGAGTTCTCCTACCAGAGCATGATCAGCAACCCTACCCTGGCGGGACTGTTCCGCGAGAACCTGAAACTGCTGGGGGTGCGTGACCTGGCGGGACCGCGGGAGGCTATGGGATCGATCGATATGGGCAACGTCAGCCAGGTGGTGCCCAGCATCCACCCCTATCTGGCGCTGAATGGCAAGTTCGTCCCGCACAGCCGGGAGTTCGCGAATGTGGCGGGCTCCGAGATCGGGGAGGCGGTAATGATGACCGCGGCCAAGGCCATGGCCTGCACCGCGATCGATCTCTACCTGCAGCCCGAGCTGGCGGTCAAGGCCAGGGCCGAACTGCAGCGGCGGGTGGGCAAAGGGCTTTGAATCAGAAGAGGTATCCGGGGTCGCCCTGGGCGGCCCTTTTTCATTTTATTAAGCAAAAACCAGACGATATTTTTGTCCCGCCGGGCAAAGGGAATAAGCATTCCCAGGTCGTTTTATGATATAATATTTCTATTCTTTTCAGGACCGGTGGGCCTGGAGCGTCTTAGTTTTAAAAATAAAGGGGTTTGGAAGACTATGATCAAGGTGGGAATTGTTGGTGACGGTTATACCTCCGAGGAACTGAACCGGCTGCTGGCGGTGCATCCCCAGGCGCGGGTGGTGGGAATCACCTCCATCGAAAACGTGGGGCGCCGCTTCGCGGAGGTTTTTCCCAACCTGGAGGGGTACACCGACGTATCCGGTGAAAAAATAGAGATCCCCGGGTTCTTCAAACGCTGCGACGCGCTCTTTATCGCCCTGCCCCACGGGCTGGCGGCGCCGCTGGCCAAGGAGGCGCTGGCGGCGGGGATCAAGGTGATCGACCTGGGAGCGGACTTCCGTTTCCGTTCCCGGGAGACGTACGAACACTGGTACCATACCACCCACCCAGCCCCGGAACTGCTGGAGCGGGCGGTCTACGGCCTGCCCGAGCTTTACCGGGAAGAGGTGCGGCGGACCGACCTGACGGCCAACCCGGGCTGCTACCCGACCGGGGCGATCCTCGGCCTGACCCCGGCGCTCGCCAGCGGGCTGCTGGACCCGGACACCCTGATCGTCGATTCCAAGTCAGGGGTGTCGGGCGCGGGCCGGACCCCGGTCCAGACCAACATCTTCTGCGAGGTCAACGAGAACGTGCGGGCTTACAACGTGGGGGTACACCGCCACGGCCCCGAGATAGAACAGATACTGAGCCGGGTGGCGGGCAGAGAGGTGCTGATATCCTTCACCCCCCACCTGATACCGATGACCCGGGGGATACTCAGCACCATCTACGGCCGACTGGCCCGTCCAGTCGCGGAGTCGGAGGTCCGGGAGATCTACCGTGAATTTTACCGGGAGTCACCTTTTGTAAAGGTCCTGCCCGAGGGTCAGCTGCCCATGACCAAGGCGGTCTATTCCTCGAACCACTGCCACATCGGGATGGTGCCGGATGAGCGGACCGGGCGGCTGGTGATAGTCACCGCGATAGACAACCTGGTCAAGGGGGCCTCGGGGCAGGCGGTCCAGAACCTGAACCTGATGTTCGGGCTGCCGGAAACCGACGGCCTTAACTTCCCCGGGGTTCTGCCCTAAATTCTCGACACGGAGGTATATGCCATGCTGATAAGGAAAGCCCTTCCATCGGATGCCCGGGGTATCGCACGGGTGCGGGTGGATACCTGGCGCACGACCTACCGTGGCCTGCTGCCGGACCGGGTGCTGGATAACCAGTCCTATCCGCAGGTGGAGGACAGCATGCTGCAGGTCATGGCCGACCACCAGAGTTCTCCGGTGATGTACGTCGCGGTCGACGATTCGGGCGAGATCTGCGGGTTTTCCTTCGGCGGCCGGGAGCGCAGCGGCGAACTGAACTGCCAGGGTGAGATATACGCGATCTACGTGCGGCTGGAACACCAGGGACAGAAGACGGGCCACCGCCTGCTGATGGCCACCCTGAAGGAGATGCGGGAGCGGGGCTGGAGGTCGGCGGTGCTTTGGGTCCTGTCCGACAACCCTTACCGTCGATTCTACGAAAAACACGGGGCAAAGGTCATAGTTGACAACACCACCTTTCTGTTCGAGGGCAACGAGGCCTACCTCAGCGCCCTGGGCTGGTACGACCTGGACCGGGTGCTGGCGGAGATGGGCATAGCAACCGAGGCAGAGAAAAAATTGACTGATTCGATAAAAGTCATAACCGGTGGGGTGACTGCTGCCCGGGGGTTCCTGGCGGCTGGGGTGGAGGCGCACATCAAGTACCCCGACCGCAAGGACCTGGCGCTGGTTTACTCGAAAACCCCCGCCCGGGCGGCGGCGGTATACACCAGGAACCGGATGAAGGCCGCTCCCATCCTGGTTACCCGGGAGTACCTGTCCGACGGACTGCTCTCAGTCGTGGTGGTAAACGCCGGCTGCGCCAACGCCGGCACCGGCGAACGGGGGATCGGGGACGCCCGGGAGACGGCGGCGATAGCCGCCAGGGCCCTGGGGATCGATCCGCGGCAGGTGGCCATGGCCTCCACCGGGGTGATCGGTACCTACCTGCCCATGGACCGGCTGGGGGCCGGTATCGAGAAGGCGGCGGCCTCTCTCAGCCCCGAGGGTGGCGCGGCTGCCGCGCGGGCGATCATGACCACGGACACCCGGCCCAAGGAGATAGCGGTCAGCTTCGAGGTGGGGGGCAGTACCGTCACCATCGGGGGGATGGCCAAGGGCTCGGGCATGATACACCCGGACCTGGCAACCCTGCTGGTCTTTATCACCACCGACGCGGCGGCCGAACCCGAATTCCTGCGGGAGGCCCTGGGCCAGTCGGTGGACCGCTCCTTCAACCGGGTTTCGGTGGACGGCGACACCAGCACCAACGACATGGTACTGCTGATGGCCAACGGTGAGGCGGGCAACCCGCCCCTGGAGGGCGAATACCGGGAATTTTTCCAGGCGGGTCTGGACCTGGTCACCACTCACCTGGCCCGCGAGATCGCCCGCGATGGTGAAGGCGCCACCCACCTGATCGAGGTCCGGGTACAGGGCGCGGCCTCGGAGCAGGAGGCGGCGGTCGCGGCGCGGGCGGTGGCAAGCTCCAGCCTGGTCAAGGCGGCGGTTTACGGGAGGGACGCCAACTGGGGACGTGTGATCTGCGCGGTCGGATACTCCGGGATCGAATTCGATCCCGAAACGGTTGACGTTTGGCTGGGGAACGTCGCGGTGGCGGCCATGGGAAGCGGGCTGGCCTTCGACGAGGAGGAGGCCCGGGCCCATCTGGAGGAGGAGACCGTGGTGATAACCATCGACCTCCATCGGGGGACCGCCCGGGCGGCGGCCTGGGGATGCGACCTGACGCCCGAGTACGTACATATAAACGCGAGTTATCGAAGCTAGGGGGGAGTTGCGGCATGCTGTCAGCGATAGAAAAGGCGGGAATCCTGATCGAGGCTCTCCCCTATATCAAGCGGTTTTACGGCAAGACCATCGTCATCAAGTACGGCGGCCACGCCATGATCGACCAGGGGCTGAAAGAGGCGGTGGCCAAGGACCTGATACTGATGAGGTTCGTGGGCATAAACCCCGTGCTGGTGCACGGTGGAGGGCCCGAGATAAGCTCCATGCTGCACCGGCTGGGGAAGCAGTCCAGCTTTGTGCAGGGGCTGCGGGTTACCGACCGGGAGACCCTGGAGGTGGTTGAAATGGTGATGGGCAAGATAAACCAGGACATCGTCACCCTGATCAACCGACACGGGGGTAAAGCGGTGGGGCTCAGCGGCAAAGACGGATTCCTGGTGGAGGCCCAGAAGAAGCTTTTGAACGGTGGGGACGACGTCGACCTCGGGTACGTGGGCGAGGTCGGCCGGATCAACCCCGAGATAATACATACAGTGACCGACAGCGGCTACATACCCGTGATCTCCCCGATCGGGGCCGGACCCGAGGGGGAGGGATACAACATCAACGCCGATATTGTGGCGGGAGAGTTGGCGGCTGCCCTGGGAGCGGATAAGCTGATACTCCTCACCGATGTCGAGGGCATCTACCGCCGGATTGACGACAAGAACTCACTGATATCCCTGGTCAGGCTGGACGAGATTCCCGGGCTGATCGACCAGAAGGTCATCTCGGGTGGGATGATTCCCAAGGTGGAGTGCTGCGTCAAGGCGATCACCGGGGGGACCGGGAGCGCCCACATCATCGACGGGCGGACCCCCCACTCGATCCTGCTGGAGGTCTTCACCGACCAGGGGATCGGGACCATGGTGGTGCCGTAGCGGTCGTCAGTTGTCAGTCGTCGGACTGGTAGGAATTTGCGGAGCGAATTTATTGTAATAATAATTTAGTTATACTAATTGAAAGGGGTTGGCGCGATGAGCGACCTGAAGCTTGATCCAGGATTTAAGGGGCGTGACTTCATCTCTATCCACGACTTCACCCAGGAGGAGGTTAACGAGGTTTTCCGGGTGACCTCCTGGCTGAAGGAGAAGCAGCGCCGACGTGAACCGCACCAACTGCTGCTGGGCAAGTCCCTCGGGATGATATTCACCAAGAGCTCCACCCGCACCCGGGTCTCGTTCGAGGTGGGGATATACCAGCTCGGCGGGTACGGCCTGTTCCTGAGCGCCAACGACCTGCAGCTTAGGCGCGGGGAGACCATCGGGGACACCGCCCGGACCCTCTCACGCTACCTGGACGGGATAATGATCCGGACCTTCGACCACCAGGACGTACTGGACCTGGCCGAGTACGCCAGCATCCCGGTTATAAACGGACTCACCGACCTGCTGCACCCCTGCCAGGTGATGGGCGACATGTTCACCGCGCTGGAGAAGAAGGGGCGGCTGAAAGGGCTGAAGCTTGCTTACATCGGTGACGGAAACAACGTCTCCCACTCCCTCCTGTTCGGCGGGGCCAAGGTGGGGATGGACGTCACCATCGCCTGCCCCGCAGGCTACGAACCCAACGCCCGCATCGTGGAACTGGCCCGCAAGGACGCCGAGGCCAGCGGGGCCGTACTGCAGGTGGTAAACGACCCCAGACAGGCCGTGTCCGGAGCGGATATCCTCTACACCGACGTCTGGGCGAGTATGGGCATGGAGGCCGAACAGGAGAAGCGCCGCAGGGAATTCGCGGGATTCTGCATCGACTCCCGGCTGCTGGCGGAGGCGAAACCCGACGCCATCGTGATGCACTGCCTGCCGGCCCACCGCGGCGAGGAGATAACCGACGAGGTCATAGACGGGCCGCAGTCGGTGGTGTTCGATGAGGCGGAAAACCGCCTGCACGTGCAGAAAGCCATTATGGCCCTGGTGATGGCGGGCTAGAAAGGAGAAATCTCAATGGCGAAACAGACCAAGAAGAAAGTCAAGAAGGTGGTCCTGGCTTACTCGGGAGGCCTCGACACCTCGGTCATCATATCCTGGTTGAGGGAGAACTACAACTGCGAAGTAATCGCCATGTGCGCCGACCTGGGCCAGGGCGAGGAACTCGCCCCCCTGCGCCAAAAGGCGCTTGACAGCGGGGCCAGCAAGTTCTACCTCTACGACCTGCGGCACGAGTTCGTCGAAAACTTTATCTTCCCCGCACTGCGGGCGGAGGCCAAGTACGAGGGCAGCTACCTCCTGGGGACCTCCCTGGCGCGGCCGATCATCGCCAAGTACCTGGTGCAGGTGGCCGAAAAGGAAGACGCTGACGCCGTCGCCCACGGCGCGACCGGCAAGGGCAACGATCAGGTCCGGTTCGAACTCACCGTCAAGGCCTTAAAGCCGGGGCTGAAGATCATCGCCCCCTGGAGGGAGTGGAACATTCGGTCGCGGGAAGACGCCATCGACTATGCCTCCCAGCGGGGGATACCTATCCCCGTCAGCAAAGAGCGGCCATACAGCATGGACCGCAACATCTGGCACCTGAGCCACGAGGGCGGCGACCTGGAAGACCCCGCCAACGAGCCTCAGTGGGATATGCTGGAGCTGATAACCCCACCTGAAAAGGCGCCCAACAAGCCGACCTACATCACGATCGACTTCAAGAAAGGCACCCCCCGGGGGATTAACGGGACCGCGATGGACCCGGTCAGCCTGGTGGAGGCCGCGAACGAGATCGCGGGCAAAAACGGGGTCGGCATCCTCGATCTGGTCGAGAACCGGCTGGTGGGGATGAAATCAAGGGGGGTCTACGAGTGCCCCGGGGGCACGCTGCTGTACGCCGCGCACCGCGAGCTGGAGGGCGTCTGCCTCGACCGCGACACCCTGCACTTCAAGCAGTCGATCGCCTACCGCTACGCCGAGCTGGCCTACTACGGGCAGTGGTACTCGCCGCTCCGGGAGGCCCTGGACGCCTTTGTCACCTCCACCCAGGAGATGGTCAACGGCTCGGTCAAGCTGAAGCTGTTCAAGGGCAACTGCACCCCCGCCGGGGTCGTCTCCCCTTACTCTCTGTACGACCAGGAGCTGGTCACCTTCGGAGAGGACCAGGTGTACAACCAGGCCGACGCGGAAGGCTTCATCAACCTGTTCGGGCTGCCGCTCAAGGTTCGGGCCATCATGCTGGACAAGGCCAAGGCGGCGGAAGACGCCCCCAAGCGGAGGAAGTCGTAAGAACGGACCGAGCTATAACCCTGACCCTAAAAACCCCGGGGCATACCCCGGGGTTAGACCTTTATTTAATGGGCGATAAAGCACTAATATATTAACTTGTGTCCACTGTCTTGGAAGGAGGAAAAAATCAATGCAAAGCATCGATCTCAATACCTGGAAAAGAACGACCCACTACAATTTTTTCAGAAGAATGGACTTTCCCCATTACAATATATGCCTAAACATCGATATCACTCATTTTATGAAAAAAATCAAAGAAAAGCAGCTGCCATTCTACTACGCGATGATCTACGCCGCTACCCATGTGGTAAACCAGGTGGAAGAGCTACGCTACCGGATCCGCGGGGAACAGGTAGTGCTGCACGATAAAGTTCATCCCGTGTTTTCCGATCTACTGGAAGGCGAAGATTACTTTAAAATGGTAGCCGTCGATATGGAAGACTCGATAGAAGACTTTGTGTTCAGAGCCGAAGAAAAGTCAAAGAAACAAAAAGACTATTTTCCAATGGAAGAGCTGGCCGGCCGGGATGAAATGATCTTCATCACCTGTATCCCTTGGGGCGCGTTCACCAGCCTGTCACACACCATGTCTTTCGAAAAGGATAATTCGATCCCGAGGATAGCCTGGGGGAAGTTCTTCAAAGACAAGGATAAGGTGATGCTGCCGTTTTCGGTAGAGGTGCACCACTCCTTCGCGGACGGTAGCCACGTCGGCCGGTATATAGACCGTCTCCAGGACTACTTGAACACGTTTGAATAACCTGGCAGAAACTTGGCAGGAATGAGGGGTACTTTTATTGTATAATGATAACCGGGTAAGGCCGTTCATTCTTGGGCGGTCATTTTTGTTTTTAGCAGCAGATCCATGGAAACATCTTACATTCTCCGGAAATATGACGGTGAATCAGAGGTCAGGAAACCCGGTTATGCAGTCCGCGTTAAGTTCGCGTAAAGTTCACATTTGATGCTAAAAAGGGGCTAATTATCGCCCCAATCTTACCTTTTGAAAAAGCTGCGTAGTGAAAGAAGACGTTTATAACTTGGGCTGGCGCTCGATCGCAGCCCGGTTTTTTGTAGAAACTGCGTTTTGTGTCTAAAGTGTCTAATCAACACCCCAATATATTCGGTGTGAAGATATAGGGATAGATAAATAAAGCGGGCCTGTACCAAAAATAGACCTCTCTCCTCTAATCGACTGATTATACTTATAGATAAAGCCCTAATTATAATAGAGCGTTAATAATTGAAAACAGGTATAATAATATTATAGTTAAGTGAGTACGTATAGAGACACCTTATACAGTTAGTGAGCAGATATTTAACATAAGGGGGGACGAGCCGGAGTATGAAAGGAATAACCGCTGCTTTCCTGATTCTTATCCTGGCTGCTGCGTCAGTTCCAACCGAAGCTGCACAGACGACAATCCAGGGCGGCGCCGTTCCCCGCTCCGCAGTCTTTGAGGTCGGGGTCCCTTTCTACGTGGCCGACGGCCCGCCTGGCGTACCGATGGACCTGTCCCCATTGCTAAAAGAAGGCAGGGTTTACATACCGGTCAGGTCCCTCGGTAGCGCCCTCGGTATAGGTGACGACCGCATCAGTTGGGACGGTTCTTCCCAGATCATAACCATAAAAGGAAAGGATACCACCCTGGAGATGAGGATAAGGAATACCCGGGTAGCTCTTGACGGCGGCCTCGGACAGATCGACTCGCCTCCTTTACTGATTGAAGGCCGGGCCTTTGTTCCTGCCAGGTATGTCGCCAACAGCCTGGGTTATCATGTTGAGTGGGACGATGGAAATCAGGCGGTCGTCCTCTGGCAAAAGGGGACGAGGAGGCCAGACGTCAGCTTAGCGGTGGACTGGTTGAACGGGCAGCCCCTGCAGCCGGTGAATCCGCCGAACCCTGCGACGAGGCCAACCTGGAAGGTCATCGGTGAATTCACTCAACCCCAATACATAGCGGTGGACGGTTCAGGCACCGTGTATCTGAGCGATGTGAAACAGGTTAAAAAACTAGCCGACGGGGCCTGGACGGACATCACCTACAACGCGGGCCGTTATGCGAGGTCTATCGAAGGCGTGGCGGTGGACGGTTTCGGCAGCGTGTACCTGTTGGATGGGGGGAAGGTTAAGCGGCTGGCCCCCGGCGGCAGCGAATGGAAGGACATCGGCGGCGGCGAAAGGTTTTCAGGGCACTGTGGAATTGCGGTGGACAGGGACGGCGGTGTGTATGTAGCGATGAGCATAGTCCCTGTTAGAATGGGACCAGGAGATGATACATATAAAGAAGAAAAAGAGATCCGGAGGATAAAAAAACTCGCCAGCGGAAGCAGCACCTGGGAGGACATCACCGGCAACCTGGAACTGGCTCCGGGAGGGATACTCTGGGGGATAGCGGTGGACACTTCCCACAATGTATATATAACAGAATTTGGTAATTTTTCGCCTGGCAGGGTCAAAAAGCTTTCGAACGACACCTGGACGGACATCACCGGTAAAGAATTCTTTCTGGGTCCCCGCGGGATAGCGGTGGATAACACCGGCACTGTGTACGTATCCGACTCAAATAACTGGAAGGTAAAGAAGCTGGTCAGCGGCAGCGCCGCCTGGACGGATATCACCGACAATGAATTGATCTGTCCTTTCGGGATAGCGGTGGACTGCTCAGGTAGCGTGTATGTGGCAGACCTGAATAACCGGGTTAAAAAGCTGGTCCCGTAGACCGCAGCCCTGATTTTGTTACACTTTTATAGAGCTAATTAAAAAATGGCAGACTAAAGGGAACAAAACGAAATAGCGTGAACTGGCTTTTGGCTTAAAGGGGGATTGGCAGATGAAAAAAATAATAATTATCGGTTCCGGGATCGGCGGACTTACTGCCGGCAACCTTCTCGCGAAGAAGGGGCATAAAGTGACCATATTCGAATCTCACAGCATGCCGGGCGGTTATACCGCCGGGTTTTACCGCAAGGGTTATTACTTCGAGAGCGGCACGGTTTCCTTGGAGGCTTCGCCATCGGTGTTCAAGGCGATGAAGGACATCGGGGTGTATGAAAAGATAGATTTCGAAAAGATGAGAATGCGTTTCGTGTCAGAGGATTTCGACGGAATCCCTGAGAACTACGATGACTATAAGAAAATGATTTACACCGCTTTCCCATCCGATAAGGAAAAGCTCGACGCGGCCTTTTCAGACCTGGACCAGATGCTCGACCTGATGGGGGAGATGGATGAACCCATGCCTTTTCTTTACAGCGGGTTTAAGCTGTTAAAATCGATGCTTCCCTACATCCTGAACGCCCCAAAACAGATGAAACTATCAAAGCAGTATGGCGACATGACGTCATCGGAGTTTGCCGCGAGGTATTTTGCAAAAGGCTCCAATCTCTACGACCTTTTCAGCGGTTTCGGCTATCCCGATATGCCGGCCATGTTCCTGGGGGCCGCTATGTCGGGAATATTCAGCGATCTCTGGACGGTGAAAAGCGGTATGCAGTCATGGGCTGATATACTCGCGGAAAACTTCCAGCAGCTCGGTGGGGAGCTGAAGCTGAAGTCCTACGTCGACCGGATAATCACCAAAAACGGGGCCGCGGTGGGGGTCTCATGCCAGGGTACCGTTTACGACGCGGATTATGTTATATCTGCCGCGGATTATAAGAAAACCTTCCTGAAGCTTTTAGACGACAAGAGCCTTATTCCGCGGAAGCTCCAGGATGATATCGAACGGGCAGCTGTTTCGGAGGGATTTTTTACAGTATACCTGGGCTTGAACATGCCCAACGAAGAACTTGCCAAATATTTGAAGGTTTATTACTTGTTTGTTATGGATCACAAGCCCGGTTATGACATTTACAATTCTGACGACCGCGAGTTTTTCAGCAGGACGTCCGCTTCGCTTTTTTCGCCGTCAATACTGAACCCCGCGCATGCTCCCGACGGGAAGTCCTCGTTGATGCTTCACACCATTGTGCCTTACCGTTGGATGAACAACTGGGGCGGCGGAGACAAGGAGGCATATAGACAGCTTAAGGAAAAAGCGATGGATGCGATGATAGACAACGTTTCCCGGTTGATTCCCGGGTTGCAGGAATGCATCGAGTACAAAGACGCCGCAACCCCGCTGACTTACGAGAGATTCACCCATAATACCGATGGGGCGAGTTCCGCCTGGAGCTGGAACCCCAAGAAGAAGTTCCATAAAAATACCATGAGCGTGAATGTAGAAACCCCGGTGAAAAGGCTTTTCATCGGGTCCTGCTGGGCGATGCAGGTCGGCGGGGTGCCCGGCGCCCTCGCGGCGGCCTATCAGTGCGCCAGAAAGATAAAATGATCGGCTAGCGCGGTCTTAAAGACCGCTCGTTGTAGCCAGGGGTTCCGCCGTACATTTTGCGTGCTGGAACCCCTGGCTGCTGTATCTCTGCGGCTGTGCGGAGGCGCAGGAGGACTGAATGAATAACCTCCAGCCAGTCCTTGTGTCTCTAAGGCCGCTGGATATGTAAAATATCTTGAATTCCAGCGCCACCCTTTCCTTCCAGCAGTTCACCAATGCCTTGCAGCAGGATAGCGTCGGTGACCTGTCGAAGTTTAACCAGGACTTTTAAAAAAGGGTGGTTTTAAAGTGCTGGTTAATCAGGATCGAAGCGGCCCCAAAGGCCTAAAGCGCCTGATCCTCCTGCTTTCTTTTTGTGTTTTGGCCCTTTTCGGGCTGCTCACCCCCGGGGTCGTGCTGGCCGACTCGGGCAGCGGCCTGCGGTTTCACGGATTCTATACATACGGCAGCGAGTCGGAGCTGGGTGCAGCGTCAAAGCTCGACAGCATCGCGCTGACCTGGGGCCGTATCGCCAAGGACTGGCAGGGAAAGATCGTCTTCACCAGTTGGGCGGAGCCGATCGGGCCGCAGGACGGCTACCCAGAGTTTTCGGCCCCTCCCAATGTTATCCCGAACCTGGCCGACATCAAGGCCCTCACGGGGGAGAAGTACCTGATGGTCGGTGCCATGGACGACAACAACCAGGACAGCACCAGTATCCTGATCGAGCTGCTGAACCTGAACGACAAACAGCTGGACGACCAGGTGATCGGCCCGATGGTCAGCTACCTTTCCTCCAACAAGGCGGGTATCGACTTCGCGGGGGTGGCGGTCGACCTGGAGGGGCTTTTGAACTCCTACACCCAGGAAGCCATAGTAAAAAAATACGGGGCCCAGAACTCGGGGCTCCGCGACAAGTACACCCACTTCCTGAGACAGCTCGACAAGAAACTGGGCGATAAGAAGATGATGGTCTGCCTGCAGCCGAGCACCTACTTCAACGGCTACGACTTCGCGGCCATCGGGCAGATCGCGGACACGGCGATTCTGATGGCCCATGACTATCAGCATTACATCTGGGGCGCGGCGGACCCCGATATCCCGGCCAGCGCGCCTTACTACCTGGTCAAGGATGCGCTCCAGAGGTCGCTCTCGTCCGGCCTGAAGCCGGAGAAGACGATGCTGGCCATCTGCCTGGCGGGAGTCAAGTGGACCAAGGACGGCAAGAACTGGGATCAGTCGAATGTCAGCCTTAAGAACGTGGACAACACCTTGAGCGGGAAGAACGGCAAGGTGCTGTCGGTGTCCCCGCCCAGCCGCTACCTCCCGACCTACCAGTGGGGAGGCAGAAGCTACGACTACCGGGTCGGGTTTGCGGATGTCTGGATGCAGACGGACCAGGGCACGGTAAACAACAGATTCTACTACGAGAATGACCAGAGCCTGAAGGAGAAGCTGGACCTGGCCCAGAGCAACAACCTGCTGGGCATCTCCCTCTGGCGGCTGGGTCTCGGGAACCAGGTGGCGTGGGACACCCTGCTGGAAGGCCATGAACAGCTCATGTTCACCGACCTGGCCGGGCACTGGGCGCGGGTGACGATCGAGGAACTGGCCAAGGCGGATATCGTCAAAGGGGTGTCGGGCAGGAGGTTCAACCCCGAGGGCAAGATCACCCGGGCCGAGTTCGCGGCGCTGCTGAACCGGGCGCTGAAGCTGCCGGAGCCGGCGAGCAAGCCCACGTTCACCGATGTCAGACCCACCGACTGGTTCTACCAGGACGTGAACCGGACCTACGGGGCGGAGATCATCATGGGCAAGTCCACGACCAGGTTCGCCCCCAACGACCTGGTCACCCGTGAAGAGGTGGTCTGCATGCTGATGCGGGCACTGAGGTACAAGGGGGTCGACCTGAACGAAGAAGCGGCGCCCGTGAAATTCCTGGATTCGCTGAGCATCTCGGACTGGGCCCTGCAGGACGTGCAGCTGGCCGCGTCAAACCAGCTGGTGGCGGGTATCCCGTACAAATCCGGGGTTATCTTCAAACCCCGGGGACAGGCCACCCGGGCGGAAGGCGCGGTGTTCATCAAGCGGCTGAACGACCGCGAATAATCGAGGCAAAGAGTATGGCCGGCGTCGGATTTGGTGTAGAATGGTATTAATCCGACGCCGGCTTTTTCACGCCGCCGGAGTCAGACTAAATGGAATTTGCTGAGCAAATTCCTACTATTTCGAAGTCCTACGACTGACGACTGACGTCCGATTACTGACCACCGAAAAAGGAGGATTCGACTGCGTATGACCACCCTTGACAAGAAACTCTGGGGAGGGCGTTTTTCCAAGGCCACCGACCGACTGGTGGAGTCCTTCAACTCCTCGATCGAGGTAGATCAGCGCCTGTACCGGCAGGACATCCAGGGCAGCATCGCCCACGCCACCATGCTGGGGGAGGCCGGCATCATCTCCCTGTCGGAGGCGGAGGCTATAGTGAAGGCGCTGCGGGAGATACTGGCGGACATCGAGGCGGGAAGGGTGGAGTTCAGCTCCAGCGAGGAAGACATCCACATGAACATAGAGACCATCCTCACCCGGCGGATCGGGGAAACCGGCAAGCGGCTGCACACCGCAAGGAGCCGCAACGACCAGGTGGCGCTGGACGTCCGGATGTACCTGAAGGAAGCCATCAGGTCGATCCAGGGGAAGCTGGTCGACCTGCTCTCCACGCTGCTGTCGATCGCGGAGTCCCACACCGGCACGGTGATGCCGGGCTATACCCACCTGCAGAAAGCTCAGCCCATCACCCTAGCCCATCACCTGCTGGCCTACGTCCAGATGCTGGAGCGGGATATCGACCGCCTGAACGACTGCTACCGCCGCACGGATGTGATGCCCCTGGGCTCGGGGGCGCTGGCCGGGACCACCTTCCCGATCAACCGGCAGCGGGTGGCGGAACTGCTGGGGTTCTCCGCTGTCACCGAAAACAGCCTGGACGGGGTGAGCGACCGCGACTTCGCGGTCGAATTCACGGCCGCAGCCAGCATCATCATGCTGCACCTCTCCCGGTTCTGCGAGGAACTGGTGCTGTGGTCGAGCGACGAGTTCGGTTTCGTGGAGATGGACGACGCCTTCAGCACCGGGAGCAGCATCATGCCCCAGAAGAAGAACCCCGATGTGGCGGAACTGGTGAGGGGAAAAACCGGACGGGTCTTCGGCGACCTCATCACCCTGCTGACCCTGATGAAAGGGCTGCCGTTGGCATACAACAAGGACATGCAGGAGGACAAGGAGGCGCTGTTCGACGCGGTGGACACCCTGGAGCGGTGCCTGGAGGTTTTTGCCCCCATGCTGGGGAGCATGAGGGTACGGCCTGATCGGATGCGCCGCGCCGCGGGAAGGGGCTTTACCAACGCCACCGACCTGGCGGATTACCTGGTGCGCAAGGGACTGCCTTTCCGCTCGGCTCACGAGGCTGTGGGCATCCTGGTCGCTTACTGTATCGGCCAGGAGCGGATGCTGGAGGACCTGACCCGGGAGGAGATGGCCCGGGAGACCGGACTGGGGTTTGAGTATTTCGGGGAGGACATCTATGTTTCCATCAGCCTGGAACGCTGCGTGGAGGCCCGCGGGACCTGGGGTGGACCAGGGCCCGAGGCGGTATCGCAGGCGATTTCACGGGCCAGGGAACGGATTGCTCAACTAAACCGGTTGTAGCACTGGACTATAGTTGGAGTGCCGTGGGAGTGACTGGCCGGCACCGAAAAGCACTATCCGCCCACCGCTTAGGAGCAGTTGACACCGGGTGGACGGGAGGTTAAACTTGGGTTGTGAATCGTGAGTTATTCCGCCCGCTAAGAGATAAATGATTAAGGGAGTGGCGCTATGGTTATAGGGTTTATAGGTGCACTTCAACCATTGCACTGGGTTATTGTCCTTATTATCGTCCTGATTATCTTCGGCCCGGGGAAGCTGCCTCAGGTGGGTAAGTCCATCGGGAAGGCGATCAATGAGTTTAGGCGTTCTACGAACGTTAACAACGATGATGAAGACAAAAAGGACAAGCCGGCCTAAAACCGGCTTGATAACGTGTTTTTAATCAGTCCGCGGCGTCGCAACTGTCGATAACATCTATCACCTTATCCAGCAGGGCCAATCCCTTTTGCAGATTGCTGGCTGCACGGTCCAGGTCGTCGCACCTTTGCTTGAAGGGACACTGGGGACAGGAGCCGTGCTTGATAACATCGGCTTCGCGCAGGAGAATTTTTAGACTCTTCTCCATCTCCTGCTGAAAGTCTGTTAACTCCTGCTTCAGGCTCAAACATACTCCTCCTTGCGGGTGGCGGATGATTAACCTTATCTAATTGTATCAGAACCGAACGGTAAAGGAACCCGGGTTGGTGGGCCCGGGTTTTCTAAATTGTCGAAATCTAGGAACAACGGGAACCGTTGTTATAAAGGGAAAAAATATTTGTGGCACCCGTTCGACTTCAGCAGGATTTTGATAAAATGTGTCAAATTTCTACAAAAAGCGACTTTTTCTTTTTGGAGGGCTTCTCTTTGCGTGTCCTGAAGGTGGCGAGCAATTCAAATCAACTGTTAGAAGCGGAGACCATGTACAAGGTGCTGGATGGGCTATCCGACGCCGCGGTGGTTACCGAGGGGGCCGAGCATCGGGTGGTCTTTGTCAACACCTCCTTCGCCAGGATAAACCCGGCGGTCCGCGGTTCGCTCCTTGGGCGGCGTCTGATCGAGATCTTCCCCCGGGCGGGATTTAGAATCGATAAGGTGCTGGAGTCGGCTCGGCGGACCGGTGAGACGGTCACCCTGGATAAGCTGGAGATTTACGGTCCGGCTGGGCATGGGTGCTGGAAGCTTACCGCCATCCCGGAGAGAGATGGCCGGTACCTGGTGACCCTGCTCCATGAGATAACCGCCCAGGTCAGGGAGAAGTTGGACGAGGCCGTCTACAAGTCCCGGGTTATGGCGGAGGAGAGGGCTTTTATCCTGGAGAGCCTGATTCAAAGCATCACCGACCCGGTGGTGCTGGTGAACTCTCTCGGACAGGTCATCGGCCTTAACCGGGAAGCCGCTGACTACCTCGGGATGGAGCCGGGGATCTTCTTTGACCGCAACCTGGATTACCCCTCGACCGCGTTAAGGAGCTATACCAACGGCGTCCGGATACCCCGTTCGGAGCTGCCCGCCTTTCGGGCGCTGCAGGGGGAAGTAGTGCGCGGGGTGGAAATGATCATCGAGCCCAATAATAATAGCGACGTTAAACGGTTTTTCAGCCTCAGTGCTTCTCCCGTCAGGGATGCCCAGGGGAATATCATACTGGCGGTGTCGGTGGCAAGGGATATCACTGAGCGGGTCAATTTTGAGAAGGCCAAGGACGGGTTCATCTCGGTGGCTTCGCACGAGATGCGGACCCCGCTGGGAATCGTCCGGGGCACAGCCCAGCTGATGGAAATGGGACTACGGCGGAGGGCTGAAAAGGCACCCACCCTGAAAAAGGAACTGGATGATAAGGTGGAGCGGGGGGAGATTTCCGCCGATACCCGAAGCGGCATCAGCGAATACCTGGCAGTGGACAAGGAGATCCAGTATTGTTCGTCGATCATCCACTGGATCGACCAGATGGCCCGCATGATCAGCGAGGTGCTTGATGCCTCCCGTTTGGAATCCGGGCAGCTGGAGAGCAACAACCGGTCGTTCGACCTGATGCCGGTCATCCAGGAGGTCTGCCAGAGGCTGCAGGCGGTTTCCGAGAATCATCGGCTGCTGGTGGAAGCGGATGAGGACGAGTACATGGTCTACGGCGACCAGAGCCGGCTGAACCAGGTGGTGAACAACCTGCTCGACAACGCTATCAAGTATTCCCCGGAGGGTGGGGATATCAGAGTCGAGCTGAAGCGCAGGGGAGAAGATATCGAGGTAAAGGTGATTGACTCGGGAGTGGGTATCCCGGAGAAGGACCAGAAGTATATTTTCGAGCGGTTTTACCGGGCCCAGAACGCGATGCCCGGCACGTTTGGCGGTCTGGGGCTAGGGCTCTATATCAGCCGTCAGATCATTATGGAGCACGGGGGCAGGATGTGGGTGGAGAGCAGCCCCGGAAAAGGTAGTGGTTTTTACTTCACCCTGCCCTCGGACGAGGCGTTTTAGCAGTAGTCGGTAGTGAGTAGTCGGTAGTCAGAATAGTGGGAATCCGCATCGCGGATTCCTTATATATTTATTACTGAGAATTACCCGCTGCCGTTAAACGAAGCGGGTTATCGGCAGCAGGACCTCCACTGTGCAGCCCCTGCCGACTTCAGAGAGGACGTTGATTGTCCCGCCGTGGGCGTCGATGATCTGGTGAGAGATGGCGAGGCCCAGGCCGGTGCCGTTATCCCGGGTGGTAAAGAAGGGATCGAAGACCTTGGCCAGCACTTCCTGGTCCATCCCATGCCCGGTGTCGATAAACCTGACCACCACCTGGTGGGACCGCCGGTCGTAAAGGGATTCGATGGTCAGCTGGCCTCCCTCGTCCATGGCCTGGAGGGCGTTGGTGAACAGGTTGGTGAACACCTGTTTCAACTGCTCGGGGTCACCCTCCAGCTCCGGCAGGACGCTTCCATTGACGCGTTTCAGGCCGATCTCCCGCATGATCGACTCGTTTTCGAACAGCAGGCACAGGTCATCCAGCAGGCGGTCCAACTGCAGGGGCATCTTCTTCTCCGGACGGCTCTGGCCCAGCATCAGGAACTGGCTGATGAGTTCGTTGACCCGATCCAGCTCGGTAAGCATGATGTCCGAGTACTCGTTGACCTCGGGAAGGCTTTCCCGGGCAGCCCTTGACTGCAGGAGCTGAAGGAATCCCCTGACCGCGGTCAGGGGGTTGCGGATCTCGTGAGCCATGCCGGCGGCAAGCTCACCGATCATAGACAGCCGGGCTGACTTCTGTACCGCCCGGTCCATCTCCCGCAGCGCGGTCACTTCCCGCACCACCGCTATCGCTCCCAGGTAGGAGCCGTTTTCATCGGTGACCCGCCGCACGTCCAGCAGGAATTCCCGGGTGGCACCCTGGGTAGTTATAGTCAGAGGCTGATTGATCGAGTCGCTCCCGGTTATCAGTCCCTCCAGGATAGGCAGCCGGTCGGCATCGACCTGGGACTTCAGCTTCTCTACTTTGAGGTTTATGGCGTTTATCCGCTGGACCTTGAAGAGTTCTTCGGCCATCTGGTTGTAAACCACCACCACCAGTTGATTGTCTACCGCCAGTATCGTTTCCGGCATGATGTCCAGCAGAAACTTGGCGGTCCCCTGGAAGCTGACGAACTCCTCCTCGACCTTGCGCATAATCACCTGAGCCCCTACCGGGGTGCCGAAGGTGTCCATCAGGGGGAAGATATCGGCGACGATCCCCAATGACTGTCCATCCTTGGTGTAGAACTTGTCGCGAACCTGGCGGGAAGGGAGACCGGACTGGAGAACGTAGCGAACGGCTGGTCGAGCCTTGATGTTGGGGTTGATGATTATCTTGAGGATCTGTTCCGCGGTCATCTGTTTGAACTCGGGCTCTTCATACCCAAAAAGCTTGACCGCCGCGGTATTCATGTGCACCATCTGTTCCTTGTAGTCGAAGATGAAGCCCGCGATGGGAAGGCTGTCGCAGACGGTGCTGGCCATCTCCAGGATATCGGTGGGCTCGCTGATGATGGCCATCCCCCCGATCAGTTCGGATCTGGGGTCCAGCAGTCTCCGGGTCTGCAGCCGGAGCAGGCGCGGCCGGCCATCATTAAAGTAGAGATAGGGAGCGAAGTCGAACTCTTTCTCCTCGTAGAGAGTCTGTTCCATATACTTCAGCATCGGACTCAGCTTGTTGCCGAGAAAGATGCCGATAATCTGGTCCTGTTCTATGTTGAGCAGGCTGCAGGCGGTTTGATTGAGCCCCACGACCTTGAGTTCCTTGTCTATAATCAGAAGACCGTTGCTGTTAAACTCAAAGGCGGCCTGGCTGAATGATGCGTCCATCACTGAGGTTCCCCCCTCGCGCACGGAAAAGACCTCGAGGTTTAACTATCAATTTAATAATTCGGGAGATTTTTCCAAATTCCTGGTATTTGTAAAAAAATTGTCGAAAGACAAGAGCTTTTTCTAAATATTATAGCATAAGGGGCACTTGACAGATATTTTGTCGCATGGGAATAAAGCCTTGGACAGAGAAAAAGGCACCAAGCAAACGTAATGCCTCTTGGCACCTAGACCATGGGATAAAGTAATAATAACAAAGAATGCTGCGAATAACAGTGATTGTTAGAGTTGCACATAACAAGAATTAATAAAAGTAAGAAAGACAAACGCCACTCCCGATCGCGAGGATGGCAGCGTGTTCTGTTGTTTTTAAGATGCCTATTTATTAAATCCAAACAGCCTTTCTTTGGTGTCTGAAATCGGATAATGAGCGTCTCGTTCATAATCAAGGCCGTCCTGCAGCGTCATTTGCATCCCTTTATTGTATAGATCCTTGATCGCCGCTATCGCCTCCACGCTGTTGGAAATAATCTGGCTGCCCAGGGCTATGGTTTCCTCTCTTAACCTATCAGCCGGCACGACGTGGTTAACCAGGCCAAATTCCCTGGCATCTTCCGCTGAAAACGTCCGGCACGTAAAAGACAGTTCTTTGGCCTTATTCACTCCCAGCATTCTGGGCATACGCTGGCTCAGCCCCCAGGTAGGCCTGAGACCCCACTTGGCATGGGTATCAGCAAATTTAGCTTCCTCCGAAGCTATCACTATATCGAATCCGAATAAGATTTCGAGTCCCCCGGTGAAACAGTACCCGTTGACCATTCCGATCACCGGCTTCTGACAGTTCTGAATCGCTGCGATAACACCTGTACCGGCGGCGTCTCTCTCGCCTCCCACCTCACCATTTTCTATTTTGGCCTCTCCCAGCGACTTTAGGTCCAGACCGGTGCAGAAAGCCCGGCCAGCCCCGGTCACCACCACAACGCGGACCGCTTCATCCCTGCCGGCGGTCCCGACCGCATCGATCCATTCGTCCAGCATCTCGGGACTCAAGGAGTTTAACCTTTCCGGCCGGTTTAAAGTGATCCAGGCAATACCTTCGGCAGTTTCGTAAAGAATGTTCTGATAGGTCATGCTTTTTTTCTCCTTTCCTCATCGTAATTGTAATTTTATTTAATACAAACCAAGTGCAAAAAATGGGCCAACAGAACTGGGGACATAAATAAGATTGGGCGTGTCGCAAAACGATTATTTAAAAACGTTGGGCGGCACGCTCTTTTCTGTCGGGAAGAGGCAAAAACCAACTCAAACATAGGTATCTATTACCCTTCACGCACTGTTTTGGGCACACTAAACC
>JABLWZ010000013.1 GCA_013178275.1 Bacillota bacterium | reverse complement strand
ATTAGTCCAATTGTGGGTACGTCAGACCGATTACTCCCCTCATTATAGCTTAGGCATGAGATAAACAAGGCTCGATAGGAATCCGTTCCTTAGCCTTGAAATTAATGTAGCAAATAGTGGGTGAGCCCTGCGGGGGCAGAGGGGCTGTTAGTGAACAGCCCCTTTCACCAACCTGGTGATTAAGCAGCAGTAGGCTGGGCCAGCCAAGGCATGAGAATATACAGCACCTGGTTAAACTGCGCATGCAGTGCCCGTTATGGTGCTCTGCGTCTTACTGCCCTAGGGTTGACCATAGGGAGACCCTTTCTCCAGGATGGAACATAGGGAGTGTTCAGAACCTAAGAGAAAGTTTGTATGAGAAATTGCATCTGGACAAC
Source organism: Bacillota bacterium (assembly GCA_013178275.1). Lineage (GTDB taxonomy): Bacteria > Bacillota > Ch66 > Ch66 > Ch109 > Ch109. The sequence continues at coordinate 124,316 of JABLWZ010000013.1, read as the reverse complement.
CTGCGAAGCAGGGGAATGCTGACTGGTAGATGAGGGGCGAGCGACAGGAGGTCGCGAGAAGGCCGAGTGCAGGATGCATATTCGGCCTTATTACCCCATCTACCCGAAGCATGAGCAGTTGGCAGTACGGCAGGGTCGAAGACCCTTTCTCCAGCTTGGAGCATAAACAGCATCTGGCGATATAGAAAAGTATGAGAAAGGTATAATGTCCGGGTAATCCGTGTAAGCGGTGGGAGTATGGTGCGACAGGACACCGCAGGGTGAGGCCCAGCCATAGCTATAGATTGAATGCGGCCTTGATTTTATCGCATGATCTTCTACATTTAAAAGAGGAGCCTCAGTGGCTCCCCTTTTCCAGTATGTAACAATGCCTCTTTTCTTACCACTTTCTGCCGGCCCCAGCGGCCAATACCAGGCAGACTATCAGTACCCATTTATACGGAATCGCGCTTAGCCACCTCATACCGCAGCCTCCTTTCCCTTTAAACATAATGAGTCACTATGAGAATTTTAACAATAATTCCCTTTGATTAATGTGATACAGATTACATTTTTCTGCTATATAAAAAATAATTCAGAAATAATTAATTTTACTGTTAATGCACCAATTAATCTATTTTGGTATGCAATTGTTTTGCAGAAGCTAAAATCGGAATCGCTGCAGTAAGCCGGCCGGCCGGCCCGGGGTGATTCGACCGGCGTCTCTCCATTTAACGGATGACCTTTCTCCCGTTTCCGGCGTTAAGTACCGGAGAGCGATAATAAACCTTCCCGGGAGGGCACTATGAAAAAAGCGCTGGGCTGGACGCTGGCCGCTATTCTGATCCTGTCGGTTGTCTGTTTCGCGGGGCTGAAGGCAGCCAACTCCCGCACCTTCATGTTCTTCGGCGCCCCGGTAGCTCGGGTCGATACCAGCGAGAAGGTGATCGCCCTGACCTTCGACGACGGGCCCGGTAAAAAGACCGACCAGGTGCTGGAGGTCCTGAAGGCATCGGATGTAAAGGCCACCTTTTTCGTGATCGGGGCGAATCTGGAGGAAAACCCGGACGAGGGCAGAAAGCTGGCGGCCGCCGGCCACCAGCTGGGGAACCACACCTATCAACATAAGCGCATGGTCTTCAAGTCGCCGGCCTACATCCGGGACGAGATCGAGCGGACCGACCAGCTTATCCGGGCGGCCGGGTACGACGGGGAGATCCTGTTTCGCCCTCCCAACTGCAAAAAGCTCCTGCTCCTGCCTTATTACCTGCAGCGGAACGGCCGGCAGACCATCACCTGGGACCTGGAACCCGACTCCTACCCCGAGGTGGCCGCCAGCTCGGACCGGATCGTGGAATACGTGAAGGCCAACGCGCGGCCGGGGTCGATCATCCTGCTGCACGTGATGAGCGACAGCCGGGCAGAGTCGCTGCGGGCAGTCCCGGGAATCGTATCCGCTCTGCGCCAGGACGGCTACCGGTTCGTAACCGTCTCGGAACTGCTGGGTTATAACTGACCCTCCATCCATCTAAACTTTCCTTTACCCGGATAAATCTTCCTTTAACCGGATGAAGTTGCCGGGCTGGGCCTCGAACAGGTCGGGGTAGTGGCCGCACCTGGCGCGGATCTGGTTGTACTCCGCTTTCTCGCCGTTCTTCTTCAGGTACAGCCTCCGGTTGTATATCTCTTCCGCCAGCGCGGAGGCGTGCATGGTTTGGTTTTCAGCGTCCCGCAGGACTATTCTCATCGCCTCTTGTAGTGTATAATTGTCAGCAGGTGTATTAGCGGTTTTTTCTATTTTTTGTATTTCAGGGTCGTATTTTAGTATAATGTATGCTGGTTGATTGTCTTTGATCAACAAAACCTTCCCGTTTCTCTCAACCGTGCTAAAAACTCTGTCTATCTCTGTTTTTACTTTTTCAAAAGGTATTAAACTGTCTATTTTTATATCCATTATCACTATCCGCCTCCTGACCGGGATTATATCACACGATAAAATATTTGTAAATATAAATATTTGAGTCTTTGTATGAGTGTTTAAATATTTGTATGAGCATCTGAAGCCCATATAAGTCAATCTTTTATTGCCCTTATGTGCAGTAAAAAGCAGGCATCGCATACTGCCCATCGCTTCCTGTATGTCAGCGTTCGAGCCGGGATGAGCCTCGCGGGCCGGCCGGCCGCGCCGTTAATGGATGCGTCGGGGTTTTCCCTAAACCCATCCCGGGACAATGTTAACCGGGAGGCGCGGATTCACCGAGTGCGCCCTCCGGTCTTCGGTGCTGCGGGGTGTGGTAAAAAGGGGTTAGAAAATCCTTGGGGGTGATTCGTTTGTCGGGTAAGACGCAGAGGATAACCGCACTGCAGCAGAAGCTGGTCGAGATGGATATCGACGCCGCGATCCTGGTCCTCTCCCGGGACGTCTTCTACTACACCGGCACCTCGCAGCCCAGTATCCTGCTGGTCACCCCGGCGGACTATCGCCTCTTCGTCCGCCGGGCCCTGCCTTTCGTACTGGCTGAAACCTGGGTGGACCCGGGCCGGATAGTCTACCCCGGCGACTTCAAGGAGGTCCTGGCCGGGCTGAAACCGGCGGGGATTGTCCGGGGAAGGTTGGGCCTGGAACTCGACGTCATCCCGGCGTCCCTGTACCTGAGGCTGGTCAGGATGTTCTCTGAATTCGAACCGGTCAACATCTCGGACCAGATACTGCGGCAGAGGATGCGGAAGGACACCGGGGAGGTGGAGCTGATCCGGGCCGCCGGCGGGATGGTGACCAGGGGACACCAACGGGTGCTGGAGTCGTTGCGGGAGGGGATGACCGAGCTGGAGCTGGCGGCGGAGGTCGAGGACGCCCACCGCCGGGCCGGGCACGAGGGGGCTTTCGCCATGAGAAACTTCGACTTCTTCATGAGCCGCGGCCCTCTCTCCTCGGGGGAGAACCTCTTCCGGGTGAGCGGCTTCGCCAACACCATCACCGGGGTGGGCCTGAGCCCGGCGATGCCGGCCGGGCCCTCTCGAAGGGTGATCGAAAAAGGAGACACCGTGATCATCGACATCCCGACCTGCTGCCAGGGCTACCACTTCGATGAGACCCGCACCTACGTCCTGGGGAGGGCCTCGGGTGGGGTGAGGGCTTTGTACTCGGCCCTGCGGGAGATCTCCGACCAGGCGGCCGGAGCCTTGAAGGCCGGGGCCCGGGTGAAGGATGTGTACGACACCGCCTCCACCTGCGCCTCCCGCCTGGGGGTGTCCGACTATTTTCTGGGGCTGGCCCCGAACAAGGCCAACTTCATCGGCCACGGCATAGGACTGGAACTCAACGAGCCGCCGGTCCTCTTCGCGGGTTCCGACTTCGAGCTGCCGGAAAGCACGGTGACGACCATCGAGATCCACCTGACCCATCCCGAGCACGGCGCGGTCAAGCTGGAGGACACCGTCCTGGTGACCGACGCCGGCTGCGAGTTTCTATCCTCCACCCCGCGGGAACTGTTCGAGGTCTGATAGCGGGGTATGAAATCCCGGTCTTAATCTATGATCCCGACGCCGGCTCCCGGTTCTCTGCGTCACCGGTTTTTTTGGCGATCATCCCGATCGTATCGAAGTATCTTCCCCCTTCCGCTTTGAGCATTTCTATGTCCCTTTTGGCATAAGGATTGTCGCACTGCAGCCAGTCCTGCCAGGCCTCTTCGTGGCAGCGCAGCGATCTGCAGTGGGTCAGTTCGATGGTTTCGGCTCTGGACCAAAGGTCCTGCCACCATTTCAGAGAGAAAAAGTTCATGTCCTCCTCCCAAAACGGAACCAGTTCCTCGGGGATTTCGGCATCGAAATCCTTTTTCAGTCCGGGTACGGCTATCGCGATAAGGCCGTCCTTTTTTACCAGTGGAGCCATGTACCGGTCCAGGAATCCCTCCTTGGCGCCAAAGTAGTAGTAGGCGTCGATGCTTACGATCGCGTCGAAAAACCCTTCGGCGAAAGGGAGTTCATGCGCTTCCGCGTGGATAGGGGTGATCCGGTCGTCCAGCCCAAGCTGTTTAAAGCGCTGGAAGTTTTCGGCTGCCGGGATCCACAGGTCGGTCGCGAAAACCCGGGCCCCGAACTCCTCCGCCAGAAAGATGGACGTCAGTCCTCTGCCGCACCCCAGATCCAGAACCCGCGCGTCCGGCTTCAAGGTAAAATCTTCGCTCAGCTCTTCCAGTATTCTTACGCAGTTGGGACCCATCATGTTTTCTCTTAAAAAGTCGATATCGAACCGATTATTCATGATTTTAACCCCCTTTCTTAAATGTCGTGCGTGCCGATGCCTCGCGAATAATCACGAAAAAACAAGCAGGCACAGCTATACACCATGCCCGCTGAATGCTCGATCATTAAAACGCAAATAAAAAGCATCCATCTGGTGTATTCTGCAAGGCATTTGGCACAGCACAAAACGATCACAAGATCGCTCTTCCTGTGAATCACAGATGCGCCTTACAGAACAATCGCCAAATAGACACCACCTTTTCCTGGAAACTTTTTTGATTATAATGGCAATTTCCCGGACTGTCAACCAAGATGATGTACGTTCGTTACTACAGCCGCTGGATCAGGTAGATGTAGACCGGAAGTCTGCTCTGTTCCTTGATCTCGTAGAACCTGGGCAGCAGTTCGCGCTTCTTGGGGCTGTCCTTTACTGGTAGTGGCCAGTTGAGATCTGACCCCCGAGAAGGAAATTGGCGAGCGCTTCGATGTCTGTATATCTGGAGTTTATATCCTGCTCCTTCTAGAAACCATCGTAAATCTTCGCGAGTGAAAGCGTTTTTTAAATCGATGCCAGGGTCGGCGCGTCGACGGACTTAAAACCGAAGTTGACAAAGTGTAAAACGGCAGGCTGTCGAATTCTTCGAACAGCCCCCTCCATAACTGATACCTGCTTTTGTTATAATAATAAACCTGTGCTGCTTATCCTTCAGGCTTGTCTGAGGACCTGATCCTGGCGACAGCCTTCTCTATGAACAGCTCCCTGGTATAGTAAACCTTCGATGCGGAATAGAAGACTGATAAAAATGCAAATGATAAAAACAAACAGAAGCAGGAAAGTAAAATCTGCCATGAAGTATTAAAATATTTGCCGGTTTTAAATTCTAAAAATACTGTTCCTAAAAAAACTGTAATAGTATAGATTAATAATCCCAGGTTAAGTTTACTCATCCATCTAGGGCACCCTTTCATCGCTTTAAACCAGTTCCAGGCGGGCTCCCAAAAACTTTTGTTTAATAATCTGGCAATTGCATACTGGGCGGGAAAACCCAGTATTATAATAATAAAAAACATAATTAATACAACGGGGGAAAAGATTTTAACTCCGAAAAACGAAAGCAGATGCGTAAAAACGCTTATTATAAAAACTGCAGCGGAAACCCCTGATAAAAAGTTCAAAGAGTCGAAATCCAGTTTCATATTGGCAATCCTTAATAAATAGAATAACTATTTATTCTCCCTCATCCAGCTATTTCCTCTTTGTTGTTATTTGATTTCAAAGGTGCATCATTACACCATATCCGACTCTGGTATACTCACTGGACCCGGATGAAACGAAACTAAAATGGAACAAGGTCGATAAGGTTGAAGAATCGGAAGTCCTATTTTGTTTCTTCTCTAAGGTAATATATTTATATATAATTATATAACAAATATTTTGAATACCACAATGAGTTCAAATGGCTGAAATGGATTGTCGTCAGCAAACTGCCCAGAGAGAACGTCTCTAAGGTGTAATCCCCGATCCTTTCTCACTGTAATCATTGCTCTCGACCCTCCCGCGAGAATCGCGCAGGAGGCGTTTCGGATGCCGGGATGATACCTTTCCCTCCGTTATGACCCCCGGCGGCCTCCCGGGGCCAAATTTGAGCCCTGGACCCCATCGGGACATCTTGCTTTATCTAGCAGTGATCTCTCATCTAGTTTTTACCTATAAATACTATTTCCTTTTATATAATTATTCTATTTAAATGTTATATTTATTTATAAAGTTTAGGTATATAAACATAAGTTTATTCTGAGTGTGTTGCATCCTTTATGCGGGCTTTCTTTCTTTATGCCGGGTCAAATTATCGTCTGATCTCGTCTTATTTCCACCGTCACTCCCTAAACAAATGCCTATCCGGGTCCGCACCTGCCGCCACCACGGACAGCCGCCCCCGGTCGACCGATTTTAGTCGCTATATTCCGCTGTTTCCTATATAATGTAGGCAAAATACGCATTTTTTGGGGTGTTTAACCAGGAGGGGATTGTTTTCAAGAAGAACCTCGCGCTGCTCCTGATAATCGTCCTCGCGCTGTCGGCCGTCTTCGTCCGTCCCCGTCCCAGCGACGTGGAGCCGACGATAGCGCTGCCGGAGAAGCGGACGGTCACCATCCTGGCCACCGGCGACATCTTGATGCACAACACCCAGATAGCGTCCGGCGCCAGGAAAGGCGGCCTTTACGACTACAACCAGTTTTTCGACCTGGTCCGTCCAAGCATCTCCGAGGCCGACTACGCGTCCGCCTGCTTCGAGGCTCCCCTGGCCGGGGCGTCCCACGGCTATACCGGCTATCCCCGCTTCAACAGCCCGGACGAGTTCGCCCTGGCCCTGGATTCGGCCGGCTACGACCTGATCGTGACCGCCAACAACCACATCCTGGACATGGGCTACCAGGGGGCCATCAGGACCATGGACGTCCTGGCCAAGGCCGGGCTGGAGACCACCGGGACCTTCCGCAGCAGGGAAGAGCGCGGCCGCTACCTGATCAAGGACATCCAGGGGGTCAGGGTGGGGTACCTGGCGTACGGCGAGAGCACCAACGGCCTGCCGGTCCCGAAGCAGCACCCCTACTTTTTCAACTTCCTGGACAGCCGGCAGGTGCTGGAGGACATCGCCGCCCTGCGGCCAAAGGTGGACACCCTGGTGGTGGTCCTCCACTGGGGGGTGGAGTACAGCCCCAAACCGACCGAGGCGCAGAAAAGATTAGCCCGGGAGTTCCTGGCGGCCGGGGCCGATGTCATCCTGGGCAGCCACCCGCATGTGATCGAGACGATGGAGTTCATCAAGGAGGGGGATAAGACCAAGTTCGTGATCTACTCGATGGGCAACTTCATCGCCGATCAGCACGGACTGGAGCGAAACAGCGGCGTAATCCTGAGGCTCAAACTGACCAAGGACCTGGGGAGCGGCGTGACATCGCTGACCGAGGTCTCCTACACCCCGACCTACTCCTACAAGTACGTCGAGAGCGGTCGGCTGGAGTTTCGGATCGTGCCGGTGGAGGAGGCCATCTCGCGCCTGAAAGCCAACACGGCGGTCCCCGGGCTCACGGCCAGGGATATACCCACCCTGGAACGGGTCCTGGCCGATACCCGCAGGCGGTTGGGCGAAGGCTACCGCGAGCAGTAGCACACGCGAAAGTATTGGCGAAGAAAGCTAGGCTCCCGCCCTTGGCGGTAGCCGTAGCTGCACTTGCTTGCATCGGAAAGCCCTCTAAATATACTTTCCGATAGCGATAAAAAGCGCCCACCTCTGCGGGGGCGCTTTTTTCATCCGGTCAAGGGCGCTTCGGGTTTAACCCGGCCGCACCGCGTTCTTACGGCTTGGCACCCGTCACTGTAACGGTCCTCCGATCGGAGTCCCACTCCACCTCGCACCCCAGGTTTTCCGCGATAAACCGCAGGGGGAGGATGATCCGGCCGGGTGGGACCACCTCCGGCGAGACGTTCATGTTGCCGGGATCGATCATGACCTCCACCCCATTGACCAGCGCGGTGTTTTGACCGGCCCGGAGCTCGATGGTCTTTCCGTTTATAGAGATGACGGCTTTCTTCTCCTCCGCCTTCCAGTCCACCGAGGCCCCCAGCGGGGTGGCGACGTACCTGATCGGCAGGAGGGTCCTCTCCTCCTTGATGACCGCCGCGGTGTCCATGGTCTGCGCCTGGTCGTTGACGCGGTAGTCGGTGCTACCGATGGCGAAGCGCATCACGGTCGGCTTAGACGCGGGTTGATCGGACGGCTGCGCGGTGGTTGGTTTTTGGTCCGTGGGCTCTGTTTCCACGGGCGGTTCCTGGGCGCTGATTCTCGCCACCACCGCGTAACCGCCGGGGTACATGGAACTTGAAGGGGCGGAAACCGTAATCCTGGTTTCTTTGGAGACACCGCCGGGAATGTAAACCTGGATGGGTATCTTTATCTGGTAGTCTCCGTCCATCTTTTTGGGGCTGATGTTATTGACCACTAGATTAAGGGTTTGGTCATTAACCCTTTGCATTTTAGCCTGCACCGCGGACGCGCCGCTGTCCTGGCCTTCCACCCCGATCTCGTCGGTATCGACGTCCAGCTTGTATCCAGCGGGGGTAGAGGGCAGGTTCAGGTAAAAGTGCTGTCCATTGGCGGCCGCCGCTTTTTCACCTTTCATTTTTATTATCAGCGAGCCGACACTGGTGTATGACCCGTCACTGGTACTGGGAGAAGGCAGGTTAACCACCTTGGTCATGCGGTAGCTCTCATCCGATTCCGGTTCGGTTGGTTCCTCTTCCGGTTCCGGCTGCCGCGGTGATGAGGATTTCGCCACCACCACCCGGTCGCTGCTGTACTTCGAACTGGACGGGACGGCTATATCCAGCTGGATGTCTCCACCGGCCTCACCCGGGACGTAGATCTTGAGCGGAACCACAACCTGGTAAGTAACTGCACCGGGGGCCGGCGCCATGTTATTGAAGGTCAGGATCAAACTGGAGCCGTCTATTTTTTTGTTCGCGTACACCGCGGGGGCTCCGCTGTCCTGACCCTCGGCGCGGACACTGTCGATATCCGCGTCCAGCTTATACCCGTCTGGCGAGGGCGGCGGGCTCAGGTAGAGTTTTAACCCGTTGGCGGCCCTCGCCGTATCCGGACCCATACTTACGACCAGCGAACCGATGGCGGTGCACGAACCGTCACTGGAGCTCGGCGACGGCAGGGTCGCCACCCGGGTCATGCTGTAGGTGCTGCCCGCCGATGTGGTATTGGCTGTCGGTTCCGGTTCCTCCCCGATCAGATACACCGGTGTGGGTGTATGCGCGACCACCACCCGGGCGCTGCTGTACACCGAGCCGGACGGGGCGGATATGTCCATTATGCTGTCTCCTATGAATCCATGCGGAACAAAGATCTTGAGCGGTATCTCGATCTGGAAGGTGCTTGCCCCGGGGGCCGGCTCCAGGTTATTGAAGGCGAGAGCCACGGCATTGTGCATTTCATTCTTTTCAGCCGCACTTACCGCGGGGGCCCCGCTATCCTGACCTAGTACTCGGATGCCGCCGGCGTCCACATCCAGATCATACAAGAGAGGCAGGCTCAGGTAAAGGTTCTGCCCGTTGGCGGCCTTCGCCGCGTCCGGGGCCATGCTGACGATCAGCGACCCGATAGGGGTGAGTATACGGCCAAAGGTGCCCGGTTTCTCTATTTCCGCTACCTGGCTCATGCGGTAGGTGCTGCCCGCCGGTGGGCTGTTTGTTGGCTTCGGTGCCGGTTCGGTGGGCTGCGTGGATGTCGTTGCGCTTGATCTGGCCACTATTACTTGGTGAATTGCTCCGTATGATGGGACGAATACCTCCAAATGGGTGTTTCCGTTGATCCCACTCGGGATGTAGATCTGGAGCGGGATCATAATCTGGTATGTATCTGCTCCTGGAGCCGGGGTTATATTCTCGAATATAAGGCTTACCCGGTTGTCAAAATCGTTCTTTTTGTACACCTCCTGCGCAACAGTGCTGTCCTGACCTTCCATGCTGATTCCGCCGCCATCCACATCCAGCTTGTACCCGGCCGGCAGTCTCAGGTAGCAGTCCTGCCCGTTGATGGCCGCCGCCCTTTCCGGTATCATGTTGATGACCAGCGAACCGACCTGTGTGAGTGATCCGTCACCGGAGCTCGGTGACGGCAGTGTCGCCACCTCGGTTACTTCGAGGAAAAATTTGGCGTTCGCCGGACTGGCCAACGAGAAAATCGGCAGGACCACCGCGGCCGCCAGGATGATGACCATAAATACCTTAATCCCTTTATTCATGGCTTTTTCAGGCCTCCTTCTCTGGTTTACGGCGTTTGCTTCGATCACCCCCCGCCGGGAAACACCCGCTCCAAACCCCGAATATAACCCAGGGCTCGTATTGTTAACATTATTTTATATTGCCTATAGTTTAGTTATAACATTAGATTCTATGATTATTTTACATTATCCTTTTTCTATTGGGACGGTTAAATTTAGTAATTTTTATGGAATATGGGGCCCAAAGAATACTTGACCGCCGCCAGACGCCAGGATTCCCCGGCGCGGCCCCCCGGTCAGGTATAATAGAACCGGAGTGTGTCCTTAAAAACCGCCCTATAATGTAATGCTTGACCCGATCGAGCGTACTTACATACAGAAGCGCCTGGCCAGGCAGGGTTCTTGATAAGGAGAAAAGGATGGAGAAAACCCTGACAACAGCAATTCAACAGAGCTTTTTCTCGCAGCTGCGGAACGAGGTCAATGCCGAGGTGTTCGCCGAGATCTTTGACCTTTACTACAGCCGCATCTACAACTACATGCACTACCGCTCCGGCAGCACCGACGATGCCGAGGAGCTGACCAGCCAGGTCTTTGAGAAGATATTGAAAAAGCTCGGGTCCTTCAACCCGGAAAAGGCGCCCTTTGAGGTCTGGATTTTTACCATCGCCCGCAACTCGGTGAACGACTACTATCGTTGTCGGAATCGCTGGAGGTGGTTCTCCCTGGAGAGTGTCCCCGACCAGGTCTCTCCGCAGCCGTCTCCCGAGGAGGCGGCCCTGAAAAACGAGGATCAGGTCAGGCTCCGTGCAGCCTTGAGGTCCCTTGGGGACCGGGAGCGCGACATCATCGCCATGAAGTTCGCGGGCGGGCTGAAAAACCGGGAGATCGCCAGGCTGACCGGCCTCTCCGAGAGTAATGTGGGTGTGGTCATCTACCGGACCCTGCATCAGCTCCGGGCCAAGCTCGAAAGTGGGGAGTGATACCATGAACCAGGAAAAACTGGTTGAAGAATTCAGCCGGGACCTGGATGACATCCTTGACCGGAAATCTCGACACGATACTGCGGATGTGCCGCCCAAATACGAAGGCGCCTTGAAACTGGCTTTTGACCTGTCCCGGATGGACTTCAGCCGGGACGGTCGGACCAGGGAAAGAGTCCGGCGGCGGCTGATGGACCGCTGCCAGGCTAGAAAAGACGGACGATATGACAAGGAGGCTGCGATGAACCGGTTTTTTAGGGGGCGCAAACCCGCCCTGGTTTTAGGTACATTCGCCATCATGGCTCTACTCGGTTTTGCGATGGCGTTTCCGGGGGTGATGACAGCGCTGGCGGACAACATAAGCGCTAATGTTTCCAAGGTATTGCAGTTGGGTCCCTTCACCACGGTTATGCAGGTAAAGGACCAATCGCCCAGTGAAAACATTCTCACCCAGGAAGAACAGGAGAAGCTGGCACGGGAAGGCGTGATTACCAAGCAGACTGATGAAGGAGAAATCATGATATCCGTGCAAAGCGATGCCGCTGAAAAAAAACTGATGGAAGCAATGGTCAGCTACCCCAGCCTCGGCGAGGCCCAGAAGGCAGTGTGTTTCAAGGTGCTGGCTCCGGAATACCTGCCGGTGGGCTATTCCCTCAAGGAGGCCCGGACCTATAAGGGTTCCGATATGTACGTCAACCTGTACTACAGCGGACCGGGGAATGACATCATCCTGATGCAGAGGGTACTGAACGAGGAGACGCAGTTTGGATTCGCCACCGATGGTCCGGTCGAGTCGGTCGAAGTCAACGGGGTAACCGGGGCCTGGTTGGAACCGAGTGGCCTGATGTGGGAAAAGGATGGAGTGAGTTACAGTTTGGCCCTCCATGGCTTTAACAAGGAAGAGGCCATGAAGATAGCCGGGTCGATTAAATAGCTCTAAATAAGCTTAATAAGCAATAGGGGCTGGCTGATAGTAATATGCAGCCAGTCCCTTTCCCGTTTCCCTACCCTTGACCAATTCTGCTGCATGGCCTACAATTGATAAATACTCTCTACCGCTGGGTGATTCTAAGCTATGAGGATGCGTTCTAATTTACTGCTCTTACTCGCGGCTGCAATCTGGGGATTCGCTTTCGTCGCCCAGCGGGTGGGGATGGACCACGTAGGTCCCTTCACCTTCAACGGGGTGCGTTTCGCCCTGGGCGGGCTTTCGCTCCTGCCGTTGATGTTTTTTTTCCGCAACAACTCCCCCAGCACCGGCGATGCTCGGCCGAAAAGCGGCTGGCGGGTCGGTGCCGTCGCGGGGACGATACTCTTTATCGCCGCCTCCCTGCAGCAGGCCGGCATGGTCTACACCACCGCCGGCAAGGCCGCCTTCATCACCTGCCTTTACATCGTGCTGGTGCCGATTTTCGGCATTTTGCTGAGGCACCGGCCCTCGCTCAGCACCTGGATGGGCTCGGCCGTGACCGTCGTTGGCCTCTACCTCCTCAGCATCAAGGAGGGATTCACCATCTCCCACGGCGATCTGCTGGAACTGCTGGGAGCCTTCTTCTGGACCGCCCACATCCTCCTGATCGACCGCTACTCCCGGGCCGTGGACACCTTAAAACTGGCCTTCTTTCAGTTCATCACCTGCTCGCTCCTGAGCCTGGGCGCCGCCTTCTGGTTTGAGACCGTTTCCCTGAACGGAATCCTGGCGGCGCTGGTCCCGATCCTCTACGGCGGGCTCTGCTCGGTCGGCATCGCCTATACCCTGCAGATAGTGGGCCAGAAAAACGCCTCCCCCGCTCACGCCGCTATCATCCTCAGCATGGAAACGGTCTTCGGCGCGCTGGGCGGGTACCTGATACTGAGCGAGACGCTCGGGTCCCGGGAGATCGTGGGCTGCGCACTGATGCTGACGGGTATGCTCCTCTCCCAACTTTACATCATCAAACCTAAGAAGGCTGAAAAGTTAACCGGATAATTTTTTTAACGCCAAACAAAAAGTTATATTTCCCAGGAAATACTGCCGGCTCTTCCTGACCACCCGTTACCCAAACGGGTTTATCCAGCCGATCCCCCCGAAGTCAAAAAGTATAAAAACCAGACCGCGTGGTTCTGCTCATCTGCGGCCGCACGTTTAAACCGTTTTTTGATGTAAGCGCTTTTCGCCTGGTCAGCGATGTCCAGGTAGAAATCCACCGTTTTCTGTTCATCCTGCAGCGACGCCCGCAGTCCTTTCCGATAGTCCTCCGGGCACTCCCCGACCATCCGCGGGCTGGGCTTTTTGCCGGTCAGTTCCCGGTATATCCCGGTAAACGTCTGGTAGTGCCTGATCTCGTCCTTCCTGATCTCCAGGATTCGCTCCCTTTCCTCCTGGTTGGGGGCCCGCTCCGCCAGCTGAGCGTAGCAATTGATCGCCGAGTACTGGCCGTTGATCGCCTTTTCGATATCCGGGACCAGTTCGCTGTCCTCCCGGTACCCCGTCCCGCCGCCTCTGGAAGGCTTACGGTCGTCCCATTCGAAGCCCCGGCTGTAGGCATACTCTGGCATAAAGACACCTCCCTTTTCTTTCCATATTCTATGGAAAACTTCCAGGGGAGGTTCAGGCCGGTAACCGGGGTTATCACCTATCCAGTTCTTGCAGTCAAAATTTAGCGCCGCCTGTATCTTGATAGCCGGTCCTGACTATTATTAGATATTTCATATCAGGCAAAGTTGTTCGAGGTACCGGGATGACTTCTCAATGAGTGCAATAGTCAGTCCTGAGTTAATAAAAAACCCCTCCTTGCTTAACCTCCCCGGATTATACCTGACGACTGTAACCACGGGGGTAAAGTGGAGGGTTTGCAACCTGCCCAGATATTTACTTGAACCAGAGCGACATCTTCTCCAGGTGGCCGATCATCCGCCGCGCGTTCTCCTCCGCTTCTGCCAGGGCCTGCCGCCACTGGTCGAACACGCAGTGGTAGTACAGCTCGTCATCGGGGGCCGGGCTGTCCAGGGCCTGTCTCAGCCCCTCCTTATTACCGCGGTCGAGCGTCTGCAGCACCCTCAGTATCGACATCTGGCTGTACCTGGCCTTGCGCATCGCGCTGATGACCTGCAGCCGTTCGATCTCAGCCGGTCCGTAAACCCGGTAGCCGCTGGATTCCTCCCGGGGGACGCTGAGCAGGCCGTTGCGCTCCCAGTCCCGCAGCCGGTCGATGCTGACCCCTACCAGTGCGGCGGCTTCGCTGATGCGCATCCCGGGGAGGTCTTCGGACCCGGTCCTGCCCTCGGCCCACTGTTCCAGGTGGATGACCGCCGCCTCCGCCACCTCCCGCTCCCGCCTGACCATCTCCCAGAGGTCCCGGGCCTGCTGGCCGGCCGCCGGGAAGTCACACCCGGCCGCTCTCTCCACCACCCCCAGGGCCTGACGGCGTATCGCGCCCCCCAGCTGGGTGCAGCGAAGCGCCATCCGGACCAGCCGCACCTGCTCCAGGTGCAGTCCGGAAAAGAGGCGGTACCCGCTTTCGCTCCTCGGCACCGGGGGCAAGAACCCCCACTGTTCGTAAACCCGTACCGTGTTCGGGTGGATACCGACCGCTCTCGCGATGTCAGACGTCCTGAGCGGTCTCATATCAAAAATCCGTATAGATAAACTTGGACTCCTGCCCGGTGGAGAACAGCACCGCCAGGATGATCAGTGCCGCCAGCAGCAGTCCGCGCAGGACGCCCCGCCAGATTACGCTGTACCAGAGGACTCTCTGCATCAATCTTCCAACCTCCGCTTATACCAGGCCGAGAATCCGGCCCAGGATGTAGAACGCCTCCCGGGTGCCGTTGACGAAGAACACCCAGCCGACCGAGACGAAGTTGAAGGTGATGAACACGCTGAGACCCGTCACTGCCCAGCCCCAGAGCCTGCCAATGCCCCCGCCTTCCGCTGGCTTATCTCCCCGGGAAAAATGATTGACCAGCTTGTGGTAGAGCCGGTAGAAGACCAGCCCCATCCCGTGGTACAGGCCCCAGACCACGAAGTTCCAGGACGCCCCGTGCCACAGCCCGCACAGCCCCATCGCCGCCATCGTGTTTACCATGGTCCGGGCCTCGCCCTTGCGGTTCCCCCCCAGGGGGATGTACAGGTAGTCCCTGATCCAGCTGCTGAGCGAGATGTGCCAGCTGCGCCAGAACTCCGAGACGTTGGATCGCAGGTAGGGGTAGTTGAAGTTCTCCATGATGTCGAATCCCAGCACCCGGGCGCTGCCCAGGGCGATGTCGGAGTAGCCCGAGAAGTCGAAGAATATCTTCAGCGAATACGCGTAGATGGCTATCCACAGCTCCGTGTTGGTCGCCGCCGCGGGGTTGTGGAAGGGGGTTATGAAGCTGGTCATGGAATCGGCGATGACCACCTTCTTGGCTATCCCCAGGACGATTCGCGCGGCTCCCTCCAGCATCATGTCCGTCCGCGGGGTCCGGGGCTCCTGGAGCTGCTGCAGGAACGGCTGGTAGCGCTTGATCGGCCCGGCCACCAGAGTGGGGAAAAACATCGCGAACACCCCGAAGTTCAGCAGGGACGAGGTCCGGGCCGTTCCCCGGTAAACGTCTACCAGGTAGTGGATGAACTCGAAGACGAAGAACGACATCCCCAGCGGGACCAGCGGGGAGACCACCTGGTAGCTGATCTCGATCTCGGCCAGCGCGTAGGCCTGGTTCAGGGTCGCCAGCAGCAGCTTCCAGTACTTGAAGTAGCCGAGGCTGGACAGGCAGAGCACGATCCCCGCCGCCAGCCAGGTCTTCTTTTTCGCTCCCTCCGGGCTGTGCTCCACCAGCCACCCCAGCCCGAAGACCGCCAGTGAGAGCACCACGATAAAGATGGTGTGCGGCGGGTAATAGTAGGTATAGAACACCAGCCCCCCCAGCAGCAGGGCCGCCGCCCGCGCCCGCCCCGGGATCAGCCAGTAGAGGGCCGCGAATATCAATAGAAAGAGTCCGAAGGTCCAGGTGTTGAATATCATTTAGCCAACCCCATCAGTTCCGGTTTTATCTGGCGGTAGAGGACCCGGGCGGTCTGCTCGTTGCCCTCGTCCACCATGTGGAGGGAGTCGTGAAAGAACCGCGGCTCCACCGAGTTTTGCAGGTCGCAGACCGACACCCCCGGGACAGACTCCAGCCCCTTGACCTGGGTGGTGAATCTCTGCCAGTCGTCCCGATCGAGGGCCAAGTGCTCGTCCAGCAGCGCGGTGTTGACCGGAGAGAGGAAGATCACCACCCGGACCCCGCGCTGTCTCGCCAGCAGCAGGGTCTTTTCCAGGTAGCGGTAGCCGATGTTCTTTTCGTCCACCGGGCCGACCCGGAAGACCTTCCTCAGGTGCTGGATCTCCGGCTCCGCCCACTCGAACTGGTCGTAAGTCTTGATCAGGTTCTCGGGCCGGTCCTTAGCCGCCAGGTTGTTCTGGTCCACCGGGACCCCTTCCACGTCGGCGTTGAACACGTTTACCTCCCGGGCGGTCAGCTTCTTGCCCAGCCGCTTTTCGAGCAGCTTCCGCCCCTCCTGCACCGGGTGTCCCCCGAACAGGTACGAGTTTATGTCCACCCGGTAGCGGTACAGGTTCCACCGGCTGATTCCACGATCGACGATCGCCTGCTCCAGCTTCGACCCCGCCACCGCCTGGTCCGGGCTCTGGGACTTGGATTCGGCGCTTTTGTTCACTCCCCAGTCGGTGTCACCGCCGATCCGAAGCGCTGCCGGGTCGGCTATCCCCAGTTCCGACTTTTCCTGCGGGGAGAAGGCGTCGTAGTAAATGTGGGGGAACTGCACCGGTATCTTTAAAATCTCCTCGGAGTAGAAGGGGTAGGAGACGTTCATCACCACCAGGTCCACCGCGCCGCGGTCCAGCAGGGTCTTTAAAACCCCGTACTTGTCGGCGTCCCGCGCCCCGGCGATGCCGAAGTTGAAGACCTTGATACCCCTCGACCGCAGGTCGGGATCGCTGTTGATCGACTTCTGGAGGTAGGCGGGGATAGTCTGTTTGCTCTCCGCCACCGCGGTGCCGCGGATCACCGAGTCGCCCAGGAAGGCCACCCGGATCCCCTGCTCCCCTTCGATGCTCTTGACCTGCCGCTGGAACTCGCCCGGCTTCAGCTCCCCGCTGAAGCGGTAGAACGACTCGAAGGGGGGAGGACCGCCGAAGCTCTGTCCCGCCCAAAAATCAACGGCGATTAATACCGCCGCCGCCACCAGTAAGGTTATACCCCACTCGACTATTCGTTTGTTCAGGCTCTTTCTCTGCGGACTTATCAGATTCACCACCAGGGTTTTAGTATCGCTTCCTCTGCGATGTGGTAGCCAGTCCTGCCTCGCTGCGGTACTTGGCGACCGTGCGGCGGGACACCGGGATCCCCTTCTGCTTCAGGATCGAGGCCAGCTTCTGGTCACTGAGTGGCGTGGAGGGGTCCTCCGCCTCTATCAGGTCCTTGATCATCCGCTTGATGCTCTGGGAGGAGAAACGGGAACCCATCTCGTCCTCGACCCCGCTGGTGAAGAAGAACTTCATCTCGAAGACGCCCTGAGGGGTCTGGATGTATTTGTTGGCCGTGGCCCGGCTGACCGTGGACTCGTGTACCCCGACGATCTCCGCCACCTGGCGCAGGTTCATCGGCTTCAGATATTTTACCCCCCGCTCCAGAAACTCAGTCTGGATGTTGACGATGCAGGAAGCAACCCGGTACAGGGTGAGACGCCGCTGTTCGATGCTGCGTATCAGCCAGGCGGCGGAGTTCAGCCGGCCCTCCAGGTACTTCCGGGCTTCCGAGTCGTTGACCTCGTGTCTGGTCAGGAGGGAGTGATAGGTGTTGTTCAGACCCAGACGGGGGACCGCCGTGTCGTTGACCAGCACCACATACTCGTTGTTGACCCTTTCCACGATCACATCGGGGATGATATACCGGATGTCGTTCAGGGAGCCAAACTCGTTCCCCGGCTTGGGATTCAGCGAGCGGATCAGGTCCGCTATCTCCTGCACCTCCCGGGGGCTTATGCCCAACTGGGAGCTGATGTGGTTTATCCGGCCCTTGGCCAGGTCCTCCAGGTGATGCTCGACCACCCTCTCCACCATCGGGGTAAGCTTGTTCATCTGCACGAGCTGGATGCGGAGACATTCTCCCAGGTTGCGGGCGGCTATCCCGGGTGGGTCGAAGGACTGGATTATCTTCAGCACCACCTCCACCTGTTCGAGGGAGGCGCCAAAGCGTTTGGCGACCTCCTCCAGCGGAACCTGGAGGTACCCGGTGTCATTGATGCACCCGATAAGGAACCTCCCTATCCTCCGTTCCAGGTCGGAAAGCACTACCAGGTCCAGCTGCAGCATCAGGGTCTCGTGCAGGGACGGGTCCTTGGCCAGGTAGTTTTCATAGGAGTACTCCGACTGTTCCTCACGCGGCTGCTTTATGTAGCCCAGGTCGCTCCGGTCGGAGAAGTACTCCTGCCAGTCGATGTCAAAGGTCTCTTTTTCTTTTTCCGAGGTGGCCTCGGCCTTTTCCTCCACCACCGCTTCCCCGGCTTCCCCCTCGTCGTCCTTGACTTCCAGCAGCGGGTTTTCCAGCACTTCCTGCTGGATGTAGTCAACCAGCTCGATTGCGGAAAGCTGCAGGATGGTGATGGCCTGCCGCAGCTCCGGGGTCATTATGAGTTTTTGTACCTGCTCTACATTGAGTCCATAACCCACTCTCATTAATCTAATCCACCCCCAGCATTAGATTAAAATTCTCTCTCTTTTTAGATTCTCTCTTTTTCTCTTTCTCTATGGCCTTTTCTTATTCTGTTTTCATAAATCCGGCGCCAGTCCCCGGGCGATCTGTTCCAGCCTCCGCAGGCGGTGGTTGATCCCCGAGCGGCTGATCCCCGTCCCCAGTATCTCCGCCAGCTCACCCAGGGTGGCCTCGGGATGGCTGAGCCGGGCCTCGGCCACCTGGCGGAGTTTGGGGTCTATCCTCTCCATCCCCAGCCGCTCCGCTATCAGCCTGATGGACTCAGCCTGCCTGAGCCCGGTGCTGACGGTCTTTTCCAGGTTGGCGGTGTCGCAGTTTACCAGCCGATTGACATTGCCGCGCATCTCCTTCATTATCCGCAGTTCCTGCAGGTACAGCAGGGAGTTGTGCGCCCCGATCATGCTGAGCAGTTCGGCTATCTGCTCCACCCCTTTCAGGTAGATGATCGGTTTCTGCTTGCGGATATGGATCCGCGCGTTAAGTCCGAGCGTGGCCATCATCTCGACCAGTTCCTGGGCAAACGGTTCCTGGTTGGCGATTATCTCCAGGTGATAGGCCTTGTCAGGCCGCGAGATCGATCCCGCTCCCAGGAAGACGCCCCGCAGGAAGGCGCGCCGGCAGCACTGCCTCCGCTTTAGGGATGCCCTGATTCCCACCGCCATCGACCGGCCCTTGATTATCCCCAGCTTCCTGATCGCGTCCTCGTCCCACCGCTGCATCACCAGCCGAACCAGGTAGCGGTTTTTTCCCCCCAGTCGGTTGCTGCGCTGGACAGTGGTCTCCGCCGGCCAATCGAAGAGGCTACGCGACAGCTGGATGATCCTCCTGGCCACTGCCGGGTGATCGGTCGAAAGGTGAAAAGCCGTCTGCTGTCCGGAACTCAACTGCAGGCTGCCCGCCGCCCTCAGCAGTCCAGACAGCTCCGCCAGGCGGCAGCAGTCTTTTTCCAGCTTGATGCGGGCTGCCTCGTTCTTCACCCGGTCTGAAAATGTACCAGAGGCCAAGACTAGATCCCTCTTCTCTGGACCAGATCGATCACGGCCGCCGCCAGAAGCTCGGGGTCATGGCGGATAAGCTGTCCCTGCTCCAGCAGGTCGGCGCCTACCACCTTCACTCCCATGCTGGCCAGCTCCTTGGTGTCGACCCGCACCGGCCGGGCGCCCTTTTCCTGGTATTTTCTGAGCTGCAGCCGTCGGGTTTCCTGGGTGTTAACCACCATGTACTCTATCAGTCCCGCCTCGCAGTGCTGATAGATCGCCTTCAGGTGGTCGGAAGCGGTGTAGTCATCGGTCTCTCCCGGTTGGGTCATCACATTGCAGATATAAATCTTTATGCCTGGTGCGTTTCGAATAGCATCAACAATCCCGTTGACCAGCAGATTTGGTATCACACTGGTGTACAGGCTCCCCGGCCCCATCACTATGGCGTCCGCCTCAGCGATCGCCTTCAGGGTCTCATCGACCGGTTCGGGGCATCCGGGCCTTAGAAAAACCCGCTTTATCCCCTTTACACCTTCCTGGGTTATCCGGGTCTCCCCCTCCAGGATGGTCCCGTCCTTCAGCTCGGCGCACAGGGTCTGGTGCGACAGGGTCGCCGGCAGCACCTTGCCCCTTATGGCCAGCACCCGGCTGACCTCCTGGATCGCCTTTACGAAGTCCCCCGTCAGTTCGGTCATGCTCACCAGCAGGAGGTTGCCCAGGGTGTGCCCGGTCAGCCCTTTCCCCTGCTGGAATCGATGGCCCAGGACCTCGTCCATCAAGGTCTCGGTGTCCGCCAGGGCTACCAGGCAGTTGCGGATATCCCCCGGCGGCAGCACCCCCAGCTCGGTCCTGAGCCTCCCCGAACTGCCGCCGTCGTCGGTGACAGTGACCAGGGCGGTCAGGTTCGATGTGTATTCTTTGAGGCCCCGCAGAAGCACCGCGATCCCGGTGCCCCCGCCCAGTACCACTATCCGGCGGCCCCGCCTGAGCAGCCGGTTCTGGTAGATGGTCTCTACCAGCTCACCTCTCCGGTGGGGCATCAGCGTCCGCATCATGGAACGCACAACCGCCAGGTTCCCGGCCAGTATCAGGATGAGACCCACCCCAACCATCATCAGGCCGATAAAGAGGCTGTCGAGGGGCATCTGCCTTTCCGCTAAAAACTGCGGTCTGCCCGCGACTACCGCCCCTGCCGCCAGTATGGTCAGGCCCAGCAGGGCCAGGAAATAGTATCTCTTGACCCGCAAACCCGGATACAGCCAGCGAAGCCACTTGATCATCTCTGTACCCCCGGCAGACGTCGGGGTAAATCCCGGTGTTTTACGATAACCTCGAAGCCCTTTTTGTTCAGGGCCTCCCCTATCGAGTTCGCCAGCACCACCGAGCGGTGCTGACCGCCGGTGCAGCCGATGGCGATACCGAGGTGGGTCTTGCCTTCACGGATGTAGTGTGGGATCAAAAATTTTAACAGGTTGGTGAATCGCTGTAAAAAGGTCCTGGTAGTCTGGTGCTGCAAGACGAACTGCTTAACCGGGTCGTCCAAACCAGTCTGCTCCCTCATCTCTTCCAGGTAAAAGGGGTTGGGCAGGAAGCGCACGTCCATCACCAGGTCGGAGTCCAGCGGTATACCGTACTTGTACCCGAACGAGACCAGGGTGATGGTCATCTTGGCAGTGGTAGAATTCGAGCCGAAAAGTTCTATAATCTTTTCCTTCAGGTCCTGGACGCTGAGGCTCGAGGTGTCGACGATCAGGTTGGCCCTCCCCCGCAGGTCCTGCAGCAGCTTACGCTCGGCGAGTATGCCCTCCAGCACGCTCCCCAGCGGCGCCAGCGGGTGACGCCGTCGGGACTCCTTGAACCGGCGCACCAGTATGTCGTCGGACGCCTCCAGGAAGAATATCTCATACTGGAAGCCGATCTGGTCCAGGGCCGTCAGCGATTCCGCGAAGGACTCGAAGAACTTCCCCCCGCGTATATCGATAACCAGGGCGATCTTGTTGATCTTCCCTTCGGACTGGGAACAAAGCTCGATGAACTTTGGGATCAGGGTAGGGGGCAGGTTGTCGATGCAGTAGTAACCAAGGTCCTCCAGGGAACGGACCGCGGTGGTCTTACCCGCGCCCGACAGACCCGTGATAATCACTATCTGCAGCTCTATCCTCTGCTCCAATACCCCACCTTCCTTTTGGTGCAAACACCAATTCTTCTGAGTACACCCTTATAATAAAATAATTCGAGAGGAAGCAGAAAGTTCCTGCCTCCCCCCTATAAATTTAATGCAAAATTCGTACCAATACTACTGGAAATCACTGAGTCTTTTTTTCAGGGCGTCGATCAGTTTGACCGGGGTCGGGTCGATCCCGTACATCAGGGCCAGGTAAACGCTGGCGTAGTCCCCCACGTAGATCAGGGAATAGGCTCGGGCCAGCTTCGATCCCCCCCGGGCGGCCACCTCGGTGATCGCTCCCACCCGCTCCCCGATAAGCCCGCGGGTGATCTCCAGGCGGGCCTTCACCCGTGGATGATCAGCCGGGTCGGAGAGGAATATCAGTTCGAGGTCCTTGAGCTTTGCTGCCGGCTTCTCGGTTCCCACGATCTCGTTGTGGTTCAGCTCGGGGAAAACGTTGAAGTAGGCCATCGCCTTGCTGTTCTCGTTGATCTGTCCCTTCCAGCGCATGGCCACCGTCTCGGTGGTTCCGCTGGACCCGTATATCACGGGTATCCGCTGGAAGAACCGCCGCGCCAGCTGTTTGGCCAGGTTCCGGTTCTCGGGCGACTGGGGTCCCAGCTCCTCCCGCATCTCCTTCAACAGATTGACGGTCTCCGCCACCGACGGCCCCGCGTCCCCCAGCAGGCCTACCCGCTGCATCACCGCCAGGGTGGGCAGGAACAGGTAGCCCGACGCCGCCCGGGGTGAGATGCCCCCGGGGATGATCACCAGGGGAACCCCGTCCCGCCTGGCCCTCTCCGCCAGCTGTCCGCCGGTGGTCACCGCCATCATCGAAGCCCCGCGCGCCCGGGCATCGTCGTAGGCGCTCAGGGTCTCCTCGGTGTTGCCCGAATAACTGACCGCGAAGACCAGGGTCCGGGGACCGACGAAAGCGGGCAGCCGGTAGTCACGGTTCACCAGCACCGGCACCGCCGCTTCCGAGGTGGCGTAAACCCGAAGCAGGTCGCCCCCAATGGCGGACCCCCCGAGGCCGGTAACCACCACCTGGTCAAACCCGGTCGGCAGTTCGAAAACCGCCTCCGTCCCTATCCTCCACGCCTCTTCGCACTGCTCGGGCAGGTTCCACAAAACCCGCAGCATCCCGCCCGGATCAGCCTGGTTCAGCTCCTCAATCGAGTCCAGGTTCAAGTCCTTGCACTCCCTTCTTCCGAAAGAAAAGCGATTCTAATCCCCATCAGGGTAATCGCTTTTCTTTTCCGCTATGGGCTGCCGCCCCTTCGGCCAATTTAGCATCAGCCATCTTCAGAGTATAATTTCCTTTGAAAGAACATCGCGGAAGCCCCCAGCGCTCCCACCGGCCGGCCCAGTCCGGACAGGCAAACCCGCACCGCCCGCCTGAGCTCCGGGAAGGCGCGCACCTCTAACTCTCTCTGTATCGGGGCCAGGAAGGCCTCCCCCATCCTGGCCACCCCGCCGCCGATAACCACCACCTCGGGATTCAGGATGTTTATCACGCTGGCTATCCCGATCCCCAGGTAGGTCCCAGCCCGGGTCAGTATCTCCTGCGCCAGCGGGTTGCCGTCGGCTACCGCCGTCCCCACCACCTGTGCGGTCAGGAGTTCGGGATCGCCATCCGCGTATGGCAGCAGGCTGTCGGCCCGGCCCCTCCTCACCTCTTCCTTCGCGATGCGGGCTATCGCCAGCCCCGAGGCCATGGCCTCCAGGCAGCCGGGGTGTCCCAGGCTGCAGACCGGGCCTCCCGGCTCGACCACTACGTGGCCGATCTCCCCCGCGCCGCCGCTCGATCCCTTGTACAGTTTCCCCTTCAGCACGATGCCGCCGCCGATCCCGGTACCCACCCCCAGGTAGACCAGGGATTCAGGCCGGCCGTGGCCGCCGTAGCAGTACTCTCCCCAGGCGGCCACATTGGTGTCGTTGTCCATCAGTACCGGCAGGCCTACGGCTATCTCCAGCCGCCGGCGGAAGCCGACGTCTTTCCATCCCAGGTTGGGCGCCTGGCAGATGATGTTTCCGCAGCCGGACACCACCCCCGCCACCCCGATACCCAGGCCTACCACCGGTCGTCCTTCCGAGATCAGCCGTATCCGGCCCCGGTGGATCCTCTCCGTGACGGTCTGGGGGGCATGTCCGCCGGGCTCTCCTGCGGACAGCACCCGGGCCACCCCTTCCAGGATGGTGTCGAATACCTCCAGTTCGCCGTAGGTGGGCGGGGTGAGCAGCTGGCTCTCGGAAACCACCCTCCCAGCGGCATCCGCCAGGATAACGAATATCTTGGTTCCCCCCAGGTCCACCCCCAGGGCCAGTTCACTTGTTTGCGGGTAGTCTGCCACAGTCGTAACGGATCAACCCCCTTAAATTCCTATTCTACACCCTCACCAGCTTGTAGCTGCGGGTACCGAGTCCTATCTCCTCCGCGTAGGCCAGCTGGTAGGACCAGTCGATGTTGTGCGCGGCTTTGAAGTGGTCCTTCTCCTCTATCTTGCCGGTGACCTTCGAACCCACCAGCCGGGGCTGCTGGTTCACCAGGTCCACCGCCGCCTGGTCGATCGCCACCGGGTCGAGGGAGGCCAGGATGCCGATATCCGCCACCATCGGGGCGTCGTTCCAGCCGAAGCAGTCGCAGTCGGGGCTGATGTCGGTGAGGAAGGTGATATACCCCACCTTGCCCGCCTTGGGAGCGACCACCCCCAGGGCATACTCCGCTATCTTTTCCTGGGTCGCCTGGGTGGTGGTCTTCCAGCTCACCTTGATGGCCGGCACCGGGCAGGTGACCGTGCACTCGCCACAGCCGATGCACTTCTGGTAGTCGATCACCGCCGCGTCCTCTTTCTCGTCGATGCTGATCGCGGCCGCCGGGCACCACTCGATGCAGGTCCCGCAGGCCAGGCACTTGTCCGGGTTGATCTTGGGCGCCACGTCGGAGTGCATGGCCTGCTTGCCGCCCCGGGAGCCCGAACCCATCCCCAGGTTCTTCAGGGTCCCGCCAAAACCCGTCAGCTCGTGCCCCTTGAAGTGGGTGACGGCTATCAGCGAGTTGGCGTGGTGGATGGCCGTCCCGATCTTTACCGATTCGTAGTGTTTCTTATCTATTTTTACGTTAATGAAGTCTTTTCCATTCAGCCCGTCGGCAATAATCAGCGGGGCGTCGACCACGGCGTAAGCGAACCCGTTTTCCACCGCGGTCTGGAGGTGGTCCACCGCGTTGGCGCGGCTGCCCACGTAGAGGGTGTTGGCGTCGGTCAGAAAGGGTTTGCCTCCCCGGGCCTTGATGCTCTTAACCAGCCGCCGCAGGTACTGGGGACGCACGTAACCGAGATTCCCCTGCTCCCCGAAGTGGATCTTGATCGCCACCAGGTCTCCCGCCTTGATGGCGTCTCCCATCCCGGCCAGTTCGAAGAGTTTCTCCATCTTGTCCAGCAGGCTGCGCCCGCTGGAGGTCCTCATGTCGGTGAAAAATACCTCCGCAGTCATAACTCTCCCTCCGCTCCCTTAAAATTCTTTCAGGACCCACTGCTCCAAAACCTCAGCCACCCCGTCGTCGTTGTTTCCCCGGGTGACGTAGTCGGCATACCGCTTGATCTCCTCCCGGGCGTTGCCCATCACCACTCCCAGCCCCGCGTACTGGATCATGTCCAGGTCGTTGAAGCTGTCCCCGATCGCCACCACCGACTCCCGGGGCACCCCGAAGTAATCGGCCACCACCTTCAAGGCCTTCCCCTTGGTGGCCTCCGGGTGCAGTATCTCCAGGTAGTGCGGCTTGGACTTGGTCACGTAGAGGCTGTCCCCGAAGCGGTCGCCCAGGACCCGGGCCAGCTCGTCCAGCCTCCACTCCTGGTAGTTGACCACCAGGACCTTGGTGGGCTGCGGGCAGGCGAACCGCAGGTCCTCCACCAGGGTTACCCCCACCCCTGCCAGGCGGGCGTAGTCCGCTCCCTCGGGGGTGAACCGCTCCATGCACAGCTCGTCGTAGTTGTACATCTGCAGGTGATACCCGTAAGATCTTATGATATCCGCCACCGGCCCCACAAACTCCCCCGGCACCGGCCGGTGGTACAGCACCTCCCCGGTGCGGGAGTTTTTCACCAGCGCCCCCTGGTAGGTGATCAGGGGGAGGTTCAGGTCCAGCTCCTCCGCGTAGGGAAGCACGGACCGCAGCATCCGGCCGGTGGCCAGGGTGACGTGTATCCCCTTCTCCCGCGACCGCCGGATAGCCTGCTTGGCCCGCCCGGAAATCTTCAGGTCGTCTCCCAGCAGGGTGTCGTCCAGGTCGATCGCCACCAGCCGGTAGTCGTCGGCCGGGCTGATCCCGGGGGTGTCCGGTCTTCGGCTCGTCAGCTCTTTTATGGTATCCACGCCTTTCTTTCAGCTTCTTTTATTATAGCTTTAAAACCGCGAGTATATTTATCAATTCGAATAATCCGCCGGTCAGTCCTCTTCCGCCAGGTAATCGTGCAGCACCTGGGCCACGGTCAGGTTCATCCCTGGGGCCCGGGCCAGCTCCTCCACCCCCGCCTCGCGGATGCGGGCCAGCGAGCCGAAGTGCTTCAGCAGGGAGCGCCGCCTCTGGGGGCCGATACCCGGCACGTCCTCCAGCCTCGAATGGACCGCCGCCTTTCCCCGGCGCTTCCGGTGCGCCTCCAGGGCGAAGCGATGCGCCTCGTCCCTCACCCGCTGCAGCAGCTGCAGGGAAGGGGAGTTCAGGGGCAGCACCAGCGGCTGCCGCTCCCCGTAGGGGAAGATCTGCTCCTCCTCCTTGGCCAGGCCGAAGCAGGGGAAACTCAAACCCAGGAGGTCCAGCGACTTCACCGCGGCTCCCACCTGTCCCCGGCCCCCGTCGATCAGCAGCAGGTCCGGCATCTCGGAGAACTTCTCGCTGCCTTCCAGGCCCTTCTGGAACCTGCGCCGGATCACCTCCGACAGGGAGTCGTAGTCGTTCGGCCCCTCGACCGTCTTGATGCTGAACCGGCGGTACTCGCCCTTGGCGGGCTCCCCGTCGATGAAGACCACCATCGAGCCCACCGCCTGTTTTCCCATTAAATTCGATATATCGTAGCCCTCGATCCGGCGGGGCGGTTTTTCCAGTCCCAGGTCCCGGCGCAGCCGCTCCAGGGTCTCCTCCCGGCGCCGGGTGGATGCCTCCTCGGCCTGCAGCTTTTCCTTCAGCACCAGCTGGGCGTTCCTCACCGCCAGCTCCACCAGCTGCCGCTTCTCACCCCGGCGCGGCACCTGAATCTCCAGGCGTCCGCCCCGCCGGCCGCGCAGCCATTCGGTCAGCAGCGGTTCCTCCTCGGGGTTCAGCTCATCGGGCAGCAGCAGGGTCGGCGGTATCACCTCGGCCGCCGAGTAGTACCGCTCCAGGAAGGCGGTCAGCACCTCGGAGGCGGTGCTCTCCCCGGTGTGGTTGAGCCAGAAGCTCTCCCGCCCCACCAGCTTGCCCTCCCGCATGAAGAAGACCTGGGCCACGGCCTCCTGGTAGCCCAGGGCCAGCCCTATCACGTCCTGGTCGCCCAGCCGGGTGGAGACTATCTTCTGCCGCTCCGCCACGGCCTCCACCGCCTTCAGCTGGTCGCGCAGCCGCGCCGCCCGCTCAAAGTCCAGCTCGTCCGCGGCCTTTTCCATCCGCGCCTCGATCTCCGCCACCAGCGCCTCGGTCCTGCCCTCCAGGAAGAGCTGCACCCGCTGCACCAGCTCGGCGTACTCCTCCCGCGGGACCTCTCCCGTGCAGGGGGCCAGGCAGCGCCCGATATGGGCGTTCAGGCAGGGACGGGCCTGTCTTTTAAGCTGGGAGGGCTTGCAGCCGCGCAGCGGAAAGACGTTCTCCAGCAACCGCATGGTGTCGCGCAGCGCCCCCACGTCGGTGTAGGGACCGTAGTACTTGGAACCGTCCTTTATATAATTACGGGTCAGGACCACCCGGGGATACTCCTCGTTTATCGTCACCTTCAGGTAGGGGTAGCTCTTGTCGTCGCGCAGCCGGATGTTGTACTTGGGCCGGTAGAACTTGATCAGGTTGTTCTCAAGGATAAGCGCCTCCACCTCGGAGTCGGTGGCGATGTACTCCAGGCCAGCGATGTGGCCCACCAGGGTGCGGGTCTTGGGGTCCAGGCCCGCGGGAGACTGAAAGTAGGAACGGACGCGGTTCTTCAAAGACCGCGCCTTGCCGACATAAATAACCCGGGATCGCTCGTCCTTCATCAGGTAGATCCCGGGGGTGTCGGGCAGGCTCTTCAGCTTTGACTCGATCGCGACCGTCGCGGCCGCTTCCCCCGTCTGTCCGGTTCGGATGTCCTCTGTCGCCACTTTTCTCCCTCCGAGATTAGGGTAGCAAAACCAGCCTCTATTGTCCAGACAGGTCCTGCCGGCAGGCGGCAAAAGGTTTCATGACCCTTTTCTTCGCCATGTACCTCTGCTCATTCCTGGTGGGGTTGGTTTGGCTAAACCAACAACCCCTATGGTGCTACTGGTCAGCTTTACCAGGTGGGTTCCAGCGGCGTGTCCTGCACTTGACATACAGCCGCTGAACATTAAGACCACGCGACAACGGCTAACTTTCGTAGGGGAACTAAGCGATCGTCGGAGTACAGAATCGGAGCGAGCAGACATGGATGTCAGCGAGCCTTTCGCCCCGAACAGCGATTGAATGATGTTTCAATCGCTGTTCGGTTAGTACAGGAGGTGCGTTTCGAAAGGGTACCCGATTCTGGACGGAGCAGCTTGTAGTTCCCCTAGAAAAAGGGGCCTTTCGCGGGGGATTATTGTGAGGGTAAGAGCTGTTTGGAATGTTGCATGGGCCGCTGGGGTTGCGAAGACGGAACAGAACAAGAATACTCCATGTCATTCTTGAAAATAAAGAAGGAATTTGAACCGCTGATAAAGCGACTCCCTTGAACATAAACCATTGATTCGGTCTCACCCCACCGTTATCGCCTTGCCCGCCGCGCTCACGGTTTCCATGATGGTGTACATGTTGCTGACCCGGCCGACCAGGAGTTTTTCTTTTAGGCCGTAGTAGTCCAGGCAGGTCCCGCAGGACAGCACCTCGACCCCGGCCGCCTCCAGCTCCGCCAGGCTCCCCGCCACCTCGGAGCCCTCGGTGGACAGGAACACCCCGCTGTTGATGAAGATGATGCTCTTTATGCTGACGTCCAGCTGGGTCAGGGTGAAGAAGAAGCTCTTCATCAGCACCCGTCCGAGTTCGTCCTCGCCCTTGCCGAACCGGTTGCTGACCACCATGAACACCAGGCTGCCGGGGACGTTTTCCATGAGCTGCTCCGACACCCCCGTCAGGTTCAACCCTTCGGCGGGTCCGGGCTTGCCTATTCCCGAGGTCGGTCTGCTGATACGGATGTGGTACACCCCCTCTTTTTCCTCCACCTGGAAGTCACAGCCCAGGCTCCTGACGAGCCGGCTGACGTTCTCCACCGCGGTGGGGTTGTCGACTATAGTGAGCACGCTCTCCGCTTCCCCTTCATCCAGCACCTTCTTGGTCAGCACCACCGGCCGGGGACAGGCCAGGCCTCGGGCGTCGACTGTTTTCTCCATGGGCCAACACCTCTCAAACTAATATTTATGCAATGTATTATCAACAGTTTACCACATCTTCCAGCCGGCCGTAACTCCGCAGCAGTTCCCTCAGGAAATGCCCGGTGTAGGACTGCGGCACGCCCGCCACCTGCTCGGGGGTGCCGGCGGCTACCACCTGACCGCCGCGCTCCCCGCCCTCGGGGCCTAGGTCGATGATATGGTCGGCCGACTTGACTACGTCCAGGTTGTGCTCGATCACCACCACGGTGTCGCCCGCCTCCACCAATCGGTGCAGCACGTCCAGCAGGTGCTGCACGTCGGCCTTGTGCAGGCCGGTGGTCGGTTCGTCCAGCAGGTAGACGGTCTTACCGTTGGTGCGGCGTGAAAGTTCGGTGGCCAGCTTGACCCGCTGCGCCTCCCCTCCCGAGAGGGTGGTGGCGGGCTGGCCCAGCCGGATGTATCCCAGGCCAACGTCCTGCAGGGTGCTGAGCTTGCGGTGAATCTTGGGGAAGTGCTGAAAGAACTCCGCCGCCTCGTCCACCGTCATGTCCAGCACCTGCGCGATGTTCTTCCCCTTGAAGCGAACCTCCAGGGTCTCCCGGTTGTACCGCTTGCCCTTGCAGACCTCGCAGGGCACGTAGACGTCGGGCAGGAAGTGCATCTCGATCTTGATTATCCCGTCCCCGCGGCAGGCCTCGCAGCGGCCTCCCCTGACGTTGAAGCTGAAGCGCCCCGGTTTGTACCCTCGAACCTTGGAGTCGGGGACCTGGCTGAACAGCTCGCGAATGCCGTCGAACACCCCGGTGTAGGTCGCGGGGTTGGATCGCGGGGTGCGCCCGATCGGGGACTGGTCGATGTCTATCACCTTGTCCAGGTGCTCCAGCCCCCGGACCTCGTCGTGCTGGCCGGGCCGGGTGTTGGCCCCGTGCAGCGCGGCCGCCAGCCGCTTGTACAGTATCTCGTTGATCAGGGTGCTCTTGCCCGACCCCGATACCCCTGTGACGCAGGTGAACACCCCCAGCGGGATGCGCACGTCGATGCCTTTCAGGTTGTTCTCCCGGGCCCCGATGATCTCCAGGGCCTTGCCGTTGCCGGGCCTCCGCTCGGCGGGCAGCGGGATGTCCCTCACCCCGGAGAAGTACTGGCCGGTGATGGACTCGGGTACCCGGACGATGTCCGCGAGCCGCCCCTGGGCCACCACGCGGCCCCCGGCGGCCCCGGCGCCCGGTCCCATGTCGATTATGTGATCCGCCTCGCGGATGGTGTCTTCGTCGTGCTCGACCACGATCAGGGTGTTGCCCAGGTCGCGCAGCCGCTTCAGGGTGGCTATCAGCCGGGCGTTGTCCCGCTGGTGCAGGCCGATGCTGGGCTCGTCCAGTATATACAGCACCCCTACCAGGCTGGACCCGATCTGGGTGGCCAGCCGTATCCGCTGGGCCTCCCCGCCGGACAGGGTGGAGGCCGCCCGGTCCAGGGTCAGGTAGTCCAGGCCCACGTTGATCATAAACCCCAGCCGCTCCCGTATCTCCTTCAGGACCTGGTAAGCGATGGTCTTCTCGCGCTCGGTCAGGTCCACCCGGTCCAGGAAGCTGCCTATCTCCACCACCGACTGGTGGCTGACCTCGTAGATGCTCCGGCCCCCGATCTTCACCGCCAGGCTCTCGGGCCGCAGGCGCGCCCCGTGGCACTTCTGGCAGGGGTTGGTGCTCATGTAGCGCTCGATCTCGGACCGCATCATCGGCGACTGGGTCTCCCGGTAGCGCCGGGAGAGGTTGTTGACCACGCCCTCCCAGGAACCGCTGTAGATAGAGCGGTCGCCGTTGGCGTTGCTGTAGTGGAACTTTATCCTCTCGTCCCCCGAGCCGTACAGCACGATGTCCTGGTGCTCGGGCTTCAAGTCCCGGAACGGGACGTCCAGCTGGAAACCGAAGTGCTTGGCCACCGAACTCAGCAGCTGGTAGTAATACCCCGAGTAGTTGTTGGACCAGGGGGCCAGGGCGTTGTCGTTGATGCTCTTGCTCGGGTCAGGCACCACCATGGCGGGGTCGATCTCCATCTTTACCCCGAGGCCGGTGCACTCGGGGCAGGCCCCGTAGGGGTTGTTGAAGGAGAACATCCGGGGGGTTATCTCCTCCAGGCTGATGTTGCAGTCGGGACAGGCGAAGTTCTGGGAGAAGAGCAGTTCCTGCTTCTCGCCGGCCGTGGGTTCGGCCCCGGCGGCCGGTATCACCTCGATTACCACCAGGCCCTCCGCCAGCTTCAGGGCGGTCTCCAGCGAGTCGGCCAGCCGCTGCCGCTGGTCGGCCCGGGCCACCAGGCGGTCCACCACCACCTCGATGGTGTGCTTCTTGTTCTTTTCCAGCTTGATGGTCTCGCTGAGTTCAACGACCTCTCCGTCGACCCGCACCCGGATGTAGCCCGCCTTGCGGGCGTCTTCCAGCACCTTCTGGTGTTCCCCCTTGCGCCCCCGCACCAGCGGCGCCATCACCTGGAGGCGGGTCCGCTCGGGGTACTGCAGCAGCTGGTCCACCATCTGGTCCACGGTCTGCTGGCTGATCGGCTTGCCGCACTGGTAGCAGTGGGGGCGGCCGATCCGGGCGAACAGCAGCCGCAGGTAGTCGTGTACCTCGGTCACCGTCCCTACCGTGGAACGCGGGTTGCGGCTGGTGGTCTTCTGGTCTATGGAGATGGCGGGCGACAGCCCGTCGATGCTGTCGACGTCCGGCTTGTCCATCTGGCCCAGGAACTGGCGGGCGTAAGCGGACAGGGACTCCACGTAGCGCCGCTGCCCTTCCGCGTAGATGGTGTCGAAGGCCAGGGAAGACTTCCCCGAGCCCGAGAGCCCGGTAATCACCACCAGTTCGCCCCGGGGCATCTCCAGATCGATGTTTTTCAGGTTATGCTGCCGCGCTCCCTTGATCACGATTTTTTCTTGGGACATCAGTATAGAACCCTTTCTCAAAGATTTTTAAAACTATTATAACATAAATATGGTTACATCGATATATCGCGTCTACTTACCGGTTCGGTCGCCCCCGGCCTCGGACCTTTCCGCCGGTCCCGGATTTCTGAGCTTTGGGCCGGGTCTTCCTGCCGTTTCCGTCTCCCAGTACCGGCGACCAGGACTGGCCGGGGAGCGGCGCTTCCTTTGGCCGCTGCCCCCTCAGTTCGATGATCAGGTCGCGTATCTCCGCCGCCTGTTCGAACTCCATCCGACGGGCGGCCTCCCGCATCTCGTTCTCCAGTTCCCGGATCAGTTCGGGCAGCTCGGGCAGGGCCACCATCCCCGGCCGGCGTCCCCCCGCGCGGTACTTGACCCGCATCTCGGCCACCCGGTCCAGGGCTTTCATGCGCGGGGCGGGTTCCGCCGCCCGGGTCGCCTCCAGAACCTCCCGCACCGCCTTCTGGACCGAGGCCGGGGTTATCCCCCACTCCTGGTTGTACTCCATCTGCAGCCGGCGGCGCCGGTTGGTCTCGTCCAGGGCCCGCCGCATCGAGTTGGTCATCGCGTCGGCGTACATCAGTACCTTGCCCTCCACGTTGCGGGCCGCCCGGCCGATGGTCTGGATCAGGGACCGTTCCGAGCGCAGGAAACCCTCCTTGTCGGCGTCCAGGATCGCCACCAGCGACACCTCGGGGAGGTCGAGACCCTCACGCAGCAGGTTGATGCCCACCAGCACGTCGAACACCCCCAGCCGCAGGTCGCGCAGGATGATCATCCGCTCCAGGGTGTCGATGTCCGAGTGCAGGTAGCGCACCCGGAAGTCCAGCTCCTGCAGGTAGGTGGTCAGGTCCTCCGACATCTTCTTGGTCAGGGTGGTGATCAGCACCCGCTCGGAGCGGCCCACCCGCGACCGTATCTCTCCCACCAGGTCGTCGATCTGACCCTTGACCGGCCTTACCTCCACCTCCGGGTCGATCAGCCCGGTGGGACGGATGACCTGCTCCACCACCTTTTGGCTGTGCTTTATCTCGTAGGGGCCGGGGGTGGCGCTGACGTAGACCCGCTGCCCCACCTTGCCCTCGAACTCGGCGAACTTGAGCGGCCGGTTGTCCACCGCCGAGGGCAGCCGGAACCCGAAGTCGACCAGCGTCGATTTGCGGGAGTAGTCGCCCTCGTACATCCCCCCGACCTGGGGTATGGTCATGTGCGATTCGTCCACGAACAGCAGGAAATCCTCGGGGAAAAAGTCCAGCAGGGTGAACGGCGCCTCCCCCGGCCTTCTGCCGGTCAGGTGGCGCGAGTAGTTCTCGATCCCCGAGCAGAAACCCACCACCCGCATCATCTCCAGGTCGTTGCGGGTCCGCTGCTCCAGGCGCTGGGCCTCCAGGAGCTTGTTCGCCTGCCGCAGCGCCGCCAGGCGTTCCTCCAGCTCAGCCTCGATGGTCTCCAGGGCCCGGGTCACCTTCTCGTAGGTGGTGACGTAGTGGCTGGCGGGGAAGATCGATACGTGACTGCGCATCCCCAGTATCTCGCCCGTCAGGGTGTCGAACTCCACTATCCGCTCGATCTCGTCCCCGAAGAACTCCACCCGGATGGCCTTCTCCCCGTACGAGGCGGGGAAGACCTCCAGGATGTCGCCCCGGACCCGGAAGTTGCCCCGCTCCAGAACCGCGTCGTTTCGGCTGTACTGGATGTCCACCAGCTTGCGCAGCACCTGGTCGCGGTCGCAGCTCATCCCTTCCCTAAGCGACAGCATCAGGTAGTAGTAGTCCTCGGGAGAGCCCAGGCCGTAGATGCAGGAGACGCTGGCCACGATGATCACGTCGCGGCGCTCCAGCAGGGCCGCGGTGGCCGAGTGGCGCAGCTTGTCTATCTCGTCGTTGATGGAAGAATCCTTCTCGATATAGGTATCCGTCTGAGGCACGTAAGCCTCCGGCTGGTAGTAGTCGTAGTAGCTCACGAAGTACTCGACCGCGTTTTCGGGAAAGAACTCCTTGAACTCGGCGCAGAGCTGGCCGGCCAGGGTCTTGTTGTGCGCGATCACCAGGGTAGGCCGCTGCACCTGCTCGATCACCTTGGCCATGGTGTAAGTCTTGCCGGAACCCGTCACCCCCAGCAGGGTCTGGTGCTTCAGCCCCTGGTTCAGACCCTCCACCAGCGAGACGATGGCCTGCGGCTGATCGCCCCGGGGCTCGTATTCTGATTTGACCACAAACCGACCCTCAGCCATGTCGGACTCCCTTCTCTAGCGCTGTATAAACGGCCGGTTTTCCTGCCTCCTGGCCTCCAAACCGGGCCGCACCTAAATTCTATCCCACTATCGTCAATTGTCAACACGCCGTTACCCGAACTAATTTTACCAGAACTTTTGTTCGGCATGCAACAATTAGCTGGATTAAAAAGCAGCCAATAACACAACCTGATAGTGTTGAAGAACAGTCGAAGGAGCGCCTCGCGACAGTGAAAACCCTGATGCTGGTTTCGATAATTTTCGTCTGCTTATTATCCTGGGGTTCTGTCTTCTTCCTCAGGCAGAGACTTCACCCGCTGGAAATCTTCGCCTGCTACCTGTTCTACACCACGCTGCTGCAGCAGTCCTTTACCATACTCACCCTCAACCTGCATCTCTTCGAGATGACGGACGGTGTGGCGGTGATGATCCCTATAAAACTGATGGGCCTCTCCTTCTACCCGATCGTCAACCTGTGGCTGCTGTCTTTTTTGGGTTCCCGGCGGATCAGGCTCCGGTATAAGTTCTTACTGGTTATTCCGTTTCAACTGCTGCTGGTCGGCGCCGATTTCTTTCACGGATGGGCTGGTTATATCAAGGTCAACCACTGGTCGATAATCCATGGTGAGGTTCGGCACCTGGTCCTGCTTTCACTGGCGCTGCTCTTCATGGCCGGCTACCGGAACCTGCTCCGAAAGGAGAGGATAACAGCATGATAATGTACCCGCCGGTGAGATTCGACGCGAACGAGTGGTTCATCATAGCGACCGGCATCCTGTTCTGGCTGGCTGTCTTTTGGCTGCCCCGGCGTTTCTCCCTGACGACCATCCTTACCATCTGCCTGTTCAACCTGTTCTTGGGGCAGATGACCGATTTCATCATCGGCAAACCGCCGCTGGACTACTATTATTACAACGACACCATCAAATACGAGTACTTTGACCTGCTGCTCTACCTGGTACCGTACCCGGCCTTCGGCTACTTCATCAATTACATTTATCACTGGCTGGGTTATCGGGGGTGGCGGCTGGCGGGGTATATCCTGGCCGGGGCGCTGGTCACCACCGGGATGGAATGGATATCGGTCAGGTTCTTTCACGTCTTCACTTACACCGGCTGGCGGCTGCTATACTCGTTCCTGGTTTATATCCTGGTTTTTGTTTTAAATCTGATGGTATTCAGATTTGCTCGGCAGTATACCGAGAAATACGATTAGAAAGCATCGGCCAGCCCCTTAATGAGCTGGCCATTACCTGATAATGTATGGTTTCTCGCCCGCCGTCAAACCTCCGATTCGTGCACCGCGTCCAGCACCTTCTCCAGCACCTTCAGGCCAGTGTCCTCCACCCCGCTGAAGTCCATCGCCTCGATGTAGAAGGTCTCCAGGTGGTCGTGCAGCTCCTTGGCCTGCTGTATCTTCTCCAGTCCCGACTCCAGGACCGCGGCGAACCTGGCCTCCCTCTCTACCATCTCGTTCTTGTAGCCCTCCAGGACCTTCATGTCCGCGTACTGCATCAGGTCGATCACGTAGTCGCAGGCCCGCTTGGGTTCGAACTCGTGGGGCGTCGACCCGTCGATCACCGCTGTCCGCAGCCCGTGGATGATCACCATATCCAGGCTCTTGGGGTCGAAGGCGCAGTGGAAGAGGTCGATGCTGTAACCCCGCGCGACGGCGGCATCGGCCACCCGCTTGATCAGGGTGGACTTGCCGCACCCGGGAGACCCTTTTAAAATAAACCGGCGCTCGCAGTCCTCGGTCAGGTTCTCGATGAAATTGACCGCACCCTCCGGGGTCAGGGCCCCCGCGAACAGGTACCGCACCCGGGGGGTAATCTGGAAGACCTCCTCCATCAGCTTCTCGGTCATCTGATCCACTGCCCCGAAGTCCATCGACCGTGAAATCATCTCCTCCCACTCCCGCTCTATCCCCCGGGCCTCTCCGAACCTCTCGTAGGCCTCGCTGAAGCGGCGGCCGATTTCATTGGTAGCCTCGATGATCTCCCGCCGGTGCTTCTTCAGGTGGGACTCATTCCAGTGGTCGCCGAGGTTGACGATCTCGTCGACCGCTCCGGGGTACTTGGGGTCGATGGTATGGGGAGCGGTCCCGTCCACCACCGCCACCCGGCCCGCCGGGACTATCACCCCGTCCAGGGAGCCGTTGTCCGAGGCGCAGTTCATAAACTCCACATCGTACCCTCGGTCCACCATCGCCAGGCCGACGTTTCGGATCAGGGTCGACTTGCCCGTCCCCGGCCCCCCCTTGATGATGATGACCCTCTTCATGCCCGCCAGGGCCGAGTCGAAAAGCGAGTAGAAACCTACCGCCGTGTTGCCTCCAGGATAAACGTTCTTGATCCTTCCCCGCTTCATACCCACACCTCCGTTTAAATACTGCACACTATTATATGAGGAGTAGGTATAAAAGGGACTGTTATCCGGCTGGAATTCATTTACCTTCTTTCCGGCCGGAATCAAATCGGTATCTATCTCGGGCATTCCTAACTCCATGACTAGCTCGCTCGATACGCATGGGCGAGCTACTTTTTCATTTAAAATTGAAGGATAACGCAAAGGATGCGCTCCAGCATTATATGCAACCATAATGGTGGACATCTATTGCTCCCTATGTCTGATGAGCCCGTCCAAAAACAGCAGGTTGATTTCTTCTGCCAGTTTAGGGACTCTGTACTGTGCTCCCCCTGATAAGATTCTGAACCGAACAAACCACATCCTGCCACCCACAAGCTTATCGTAGGAAACTAAACCCGGCAGGGTTATCGCTTTCTTTTTATATCATTTCTTATTTCTCCTCATTACACTGAACCTCATTGGATTTTATACTCCAATTATATAACTGAAGAGCTATAGCACTTAATAATGCTACCAACGCTGCTCCGATATAGGGCGATAACATACTAATTGCGTAGGCATATCCCCCTATTACGGGTCCTAGTACCCTACCAACACTGTTAAACGACCCAAGCAACCCCATTATGACTCCTTGCTTTTCTTCACTGGTTCTTTTAGATACGGCGGTATTGATACTAGGTATGATAAGCCCTACAGCCACTGCAATGATCGAGGTTGAAATTATAAGGGATATCAGATCTGCTGAAAATATTATGAGTGATAAGCCAACCGTAAGTAATAATAACCCTCTTATAATTGTTTTTTCTTCTCCGAGTATTTTTATGGTTTTTCCGACCAGCAATGCCTGGGTAATCACGCTCAAGATTCCAAAAGAGGTAAAAACAATTCCCATCATATTGGGACCGGTAAGCATTAAGCTGCTATCGAGTAATGGTATGGATGAAGGTGTTTCACCCAAACTGAACCTATCCATGACGAAGTATCCAAATGTCCCTTCCAGAGATGCGAGAGCCAGCATGACAAAAGCCATTAGCAGGAATAACAAACCAATATCTGACATAAAAAAAGAATTTAATGTTGTTTTTAAAGAAATATTATCTTTATTTTGAGTTTCAGCTATTTTTGATTCCTCTAACCACAAAAATCCTATTATCCCGGTTAGGAATGAAACTGCTGCGGCAGCAAAAAAGGGAATATTGACTCCCCAAACTGCAAATATACTTGCCATTCCAGGGCCAACGATGATCCCAAGCCCCGAAGCCGCCCCTAACATTCCCATCAGGCTTCCTCTTTCTTCAAGCAGTGTAGAATCAGCCACATATGCCGTAGCTGCAGGATATACGCCCGCTACAATAATACCTGCCAGGATCTGTGATAAATATAGCATCCAGAGTTGTGAGGATAAACCGCTCAGTACAAATGAAAATCCAAATCCAGCTAATCCTATTATCAGGACAGGCTTTCTCCCTATTTGGTCGGATAATTTACCCCATATTGGGGCGAATATTAATTCCATTGCGGAAAAAGCTGCAATCAAAAATCCCACATCAATAACGGTTCCATCAAGATTTTTGACGAAGTAAGGCAGTACCGGTACCACTATCCCAGAGCCAAGTGTAAATATGAACATTGAAAGAAATAATACTGATAACTGGGTTGTTTTGATTTTCATATCTTCTCCATTTAAACATTGGGTGTAACAGCTTCTGCCTCAACGTGATCACGGTCCAACTGCTACCTCTTGGGGATTAACCGGCTGTAAGCTCGAAATAAGGGCGAATAAGGTTCAGATGGGGTCAAAACCCCACCTGAACCAAGTCTTTTTTAACCAGCCTGAAGCTAATTCTTATTAGAGGCTTTAATCAACTAATTTTCCTACTATAGATAAATTTTTTAACACTGAAGTACGATGCGGAGATAACCCGAATTCTTTACTTAAATCATTTCCGGCCTGATATCCTTTGTGAATACCATTTTCCCATGATTTACATTTAGTAACATCATAGATTATTCCATCTACTGCAACATATGCAGGATTTCCACCCTGACCGTTATATTTCTCTAATTCTGAACTTGTGAAAGGTTTTAAGTCATTGGGGTTAACCGGAGGTTGGCTTGAGACGTTTGCACCGCAAACTGATAAAATCACACCTATTACTACTAATATCGAAGCTACCAAAACAATATTTTTCATGTTGATTATTCCTCCATTTCTTATTACTAGCTCTTTTCATAATAAATTTGTGGTGTAATGACGTACTGGCATTTAATTACTCGTAGTCTCCTAACGTGTTTTTTAATTAATTGACTGCAATTTGTCCTGGCAGTAGCATCTTATCAATCCCCCCTAAACCTAAGTTGAACTAAAACCATCTCAAAAAGGTCGGTACAGACTAATTTGCAATCGAATAATCCTTTCCAGTAGATGAATGAA
This sequence comes from Bacillota bacterium, assembly GCA_013178275.1. Classification (GTDB taxonomy): domain Bacteria; phylum Bacillota; class Ch66; order Ch66; family Ch109; genus Ch109. The sequence continues at coordinate 84,903 of JABLWZ010000013.1, read as the reverse complement.
TTTTTTATTATTCATTCATCTACTGACAAAAAACAAATGACTGCACCTATTCATTCTATTTTCGACAATCAGTCAAGCCTTTTATTATAAACTCCACTAAGAATAATAAAATCTGTGGAAAATGGTGAATCCCGATTTCTTCCTTATGAGTGTCGATATATGTTAAAGAGTCAAAAAAGGCGAGTATCATCTGATCATCTATATCGTCCCTTATTTTCCCTTCGGTTTTCCACTTTTTAAATAATTCTGTAAAAAAATCATGCAAAAAACCACAATTATTTCTGTCTTCTTCACGGTAGTATTGTTCCAGTTTATTAAAGACATCCCGGTTATACCATTCCTTCAGTATCTGATTTGAGTTCATAGCACTGATCATTTGTGTCACAAATTTTTGCACCAGCGTTATGGGATCATCATTCAGGTCAAGAGATTCCACGATAAGCTTTTTAGTTTTCTCATTTTCTTGCATATAAATCTCAAAGAAAAGCTTCTCTTTCGAGGAGTAGTAGTTATAAAAAGTACCTACCCCTATCCCGGCCATCTTTGTTATATCTGAAATACCCGTGTCTTTGAATCCTTTGGAGTAGAATAATTCCCTCCCGCAATTAAAGATATCCGCTTTTTTATCTATCATAATTAGCCTCCAGCTCCTGAATGAATAATTTTTTATTCATTCATATATTAGCACAATTATTTTTTTTGTCAAGCTTAATACCAACATTTTCAGGTATTCCTTAAATAATGCAATTATCTAATTGTTTTACATAGCTGTATTTCCATCTATGGCTCGGTCAACTCCTCGGAATAAGATACCCTCTTCCAGGCTTTTCGTCCTAAAAGCGGGTTTGTCTACAATCTGAGGCGTCTGACTAATCAGGCGTCTTGAAAAAAGAGAATGTGGAGGGTACTCACGATATGTTTTAGCAATAATCACCTGACTTGACCGCTTTTTGAGTAAATAGAATTCACCATACCAAATAAACGTTGATAAATAGCCATTTTGCTTTTGCGCCAGAGCGTAAATGTATGCACTAACGGGTGGTTACCAAAGGCCTTTCGATATACAATCTATGTATGCCGGCCTACATCAGAAAAGTAAAAAGCCGAAGTGGTGCAATTTCGGTTCAGATCGAATATAAACGCGGACGAGAGCGTATCAGCATCACGCACATCGGGACGGCACACAACGACGCCGAACTCAAACTTCTCTGTGCCCTGGCCCAGGGAAAAATGCATGAAAGGCAATTGACCCGCCCTTCCGACGCAAGGCGACCTTGAGGCGCGGCTCCGGAAATCGTATTCGGGAACGCTATGGGACGCATTGGACGGTGTATATGGCGCGCTCGGGTTTGAGGCGGCCGACGACCAAGTTTTCAAGCAGCTTGTCCTGGCGCGGATCATCGAGCCCGCATCCAAGCTTGACGGGGTCATATCCGTTGGAGCGATACGTTTGAATTAAAACCGGGGATTCCGAAACACGCTTCGGCGCTTCTCAAGAAGTTGTAGTCTGCCGACGGTATGCACTAATTCGGTCAAGTCGGGGGAATTCATTTACCTTCTTTCCGGCCGGAATCAAATCGGTATCTATCTCGATCATTTTGATCGCTCCCGGCGGATTTTTTCTTTTCACCTAATCAAGATTCAAGCTTATTCCAGCGGGCCTTCCGGCCCCGTTCGATACACCTGATTGATCCTTCAAAAACTACTGGTTGGTTAACATGGTAACTTAGTATAAATAAAAAACCATGCCTCTATTTACATATAGGGGCATGTTTATTATATTAAAGCAAAGGAGAGGGTTATGTATGGAAAGCTCTTATGCCTATACTCACAATTATTCAATTGATGTTTTCTCGTTAATTACGACAGTATTATTATCGCTAGTCCTCGTTTCTATATTTATCATATATGGGAGATTCAAGAATTATTTTCGGGATTTTATTTATTTATTTCCATTATAATCAGCATATTTTTGTCGTTTATAATAACGGTTTTGATACCCTGAACAGCTGTTTCAACGCTGTCATTCTACTGGGATGAGGTTTATTGCCTGGCTTTCAGTACATAGACCTGTATTATGTCTTTTTATTCTCAGCAGGCCAAGTTGGCAGAACCCATAGAAATATCGACCGTTTATCTTGATTCGGCCTCCCGGTTCCGCATCTCCCGTCGGCCGGGCAGGAACAGCGTCAGCAGCAGCCCTGCTATCGGAAAGACCGCCATGGCATGAAACATGGCCGGCAGGCCGTACAGGTCAGCCACCCAGCCCAGCACGGTAGTGCCCACTCCCCCCAGTCCGATCCCCAGACCCAGGGTCAGGCCCGAAGCTAGGCCCACATTGTTCGGAAGCAGCTCCTGCCCAAACACCACAGTGACGGCGAAGGTCGAGATAACAGCGAACCCGGTGCAGACCATCACGAGGAAGCTCCAGATACCGGTGGCTATCGTGAGAAGGTATATCAGGGGAGGCAGCAGCGCCATGGAGATGATTATCACTGTTTTTAAGCCCCAGCGGTCCGCCAACCGCCCTCCCACCAGCGTGCCGATCGCCCCTCCAAACAGATAGACCGAGGTCAGTACTGCCGCCAGGACACTGCTCTCCCGCAGGTAATACACGTAATACTGGGGCAGAAAAGTAGCGATGCCGAGGTTGATCCAGGAACGGATAACTACCACGGTGAGAAGCAGGGTCAGGGCTACTATCACCCGCAGCGCTATTCTGGGTTTTTCGGCTGGATTGTCTGTCTTTGCCTGGGAACCGCTGTCTCTGACCTGGACACCGGCCGACTTCAACCTGGACAGGCTAGACCAGAGCACCAGTGCCATGGTTCCGCTGACCAGGGCTAACCCCGCGGTGCCGGGTTGACCGGCGAGAGCCAGCAGCAGGCTGGCCAAAAGGGGGCCGACAGCGAATCCGACATTGCCCCCGACCGAGAAGAATGACATCCCGGTGGCCTTGCGGGCTCCGCTGAAGTAGCGGGCGAACTTGGAACCTTCGGGGTGGTAGGCGGCCACGCCCAATCCGCTTATCAGGGTCGCCAGCAGCAGTAAGCCGTAGTTCGGGCTGTAACCCGTCAGGGCCATCCCAAAACCGGCCAGCAGGCAGCCCAACGGCACCAGCCAGGCCAGCAGGAAGCGGTCGCTCAGGGCCCCGAACAGCGGTTGAATCACAGACGAACTGAGGTTGAAGACCAGCACCGTCAGGCCTACCTGCATGTCGCTGAGCCCAAACAGGGGCTTGGCCGCGGTGAGGATAATTGGCAGCGCCCCCTGGCTGATATCGGTGATCATGTGGCCTGTGCTCAAAAGGGCGAGCATCTTTTTGTTTATCTGGTCCCGGACCATTCCTGCTTTTTCCGCCTTAATATTTTAAAATTAAATAATTATATCTTGTTTCAATAGTTATATACAATATTTTCCGTCCATCTTTGGTCTTGCCGGTTAGGCGCGAATCTTGCTTTTATAAATTTCAGCCCTGAAAAAGGGCTCTTTTTTTGGCCTAGAATATCATCACCGAGGCCAGGTTGGCTATCCGGGAGAGGGTCTCGGGATAGCACCCGATGAGCAGGGTGCCGATCAGGCAGATAAACAGCGCCGCCCGGGTGGGACCGTTGATCTTTACCGGCTGATAGTCCCTGACCTCGCCGATGAACATCACCCGGGCCACCGACAGGTAGTAGTAGACCGAGATCATGCTCATCACCATGCCGACGATGGCCAGCCAGAGGTACCCCTGGTCGATGACCGCCATGAACAGGTAGAACTTGCCCGCGAAACCCGCCAGGGGCGGCAGCCCGGCCAGGGAGAGCAGGCAGATCAGCATGGTGGCGGCCAGGAACGGCGAGCGCCGCGAGAGGCCGGAGTAGTCCGCGATCTCGTCGCTCTCGGTGTAATGGCTGAACGCGATCGCCACCGCGAACGCCCCCACGTTGGCGAACAGGTAGGCGGCGGAGTAGAACAGGATCCCCTTGATCCCCATCTGGTTGGCCGCCACCAGCCCGACCAGCAGGTAGCCCGCCTGGGCGATGCTGGAGTACGCCAGCATGCGCTTGATGTTGGTCTGGGGAATGGCCACCAGGTTGCCGAAGACCATGGTAATTGCCGCCAGGGCGGCGATAATCAGCACCAGGTGGCTGAACAGGACCCCGGTGTTGTTCAGCAGCAGCCTCACCAGGACCGCGAACCCGGCCGCCTTTGACGCCACCGCCAGGAAAGCGGTCACCGGGGTGGGGGCCCCTTCGTAGATGTCCGGCGCCCACATGTGGAAGGGGACCGCCGCGACCTTGAAGCTGAGGCCGGCCAGCACGAACAGCACCCCCAGCCAGAAAACCGGCGAGGTGTTCTCCACCCCGGTTATCTCCTTGATCATGGTGGTGCCGGTGGCGCCGTAGAGGAGGCTCAGCCCGTAGAGCAGGATTGCCGAGGATATCGCGCCCAGCACCAGGTACTTCAGTCCCGCCTCCGATGAGCGGGCGTCCTCCCCCGCCAGGTTGGCGGTGAGGACGTAGAACGAGATGGTGGTCAGCTCCAGCCCGACGTACAGGGTTATCATCTCACCCGCGGAGACCATGATCATCATCCCCAGGGTGGCGAAAAGCATCAGGACGTAAAACTCCCCCCGCTGTCCCGCCAGCGGGCGGTCGTAGCTGCTGACCGTCAGGCACACCAGGAGGGCGGACAGCAGGAAGACGACCTTGAAGAACGCCGAGTAACCGTCCACCAGGTATACCCCACCCAGAAACGGCTGCATCTTGAAGAACTGCAGGCCGGCCAGGGCGATGACCAGCATCAGGCCGACGACCGCGAACACCCCGAGGCTCCTCCTCTCTCGCGATGGCGCAACGGTGCCCAGCAACAGGACCAGGAAGGCCAGGACGGCGATTGCGATTTCGGGAACGATCAGGCTGAGATTCATCAGTACCCTCCTCCTACCATCAGCGAGAGCCCGGACTGGGCCATCAGGCTCGAGACCCCGCTGTTAATCACGTCCATCAGCAGCGACGGGAAGAACCCCACCAGGATCAAAACCGAGCCCAGCACCAGCAGGGGGACCAGCTCCACCCCTTTCAGGTCCGGGAGTTTATCCCATCGCTCGAGCCGGGGGCCGAAGAGGATGTTGCCCAGCATGCGCAGGATATACACCGCGGTGAAGACTACCCCCGAGATGGCCAGCACCGTGTATATCTGGTATGCCTTGAAGGCCCCCACGAAGATGGTGAACTCGGCCGGGAAGCTGGCCAGCCCCGGCAGGCCCAGAGAGGCCAGGCCGGCCAGCATGAAGCCGATTGCCAGCCGGGGCATCTGGTGGGCCAGACCGCCCAGGTTCGGTATCTCGCGGGTGTGGCTCTTCTCGTAGAGGTTCCCCACCATGGCGAAGAACAGGGCGGCCATGACCCCGTGCGCGAACATCTGGGCCACCGCCCCGTTGACGCCGACCACGTTCAGGGCGGCCAGGCCGATCAGGACGTATCCCATGTGGCTGACGCTGGAGTAACCGATGACGTATTTTAAATCCTTCTGCGCCATGCAGATCAGGGCGGCGTAAACCACGTTGCCCACCGCCAGCAGGGCGATTACCGGGGCCCAGAACTTGGCGCCCGCGGGCAGGATGAAGAGGCCGATGCGGATCAGACCGTAGCCGCCGATCTTCTTCAGCACCCCCGCGTGGATCATGCTGACCGCCGTGGGCGCTCCCGCGTAACCGTCAGGCGACCAGGAGTGGAACGGCCACATCGAGATCAGGGTGGTGAACCCCAGCCCCAGGAGCAGGAACCCTGTCACCTGAAACCCCGCCGGGTACTGCACCTGCGCGAGGAAAGCCATGTCCAGGCTGCGCGTCCCGGTCAGGTAGAAGGCCTTGACGCAGATGGCGATGATCCCGACCAGGAGGAAGGCGCTGCCCATCAACAGGTATATCGTCAGCTTCATGCCCGCGTAGTCCTTGCTGACCCGCTTGGTGCTGCCCCAGATGATCACCATGATGTAGATCGGTATGACCACCACCTCGTAGAACAGGAAGAAGATGAACAGGTCGTTGGTGACGAAGGTCCCCATCACCCCGCTGACCAGTATCAGCAGCAGGATGAAGAACTCCTTGACCCGGTGCTCCACCTTCCAGGAGGCGTACACCGCGGTGAAGCCGATCAGGCCGGTCAGCAGCATCAGCGGCAGGGATATCCCGTCCACCCCCAGGGAGTAGCTGACCCCCAGGTCGGTTATCCAGGGGACCATCTCCCGGAACTGCATCCCCCCGGCATGGTAGTCGTAGCTGAGATAGACAAATATGCTCAGGGCCAGCACGCAGAGCATGGCGATGGCGGAGACCGTCTTGATCACCCACTTCTCCTCCCGAGGGATGAAGACGATGGCGATGGCCGCCAGTACCGGGGCCAGGAGTATCACCGAAAGGTACGGGAAACCGGATTCTAACGCGAGAGCCATGCCAGCCCACCTCCTCCGAGCGATATCACCAGCGACGGGTTGATCAGTCCGAACGCCAGGACCATGACCACCACGACCGCCACCAGGACCAGGGCGTAGTGCTGGGCCCGGCCGGTCTGGGTCAGCCGCAGGGCGAGACCGCCCAACTGGGCCAGTCGCCCGGCGCCGTTGACCGCGCCGTCCACCAGGTGGACGTCCGCCCAGTACAGCACCCTGGCCGTCCCATCGACCAGCTTGTCAATCAGGTACTGGTATATCTCGTCGATATAGTACTTGTGGTAAAAGAGCCTGTAAAGGGCGGGGAACCTCTCCAACACCGCCTCGGGCCTGATCCTCTCCCGATAGTACATCAGGTAGGCCAGCCCGATGCCGGCCAGGGCCAGCAGGGTGGAGACGGCCATCACCGCCAGGTTGGCCCCGTGATGGACCTCCCCGAAGTGGATGTAGGTGGCGAAGTTGACCTTGAGCCAGGGCAGACCCACCAGTCCGCCCACCACCGACAGCACCCCCAGGATAACCAGGGGGACGGTCATGGTCAGCGGCGACTCGTGCGGGTGGTTCTCCGGCCGGGCCGGCTTCATGAATGCCACGAACACCAGCCGGAACATGTAGAACGCGGTGAGGAAGGCCACCAGACTCCCTACTATGTATAAACCGGTATAACCGTTGGCCAGCGAGGCTGAGAGTATCTCGTCCTTGCTCCAGAACCCCGCCAGGGGAAAGATGCCCGCCAGGGCCAGCGCACCGACGATGAAGGTCCCGGTGGTCACCGGCATCCGGCGAGTGAGCCCTCCCATCTCCCAGATGTCCTGCTTGCCGTGCAGGGCGTGGATGACGCTGCCCGCGCCCAGGAACAGCAGGGCCTTGAAGAAGGCGTGGGTCATCAAGTGAAACATCCCCGCGGTGAGGCTGCCCACCCCCAGGGCCATGATCATGTAACCCAGCTGGCTCAAGGTCGAGTAGGCCAGTATCCGCTTGATGTCGTTCTGGGTCAGGGCGATGGTGGCGGCGAACAGGGCGGTGAACCCTCCCAGGTAGGCCACCACCAGCAGCGCCTTAGGCGCGGCGGCAAACAGGAAGAACGCCCGGGCCACCAGGTACACCCCGGCCACCACCATGGTCGCGGCGTGGATCAGGGCGCTGACCGGGGTGGGGCCTTCCATGGCGTCGGGAAGCCAGACGTGCAGGGGGAACTGCGCCGACTTGCCGATCGGCCCGGTGAATATCAGTAAGGCCAGCCCGGTCAGGAGTGCCGTCGATTCGTAAAGACCGACCAGGGGTTGGAGTTTCACGAAGTTCAGGGTCCCGAAGACAATCTGTAAGAGCAGTATCCCCAGGAGGAACCCGAAGTCTCCCACCCGGTTGGTCACGAAGGCCTTTTTGGCCGCCTCCCGGGCCTCGGGCTTACCGAACCAGAACCCGATCAGCAGGTAGGAGCACAGGCCCACCAGCTCCCAGAAGACGAAGAGCTGCAGGAAGTTGTTGGCCAGTACCAGCCCCAGCATGGAGGCCGCGAACAGCGACTGGTAGGCGAAGTAGCTGGGGTACCCGGGGTCGCCGCGCATGTATCCGAGAGAGTAGACCTGGACCATCATCGCCACCAGGGTGACCACCAGCAGCATCACCGCGGCGATGGGGTCGAGCAGTATCCCCATCTCGGCGTTAAGCCCCGGCATTGTGAACCAGCGGCTGCCGTATTCGTAAACCGCGGGATCTACCAACACCCCCTTGATGACCAGGAGTGAGGTTATGAAAGAACCTATGATTGCCGTAATCGACACCGCCGCCGCCACCGCCGGGGTCCGGCGCAGGATGAGCGCGATCAGTGCGAAAGCCAGACCGGGAAGCAGAGGTATCAGCCAGGCGTTGTCCATCGCCAGTCGAGTCACTTCTTTGCACCTGCCTTTATCTGAACATGACTACCACTTTAGTCCGTCCATCTTGTTGATGTTTACCGTCAGCTGGTCTCGGTAGACGCTCAGCACCAGGGCTAGGCCCACCGTTACCTCGGCCGCCGCCAGGGCCATCACGAAGATGCTGAAGACGTGCCCCGTGAGCAGCGAGGGGTTGATGAACCGGTTGAAGGCCACCAGGTTGATGTTTACCGCGTTCAGCATCAGCTCGATCCCCATCAGGATGGAGATGGCGTTCTGCTTGGCCAGGGCCGCGTAAAGGCCGATGCAGAACAGTATCCCGGCCAGCGCCAGGTAGTGGTGCAGGGTTACAGTCAGGGTCATGTCGAACGCCTCCCCTTGGATATGATGATTGCGCCCAGGATAGCCACTGTGAGCAGGATGCCCACCGCCTCGAAGGGCACCACGAAGGTGGACAGCATCAGGTCGGCGATCGGCCCCACCGTGCTGGGCAGGGCGGGCGACGGGTCGATCCTCCAGTCGGTGCGGTAGACCGCTGATACGATGGTGACCAGAAACACCCCGATGACCGCCGCCGCGGTCAGCCGGTGCGGCGAGGAGGTGTTGGTCTCCCCCATGTCCTCGCGCTGGGTGAGCATCACCCCGAAGATGATCAGGACCGCGATCGCCCCGACGTAGATGAGTATCTGCACCACCGCCAGGAAGTCCGCTTCCAGCAGCGCGTAGATGCCGGAGATCCCGAAAAACGTCAGCACCATGAAGAGGGCGGCGTGGACCAGGTTCTTGGCGGAGACCACCGCCAGGCTGGAACCGAGTATCACCACGGCCAGGACCCAGAAAACCAGATCGGTGATCGCCATCAGCTCACCTTCTTCCCTAAAAGTTCGAGCGGGATATCTTTCCGGTGGTAGGTGGAGTGCTCGAAGTCCGTGGTCTGGTACAGCGCCCCGAAGGGGCAGGCCTCCACACACAGCCCGCAGAACAGGCAGTACTCGATATCCATTCGGTAGTAGCTGGCCCGGCGCTTGCCGTCCTCCCCCTTCTCCCCCTCCACGGTGATCACCCGGTTGGGGCAGGAGTTCTTGCACAGGCCGCAGGCGGTGCACTTTTCCGCGTCGAAGGCGAAGTATCCGCGCGACCGTGGGGGCAGCGGCGGAAGCTCCTCGGGGTATTCCCGGGTGATCTTTTGGCCGAAAAAGTGGCTCAGCGTTACCTTCAATCCTTTAAGCAGTCCCAGTCCATACATCCGCCTCACCTCCCCAACCAGTTAAATATTTCGATGCCTACCCCGGTCAGGAGTATGTTGGCCAGGGAAACGGGTATCAGCACCTTCCAGCTGAAGTTCATCAGGTGGTCGACCCTGATCCGCGGGAAGGTCCACTTCACCACCATAAAGATGAAGACGACGAAGTAGACCTTGAGCAGGAACCAGACCCAGGATGGGAACCAGGGCCCCTGCCACCCGCCGAAGAACAGGGTGACCGCGATAGCGGACATGGACACCATGTTGGTGTACTCGGCCAGGAAGAAGAGCGCCCAACGCATCCCGCTATACTCGGTGTAGACCCCGGCCACCAGCTCCTGTTCCCCCTCGGGCAGGTCGAACGGCCCCCGGTTCAGCTCGGCGGTGGCGGCCATGAAGAATATCACGAAAGCCACCGGCTGCAGCAGGATGAACCAGACCCTATTCTGCGCGGCCACTATCTCCGACAGGTTCAGGGAGCCGGCGATCATCACCACCCCCAGCACCGAAAGCAGCAGGGGTATCTCGTAGCTTATCATCTGGGCCACGGTGCGCATCCCGCCCAGGAGGGAGTACTTGTTGCAGGAACCCCATCCGGCCATCAGGAAAGACATCGTACCCAGCGAGGATATGGAAAAACAGTAGAACAGCCCGACGCTGAGGTCTACCGGTACCATCCCCTTACCGTAGGGGATCACCGCGTAGAGCATGATCGCGGGTACGAACACCAGCGGGGCGGCGATGCGGAACACCCACTTGTCGGTCCGGGTGGGGACGATGTCCTCCTTGCCCAGCAGTTTCAAGGCGTCCGCCATGGTCTGCAGCAGACCCGCCGGGCCTACCCGGTTCGGCCCCGGCCGCTCCTGGAGGAACCCAGCCACCTTGCGCTCGCCCCACACCAGCAGCATCACGTCCACCAGGATCAGGGCGATAATCCCGGCGATCCCCAGCAGCGTCACCGCCAGGTCGGCCAGGCTGGTGGAGGCCGTCCAGCCGGCGACCAGGGTACGCACCCAGTCCCCCAGATTCACGAAAACATCTTCCAGCCGGTTCATCTAACAGCCCCCTTTCTAGCGGTCTATCTCGCCGAGCACCGGGTCGATGGACGCCAGTATCGAAATCACGTCCTGCATCATCCAGCCCTTGGCCATCTCGGGGAACACCCCGATGGTGAGGAAGGAGGGCCCCCGGATGTGCAGCCGATAGATCCTGGCGCTCCCGTCGCTGACCAGGTAGAACCCCAGCGCCCCCTTGGATGACTCCACCATGTGATAGATGTCTCCCGCCGGCGGCTTAATGACCTTCGGGACCTTGGCCATCACCGGGCCCTCGGGCAGGCCCGCTATCGCCTGTTCGATGATCTTCAAGCTTTCGGCCATCTCGGCGAACCGCATGCAGTAGCGGTCGAACGAGTCACCGTGCTGCCCGGTCGGCACCTCGAACTCGAAACGGTCATAAATGCTGTACGGCTCGCACCTTCTGACGTCGTAGGCGACCCCGCTGGCCCTGAGGTTCGGGCCGGTGACGCCGTAGGAGACGGCCTTTTCGCCGCTCAAGGTCCCAATCCCCCGGGTGCGGGCAAGGAATATCTCGTTGCCGGTCAGAAGCTGGTGTATCTCGTTCATCTTTTCCGGGAAACTTTCGAGGAAACCCCGGCAGGCCGGGAAAAACTCCTCAGGCAGGTCGTGGGCCACTCCCCCGATCCGCATGTAGTTGGTGGTCATCCGCTGACCCGCGACCATCTCGAACAGGTCGAGGATCTTCTCCCGCTCCCGGTAGCAGTAGAACCAGGCGGTGGTGCCGGCCAGGTCGATGGCCATGGTCCCCGCGAATATCAGGTGCGAAGCGATCCTTGAAAGCTCCGCCATGATCACCCGCAGGTACTCCGCCCGCTCGGGAACCTCCAGCCCCAGCATCCTCTCCACCGTACCCACGTAGCCGTGTTCGTAGATCAGCGGCGCCAGGTAGTCGATCCGGTCGGTGTAGGGCACGTACTGGGCGTAGATGCACGACTCCGCCACCTTTTCCAGGCCCCGGTGCAGGTAGCCGATGACGTTTTCGGCCTGGGTGATGGTCTCCCCGTCCATGGTCAGTATGCTGCGGTATACCCCGTGGGTGCTCGGGTGCTGCGGGCCCAGGTTGAGCGATATCTCCTGTGTTCTAGGCATTGTCCACCCTCCCGATCCCCCTCTGGAAGTCCTTGCGCAGGGGATGCCCCACGAAGTCGTCCGCCATGATGATCCGCTTCAGGTTGGGATGCCCGACGAAGTCTATCCCCATCAGGTCGTACACCTCGCGTTCGAGGATATCGGCGGCCGAGTAAAGGTTGACGGCCGAGATGACCCGGTTCTTATCCCGGGGAACGTCGCACCTGACCATCACCCTATGCCCCAGGCGGGTCGAGTACAGCACGTAGACCAGGGTGAAGTGGTCCAGGTAGTCGATCGCGGTCAGGTCCATCAGCAGGTCGAACCTGAGGTAGGTGCTGTATTTTAAGTTCTCCAGCAGGGACAGCAGCTCGAACTCCTTTACCTGGAGTTTGGTGATGAACGGGTCGGGGACGATCTCCAGGGTTTCCTGCTCCCATTCCTGCAGCATCTTGTCCAAGATCTCTGGTGCGATAAGATTGTTCGCCATTGCTTTTACCTCACGATTTTTCTGCAGCCTCTACGCCGCTGACCACCTGGGGATCCAGCACCTTCCGCCGGAGCTGCAGCAGTCCGTGCAGCAGCGCCTCGGGACGGGGCGGGCACCCCGGGATGTAGACATCCACCGGCAGGAAGCTGTCCGCCCCCGGCACCACCGCGTAGGAGTCCCGGAAGGGCCCGCCGCTGATGGCGCAGTTGCCCATGGCGATGACGTACTTGGGTTCGGCCATCTGGTGGTAAACCCGCTCCACCAGGGGCTTCAGCTTCCAGGACACCGGGCCCGGGATGATGATCAGGTCCGCCTGGCGGGGTGAGGCCCGGAAAAGCTCGTAACCGAAACGGGACAGGTCGTACCTGGCGCCCGCGGTCGCCATCATCTCGATGGTGCAGCAGGCCAGGCCGAAGGTCGCCGGCCAGAAGGAGTGAGCGCGCCCCCAGTTGAGCACCTTCTCGATGGTGGTTACGACGATGTTGTGTTTGGCCAGGGTTTCCACGTCGTGATCCCGGAAGGCCTCTTCCCGGGCCGCGGCCAGGGCGTCGATCATCGATTCGTTTACAGCCACTCCAGCACCCCCTCCTTCCACGCATACCAGAGACCGATCAGCAGGATGGAGATAAACACGATCATTTCCGCGAAGGCGAACAGGCCCAGCTTCCCGAACCTGACCGCCCAGGGAAAGAGAAAAACCGTCTCCACGTCGAAGGCCACGAACAGCAGCCCGTAGATCAGGTACTGCGACCGAAACTGGATCCAGGTCTTCCCCTCGGTCTCCAGACCGCACTCGTAGGTGTCCATCTTGATCGGGTTGGGTTTCCGGGGCTGCACCAGCCAGGCGGCGGTGAGGCTTCCCAGACCGAAAAGCACGGCCACCAGCAGAAACAGGCCGATCCCTCCGAATTCATGCAGCAAACCTGATTCCCCCTTTCTGTATCCTGATAACACCCCTTGGGGTGTTCCCCAGTGGCAAAAAAGAATAAAAAGGCTAAAAAAGAGAATGAAATATCCATCACAAAAACATAATTTTTTTTGGACTAAGTAGTTTTCTATTAATTTCGCTTTTTTGGGTTTTTTTGAAGATGACGGATATAAGAATTATCTACGATTTTTTCATGCAATGCCTTCGAACTTCTTATGTACATCTTGTGAAAGCGTTCACTGTCTCGAATCCGTCTTGGTTTGGCGGGTTTCGGGAATATGTTTACCATTGTTGCACAAGCCAGGATAGTTTGTCAATATTTGTCGATATTTTCACATGCGCGACACTTTCAACAAAGTGTCACGCCTCTCCAGGTAAGGAAACGAACAGCATCTTGGAATTCGCTCACCACTGGTGAGCCATGGTTCGATGGATGTCAGAACCTGGCACTTTCAACAAAGTGTCGCGCCCCTCCAGGTAAGGAAAACAAGTGCATTAGGGATAATCACACATCATTGGTTTATTAGAAAATGAAAGCACCGAACCCCTCCAGCTCAAATAACGAACCGTATTAAGTAATAACCATCGATGCCGCAATTTGTAAAAATTCCGTGTCATTGTAGGGATTGGCGGTCCTGGTGGCGAAGAACTACTGGTCCCAACAATACTCAAGCCCTAAAAGGAGAAACGAAATGAAAAAGCTTATCCTAGCCCTCCTGGTCCAGGTGTTCCTCCTGACAAGCTCCCTGGCGCCGCCGGTACTGGCCCAGGAGCCGAACATTCCCGTGCTCGTCGACGGCCTGTCGGTCGCCTTCGACGTACAGCCCGTCATCCAGAACGGGCGCACCCTGGTCCCCTTTCGGGCCACGGCCGAGGCCCTGAACGTAAAGGTCTCCTGGAACAGCGCCGCCCAAACCATAACCGCGTCCGACGCGGGAACCTCCATCTGGCTCCAGATCGGCAGCCAGACCGCCCGCGTGAACGACAGCTACATATCGCTGGACGTCCCCCCGCAGATTATAAACGGCCGAACCCTGATACCGCTGAGGTTCTTCAGCGAGGCCTTCAATTGTAAGGTGGCGTGGGACAGCTCGATCAACGGGGTCAGGATCGCTACCCCGGCCGAAGAGATGTCGGTGGTCGGCTTCTACGCCCTAGGCGACAGCGGCACCAGCAGCTGGACCGACCTCTTCGGCCGTCCCTACCCCGAAAGCGCGGCGGGCAACACGGATGCGGTGAGCGAACTGGCGTTGGGCTGGTACAGCCTGGACAAGGACGGCAGCCTCCTGACCAGGAGCCGGACCGGCTGGCAGCGTCCGGATGGCTACGAAAAGGTGCTCGCAACGGCCGGGGAGTACCGGATGAAGACCGAGATGGTGGTCCACCTGACCGACGGTGACGGCGCCATCACCTCCCTGCTCGCGAGCGAGGCCGCCATGACCCGGGCCGCCGACAGCATCGCGGCGGAGGCCCGATTGTACCAGGGGGTGAACCTGGACTTCGAGGGCCTGGGATTCCAGGACGAGGGAGCGCGTCTGAGGGCGGTGCAGGACAGCTTTACCCGGTTCGTGAAAATCCTATCGGAACGGACCAGGGCCGCCGGCAGAGGGCTGACCCTCACCCTCCACGCACCCAACAGCTCCTATCCGGGTTACGACTATCAGGCCCTGGGGGCGCTGGCCGACCGCATCATCATCATGGCCTACGACTACGGTTCCACGCCGGAACCGGTCAGCTTGGTCAGGCAGGCGGTGGAGCAGGCAGCCGCCCTGGTCCCGTCGGAGAAGCTCCTGCTAGGCATCTCCGCCCCCTCGGAAACCGCGGAGAGCATCCCGGTGAAGGTGGGTATCGCCAAGCGCTACAAACTCGCCGGTGTCGCCATCTGGCGGTTGGGGCTGGTGAGCGACGAAATGTGGGGCGGCTTCAGGTCCGCCGTGGCAGCGAAGAAAACTTGGCTATCGCCAAGCCTCTAGCGCAGGCGAAAGCCCTAGTTACACTTGCTTGCATCGGAAAGTTCCCTTATATACTTTCTGATAGCGCGAAGAAAACTTGGCTATCGCCAAGCCTCTAGCGCAGGCGAAAGCCCTAGTTACACTTGCTTGCATCAGAAAGTTCCCTTATATACTTTCTGATAGCGCGAAAAAGTAGAAAAGGCCCCGGGGGCCTTAATCAAAAACATATGCAGCTCTCCAAACCGCCGTCCGGTCACCCGTTTACAGCGCCAGCCCGGGCGGCGTACTTCTTCACCTCGGATACGACCCCGTCGACGTCGTCGATGTGGTAGCAGGGGACGCCGACATCCCACTTCACGTCGCTGGCGATCGCCAGACGGTTTATCGCACCAGTCAAAAGTTCTTTTCCGGTCTCGGACCGGTAAACCTCGATGGCCGGCCGGCCTTCCCGCTTGTAGCCTTCGGTCAGGATGAGGTCCACCCGGGGCAGCGCCCCGATGATCTCGTCCAGGGACTTTTCCTCACTCACCGTCTCTATCACCGCAACCTTAACCGAGGTGGAGATGACCACAATATCCGCTCCCGCCTGGGTCATCCTCCACGAATCCCTTCCCGGGTGATCCATCTCGAACCCGTGGAAGGAGTGCTTGATCACCGCGACCCGCACCCCGTCCGCCTTCAACCGGAGGACCACCTGCTCGAGGAGCGTGGTCTTCCCGGAACCCGAGTTGCCGATAAATGATATGACCGGGGTATCCTGGTTCTGCATCGACAGTTCACCACCGTAAATTCCTTTGATAGATCGGCCTGGATTATGCCTTATTTAACGGAGAAGTCCGCCCTCACCGATTCTTTGCCGTTCAGGTAGACAACCGCCCGGTAATCCCCTTTAGTCCACCCCTTGGCGGGTCGGGCAAGGCTGAACCCAACCATGGCGTTTTCCTTGATGCTCTGGGTCGGCGAACTCACGGTCTCCCCGGTGCTGAGTGTCCACTTCACATCCACCGAGGTGTCCCCGATCACCCCCGATGTCTCAGCCGAAAGAAATACCGCCTGGGTATCGGGGCTGAATACGCTGGTCGGGCTCTTGATTTTCTTCTGGGGATCGAGTCCCAGCCCCGTGGCCACCGCGGTCACCCGGGCCGCCGCGTCACTGGTCTTGTCCCCTCCCGGCTGGTTTGGCCCCTGGCCCTGCTTCCAGGCCACCGTTACGAAATACTCGCTCTCGGGGGGAGCAGCGGTCAAGATGATCTTCTTCTTGTCGCTCGACAGTTCCACGGTCAGCGGGACGGGCTTCTCACCCGCCGGGGTTATTGTTCCCTTCAGCAGCCCGTTATCCTCCAGGGAAAGGTCTATCCTGCTGTCCTTTTCCGGCCCGGCCACCCCGGAAACCTTGGTGCCGTTCAACCTTAAAACGACCTCTCCGCCCTCCTCATCCGAAACCACCCAGGTGCCGGCGAAGTCCTCCAGTTTTATCCCCGACTGGGTGCTCGGCGCTGCCGCCGTATTCGGCTTGGCTGCCGTCACCGGAGCCTTCGCGGTGGAAGGGGCGGTGGTAGCCGCCGGCTGGTCGGTCGGGGTTTGGGGCCGGGAATTCAGGTAGTCGATTCCGAAATACAGCACAGCCCCAAAAACCAACCCGGACACCGCCGCTATCGCTATCGGCATCCATTTACGGGCTCCGCCGCCCGAACCGGCCGCCTTCGACCTTCTCATCGGCCGCCCGCAGCCGCCGCAGGACTGTGCACCCTCTTCCAGCACCGAACCGCACTTCGGGCACTGCCTTAAAGAACCATCCATTCCTCTTCCTCCCGGTATTCTACCCTGGGGCTGGTGCATCGTCTTGCCCTTGCTCAGGACAGTGGCGAATCCCCAGCCGTTCGCCCTGACCACCGCCTCTACGGCCCTGTTGGTCAGGGCGTAGTCCCAATCATAATCGACTCGGGGTACCTCGACAGCTCCCGCTCGCTCGACTGCAGCCGCCGCTCCCGGGGGTCGTCCGCCGGGGAATCGTCTCCGGCCGCCGCCTCTATGCTCAACCGGGTCCCGCACCCGCCGCAGAAGACATCCCCCGGCTCAGCCCTTTTTCTGCAACGGGTGCAGAACATCGGTATCCATCCTTAGTCGTCGCTGGAATTGTCCCGGCCTTAATCGTCGTTACCGGTTCCGCCGCGCTACGCCCGGACAGCGTTCTTTTTGACCACCAGGGTACCCGCCGCGAGGTCTCCCACCCGCTGCTTGCGCTTGGTAACCCAGATCGTGATCATCCCAACTATGTATAAAAAAGGGAGAGCGTCTACGATCCTTAATAGGTTGCGGATAAGAGATCCTACGATATCGCACTTTCTGCCATCGGTTTTTACCACACGCAGCCCCAGCAGCAGTTTGCCTAAAGTCGCGCCAATCGTTCCCTCCAGGAGTACAAAATAAAGGAGTCCGATTATCATCAACAGGAAAGCAGGAGCACCACTCAACTCAAAGCCGGTGGAAGACGTCGTTCCAAACATCAACGCCATTATAAAGCCCAGGATCATAAAGAGAATGCCATCGATGATAGTTGCTACACCCCTGATTCCTACTCCCGCTCCCACCAGCTGGGCTCCCATTTGCGGGCCCCAGGACGCCGCTGGAGGTACCGGGGGTGCCATAGGCCACTGCTGGGCCGGGCCGCTCATCGGCGTGCCGCAGTAAGTACAGAAGGCCTTGTCAGCGCCGACCTGGCTCCGGCAGTTGGGACAGGTCCAGCCGGCCGGTCCCGGTGCCGCGCTGGCCTGCCATGAGGCCGGTGCAGCGGTCGGCGGCGGCGGTGCCGCTGGTGGTGGTGATGGTGGCGGTGCTGGCGGCTGCGCCGCCGGCTGATCTACCGCCAGGCCATTACCGCATCCCTGGCAGAACTTCGAGTTATCCGGGTTTGGAGTACCACACTTGGAACAAAACATATACAACCCCCCTATGCTAATAAGTCAGGTCCCGACATCACACAACATAACGTTATATTATTCGGGGAAATATGCCATAAACCCTTCCTGCTGTTCAATTTTATGTCTCCCTGAACAAAAAATAATCACCCCTCCGGGGTGAATGTGCAAAAAAAATGTAAAAAAATCAGCTGATGATATGCCGCGCCGGCTTCAGCAGTCCGGTGAATATCAGGCCGTATGTCACCAGGGCGACGACCATCAAAACCATCGCCAGATACAGCAGGTACTGTCCTCCCGTGTAGAGGAGTTCGATTCCCGTCGAGTACCCGATCGGGATCATCAGGATGGCCGCGAAAAAGCATCCGGTGGTAGCCTTGCCGACCCACCCCGCCTTGATGTGCTGACCCTTCATCAACAGCAGCGAGGCGCCCGCGACCATCGCCGATTCCTTGATCAGCACCAGGTAAAAGATGATCGAGGGTATGAGGTTCGAGTCCATGAGGTTATACAGCACCGCCAGCAGCATCAACTTGTCCGCCAGGGGGTCGAGCAGGGCTCCCCAGCTGGAGGTCATCTTCAAGCGGCGCGCAAGGTAACCGTCCAGCAGGTCGGTCAATCCCGCCAGGGCCACGATCAGGGTCGCGTACAGGACGTTCACCCTGAACGTCCAGGCGTACACCGGCACCATCACGATACGTATCACGGTGAATATCATCGGCCAGTTCATCCCGTGGTTTTTCTCCGTTCTATCCATCTCTTCACCCAACCAATGTAGTCTGGAGTCCCGAACTCCAGCAGCTGTTCACCGCCGTAACCCGGAACCGGTATTATCCCAAGGAACTCCCGGTTGAAGCGGTTGATTTTCGTGGTTTTTACTTCGCCATCGGTGTTACTGAATCCTTCATCCCCGCGTCGAAATTTGACAAAAATAGGGCCCCGGGTCTTTGCCAGCACGTCCTCCACCTGCCAGGGGGTGTCCACCGGGACACCTTCCACCTCCAGGATCAGATCGCCCGAGCGCAGCCCGGCCCGGGCCATCGGGGAGGGTCTGATCACGTCCAGGATCCGCAGGCCTCTGGTGGTCCGGACGTAGAGGGGGCTCCCGCCGTTCTCCTTGCGGGTAGCCAGGGCGATAATCACCTCGTGCCCGACTGGGGCGTAGACCGCGGCCAGCCACTGCAGGGGGGCCGAGTAAGAAGCCGCGAGCGACAGACCCAGCAGGCCCAGGCTGTAGACCATCAGGTTGCGGGAAGATACCCGGCTGCGGCGCTGCGGGGTTGACGCCAGGGCGATCTCCCCGTAACCCAGTCCGACCACCGCCGGCATCAGGGCCAGGATGGATCCGCTGGTTACCGCGGCCGGGGGCTGCAGCAGCGGCCACCAGTCCGGCATGTTTATCACGCCCGCGGTTTCCCCTCCCAGTGAGGTAGTCGACAGAATCACCAGGGGGATGGGCCAGAACTTCTGGAGGTTAAACCCCCCGACCACCAGGTGTCCCTGGCTGGTGTAAACGGGTAAGGCGTCCAGGTGCCCGCTTACCCGGATTAGTATGCCCTCGATCAGATGCAGTACAGCCACCAGCGCCATCAGGTGTGAAACGCTGATGTTAGGGAACCCGAATATCAGGCTGCACAGGCTGAGCAGCCCCCCCGCGTAGGCGAAACAAAGAAACCGCGGGTGCAGCGTCATCAGCAGCACCGCCAGCAGGAGCAGGCCCAGGTATCCGCTCTCCGGCACCGTGATGCCCAGCAGGACCGTGATTATGCTGCCCAGGTAGCCCCCGAACAGCCCCATACCCAGGGATATCATCGTGACCCTAGTCGCGGAGTGGTCCCGGACCCCGAACAGCGAATCCTTCAGGCGGGACATACGGACGTACTGGTAGGCGATAATCCCCAACAGCACCCAGAAAAGAGGGGAAATCATAGCCGCTAGGATGTCTTTCAGGATAATTTGGTTTACCTCGATCATCGACTCCATGACTTTATACTCCGGCTGCAGGACTGTTTATTTACCGATCAAGTCTTCCGTCGCCCCAATTATAGGTGCTCCGATTATCTCCCGTGTTGTTGACGGTACCGCTCACTCCAGCTCTCCTTCGCTTCTAACGGCATTTGTTCTATTATTCTATCAGTAGTGGAGTCCAGCTTAGTCGAGCTTTGTTATTGACAGTACCGCTCTTACTTAAACTGGGACTGGACAACGGATATGGCCTTGGCCAGCTGGGTGTCTTCCTGGCCGCTGGCAGGCGGTTCGACCGTTACGTCCGGGACGACCCCTCGCTTGTCGATATCGTTGCCGTCGGGGGTCAGGTACTTGCTGGTGGTCAGCTTGAGGCCGGCCCCGTCGGTAAGCGGGTAAACCACCTGCACCACCCCTTTGCCGTAGGTGGTCTTGCCTACCAGGATGCCCGCCTTGCGGTCCTTGATCGCTCCAGCCACGATTTCCGACGCGCTGGCGCTCATCTCGTTCGTCAGCACCACCAGCGGCAGATGGACGGTCTGCTTGCCGTCGGTGCTGTGCACCTCTTCCTGCCCGTTCCGGTCCACGATCCTCACCACCGGGCCCTTGGGCACGAAGTTGCCGGTAACCTCGACCGCAGCCCCCAACTCACCGCCGGGGTTGTTGCGCAGGTCTAGGATCAGGCCCTTCAGACCCCGGTAGTTGATCTTCTCCAGTTCCTTCCTGAGGTCGGCCCCAGTGGTCTGGCTGAAGTTGGAGATAGCGATATAGCCGATCCGGCTGTCCTCGCTCAGGACCCGGCCCTGTACGGTCGGGATATTGATGATGTCGCGGACGATCGGAACCTCGATCAGTTCCGGCTGTCCCTCCCGTCGAATTCCCAGGACCAGCTTGGTCCCTGGCTCCCCCCGCATCAAGGCGACGGCGGAATCCGCATCCAGCCCGCTGATATCCCGGCCGTCTATCACCACTATGACGTCTCCCTGCTTGAGACCCGCCCTCTCCGCCGGGGTGCCGGTATAGGGCGGCGCCGCGATGGTCAGCTGGTTGCCTTCCCGTATGCCCACGACCACTCCCACCCCGCCAAACCTGCCGCTGATGCGCGTGTTGAGGTCACCGTACTCCGCCGGGGTCAGGTAAACCGTGTACGGGTCTTTCATCGACTTGACCATACCCTGCATCGCCCCCTCGGCCAGGGCGTTTATATCGACAGGGTAAAGCGACTCGGTCTTCAGGTAATGGATGACCTGGTATATGCGCCCCAACTGGTGCACCGTGGAACCGATGCCCAGGGCGTTGTAGGCATAATAAAACAGCCCTATGACCAGTATCCCAATCAAGGCCGCCCGCCAGGGGCGTCTGCCATTCATAAAGTGAACCCCCTGTAAAAAGTTTATTTGCTTAAATATATGTACCTATATAGAGTATCATAATTTCCTTTGCAATTATAGTTTAAAACCCCGCCTCCCGATAAAGAAACCCCACGTCCGGATTTCGGTTTCGACGGCCGTTTATTCGAGCCGGAGAGACTTCCAAGGCTGGATAACCGCTGGAGCATTTGGTACATATACTACAGCAGCGGAAGTAAAATCCATAGGAGGAAGGCCCAGATGATTGTAAACAAAGAAATGTTTGATAGGAATACTGTCGGGCAGCCCGACATATCAAACCGCAGGCTCGTGTGGATACCATTCAAGGGGCTGTACTGGGAGCCAATCGATTCAACCCCTTCACCATCAGCCGAAGAAAAAAGCATCCCCGACCAGTCTAAATCTCAACTGCCGTCCATTCAGAATCAACCGCCGCTTCCAAACTGGCAGATCAGCTGGTCGCCGCCTGACTGGTTGAAGACACTGTTGAAAACGTTCTCACCGTCTTCACCGGACGTGAAAGAACCGGTTAAAGAAGCCGATGCCGGTGAAAGTCCTGGTCCGGCATCAGCCGATGAGGCTATATCGGCTGCAGGCCCTTCCATATCAGCCTTAACCAAGCAGGAAGCCCTGCAGCACGTCATTAAACTGTATAAAGAGGCGGTCGGCGGCGATAAAAAGGCGGCTGAAGACGCGATTAAGGTACTGGAAGAACTGAGAAAAAAGGACCCGGAGGATATCCTGGTCAAGGCCTTTTATGGTGGTACTATCGCCCTTCTCGCCCGTGATACAGTGGATCGATTGGCCAAAGGCCTGCAGGAGCGCTACACGCTGAACAAGTCCGCGGCAGAAGACCCCGACCTCTGGGTACACCGGCTGAAGACATTTTTAAGCGCCCGGATTCCCGGGGACTTTTTCCACCGTACCCATATCGCGATAGAGTACTTTAAATACCTGGTGTCGCTCTTCCAGGAAAGACCCGAATTACTAAAAACCGAGGTTTACTGGGATATCCTTTATCACCTGGGACGCGCATACTATGATATGGATCTCACCCAGGGGGCAAACGCCATCTGGAACAAGCTCTGGAACGAAACGACCGACTCCATGTACCGCAAGCTTTTAGAGCGCGATGGGTTTCAACCGGCAGGAGAGCCGGTCGATATCGACAGCTGGCTAAAGCCGGCCCGGTCTCCTATCCAGCTCTGGTCGAAACCGGTTTTAGACAGCAGTGCTCCCCCGGCTGTCACAACGGGTGACGGCCCGGCCGAAGAGCCGGAAGGACCTTCCCCTGTCTCCCGGTCGGAGGCTGAGCCCCCGATAGAGACGGCCAGCCCGGCCGGCGAACCGGAAGCCCTCCCGGAGACGGCTGCCGATACTGAAACGATCAGCGCCGCGGCCCCGGGGCAGCAAATGGCCTTTGCCTTTACCGAGCCGGCGGTCGATTCCAGCGATTCTGCCAGCCAGGAGTTAATGGAACTGGAGTCCTTTAAACCTGCCATCGAGGCAGTGCTCAAGGTTACCGGCCATGAAAGAGCAGCGGAACCGGTCCCTTACCCGGATTTCGACCTGAACCAAGCCCGGGAACGGATTGCCTCGATTTCTGAAGCCCAACCGCTCCTTCAGGAAGGAATCCGTCTGCTGCACCGGGGCCTGGCCGGGAACCGCCTGGCGGTCCAAGCGGCTTATGAGGCTCTGGGCCGAGCCCACGAGATCGCCCCCGAGGACCTGGATACGATGGCTTACTATGCAAGCAGCGCTTTTCTGCTTTGTCTCGATATCACCGATGCCGGCCAGATGCTCGACTGCGCCATCAAGGGGGTAACGCTGCTGAACAAGCTGGTCAACCGCAGCGGCGGCAATCCCCACTATCGGATGCTGCGGGCTTTTCTTTTCAAAGCCCTGCCGGAGTCCTATTTTCATTTGACCGAGACGGCGATAGATGATTTCGATGCCGTGATCGCGGCGTACGAACAGGATCACCGCCTGTTCCCGTCGGAGGTCTACTGTCAGATGCTGAAGGAACTGGGGGCGGCCTGCCGGAAGGTGGGCCAGGAGGAAAAAGCCCGTAAGGCCTGGGAAGCTCTGAATACCCACTGCAGCGATCCAGCATCCCTCAGCCAGTAAACCCGGCCTTTAAACTAATACCTGAGGCCGTTCTTTAACGGGAACGGCCTCAGGTATTGATAAAGCAGGATCTTTCTGGGGATAACCCACTACCAGGTCAGGTTGTTCTTATACCACTCGATGGTTTCCTTGATTCCCTCCGCCAGTTTGTAGCTGCAGCTCCATTTCAGCTGGGTTCTTGCTTTACTGCTGTCCAGCGCGTACCTCCAGTCATGCCCCGGCCGGTCATCCACCTTCACTATCATATCCTCGGGCTTACCGAAAAAGTTTAGAATCATCCTCGCCATCGCGATATTTGAAACCTCTTCACCGCTGCCGATATTGTAGACCTCTCCTGGTGTGCCGCAGAGCAGCGCCTTCGCGACCGCAGCGCAGTTGTCCAGAACATGGATCCACTCTCTTACGTTGGTGCCGTCTCCATAGATGGGTATCGGCTCGTCGTTCAGGGCCTTGGTGATACAGGTAGGAATGAACTTCTCCCGATGTTGATACTGTCCATAATTATTACAGCTCCGGGTCACTATAGCCGGAAACCCGTAGGTTTTCGAAAAAGCCCTCACCATCAGATCGGCCCCGGCCTTGGAAGCCGAGTAAGGGCTGTTTGGCATAAGGTTTGACTCTTCTTTAAAGCAATCCCGGTCGTTCTCTATGCTTCCATAAACCTCATCGGTTGAAACCTGTAAGAAACGTTTATCCGCGAAACCGTGCTCGCCCCAGAATTTATAGGCGGACTGGAGCAGGTTCAGCGTTCCGATAAAGTTCGTCTCCCCAAAAACCATCGGTCCGCTGATACTTCTGTCCACATGGGATTCAGCGGCGAAATTCACTATATAGTCAGGTTTATACCCGTTCAGTGTCCAGTTTATCTGCCCGGGGTCGCAGATATCGCCCTTGATAAAGTGATACGAGGGATGAGCCTCGACTTCTTTTAGATTCTTAAGATTGCCCGCATACGTAAGGTTGTCATAATTAACCACCAGGTAATCTCGGCCGGTTTTCAGAACGTATTGAATAAAATTGCTTCCGATAAAGCCGGCTCCACCCGTAACCAGCAAAACCCTCATTTATATTGACTCCTCCGATCAAGAATCGATCCATTTCCTTTTACAGATAAATCTCACTGTTGTCGCCTACGAGGAAGGTATTGGAATGCGGTCGCTTCCGGGTGGATACAATCTGGACATTCCTCCCGATAAGACTGCCGCTGATCCTTCTGGGTATGCTGTCGATCCGGGTATTCTCAAGGATTATGCAGTTATCAACCTCGCAATCGTTGAGCCTGGCCGATCTGCCGATGGAGGCGTAAGGCCCGATAAAACTATTGGTGATCATCGTATCGTCCGCTATGGCGACCGGTCCCATAATGGTACTGTTTTTTACGACCACGTTTTTCCCGGCCAGTATTTTTCCCGTAATTTCAGAATCACCTTTGGGCAGGGTTTTATTATCGCAATCGATCTCATCCAGTATCAGCCGGTTGGCTTCCAGGATATCCCGCAGACTTCCGGTGTCTTTCCACCAGCCCTGAATAATCCCATATGTGACTCTCCCCCCGGTCTCCAGTTGTTTCTGAATCGCATCGGTTATTTCCAACTCTCCCCTGGGGGATGGCGGAATACTGTCAATAGCCTCAAAGATGCTTTTATCGAAGACATACACCCCGGTTATTATCAAGTCGCTTATGAATTCCCTGGGTTTTTCGACCAGCCTTTTTATATGCGCATTTTCCACCACAGCGACCCCGTACTGAGATGGATTGTCGACCCGGTGGAGCAGCAGAGATGAGTTTGCGCGGTCAGAATGAAAGTTTTTAATCAATGCATCCAGTTCCATACTGAACACGTTGTCTCCCAGCACCATCAAAAAATCGTTGTCTCCAATGAAACCCGATGCCGTTTTAACGGCATGGGCCAGGCCCAGGGGAGCCGGCTGGTGTATATACCTGATCTTCACATCCCATCTATCCCCGTTCCCTACGGTCTTTTCCACCTCTTCACGGGTATCTCCGACTATTATTCCAACATCACGCAGTCCCGCTTTAACCAGTTTTTCAATAATATGAAACAGTATAGGTTTATTCGCCAAAGGCAGCAGCTGTTTGGCATTTGTAAAGGTTAACGGCCTCAACCTCGTACCGGCGCCTCCGCTCAGAATCAACGCCTTCATATAAAACCTCCTCGAGAGATCCCTTCTATCTGACCAAGCTGCTGTAACTAGCAATTGCATAATATTCACATAAGTGGCTAAGTGTGCATAAAGAAGAAAAATTTTGGATTCAATTCCAAAACCAGTAACGTTCTCCCAAAGTTTCTCATACCATGGCATCACAGTGACTTTGAAAAGCGAAAGGACAGAGGATTATATGATTCCTCCACTTATAAGTTATGTAACATTCAACCGTTTGGGGCTGACGATAGGGAGTTTGTCATCTATTCTTGAATCCACGGACGACTTTGAGCTTCATATAATAGATAACTTCTCGAATGATGGGACCTGGGAGTACATCCAGGGTCTTTCTGACCCTCGTATAAAGTCCAGGTCCCGGATCGATATCAACGCAGGACAAGTATACGCGCTGAACCTGAATCTCTTAAAGAGAAGACCTGAACAGTACTTCATCACGGTAGACAATGACGTATGCATTAGAACCAAGGATTGGATAACTCGTTTTTTAAAGGTGTTCGAGACATTTCCCGAGGTGGGCCTGCTTGGCGTGCAAAGCTTTGGTCCGCATCTGGTGGAGCTTCCTCAGGTAACCTCACAGGTAAAAGGCGGAGTCTTCTATCTCAAGGTGGATAAGGCTTTTCCTGACCCGGAGCAAAGCTTTATTCCCGGCCGGTGTATGTGCCTGAGGCCTGAACTCCTTAATATAATCGGCTACTGGAGCGAGGAGAACTGTTTTGGGGATATCGAGATTTCCAACCGGGTAAACAACTATACCGATTATACGACCGGCTTTGTAACCGGCATAAAAATAGAGATGCCCCAGAAGATCGAGTGCAGCGACTGCGGCTATCAGAGCCAGTGTATCCTCGATCAAAGGTCCGAAACCTGCTTCACGGATTACACCAAGTATTACAAAAACGATGAGTTCAAGAAAAAATTCCGGTGGAAGTTCGAGGAGACGCTGAAGGATTTGAAAAGCGGCGCACGCCCGGTGTACTGCGCCTCATCGAATGACGGCTATTCGCTATCGAACCATATATTCAATATGGAATGGGCAGTGGAGAACTTCAATTTTTATATTAAAAATGCAAACTGAGGTATCGTTTTTAGGAGAGGAAAAAATACAAGCATGTTAAAACCTTTCCCCCAGCCATACTATATTACCCAGCCTTTGCTGCCTGACATAAATAAGACCAGTGAAATGATAAAAATGATCTGGGAAAGCAAACAGCTGAGCAACAATGGAGACATGGTAAAACAGCTCGAAAGTGAACTGTCCGATTTCCTGCAGGCGGATTTTCTTTCGGTCTTCTCCAATGGAACCGTTGCTCTACAGTTAGCGTGCAGGGTTTTGAGGTTATCGGGAGAGGTGATAACCACCCCGTTTACCTTTGCGGCCACGGTTCACTCACTGGAATGGAACAACATCCGGCCGGTCTTCTGTGACATCGAGGAAGATACGTTCAACATCAATCCGGATCTGATCGAATCGTTGATAACCAGGCACACCACCGCGATTATGCCGGTACACGTTTTTGGGAACCCGTGCGACGTCGGGAGAATTCAGCAGATTGCGGACAGATACGGGCTCAGGGTTTTATACGACGCAGCCCATGCGTTTGGAGTAAAGGTCAGGGACCAGGCCATCGCATCCTTTGGGGATATATCGATGTTCAGCTTTCACGCCACCAAGATCTTTCATACCATTGAAGGCGGGGCCCTGACATTCAAGGATAAGTATTATAAAGAAAGGGCCGATTCATTAAGAAATTTTGGAATAGGAGATTCTGATAACGTTATGGAGCCGGGTACGAACGGCAAGCTGAACGAGGTGCAGGCCGCGGTAGGCATACTGCTGCTGCCGGAGGTCGAGAATGAAATCGCGAGAAGAAAGGCGATTACCGGCCTGTATCGTCAGTGGCTGGAAGATGTGCCCGGTATCGCTGCCAGCAGAGACATCGATGGGGTCACCCATAATTATCCCTATTTTGTCGTAAGGGTTGATGAGAAAGAATACGGATCGTCCCGTGACGAACTTTATGAAAGATTAAAGGGGTTTAATATAATAACCCGGAAATACTTCTATCCTCTCTGCAGTGATTTCCAGTGTTATAAATATCTGCCGTCTTCGTCCAGGCAGCATCTCCCGGCAGCCAACCGGGTTGCTGATACGGTTCTCGCCCTTCCGCTGCACGGCCGGATGCTCGACAGTGATGTGGAAAAGATCTGCGCCATTATAAAGTCCCTTCACGGGGGTTAAGGTTATGAAAGACATCGTAATTATCGGGGCCGGAGGCTTCGGAAGAGAGGTCGCCCAGCTGATAGAAGACATAAATTCAGAGAAAAAAACCTGGAACTTACTGGGGTTCATTGATGAAACGGTTGAAAAGCATAACACGGTCATCAATGGCAACCCGGTACTTGGAAGCTTCGGCTGGTTTGAAGGCCACAGCGGCAAAATATGGACCATCGTGGCCCTCGGGAATCCGAAAGACAAGTACCACCTGGTTGATAAGGCGTCGGCTTGTAACGTCGAATTTGCCAGTCTCATACACCCTGACGCCAGAATAAATAAGCATTTTGAGTTGGGATCAGGCTGCGTCATCTGCGGCAGTTCTTTTATCTCGGTCAACACCAGGATAGGCAACCATGTTTCAATCAACCCGGGCTGCTCAATCGGTCACGATACCGCCATCGGTGATTACTCCTCCCTTTACTGGGACGTAACTCTTTCGGGAAATGTGTCCGTTGGGGAAGGCTGCGAGATCGGCTCAAAAGCGGTGGTGATACCAAAAAGGACTATCGGGGGCTGGAGTGTCATAGGGGCCGGTGCTGTTGTAACCAACGATATCCCTGCCAACTGCACCGCCGTTGGCATACCCGCAAGACCGACTAAACTCTCCCGGCCCGCATGAAACCTGATATTACTGAAAGGACTGATAGCGTTTGAACCAATCACCAGGAATCTGTTTCAGCCCGGACCACAACTATATCGAGAGCAGTCAGGTAATTGAAAGTTCAAAAACCCCACCATTTATTAACTTTGTAACGCTTAACCGGATGGGCCTGACGATAAAAACGCTGAACAACATCCTCGATTCTGAGGAGGACTTCGAATTGCACCTGATAGACTGCAACTCGAAAGACAACACCTGGGAATACATTCAGAGTCTGAATGACAGCCGCATCAAGTCGAAAACCCGGTTGTCACAGAACTTGGGGCCTATATATCCGATTAATCTAAATCTTACCAGGAGGAAACCCGGCCAGTATTTTTTCACCATCGACAGCGACACCTATATAAAGACCAAGAACTGGATAGAACGTTTTATGGAGGTTTTCGAGGCCTTTCCCGAGGTAGGGGTGCTGGGAGTGATGCGGGATGAACCGTATCCAAGGTACCTGCCCCCGATCATTCCCAGGGTAAAAGGCCATGCAGCTTACCTCGAACTTAAAAATGCCGCAGTTGGAGTGGACCTGGATTTCGTCCCGGGACAGCTGCAGTGCCTTAGACCCGAGTTGATCGATGAAATAGGCTACTGGAGCGAAGAAAACGGTTATGGTGACGCCGAACTTTCCCCGAGAGTAACCCACTATACCTCATATAAGGTCGGGTTTTTGACCACGGTCGAGATCGACATGGCCCAGTACATCGGCTGCGATGAATGCCAGGGCAGGGATATCTGCAAACTCAGCCGAAGCGTTAATTCCTGCTTCTCGTTAAGTAAAAAGGCCAACTACAACAAGTCCTTTGTTCGAAAATTTGGCTGGAGATACCTTGAAACATTCAAGGAACTTGCGGAAGGGAAGAGAACCGCTTACTGCGCTTCGATTCATGACCCCGAGTCCATTAAAAACCATGTTTATAATCAGGCCTGGGCGGCGGAAAACTTTGACTATTATATTAAATATTCAAATTGACGTGGGAAAAGATAATGAAAATATACATCAGCGCATCCTGGAAGAATCGTTTATTGGTCCGCAAACTGGCTGAAGATCTGAGGTCATGCGGTCACGAGGTCTTTGACTTTACAGACCCCGGCTGCCGGAAAACACACGAGACCCCTCCGGAAATGTTTCCCGAACAGTTCGACCCCTCCCGGCATTCCTACCGGGAGTATATCGGCCGTGAAGAATGGAGGGCCGCGGTCAACGAGAATCGGGAAGCGATAAACTGGGCGGACCTGGTTATCCTGCTTCTCCCGTGCGGGATCGACGCCACTGCCGATTGGGCCCTGGGAGTTGGCCTGGGGAAACACACCGTTATTGTCGGGCACCCCGGTAAGGGGGAAAGGAGTCAGGTACACCTTTGGGCTGACGAGATGCTCGACAGTTTTGATGAAGTGATTCCCTGGTTTCAGTCACTTAAAGAGGAGGTGGCTTAACACACCCCGGCCCCCGGCAGCACCGCCTCCTGATTGCGAAAGATAAACCGTGCCCACCTGGTGCGGGGGCACGGCGAAGAATCAAAACCTTAATCCGTTAACTGACATAGTTGTGCGGGTTGACGTCTTTCCCGTTGACCCTCACCTCGAAGTGCAGGTGGGGTCCGGTGCTCCAGCCGGTGCTCCCCACCAGGCCGATGGTGTCTCCCTTGCTGACCTGCTGGCCCACGCTCACCTTGAGGGCCGACTGGTGGCCGTAAAGGGTGGCCACCCCTCCCCCGTGGTCGATTATCACCGCCTGGCCGTAAGCCCCATACCACCCGGCCAGGATCACCTCACCGCTCTGGGCAGCCTTGATCGCGACCCCCTTGGGAGCGGGGATGTCTATCCCGGTATGCATCCTCCGGGTCTTCAGTACCGGGTGGTAGCGCATCCCGTACTCGGAGGAGATGCTGTGGTAGCTCGACAGCGGCCAGATAAAGCCGCCGGTCCCCTGCTTGGGCTTCGGGTTCTTGGACTGGAGGTCGCGGATCATCTTCTCCAGGGCCCGGGAGTTGGCCTCCAGTTCATCCATCGCCTTTTCGTACTGCTCCTTCTGGGCCTCGATCGAGGCCAGCGCCTTCTCCTTCTCCTTGCTCTGCTGCTGCAGGTAGCCCTGCTTGTTCTCGTTGTCAGACTTGACCTGATTCACCTGGAGCTGCTGGTTCTCCAGCTCCACCTTGCGGGTGGCCACCTTTATCCGGTCCAGCTCGATATCGCGCAACAGCTGCATGTCGTTGTCCACGATCTTTTCCATCATGTCGAAGTGAGCCAGGAAGTCGGTCAGGTCCGAGGAATCCAGCAGCACCTCCAGGTACTGCTGATCGCCGTCCATATAGATCTGCTTCAGCCGGGAACCCAGCACCCGGGACCGCTCTTCCAGGCTGGCCTGCGCGTTCTTCAGTTCGTTGTTGGTGAGGCCCAGCTGCTGGTTCAGGTAATTCATCCGTTTGTTTAAGTACTCGATCTCGGACTCGGTCTTATCTATGTCCATCTCCAGCACGTTTAGCTGGTTGGTTACAGTCTTTGCCTGCCGGTTGGCTTGATCCAACTGCTGCTGCTTCTGGTCTATCTTGCGGCTTATGGCGTCCATCTCCTGCTGGTACTTTTCCAGCTCGGACACGGCCTGGATCGGCGCCGGATTCCCCGGGACGCACATCACCATCACCAGGGCCAGGATCAGAGCCTTTATCAAATGTTTGAATCCACCGCTGATGCCCGGACCAGATCTAAAAACATCCACCCCGAAAACCCTCCTTAGATATTAAACCCAAACGTTAAACATCGGTAAAGCGGTAGATGGAGACTATCGTACCCACCGCCCCCAGAACCACCCCGGTCACCAGCAGTCCGCCGAAAATGCCGAACAGCAGGCTCGGGTCGCTGACCAGGGACAGAAACGACAGGTTGGCCTGGACGTTCTTCAACAGCAGCAGGTACAGGCCGCTCAGGGTACCCACCGCCAGGATCGCCCCGGTCAGGCCGAAGAAGATTCCCTCCAGAAAGAGCGGCCAGCGGATGAACCAGTTGGTCGCCCCCACCAGTTTCATGATCCCGATCTCCACCTGCCGCGAACTCATGGTCAGCCGGATGGTGGTGGAGATGAAGAATATCGCGGCCAGGGCCAGGAATCCCATCACCGAGAAGGACACGATCTTGATCCAGCGGGTGAGGGCAAACAGCCGCTCGACCACCCCCTGCCCGTATCTGACCTTCTCAAACTCGGGCCAGGCGGTGAGGTCGGTCGCCACCTGGATGACGTCGCTGGGTTTGCTGACCTGTATCTTGTAGGTGTCGGGAAGCGGGTTCTTACCGCCCAGGGCCGACACCAGGTCGCTCTGACTGCCATACCGCTGCTGCATACCCTTCAGGGCGTCATCCTTGGAGATAAACTCGACCTGGCTCACCTGGGGCTGACTCCTCAGCCGGTTCTC
This sequence comes from Bacillota bacterium, assembly GCA_013178275.1. Classification (GTDB taxonomy): domain Bacteria; phylum Bacillota; class Ch66; order Ch66; family Ch109; genus Ch109. Next base: position 52,924 of record JABLWZ010000013.1, on the reverse strand, counting down.
CAGTTCGGGGTAGCTCTGAGGCCGTACCTCAGCCTTTACATAGGCCAGGATCTCCACGTTGGACTCGATACTGGCCACCATGTTGCTGGTGTTCATGAGCAGAAGCAGAGCGGTACCCAGGACCATCAGGCAAAAGGTCATGGTGATGATCGAGGCGATGCTCATCCACCCGTTGCGCTTGATAGAAGCCGCCGCCTGCTGGAAAAAATACCCTACCGTTTTAACCCTCATTTAGATAAGTACCTCGCTTCTCATCCCTCACTACCCGTCCATTGTCGATGGCGATCACCCGCTGGCGCATGCGGTCGACTATGTCCTTGGCGTGGGTTGCCATGATTATCGTGGTACCGCGCTTGTTGATCTCGGACAGGACCTTCATGATCTCCCAGGACATGTCCACGTCCAGGTTGCCGGTAGGCTCGTCGGCCAGCACTATCGACGGGCGGTTGACCACCGCGCGGGCGATGGCTACCCGCTGCTGTTCACCACCGGAGAGGTACTCGGGCATCTGGTTCTCCTTGCCCTCCAGCCCCACCAGGGACAGCACCTCTTTGACCCTGCCCGGTATCTCACGGGTCGGGGCCTCCACCACCCTGAGCGCGAAGGCCACGTTTTCATAGACGGTTCTATTTGGCAGCAGCCGGAAGTCCTGGAAGATAACCCCGATGTTGCGCCTTAAAAAAGGCACATCCCGCTTCTTCATCCGAATCAGGCTTTTCCCCGCTACAAATACCTGTCCCCGGGTGGGCAGTTCCTCCCGCATCAGGAGCTTGATAAAGCTGGACTTCCCGGCGCCGCTGGCCCCTACCAGAAAAACGAACTCCGCCTTGCCAATCCTCAGGGTAACATCCACCAGCGCCTGAACCCCAGCCGAATAAACCTTGGTGACATTATACAACTGAATCACGCGCCTGCCCCCTCATTAGTTACTTGGATAAAGAAAAGAAACTCAGTTCGGCACCTGACCCGTGCCAATACTGGTTCATAAAACACGTAACCAATTTGTTTTTTAAGTTTCGAATCATTTTTTCACCCGTTGATGGTAAAAGCGTAATCTCAGTAAAAACAACACGTTCAAAAACCCCTGCTTAAGGGGTTTTCGACAAAAAGGACGTAAATCCTCTTAAATTTTACTACAGATTTTTGGGAAAAAGCGCCCATTTCGGTGCCGGAGGCACTTTTCACTCTAATTTTACTAACTTCTGTTTTTGCGGGCCAGGATCTCCTCGGCCGCTGTTACCAGGTGGCGGGCGGTCAGTCCGTACTTCTCCAGCAGCGCCTCGGGTTTGCCCGACTCACCGAACCGGTCGTAGATGCCCACCCGCTTCATCAGGACCGGGCAGTTCTCTCCCAGGACTTCCGCCACCGCGCTCCCCAGTCCCCCGATAACGCTGTGCTCTTCCGCGGTCACTATCGCGCCGGTCTCCCGGGCGGCCTGGATAACCGCCGCCTCATCCAGCGGTTTGACCGTGTGCAGGTTCAGCACCCGAGCGGAAACCCCCCTGGCCTGTAACGACTCGGCCGCCACCAGCGCCTCGTTGACCATCAGACCGTTGGCGATAAAGGTCAGGTCGCTGCCTTCCCGCATCACGACCGCTTTTCCCACGGTAAACCGGTAGTCCCCCGGGTAGACCTGGGGCACCGCCAGCCGGCCCAGCCGCAGGTAGACCGGCCCCGGTAACTCCGCCGCCGCCCAGACCGCCTTTTCCGTCTCCACCGCGTCGGCCGGTACTATCACGGTCATGTTGGGGAGCATCCGCATCAGGCCCACGTCCTCGATCGACTGGTGCGAAGCCCCGTCCTCACCCACAGTGATCCCGGCGTGGGTGGCCGCGATCTTCACCCCCAGGTGCGGGTAGGCTATGGTGTTGCGGATCTGCTCGAACGCGCGCCCGGTGGCGAATATGGCGAAGGAACTGGCGAAAGGCAGTTTGCCCGCCGCCGCCAGGCCGGCCGCGGTGCCCATCAGGTTCTGCTCCGCCACCCCCACCTCGAAGAACCGCTCCGGAAACGCCTTGGCAAAATCAGCGGTCTTGGTGGACTTGGAGAGGTCGGCGTCCAGCACCACCAGGTCGGGGCGGCTCTCACCCAGTTTGACCAGGGCCTTTCCATACGCGTCCCGGGTAGCTATCTTGGTCGTAGACACCTATCCCACCTCCATTTCATTCAGGGCCGTCTCCATCTGTTCTTTGCTGGGGGCGGTTCCGTGCCACTCCACCCGGTTCTCCATGAACGAACACCCCTTGCCCTTGACGGTATTGGCCAGGATCAGGCTGGGACGCCCCTTGACCTCTCTGGCGCGGTCCAGGGCGGTGATTATCTCCTTGAGGTCGTGCCCGTTAATCTCCTGCACCTCCCAGCCAAATGCGCGCCACTTGTCCCCGATCGGTTCCGGGGAAAGGACCTCCGCGATCAGGCCGTCGATCTGCAGCCCGTTGTGGTCGACGATCGCCACCAAGTTGTCCAGCCGGTAATGGGCCGCCAGCATTGCCGCCTCCCACACCTGCCCCTCCTGGTTTTCCCCGTCGCCCAGCAAGGCGTACACCCGGAAACTGCTTTTGTCCATCTTTCCCGCCAGGGCCATGCCGTTGGCGGCGGAAAGCCCCTGACCCAGGGAACCCGTGGAGATTTCCACTCCCGGCACCTTGCGCATGTCGGGATGCCCCTGGAGGCGGCTGTCGATGCGGCGCAGGGTATCCAGTTCCTCCTGCGGGAAAAACCCCCTCTCCGCCAGCGCGGCATAGAGCACCGGCGCGGCGTGCCCCTTGCTCAGCACAAACCGGTCACGGTCGGGCCAGCCGGGATTCAGCGGATCGATCCGCAGCTCGTGGAAATACAGAACCGTCATAATGTCGGCCGCCGAGAGCGACCCACCCGGGTGCCCCGACCCCGCCAGGCCGGTCATGCGGATGATGTGCCGGCGCAGGGCTAGGGCCTTGATCTGGAGCTGTTCCAATACCTCTTCCATCGCAACCTCCGAAACGTATTATTTTATTTATAAAAACTTGCGTCTGAACCCTTCTCCAATGACCTCCCGCACGTCGTTAAAGACCAGAAAGGCCTTCGGGTCGATCTGGTATACCAGTTCCTTCAGGCGGGTGACCTCGGCCCTGGTCACCACGCACATTATTACGTCACGGTCCAGGCCGGTATACATCCCCCGGCCCTTCAGGGCCGTGGCCCCCCGGTCGAGTTCGTTAAGTATCGCCCGGCTGATCTCCTCCACCTGGGGGGAGATGATCATGGCCGTCTTGGCGAAGCTCACCCCTTCCTGCACCAGGTCGATCACCTGGGTGGAGACGAACAGGGACAGGAGGGCATACATCGCCAGCTCGGCATTAAAAAAGACCCCCGCCGCCGCGATCACCAGAAAATCGATCGCCAGCAGCGACTGCCCCAGGCTGACCTTGATGTACTTGTTGATCAGGCGGGCTGCCAGGTCGGTCCCCCCGGTCGTCCCCTTGAAGCGGAACACCACCCCCATGCCGATCCCCACCAGCACACCGCCGTAGATGGACGAAAGCAGGAGGTCAGAGGTCAGGGGGGTGAGGCGCGCTGAAAAAAAGTCGACGAAGAACCCCAGGCACACGGTCCCGAAAAAGCTCCTGACCCCGAAGGCCAGCCCCAGCTCCTTGAGGCTGAGGAGGAAAAGGGGGATATTCATCATCAGGATGACCATCCCGACCGGCAGTTGAAACAGGTAGTGGATGATGGTGGCAGCACCGCTGACCCCCCCTGCCGCGATGCGGTTGGGCACCTGAAACACGGATATCCCGGAGGCCAACACCGCGGCCCCCAGGATTATCCCCAGATAATCCACCAATTCTCTGCTCCAGCGTTCCAGTTTCATCAAATCGCCCCGTTTTATTTTGTCACAATCAGGTTCTTTTTACAACGGTAGGTAGGCCGGACAAAAATTTGTGTCGTATAAATGGTGAAGCCGCCCTACTGGGCGGCCTGCTGCTGTAAATACGCCGATATGAACGGGTCGATGTCCCCATCCATAACCCCCTGCACGTTGCCCACCTCGACCCCGGTGCGGTGGTCCTTGATCAGGCTGAAGGGGTTGAAGGTGTATGACCTTATCTGGCTCCCCCAGGCGATCTCGGGCTGCTCTCCCCGGAGTTCCGCCATGGCCTCCTCCTGCTGCCTCCGCTGATGCTCGAACAGCCGGGAGCGCAGTATCTTCATCGCCAGGATGCGGTTCATCTGCTGGGACCTTTCGTTCTGACACTGCACCACGATCCCGGTGGGAAGGTGGGTGATGCGCACCGCCGAATCCGTCTTGTTGACATGCTGCCCGCCGGCCCCGCCCGAGCGGTAGGTGTCTATCCGCAGGTCGTTCTGGTCGATCTCGACCTCGACCTCGTCCTCCATTTCGGGAAGCACCTCCACCGCGGCGAAAGAGGTGTGCCTCCTCCCCGAGGCGTCGAAGGGGGAGATCCTTACCAGCCGGTGCACCCCCCGCTCCGACTTCAGGTAGCCGAAGGCGTTTTCCCCGCTCACGAGCAGGGTGGCGCTTTTCAGGCCAGCCTCCTCCCCGCTCTGCAGGTCGGTTATCTCCACCTGGTAGCCCCTCTTTTCCGCCCAGCGGGAATACATGCGCAGCATCATCTCCACCCAGTCCTGGGCGTCAGTCCCCCCCGCGCCCGCGTGCAGGGTCAGGATGGCGTTGTGGCGGTCGTACGGACCCGACAGCAGGACCATGAGCTGTAGCTCTCCCAGCTCCTTGTCCAGGCCCTCTGTTTCACGGGCGATCTCTTTTTCCAGGGACGGGTCTTCCTCATCCAGGCTGAGCAGCCAGAGGTCCTGAATCTCCTCGTATCGGTGCTGCAGACGGTTGAAGTGGTCGATGCGCCCGCGCAGCCCGTTCAACTGCTGCAGCGTCCGCTGGGCCTCCTCCCGTTCCTCCCAGAACCCCGGGTTCAGGGTCTTGGCCTCCAGTTCCTCAGCCCGCTTTATCTTCTCATCCAGGTCAAAGAGAAACCCTCAATTCGTCGAGACGTTCCGCCAGCCCTTCCAGTTCCTTCTTAAGCTCCCCTAACATATATCAGACCCCTTCATCAGCAGATAAGCGTAACCGAGGCTCTCGCCTTCGCCAGCTTGTCGAAAGCCTGGTTACTCTAACTTCTATTAATTTTAATACCTTAACCCCGCCCGGGTCAAAAAAAATATCCCTCCCGGGGGTTAAGGACAGAACCAGTCTATTTAAAAAACCGGATCAATGCGGTTCGGCAACCCCCTGCTTGGAATTGAGGATCACTATATCCACGCGCCGGTTGCGGCTCCGGCCGGCCTCGTTGTCGTTGGTGGCGATGGGCCGGAACTCCCCGTAGCCGGCCTCGGAGATCTTGTCGGGAGGCAGCCCCGCCTCTCGCAGGAGGAACCGCACCACGTTGGTGGCGCGGGCGGCCGACAGCTCCCAGTTGGAAGGAAACTCAGAGGTGCTGATGGGGAGGTTGTCGGTGTGCCCCTCGACCCGGATATAGTTGTTCAGGCCCTTCAGGCTCAGCCCCACCTTCCGCATCACGTTCTCGGACTCCGGGGTCAGGGTGGCCCTGCCGCTCGGAAACAGTACGGTATCGTTTAAGCTGATCACCAGTCCCCTCTCCTGGGTGTAGATCTTGATGCTGTTGCTCAGGTTGTTGGCCTCGATGTACTCCTCGAGCTGCTGCTTCACCTGCTCCATCTGCTGCGCCTCAAACCCCTCGATAAAAGAGGGGCCGGCGAAGTTTAGGATGCTGCTCGACTGATCGCCCAGAACACTGGAGAGCGAACCCGCGACCGCCCTGAACTTCTGGGCGTCCACGTTGCTCATGGCGTACATCACCACGAAGAATATCATCAGCAGGGTGATCAGGTCGGAGTAGGTGATAAGCCACCGCTCATGGTTCGGTTCCTTCTCGTGCTGCTCTCTTTTCCTGGCCAACCCGGCTCACCCGCCTTCCAGATCTCTCTATCCGCTTCTACTCTTCCTTTCGGTTCAGCTTGGCCCTCTCCACCGGGGTCAGGAAGGAGAGCAGTTTTTCCCGGATGATGGTCGGGTTTTCACCCGCCTGGATGGAAAGCACGCCCTCCATCACCATCTCCTTGACCATCTTCTCATGGTGGCTCTTCTTCTTCAGCTTGGTAGCGATCGGCAGCCAGGCCACGTTGGCCGAGGAAACCCCGTAGAGGGTGGCGATAAACGCGGTGGCGATGGATGGGCCAAGCGAACTGGGGTCGCTCAGGTTGCCCAGCACGTGCACCAGACCCATAACCGTCCCGATAATCCCCATGGTCGGCGCGTAACCGCCGGCGGCCTCGAAGAACCCGATCCCGACCTTGTGCCGCTCCTCCACCGCGAACATTTCCGTCTCCATCATGTTGCGGGTCAGCTCAGGGTCGGTCCCGTCGATGATCAGCTGCAGCCCCTGGCGCAGGAAGCTGTCCTCGATCTCGGGCAGTTCCTGTTCCAGGCTGAGCAGCCCCTCGCGGCGGGCGCGGTCGGCGATCCCGGCCAGACGCTGGATCAGTTCGGTAATGTCGATCTTGTGCTTCTCCTGGAAAGCGATCGAGAGCCACTTGGGCAGGTTCTTCAGGTCGTCCGTGTTCACCCCGACAGCCACAGCTCCAAAAGTACCCCCGAAAACGATCAGGGCAGCCGTGGGCGCCAGCAGCGCAGTCGCGTGTCCTCCCTCAAAAATGAAGCCGCCGACCAGAGAGAAAATCCCGATGACTAGACCGATGATCGTTGTCAAGTCCATAACCGAACCGAGCCCCCCTTACCCTAGAACTCTCATTCACTTTTTATCCGCCGCCAGAGATTAACGGCCACAGCACTTTTTATACTTCTTACCGCTGCCGCAGGGGCAGGGATCATTGCGTCCGATACGGTTCTCCGCCCTCACCGGCTGGGCCGGCTGATCGTCGGCGCGGTTCTCCGTCACCCGCCGCGGGGCCTGGGCCTGCGGCTCCGTCAGCCGGGCCTGGAACGCCCACATCAGAGCGTCTTCCTCGATACCGGCGATCATCCCGTTAAACATGGCAAAGGCTTCGTACTTGTACTCGACCAGCGGGTCCCTCTGCCCGTATGCCCTGAGCCCGATCCCCTGCTTCAACTGGTCCATCGCGTCCAGGTGATCCATCCACTTGCTGTCCACCACCCTGAGCAGTACGGCCCGCTCGATCTCCCGGACCGTCTCCTCGCCCATCTCGGCTTCCCGCTGCTCGTAGTAGGCGACAGCCTGGTCCAGGAACATCTCCTTGATCTCCTCAGGTGTGAACTCCCGAAGCTGCTCCGGCTTGATGGAGTGGCCAGGCAGGAAGTTCTGCCGCGCGTACTCCAGGAGGCTGACCAGATCCCATTCCTCGGGGTACTGGCTCTCCGCGCTGTAGGAATCCACCAGGGAGTTGACCTGTTTTTCCAGCATATCCAGAATCACTTCGCGCAGGTTGTCCCCGAAAAGGACCTTGCGCCGCTGCTCGTAGATGACCTCGCGCTGCTGGTTCATCACATCGTCATACTGCAGCACGTTTTTCCGAATCTCGAAGTTGCGGGTCTCAACCTTCTTCTGGGCGTTCTCGATCGAGCGGGTCACCAGTCCGTGTTCTATCGGGACCGAATCGTCCATCCCCAGCCGGTCCATCACCCCGGCGATCATTTCCGCTCCAAAGATCCGCATCAGGTCATCTTCCAGGGAGATGTAAAACCGGGAAGACCCGGGGTCACCCTGGCGGCCTGAACGGCCGCGCAGCTGGTTGTCTATCCGGCGGGCCTCATGGCGTTCGGTGCCTATGATGTGCAGCCCTCCCAGAGAAACTACCTCCTGATGTTCAATATCGGTAATTTTTTTAATTTCATTGAGTACTTCCGTATACTTTTTTTCGTCCACCGCCGGGGGGTTTTCTGGTATTTCCTCGGCTGGAAGGCTTAACTCCTCATTCATTTTTTTCCGGGAAAGGAATTCGGGGTTGCCGCCCAGCAGGATGTCGGTACCACGGCCCGCCATGTTGGTGGCTATGGTGACCGTTCCCTTTCTCCCCGCCTGGGCGATGATCGCGGCTTCCTTCTCATGATACTTGGCGTTCAGGACCTGGTGGGGGATTCCCTTCTTCTGCAGCAGCCGGCTCAGGCGTTCCGACTTCTCGATCGAGATGGTGCCCACCAGGGTGGGCTGTCCCTTTTTATAGCACTGGGCTATCTCCTCCACCACCGCGTTGAACTTGCCTTCCTCGGTTCGGTAGATCACGTCGGGCAGGTCCTCGCGGATCATCGGCATGTTGGTGGGGATCACCACCACGTCTACCCCGTAAATGTTGCGAAATTCGGGTTCCTCGGTGAGCGCGGTCCCGGTCATGCCCGCCAGTTTGCTGTACATGCGGAAGTAGTTCTGGAAGGTGATGGTGGCCAGGGTCTGGCTCTCCCGCTCCACCTTGACCCCCTCCTTGGCCTCGATGGCCTGGTGCAGGCCTTCGCTGTACCTCCGCCCAAACATCAGCCGGCCCGTGAACTCATCGACGATGATGACCTCCCCGTCCTTGACCACGTAATCCCGGTCGCGCTTCATCAGGGCATAGGCCCTCAGCCCCTGGTTCACGTGGTGGACCACTTCCATGTGGTCGCCCTCGAACAGGCCGGGGATACCCATCGACTTCTCGATCTTCTTCATGCCTTCCTCGGTCATGGTAACCAGGTGCGCCTTCTCGTCGATGTGGAAGTCGGTCTCCACGGTGAGCTTCGGGATGACTCGGGCGATGACGTGATACAGTTCGGTGGGCTTATCCGCCTCACCCGAAATGATCAGGGGGGTCCGCGCCTCGTCGATCAGGATGGAGTCCACCTCGTCGACTATAGCGAAGTTGAGGCCCCGCTGCACCAGGTGGTCCCGGTGCAGGGCCATGTTGTCCCTGAGGTAATCGAACCCAAATTCGTTGTTGGTGCCGTAGGTCACGTCGGAGGCGTAGGAGATCTGCCGCTGCTGGTGGTTCAGCCCGTGCACCACCAGGCCCACCGACAGGCCCAGGAACTTGTATACCTGGCCCATCCACTCGCTGTCGCGGCGGGCCAGGTAGTCGTTTACCGTAACCACGTGCACCCCCTCGCCGGTCAGGGCGTTCAGGTACACCGGCAGGGTAGCCACCAGGGTTTTACCTTCACCAGTCTTCATCTCCGCGATCCGTCCCTGGTGGAGCACCATGCCCCCCATCATCTGGACATCGAAGTGGCGCATCCCGAGCACCCGCCGGGAGGCCTCCCGCACCACCGCGAAGGCCTCGGGCAGCAGGTCGTCGAGTTCCTCGCCCCTATCCAGCCGGGACCGGAACTCCACCGTCTTCGCAGCGAGAACCTCATCCTTCAAGCCGGAGAGTTCGGGCTCCAGCTGGTTGATTCCCGTCACCACCCGCGATAAACGCTTGATATCGCGCGCATTGTCGTCGATCAGATTTTTAATCAGCTTAAATACCATCGATTATCACCCTTCTCCATATAAACAACAATAGGAGGAACCAACAGTTATTTGGTCCCTCGCTTTTAAACATCCTACTCGATTCTAGCATTAACCAGGGTTTCGTGCAACTCAATCCGGGTGACCGGGGTCCGATGAGGATTACTCGAAATAGGGTTCGATCAGCCCGTAGTTTCCGTCTTTCCTCCGGTAGACCACGTTGACGTCTTCCGTTTCCGAGTTGGTAAAGACGAAGAAGCTGTGCCCCAACAGGTTCATCTGCATAACCGCCTCGTCGACCGGCATCGGCTTCATGGCGAACCGCTTGGTGCGCATGATCTTCGGTTCATCGTCCTTCGGTTTCGGGGCGCGCTCGGGAGCCGCCTCCCTGGTCTGGGCCTGCACCTTGGAGCGGCGGGACAGCAGCCGGGTCTTGTACTTGTCGATCTGTTTTTCTAGTTTGTCGACCACCAGGTCGATCGAGGTGTACATATCGCCAGTTTCTTCTTCGCCTCGAAGGATCACGCCGTTGAAGGGGATGGTCACCTCCACCACATGGTTCTCCCGCTCTACCAACAGGGTCACCTGGGCCTCGTCGAGTTCGAAGAACTTCTCCAGCTTGCCTAACCTTTTGGCCACATACTCCCGAAGGGCATCTGTCACCTCTAAATTCTTACCTCTCACAGTGATGCGCATTACTCCTACCCCCTCTATAGATTCCGTGGTGAAAATCTTCGCAGTCAAGGTCCGGTAGCTCTACCGGTTTAGCAATATTTACATATATTCTGGGCGTTTCATCCATTAATTATTCTTTTGCCATAAATCAGGCCGGTTTGGAAACAACTGTTATAGTTTATCATCGCCTCCTGTGCTTGTCAATTATACTATAACCTTCCCAATCCAAAAAGAAAATGTTAAATCTGTTCATTGTCGAATCAGTTACTGTAAAAGGTATTCTGACCATCTCAAAATCATTCGTTATCTGTGGATAATGTGGATAAGTCTGTTGGTAAGTCTAAAAAACAGGGGTTGAATTGTGGACTAATCTTTGAATATTGACAAATCTCCCGGTTATTTGGTAGAAAAACGCAGGTAGTGGCGATTAAGTTGAAACAGCCCGGGGATATTCTCCCCGGGCCATTGATCCTCAGCTAAATTCGTTTATATATTATTTCTTGGATTACTGACCCGACTGGTTTTTTGCAAAGCATTCACGGCAGTACACCGGCCGGTTGCTGACCGGGCGGAAAGGCACCTCGGTCTCTACCCCACAGGAAGCACAAACCGCCGGGTGAAGTTCCCGAACTGGACGGTTAGCCCCGCCTCCGCCTCGATTTACACGACGGTTGGCGCGGCAGTCGCGGCAGCGGGTCGGTTCGTTCTCAAACCCCTTTTCCGCATAAAACTCCTGCTCTCCCGCGGTAAACACGAATTCGTTCCCACAGTCCCGACATTGGAGAACCTTGTCCTCGAACATTAGATCAATCCCCCAATTTAGTAAGAGTACCCTTTGCTTAGCGAATACCAGCCGGATTTCTTTCAGGAGTTCTGCGGGAACCCTAATTTTCCTCCCCTGACGGGGAATGGCCACCCTCACTACCCTCTGACAGACACAAGCCTGGAACTAAGCAACAGCCTATGACGATTATACTTTCAATCAGGCTAAAAAGCAATACTAAAGCCGCCTGCAGCCATTTCTGGCGCCGGCTCAGCCTTCAACATTCAAACGTTCGAGACGCTGCTCCCCGGTTTTTAAACTCGCGACCGCCTGCGACCAGCACTCCTGCAGGTCGGTCATCATCCCCAGCACCTCTTCGATCGGCTCGCGCTCCTTTTTCACGTTGGCCTCCACCAGCCGCCGCAGGAAGTAATCGTAAAGCGGCCACAGGCGCTGGGAGATCTCGTATTCCATGTTCAGCGAGGCCATCAGTTCATCGATGATCGCCTGGGACTTCGTCAGCATCTTGTTCACCCGTTCGTAGTCCCGGGCTTCGAGTCCGGCAAGCGCCTGGTTGAGGAAATTGATAGCCCCGCCGTACAGCATCAGCAGCAGCTTCTCCGGGGATGAGGTCTCGATCGAGGTCTTTCGATACTGCTGAGGAACAGCCATGCTGTTCATATCGTACTCCTTCCTGTTTCAGTAGTCGGTCGTCAGTCGTCGGTCGTCGGGCTAGTTGGAATTTGCTTTTGCAAATTCCATTTTAATCGGAATCCGCGGAGCGGATTCCTACTATTCTGACGTCCGATATCTGACGTCCGACGTCCGATTATATTCTCTCGTCCAAGAACCAGCCCACCATCTCCTTGATGCGCGCCATCAGGTCCAGGATCTCCTGGGGAGGGATCTCCTTGATCACCTTGTCGGTCTCATAGTCTATCACCTGCACCTGCATCGCCTTGGTGCCGTCGTCCAGCCGAAACAGCAGCCGGTTGGGCAGCGACACCTCCACCGCCTTGTTGAGGGCATCGACAGCCTTCCTAACGCTTTCGGCGTCCAGACCGCCGTTCGCCTCGGCGGCTGAACCCTGAGCCTTCTTGACGCTCGGTTCCGGAATGGATTGCTGGGTCTTGGATGTAACACTTGAAGCAGCGTTAGATTCCACCGGTTTTAAGGTGGAGGAACCCCCGTCCTGGATTTTCATAACCGCTCAGACTCCTTTCTAAGCTTAAACATTCTATATTTATAGTAAGGGCTTCTTCCTGAAAAGGTAAAGCCCGGTTATTTTCTCTGGTCGAAAAAGTTTCCTTCGAACTGGGTTTGATAACCTACATAGGCCGAATTCGCCTTTCTATTGGTCCTCGCTTTCTTCAGGCAGTCCTTGATGACCACCAGCTCGCCCTGGACTATCTCCCGGCTCGCCTGGTCGTGCTGGTCGATCTCCCGCATTATATTGAGGATCTCCTTAAACAGGGCCTTCATCCGGTCGAGTTCGCTGGCGACCGATCTGGCGGGTAAGGCCTGCTTCAGGCAGTCGATGCGCTCCATCAAGTTTTGCCGCTCAGCCAGCATGTTGTTCAGGGATTCCACGTCGATATCCCCCCGGGTCGACTGCATCAAGGTCAGCTGCCGGCAGGAGACGTCGAGCATCTTGGTATAAAGCGCCTTCTGCTTTTCCAGGTTGCTCACGAGGACCGCGTTCTGATCAGTAGTCATAACGTTTTTACCTTTCAGTCGTTATAATCGAGTTGGCGTATCGTGGGGATCAACCGCCGCTGCCGGAAGTGGAGGCCATGTTCTGGGCTATCCAGGCGCTTTGGGCGTTGGCGTTGTTCATGTACGACTCCAGTGCCACGAACCGGCTGTAAAGCCGCTTCACCTCTTGCTCCATCCGGTCCTGCATATCGTCGATCCGATCGTTGACATTGCTGATGAGCCGGTCTATGTCGCCGCTGTCCTTTATCTTCTCATACAATACCCCGCCTACCGAGGTGTACTCTTTCGAAACGGTCTCCAACCGGCGGGCGATCCCGGTAAGGGACTCGACAGTCGGTCCGTAGTAAAACCCGGGGGTGATCCCCAGCTGGGTGCGGAACAGGCTCCCGGTTACATCGGAGATGTCTAACCTGGCCTGGCCTTTGGGGTTGTCCGATGATTTGACCGTAGACTTGACATCGACCTTATTGTACGAGTTCAGGATCAGTGATATATCAGTCAGACCGGCAGCCGAGAGCTTGTTGTTTATAAAGTTCACGAGTTGGGCTCCGGTATAGGTATCGGCGGGAATGGTTATATCCACCGTGGTGGTCCCGTTGCCTATCCGCACCTTGTTATCGCTGCCCAAAACGAGACTGGTGACGGTCTCGGTGCCGTTTTTGGTATAGGTGGCATCATTAAGCTGGGAAAACAGCTTGGACATCTCCTCGGGGTTCGCATTCAGGCGGTCCATGAAGGTGGTGTTGGCCTTCAGCTCCTCCAGGATGGTATCGTAATCGGTGGAGGGGGTTACCAGCATCCCGTGAGGGTTGCTCCCCCAGGTTGCCCCTATCTCCCCGGTGTTGATCCCGATGCCGGCGAGCGAGCCGTAATCCGAACTGACCCCCCCGACCATTTCGCTGACCATCCGCCTCAGGTCGCTGTAGACGGCCTGAACCGAGGTGTCCTTGCGCATCACCTCGCGCGCCCTGAGTTTGTCGCGGTTGGTGTTGTACAGATAGATCTCGTCGGCGGTCATTCCTTCTTTATCGTCGTCAGTCAGCTCGGGGAGCTGGTCCTCCCTTTCATCGTCGGTGAGCGCCTCGGGAGAAGCCATCTCCATCGTCTTGTTGTACTCGACGATGAACTTGGCGATCGTCTCCAGCGCCTGATCGGTGCTGGAGGCGATGTCGATGGTCACCGGGGCGCTGCCGTTCTCCTGCGCCGTGTTGAGGTTCAAGGTAACCCCGGTGAGCACGTCCGACACCGAGTTGCTCTTGCGGTTGTAGCTGCTGCCGTCGACCTCGAACAGCGCCCGCTGCCCCGGCTGGCCGACCACGATTTTGGTGTTCAGGACCGTCGGGCTCCCGTCGGTCTCGATATTGGGCGGGTAGACCAGCTTGGTCGCCCAGAAGAAGTTGCTGGTATCCTCAGCCGAACCCAGGGTGATGATGTCACGCCCCGACTCGTCGGTCTTGCTGACCAGGCTGAAGGTATCGGTGGTGGCGTTGTAGCTGGCGGTCACCCCCGCCGCCGAGTTGTTTATCTTGGCGATTACATCGTCTAACGTATCGGTGCTGGCGTTGACGTAGATCGCCACATCGTTGATGGTGAAGATCCCCGAGTTGGGTATGGTAGAAAAACGCGCCGAGGTCAGGGCGACCGTCGGGTCGATCTTCTGGTCCGTGGTGCCCGCGGAAAACCCGGAGTCGGTGCCATAGAACCCCGCGATGGTCAAAAAGTCGCTGGTATCGGTCGCGCTGCCGATGCTGATGGTCTGGTCCCCCGTGGTGTTGGCGGTCAGCACCAGCCGGTCGGCGATGGAATCGTAGGAGCAGGTAACCCCGGCCCCGCTGGAGTTGATCTTGGCCATGATGTCGTTGACCGACTCCGAGGTGTAGTCCGAGATGGTGATGGTCTTGCCGTTGATGGTGAAGGTCCCGTTGGTGGTTGAGCCGGGCGCGGTCCTGAAACCCGAGTTGTGCAGACCGATAGCACTCAGGTTCAGCGTGGTGGTGGCGATGTCGCTGGCGCTTGCGTAAGCGGCATTGGAAGCCCCGGTGGTGTTCAGCTCGTTGCCGTTCTTGGTGCGCACCACGGCGGTGCCGGCGGTAAGCCCACCGGTCGAACTCAGGGTAACCCCCCACATCAGGGGCCCGTTCCCAGCCGAGGTGTGCCCGGAGTCGGGGGTCGTCCCGTTAATCGCCTTGAGCAGTCCCGCCATATTCGAAACCGTACCCGCTTCGGTGGTGTCCTCAACCACCTTTATGTTGGAGGCCCCGGTATCAGGATTAAATACATCCACCACCCGGGCGTTGGTGCCGGCGGCGGTGGTCGCGGTATCCAGCCCCAGGGTGGCCCTGGCGTCGCTGCCCGAGGCGGTCTCAAGGACGAGGTTGTTGGATGCCCCTGCCTTGTTGTTTACGATCTGGAACTTCGAACCGTCGTAGTTTACCGTCACCAATCCCGAATCAAAGGCGGCATCGATATCACTCTGCAGGGCGGCGGCCATCAAGTCAGCAGACAAATCTGACTGGCTGGTCAGGGTTATCTCATGGTTAACCCCGTTTATGGTAATGTTTAATTTGTTGTTGGTGGCGTCGATAGTAAACAAGCCAGCCTTGTCGGCCCCGGTAATATTGGCCTGGGTGGCGGCGTAAAAGGTCAGGTTGTGCGTGCCGCCGCTCGGATCGGTGCCCGCCACGTTGGTGACGCTGGCCGGGTTGTTGAATCCCAGTGCGGCCGCCGCCGAGGAGGTGCTGTCGACCGAGATGCTGTGACCCGCTCCGTCGAAGTTGCTGATCAGGTATATCTTGTCGTTTGAAGCCCCGGCGGTGGAGGTGGTGCTGGTGACCACATAGTTCACATTGCTGGTGCCCCGGGCCTGGTTCAAGGCGTCGTTGATTTTCAGGGCCAGATCGCTGGCCACGGTGGACAGCGAGGTGCTGTTGGCGGTGGCGTTGGCCAGGGTGACGGTCACCGTGGTGCCGTCAACCGTTACCTTCAGGTTGTTGCTACCGGTGCCGATGCTGGTGCCGATGGTATTAGGGCTGGTACCCTCGCACGCAGCCGAGAGCAGGAACATCGGGGTAGGGGCGATCGCTCCCGCGATACCGTCCAGGCCGGCGGTGTTGGCGGGGCTGGCCGAAAGGCGAGGGGTATACAGGTTGCTGCTGACCTTGGCCTGTTGAGCCAGCTGTTTTACCTTCACCGTATGCTGTCCCGCCGAAGCCGAAGTCCCGGCAATGACGGAAACCACCTTATCATCCGAAGAAGTCGCCTTCTTGTTCTTAAAAGCGGTCTCCATCCTTAGATTGAACAGCGCGTTCTGCAAAGCCACCAGCTGGGTGTTGAAGGAGCGGATAGTGGTTTTGCGAAACTGCAGGTCGGTTTTCTGGGAAGTCAGCCGGTCGATCGCCTGCTGACGGTATTTGGTGGCCTCCTTGATGATGCTTTCCGTGTCCAGGCCGCTGACCAGGCCCTGTATGGCCAAGGAGTTGATACCGCTTAGAGCCATATTATTCACCCCTTAAATAGTTGGAAACAGGTTCCGACTATAGTTCTCCTGATTGACTGATCAAGCTTTTGTCTGCTCCAATTGGGATTTGGTTCGAGTCAAACTTTCTATAACTCTTTAATAACTACTGGTTAAGCTTACAACAGATTTGGGGCTGTCAAATTGATACTGCAGGACTCTCGTGTTATTGATCAAGTTTTCTATCGCTCCAATCAAGGTTATCTGATTATTGCCGCTGGGGTTGACGGTGCCCCTGATTTCAGCTCTCCTTCGCTTCTAGCGGCACTGGTTTTCGTGTTTCACCACTGGTTGAGTCCAGCTCAGTCAAGCTTTTTATAATTTTTTAGCGACTGCGTTTCTAAACTTTATGTGGATTAAAAAATCTAGCGCAAATAAACGCCACAAGGGCAATACGGAATATCACCTGTAATATATATCGAAGACAGTTATAACCGGCTTTAGAAATTAATCAGGGTTTCCACCACCCGGTCCTGATCCGCCAGGCTCAGACCCGGGAACATGGGGAGGCTTATCTCCCGGGCGTAAAACCCCTCGGACACCGGGAAGTCCCCCGGGCGGCAGCCAAAACACCGCCGGTAGTATGGATGCAGGTGAACCGGGATGTAATGCACCTGGACCCCGATACCCTTACCCCGTAAATAGTCGAACACCTTCCGACGGTCCATCTCCGGGCTTACCAGGATCGGGTACAGGTGGTAGGCGTGCCTCGAACCTGCTGGGGCCGGGGGCGGGGTCTGAATCCAGCTGGTTCCCGCCAGGGCCTCATTGTAGCGTTCCGCCAGCCGGTTCCGCTGCGCGACGAATCCCTCCAGCTTCTTCAGCTGGGACCGGCCCAGGGTGGACTGGATGTCGGTGAGACGGTAGTTGTACCCCAGGTCCTGCATCTCGTAATACCACGGCCCATGGTCCTCCTGCATCGATCCCGGGTCCTTGGTGATGCCGTGGGTGCGAAACACCATCATTTTCTTATAGAACTCGACCTGATCGGTCAGCACCATCCCCCCCTCGCCGGTGGTGATGTGCTTGACCGGGTGAAAAGACAGGATGGTCATGTCCGCCTGGCTTCCCAGGGGCTGCCCGGCGGCCGGCCGGCCGGCCGTGGCCCTCCTCGCCCCCAGGGCGTGGGCCGCGTCCTCTATCACCACCAGCCCGTGCCGGCGGGCGATGTCGTTTACTGTCTCGATATCCAGCGGGTACCCCGCGTAGTCGACCGGGACTATCGCCCGGGTCCGTTCCGATATCGAGGCTTCGATCTTATCTATATGGATACAGTACGTCGAGATGTCTATGTCCACGAAGCGCGGCCTCGCCCCGAGGTAGACCGCCGCGTTGGCGGAGGCCGCGAAGGTGATGGGCGCGGTCAGCACCTCGTCCCCCGGTCCCACCCCGGCGGCGTACATGGCCCCGTGCAGGGCCGAGGTCCCGCTGTTGAAAGCAATCGCGTACCTTGCCCCGCAGTACTCGGCCACAGCCCGCTCAAACTCTTCCACCTTGGGCCCCTGGGTCAGCCAGTCACCCCGCAGCACCTCGACCACAGCGTCGATGTCTTCCTGGTCTATATACTGCCGGCCGTAAGGAATAACCTTATCCATGCTTCATCTGCTCCTCGATCCAGGCCTGGGTACGGCGCAGGCCCTCTTCCAGGCTGATTGACGGTCTCCAGTTCAGCATCCGCTCCGCCTTCTCGCTGCAGCAGAGCAGCTTCATGATCTCGCTCTGGGGATGGATGTGCGGGACGTGCCTGATCCGGCCGGGGTCGCCGGCGATCTGGACGGCCAGTTCATTGATGCTGCGGTCCCGTCCCAGCCCGGCGTTCAGTATCTCCCCGTCCGCCTGCTCCGAGAACCCCGCCTCGATCACGAAATCGGCGCAGTCCTCCACGTACAATAAATCTCTGGTCTGGGTGCCGTCGCCGTAGATGTCGAGCACCTCACCCGCCAACCAACGCTGGATAAAGATGGCGACCACTCCACCCTCCCCGCTGCTCTTTTGAAAGGGGCCGTAGGTGTTGAAGGGCCTGACCACCACCGTCGGCAGTCCGTAGGCGTGATAGTACGATAGGGTGAGCATTTCCCCCGCCAGTTTGCTGGCGGCGTAGGGAGAGGCCGGCCTGGTCGGATGCGCCTCCGAGATCCCCCGGGCGTCGAGACAGCGGTCGTACACCATGCAGGTGGACATGAACAGCGTCTTGATCCCCCTCCGGCGGCACTGTTCCAGCACGTTGAAGGTGCCGATCACGTCGTTGTCAAAGGTTGTCCGGGGGTCGTCTATCGAGTCCTGGACATTGATGCTGGCCGCCAGGTGCAGCACCAGGTCGAACCCGCCGGAGAACAATCCCCCGAGCGCCTCGACGTCCTTGATGTCTCCAGCTGTAAAAGAAAACCGCGGATTATCCCTGAACTCCTCGAGGTTAACCATCCGTCCGTTAGACAGGTTGTCGAAGGCTGCCACCCGGTGTCCCCGTTCCAGCAGCCGTTTTACCACCCAGCGGCCGATAAAGCCCGCGCCGCCGGTGACCAGAACCTTTTTTTCAGGATCCACTGGCAAGCCCCCTAAAAATAACCGCTAATTGATCTGGGTCCCGATTTCCTTGGTGATGTGCAGCCACCGGTCGATCCGGCCCTTCAGCTCGTACTGCAGGAGGTCGCTCAGCAGGACCAGGTCCTCGGAGCCGATCGCCTCCATGATGTAAACCAGGACCCGGTTGGTGTCGGTCGAAAGGGCGACGAAATCGCTGATAACCTCATCCTCGGTAAGGTGGCCCTTCAGCTGTCCCACCAGCTGAAACATCTGGTCCAGCTTCTCGATCACCGGTATCATGTCCCGCATCACGCCGTTGCCCACCGAGAGGTTGTCCGCCGTTTCCTGCACCAGTTCCGCCAGTGACTCGAATCCCTGCTGGGTCTCCTGGATCAGAGCGTGTGTCGATTCCATGTAATCCCTCCCATATAAATTATCCAATCTTCTTCAGCATATCCACGATCTGTTCCACGGCGAGGGGCTGCTCCTGGCTGGAGATGTACATGCCTCCCCTGGCGACCCGGCGGCCTCCGTACAGATTCTTTACCTGGTCGAGGTCGAGGTGGAAAGGCAGGATGATATAGAGGTCCTCGGTCTCCATCGCCCGGCAGCTCTCCTCCTCGGTCATCAGTTCCTCAAACATCTTTTCTCCCGGCCGAAGGCCGATGTTGGTTATCTCGGCGCCGGTCCCGGAGGCGATCACCATCGCCCGCGCCAGGTCGCCGATCCGCATCACCGGCATCTTGAACACGAAGGTCTCGCCGCCGCGGGCCAGCAGCATCGAATCCAGTATCAGGTCCACCGCCCGCTCCACCGACATGAAAAACCGCGTCATCTCCGGGTGGGTCACCGTGACCGGCCCGCCGGCCTTTATCTGCTGCTTGAACAGGGGGACCACCGATCCCCGGCTGTTCAGCACGTTGCCGAACCTGACCGAGAAGAACTGGGTGTCGCGGGGCCCCTTGTGCAGGTCGGCGGCGGAGATCAGGCGCTCGGCCAGCAGCTTGGTGGCGCCCATGGTGTTGGTGGGCCCGGCCGCCTTGTCTGAGCTGGCGTAGATGACCTTGGAGACTCCTCCCTCGATCGCGCACTCGATCACGTTCTGGGTGCCGATGGAGTTGGTCTTGACCGCCTCGAAGGGGTTGTACTCGCAGGCCGGCACGTGCTTCAGGGCCGCCAGGTGGAACACCACGTCGATGTCCTCCATGGCCCGCTTCAGCCGCTCCTTGTCCCGCACATCCCCCAGCAGGAAGCGCACCTTGCCCATGCTGTAGCTGGGAAAGCCCCCGACCCCCATGCTCAGGCGGCTCTGCATCACATACTGCTTATGCTCGTCCCGGGAAAAAACCCTGATCACCGCGGGGTCCATGTGCAGCAGCCTCTTGACCAGGGCCGACCCCACCGTCCCGGTACCGCCGATCACCAGCACATGCTTCCCCTTGATACAGTCCATAAAATATCCCCCAAAAGCACAATAATTCCACAGTTACTATTAATTATCGTGTGCCCTGGGAAAATCTTTAAAAAAAGAAGGGCGGTCCCTTTATTCCGCCCTTCTTTTACATATTGCTAACTTTTTTATTATTACCCGATCAGACCCCACTCCAGCGGGGTCCCCCGCTCGATGTCGCGGGAGGCCCGGCGTCCCAGCACCTCTTTCAGGTGGCGGGTGTGCAGGCCGTGGGCGGGCCGGATGGAGCGGACGTTTTCCGTGGTGAACTCCTCCCCCACCTTCATGTCTTTTACCACAAACAGCGACCGCCGGAAGACCCGGCTCTTGGCCTCTTTTTCACTGACACCGTAATGAACCCGGCCGACCGCCTTCTCGGCCACCCGGATCGCCTCCACCATCTCCTTGAATTCGTGGGGTTCGAGGCTGAAGGCGCTGTCCGGCCCGGGGACCGCCCGGGACATGGTAAAGTGCTTCTCCACCACACAGGCGCCAAGGGCCACCGCCGCGACCGGTACCGCGATTCCCAGGGTGTGGTCGGACAACCCCACCGGCACCCCGAAGGCCTCCGCCATATGGGGTATCGTGGCCAGGTTCATCTCATCGGGCGGCGCGGGGTAACCGCTGTTGCACTTCAGCAGCACCATCTCGGTGGCTCCCGCCCCACGCGCGGTATTTACCGCCTCTTCTATCTCGGAGAGGGTCGCCATCCCGGTGGAGATGATCAGCGGTTTGCCGGTCGCCGCCATCTTCTCGATCAGCGGGATGTCCACCAGTTCGAATGAAGCCAGCTTGTGCGTCGGCACGCCCATCTCTTCCAGGAAGTCGACGGCGGTCGGGTCAAAGGGGGTGGATATAAGGTCCAGACCCAGCTCATCGGCCAGCTCCTTCAGTTTCGGCTGCCACTCCCAGGGCATATAGGCCTCGGTATACAGTTCGTAAAGCGTGCGGTCGTCCCAGAGGGTGCCCCCCCCGACCTTAAACTCGGGTCGGTCGCACCTGATGGTGATAGTATCAGGGGTGAAGGTCTGTAGCTTCACCGAGTCGGCCCCCGCCGCCTTGGCCGCCTTGATCAGCTCCACCGCCTGCTGATAGTCCTGGTTGTGATTGGCGGACAGTTCGGCGATGACGTATACCGGCTGTCCCGGCCCGACGCGTCTTTTATTGATTGTTATACAGTCCATCGTTCAACACCTCATGATTATTCAACCGAGTGTCTCTCCATTATATAATGCTCCGCCGGGTTCCCCTTCACCATCTTTTCCCCCACCCGGCAAAAACCGGCCCGGCTGAAGGCCTTGATAGAGGCCTGATTGAAGGGTTTAATAAATGAATGGATTATAACCACCGGAAAGAGACGGAACATCTCCCTTCCCGCCATCCTTATCAGCTCGCTACCGTATCCCGCTCCCTGGATATCTGGCCTGACACTCACGTTGATCTCGGCCTCGGCATCATTGGTCATCTCCAGCCTCACCTGCCCCACCGGCCGGTCCTCCCCGTCGAGCCCGATAAATAAACAGCAGTCTGGATTCTGCAGTTTGGCGGCGAACCATCTTACGTGCTCCTCCCAGGGGATTTCCTCGGAAGAGAAGGATGCCTTCCTCACCTCCGGGGTGTTGGCCCACTCCCAGAGCATTCGACAGTCCTGGTCAGCCGCCTTCCTCAACCGGAGCCTATCCCCCCGCACGGCCATGACGACCCTGGAAGCCCCCTGCCCATCGACCAGCCCGCGGCCGCGTTCGGACATCTCGATTCTCACCCGCTCCACCAGCAGGAGTTCGGTCAGTCTCGCGGCTATCTCCCGGGGAGAAACGCGGTGGTGCCATCCCAGGTTTACCGCTATGCTCTCCTTTTCGAGCCGCTCGGCGACCGGCAGCTGGTTCTCCGCCAGCACCAGGACCAGGCTGGGCAGGCCCATGAAAGCCAGTTCCCACGAGGTGCTTCCCCCCGCGGCCACCGCGACGTCCGCCCAGGCCATCAGCGCAGGCATATCCGTAGCGTTTCGGACTATCTTTACCTTCCCGCCGAGGTCCCGGCTCAGGGTCAGCAGTTCCTGATAGTAGGGACTGCCGCCTCCCACGACCGCCACCGTCTCCAGCCCGTCCAACCCCGTCAGGGATACCGCTTCGATAACCTTCGCGGTAGCGTTGTCAGGGTCACTCCCTCCCAGTGATACCAGCACCCGAGTCGCTCTGGCCGGGGTTTCCCGGTTCCATCCCGACCATTGCCGGAACTCACGGCGCAGCAGGGCAAACCTCGTCCCCATCAAAAAACGGGTATCGGCCTCGCTGGAGTAAACGTCCCGGTTGGCGTGCAGGTTCTGGTTGAGGACGATGTCCGCGTAGTAATGGTCCAGGTGGGCGTTGTCGTCTATCACCAGCAGGTTATGACCGGATCCTTTAACCATTTGATGATAACGATGGTCGAAATGGTACCCGTCACATACCAGCCAGGCCCGCGGGTGCTCTCTTAAAACCCCCAGTGTGGTCTCCGCGTCCCTCGGGTCAGGGTAGGTGCCGTCAAGCGTCACCAGTTCGAACCTCTCATCCCGCAGCCGGGCCGTTAGAGCGGGGCTGTCGCAGGAGGAGATGAAAATGGCCCGGCCGCCCGAGTCCTGCCAGGCCTGTCCCAGGGCCAGGCAGCGCATCAAGTGGCCAGTTCCCGCCTCCCGGCTGGCGTCGGTCCTAAAAATAAGGTTTAAATCTGCTTTACTCACACCAATACCCTTATTCTTTGGTAAGCACAAATAGAGTATCTGTCAACATCGGGTTTTTAGTTAATAAAAAATCTTCCATATAGCCCACATGATCGGGGAAAACGGGTTTGCCATCAACCCCGAAGGACAGTGGATTGTCGAGAAAACAATTATACTCCTTGATTAATTTAAAGTCTTTAAACATCCCCTTTACCGTAGCGGATGAAAAAGTCCTGGTTCCGTGACAGATGTATTTATTATTATTCACTAACTCGCTCTGATTACTAAAAAAAAGGAACAACAGCCCGGAAGGTTTGAGGACCCGCCTGAACTCCTCGACCATCTTTATTATCAGGTCATTGTCCATGACATGGATGATAACCCCGAAGTTCAAAAGGATATCGACGCCATCAGACTCCAGCGGTATCTGGTCCCCGTACCCGCATATGAAGTTCACCCCGGCGGGTGAATACTCCCTCGCCCTGGCCAGGACCGTTTCGTTGACATCGAGGGCATAGATATTTCCTGGTCGTGCTCCCCACTCTAAGAAAGGCCTGAATCGGCTTCCGTCTCCACAACCGACATCCAGTATCCTCTTGTCGTGCAGAAGGGATATACCTTGATTATTCAAAATGGTAAGGATTATCCTTTCCATCATCTTTCGGTGTAAAAAGTAGTTTATCGCCTGATTCAATTCAAATGTATCCCGTCTTTTAACTGAGTAGTCACCGATTTCTTCGTAATAGTTGTTGAAAAAAGCCTTGATCCGATCTCTTTCTACCTGAAGGTTCATACCACAACTCCTTTTAATAAACGAGCAGGTCAACTAGTCTTTTGCTGAACGTCAGCGTTAATCTTCACTATTTCCGGTTTATCCCCCAGGACCTCAAGCACCGTCAGCCAGTGAAAATAGCTCTTCCCCTGGTACAGTTCATTGTAAACCACCTGGATGAACCGCCAGTCTTCGATCGTATCCAGGGTCCAGCGGTAGCTGGAATAATCGGCTGATGAGGACACCTCGGCCGAGGGGAAACGGTCCTTGTGGTTTCGGATATAGGGGGTCACGTGTTCCCTTTCAGACGGCAGCACAGCCTCCCGCCAGGCCCTCTCCAGGGCTGAAAAAGAAAAGACCTCTGTATCAAGGCCCCGGGGAAACGACCGGTCTCCCACATTGCTCACATAGTCATATTCACCGTCAGCAAAACGCCTGACGACATCATCGATCACCTCGGGCTCGATCAGCGGGCAGTCGGAAGTGATCCTGACTATCGTATCGATCCCGTATTCCCGGGCCGCCTGGTAGTAGCGCTCCAGCACATCATCTTCGCTGCCCCGGAACGAAACCACCCGGGGGTGATAGTTGTTCACCGCTACCACCAGCACATCGTCTTTTTTATCGACCGTGGTGGCGATGACTATCATATCGATCAGCCTGGACTCAAGCACCCGGTCTATCACGTGGTGGATCACCGGCCGGCCGCACAGGTCCAGCATCACCTTGCCTGGGAGACGGCTCGACCCCATCCGGGTCTGTATAATTGCACCAACCCGATTTTTTTTTATCAATTCATCCTCACTCTAAGCCGCGCTTTCTTTAGAATCGGGTCTGGTCAACTCTGCATCAGCAGCGAAGCTGTAGCCGACATCGTCCACGTAGCCCATCTCCTGAAGCTTTTTCACCATCCTGAGCAGGAGGATATCGTTGTAGCGGCGGGCGACCACCTGAGCCCCAAAAGGCAGGCGTTTAGGCCCCCGGAACACTGGGAGGTTTATCGCCGGCACACCACAGAGGGTCCAGATCAGGCAGCTGTCAGGCCGGTCGGGAGAGGTCAGTCCCCGCGGAGCCTCCCCTCCGGTGGACAGGGTGAGGATGATATCGTATCCTCCGAAGAGCCCGTCCAGCTGCCGGGCCAGCCGGCTCTGCCGCTCCAGCCCGTCCAGGTAGTCGTTCAGGGTCAGGCGGTTGCCCCGCTCGATGATCTCGTACATCATCTCGCTGACCAGCGACTTCTGTTTAAACTCTTCCTTGAAATAATAGGCCAGCGCCTTATCGTAGATGGTCTGGTGAATCTCGTGAGCCATCCCGAATTCAGGCCCCAGCTCAACCTCTTCCACGATCAGCTGCTTCTCCGCCGAAAGGCTGCGGGCAAGCTCCAACAGCGCCTTTTTGGCGTATTCTTCGGCGCACTCCCACTTGGGTCCCCGGACCAGGGCTATTTTCCAACGGCTTCCTATAGGGCTCTGGCGGGTTTCATCATTCAGCAATCGATGGCTGATCGGGTAGTCGGGTCCATGCACCCGGGCGATATCGAACACCAGTCCCAGGTCATCCGCCCCCCGGCACAGGAAGCTGATGGTGTCCAGGGAGTCTGTCGTCTTCAGGGTCCCGGTACGGGGGACCAGCCCAAAGGAGGGTTTAAATCCGAAAATGCCGCAGTAGCTGGCCGGCCGGATAGCCGACCCGGCGGTCTGGGTTCCCAGCCCTATCGGCACCATGGAAGCAGCCACCGCCGCGGCCGAACCGCTGGACGAGGTCCCCGGGGAGTGTTCATAGTTGTGCGGGTTGGCGGTTATATCGTTGTAGTGAACGGCGAACTCGGCCGTCACTGTCTTGCCCAACATTATCCCATCCTGGAGTTTCAGCCGGCTGACCACCCGGGCGTCATTGCCGGGAGTGAACCCCTTCCAGATGGGGCTTCCCATGGCGGTCGGCATCTCGATGGTATTGAAGATATCCTTTACCCCAATGGGCACTCCACAAAGCCTCCCGACCCGCTCCCCGCTTCTTATCTTTTCATCCACCAGCCGGGCTTGTTCCAGCGCCCCCTCTCGGTTCAGGCAGACCCAGGCCTTGACCCGGGGCTCGAGCCGCTCTATCTGCGTCAAGCAGCTTTCCATCAATTCAGTTGACGATATCTCGCCGGACCTGATCAGTTCTATCGCTCTGGTCGCGGTGAGACCATTTAAACCTGTACCCAATGACGTTACCCCCCATCCTATGGAAGTAGCCGACAGCTGCCGCTGCGGTGAGACCTTACGATATCCACGGCCTCCTCCTCGGAGAACCCGGTCAGCTTCAGGTATTCATCGAAGGCCTTGGGCCGCTCCGTGTCGTGCTGTTTGGCTAGCTCGAATCCCTCTTCGCGGGTCAGGAGTCCGGCCCTCACGTCGACACTAGCGTGATAGGTGCCCCGGCCGTAACCCCGTTTGAGAAAGCAGGTGTAGTCATGCACCCCGGCCATCTTGCACTCGACACTTTTATACCCCTTGTAGGTCCCCTCCACCTTGCCCTCGCGCCAGTCGTAATAGTCCCTCACGAACTCCATCTGGCGTTCGTCGTCCCAGAACAGGTAGTCTCCCAGGTGGATTCCCACCACCCCCACCTGCTCCAGTTCCTCGACCGAGGGAAGCTGAAAGCAGTTGAGGTCCTTCAAGGTGATATCGTCAGTCGCCATATCAGAGGCGTAGCACCGGGCGGATACCTTGGTGAAGTAATCCCGGTCGAACCTGGTCACCGGGTTGAAGTAGCTCGCCCGGCCGGACGACTCCGCCACCGATTCCCCCCAGATCAGGAGCGGTATCTTGAACTTCACCGCCACCTGCAGGGGAAAGGCCCCTACCCCGGCGTGGCAGTGCCAGCAGGAATCCCCGATCTTGACGAGGGAGTGGCGGGCCAGTTTGTTCACCAGCCGGCGGTTGGGGGTGAACATGATGTGGTCGACGTTGAACTGTTCCAGGGCGTTCCATAAATTGTGCTTGCCCTCGTCGGAGTACCAGTTGTGGCTGAAGGTCACCGCCAGAGGCTTCATACCGTAGACCTGGGTGATGACGTAAAGCTGAAAGGTGCTATCCTTGCCGCCGCTGATGGGGACGATGCAGTCGTAGTTGTCCCCGCTGGTGTTTTTATAGTGCTCCAGGGTCTTTCGCAGCTCCTTTTCCCTGGCCACCCAGTCGATATGTATCTTCTGCTCCGCCGACTGGCAGGCCTGGCAGATGCCCATCTCGTCGAAAACGATGCCTTCGGTGGTTTCAGGCATACAGCAGCGGACACAGTACTGAAGATGGTCGTACAGCGGCTTCCCATACCCCGCCACGAGAATCACCCTTTCCCTTAAGATTTTTTATGGTCCAACCACTCAGACGTCAGCAGTCCGTACTCGTAGACATCCAGAAAGCGGTTGTTTTTAAAAACCGCCGCCCTTCTGACCCCCTCCCTCTGGAAACCCATGGCCAGGGCCAGCCGCTGCATAGGCAGGTTGTCCTCGGTGGTGCCGCAGGTGATTCGGTTTAAACCCAAGGCGGAAAAACCGTGGTCTATGATGAGCAGCGCGGCTTCCTTGGAAAACCCCCGGCCCCAGCAGTCCTTCTCACCGATCAGGACGGCCAGGTCAGCGGTGCGGTTGAAGTAGTCAATATCCTGCAACGAGATATTCCCGATGTGCTCGTCCTTATCCCGGGTGACTATCGCCAGGATCAGGGCGTCCCGGGTCCGCTGGGAGTACTCTATATAGTCCAGGGCCTTCTTCTCATTATAGGGAAACCGGTGGTGCGAGTTGCTGCGGCAGACCTCACTGTCGTTGAACCAGTGCTGGTAATTGCCCCGCGCGTCGCTCTCCAACAAGCCCCTCAGGTATATGTTCTCCCCCGTCAGGAAGGCGCTTTTTTCCACTACAGTTCACCCCTGTATTCCCAAACCTTTTGAAAAGCCGACACCACGTCGTCCAGGTCGCTGTCGCTAAGGTTAGCGTGAATCAGTTCATGGGTAACCAGCTCGCTGAAGTGCATCCTCTCCACCACCGGGCAGATACCCTGCTGGTAGCTCACTTCCCCTTTATACCAGCCGCAGCGGAAGGGGCACCCCTTATCGCCGTAACCAGTCAGTTCCTGAAACATCGGGAGCAGGTAAAGCGGCTTCACATAGCCGCACCCTATCTTTACACCCTCGGACAGCCGCATCTCAGACGGCATCAGTTCCGCCTTCACCGCCTCGATGAAACGGTCCCGGGGTATCCCGGTAACCTCTCCCCGGTACTTCAGCGGGTGAACGTAGAACGCGTGCTCGCAGCCGTCCCTTTCCCTGGCCGGTTCCAGGCCGGGGATCTTCCGCAGTCTTTCCGACAGGTAATTCACGTTCCTCTTTCTTTTATCGAGCAGATCGGGGAGTTTCTTTAGCTGTTCGCGGGCCACCGCCGCCTCCAGCTCGGTCATACGGAAGTTGAACCCGATCATGTTGATGAGATTGCCGGTGCCCTTGGGCCCCACCACCGACTCCGCGTGGTTGCGGATAAGCCTTACCCGCTCCGCCAGCTCATCGTTGTCGGTCACCAGCATCCCACCCTCACCGCTGTGGATGTGCTTGTGGTAGTTCAGCGAGTAGACCCCGATATCCCCCAGGGTGCCCGCGTACTTACCCTTATACCTCGCCCCGGGGGCCTGGGCCGCGTCCTCGATTACCAACAGGTTGTGTTTCCTGGCCAGGGCGTTGATACGCTCAGCATCGTAGGGCTGGCCGAAGATGTCCACCACCACGATCGCCCGGGTCCGGGGGGTGATTCTCGACTCTATCGAGATCGGGTCCAGGCAGAAGAAGTCCTCCTCGATGTCGGCGAATACCGGGACGCTGTTGAAGATCAGCGCCGACGTCGCGGATGCGGACATGGTGTAGGGAGAGGCTATAATCTCGTCCCCCGGTCCCGCCCCGGTCGCCCCCACCGCGCAGTACAGCCCGGAGGTCGCGGAATTGACCGATATCGCGTGCTTGACCTGGAAGTGTTCAGCCCACTCCCGCTCCAGCGCCTGCACCTCCGGACCGCCGTAGAAGTCCTCGTGCCAGGCCCCCAGGAACTTCGAAAGCACTCCTGACCTGATGACCCTCAGCACCGCCTCTTCCTCCTGACTGGATATAGGACGGTAAGCGGGAAACAGTTCCTTTCTTACCTTATCTCCTCCGTTAATGGCTAGCCTCGGCATAACAACCCCTCCGCCAGATTTATTACCCTGGCCGCCGCCCCCTGGTAACCCGATAAGCTGACCACCGGGGCCTGGCCATATGCTATCGCCTTGTAGAGAAACGACTCCAGCTCATCCCGGCTCCTGATAGAAGGTGAGGCTCCGGTCCGGTCAAGGATAAACGGGGACTCACGGGCCAGCCCGATGAGAACGCTGACTATCGGTCTATCCAGGGCCGCCGCCTCCAGCAGAAACATCGAGGACATCCCCATAATCAGGTCTGAGCACAACATCAGTTCAAAAACATTCGATTTCGAATCCATAAGCAAGGAAATCCTTCCACCGTGTTCACGAATAATCTCGTCGTAATTGTCGGGCCTCTCCTGCGGGTGCATCCGTATCACCACCCGGACCTTCCGGCCGCATTGGGCGCAGACCCGCTCCAGACCGGCGACGACCTCCTTCAGGATGGTCCGCTCGGTGTAGCCCCAGTAGTGGGGAGAATCGTCCGTCTCGTTGTAAACCTTGGAGATGGGCTCCGGGGCAAAAACTATCAGATAGTCGTCCGCTCCGACCCCGAGTCTGTCTCTTAACCCGGCGGCCGCATCGAGCCTCTTTTTCTCCCCCGCCACCGCCTCCAGGTAGGGATGGCCCACGACCTCTAGGATACCCGGTTCAAAACCCAGCCGGGTCATGTCCTCCCGGGCGGTTTCGTCCATGACCAGGATCCGCGCGGGAAGGTAGGGGTGGGTCTTATCCTGCTCGTAAAGGGAAATCCTGTCCAGGCCGTGGTTCGAAAACCGTATCCCATAGTTCAGCCACTGGTCCAGCACCGCAAAGGACGGGATGCCCAGACTGCCGGCCGCCCTCCACAGGTGCTTCTCGGTGAAGTCGTTGGCGCTGGTCCCGGTGATGACCAAGTCAGGACTTATCCCCCGCAGTAACCTCTGCAGTTCCTCATAACCCGCGTCCTTCACCTCCGCCGTCAGATCGACCCCCACCAGCCCGGCGGCCCGGTATCTATCCAGCGCCATGTCCTTGCCGTACAGATCTACTGAATACCCCTGGTCCTGAAACCCCCTGACCAGGGGAATTATCACATTGGCCCCTCCCGGGTCGCGGGAAAAAAACAATACGCGTTGGCTCATCGCTATCCCCTTTTTACCTCCTCGCACAGCTTCATCGTGCGGTAGGCGTCCTCCAGGGAGCACTTCAACCCGGTCCCCCGGCTCAGGTGTTCAAAGATGTTTTCATAAACCAGCGACATCATGACCCCAAAACTGGTACCGTACTCGCGGCCCTTTTCCAGCCTGCGGTATCCCTTGAAGACCGGGTTTTCGACCATATCGTACTCCTCGACGGAAAACCCTGAATCGACGATACGAACCCGCTTCTTTTCAAAAAGCAGGTCCAGCTCGAACACCGTATAGGCGCGGCAGTCTACCGCCAGCATCGAAAACCGAACCTCATCCCCAAACTCCAGGCTTACCGACAGGCTCGGGTCGTCACCGTAAAAATCCTCAACCGCCCCCGTAACTTTCCAGCCCGTCGGCTCCCCCAGCAGGTGCCGCATCAGGTCGACCATGTGCGAACCGTTGTGCAGAAACCCTTTACCGTAATAACCAGCGCCGTTCAGGAACCGTCCGAACTCCCCACTCTGAATCTTGATTTTCAGGTCTTCAAACTCGGGCACGAAACGCCGGGAGTAGTTCACCAGCACCGGCCGTCCGATCTCAGCATAAAGTTTCCTGACCTTTTCGGCCTCCTCCAGCGTCCTGGTCAGCGGCTTTTCCGCCAGGACCAGCCGTACCGGGTATCTGGCGACCTCGTTTAACAGCTCATAGTGGAACTCGTCGGGTACAGCGATGCCGGCCACGTCCACCCGTTCATCACCGAACGCCTCTACCAGGTCGGGGAATGCCTTCCCTCCCCAGACCTCCGCCGCTGCCCGGGCCTTATCTATCTGGGGATCGACAAACCCAACCAGCTCGAAACCGTCGCTCTTCCAGACCGCGTGCGCGTGGGTCAGCACCCGCTCATCGCCGGGTTTATCAAAAAGGGCGGCGATGCAGCCGGCCCCTATTATTAGCACCTTAAGTTTTTCTCGGTTTTTATTGCCCATGCGGCTGCTTCCTCCGCACCCTGGAGACTAAGCCGGCTAGTCCCTGGTTGGCCAGCAAGTAGCGTATCACGTCCACTGCGGAAAAATCGGGGTTCTCCCGATACAGCCCCTCATACACCGCCTTGATCAGCCGGTAGTCCTCCGGGGTATCCAGGGTGATCTCCAGCTCGGGATGGAACGCATCCCCCTCAGCCCGCCAGTTCAGCAGGCGGTACCTCTCGGGATGATTATAGATATAATAGGAAACGTGCTCGTGGTCCACCGGGTCCTGGGTCAGCCGGTTCACCTCGTCCAGCACCCGCACCGGGAAGACCTGGGTGTCGAACCCCCGGGGGAAGCTCCTCTCCATCACATTCGATACATAGTCGTACTCTCCGGAGAAGAACATCTCGATCAGCCGGTCCACGTGCCGCCAGTCGATCACCGGGCAGTCCCCGGTGATCTCCACGATCAGGTCGGCGTCTACCGACCTGGCCGCCTCCAGTACCCGCAGCAACACGTCCTCCTCGCTGCCCCGGTAGTAAGAGCAGCCGATATCCTTACACATCTGGACCACCGGGTCGTCGGTGGCGTTTACCGTGGTGGCCACCACCACATCATCCAGATAGCGGCTCCGCCTCAGCCGCTCCACGATGTGCTGTAGCGCCGGCTTGCCGCACAGATCCAGCAGCACCTTCCCCGGCAGCCGGGTAGAGGTCATGCGGGCCTCGATAGTGGCTACGATCTTAATCTTTTGACCTTTATACATCCAGCTGCTGCCGCCTCCAATAATAATCTTTACCCTCAATTGCCAAACCAGTTCCATACCCTTCAGAAATCGGCTCTTCTTTCGCCAGGCGTAGGGCTATTATTTCACCCTCAAACTCTATCATCGGGGCGCCCGAGGAGTAGTCGAGCACGAACTGGCCGTTGGTGGTGCTGAAGGTTATCCTGGTCCCCAGTTCGAAGTCCGCGACCCCTTCCGTCAAAAGCATTTCGCTGCTGTCCGGTGCCAGGTAGCGGTCTGCATAGTTCTCAAAAAGGGACGCCACCGAGTGTTCGTCGACAGCGTCTTCCTCCACCGCGTACTCGACACTGAGCCCCCGGCCCCGCATCATCTCGCACACCACCTGTTTATCCGGATTATCCCCTTCGGCCTGGATAACCACGTACCGGGTGGGAGACTCGACGATGAACCTCCTCAGGTCCCTTATCTCCACCATGTCCTCGGTTACATAATAACGGGCGTTCTCCCATAAGCCATATGTCTTGGGTATAGAAACAAAAACATTGATGTACGAGTCCCCCGCCGGCAGCCTTCTTATCTCCCGGAATACCTCACCGCCGGTCATGGTATTAAGAGTAATATAGGGGTAACCGGAGTTGTCGACGATCAGGGCGAAGGTGTTGGGGGCGAATCGTCCACACATCTGGACTATGTGGCCGCCCTCATTCAGACCGTATGCGTAGGTACGTTTCCAGTTCAGTGAGACCTGTTTTTCCCCGCAGATCTGTTTTAAAGCCCCCAGTGCCCAGAGACAGTCTATCGCCTGGATGAATCCGTAATCCGGGTAGTTTTTCCAGAACTCCAGGTTCTGGGTCTCTGTAAACTCTATTCCGTAACGTGTTAGATCCCATCCTATAAAATACTTCAGGAATTCGCCGGCGTCAGTCGGGACCTCCTTGGGCCGGATTTCCTCCGGCAGCAGGCCGCACATCTGCTTGATGGTGTCTATCGGTATAGCGTACTCGCCCGACCCGGCCCTTCCGGTCCAGCCCGCGCCCTGGTAGTTCAGTCCGATGCATACGACGTTATAGGCATCCGCCCACTTGGCCCGCAGGCCCTGCCAGAAGCTGGAGTTCGCTTGCGCGAGAAGGTTCTGCACCACCAGCAGGACCCCGGTCTGTTCGTTGATCCCCTGGTCCGGGCTCTTCACGTACATGGTGAAGCTTCTGCGGTGGCCGAACTCGTTATCATGGGCCCTGATGGTATACTGCTGCTCAGTCTTAAACATTTACCGCCATCTCCTTAACACCTTCGTATTGATTCTGGTTGGCAGTCCTGATCCCGCTTCTGGTGTCCCGTATGATCCTCTCGATGGTATACATCCAGATCTCTAAGGCCTGGGACAGTTCATTGAAAAACCTCCGTACATACTTGATGAATTCTTTGATATCCTCCTCGCCCTGCAGCTGCCCATAGCTGCCCAGGCGGGTCATCGCGGTCGAGGTTATGGCCTGTATCCCGAAAGCCACCCTTCCCCGGTAGGTAATCTTCCAAAACACCTCGTTCAATGCCTCCTGAACCTCGACTCCTTTTTTTTCTATATTTAGGTCGTCCCGCTTTTCAAGCTCGTCTATAGTGTCCTGGCTGTCCTCGATAAAGCTGACGATACCTTCGAAATCCCTTTTAAAGTCCTGCAGCTGTTCTATAAAAAAATCCAGGGCTATCGGGTCATAATTCCCGACGACCTCGCGCAAGGGAGTAACACCCGGGCTGCCCAGGCAGTAGGTATCGATAGCCTCGCGCAGGGTCATGATCTCGGTGCCCTCGATGTAGGCGCCGCCTTCGGTCGCGTCGATGCATCGGGTTTTAACGCTTTTCAGCATTATCTCGAACCAGTCGAGGAAGTGCTTTAACATCTTGGTGCTCTTGATAAGTTGGCCTGAGTAATCCTTTACCCACACATCGCCCGATTTGTCGGCTTTACCGTCCGAATCCTCCGTCCCGCTCACGTAATACTGGCCGCTTTCCGCCAGGGCCAGGTCCTGCCCCACCAGGATTATCGGCTCGCAGCCGGCCAGGTTGGCTATAGAAAAGGCGAGGTGGGCCACCGATAAACCGGTCATTACCCCACCCTTATGGCCGGTGACGCTGTCCAGCCACCGGCTCTGCGGCTCGGTTATCCTGAATGCCAGCAAATGTCTATCCGGGAAGGCTTTAAAAATTCGGTTGTCCGCCACATTCAGGGCGGCCAGCCAGGTCTCCGGCGGTATATCGATGCCGCTGTAAAAACGCTCGTAGACCTCGGGTATCCTCTCGACGGTAACAACCATGTCAGGAATAATGCCCTTTCTTAACAGGACCGGGAAGGTGGTGTCCGAGGAGATTATCAGCGCCTTCCCCTTGGCCTCGGCGATAAGGTCTATATTCTTGTCCAGAGAGGGGCCGGCGGCCACCAGGATGGCGGGTATCCCTTTATACTTACCCTCCAGCTGCCTTATGCCCGGACTGTTGGCCATCACATCCAGGTTTTTAAATGAGTTGACTATCCCATCGATCGTGTCCTCAACGGAGTTACCCAGGGAATTGTAGCGGTATTTCGTAAAACTGATGGCCTTGTCGGCCAGTTCGCGGTATGTCTTTCCATCGTAGCGTTCGAAACCCGGGAGAACTAAGAACCTCGCCCTCCCCATATTAAAATTCAGTTTGGTCTGTAGCAGCGATTCGACGTCAGACAACAGGTCCACCTTTTCTCCCGCGCTGAAGAGAAAATACGGCCACTGCAGCGCCTCGGTGGCCACGCTGGTGTGAAGGAACACGTCAAACAGGTTAAGATCGGTCTCGAGTATCACTGTGATGAATCCCCGGTTCCTCTTGTTCATGAGCTCCATGATGTGGTAACCCATGCCCGTACCCATGACCCAAAGGCTGCTCAGCTTGGAAAGATCGAGGCTTTCGACCGTCCGCCGCGCCTCTTCCCTGGGGTCGTAAGAGCTGTGCAGGAAAAACCTCCCCTTACCGTCCCGGGCGAGGATGGTCGGGTATTTCTCGTTCTTTGAATTCTCTATGGAAAACCTCGGGCTCTTCTTGAACAGCAGCCGGTGGTATATGTGTGGATATCTCTTCTTTAAGATCTGCAGATTCTCCTGGTATATATCCATCTCCGCCTCCTGAAAAAGATATTCTCTAAAGTATTATCGTTTATTCTGTAATGTTTCTTTAGCATAAACAGTGGCCGGGAAAGCCCCGGCCACTGCCTTATAGAATCACCGATTCAGTTTAACGTTGTTCTACCGGGCTTTAACCACCCAGGAGCTGCAGCACCATCTGCGGCCTCTGGTTGGCCTGGGCCAGCATCGCCGTGCCCGCCTGGGAGAGGATGTTCCACTTGGTGTAGGCCATCATCTCCTGCGCCATGTCGACGTCTCTGATGCGGGACTCGGCCGCGGTCAGGTTCTCGTTGGCCACACTCAGGTTGTTGATGGTGTGCTCGATGCGGTTCTGGATAGCCCCCAGGCTGGAGCGCTGCGAGGAGACCCGGCCGATCGCCGCGTCCACCTTGGTGATGGCCCGACCCGCGGACTCGCGGTCGGTCACCAGCAGGTTGTTGACCCCCAGCGCCAGGCTGTCCATCCGCCCGATCGCCGCGCTCATGTCCTGCTTCTCGTTCGCCCCGATCTGGAACACCTGGGTGTTGTCCGCCAGATGGACGAAGGTGGTGTACATGTTGGCCGCGCCGCCAACCAGGGTGAATTCCTTGTTGGTTGCATCCCAGGAAGCGGCGATACCCGCGTTCGCGTCGAACATCACGTCCACGTTCTGGTGCACCGTCGCCACTAATAGGTTGCCCGCGATGCTCACGTCGTTGGCGATTACTGTCCCGTCGTGGGCGTCGGTCACGTCGATGGTGAACTTGTTCTCCGAGGAATCCTGGATGTTGGTCAGGCTCAGGGCGTTGATCAGGGCCTCATCCCCGATGAAGTTGATCTCCCCGTTGTCGCCCGCGACCAGCGAGCGGACCACGAAGGTCCCCGCCACCGCCTCGAACCCGTCATCGTCGGCGTTGGTCACGTAGCTGACGAACTCGTCCTTTTCGGTCTGGGTGACGTACTCGCCCTGTCCCAGCCCATCGGCGATGGCCGCGTTCAGCTTGTCGCGGACGTCAGCGATGGTGTCGGTGCTGAACAGGGTGATCTGGGCCGACTTCCCGTCGCCCTGCACCAGGGTAATGGTCTTGGGATCGGTCAGCAGGAAGTTGCCGCTGGCGTCCCAGAACTTGTCGATGTCCCTCAGCTGGGTGTCCAGCGAGGCCACGTTGCCCAGGGCCACGTTGTAGGTGAAGGAGGCCGCCGTCTGCAGGTAATCGGCCGCCGTGCCCTGGATACCGTTATTGGTCATGGTGACCGTACCGGTCAGGATATCACCCTTGTACTCGTCGTCGGTCCGGGTATCGAACGTGATCGCGTTGAAGGTGAACTCCTGGTTGTCCAGAGTCCTTTCATAGACCGTCAGCTCTGCCACGTTGAGGCCGTCGTACCTGAACCTCACCTTGGAATACGCCTCCGCGGTCGCCATACCCGCGGCCACGGTCACGATGTTCTTGTCTCCCACCGTCACGTTGGTGGAGCCGAAGGCTGCAGCCAAATGCGAGAATACCAAACCAGCGGTTATCGTAATATCAGCCGCGTCGGAGTTGATCACAAACTCGGTATTGGCGGTGTACTCGGTTATATTTCCGCTCAGGCTTACCTTGTAACCTTTAACTGTGTAGGTGATCTGACCCGCCGAGACGGCGTTGACCTCCCACGAGAGGACGAAGCTGGTGGTCAGAGACGAGCCATAAGAGGTACCCATTGATATGGACTGGCCGCCGTAGAACTGCCACTGGGTATAGCTCAGGGTTTCTATCGCCGTAGAATTGTAGAAGGAGATGGTGGCCGTGTAACCGTCCGCGGTGTTAGCGTTAAAGCCGTAAGCCACGGCCGTGTAACCGGTCATTGCCACGCTGGCGGTGGTCAGGTGCAGGGTGTCGATGGTGTAGTCGGCCAGGTTCCCGGCGGAGTCGATCGCGGTGCTGTAAGCCAGGTAGTCGGCGGTCACGTGCTCGATCCCCGAATCCTCATTGATGGTCAGGTTGAGCACGCTTTCGCCCCCGTGCTTGACCTTGAAGATGTCGGTCTTCTGGATCTGGGCGTTGCCCGGGGTGGCGGTGATCTCCAGCTTGAAGTTGCCGCCGCCCTCGGCCTTCTGGCCGAACTGGTCGACGACCCGCAGGCCGTCCCGCATGATGACCTTGGTCGCAATATTGTCGGAACTGACCAGGGCCGCCGCCGAGCCGTCGAGCAGCTTCTTGGTGTTGAACTCGGTGGTGTTGGCGATGCGGTTGATCTCATCCTTGAGCTGCTCGATCTCCTTTTGCAGCTCGGTTCGGTCGTTCATGGTGTTGGTGTCGTTGGCCGCCTGCACCGCCAGCTCTCGCATCCTCTGCAGGATGGCGTGGGTTTCGGTTAGGGCGCCCTCAGCGGTCTGCAGGAGCGAGATGCCGTCCTGGGAGTTCCTTACCGCCTGGTTCAAACCACGAATCTGGCCGCGCATCTTTTCGGATATAGCCAGACCAGCGGCGTCATCGGCGGCTCGGTTGATCCGGAGACCCGATGAGAGTTTTTCCAGTGACTTCGCCGTCATGTTGGTGGTGGTCTGCAGGTTGTTGTAGGCATTCAGTGCCGGCACATTGTGGTAGATCCTCATCCGTACCAATCCTCCTTGATTTTTTACCATTTACCCCGCGTCCGTGCGGGGGTGAACCCTGGCAATAAAGTCAGCAGTCGGCCGCTCCTGACAGTATGACAGAGTTGATTTCCCGGGATTCTATTCTTAATATCGTGGAGCGTAGTTAAAACTTTAGATATTTATACCGAAAAAATAAATAAAAAATGCTGGCATTTACCAGCATCTATTTAATATCGTTTAATTACAGAATTACTTTATACCTTTTTTGTAGTTTTAAGGGCTTTTTTCAACCTTTCCCTTCTTTTTCTCTATCTTGTTCGGTAAATCGGCCAATTTCATCGGATCCACCTGGGCCGCCATCCGGTTGGCCTCCTGGATCGCGTCGAAGATCTCCTGGCGGTATACCCGCACCTCACGCGGGGCATCTATCCCCAGCTTGATCTGGTCGCCTTCCACGTCCAAGATGGTGATGCGGATGTTATCCCCGATCACCAGCGCCTCTTTTAATTTCCTGCTCAATACCAGCATTAAACAGCCTCCTGGGCGGCGGGAAAGATGATGTGCCGGGTGGTGTAAGCAGAATCGTTCAGGATGATCTGCACTGCCCGCCTTTTATTATAATTGAACACCAGGGGGGCCAGCAGGTTGGCCGTGATTTTTCGAGGGTCTTCCGGCACCACCAGAACTACCGCCACCTGGCACTCGTCCCCATCCTCGATGTTCAAGACGGCGAGTTCCTCTTTGGTGATCTTGACCCGATAGTCGGAAAAAAACGAAGACGGGTCGGCGATCACCAGAGCCACCTCGGGCTGGTTGCAGGACTGCATCCACTTGAACAGAGGATTGCCGGGTATATCTAATATAACATAACTATTGGATTTTGGCAGTCCCGGCAGGGGGTGCGGAAAACTTATCACTTTTTCCGCGTCGACCTCGATTTCTCCGAAGCGGGTGGTTTGCAGCAGCATGGTAAATCCTCCACTCTTTAATTATGTACTGGTTTTTACGCCAACAAGTTTACCTGGTTCTGGGGCACCATCCTGACCTCGCACGGCTTCACTTTAAACCTCACGGAGCCTGGAGTGTAGGTTATCCTGGGTAAAGCCGGCGCGTTGTGCAGAAACTCAAAGTCATAGCTGTCCCACGAATTGGCCACCGCCTGGTTGATGATGGTCTCCCAGCCATTCTTTTCGATCCGGGCCAGCTCATCACCGTCCCTGACTATCGTGGCGATCGCCTCACTGACCTTTTCGCGGCCCTTTTCCGCCATCCTTTCCAGAAAAGAGCTGACGGTCAGATAAATCCCCATACCCCGCCAGGCCGCGGTATTATCGATCTTCAGGCTCGAAGGCTCGGAAAACGCCTCGATCTTCGGCGGCATCCCGGTTATCTCAACCCGGTACCAGTCCGGTTGTATGTAGTTGACAGCACTGATTCCCGCCATGTCGGCCTCCCTGCCCTGAAAACTTGACTGCCGCCAGTCCTTGGCGAAGGCGAGATTTCAATTATACTCAAGTTATAAATAAAAACCGGTTATCTATTCAATAGTCTAGCCCAAAAAGTCGATCAGGGTAGGCTGGATTATCCGCGCGCCTACCGCGAGGGCCGCACGCTGCAGGTTCTCCTGCATCTTCAGTTGGGTGGCCATCTCGGCAAAATCCACATCCACCATCTCGGACCTGACCTGGGTGATGTACAGGCTGGTGTCCTGCATGCGGGCGTCTGCCATCTCCAGCCGGTTGACCCGGGAACCCAGCTCTGATCTCCAGTTAAGGACATTGTCGATCCCGGCGTCGATCTTCTGGAGATAGCCCATCATCTTTCCACTCCGTAAACCCGTGACCGACTCGAGGGTATCGGTCCCTCCGGTCGATTTGTCCACTATGCTGAAATCGCTGGGATTGATATCCGCTCCCGAGACGAAGGTGATCCGGTTGGTCGGGGTCAGGTAGGCGGAGACGTTGCTGATGCCGGCCGCCGCCAGCTGGCGGTTGACCTCGTCGATAATCTCCGGGCCGCTGTAGACAATCGGGTTGCCCAATCCGTCGACCGCGCTCAGGGTTATCGTGGCCGTGTGCGAGTAGTTCCGGGTGTTCTCCTGGACCTCCCATACCAGGTCGTTTTTCAGCACCACGGAGCTTATGTTCTTCGAGCCCCGGGCCAGGGTATAGTTGATATTGGTCATGTCCGACATGTATCCCAGGGCGATGCCTTCCTCCCGTCCCAGGGTGTTCTTCAGGGTAATCCCGGTGGAAAAGTCCTTCAGGGTTATCGAACTCTTGTCGATATCCGGGTCCGCCACCATCATCAACCGATTGCTCTGGGTCAGGGTGGTGCGGAAGTTGGTTATCCCCGCGGCGGTCAGCTGGGTGTTTATGGTGTCGATGATATCCTGCCCGGTGTAGACCCCCGGCCCCAGCGTGACCGTGGCGGCCTTGTCCTGCACCTGGATCTGGAACGAAAGCTCCTCACCCGCGTTGATGGTCACGCTGCTGATATCTATATTGCCTATTCCGACCACACCCTCGTAGTTGTTGACCTGATAGATCTTGGTGTCGTTGGGCGGTCCCCCCAGTGGATCCAGCACGCTGCGCCTCATGTTGAGTCCCAGGCTGCCGGTCAGGGTATCGGGACCCGCGGAGTTGTCCACCAGGTAAACGGAATTCGGATCGATCTCGGCGTTGGCCTTTACCACCAGGCGATTGCCGGGTGACAGCTCGAAGTGCATGTTCTTGATTCCCCCGGCCTCGAGCTGGGCATTGATGTTGTCCACCAGCTCGTCGCCGGTGTAAGCCCCGGCGGGAACGTTCACCGCTGTCGTGATCCCGGCCATGAACACATCGAAGTCCAGGTCGCTGCCCAGGGTGACAGCCGAAATATCCACCGTCCCGCAGTCAACCACCGAATCGAAATCCATCGGGTCCGGCTGCTTCAGGTCATCGCACAGGTTGCGCAGCTCCGCGAGGATATCCATCCGGCCGTTGTCGTACAGCTTCCCCGGGGGTACGTTTACCTGCAGCGTCACCCCCTGGCCGATCTCGTACAGCCGCTGGCCGGCCCCGGTGTCCCCGCGGAACTCGATATAGCCGTCGTCCCCATCGTGATAGGGGACCTCGGTGGTGAGCTGCCCGTTGAAGATATAGCGACCCGCGATGTTGGTGTTTCCTATATTTTTCAGTTCCTGCGTCAGCATCTCGATCTCAGTGGCGATGCTGGTACGGGAATCCTTGGGGATGGTGCCGTTATAAGCGTACACGGTCAGTTCCCGGATCCGGTTCAGGATATCTTCCGCGCTCTGCATCGACGATTCGCTGGCCTCCATCCAGGACTTCGCGTCCGAAACGTTCTTGCGGTATTGGTCGATCTCGAACAGGTCCGTACGCATGCGCAGGCTCTGCGACATCTTCACCGGGTTGTCGGAGGGCACCCGGTACATCTCGCCGGTCGAGACCTGGTTAAGGGTCTTGTCCATGTTGATGGAAATGCTCATGTAGTTCCGCATCATGTGGCTGATCATCATGTTGTTGGTGATTCTCATTCAATTACCCCCTGCCCACCAGGCCCATCCCGTTTATAATCTTGTCCAGGGTCTCGTCCACCGAGGTTATCACCCGGGCCGCAGCGTTATAGGCCTGCTGAAACTTGATCATGTTGGTCATCTCCTCGTCCAGGGACACCGATGAGGTCTCCTGCCGGAGGTTGTCCACCTGCTGGAGCAGCGTATCCTGGTTCTCATTCCGGCGGATAGCCTCCTGGGTCTCGACCCCCAGCTTGCCCGCGAGGGCGTTTATGTAATCGTTGTAGGTAGCCGTTCCGGAGCTCATGGTGAACTCGTACTTCAGACCCGCTATGCGCAGGGCGTTGTCACCGTCACCATCCTTGTTCTCCTGTAAGGCCGCGGCCAGCCGCGGCAGGCCTTCGTCTCCCAGGATGGCGGAGTTGAGGCTCATCACTTTATCCAGCCCGGCCTTGTTCGAAGGGTTAAAGAATAACGGCGCCCCCAGGCGGTCCTCTCCCCCCAGGGTGGTAAAGGTCCAGGTATCTCCCACGGCAGCCGTGCCGTCAATGGTAAACGACACCTCGCCCGCGGATACGAAAGCGGTTCCGAGGGTCCCGACGCCTACCGCCACCCAGGCCCCGTTGACGTCGCGGAAAGAGACGCTGAAGTCGGTCGCGGTGGTCATCTGCACCTGCCACTCCCCTACCCGGGTATTGGCGGGGTCGATGGTCACATCTGACCATACGGCGTCGTCCCCGCCCACTATGGCGTGCACGCTGTTCGCCTCAATACCGTAACCCTCGATATGGTACTGGTTGGTGCGTTCCACGGTCGCATCCACCAGGTCGTCCAACTGCTGTATATAATAAGGTATGGCCGTATCACGCATGTCCAGGATCCCTTTGACCTCTCCCCCGGTGATCTCGACCGCCTGCCCGGTGGTGGACCACTGAAGCTGGTGTATGACCAGACCGCGTTCGACGATATCGGGCCCCAGCTCCAAGGTGTGCAGGGTCTGCCCATCCACCAGGTCGTAGTCACCGATGCTGACCCGCACCCCTTTTTTATCCTCGGAGACCCTTACATTAACCACATTGGAGAGCTGGTCGATGAGGTAGTCGCGCCGGTCGCGCAGGTCGTTGGCCCGGGTGCCTCCGATCTCCTGCTCCAGTATCTGGCCGTTCAACTGCTTCAGCTGCTCTCCATAGGAGTTTATTTCGTTCATCTTGA
Source organism: Bacillota bacterium (assembly GCA_013178275.1). Taxonomy (GTDB): domain Bacteria; phylum Bacillota; class Ch66; order Ch66; family Ch109; genus Ch109. The sequence continues at coordinate 10,924 of JABLWZ010000013.1, read as the reverse complement.
TGACCAGGGTCTGTTCCAGGTTGCTCCGGCTGTCCTTCAGCTGGCTGTAGATCTGGTTCACCGTGTTGACCAGGGCTTCCCCTCGCTGGCGGACGATGGACCTGGCGTTGAGGCTCTCAGCGTCCTTCTCCAGTTCCTGCCAGCCCTCCCAGAACTGGTCATAGATCGTTCCCAGCCCGCTCTCGGAGTTCTCATCGAAGATGAGTTCCAGTTTCGAAAGCTCATCACTCTTCTTTTTCCATTCTCCCAGGTCGATGTTCTGGTCCCGGTACTGGCGGTCATAAAAACTGTTGCGGATGCGGATGATATCATTGACCGCGACCCCGGTTCCCACTATCGTATAAGCGCTGCGCAGGCTGATGCTTGGCTGCAGGTCAGGGTAGGAGTTGACCATGATCGCGCTCTGCCGGCTGAAACCAGGGGTGTTGGCATTGGCCACGTTGTGACCCATGACATCCAGTGAGCGCTGCTGAGCCGATATCGCCCGGCTGCCGATTTCCAGTCCAAAGAAGGTTGAGCGCATATATGCCCCGGCCTCGCTTTCTTATGCCCAGCGGTCAAAGATGCGGGCTGTCTCCTGAGGACTGATTACCGCATCCCGGTCCCTCTGGCTGTAGCCGCCGCCGCTCTCCGTCTCGGTCAAGAGCTGCACCGTAAAATCCAGGTGGCGAAGCGACTGTTCTATCAGTTCATTGTTGAGCTGGTTCAGTTCCCCCAGTTCCCGGGAACCGACCAGCAGCTGGTCCTTTATCGACTCCAACTCCTCGGAACATCCCGCGAACTCCGACTGCAGCCGGGAGATACTTATCTCTTCAACCGGGATCTGGAGCAGCTGGGCGATCTCCTGGCTCCCTTCAACACGCTGCCGTTCCAGGTGACCCATCTCGACGATCAGGAGTTCCTCCACCTTGATGATCCGCTCCAGTTCCTCGTATCGTCCCTTGACCAGCGCCGGGGTCTTCGACTCCCCCAGTTCCCTGAACAAATCGATTATTTTAACCTGTTCCCTCATAACTGAGATCAACTCGTTAATCCTCTGGTCCATAACCGTTCCTCCTCAATAAAAAACGCCCGCAGTCAAAACTAACGGGACGCAGTCCAAAACAGCACTTTAAGAAACCGCCAATTAACCCTTAAAACTTATCCCCGCTCAGGAAGTTCAGGATCGCCTCAGCAACCTGGTCGCTGGGAACCTGGTAGGTCCCCTTCTCGATCGCCTCTTTAATCGCCGCCACCTTATCGGTGCGGATATCCGAGGCGTCCTTTACCGCCTGCTGAGCCACGGTAACCACCCGGGCTTCGTCTGAGATGACCAGTTCGTCCTTTTCCTTTCCCGTGGACGTCTTGGCGGCAGGTTTCGAGCCCTCAACCTTTTCCTGGCGGTAGATGCGAAGTATTTGGTTAATGCCGTTACTTGGACCTATCATCACTATCGTCCCCTCGTCTTGGAGCGGTAATTCCACCGCTCAGTGATAATTTCGTTTGCCAGGAAAAATCCGGTTAAAGGCGAATTTAGCTGTTTTCTATAACTTTATTCTGATTATCTCCTGAAATTATCCAAAATCACTTGCGCTTGACAATCTCCGAGATATGCATCCGATTTCTTGAACCCAGGTCCTTAGGAGTCGGGGGCGGCGCTTCACGTTCGGAACCTTTTACGCGGCTGATGTCCCGGAATATATCCGCCCTGCAGGTATCGCACATGTTTCCCTCTGCAACGGGTTTCCCACAGCGCTCACAGGCAAGCTGTCCCTCCAGAACCAGTCCCCGGGAGACCAACCGCCCGTCCTTCAAGAAGCGGATTATCTTCTCCTCGCTTATCCCAGTAGCTTCACTCACTGCGGAAATAGTAGCTCCCTCGTGGTCCCGCACGTACTGTCTGACGGTGACGAACTCCTTTTCTTCAGCCTCGATGCAGGCGGGGCACATATAGCGGGATACATAACGAAACAGGCTACCACAGACCGGGCAGTTTCTAAAATCCAAACCCGATCCCCCCTTTAATCCTTTTTCTCATTATATAGATATCTCCCCCAATAATACAAGCAGATATGCGGCTATCAAATCAAAATAATAAATTCTACCTATCCCCGGCTAGGACCTTTTTCCTATAATGCCGCCCGCCAATACACCCAGGCTGACTGGTCCGCTGCCGGCCTCCAGCAAAACCCGGGCGCACTCCCCGCTGGTGCTGCCGGTGGTAATGATATCGTCGACCAGAAGAACCCGGCGTCCCGACAGTTCCCTGCCTCTTCCTTCCTCCGCCTGGAAAGCCCCGACCAGATTGACCATCCGTTCTGAACGCTTAAGGCCGGTCTGGGAAGGGGTCTCGACCGGACGGGTCAGGATATCGGTACGCAGCAGAAGACGCGGACGATCGCCCGGTTCCGATTCCATCCGCTTGATCATCGCCCGCGCCAGCAGCTCCGACTGGTTGAATCCCCTTTCCTTCAAGCGATCCCGGTGCAGAGGGACCGGGATCACCAGCAGGTCTTCCCCGCTCCCAGCCTCGACTATCGGCTTTACCTGCTCCCTCAGCAGCATCGCCAGCGGATCGGCTAGTTCCTTCCTTCGCCCGAACTTGTACCAGTGGATGGCCTGACGGAGCATCCCGGTGTACGGCCCCACCACTACCCCGGCAGAAATCGGCAGTGGATTGGACCGGCATTCAGCGCATCGGTCCCCACCGTAGTCGTGGGGTAGAAAAAAACGCCCACAGCCGGGACAGGGGATGAGGCCTTCCGGGCAGGCCGTCAGGGCAGCGCGGCAGTCGTCACACAGGTCACCACGGCCGCTGCTGAACTCCCCCACCACCCAACTGCGCTGACATAACCGGCAGGCGCCGCTTTTAGCGTAGACCAGGTCGAGAAGGGACTGTCCCCAGTCCTTCAACCACTTTCTTATCTCTGACACGGCATTTCCTTTCATTAAAAAAAGCAAAAAAGCGATTATAAAATCAGCCTCAATCGCTTTGAAGATGGTCTTCACCAGCTATTCATCACTGTTAGGGCTTCTATAAATATATGCTAGGCCATCTTGGCTAACTGTTCGTAAAGGTACTCATTCAGGACCTTGATGTAGGTGCCCTTCATTCCCAAAGACCGCGCCTGGATAACCCCCGCACTCTCCAGCTTGCGGAGGGCGTTCACGATCACCGACCGGGTGAGCATGTACTTATCCGCCAGGCGGATGGCCACCACGAAACCCTCGTCCCCTTCAAGCTCACGGAAGATGTACTTCACCGCCTCGATCTCCGAGTAGGAAAGGACCGCCAGCGCCAGAGAAACTGCTTCCTTCTTGCGGTTTATCTTCTCCGCCTGCTCGCTCAGGAAGCGAAGTATCTCGAGGCCGATCACCGTGGCTCCTACCTCCGCCAAGATCACCGACTGGGTATCGAACGGGTGGGATTTTGCCAGCACTACCGTACCCAGGCGGTTGGGGCCGCCGAAAATAGGGATCACCGTCAGCAGGGTATTGCCGGAGATTCGGGTCCCCACCACGGTCTCGGAGAAACTGGACAGCCACTCCAGGTACTCGTTGATTAGGATGTGTTCATCCAGGGTCCGTTCTCCGATCAGCGGCTGTGGTATATTGGGCATCTCGCAGACACCCATCAGTTCTCCCTTGCCGCCGATGATATAAACATTGCTCTCAGTAAGATTGGCAAGGGTACAAGCCAGGTCATAAAAATCGGTGGGTTGATCAGACCCACGTTGAACCAGTTGGCTTAACACCCTTGTCTTTTCCAGGAGTAAAGACAGTTCGTCCAATACCCTAAAGCCCCCAATCAGCCTTGCCGCAAGTATTTGCTGAATATTTCGACAGGATAGTTGTAGTTTCCTGCTAACAATTTAAAAAATTTTACACTTTTATTAATATTTAATCCCCCGAGCACCGTCTCTATTCGGGTTCCAGGTCCGGCCACTGCCGCTTCACGCCCTCCGGTAAAACCGTCCACCGGAAGTCCTCATTTTCCCGCCACAGACGCTCCAGCATCTTGGCGGTGCGGTCAGTCGAGCCCTGATCCACCACCACCAGGTCGAAGGTGGGGTATCGATCGCGGAGCCGCCTCAGCTCCCATATCAGCCCTTCGATCCGTTCCTCCTGATTGAAGACCAGGAGGATGAAGGTGTAACGTCCATCAGGATCCAAACCCCGACCTCTATCGGCCGCTCCCCTTACCAACAGAAAAACCACGGCGGCAACGGTTAAAACTATCACCCAGGCCAGTCCGTACATCATCATACCCCCCACCAGGCATAAGTGTGCTTTATCTTATGCCGGGAGAGGATATTCTGCTGCTACTTGGCTGCTACTAAAGGTGGAGCATCTCCCTGACCGCCGACTGGATTCGATCCAGCTCCACAGAGTCCGCGGCCTCCACGTACAGACGGAACATCGGCTCAGTGCCCGAGGCGCGGATAAGCGCCCAGCGGTTGCCTTCTAATACCAGCTTGATCCCATCTACAGACTTTACCTCCAGGACCTTATACCCGGCTATATCAGCCGGGTTAAACCCATTCAGTCTTTCACTGATGGCACTCTTTTCCGCCGGGGTGGTATGCAGGTCCAGACGCTCGCTCGCCAGGGTCCCGTACTCCGTCTGGATCTCCTTCTCCATCTCCCCCGGGTCCTTACCCATCGCCGCCACCATCTCGACCATCAAGGCACAGGCGAGGATGCCGTCCTTCTCTGGGACGTGCCCAAACACACTCATGCCGCCGCTCTCCTCGCCCCCGATGACAGCGCCGTTCTCCCGCAGCGACTGGCTGATATACTTGAAGCCGACCGCGGTCTCTACCACCGGCAGTCGGTGGCGGGCAGCTATCCGGTCCAGCATGTGGGTGGTCGCCACCGTACGGGCGACTGGGCCCCGGTGCTCCCTGGTCCGCAGCAGGTAGTCGAAAAACAGGTAGAGGGTTTCGTTAGCGGTGAAGTAGCGTCCATGACGGTCTACCACCCCGTAGCGGTCGGCATCCCCATCCAGGGCCAGCCCGAGGTCGGCCCCCGATTGGGTGACCTGCTCCTTCAGTTCATTCAGCCATCTCCCCATCGGTTCCGGCGCGATACCCCCAAAAAGTGGGTCACAGGTGTTGTGGATAACCTGGACCTGACAGTCGGCCCGACCCAGAAACTCCTCCAGGTATCCCGCCCCACAACCGTACATCGGATCGACGACCACCTTGAGGGGGCGCTGGCGGATAGCCTCCAGGCTGACCGATTTTGCGAGGTGATCCAGGTACTCCTCACGCGGATCGATTCTCCGGGCGGCGCCCTGCCGATAACCCTCCTCCAACGGAAGGCTTCGGTAGAGCGTTCCATCCGGCTGCCCTTCCAGGAGCCGCATAAGATTCCTCTCGATCTGGTCGGTCACCTCCGGGAGTGCTGGCCCGCCGTATTCGGGTATAAACTTGATGCCGTTGTACTCGGGAGGATTATGGCTGGCGGTGAGCATCACCGCCCCGGCTGCCTTATAGAAGGTGGTCGTGTAAGCGGTGACCGGCGTGGGACAGCAGGACTCGGTCAACCACACCGGGATACCGTTGCCCAGCATCACCTCGGCAACCGCGTCAGCAAACCGGGAAGACAGGAACCGGGTGTCAAAACCGATGACCAGCCCTCTCTTGCCCATCCCATTCTGGTTTATATACTCCGCGATGGCCTGCGCCACCAGCCGCACGTTCTCAAATGTGAATTCCTCCGCCATGACAGCCCGCCAGCCATCGGTGCCAAACTTGATAACACCCATCTCAGGCGCCACACTCCTTACCCAAAATATACTTAATTGTCAACTAATTCTACCATGAGCCTAAAAGCCAGTCAAAACAACTACTTCGGCAGCCGGCTGTCGGTGACATCCACCGGGTGCTCCAGATTATCCTTCCTTATATCTATATACAGGTTCCCATCAGATTCCAGACTTGCGTAAAAGACCTCCTGGGGCGAATTGATCCCCCGCCGCCGCAGCTCCCGGATCAACCACTGCTCGTCCAGTTCGTTCTGTTCCAGGTTGGGATAGATCACCACCCCGTCCACGATGATTTCGGAACTCAGGCCCTGATAATCCGTAGGCAGGCTCAGGTCGCCCGGGGTCAGCGGCCGGTGCTGCGACTTGGGCAGGACGCTGAGCACCCCGTTGGTCTCCAGGATAGCGTACTCCACCTCACTGATGCGAAAGATATCCTTTTCCCGGAGCTGGGTCAGAAGGTTTTCCATGTTGTAGCGCATCTTCTTCATGTTCTGCTCCAGGATCTTTCCGTTGTGGATGACGATCGTCGGTTCCCCCTCGATCAGTTTGCGCAGCGGTCTATTCTTGGTCGTCGCGTAGGCCAGGAAATAGGCGATTCCCACGAACAGGGTAAGTATCCAAAAGTGTTCGAAGACCCGGTTGTCTTCAGAAAAAGCCAGCTGACCCGCCAGATTGCCGAAGGTAATACCGGTCACATAGTCGTAGAAGGTAAGCTGGCTGATCTGCTCCTTGCCCAAAAGGCGGGCATAGAGCAGCACCGCGGCAAAAGCCAGTACCGTCTTCCAGGTGCTCTCGACGAACCAGTCCATCCATTCACCCCCCAAAATAAATCCCGTCCGCCGAAGAAAACTTGGCTGTCGCCAAGCTGGCGCAAGCGATAGCCCTAGTTGCGAAGAAAGCTAGGCTACCGCCAAGGGCGGGAGCCATAGCTGCACTTGCTTCGAAGTGCACTTGCTTGCATCGGAAAGTTCTCTAATATACTTTCCGATAGCGGCAAAAACCGACCTTTCGGCCGGCTTTAGGATTCACTTCTCGGTGGCGGGTCATGCAGTATCTGTTTTATCACCTGGCAAAACAACTGGTAGACCCGTCCGTTTCTCTTTTTAAACCTGATATATCCGTGCTCGCCTGGTCTGCCCACCAACCTCACCCAGTAATAAGTATGCCCTAATTTCCAGGGTTTACTCCAAAGGGAGTCCAGGGATCATCGGAAAAACCGAAGCGGCGGCGGATAGCCAGTATAATCCTACGGGCGGCCCTGCCGTCACCATACGGGTTGGTGGCCCGGGCCATCTCCTCGTAGGCCCGCGGGTTGGCCAGGAGTTCTCTCGCCGTCTCAAATACCACCTGGCGGGAGGTGCCCACCAGTTTTACCGTACCCGCCTCCAGCGCCTCCGGACGTTCCGTGGTGTCACGCAGCACCAGCACCGGCTTCCCCAGGGAGGGGGCCTCCTCCTGCAGTCCGCCGGAGTCGGTCAGTACCAGGGTGGAGACCCCCATCAGGTTCGCGAAGGGCTCGTAATCCAAAGGCTCGATCAGGCTGACCCGCTGACGGTAGGGAGATCCCTCACCCAGGACCCTCTCGACCACCTCCCGAACCCGGGGGTTCTTATGCACCGGAAAGACGATCCTGACATCGGGGAAGGTCTCCAGCAGGTCGTTGAACGCCAGGTAGACCTCCCGCAGCGGCTCACCCCAGTTTTCCCGGCGGTGGGTGGTCACCAGCAGCAGCCGCTCGTTGGCCAGGTCTACCTGCCCCCCCAGCATGGACCAGTCCAGGCAGTAGGAGGGATTCACCGTCGCCTGCAGGGCGTCGATCACCGTATTGCCGGTGACGAAGATATGTTCCCGGGAAACCCCTTCCCGCAGCAGATTATTCTTCGAGGTCTCGGTGGGGGCGAAGTGCATGTCGGTCAATACCCCGGTCAGGTGGCGGTTCATCTCCTCCGGGAAGGGGGAATACTTGTCATGGGTCCTGAGCCCCGCCTCCACGTGCCCCACCGGGATCTGCAGATAAAAAGCGGCCAGGCTGGCGGCAAAGGTGGTGGTGGTATCACCGTGCACCAGCACCAGGTCCGGCCTCTCCGATTCGAAAACCTCACCCAGACCCAGCAGGGCCCGGGAGGTGATATCAAAAAGGGTCTGCCGGTCTCGCATAATGTTTAAATCGAAATCAGGGGTTATCTTAAACAGCTCCAGCACCTGGTCCAGCATCTGCCGGTGCTGGGCGGTCACCGCCACCCGGGTCTCGAACTCCTCGGGATACTTCTGCAGCTCTTTCACCACCGGCGCCATCTTGATGGCCTCGGGGCGGGTCCCGAAAACCGCGGTAACCCTTACCCGGCGAGGCTTATCCCCACTCTTGGTCGACAACTCTTTTCCAATCCCCTCTCTACTCAGCACACTATCGTTAAGATCGATTTAAGGGGTTAATCCTTTCCCCAAAAGACCCAGCAAGTACTCTTTGAACTCCAGGCCCAGGTCCTCACGCATCAGGGCCATCTCTACCGTTGCCTGGAGATAGCCGATCTTGGTGCCGATGTCATAACGCTTCCCCTCGAAGTCGTAGGCGTAGACCGGTCCGACCTGCGCCAGTCTCCGCAGCGCGTCGGTCAGCTGGATCTCCCCACCCGCGCCCGGGACCTGTTGTTCCAGGAAATCAAACACCTCGGGCTGGATGATGTAGCGTCCCAGGATGGCGATATTGGAGGGTGCCTCCTCCCGGGAAGGTTTCTCCACCAGGTCCTTTACCTTATGCAGCCGGGCCTGGTCCGGCTCCTTGATTCCGTTGTTTCCATCGGGCTCCACGATCCCGTAGCGGTTGACCTCGTCCCTGGATACGGACTGGACCCCCACCACCGTTCCCCCATAGACGTCGTATACGTCGATAAGCTGCTTCAGGCAGGGGGTCTCCGATACGACAATATCGTCCCCCAGGAGAACCGCGAAAGGTTCGTCCCCCACAAACTTGCGGGCACAGTAGACAGCATCGCCCAGCCCCTTGGCCTCGCGCTGCCGGATGTAGTGGATCTCGACCAGGTTGACGATATCCCGGATTACATTCAATCGCTCGTACTCCTGCTTCGACTCCAGGATGCTTTCCAGTTCGTATGACTTGTCGAAGTGGTCCTCGATCGCCCGCTTGCCCCGGCCGGTGATGATGATGATATCCTCGATCCCGGAAGCCACCGCCTCTTCAACGATATACTGGATCGAGGGCTTATCCACCACTGGGAGCATCTCTTTGGGCTGGGCCTTGGTCGCCGGCAGGAAACGGGTCCCCAAGCCTGCCGCCGGGATGACCGCCTTCCGGACTCTCTTATTCAAAAAATCCACCCCAGTCCTAATTCTTTACCAAAATAATTTTAGCACAACTGGGAAAGAACAAGAAAAGTTTTAATTAACATGGAAACCAAACTCTTTAATGCTGCATTGTTTACTGTCTATCCGTTTTCCCCCCAGTAGTCTATTAATAACCAAATCTCAATACAAAATAATAATATATGAAGTGAAATTCTTGTAAAAAAATTGTATAATATAGTTACTCTGGTTTTAAGTACGATCCTCTTTTATCATCTCTTTTATTTTTTAGTCCTTATTATTATATTTTAGTTTTAAATTATCGGTTTAGAAGTTGTCCGGTGGGTTCAGGTTGGATTGCCGCACTAAACTTTTTAAGGGAGGGTATTTATGTATGAAGAGAGTCCTTATCTGTCTGCTTTTTTTTCTGTCCTTAGTCTTTTCGCCCAACACTATATTTGCCGCAGAAATGCCCCAGGCGGACTTTCAGGCAGGCGATGAAAAGCTTATCCAAATGGAGAAAGCGGCGGCAGCCGAGAAATCTCAAGAGATTCTGGTTAAGTTCAAACCCTCCGTGAATGAATCCAGAAAGAACTCATTATACTCAAAGTTCAGTCTGGAGGAAAAAGGTAAAGTAGGGGATGACACATACCAGTTTAAAGATCGGGAAGGACTGAAGGAAGAGCTGTTAAAAAGCGGTGAGGTGGAATACATAGAGCCTAATACCCCTTATAAAGCTTTTTTAACGCCCAATGACACCTTTTACAACTCTTACCAGTGGAATCTGAAAAAGATTTTAATGCCGCAGGCCTGGGACATCAGAACCGATTCCTCGAGTGTAACCGTTGCGGTACTGGATAGCGGGATAGAGATCGGTCACCCCGATCTTCAGGGGATGTATACCAGCGGTTATAATTTTGTTTCAGATAATACTAATGTTAGTGATATTTATGGTCACGGGACCTTTGTATCAGGGATAATCGGGGCCATAGGAAACAATAATGCTGGTATTGCCGGATTGTCATGGAATGCCCGGATCATGCCGGTAAAGGTGATGTTTTACGATGGAACCGTATATCCATCTGATGCCGCCGAAGGTATTTACTACGCGGTGGACCACGGCGCCAAGGTCATAAACATGAGTTTCGGCGGTAGCGGCAGCAGTCAAACCATTCAGAACGCGGTCGATTATGCCTTAACAAGAGGGGTTCTGTTAGTTGCCGCGGTTGGAAACGACTATAATTCTACTGTTAACTACCCTGCCGCCTGCAGCGGTGTAGTAGGGGTTGGTGCCACGGACAGCGACGATAATAGATGCAGTTTTTCAAACTACAATTCATACGTGGATTTAACCGCTCCAGGTTATGATATCCCTAGCACTGTGGAAAACAGCTATTACTTAGGTGAGGGTACTTCTGCCTCCGCTCCCCACGTGGCTGGCCTTGCGGCTCTCGTCTGGTCTGGTAATCCGACCCTTTCAGCTTCAGGAATAACCGATATTCTCCAAAATACTGCGGTTGACCTGGGTTCCTCTGGCCGTGATAACTATTTTGGATATGGTCGAATCAATGCTTATGCAGCACTGAGCAGCGCGGTCACTCCCATCACCATCAACTCGCTGACCCCCGACCAGACCAGCCCGCAGGCGTCCGGCACCACCATCCGCTGGACCTGTAACGCCAGCGGCGGAACCAACAAGGTTTACCTCTTCAAGGTCTACAAGGGCTCCTCCGTAGAGACGACCACCCCCTGGTCAGCCAACAACTACTACGACTGGACACCCGCAGCGGCGGGAGCCGACTACCGTTTCAAGGCCTACGTTAAAGAGAGTACGGCCGACACCAGCACCGCGCTTACCACTATGTCGGGGTACTA
>JABLWZ010000012.1 GCA_013178275.1 Bacillota bacterium | reverse complement strand
AATCCCTGGACACCCTTTATTCTGCCGCATAAGTTACCTACCCTGAATATTTCTTTTGGCTGACGCAATTCTGCGGCTGCTTAGTATATAATACTCCTTTTTACCTATTCAAACAGTTTGCTTTTTTTGCCCTTGACATTACTTTGCAGGTTTGGGGCCGATTGAATGCTGGTGCAGGAGAAGAATCCCAGCGGCGTGTCCTGCACTACGTAACCGCCGCTGAGCAAATGGTACATTGAGCTAGTGCTCGTCTTCCTGGTCGATCTTCTGACACACGGCGACGACTGTACCCAGGTGCATGTCCTCCAGGTACGCGGGTCCCCGGCGATCGAACTGGGGATCGGCCATCCTGAGGTAGTAAGGCAGTTCGGCCAGCGGGAGGATCAGGTATCTGCGCCAGGGGGGATGATAAAAAAGCACCAGGTCGTCGAGCCCGGCGATCCGGTGGTAGTTGACCAGGACGTACTGCCGGCGGCCGGGTGAGGGCCCCGGTATCAGGTACGCCCCGGTGGCCTCACCCGCTATCTCGGCGGGGAAGGGAAGCATCCGGGGATGGTCGGTTTTGGAACCGGGCTCGTTCTCGATCAGGGGGACCAGGACCATTGCCGGGTTCGATTCAGAGTTCATCAGTAACCAACAACCTCTTCGATTATAAGCGACCGGTTGCTGCGCAGGTCGACGTACTTCTCCCCGATCCGGATCAGCGGACGGGTCGGTTCGGTCGGGTCTACCCGAAGGACCTCTCCGATGTCGCCGGTGTTCAGCTTGACGATGTTTCCAACGTAGAAGGTGGCCAGGTATTCAAGGAATTGGCGGCAGATGCGGGGGTCGGTCTGGCCAAAGGTCGACTTGCCCAACTCCTCGGCTGCCTGGTAGTCGGAGTGCCTCTGGCCGTTGTGGCTGCCGGAGATCAGGTTGTCGAACAGGTTGGCGACGGCGATAATCCGAGCGAGTTCGGGTATGTCGCCGCTGGTGCTGCCCAGGGGGTAACCCGTGCCGTCCATCTTCTCGTGGTGCTGCAGTATTCCCATGGAGATACGGCTGTTGGCCCCGTACAGGGGGGAGACCAGTTTTACCCCCAAGAGCGGGTGCTTGGCCATCTCCTCGACCTCGACCTGGGAAAGGGGATAGGCCCGGGCCGTGAGCTGGGGGGCCAGCAGCGCCTTGCCGATATCGTGAAGGAGGGACGCGGTCCCCAGTTCCTTGATGGACTTTTCGTCGTAGCCCAGTATCAGCCCTATCTGCATGGAGATGGCGGATACGGCCACGGAGTGGTCCGAGATATAGTCGGAATTGCCCTTGAAGGCCCGAAAGTAGGCCACCAGGTTGAAGCAATCGAGCACCTCGGAGTATAAACGTTTTACACACTGTTCGATGGTTTCGGGGTCCATCTCCCTTGACCCGCGTATCCCCTCGAACATGTCGTGGTAGGCCTCGACCACCCCGGTCATGGTGCTTACAACTTTGGTCTGGCCGAGAGTAGAGGCGGCGTCGATGGCCGGGGCGTCCTCCGGCAGGTTGACCATGACCTCCTGCAGGCCCAGCTGATAAAGGTCTTTAAGGTGCTGCCAGTTTAACACAGTGCCCTTCGAAATGATCTTTTGCCCCTGGGGGCTGTAGATATCGTCCATCAGCTTGGTGCCCACCCGCAGGTCGCTAATCTTTTTGGTGTTAGCCATCTATTCTCCACCGGCCTTTTTTAAATTTTAAATCTAATCAGAGGATATTATTTGACACTTTCGTACAAATTCCTTTCGGAATTTTTTATATTTTTTACAGGTATTGTAAGCAAATCTGCAGTGTGCTAAACTAAGCTAAATTCAATACTTGGGGGAGCTCCTGAGCCGGGGCTGAGAGTGTCGGGGTACCGACAGACCCTATGAACCTGAGCGTGAGACGCTGCCATCGGCCGATGGTACTGGGTAATTCCAGCGAAGGGAGGACATCGTTTGGCGACCGCTCATGTTTTGGGCGGTTTAAATTTTGCAAGAAGGCTGTGATCGATTGTTGACAGTAAAAAACAAGACCCTGATGGAGAACGCGCGGGAGGGGCTGATCGAGGAGGCGGTCGTCAGGGCCGGCCTTAATGAAGGGGTGGCCGCGGAGGACCTGGCCCGGGGGCTGGCGGAGGGCGTCGTGGTGGTACCGGCCAATCCCAACCACCGAAACCTCGTGTCGGCCGCGATCGGACGCGGGCTTCGCACCAAGGTCAACGCCAACCTGGGAACCTCTTCGGGGGTATCGTCCCTGGCCGATGAGAAGGCCAAGCTGCAGGCGGCGCTGGAAGCGGGGGCCGACGCGGTGATGGACCTGAGCATCGGGGAGGGAGTCGAGGAAATCCTCCGGGAACTGCTCGCCATGTGCCCGGTCCCGTTCGGCACGGTGCCCATCTACCAGGCGGCCCTGAAGGCGAGAGAGGAGCGGGGATCCATCGTCGAGATGACGGTGGAGGATATATTCGACTCCATCGAAAGGCAGGCCAGGGCGGGGGTGGATTTCATCACCGTGCACACGGGACTGCGCTGGGAGACCATCGGGATGCTGCAGAGCCAGGGCCGGGTGGCTGACGTGGTCAGCCGCGGCGGATCATTCACCCTGGCCTGGATGCTGCACCACCAAAAGGAGAACCCGCTCTACGAGAACTTCGACCGGCTGCTACACCTGGCCCGCAGGTACGAACTGATACTCAGCCTGGGGGACGCCCTGCGTCCGGGTGCGATCGCCGACGCGACCGACCAGCCCCAGGTGCATGAACTGCTGACCCTGGGGACGCTGGTGAAGAGGTGCCGGGAGGCAGGGGTGCAGTGCATGGTCGAGGGACCGGGCCACGTGCCGCTGGACCAGGTCGAGGCCAACGTGATTCTCCAGAAGAGGCTCTGTGGGGGAGCCCCGTTCTACGTGCTGGGGCCGCTGGTTACGGACGTGGCCCCGGGTTACGACCACATCACCTCGGCCATCGGCGGCGCGATCGCGGCGATGGCCGGGGCCGACTTCCTGTGCTACGTGACGCCGGCCGAGCACCTGGGCCTCCCGGGGCCGGACGATGTGCGGGATGGTGTGATCGCCGCCCGAATCGCTGGACACGCCGCGGACATCGTTAAGGGGGTCCCGGGCGCCCGGGAATGGGACCGGCGGATGTCAACCGCCCGCAAGGCGCTGGACTGGGAAGCCCAGGAACGGCTGGCGCTGGACCCCTCGAAGGTGAGGGCCTACCGCGGCCGTCGGCTGGAGGAAGGGGAGTGCACGATGTGCGGTCCTTTCTGCGCGATGAAGGTCATCAGCCAGGCCCTCGGAGGAGAGAAGCTGACCTGCTAGCTCGAGGTATAATAATAAGGAGGTCTTTATGGATAAATCGGTAAATTATATAAAACAGGCGGCTCTGGCCCTGGATAAGATCCGGTCGGGCAAACCGCTGGTCCACAGCCTTACCAACTACGTGGTCATGAACCAGACCGCCAACATCCTGCTGCATATCGGGGCCTCGCCGGTGATGGCCCACGCGCAGGAAGAGGTGGAGGAGATGGCCGCCCTGGCGGGGGCGCTGGTGCTGAACATCGGCACCCTGGACCCCTACTGGGTGGAATCGATGATAATGGCGGGCCGGGCGGCGAATGCTAAGGGGGTACCGGTGGTGCTGGACCCGGTCGGGGCCGGGGCCACCCGGTTCCGGACCGATTCCTGTATGCGGATACTGGAGCAGGTGAAGGTGGACCTGATCCGGGGGAACTCAGCGGAGGTTTCCATCCTGGCGGGCATGGAAGCGAAGATAAAAGGGGTCGACGCGGTGGGGACTGCTGACACCCATGCCGCCATCGCCCGACGGGCGGCCGAGGTCTTCGGGGTGGCCGCCGCGGTGACCGGGGCCCAGGACGCGGTCTCGGACGGTATAACGACCCTGCTGATTGACAACGGGCATCCCCTGCTGGGTGAACTGACCGGGACCGGGTGCATGGCGACCGCCCTGACCGGGGCCTTCCTGGCCGTGGAGAAAGACCCGCTGGCGGCCGCCCTGGGGGCGCTGGTCAGCTTCGGGATAGCGGGGGAATGGGCGGCGAAGGTATCGCAGTTCCCCGGGTCCTTCCAGGTGGCCCTCTTCGACGAGGTCTACCGGCTGCGGGGCGTCGACCTGACAGAAGGGGCAAGAGTGGTTGTCGGTAGTTAGTAGTCGGTAGTCAGGCTCGATGGAATTCGCTCCGCGAATTCCTACTACTCCGACAACCGACGACCGAAACAGGAGGTATTTCGGTGAAGATAACACCTTCGATGCTTAACGTATACCTGGTAACCGACCGCCTCCTGGCCGGGGAGCGGGACGAGCTGGAGATAGTGAGAGCGGCCCTTGAGGCCGGGGTCCGGGTGGTGCAGTACCGGGAAAAGCAGCTTACCACCCGGCAGCAGATGGAGCAGGCGGCCCGTATCCGCCGCCTGGTTAACGAGTACCGGGGCCGGTTCCTGGTCAACGACCGGCTGGACATCGCCCTGGCGGTGGAGGCGGACGGGGTGCACCTGGGACAGGATGACCTGCCGCTCCATGAGGCCCGCCGGATCCTGGGCCCGGGGCCGGTTATCGGGGTCTCGGTGCAGAACCGGGAGGAGGCGCTGGAGGCCCAGGCGGGAGGGGCCGATTACCTTGGGGTGGGCGCGCTGTTCTCCACCCCGACCAAGAGCGAGGCCCCGGTGGTGGGGCTTAAGGGACTGCAGGAGATACACCGGGCGGTGGAGATCCCGCTGGTGGCGATAGGGGGAATAAACCGGGGGAACGCCCTGGAGGTAATAGCCGCGGGGGCTGACGGGCTGGCGGTGGTGTCCGCCATCGTCGCTGCCCCGGACCCCGGGCTGGCGGCGTCCCAACTGGTGGAGTTGGCGCGCTGGGCTAAAGAGGTGAGAAGCGGATGCACATCAAGGACTTAGGAGAGTTTGGCTTGATCCGTCGACTGGCCGCTGGCGAGCGCCGGAGCGAGGCGGTTATCAAGGGAGTAGGTGACGACGCCGCGGTCCTGGCCGTCAACCCGGCGTCAAGGCTGCTGGTGACCGGCGACCTGATGGTGGACGGAACCCACTTCCTGCGGGACAAGATCTCGGGATTCGACCTGGGGTACAAGCTGATGGCGGTCAACCTCAGCGACATCGCGGCCATGGCCGGCACCCCCCGGTTCGCGGTGGTGTTCCTCGGGATTCCCGACGACCTGTCGGTGGAAGCGGTGGAGGAGATATACCGGGGGATGCGGGCCCTGGCCGAGCGGTATGAGGTCTCGATCGTGGGCGGGGACACGGTGAGGAGTCCCAGCTTGACCCTGGGGATAACCCTCCTGGGGGAAGGGGACCCCGACCGTACCATCCTGCGCTCGGGCGCGCGCCCGGACGACCTGCTGGCGGTGACCGGGACCCTGGGCCGCTCAGCCGCGGGACTGGCGGTGGCCCTGGGACTGGTGGCGGCGGAAGGGGAGTCGGCGCTCCGGGTCCTGGTGGCGCACAACCGGCCCCAGCCCCTGATCGAGGAGGGGAGCCGGCTGGGCTCCCTGGAAGGGGTCCACGCTATGATCGACATCAGCGACGGGCTGGCCAGCGAGGTGGGCCACATCTGCGAAGAGAGCGGGGTGGGGGCGGTGGTCCTGGGGGACGAGGTCCCAATCGACGAAGACACCCGAAAAATCGGGGAGATGATCGGCAAGACCCCCCTGGAGATGGCCCTTTTCGGCGGGGAGGACTATGAACTGCTGTTCGCGGTCGCCCCCGAGTGCTGGGATACGGTCAGGAACGAGTTGGAGAGTATCGGCACCCGGGCGGCCGTGGTGGGAAGGATCAATGACAAGGCGGGCGAGATCGTCCTCGAATCCGGGGGAACGACCAGTAAGCTTACGCCTGGGGGGTTCCAGCATTTTTAATTAGACGTCAGTAAGCAGATATAGTAGGAAATCGCAGAGCGATTTCCAACAAGACTGACGACCGGCGTCTGACGACCAACAACTGACAACTGTTATAAAGGGGGTATATAGTATGCGACCGCAGGCGTTGACCATCGCCGGCTCGGACTCGTCGGGAGGGGCCGGGATACAGGCGGACCTCAAGACCTTTATCGCTTTCGGAGTATACGGGGCGAGCGTGATAACCGCCATCACCGCCCAGAACACCACCGGGGTGAGGGCGATCCACGCCATCCCCACGGACATGGTGACGGCCCAACTGGAGGCCGTGATGGAAGACCTGGACATCAAGGCGGTCAAGACGGGGATGCTGCCAAACGTGGAATGCATCCTGGCGATTGCCGCCGAGATGAAAAAACACCCCGGCGTACCGCTGGTGGTGGACCCGGTGCTTATCTCAACCAGCGGCTGCTACCTGTCCGACCCGAAGACCCTGTCCGCGATGCGGGAGATACTCCTGCCGCTGGCGGTCCTGGTGACCCCCAACCTGCAGGAGGCGCAGACCCTGACCGGGATCGAGCTGAAAAGCGAGGATGATTGGGTGAAGGCGGGCGAAAACCTCCTCTCCACCGGGGTGGGGGCGGTGCTGCTCAAGGGAGGGCACAGCTCGGACGAGGTGGCCCGCGATATGCTTTTCACCCCGGAGGGGCCGACCGATTTATTTGCTCGGCGCTGCCAGACCCGCCACGGGCACGGCACCGGCTGCACCCTCTCGGCCGCCATCGCCGCCGGGCTGGCCAAGGGACTGCCGCTCCCCGAGGCGGTCTTCCGGGCGAAGAACTACCTGACCACGGCCCTGGAGCATGCCTTCGAGGTGGGGGCCGGACCGGGTCCGGTGGACCACGCGGTTGGGATGGAAAGCAGATGGTAGTTTGTGGTAATCTGTGGTAGAGGGGGTATGGCGATGGAGTCTTTGGAACGGGAGATTGGGCTGCTGGTCCAGTGGCTGCGTGACCGGCGGGCGGAGGCCGGGATGCGGGGGCTGCTGGTTGGGGTCTCGGGCGGGATCGACTCGGCGGTGGTCGCGTCCCTGATCAGTCGGGCAGCCGGGGAGAACTCCCTGGGGGTGATACTCGCCTGCAGCAACAGCAGCGAGGACCTGGAAGACGCCAGGCTGGTGTGCCGCACCATAGGCCTGCCCCACCTGGAATACGACCTGCTGGAGGCCAGGGACAGCATCTTCCCCGGGATACTGGATAAGCTGCCGGGAAGCCCGGCGATTAGGGAAGAATACCGCCGGATCGCCGACGCCAACCTGCGGGCGCGGCTCAGGATGAGCTCCCTGTACACCCTGGCCAACGCCCTGGGGTACCTGGTGGTGGGCACCGACAATGCGGCCGAGGTGTACACCGGCTACTTCACCAAGTACGGCGACGGAGGGGTCGACCTGCTGCCGCTTTCCCAGTTCACCAAGCGGGAGGTCAGGGCGCTGGGGTCGCTGCTGGGAGTCCCCGAAAGGGTGATTCTGAAGGACCCGACCGCTGGACTCTGGGCCGGCCAGACCGACGAGGGAGAGATGGGGGTGACCTACCAGGAGATCGACGACCTCCTGGAGGGGAAACCGATCGGGGAGCAGGCGCGGGAGAGGATCGAGCACCTGCACCGGGTGACCGAGCACAAGCGGCGGCTAGCCGCCGCCTACCAGCGGGAGGGCAGGTAGAACCTTTTAAGGGTGCTGACCACCCTTCTTAAACGACGTGACCAGAATATAGCCGAAGGCCGCGCCAGCGGCAAAAGTCAGTAGATTGTACCGGAAAAAAATATAGCTGGTCACCAGGTATCTCCCTACTGGCGAGAAAACCAGGAGGGGAACCGCCGCGACGTAAAGGGTGGGGATGCCCATTAAAACCAGCCGATAGATATCGACACCCAGCCGGCCTTCGCCCCTGACGGTCCGGTACAGATGGGGCAGGGCCAAAAGCATCCCGAAAACGATGGGGAACAGGCTCGTGAACAATAGACTGGGGTAGGGGTCATATGTGGTTGAGGCGATATGCTTCAGGTGCTCCTGATACAGCGAGCCCAGGTAAAGCAGGGCGCCGTAGGCTGTGAGCGAAATAAGACCGAGAATCCCTCGCTTCATAAAGTTTCTCTCCTTTTACCACCCTCTATTTCTACTGTTGAGGTCAGGTCTACAGTTTGATTATGTTTTTTATTTTTAGTCCTTATTTTTTTCAGCAACAGGATACCTGGTCAAGGATGTAAGGCCGGTTATGGTACCCAGGCCCATGGTCTCGACGGCGGTGCTGGGAACCACTACCAGAGCTCCTTTTTCTTTAAGCCCTTCGTAAAGCATGTTCATTGCTCTAAGGTGCAGGGCCACCGGGTTATTTTCGTAGTCCTTGGCCGCTTCGGCGAATTTGGCCGATATCTCGGTTTCAGCTGTCCCTAAAATAACCCTGGCCTTACGCTCCCTTTCGGCCTGGGCTTCCCGGGACATCGCGTCCTGGAGGCTTTTGGGGATGCTTACGTCGCGGATTTCCACGGACTGCACGGAAATGCCCCATGGTACGGTACGGAGGTCGATTATCCTTCTCAGTTCATCATCGATGTGTTCCCGCCCGGCAAGCAGTTCGGAAAGCTGGGTCTTGCCGATGATATCCCGAAGGGCGGTTTGTGATGCCCAGGCGACCGCGTCCTTGTAGCTTTCAACCTCCAGGGCGGCCTTTTCCGCGTCCCAGACCATCCAGAAAAGCACCGCGTCGACATCGACTGGAACGGTGTCTTTGGTCAGGGTCTGTTCAGCGTTGAAGGGGGTTGCGATGATTCTCTGGTCGATCCAGCTCGATACGGTGTCTACCACCGGGATGATTAGAAACGGTCCAGGCCCGGACAGCTTTTTAAATTTACCGAGGCGCAGGACCACGGCCTTTTCCCATTGTTGGGAGACCTTCACCGCGGACGAGGCCAGGGTGGCGATTAAAAGAGATGCGACAGCTATGAACGGCTGATACTGGTAAATGCCCCAAATCAAGCCGGGTATAAACACTACTGCAAATAAGGCTGCTGAGATAGGGTGGACTCTCCGTGACGGCACCTGAATTCTAGCAAATCCCGCACTGCTTTTAACCATTTTTTTCACCCCTTCAGTTTTTTTTCAAACGCCTTCAGCAATTCCGCAGGGGAAAAACCCAGTGAGGACGCCTTGATAATCACGTCGTCCAGAAGTTCACCCAGGCTTTCTTCCTTATACGTGTTATTAATCTTCGGGTGCTCCCTCACAAAGGTCCCTTTCCCCGGTCTGGTTGATAATACCCCCTCGCTCTCAAGTTCTAAATAGACCCGGGCAACAGTATTGGCGTTGATCTTAAGCTCGACGGCGAGTTGACGAACGGTGGGCAGCTGTGAAGCGGGAGGAAGTTCACCGGTGGCTATGGCGAACTTGATCGCTTCTTTGAGCTGCACATAAATCGGGATGCGGCTTTCTGGGTTAATACTGAATGGCATGTGCAACACCCCTTGCACTATTGTACTAATATATTAGTACAATAGTGCAGCTGTGTCAATTGTTTAAACAGTTTATTATTCGACAAGACCCGGTACTGAAACTGAATCCAGAAGAATGGTTCCCTGAGGATTTTGTTTTACCAAGATTAAGATGGAATAATTTATTTAGTTGTAATTAAACAAAGTTGGCAGTAAGATGTTGATTAAAGGGGGGAATTACCATGGTCCCTGATGAGATACGGTTTATCGAGCGGTTCGGGCTCCTGATGGAGGAGGCGGGGGGGACCAAGACCCTGGGGCGGGTCTTCGGTTACCTGATGCTGACGGGCGAGCCGAAAACCCTGGACGAGATATCGTCCGACCTGCTGTTCAGCAAGGCCACGGCCTCCCTGACCGTCCGCCAAGGTCTGCTCATGGCGCTGATTGAGAAGGTGAGCCGGCCCGGCCAGCGCAAGGACTACTATACCGCCAGCATCAGATCCTGGACCAGGGCGATAGAAAACAAGATGAAGGTCATTGAGGAGTGGAACCAGATCATCCTGCACGGACTCAGCATCATTCCGGCCGATAACCCGAGCGCCAGGGAGAACCTGGAGGGGATGAAGGACTACCTGGACTTTTGTATCTGGTACATGTCCGATATCGACGAGTACTACGAGCGGTGGAAAAGAGGAGAATTCAGCGACCGAGCTTGAATCATATAATTATCGGAATAAACCGTTTAGGGTGAGGGAGTTATGGCGGAAGAAGTACTGATGCGGATGGAAAACGTGAGCCGGACCTTCGTGATGGGCGAGATCAGGGTGGAGGCCTTGAAGGATACCTGCCTGGACCTCCTGAAGGGGGAGCTGGTGGTGATCCTCGGGCCCAGCGGTTCGGGGAAGAGCACCCTGCTGAACATCATCGGGGGGCTGGACCTGCCTTCCTCGGGGGATGTTTTTTTCGGGGGCAAGAACCTGAGCCACGCGGACGACGAGGACCTGACGGATTTTCGCCGCAACGAGATCGGATTCGTGTTCCAGTTTTACAACCTGATCTCCGACCTGACCGCGCGGGAGAACGTGGAGCTGGCCGCCAACCTGGTGGAGCGCCCGATCCCGGTGGAGCAGATCATGTCAGATGTGGGCCTGGGGGAACGGATGGACCACTTCCCTTCGCAGCTCTCCGGGGGCGAGCAGCAGAGGGTGGCGATAGCCCGGGCGGCGGCCAAGAACCCGCGGCTGCTGCTGTGCGACGAGCCCACCGGGGCGCTGGATTTTCAGACCGGGCAGATGATACTGAGCCTCCTGTCGCGCATCAACCAGGAGCGCGGCAGCACAGTGGTGATAGTCACCCACAACACCGCGATCAGCGCCATGGCGCGGAGGGTTATCCGCATGAGCAGCGGCCGGGTGGTGGAGGTCTCCTATAACCCGTCGCCGCTTCCGCCGGAAAGGATTGAATGGTGATGGGACCTCTGACCAAGAAGCTTCTGCGCACCATATGGAGCACCAAGGGCCAGTTCTTCGCGGTGGTGGCGGTGGTGGCGCTCGGGGTGACGGTGTACATCTCGATGAGCACCTCCTACAACAACCTCCACACCTCGCGGGAGAGGTTCTACCAGGACACGAACTTCGCCGACTACTTCTTCCACGTGGTCCGGGCGCCGCAGCAGGTGACCCACCGGATCGAGGCGGTGCCAGGGGTGGAGCGGGCGACCGGGAGGCTCCAGAAAGACGTGCCGCTGCTCAAGGAGAACGACCAGCGGGGGACGGTCCGGCTGATCAGCTTCCCGCTGCCGATGGAGAATGAAGTTAACCGCCTGATGCTGCAGAGCGGGAGGATGTTCGAGGAGTATCCTCCGGGCGGGACCACCGAGGTGCTGATGGACGGGAAGTTCGTCACGGCCAACCACCTCCGGTTCGGCGATGAGATAAACGTGGTGGTGGAGGGCAAGCAGACGCCGCTCACAGTGGTGGGCACGGCTACCAGCCCCGAGTTCATCTACGCGATGAAGGACGCGTCGAGCTTGCTGCCGGAGCCCGAGACCTTCGGCATCGCGATGATACCGTACAAGCAGGCGCAGCAGATGATGAACCTGAACGGCCAGATCAACCAGGTGGTCGTGAAGCTGGCGCCGGGGGCGGACGAGGAGCGGGTCGCGAAAGAGATCAAGTATATCCTGGAGCCCTACGGGCTGCTGGCCGATTACCCCCGCAAGCAGCAGACCAGCCACATGGTGCTGGATGGCGAGCTGTCGCAGCTGAAGAACACAGCCACGGTTATGCCGGTAATCTTCCTGGGTATGGCCGCCCTGATCCAACTGGTGATCGTGGGGAGGATCATCAAGACCCAGCGCCTGCCCATCGGGGTGATGAAGGCACTGGGATACAACAACCGCCAGATAATGCTGCACTATACCGAGTACGCTCTGGCGATGTCTGTCACCGGAGCGGCGATCGGCACCGGGCTTGGGGTCATGCTGGCCTCGGTCTTCTCCGACCTCTACTCGCTGTACTTCAACCTGCCGCAGGCGATCGGGGGGGTGAATGTCGAGGCGATCGGGTACGGGTTTCTGCTGACCCTGGGGGTGGGCGGACTGGCGGGGATCACATCCTCGCGCCGGGTGACCCGGATCAATCCCGCGGACTCGATGCGGCCCGAGCCTCCCAAGCGGGGAGGGCGGACCCTGGCGGAACGGTGGATCTGGCTGTGGGCGAGGCTCGACCCCACATGGAAGATGGGGGTGCGGACGGTCTCCCGCAACCGGGGGCGGTTCGCGGTGGTGATGGTAGGGGTCATATTCGCGGTGGGGATGCTGGTGATGTCCCTGTTCAGCAACGACTCTATCGATTACATGCTGACGCAGCACTATTTCAAGGAGCAGAAGTACGACTACCTGGTGAGGTTCAATACGCCGGTGGACTCGTCCGAGCTGCTGAGCCTGTCCCGCATCGAGGGGGTGACCAGGACCGAACCGATCCTGGAGGTCCCGGCCAAGGTGCACTTTATGGGGCAGAGCCGCGACGAACTGCTGTTGGGCCTCGTGCCCGATGAGAAGCTGAAGGACCTGGTAAGCGATACCGGGCAGCCCGTCTCACTGCCCGAGAACGGTATCCTGATCAGCAGCCTGACCGCGAAGAAGCTGGGGATCGAGGCCGGGGATCGGGTGGAGGTCGAGACCCTGCTGGGGATAGGGCCAAAGCATACGGCCTGGGTAAAGGTGGTGGGCGTCAACCGGCAGCTTATCGGGGGCGGTTCGTACCTGGACCTGGAGCAGCTCAACCGGCTGCTGCTGGAGAGGAACCTGGTCTCCGGGGCGGTGCTGAAGATCGATCCCGCTTACGCCAAGGCCTTCGAGGCGGAACTGAACAAGATGAACGGGGTATCTTCGGTGATGAGCCGCCAGAAGGAACTGGACAACTTTTACAAAAACCTGGAGAGCATGGTGGTCTCCATAGGGATAATGGTGTTTTTCTCGGTGGTGCTGGGTTTTGCTATCATCTATAACTCGTCGGTCATCGGCTTCGCGGAGCGGAAGCGGGAGCTGACCTCCCTCCGGGTGCTGGGTTTCACCCCCGGGGAGGTGTCCCGCCTGATGCTGAAGGAGACCCTGCTGCAGTCACTGCTGGGGGTGGCGCTGGGGCTGCCCTTCGGGAGGTTGATGTCGCAGGGGTTCATGCAGATGGCCAGCAGCGACCTGTTTACCCTGCCGGTCATCGTATATCCATTGACCTACGTGCTTTCCGCCCTGGGCGGGGTGATGTTTATCATGGTCGCGCACCGGCTGGCGGTGCGGGGGGTCAAACACCTTGACCTGGTTGAAGTATTGAAGGATCGGGAGTAGACAAAAACGACGCGTAAAACGCGGCAGTCGGGAGGGCTGGGGTATGAAGTTGCCGAAGCTGAAACGGAAGACCTATATGTGGATCGGGGTAACGCTGGTGGTGGTGACAACCGTGGGGGCGCTCGCCCTCGGGGGAGGGACCGAGGCGGCACTGACCGAGGTGAAGGCCGGGGGAGTCGTACGGACCGTGAGCGACACGGGCTACGTGCAGCCGGTGGAGGACTTCAATTTCTACGCCACCCAGAGCGCCCGGGTAGTGGAACTGCCGGTGGAGAGCGGGCAGGTGGTGGCGCAGGACCAGACCCTGGTGGTCCTGGAGAACCTCGACCTGTCCATCCAGTCCAGTGAAACCCGGTCCCAGCTGTCCCAGGCCTCCGCTGCGGCAGCCTCCGCCCGGACCGCCCTGGAGACCGCGAAGATACAGCTCAAGGATGCCGAGGACAACCTGGCCCGGGTGGAGAAGCTGTACCAGGCGGGGGTGGCGTCCCCCGCGGACTACGACCGGGCCAAGCTCCAGGTCGACACCGGACAGCAGAGCGTCCTGGACCTGACCGCGCGGCTGAACGGGGCCCGGCAGCAGGAGGCCAGCCTGGCCGAGTCGCTGGATTCAATGTCCGCCAAGGAACAGCAGCTGGTGGTCAGGAGCCCGCTCCCGGGGGCGGTGATGAGCCTCCCGGTCAAGAAGGGGCAGGTCCTGACGCCGGGAGTCCTGGTGGTGTCGGTAGCAGCGCCTGACCAGATGGAGGTCAAGGCGGACATCCTGAGCGACGACCTGGGTGAGGTGCGCCTGGGGCAGCGGGTGGTGATAACCGCCCCGGTCCTGGGACAGTCGAAAATCACCGGGGTGGTCGAGAAGATCTACCCGCAGGCGGAGGAGAAAACCTCGGCGCTGGGCGTGGTGCAGCGCCGGGTGCCGGTGATCATTCGGCTGGACAGCGCCTCGGTCCTGAAACCGGGCTACGAGGTGCGGGTGGCCATCGAGACCGCCACCCGGGACAACGTGCTGGTGGTCCCCCGGGAGTCGGTCCGCACGGTCGGAGAGGGCCAGAAGGAGGTCATGGCGGTGGTCGACGGGAAGGTCCGGCACCTGCCGGTCCAGCTCGGGGTGAGCAACACCGAAACGGTGGAGATAACCGGGGGCCTGCAGGCGGGGGACAAGGTGATAACCGACGGCAGCCAGAACCTGGCCGAGGGGACCCGGGTGAAGGAAGCGGCGGCGAAGTAAAAAGCATTTTTACCGATACTGTATACAATTAATGGAGCGCAGTAGATACAGCGATGTGCAAAAGCTGAATCACCGCGCTTCGTTTTATGCTGCCGGAAAGAATATCGGGGTAATTCCCAATGTAGGAATGCGGCTGAAAGATCAGTTATCTACTTAGGAGGAATATAATACAATTTATAGAATTATGTATAAGGCGAGTTGAAAATGTAGATGGATAAACTGTTTTTAAGGGGAGTAATGGTTTGAGCGACAAAAATTTTTACTGTCCTAGTTGCAGGGAAGATGTCAAGCCCGTATGGGAGCACACTGCGAATGACAGGATGGGTATATTAAAATTTATTCTTGCACCAGTTGCAGTAGCGGCATTGATTTTGTGTTTTCTAAATGAAATTTTTGTTTTCAGCATAGCAGTTAAATTAATCGAGGTATTAGCAGCAATGATTGTCGCGGCAGTCGGAGTGTTTATCTTCAGAACCAGGGTGTGCCCAAAGTGCCGGACCAATCTGAACCAAACTGAGGGCCCTATCGGGTAGCCTGAATTCACTTCTAATCATATAGCACAAAATGCGGCAGCCGGTAGGTGTGAAAGGACATCTTCATGTTAAGAAAGGTCGGGTCGTAAAAGGCCTCGATCTTATCCTCGTTCTCGGCGGACAGGCAGGCGATGAAGTATTCATCGTCGAACTTGGTTAAAAACATATGGACGCAGTAACTGGTTGTACCATCGCTGCAGCGGACTTTGATTATCTTGGCCGGGTTGTTGTACCAGTAACCGTCTTTGTTCTCATACAAATCGAAGGATTTGAGCGAACCCTTCAGGTTCTGCAGCAGCCGTTCCTCTATCTGGTCGAGGGTCATATTCATAAAGCTCGGGTCTTTGGCGTGCTCGACAGTCACCGACTCGGGGAAGGTGTCATTGCAGTCCTCGGGGGGAGAGGTGAAGACCACCACCACCGGGCCGCGGTTTATTTTGTTTACCTCCCAGCTGGAGGGGTAGGAGATACCCAGGTTGTTTTCTTCATCCAGGTACTCCGGCATGTTCTTGATCGAGGTCTCCTGGTTGATGGACAGGGTCTGTTTCCCCGGGTTCCAGCTTACCGTGTACCCGAAGTTTCCGACCACGTGGCGGGCGGGCAGAAAAACCCTCCCGTCCTCGACCAGCGGGGCGGTGTCGATTACCCACCTTTTTCCGTAGGAGTACAGATTAGTGTCGCCCACCACCAGTTCGACCACCGTATTACCTTTGGTCAGGGTAACGGTGGCGGTATCGGGGTTCCATCTGATGTCGGAGTTGCTGATCCCTATCGAGTTGGCCAGATAGCGGACGGGGATGAAAGTCCTCCCGTCTTTGATAAAAGGCGCCACATCCATCTGGTACTGCTGGCCGTTGTAGTAGAAGCTGTCTTCCCCGATCTTGAACAGGGACACCACCTCGGTTACCGCCAGGGCTTTCACCGGCAGGAGCAGCAGCACCAGAACCAGGGTCGATAACAGACAAATCTTACGCAACCGGAGCACCTCCATAATCATCTAAGTCGGGCAGGGACATAACCCGTATCACGGCCCTATTTCAAAGGGAGTCGGGGCCATCGGCATAGGCTCGGTCCCCTTTTGAAAATCGGTTACCTTTATCAGTACGTCGTTTTCGTAATAAGCCATTTTTTCCTTATAACCGGTCGAGGCGCCGAAGAGAATCCCTCTCCCGTGCCTCTTGTCGTCTTTCCATTGGCCGTGGTAGTCGTCATCGAGCCGCGCCCAGTAGCTCCCTAGCCCTTCCCTTTTGCCGTACTCGAAATCACCTTCGTATATGTCGCCGTTGGTATAGGTCATCTTGCCCCACCCATGCGGGTAGATGTATCCCCGGTCGTCGGGTTCGCTCCATTGCCCATCGTACTTGGCGGTACCCGCCGGGAAGACCCGGGTCACCTGGTCCAGCATCCGAAAGGACTTCAGGACACGGTTGTACAGATCGCCGTATTGAGAGAGCTTGTCTTCCTTTACCGACAGTGTGAGCATGAAGCACTCGTCACCTTCTTTGACGATAACCTGGTGAACGCAGAATTCGCGTTCACCGTCGCTGCACCGGGCTTTGACGTACTGGGCGGGCAGCCCGCTCAGATCCACCGCCCCGGTCTCGTATATGTTGAACACCGGCAGCGAATTGCTCTGGTTGCTTAAGATATACTCCTGCAGTTCATCGGAAGACAGGCTGTTCAGCACCTGGTTTTTTAAGTGCAGGACGGTGATGTTTTCCGAATAGTCGTCGTTGCTGTTCTCCGGGGGGGCGGCGAAAAAGGCCACGGTTCCGGAAGAACTGGCTTTACGCGCCGACCAGCCAGCCGGGTAACGCAGCCGGAAGTTGTTCTCCTTGTCTATGTAGTCCTTGGTAGCCATGGGTGAAGCTTCGGTATTTATAGAGACCAGCCCCTGCTCCGCGTTCCAGGTGATCGAGTATCCAAAGGCGATAGCGATGTACCGGGCGGGCAAAAAGACCCGGCCGTCCGCTATGATGGGGGCCGCTTCGATGGCCTGGGGGCTGCCGTTCACTGTCATCTCGGGTTTGCCGATGAAGAGTTCCACTGTCTTGCCGTCCTTGGCCAGGGTTACTTTCGAAGCCGCTGGGTCCCACCTGATGTTTTCATCGGTGATCCCTATCGAGTACGCGAGGTACCTCAACGGGACGTAAGTTCGGCCGTCTATCACTATCGGCGCGACGTCCATCACCCTTTTCTGACCGGCCGCCAGGTATTCGCTGTTGCCGACCTGGAACAGGGATACCACCTCGGTCAGCGCCAGTGCCTGCGCCGGCAGCAGCAGTAGTATAATCAATGCTAAAAGCAGCGGCGGTTTTTTAATGTTCAAATCAAAAACACCTCCTTGGTTTTATGTATTTATTCGACTTATATATTAAAAAACCTTCACTTTTGCCAATTTTTATTAAACCGGTCGAATACCTTTTTTCTGTGGTATCTAAGATGATATTTCTAATAAAGCAGGATATTAACAAAAAAAGTCGTAAATATAAAATTGAGGTATATATAAAATGATTAGCATTTTGAGGAGGAACGTTGTATGGGAGACAAAACTATGAACTGTCAGTTTTGTATGGAGGAGGTCGAACCAGAGACGGGCAAGATTGACAAAACAATCATAGGGGCCATCTATTTAATTCCATTAGCCATCTTCTGTGTTGCCTATTATAAAATCGGTTTTACTTACGCTATCATAATTATGCTTGTCTTAGACTCAATCGGCATGTTATACATCCAGAAAAAAAGAAAAACCAAGTACTGTCCCAAGTGTCAGCACCCTCTGGAAACACAAAATGGATAGAGGTGGAGGGAAAGCGGCATCGCTTTCAATTCATCTCATGCATATTAGCCCTGGCCAGATGTAGTAGGCCTTGCCCCGGAGATAGCGGCATCGACCGCCTTCCCCAGTAGGAGTTCCTCCAGACCTTCTGCCGGGGAGATTTTTAACGCATATCCTCTCGGTCTCCAACGAGTCGGGGTCGTGGATGTCGGTCCGCGACTGGCGCTCGTTCAGCTTCATAGACCCTGCCAGTTCGTCATCGACGTAAAGAAAATTAAACCATTTTTTAGTCTTCCCCTCGAATGATGCCGAGGTTTTATTTTATTTTATAATTATTGTCTGATAACCTTTTTCTTGGGTGAGCTGATTGGAGGATATTGATTATGCGTATAAATTGAGAACCGCTTAAAAGACCGAGCTCGCAGTCTTAAAGGAGGTTGTTCTTTTGGACATTCCAAAATGGCAGTATGATGAGATGAAATCCACCGGGGTGGATTACTCGAATATCTTCGAGGTCCAGGCTTACGATGACCAGATGAGCAGGATCAGAGACATCGGGACGGAGAGTAAAGAAGTCATTAGTACCCTTGCTCTGCCCCCAGCCGCCACCCTGCTGGAGATCGGGACCGGTACCGGAACCTTCGCGGTGGAGGCGGCAGGGTACTACAGCCGGGTCCTCGCGGTCGATGTGTCGGCTACGATGATAGAGTACGCGAGACGCAAGGCCCTTGGGAAAGGCATTCGGAACATAGAATTTTACCAGGCTGGTTTTTTGACTTACGAGCATGACCGGGAACCGCTGGATGCCGTGGTATCTCAGATCGCCCTCCACCACCTCCCGGATTTTTGGAAACTCATCGCCTTGAAAAAGGTTCATGGGATGTTAAAAGACGGAGGTAGGTTTTATCTACGGGATATAGTATTTTCATTTGAACCGGATCACTATCGTTCGTTTTTTGACCAATGGGTCGATGGGCTAAGGCAGGCGGCCGGAGAAAGAATGGCCGTGGACACGGAGACCTCTATAAAAGACGAGTTCTACACTTGGGACTGGATCATGGAGGGACTGCTCACCCGAGCCGGGTTTGACATCAAAAAGAAGAAGTATACAGACGGATTCATGGCGGTGTATCTGTGTGAGAAATAGGGGGAATTCGATACCCCTGAAACAGAATCACCCCCTACACACCTTCCACAGATAGTGGTACAGCGGGGCGGCGGCCTGGAAGCCGCTCGCCAGGTCGTCCAGTATCCCGCGGCTGAAGAGGCGGTCGTCCGCCTCGCGGTGGCACGCGATATAAAAGCTCTTGCGCTGGTACCAGTCCTGGATGGCGGGCGGCTGGGCCGGGTCGAGGGTCCGCTTGTACTTGTCGCCTTCCAGCCGGAAACCCTCCCGGTCCTCCATGAACGCCACGGTCTTCAGGAACTCCTGGGGCTTTTTGGCTATCGTCTCGCGGAACCGGTCCATGGTGGACTTCTGCGCCCGGTAAAACCCCATCCCGTACCGGTAGGTCACGGGGTTGATCTCGAAGAAGAAGCCGGGGGTATCCTGCCAGTCCTTTCGCGGCCGCTTGAAGGTTATCCACATGCTGCCCCGAAAGATCGACTTGTCCCGGGAGAAGCGGGTGTCGCGGTAGATGCGGGAGATGGTGCGGCCGGTCACCGGGGCGACGTCGAGTTCGGGGTCGATCGAGAGCATGGTCTCGGCGAGGGAGCGGACCAGGTCCTGCAGCGGGTGGAGGAGGCACTCCCGGTACTCCTCCCGGTGCTCCTCGAACCATTCTCGGCTGTTCATCATGACCAGGTTGAATAAAAAGAACCGGGTATCGGGCGAGAAGCCGTTGAATTCTCCTGCTTTCATGCGTGGTCCTCCCTTCGTCGTTATCCCCGCAGCCAGTCCCTGAGTTCCGCCAGCCCGCCCCGCCAGTCGGGTTCGTAGGCGGGGGCGCCCCGGTCCAGCAGGCAGTCGGTGATGAGGCAGGTGGCTATCCCCAGCTCCGAGGCGACCAGGTCTTCCTGGACGTCGTTCCCGATCATCAGGCACTCCCCGGGGGGGATCGCAAGCTGCTGCAGCAGGTCCCGGTAGTAGGCGGGGTTGGGCTTGCAGTAGCGGCTG
Organism: Bacillota bacterium; assembly: GCA_013178275.1. Classification (GTDB taxonomy): domain Bacteria; phylum Bacillota; class Ch66; order Ch66; family Ch109; genus Ch109. The sequence goes on along the minus strand of JABLWZ010000012.1, from coordinate 174,507 downwards.
TTTTCATAGGTGGTGACGTGCAGCCAGGGGAGGTCGTGGATGTCAGCCCAGCGCATCCTCTCCCGTACAGCGATGCCGGGGAAGATGGGGTTGGTGGCCAGGACCACCTGCTTGCCCCTCCCGACGGCCAGGTTCACGATCTCGCGGGCCACGGGGCTGGGCTGGGTGACGTCTATCAGGGCGGTAAACTCGTTGAGGTAGAACTCCTCGAAGACCGGCTCCAGGACCTCGCGGGGATGCCGGGCGAACCGGCTGAAGTGCGCCCAGAAGACTTCGTGGTTTTGCGCTTCGGGGTCGCCGCTCTCGATCATGGCCCCGGTGGCGGCCCACAGGTACTTGGGGAAGGACTCGGGGGGCAGGTAGGCGGCGGCCCGCACCGTCAGTCTCTTTATGTATGCTTCCACAAAGACGTCCATGTTCATCGGCAACAGGGTGCCGTCCAGGTCGAACAGGAGGTAGTTCACTCGGTCGAGGTCGATGGGCATGGCGGTATTCCTTTCGTCGCGGAATTTTGGTGTGGGGTCTTGCCTGATTTACGGCTCTTAGATGATGATAACCCTGGTGAAAGCAGTTTGCAAGCATTTGGCGGCTGTGCTAAAATTAGGCTGAATTCGAAGGGGGGAGATACGGTGTCCGGGCACTCGAAATGGGCTACGATAAAACGCCACAAGTCAAAAGTGGACGCCCAGAGGGGAAAACTGTTCACCAAGATCGGCCGAGAACTCATCCTGGCGGCCCGCGCCGGGGGAGCGGACCCGGCCGGCAACATGCGCCTGAAGATGGCCATCACCAAGGCGCGTGAGGCCAACATGCCGATGGACAACATTACCCGGGCGATCAAGCGGGGGACCGGAGAGATAGAAGGGTCCGCGTACGAAGAGATCACTTACGAGGGCTACGGCCCGGGCGGAGTGGCGATCATGGTGAGCGCGGCCACCGACAACCGCAACCGGACCGCCGCCGAGATCCGCCATATCTTTTCCAAGAACGGGGGCAGCCTGGGCGAGGGCGGCTGTGTGGCTTGGATGTTCCAGCGCAAGGGGGTCATGAACCTCGACGAGCCTCCGCCGGACGAGGACGAGCTGCTGCTCCTGGCCCTGGACGCGGGGGCGGAGGACGTGCGGGTGGAAGAGGACAGCGTGGAGATAATCACCGGGGCGGATGACTTCGAAAGCGTGAGGGAAGCCCTGGCCGGCGGCGGACTGGTTTTCGCCCGGGCGGAGGTGACCATGCTGCCGCAGAATACGGTGTCGGTGGAGGACCGCGAGCAGGCGGCCGCCATCCTGCGCCTGATGGACATGCTGGAGGAACACGACGACGTGCAGGAGGTCTACTCCAACTTCGATATCCCAGAAACCATCATGGAAAACCTATAGATTTGTTCATCCCAGGTATGCCGATGTCATTACCCGGTAAAAATAGGTATTTAAGGATACTTTTTTTACAGGGATGATGGACTGTGTCTGGGATTCGTTTTTTCAGGATAAGAACCTTGTTAGGTCTGATGCTGGTGAGCGCGCTGGCCTCGGCGGCCTGGTTCGGCCTTCAGGGGTTTAAGCTGCCGGACTTCAAGCCGCCGAAGGTCGATGACCTGGCGGCCAAGGTCGCCTCCTACTCTACGGCGGGGAGCAAGCTTATACTGGGGAGGCCGCTGATCTCTCCGGTGATTACCCAGGATACGGCGGTGGTGCGGGAATATCACTACAAGTGGTGCGGCCACACGGAGTCGGGGGTCACGACCCGGGACCCGCTGCTGGTGGGGCTGACCCTGGAGCAGATAAACCGGCTGTATCCCGCCAGCGAGGGCTGGGAGGTGAACTTCGACCAGCCCAGCCGCCTGCTGCTGCGCCTAAACCTGGAGCAGCTCTGCCAGGTCGATTCGCACAAACGGCACCTGGGCGAGGTCAACGACCGGGTGGCCATCTTCATCGGCCCGGCCGGGTACAGCGGGGCCCTGGAAAAGATTACCCAGATACCTATGGAGAAACTGCCGCCCGAGTGGCAGGAGACCATAAGACAGGGAACCCTGGAGTTTATCGACTCGGAGACCCTCAGCCAGGCGCTGGACAACCTGGACGAGTACTACTGATAACCGGTTTTTTTCTCTAAAAAACAGGATTATAATTAATTAACTGGAGTCCTATAGGGAGGGAGACAGATGCGGCTGCTGGTCCACATCTGCTGCGGCCCCTGCGCCGCTTACCCGGTTCCCCGCCTGCAGGCCGAAGGCCACGAGCTGAGCGGCTTTTTTTACAACCCCAACATCCACCCCTACCGGGAGTACCGGGAGCGGGAGGATTCCGCCCGGCGGCTGGCCCGGGAGTACGGCGTGGAGATGGTCGGGAGCCCCGGCTACGAGCTGGAGGGATACCTGCGCCAGGTATGCAACCGGGAGGATATCCGCTGCCGCTTCTGCTACGAGATGCGGCTGAGGAAGACCGCCGAGGCCGCCCGGGAAGGCGCGTACGATGGATTCACCACCACCCTGCTGGTCAGCCCGCGCCAGAAACACGCTATGATCAGGGAGGTGGGGGAGCAGGTGGCGGCCGAGGTGGGGGTGCCTTTCTACTACGAGGACTACCGGCCCGGGTACCGGGAGGGGACGGAGCGTTCGAAGGCGATGGGCCTCTACCGCCAGACCTACTGCGGCTGCATCTACAGCGAACGGGACCGCTACGCCCCGAGGGCGGACAAAAGGCAGCGGAAGGAGTAATCCCAGATGGGTGAATGGGGACAGATGGCCAAGCTGATCATTATCGCGGGAATCGTGCTGGTGGCCGTCGGCCTGATAATGCTGGGGCTGGGACGTGGTTTTCCCCTGGGGCGGCTGCCGGGGGATTTTCTGTTTCAGAAGGGCAACTTTACGGTGTACTTCCCCCTGGTCAGCATGCTGATCGTCAGCGTGGTGCTAACCCTGATACTGAACTGGATCGCCCGCCGTTAGGGAGGTATGTGTATGGAGACCGCTGACGCGGTTGTTATCGGGGCCGGGGTAGTCGGGCTGTCCATTGCCCGCCACCTGTCGATGAAAGGGATCCGCACGGTGGTGCTGGAGAGGGAGCTGAGCGCGGGCTGGGGGGAGACCTCCCGCTGTACCGGAGGGATACGCCACCAGTTCACCTCCCCGGTCAATATCCGGCTGACCCAGATGAGCCTGCCGTTCTTTTCGCACCTGGAGGAGGAGACCGGGGCGGCGGTGGAGTTCGAGCAGAGCGGGTACCTGTTTCTGACCGCAAAGGCCTCGAAGCTGGAGGAGTTCCGGGCCAACGTGGAGATGCAGCGGGCCCTGGACGTTCCCAGCGAGCTGGTCCACCCGGGGCGGGTGGGGGACATCTTCCCCTCGCTGCGCACCGACGACCTGGCGGGGGGAACCTTCTGTCCCGTCGACGCCCAGGCCAGTCCCGATGGTGTGGTGCAGGGACTGGTCCGCCTGCTGGGGCGGGTGGAGACGGTCCTCCTGACCGACGAGCCGGTCTCTTCGATAAGTCCGCTGCGCGGTGGGACCTTCGTGGTCAGGACCCGGAGGCATGGTTTTTCGACCCCGCTGCTCTTTTCGGCCGCGGGCCCCTGGTCGGCCGAGGTGGGCCGGATGGTGGGCATCGACCTCCCGGTCACGGTCCACCCCAGGCAGGTGTTCCTGGTGGACAGCATTCCGAGCCTGGACTACCCGGTGCCGCTGACCGTCGACCTGGACACCGGCTGGTACCTGCATCGCTCCCACGGCGGGCGTTTTTACACCGGGGGGACTGACAAGGAGTGCCTCCCCCAGTGGAACACCGCGGTGGACTGGGCTAAGCTGGGTGTGCTGATCGAGGCGGCGACCGCCCGCCTGCCGGCCATCGAGAGGGCGGGTATCTCCCACGGCTACGTCGGCCTGCGCTCGATGTCCCCCGACTACAACGCCATCCTGGGGGAACACCCGCAGGTGCCGGGGCTCTTCTGGGCCGGCGGCTTCAGCGGACACGGCTTCATGCACGCCCCGGCGGTCGGACGGCTGCTGGCGGAGATGGCTGTGGACGGAAGGACCAGCCTGGACATCGGTTCTCTCTCTCCCGCCAGGTTCGTCAGCCGGCTGGAAGCGGTCGAGGGGTGCATCTTTTAGACCAGTCCCACCTCATGCAGGAACTGCTGCCCCCCGCACAGGGTCATGGTGACCATAAACTCTTCTCCCGCGCCGCGGATCAGAATCCCCAGGAGTATCGAGATATCGTGCAGGTAGGAATGCTTGGTCAGGTAGCGGCTGTGAGGAACGAACAGCCGGGCGTGGCGCAGGTTCTGCAGGCACTTCACGATCAGCCGGGCGTGGCTGTGCAGCCACTGCCTGGTCTCATCCGAGGTATAGGCGCCGCAAAGGCTGCAGTAGGCTGCCGCGTGCAGCTTCGAGATCGCGGAGGTGTCGGTGTCCCCGGGCCAGTCGGGGTTTTCCACGAAGTCCCGGGGGAAGGGGTGCGACGAGAGCGAAAGGTGCGGCTCCCGGGGCAGGACGTACCGGTAGAGCCGGCTGTCCGCGTACTCGTCCGCCGGGTCCTCGGGCTGCAGGACCAGGTGGCGGGCCACGGTCACCAGGAACTGCGGCCAGGGCTGCCGCACTATCTTCAGGAAGTCCTCCTGCCGGCCCTCCTCGATCTCGATGCCGCCCCAGCCGAATATCCCGCCCAGGCAGGCCGCCTGGAACATGGTGATGCGGCTGGTTTCTCTATCCACCACCACCTCGACCTCTTCAGTCCCCTTGCGGGTGATCTCTCCTGTGGACAGATAAGGGATGTATGCCTGCACCGGGGATACCTCCTGTCACCTGCTTATTCCTTTACCTCAAGGTCTATCTTCAGTCCGAAGGGGACCTCCAGCCGATGGTTGTTCACAATCACCCAGAGCACCGGGTAGGGCGGGGGCTCGGCCGGGAACTGACCCGCACCGTCGGTGAGGAACACCACCGCCGCGGGGTGTATGTCCCGCCGCTCGATCTCATCGAACACGGGGCGGAAGTCGGTCCCGCCGCCGCCGATCATCCGGGGGCTGGGCCAGGCCTCGCCCGGCTCCAGTTCGTGCCACCCCGCGACCGCCGCGTCGCAGCTCACCATTATCCCGCGCATCTCGGGGAAGGCTTCGAGGATGCCGGCCGCCTCGCCCAGGAAGGCGTCCAGTTCCATCCCGCTGACGGAACCCGAGGTGTCCACCGCTATGACGACCTCCTCCAGGCCGACCTGCCCGAAGTCGGGCATCACCATACCGTCGTATTCCTGGCTCAGGTAGCGGCGGTCGGGCGGGATAAAGGTGTAGTCCTTCCGGGTGGGCTGGAGGAACACGGCCAGCGCCTGACGCCAGTCGATCCGGGGGTAGAGCCACTCCCGGACCAGCCGTTCCAGGCCGCCGGGGAACTTCCCGGCCTGGCGGGACGACTCGGCAGCGCGGGCAATCCGCATCTCCCACTCCCGCTGCTGCTCGGCCGCCTCCACCGGGTCCTTCTCCGCCTCGTCCCAGTGCTGGTGCTCTCCCCAGGGCTGGGGCGGGGAGGGCTGGTCCGACTTCTTTTGCAGCCGGCTGTAGATCTCTTCGGCGGTCAGGCCGCTGTACTCGTAGTTCAAAAGGGCGCCGGCGGGGAGCTTGATGCCCGCCCCCGCCAGGATGGAGTTCACCGCGTAGTCGCAGGCGTTGTTCCACACCTTCACCACCCGGGTGCCCCGCCGCCACAGGTGCTGCAGGGCCATGTGCATCACCTCGTGGGCGATCAGCCCCGCTATCACCTCGCGTCCCTCGCGCCTGACCACCCCGTCGATCCAGGAGGGGTTGACCGTCACGTACTTCCCGTCGGTCAGCGCGGTCTGGACGTCGAGGTCGAGCTTGATGGGCAGGTAGAGAGCGAGCAGCCCGAAGAAGGGGTAGTTTATAATCAGGTGGGTCCGCGCCCAGGTCAGGACCGGGAGGAAGGAGGTAGCGGATGTTTTTTTGCTATCAGGGGAGCGGTCCATGGTGGTCCCTTTCTTTTATTAACATGCACCACAGCGGCGCTATATACCTTCCATACAGCCGCTGAACATTAAGACCCCGCGACAATCCCCCCGCTTCATGGTGGAACTAAGCGATAAGCGGAGGAAGAATCGGGGTGAGCGGACATGGAGGTATAACCCCGTGAATTATTTCGGGTAATACTCATAAAGCCAGTTAACGTCCTTTTTTAGATAACATCACTATATCCATTGCTTAGAATGTTGTAGGAGAGACAAAAAAGAAATTACAAGTTATCAGGTGAAATCGCTTTTCGAGCTCACAAGGAAGTGATGTTGAAAGATCCCCGATTCTGACGGAGCAGCTTATAGTTCCACCGAAGTACCGGATTTCGCGGGGGATTAATGTGAGGGTAAGAGCTGGTTGAAATGTAGCATGCGCCGCGCTTTTTTCCATTTCAAGGTTCTTCCCCCGACTAAAATACAGACTTATTCAAGTTTTTTACAGCACCACCGCCTGGTTGGCCCGCGCCCATTCGAGGTAGGCGGGGTGGGCGGTGATCTGGTCTATCAGTCCCGAGGCCCAGGCGTCTTTCATGGTCATGACCTGGAACTCCGAGGGCATCTGCAGCAGGCAGTCGAGGAACCTGGCCACCCTTTCGGGACCGGGGTTGGCCTGGAGGCGGTTCACCAGCCCGCTGCAGAGGGCGTAGATCAGGTCGGGACGGTCGGGGGGATCGAACTCCTCCCCGCCCAGGATGGACTCGGGGTCGGGCAGCTCCTGCGCCTGGCGGGCGAAACCGATGAACTCGAACGCGGCCCCCTCGCCGACCGCGCCCGCCACCGCGTAGAACAGCATATCCCAGTCGTCGAACAGGTCGATCAGGCGCGAGGTGAACTCCCAGCTGCGGGGCGAGGGGAAAGCCCTTATCTCCGCCGCCCCCTCGGGGAACTTGTAGAGCAGTTCGGGGCGGAAGTTCAGGAAGGAAACGACCAGCGGGTGGATGCCGCTGACCATCGCCCAGGTCTTCCAGTCGCCGAGTTCGCAGATCAGCTCGAAGTGCAGCATGCGGTTGGCCAGGGGAGCGGGCATGCGGTTTATCACCCCGCGGTCGGTCACCCGGTTGCCGGCGGCCACGATCCGCCAGCCGGGGGGCAGCAGGTACTCGCCGCTCCGGCGGTCCAGCAGCAGCTGGTAGGCGCTGGCCTGGACCGCCGGGGGAGCGGCGTTTATCTCGTCCAGGAGGAGGATGCCTTCTGGACCGTCGCGATCGGTGTCGGGCAGGAAATCAGCCGGGAGCCAGTCGGCCCGCCGCCTCTCGCGGTCGGGCACCGGGATGCCGCGGAGGTCGACGGGGTTGAGCAGCAGCATCCGCAGATCGACGACGCCCCAGCCTTTTTCCTGGGCGATCTGCCTTATCATGGCCGACTTTCCTATCCCCGGGGGACCCCAGAGCATGATGGCGGGCGGCAGGGGGGTGGAAAGTATCTTCCTTAAAATGTCCTTGCCCTGGTTTATCCAGAGGCTGGCGGCTCTCCGAGTGATGCTCATAACTCCTCCGGTTTTAAGTTTATTTGGGTACCGGCCCTCTCTATGACCAACCTTTATATCCCATTAATTACTATAACTGGCATCGAATCTCCTGCTTTGCCGCAAAAAGTGGGTTAAAAATGCCATTTTTTGCAGGCGTTTCGCCAATATCTTGGCAAAGGGGGCAGGAATTGCCATCCACGTGTCGAAGTATCAAGTGTTTGGGGCCGTTTGTCGGATAAAACGATTGTTTATTAGTCATCGGAGGGCTGATGTCAGGAAACCTCTGGCGAAAAAAATTTTTGTCGGTTATTGTCCTGCTGGCGATGGCGGTGGTCTGGGTCTTTACCTTCAGTTCCAACCAGCGGATGGCTGCCGCCGCCATCCCGTCGTTCGTCCGCATCGGGATAGTCACGGGGGACTCTACTATTATCGACCTCGAGGCGTCACAGGGGGGGTACCGGCTGCTGGACAAGGCGACCGGCAAGGCGATCATCTCCTCGATAAACTGCGGCGACACCTGCCGGGTAAAGATGGAGTCAGGTAAGTTAAAGGTTTTCGGCGCCTCCGCGGGCGGCTCCATGAAGGAAAAGGGCAGCTTCAAGGGGCCGGTGGTCATGGAGCGGAAGTCCTCCGATTCGCTGGTGGAACTCGATGGGAAGCGGTACCGGGGTTCGATGGAGGTAAGGGCAAACAGCGGCGGCACCGGGCTGGTCGCGATCAACCAGTTGATGCTGGAGGAATACCTCTACGGGGTGCTGCCCCGTGAGGTCAGCGAAGGATGGCCGCTGGAGGCGCTGAAGGCGCAGGCGGTCGCCGCCCGCACCTACACCCTCCGCACCCTGAACAAGCACTCCGATGAGGGGTACGACCTCTGCAGCGGGACCAACTGCCAGGTGTACGGGGGCTACGACTGTGAGGGGGCCAACTGCACCCGGGCGGTGAACGAGACGAAAGGGATGGTCCTGCAGGATAACCTGGGGGAGATGGCGGTGACGCTTTTCCACTCGAACAGCGGCGGGTACCTGGAGGACAACGTAAACGTTTTTGGAGCTGACCTTTACTACCTGAAAGCCAAACCAGACCCGTACAGCAAAGGCTATGGTCTTTACGACTGGGGGCTGACGACGGTTTTGGAGGGCCGGGACTCGTCCGGCCGGATGGGGCTCAGGGAACTCCTGAATGCCGACGGGGCCAGCATCGGGCATATCGAGGCGATAAAGCTGATCAAGAACCCCGCGGGACGGGTGGAAAAGGTTATTATTACCGATGATAAAGGCAATACTACGGAAAAAACCGGAAGCCAGTTCGGATGCCTCTACAACCCGGGATTCCAGAAGGTCGGAGCCGACCAGTTTATGGGGCGGTTCTTCGACCTGGAGACCGACGCCACTTACAGCTTGATGGGAGTGAATGGGCTGGTCGCCACTGTGAGCGGCCGTGAACGCAGCCTGTCGGTGCTGGGAGGTGGCGGGACGACCAGGACCATCAGCAGCGGCCAGGGGGCTTTATCGGTCCAGGGGGCCGCTGGAACCGGTTCGATCAAGGTTTTGCCCAAGACCATCACGATCAAGGGGCACGGCTGGGGTCACGGGGTGGGCATGTCCCAGTGGGGGGCCTACGGGATGGCCAAGCAGGGCTTCGGTTTTAACCAGATACTGGCGTTTTACTACAGCGGGACCCGACTGGTAACCCTTAAGTAAGTGAAGTGAAGAGATGCTGGTTTCCGATTTCGATTACTACCTGCCCGAGGAACTGATAGCTCAGGAGCCGGTCCCGGTTCGGGACCAGTCCCGTCTGCTGGTGGTTCGTCGGGCCGATTGCTGTCTGGAGCACCGCCACTTCCGGGACCTGGTGGATTTCATTGGGCCGGGTGACTGCCTGGTGGTCAACTCCACCCGGGTCTTCCCCGCGCGCCTGACCGCCTGGAACTGCAAGAGCGGCTCGGAGGTAGAGGTCTTTCTGCTGCGCCAGTCGGGCGAGGACCGCTGGGAGGCACTGGTCCGCCCCGGGCGCAAGGCCCGAAACGGGACCGTACTGCGGTTTAGCCGGGAGTCCGAGGAGGGGGAACTCAAGGCGGTGGTCCTGTCCGACACCCTGGAGGGCGGGCGGGTCCTGCGGTTCAACCGGCCGGGGAGCGATAAGGTCGGTCCGGTGATCTCGGAACTCATCAACACTCACGGCCAGACCCCTCTGCCGCCGTATATCAAGCGGCCGGCCCGGGAGGAGGACGTGGAGAGGTACCAGGCCGTCTACGCGGAGACGACGGGTTCGGTGGCCGCGCCCACGGCCGGCCTGCATTTTACCGACGAGCTATTGGAAAAGCTAAGGGATAGAGGAGTATCGATAGCCAGGCTGGTCCTGCACGTGGGACTGGGGACCTTCCGCCCGGTGCGGGCCGCCCGGGTGGAGGAGCACCGGATTCACGCCGAGTACTTCGAGGTGCCGCCCGAGGCCTGCGACCTGGTGAACTCGACCCACGCGAGGGGGGGGAGGGTGTTCGCGGTGGGTACCACCGTGGCCCGCACCCTGGAGAGCCGGGCGGACCAGGAGGGGCTGGTGACCCCCGGCAGCGGCTGGACCGACCTGTTTATCTACCCGGGCTATCGCTTCAGGGCGGTGGACGCCCTGGTGACCAACTTCCACCTGCCGCGCTCCACCCTGCTGATGCTGGTGAGCGCCTTCGCGGGGAGGGAGATGATCCTCCGCGCTTACCGGGAGGCGGTCGAGGAGAGGTACCGGTTCTTCAGCTACGGGGACGCGATGCTGATAATATAATTAGGAGGAAAACTGTTGCCGCGGTTTCGCTTCGAGCTTTTAAAGGAGTGCAAAAAGACGGGCGCCCGCCTGGGGAGGCTCCATACCCCTCACGGTACGGTCGATACCCCGGCGTTTATGCCGGTGGGGACCCTGGGCACGGTGAAGACCATGACCCCGGAGGAGGTGGCGGGGATCGGCGCCCAGATCATCCTCAGCAACACCTACCACCTGTACCTCCGGCCCGGTTCGGACGTGGTGAAGGAGATGGGGGGGCTGCACCGCTTTATGAACTGGGACCGCCCGATACTCACCGACAGCGGCGGGTTTCAGGTGTTCAGCCTGGGGGACCTCAGAAAGATCAGCGAGGAGGGGGTGAGCTTCCGCTCCCACCTGGACGGTTCGACCCACTTCCTGACCCCCGAGAAGGCCACCGAGGTGCAGATGGACCTGGGGGCAGACATCATCATGGCCTTCGACGAGTGCACACCTTACCCCTGCACCCACGAGTACGCCCGGTCGTCCGCCGGACTGACCGCCCGCTGGGCGCTGCGCTGCAGGCGGGCCCTGTCCCGTGAGGACCAAGCCCTGTTCGGGATCGTGCAGGGAGGAGTGTTTAAAGACCTGCGCGAGGAGAGCGCGAAGGCCATCACCGAGCTGGATCTGCCGGGTTACGCGATCGGGGGCCTCTCCGTGGGAGAACCCAAGCCCTTGATGTACGAGGTCTTGGAGTGGGTGACCCCCCACCTGCCGGCGGACCGGCCGCGCTACCTCATGGGGGTGGGATCGCCGGACTGCCTGCTGGAAGGGGTTTTTCGGGGGATAGACATGTTCGACTGCGTGCTGCCCACGCGCATCGCGCGCAACGGCACCGCCATCACCTCGCAGGGAAAGGTGGTGGTGAGGAACGCGAGCTACGCCCGCGACCCCTCGCCGCTCGACCCAAACTGCGGATGCTACGCCTGCCGCAACTATTCCCGGGCCTACATCCGGCACCTGATCAAGGCGAACGAGATACTGGGAATAAGATTAACCACTATACATAACCTGTTCTTTCTATTAAACTTGATGCTAGAGATTCGTCGGGCGATAGCCGAGGACAGGTTTGAGGATTACTACCGGGACCTGATCCGTTTTTATCCCCGGGATGACGAGTCGGGATACCTGGATGAAGAAAAGGGAGGAGAAAGTTTTGGATTCTAGTAGTTTTCTGCTTTATGTGATCGGTTTCGGAGCAATCTTCTACTTCTTTATGATCAGACCGCAGCGCAACAAGGCCAAACAGCACCAGGATCTGATCCGCAGCCTGGAGGTCGGTGACAAGGTGATGACCTTCGGAGGGATTTACGGGACCATAGCGAAGATCAAGGATGGAAGCTTGCTGCTGGAGGTCGCGGAAGGGGTCGCGATCGAGATGTCCAAGAACAGCATCAGCGGCATCCGTTACGATGATGACGAAGACGAGGAAGAGAATGAGGACGACTCGGAAGAAGAGTCCAGTGAAACCGACTCGAAGCCGGATAAGGAATAATTGACGAGGGGAACCGACGAATGAGCAATATTTTGACTGTGTCGGATATAATGCGCGACCCGGAGGTCGACGCCTTCGTGCGCCAGGGCAACGAGTACCTAGGTTCCATGGGGTATACCGAGCACGGCCTGAGGCACCTGAAGGTGGTAGCGGACCGGGGGCGGCACATAATGACCGAACTCGGTTTCTCCCAGCGGGAGATCGAGCTTACCTGTATCGCCGCCTACCTGCATGACGTGGGGAATGTCATCAACCGGGTGGGACACAGCCAGTCGGGGGCGATCCTGGCCTTCCATATCCTGAACCGGTTGGGCATGCCTCTGAACGAAATCGCCATCGTCATGGGAGCGATCGGCAACCACGACGAGAGCGTGGGGACCCCGGTCAACTCGGTGGCCGCCGCGCTGATCCTGGCGGACAAGTCCGACGTGCACCGGAGGCGGGTCAGGAACCAGGACGCGGCCACCTTCGACATCCACGACCGGGTCAACTACGCGGTGGAGGAATCCCACCTCCAGGTGGACGGCAAGCAGCGTACCGTGACGATGGAGCTGACGATCGACATCAAGATCTGTCCGGTAATGGAGTACTTCGAGATATTCCTCACCCGTATGCTGCTCTGCCGGCGGGCCGCGGAGTTTCTGCAGGCCACCTTCGGGCTCATCATCAACGAGGCTCGTTTATTGTAGTTAATTGTAAGTAAAACCAGAATTCTCACCACCGAGGCTTGGTTGACACCCCGGAGGGCGAGGATTATAATCAACCTATGCGAAAAATAGGGTACAACCTATGCGAAGACAGGATAGGGGGATAGGAATGCGAAGGGGAAGTCTGATACAGCTGTTTGTTATAATAGTCATCGTGATCGCCGCTACCGTGGGTCTCTATCAACCGATCAGGAACCACATCAACCTGGGGCTGGACCTGCAGGGTGGGCTGCACGTGGTGATGGAGGCGGTTGATGCCCCGGACAACCCGGTCTCCAGCGACAAGGTCGATGGGGCGCTGAACATCATCCGCACCCGTGTCGACCAGCTGGGGGTAAAGGAGCCGATCGTCCAGAAGCAGGGCGACCGGAGGATCATCGTGGAGCTGGCCGGGATACAGGACCCGCAGGAGGCCATCCGGGTGATCGGGAAGACGGCGCTGCTGGAGTTCAAAGACCCTGATGGCAATACCGTCCTGTACGGCTCGGAGCTGAAGGACGCCAAGTCGAACATCGACCCGCAGACCAACAAGCCGGAGGTCAACCTGGAGTTTACCGAAAAGGGTACGCAGCTTTTCGGGAATCTGACCTCCCAGAACGTGGGCAAGGTAATCCCGGTGGTTCTGGACAACGAGTTAATAAGCGCGCCAGTGGTAAATGAACCCATAACCGGGGGCAAAGCGCGGATCAGCGGCGGGTACCAGACCCTGGAAGAGGCCGAGCATGACGCCATCATGTTCCGCTCCGGTTCGCTGCCGGTGAAGCTGGAGATGGTGGAGAAACGGACGGTGGGGCCCACCCTGGGCGCCGATTCGCTGAAAAAGAGCATGGAGGCGGGGATCATCGGTATAATAGTGGTCTTCATCTTCATGCTGGCGTTTTATCGCCTGCCAGGTGTGATCGCTGACTTTTCCCTGCTGTTATATACCCTGATCGTGATGGGGGTACTTGCCCTGATCAATACCAGCCTTACCCTGCCGGGTATAGCGGGTATCATCCTTTCTATAGGCATGGCGGTGGACGCCAACATCATCATCTACGAGCGGATGAAGGAGGAACTGCGGACCGGCAAAACCCTGATGGCGGCCATCGACGCCGGGTTCGCCCGGGCCTTCTGGACCATATTCGACTCTCAATTGACTACCCTGATTGGGGCGGGGGTGCTGTTCTTCCTGGGGACCGGCCCGATCAAGGGGTTCGCGGTGACGCTAAGCATCGGTATCGTGGTCAACCTGTTCACGTCGATAACCTTCACCCGGTACATGCTGCGCCTGATCGCGCGTTCCAAGGCGGTCACCAACCTTAAATTTTACGGGGTTTAGAAAGGAGGTAGGAGGATGTCGAAGAAGAAAAAGTACGTCACCATCAAGAACAAGTCAGCGGACGGTTCCGATGTACAAGCTGTAAGCCAGGCCGCGGGAACCGCCGCCTCTCCTACTCCTGAGGGCCGCCGGGAACGGGTGATAGACTTTGTCAACCGCCGCAAGATCTGGTACATCATCTCGCTGCTGATCATGATCCCGGGGCTTATCTCCCTGGGAATGCAGGGTCTTAACCTGGGGATCGACTTTACCGGCGGGAATATGCTGCAGGTCAAGTTCGCCAATCAGGCGGTGGATACCGCCCAAGTACGTGAGGTATTCAGCGAGGTAGGGCTGGAGAAGGAACCGATGATTCAAACCACCTCCGAGGGCGAATTCCTGATTCGCACCGAGGTGCTTGACGAAACCCAGAACGAAAAACTGCTCAACTCCATGCAGCAGAAGCTGGGAGCGTTCGATGTGCAGCGAAACGAGAAGGTGGGAGCCGTCTTCGGTGACGAATTGCGTAATAAAGCGCTGTTGGCCATAGGCATTGCCTCGCTGACGATGCTGGTCTTTATTACCATACGATTCGAGTTCCGTTTCGGGGTGGCCTCGATACTCGCGCTACTGCATGACGTGCTGGTGGTGGTGGGGGTATTCTCCCTGCTGCAGCTGGAGGTCGATGTTTCCTTTGTGGCGGCTTTATTGACGATACTGGGTTACTCGATCGACGACACCATCGTGATATTCGACCGCATCCGGGAAAACCGCAAGAACTACCCCCGGATGGAACTGACGGAGATGGTCAACCGCAGCATCACCCAGACCCTCACCCGGTCCATCAACACGGTGATGACAGTGGTCATCTGCCTGGTGGCGCTGCTGGTTTTCGGCGGGGCCACTACCAAGGTGTTTGTCCTGGCCATGCTGATAGGGGTGGTCAGCGGGTGCTACTCGTCGATCTGCAACGCGAGCCCGATCTGGGTCGACCTTATGAGCATCGGAAACAACAAGGGAGGGCGCGGGTCCTTCGCCGGAGCCAGATAACCGGGCGGGGGCGGTATAGGAGAGCTGTATCTTGTCAGACCTGCTGTGCCTGTTGATTTTAATCGCGGCTGTGCCGGCGACCGTGATCTGGGGGTGGACGGGCTGGTTCCTGCTCCTTTCGACCGGAGAACTGGTTTTCAGCCTGGCGCACCGGGGCCCGGAGTCGCTGGGCACCCTGGGAGGCCTGCTGCTGATGGCTCTCGGCATCGAGTGGATGGTGCTGAGGGCCCGGAGGAGGACGCCAGTCCCTGAAGGATTGATAAAAAGAGTGGTTATCAGCGGGGGGACCCAACTTGTGTTGGGTTCCTTCTTTCATCACCTGGCGGCGCTGGCGGTATGGTGGATGGGGCTGGGGCGGTTCCTCTGGGAGCGGCCGGCGGAGGAGATAATGGATGAACTCGGAAAGGCCGTCCACTGGTCCTGGCTGATGCTGGCGAGGGGGATGGGAGCCCTGGCGGCCGCTGTCGTTATCCTGTGGTGCATGTGATTCCGTTAGCAGGAAATACTGCTTTTATGCCTGAAAAAGGTGGTTTATGTCTTGATTTAGCTGTAAACTCTGTGGTAAAATCAAACGGTAAGTCAGGTTCCTGTATGGACCAGGCCGGCCCTGGCAGCGGGGAGCAAAGAACCCGTGGGACTTCGAAATTATTCGAGGTTCCGCGGGTTTACTTTATTTATCAGGGGTGTTTATCTTGGAGGTAAAAACCAAGGCGGCATTATTCTCGGTAATCTCCAACACTATTCTGGTCATTCTAAAACTCGTCGTCGGCATTATAACCGGCTCGGTCAGTATTATCTCGGAAGCGATTCACTCGGGACTGGATTTGGCCGCCGCATTGATCGCCCTGTTTTCGGTGCGGGTTTCTTCGCTGCCGCCCGATGAGCAGCACCGATACGGCCATGGAAAGGTCGAGAACGTATCGGGCACTATAGAGGCGCTGCTTATCTTTGCCGCCGCGGTCTGGATCATCGTCGAGGCCGTGGATAAACTGATGTCGCGCACCCCGGTGGAGATGCTCGGTTACGGGGTGCTGATTATGGCGATATCCGCGGCTGCCAACTGGGCGATCTCCACCTACCTGTACCGGGTCGCCAAGGCTACCAACTCTATCGCCCTGGAGGCCGACGCCCTTCACCTCAGGACTGATGTCTACACCTCGGCGGGGGTGATGGTCGGTCTGGGTTTGATATATATCACCGGGTACGAGGTTATCGACCCGCTGGTCGCGATCGGGGTCGCCATTCTGATCATCAAGGCCTCCATCGGCCTGACCCGGGTGGCCTTCATGCCCCTGCTGGACACCGCGCTGCCGGAAAAAGAGGAGCTGGTGGTACGGGATATCCTCGAGGGGTACCAGCGGGAAGGGAAGGTTAACGGGTTTCACAAGCTGCGGACTCGGCAGGCGGGGGCTGATCGCCACGTAGACGTCCACCTGGTGCTGCCCGGCAACCTGGACTTATTGTCGGTGCACGACCTGACCGAGAACATCGAGATGGAGATCAAGGAGCAGCTCGAAAACACCACTGTGGTCATCCATATGGAACCCTGCTGCAGTGAATCGGGGAAGGACTGCTCGGTCTGCGAGACCTACCTGGAGATGCTGGACCCCGGCCTCCGGAGATAAAAGCTCTGGTTAAAATAGCCTTTTAAGAAGGGGAATCCAGTACCAACAGCGAATACCTTCACCAGGGGGTGGGGAATCTTGCAGATTTATTTCCTGATCGCACTGGTAATCGCACTGGTAATCGCCATCCTGGCGGTTCAGAACCCGAGCGTGGTGAGCCTGCGGTTCCTGTTCTGGGAGATGCCGAACACTTCGCTGGTGATGCTGATCCTGGGTTCGGCCCTGGGGGGCGGTATCGCGGTCCTGGCCTTCGACCTGGTGCGGTTCTGGAAGATGGGAACCCGTTTAAAACAGTACGCCCACGAGAACCAGCGTCTGAAAGAACAGCTGGAAAAGGCCGGGCGGTCCCCAGGGGAGGAATCCAGGGCCGGTAAAGCATCTTTATAAAGATTTATTAACCTATTGAGGCTTCAATAGGTTATTATTTTTGTGGACGTACTTCACTCCCTCTGGATCAATATAAAGAGACCGGAATCAAAGGCCAACCCGCTTTTTTGATAACGGTCCGTAGGTTCGGTTTTATCTCCGGGAGGATAAGATGCAGAAACAGCCGCGCCGGTGGGTCCTGCCGCCGCGCAACGAACAGCTCGAATTCGACCTGGCGGGTTCGCTGGGGGTGTCCCTGGTCACGGCCCAGGTGCTTGCCAGCCGGGGTTTCAGCGACCGGGAATCGGTCCTCAGGTTTATGGACCAGGACTACACCAGGCTCCTGACGCTGGGCGGGATGGATGACGCTGTCAGGCGCATCCTGGAAGCCCGGCGGGAAAAGCAGCGGGTGCTGGTTTACGGCGACTACGATGTCGACGGGGTGACCTCCACGGTGCTGATGCAGTCGGTCCTGCGGGAGATCGGGATCGGGGCCGACCGCTACATACCCGACCGGCTGGCGGAGGGGTACGGGCTCAGCCGGGAATCGATACTCCTGGCCTCGGAGAGGGGCTACAACCTTATCGTCACCGTCGACTGCGGGATAAGTTCGACCATCGAGGTGGAGCTGGCTGGAAGCCTGGGGATCGACGTGGTCATCACCGACCATCACCAGCCCCCGGCGGAGCTGCCGGCGGCCGCGGCGATCATCAACCCCAAGCTCGACCAGACGGGGGAAGACCTGGCGGGGGTTGGGGTGGCCTATCACCTGGCCTGCGCCCTGCTGGAGGCAGTCGGGGTTCCCGATCGGCCGCGGCGGGCCCGGGACTACCTGGACCTGGTGGCGCTGGGGACGGTGGCGGACGTGGTGGCGCTACGCGGTGTCAACCGCCGGCTGGTCGGCGAGGGGCTGAAGGTCCTGGCCGAGGCCCAGCGGGTGGGTCTGCAGGAAATGCTGCGGTCCACCAAGCTGCTGGGCAAGGAGATCGAGGCCTGGCATATCGGGTTCGTCCTGGGTCCCCGGCTGAACGCGGCGGGACGGATGGGCAACGCGGAGGCGGCGGTGAAACTGCTGCAGACGGAGTCGCTGCCCGAGGCGGCCGAGCTGGTGGAACTGCTGGAGGTCGCCAACCAGGAGAGACAGGCCTGGGAGAAGCGCATCCTGGCCGAGGCGGAGGAATCCATCGCTTCAACCGGCCTGGCCGCAGCTCCGGCCCTGGTGCTGATGGGGGAGTCCTGGCACCCCGGGGTGCTGGGGATAGTAGCGTCCCGCCTGGTGGAAAAATACAGCCGTCCCGCCATCCTGTTCGCCCGGGAGGGAGAGCGGGGGAGCGGTTCGGGGCGGAGCGTGCCGGGGGTGAACCTGATAGAGACCCTGCGGGAGTGCGGTTCCTGGCTGGAGGAGTACGGCGGGCACGCCCAGGCGGCGGGGATGGCCATCGCGGCCGCGAACCTGGAGGGTTTCGCCGCTGATTTTATGAAAAAGGTAGAGGCGCTCTGGAGCTGGGAAGAGTCCGGCTCGGAGCTGAAGATAGACGCTGTCGCGTCGGTCGTGGACCTGGACTGCGGCCTGCGGGAGGAGCTGGAGGGACTGAAGCCCTATGGCCCGGGGAATCCCGCCCCGCTGCTGCTGCTGGAGGGGGCGGAGGTCAACCGGTTTCAGCTCCTGGGCAGTGAAAGCGAACACCTGAAACTACACCTCAACGGTTCGGGCAGGTCCCTGGAAGCGATAGCCTTCCGCCAGGGGGGTGAGGTGGAGGCGGGAACGGTGGCTGCCGGCGGCAGGGTGGACCTGGCCTTCCACCTGGAGGAGAACACCTGGCAGGGCAGATCCCGCCTCCAGCTGAAGGTGTTGGAAATGAGGCCGTTCAGGCCGGTGCTGCCGGGCCTGGAAGAGATAAAGGCGGTGGTGGAGCGCGGGGAGTGCTGCTTTATTCTGCAGGCGCTGCCGTCCTGGGCGGAGGAGTTCTGGGACAACTACCGCGCGTCCATCAGCGCCGAGGGGCTGAGGGTCGCGGTGGTCTTGAGCCATCAGCCGCCGGAGCAGCAGCGGTCCTTCTGGAAGGCATTACATGGCGAAGGACTGGACCTCGTCTTGACAACCATTGATTACCTGACATATCATGTAGAAAAATTCAATGGACGCCGGCAGGGGATCGGGCTCCTGCTGGTCGAATCCGGTCCCAAAGACCTGGGCCTGCCGGACCCGACGGGGGCGATAGCGGGTCTGGGAGTCCCGGAGGTGCGCGACATCTCCTACCTGCGCGCGGTGCTGACCCCGGGAGCGGGAGAGGCGGCCTGGAAGGCCAACCAGTGGAGTTTCCCCCAGCGCGACCACCTGGCGGAGGTGTTCCAGTACATCCGGCAGCACGGGGGGCAGCAGGACTGGGTAGTACTTGATAAACGGGGCATTGCCTCCTGGTGGAGCCGGCGGCGGCCGGGCGAGAATCCCGACCTGGATCGGCTGGTGCCGGCGGCGCTCTATATAATGGAAGAGCTTTCACTAGCGAGCATCCGAGACGGCCGGGCGGGCCTGGAGGTATTTCTTAACCGGACCGAAAGCAAGGCGGATCTCAACCAGTCTCTCCGTTTTCGCGAGGGGATGAGGCTCTGGAGTTATCACCAGGGGATTCAAAGAGGTAATCAATTTGCCGATTAAAAAACTGCTCGAAAAAATCAAGAGCTATCACCCCGAGGCGGACCTGGAGATGGTCACGCGGGCGTACGAGTTCGCCCGTGAGGCCCACGAGGGGCAGACCCGCAACTCGGGGGAGCCCTATATCGTCCACCCCCTGCGGGTCGCCTACACCCTGGCCGAGCTGGAACTCGACACCGCCACCATAGCGGCCGGGCTGCTGCACGACGTGGCGGAGGACACCCGGTACACCCTGCAGGACCTGGAGAAGAGGTTCGGGTCCGAGGTCGCGGAGCTGGTGGACGGGGTCACCAAGCTGAGCCGGATCGAATACAAGTCCAAGGAAGAGCAGCAGGTGGAGAACCTGCGCAAGATGTTCCTGGCCATGGCCAAGGACATCCGGGTGGTGCTGATCAAGCTGGCCGACCGCCTGCACAACATGCAGACCCTGAAGCACCAGCCGCCCTCCAAGCAGCTGGAGATAGCCAGGGAGACCATCGAGATATACGCCCCTCTGGCCCACCGGCTGGGCATTTTCCAGCTGAAGTGGGAGCTGGAGGACCTGGCCCTGCGGTACCTGGAGCCGGATGGATACTACGAACTGGTGGAGAAGATATCCGCCCGCCGCAACGAGCGGGAGGAGTACATCAACCAGGTGGTGGAGCGGCTGAAGAAGCAGCTCGCCGCGGTGGAGATCAAGGCGGACATCTCGGGCCGCCCCAAGAACTTTTACAGCATCTATCATAAGCTGATCAAACAGAACAAGGACATCAGCGAGATTTACGACCTGATCGCAATCCGGGTGATCGTCGACAACGTGAAGGACTGCTATGGGGCGCTGGGTATCGTGCATACCCTCTGGAAACCCATCCCCGGGCGCTTCAAGGACTTTATCGCGATGCCCAAGCCCAACATGTACCAGTCGCTGCATACCACCGTGATCGGCCCCCGGGGCGAGCCGTTCGAGATCCAGATAAGGACCTGGGAGATGCACCGCACCGCCGAGTACGGGATCGCGGCCCACTGGGTGTATAAGTCGGGGGGCAAGGGGGACAAGGACTTCGACGCCAAGATGTCCTGGCTGCGGCAGCTCCTGGAGTGGCAGCTCGAACTCCGGGACGCCCAGGAGTTCATGGAGTCGCTGAAGATAGACTTCTTTTCCGACACCGTGTTCGTTTTCACCCCCAAGGGCGACGTGATAGAGCTGCCGGCGGGGGCGGTCCCGATCGACTTCGCCTACCGGGTCCACAGCGAGGTGGGCAACCGCTGCGTGGGGGCCAAGGTGAACGGCCGGATCGTTCCCATCGATTACCGCCTGAACAACGGCGACATCGTGGAGATTCTGACCTCCAAGCAGTCCGCCGGCCCCAGCCGCGACTGGCTGAGCCTGGTCAAGACCAGCCAGGCCAAGGCCCGCATCCGCCACTGGTTCAAGCGGGAGAACCGGGAGGAGAACATCGTACGGGGCCGGGACGCCCTGGAGCGGGAGCTGAAGAAGCAGGGGACCGAACTTTTCGAGTGGTTCCGCGGCGATAAGCTGGTAGACATCGCCAAGCGGTTCACCTTCCTGTCGGTGGATGAGCTTTACGCGGCCATCGGGGTAGGCACCGTCACCCCGCTGCAGGTGGTGGGCCGGGTCCGGGACGAGTTCCAGAAGGAACGCAAGGCCCAGGCCACCGAGGCCTCATTCATCTCCGAACCCCGACCCCGGGGAAAGAGCACCGCCTCCAAGGGGGTGCGGGTGCTGGGGGTCGACAACCTGATGGTCCGGTTCGCCCACTGCTGCAACCCGCTGCACGGGGACGAGATAATCGGCTACATCACCCGGGGCCGGGGGGTGTCGATACACCGGGCCGACTGCCCCAACGCGATAGGGTATAGGCAGCATGAACCCTACCGGCTCACGCAGGTATCCTGGGACACGGACGACCAGTCCCAGTACCAGGTGGAGATAGAGGTCACCGCGATGGACCGGCCGAGGCTGACCATGGACATCATGAGCATGATAACGGATACCAAGACCATAATCAACTCGGTCTTCTCCCGGGCCACCAAGAACAAGATGGCGGCCGTAAATTTGAAGATCGAGATCGCGAACGTGGAGCAGCTGAACCACGTGATCCAGAAGGTGAGACGGGTCAACGACGTGATGGACGTACGGCGGGTGGTGCCGAAATAGAAACGGGGGGTTGGTTTATTGCGGGCGGTTATCCAGAGGGTGTCCCGGGCGCGGGTGCTGGTCGACGGCGGGACAGTGGGAGAGATCGGCCCCGGCCTGATGGTCCTCCTGGGGGTCGGGACCGGGGACAGCGGCTCCGACGCCTCGTACCTGGCGGACAAGACCGCCAACCTGCGCATCTTTGAGGACGGGGAAGGCAAGATGAACCGTTCGGTACTGGAAACCGGAGGGGAGCTGCTGGTGGTTTCCCAGTTCACCCTCTACGGCGACTGCCGCAAGGGCCGGCGTCCGAGCTTCACCGCCGCCGCCGCGCCGGAAGAGGCCGACCGGCTGTACCTGGGGTTTGTGGAGCACCTGCGGGGGTTGGGCCTCCGGGTTGAAACCGGGACCTTCCGGGCCCACATGCGGGTGGAGATCATCAACGAGGGGCCGGTGACCATGCTGCTGGACAGTCAACGCCAGTTTTAGGCTGTAAATAACCAAAGTTGGAGGTAAAGCGATGATTCTGTTAGGTCTCGAGGTTGGCGCGATCATGACGAACTGCTACATAATCGGCTGTGAGGAAACGAGGGAAGCAGCGGTTATCGATCCCGGCGGGGACGTCCCCCGAATCATGAAGGTGATCGAGAAGAACGATCTCAAGGTAACGCACATCATCAACACCCACGGACACATCGACCACATCGGGGGCAACAAGCGCCTCAAGGAGGAGACGGGAGCGGAACTCATCATCCACGAAACCGACGCCCCGATGCTGACCAGCTCCGGCCGCAACCTGTCGCTGTTTTCGGGCTCGGTGGTGAGCGGACCGGCGGCCGACCGCGAGGTCAAAGAGGGGGATACCATAAAGGTGGGCAGCACGGTGGAGTTCAAGGTGCTGCACACCCCCGGCCACACCCCGGGGGGCATGACCCTGGAGCTGAAGGTGGACGACAAGACCCTGCTGTTCGTGGGCGACACCCTGTTCAACAGCAGCATCGGGCGCACCGACTTCCCCGGCGGTTCATACAAGCAGCTGATCGACTCGATCAAGGAAAAGCTGCTGGTGTACGACGACAGTACCCTGGTCTACAGCGGCCACGGGCCGCATACCAATATCGGTTTCGAGCGGCGGAACAATCCTTTCCTGGTTTAGGAGGCCTCGTGGTTGGATATGGCTGATTCGACCGGCCCCTGGGGGAGCCTAAAAGGGGTCAGGCCCGGCAAGATCGTACAGAGGTGGATGGACCAGGGTAAAGGACCGGCGCAGATCGAGGATGAACTCACGCAGGTGTACGGGATGTCGCGGGACAAGGCCCGTCTCCTGCTGGAGGTGGCACGCCGGCAGAGGCCGTGGCTCCTGAACCGGGAGCAGGCCGACCGGCTGGTTTCCATCTATATCGGCATACCCTTCTGCCCTTCCCGCTGTCTTTACTGCTCGTTCCCCGGCTACCCCCTACCGGCCCGCGGCAGCCTGGTCGAGGACTTCGTATCGGCGCTGCAGAGGGAGATCGAGACCGTGGGGGAAGGCTTAGGCCGCCGGGGGATGACGGTGCAGACCATCTACATGGGGGGAGGCACCCCCACCAGCCTGAATCCGGAACAGCTCGACCGGGTTTTGGGCGGCATCGTGCGGCACCTGCGCGGGCCGAGGACCTTCGAGTTCACGGTGGAGGCGGGGCGGCCCGAGACCCTGACCGGGGAGTGCCTGGCCGTTCTGCGGCGGGCCGGGGTGGGACGCCTGACCATCAATCCCCAGACCTTAAACGACCATACCCTGGAACTGATCGGCCGCCGGCACACCGCGGCCGACACCTTCGCCGCCTTCCGGCGGGCGCGGGAGGCGGGGTTCACCTGCATCAATATGGACATCATCATCGGGCTGCCGGGGGAGACCCGGGCTGATTTGGACCGGACCCTGGCGGGGGTAGCGGAGCTTAACCCGGAGAACCTGACCGTCCACACCCTGGCCCTGAAGCGGGCCTCCCGGCTGAAAGCCGAACAGCAGCTATGGAAGCTGCCTGACGACGGGGCGGCTGCGGAATCACTGGCGGCGGCGTCCGGTTTCGCGCGGGGAGCGGGTTATCTACCATATTATTTATACCGGCAGCGCGACATCCTGGGGGGCCTGGAGAACGTGGGCTATACCCGTCCCGGCTTCGAAGGGGTGTACAACATCCAGATGATCGAGGAGCGCCAGACCGTCATCGGCCTGGGAGCGGGAGCGGGCTCGAAGTGGCTGCGCCCGGGGGGCTGGTGGCTGGTCAACAGCTACAACCCTAAGGACCCGATAAACTACGTGTCCCGCATCGACGAGCTGACCCGGCGCCAAGTTGACAAGCTATCGGGGTTGGGTTAGAATACTGGTATTCTCTGGGCGGAAAGGTTGAGGGTGGATTAATGCTGACCAACAGGCCGCGAGGAACCAACGACATACTGCCGGGGCAGGTCGAGCGGTGGCAGTCCCTGGAGGGGAAGATCCGCCGGCTGTGCCGGGAGTATGGTTACGGGGAGATACGGACCCCCATATTCGAACACACCATCCTTTTCAACCGCGGGGTGGGAGAGACCACCGACGTGGTCGAGAAGGAGATGTATACCTTCATGGACCGGGGCAAATCCAGCCTTACACTCAGGCCGGAGGCCACCGCGGCCATCGTCCGGGCCTACATCGAGAACGGGATGTACGGCCAGCCCCAGCCGATCAAGCTCTTTCTGCTGGGGCCCATGTTCCGCTACGACCGGCCCCAGGCGGGGCGGTTCCGGCAGTTCCACCAGTTCGACGTGGAGGTACTGGGCACGCGGGACCCGCTCCTGGACGTGGAGCTGATCGCCCTGGCCAACAGCTTCTGCCAGCAGGCGGGGCTGAAGGAGTGGGAACTGCATATAAACAGCGTGGGGTGTCCCACTTGCCGGACGGAGCACCGGAAAGGGCTGCGGGAGTATGTCTACAATGTGCGGGGAAGCCTGTGCGAGGACTGCCAGCGCCGCTTGGAGACCAACCCCATGCGGGTGCTGGACTGCAAGAACGAGAAGTGCCAGAGGCTGACCGTGAATGCCCCCACCCCGGTGGACTACCTCTGCGATACCTGCGCGGAGCACTTCGCCGCGGTCAAGCGGGGGCTGGAGGAGATGGAGGTCGCCTACCAGGTCGACAAACGCCTGGTGAGGGGGCTGGACTACTACACCATGACCGCCTTCGAGCTGATGGTTCCGGGTATCGGGGCCCAAAACTCGATCGGGGGCGGGGGACGCTACGACGGCCTGGTGGAGGCCTGCGGGGGGCCGCCGACACCCGGGGTCGGGTTCGCCTTCGGTATGGAGCGGGTGCTGCTGGCGCTGGAAGAACAGCGGGGTGAGGCGCCCAACACGGCCGGCCTGGAGGTTTACGTGGGGACCCTGGAGCCCGGGGCCCGTATCCCCGCGATGAAGCTGTTGAACCAGCTTCGGTCCCTGGGGATAGCCGCGGACATGGACTACCTGGGCCGCAGCCTGAAGGCCCAGATGAAGGCGGCGGGCAAGAGCGGCGCGCCGCTGGTGGTGATCGTGGGAGGAGACGAGCTGGGCCGCGGCGCGGTCACGGTTCGGCAGATGGACAAGGCCAAACAGGAAGAGGTTTCCCTGGACCAGGCGGGACAGTACCTGCTGGCGCGCCTGGTCGGGATGCGGCATAAAGTTGAGGAGTGGTAGGTAGGATGGTAATCGAAGCTGAAGGACTGAACAACTGGAGGAGAACCAGGAACTGCGGAGAGCTGGGGCTGTCCGATCTCGGGCAGGACGTCTGCCTGATGGGTTGGGTGCAGACCAACCGGGACCATGGGGGACTTATCTTCATCGACCTGCGCGACCGTTCGGGCATCGTGCAGGTGGTCTTCGACCAGGAAAACGGGAGTGAGTTCTTCGAGCGCGCGGCGACCCTGCGCGGCGAGTACGTGATAGCGGTGAAGGGTAAGGTCGAGGCCCGCCCCGAGGGTACGGCCAACCCCAACCTGGACACCGGGGAGGTCGAGGTGAGGGTGTCGGAGCTGAAGATCCTGAACCGCTCCAAGACCCCGCCGTTCTATATCGAGGACGGGGTGGCGGCGGACGAGCTGCTGCGGCTGCGCTACCGCTACCTGGACCTGAGGAGGCCCGAGATGCAGCAGGCCCTGATGCTGAGGCACCGGGTCGCCTTGGCGATGAGGGAGTTTTTAAACAGTCAGGGGTTCATCGAGGTCGAGACCCCGATATTAGCCAAGAGCACCCCCGAGGGGGCGCGGGACTATCTGGTGCCCAGCCGGGTCAACCCCGGCAGCTACTACGCCCTTCCCCAGTCGCCCCAGCAGTTCAAGCAGCTGCTGATGGTGGCGGGTATGGAGCGGTACTTCCAGATCGCCCGCTGTTTCCGAGACGAGGACCTGCGGGCTGACCGCCAGCCTGAGTTCACCCAGCTCGACCTGGAGGTCTCCTTCATGGAGCGGGACGAGCTGCTGTCGATGATGGAGGAGCTTACGGCCTACATATTCGGGGAGGTGCTGGGAGTCGAGCTGACGCTGCCGTTTCCCCGGCTCTCCTTCGATGAGGCCATGACCCGATACGGGTCGGACAAACCCGACCTGCGGTTCGGGCTGGAGATAAAGGACATCAGCAAGGCCGCGGCGCTTTCCGACTTCAAGGTCTTCAAGTCCGCCCTGGAACAGGGCGGGGTGGTGAAGTGCATTGCTGTGCCGGGAGGAGCCGACTACACCCGCAAGGAACTGGACGACCTGATCCCGCTGGCCGCATCGTTCGGGGCCCGCGGACTGGCCTGGCTGGCCTGCCAGGCGGGCGGGGTGAAGTCTCCCATCAGCAAATTCTTCGCCCCCGAGGTGATGCAGCAGCTGCTGGAGCAGGCGGGAGCCAAGACGGGCGACCTGCTGCTGGTGATCGCGGACCAGCCGGCGGCGGCCCACAACGTGCTGGGGCGCCTGCGCACGGAGTTCGGGCAGCGCCTGGGGCTCACCGACCCGCAGAAACTCAGCTTCGCCTGGATACTGGACTTCCCGCTGCTGGAGTGGGACCCCGATGAAAAACGCTGGGCAGCCATGCACCATCCCTTCACCTCCCCGGTGGACGAGGACCTGGGGCTTATGGATACCGACCCCGGCCGGGTGCGGGCCAAGGCCTACGACCTGACCCTGAACGGGGTGGAGATCGGGGGCGGGAGCATCAGGATCCACCGCCGGCCGGTGCAGGAGAAGATGTTCGCCCTTTTAGGACACTCGAAGGAGGACTACCAGGAGAAGTTCGGCTTCATGCTGGACGCCTTCGAGTACGGCACCCCGCCTCACGGCGGAATCGCCTTCGGACTGGACCGGCTGGTCATGCTGATGGCGGGGAGGCCCTCGATCCGGGACGTCATAGCCTTCCCCAAGACCGCCAGCGCCATCTGCCAGATGACGGGCGCGCCTTCGCCGGTGGCTCCGCAGCAGCTTCGGGAGCTGCATATCAAAAATGATCTGCCGGGAAACAAAAAGGCGGATAAATAAACAATTAATTTGTCAAAATAACTATAACCAATAGAAAAACAGGACAGACAGGCGCGGCTGGGTTGCTAAAGTTTGGTGCATGTGATATCATAGGCATGTGACAGGAATCTATCCAAAGCAATTTTCGCCCTGCTGTGTACGTGTCGCAGCCGAATGCGTTTTGAGCCAACACCAAAACGATAGGAGCCTTGTCTCTGACGGTGGCTGGTAAGCCTCTTCGGGAGGACATCAAAAGCCGCCAGGCGGGCACCAACCTGCTGGAGAGCAGGTTCAAAAACGTCGGCCCCACGGCATCGGTGGGGTTTCTTTGAAGAAACCGGACAAAAGGAAGAGAGAACGCGAATGAAAGACCAGGCATGAGCCTGGTCTTTTTGTATTACCAGTTGTGGAGGTCGGCTCGTTCGAGCTTGTTTATACCGTTTTGCTAACTGCGTTCTTTCTGCCGACATTGATCCTGGGAACAGCTCATATGCAATCCAAAACTTACCAGATGACAAGTTTCAATAGCAAAATGCAAAGCATACTTGACATTGCCGGGAACCGGGTATATCCTGGAATTGATGAAAAGTGGTGGGGGATGGTGCGGTGAGCGAAGAGTATAGGTTCAGGAACCGCATGAAGGTGGCGCGGGCGGAGAAGAACCTGTCGCAGGAAGCCCTGGCCGCCATGGCCGGGGTTACCCGCCAGACGATCGGCGCCATCGAGACGGGACAGTACTGCCCTTCGGCCAAGCTGGCGCTTATCCTGGCCGGGAAGCTGGGCAAGAGGTTCGAGGAATTGTTCTACCTGGAGGAGGTAAAGCCGTGAACGAGTATAAGATGCCGGAACGGGACGAAAGGACCACGGCAGTGGAGAACGCCAGCCTTTCTTTCGGTTACAAGCTGATCAGTTTCGCCATCCTGCTGGATGTTATGTACCGGTCCCTGCGGCTGCAGGAGAGCTGCTGGGACCTGCTGGGGATCGTGATCGGGGCGGGGCTGGCGGTGACCGTCTACCAGTCGCGGTACCGGATAATCACCCGCGGCTGGATCCGGGCCGCCGTTCTGACCGCGGCAGCGGCCGCCGCCGTCGGCGCGGTGCTGGCGCTGGTAATGCTTGGGAGATGATTGTGGGCGGGACCGGATTCATATAAAATGGGTCTTGGTGGTATATACTGGATGAACAACTGTCAAGAATTAATGTAACGTAACTGGCGAGTTATCCGTTATTAACTGGGGGCCCGTAGCGAAGAAAACTAGGTTACTGCCGAAGGCAGGAACCATAGTTACACTTGCTTCGGAGTGCACTTGCTTGCATCAGAAAGTTCCCTTATATACTTTCTGATAGCGTAAAAAAGAACAGGGGGGTAATCGTTGTGACAGAAGAACTGGTGCAGCCCATGGGTTTTGGGAAACGGCTGCTGGGGGTATTTTTCAGTCCGGTCGAGACCTTTCGGGATATCGCCGAGAGGCCTAAGTTCCTGGTGGTTTTGCTGCTGCAGCTGGCGGTCACCCTGATACTTACTTTTCTTTTGAGGGACAAGACATGGGAGTTATCGCTGGCGATACTCCAAAAAACGGGGCAGTCATACTCTGCCGAGCAGTTGGCGTCAATGAAAGTAATTACCCTGATCACGGGCCTAGCGTCCTCTTTGATAGTGATTCCGATTATAATCCTGGTCATCGCCGGCCTCCTGAAGTTTTTCAGCCAGTTCACCCTGGGGGAGGGGAGCTTCAAGGCGGTCTTCTCGGCGGTTACCTGGTCGATGCTCCCCACCATGCTTGGGGGAATCATCACCTCCGTACTGGCGATGTTCGCCACGGCCCAGGAGATGATGCGCATCAGCACCAGCCTGGCCCTTTTCTACTCCAGCGGCGCTACCACCAGTTTCGCCTACCAGTTTCTGTCCCGGATCGACTTCTTCACCATCTGGTCGCTGGTGCTGATGGCGATAGGCGGCGGTCTGGCGCTCAAACAGAGCCCGAAAAAGGTGGGAGGATTTCTCTTCGTCCTGTGGCTGATCTACGCGGTGGGGGTATCGGCGCTCGGCTCGATCTTCGGCGGCCAGGCGGGGATGGGTTGATCCAGGCGTCCAAAGTAAGTGCAGGTGTTTCAGTCAAATAGATTAAACGTCGGTGAGGGATGGTTTGATGGGTGGATTTTTGACAAAAGTCGGCGGGCGGCTTCCCAGCCGCAAAGCGTTGATCATCGGGGTGGTGGCCCTGCTGCTGGTGGGGATGGTGTGGATGAACCTCTACCGCATCAAGAACCCCCCGGGGGTCGCGGTGACCACCGGCATAGCGGAAAAGAAGAAGATGCAGACCACAGTGATCGCTGACGGCCGGGTGAGGGTGAAAAACCCCGAGGTGATCTACGCGGTGACCGGCGGCAAGATAAACAAGGTGCTGGTGCAGGTGGGGCAGGAGGTGGGCCCGGGCGAGGTCCTGGCCCAGATCGACGACGAGCAGCTGCTGATGACGGTCGCGCAGCAGGAGTCGGCCCTGACCCTGGCGGAGGCGAACGAGCAGAAGACCCGGACCTCGACCCGGGTGAACGAGGTGGCCCAGGCGGAGGCCAACCTGGCCCAGTTCGAGGCCAGCCGGGACAACGCCAAACAGAAGCTCGATTCCCTGGAGACACTATATCAGGCGGGGGCCGCCTCGAAGCAGGACCTGGACGCGGCGCGGCTGGATTATGAACTGAAGCAGTCGCAGTACGAACTGGCGGTAGAGCAGCTCCCAGCGGCCCGCGCGGGCAGCGAGGCGTCGCTTAGGGCCAGCGCAGCCCAGACCGAACAGGCCAGGGCGGCGCTGGATCAGGCCCGCTACAAGCTGGAACACGCCACCATCAGGACCGTGAACGGGGGACGGGTGCTGCGCCTGGAGATAAAACCCGGGGACATGGTGCTTCAGGACCAGGCCCTGGTTACCCTGGGGTCCCTGAGCGAGCTGGAGATAGAGGCCGAGGTCAGCGAGGTGGACGCCGGGCGCCTGCGCGTCGGACAGGCAGTGGAGATAACCAGCGCGGCCAGCGAAAAGGCCAAGCAGAAAGGCACCCTGACCGCGATCGCCCCCCAGGCGGTCATCCGGGTCAAGAACGGCGGGGAGCAGACCGTGGTCCCGGTGACAGTGACGGTGGAGGGTGAGAACCGGCTGATACCGGGGACCAATGCCGACGTGGAGATCACCACCGGGCTGGAGGAGTCGGCCCTGGTCATACCGTACGAGGCACTGGTGGAAAAGGACGAGGGTCCGCAGGTCTTCGTGGTGAAGGACCGTATCGCCAGGCTCTGCAAGGTGACGGTCGGCCTGAGCGATGAAAGCCAGGTGCAGATACTGGATGGGATCGCGGAAGGCGATCAGGTCGTACTCAACCCGTCGGAGGAGGTCAAAGACGGAGTGGCGGTGAAGGTGGAGCCGACCAAGCTCGACTGAGCCGACATCCTCCACTGTTATTCAAACGAACCAACATCGCTGGAGGCGAAATAGAGCTTGACCTGAGGGGTACCGCCAGTCACAGCGGCAATAATCGAACCATTAATAATTGGAGCGACAAAAAACTTAATCGATAAATCTGGAGAACCGCAGTATGAACGTGATTAAACCCTTGGATGAAAATAAAACTCCCGAGATAGTCGGGCTCAGCGACGTGGGAAAGGTCTACCAGCTGGAGGGCCAGAGCGTGACCGCCCTGCGCGGGGTGAACCTGAGCATTCCCTCGGGACAGTTTATCGCCATCATGGGGCCCTCGGGATCGGGCAAATCGACCATGATGAACCTGATCGGATGCCTGGACCAGCCGACCACCGGCAGCCTGCGACTGGCGGGGCGGGAGGTATCTGCCCTGGAGGAACCCGAACTGGCGGAACTCCGGAACAAAGAAATCGGGTTCGTGTTTCAGACCTTCAACCTGCTGCCCCGGCTGACCGCCCTGCGCAACGTGGAGATGCCGATGATGTACGCGGGGATGCCCCCGGCCGAGAGGAAGCAGCGGGCGATCGAGGTGCTGGGCGAGGTGGGGCTGCAGGACCGGGTCAACCACCGTCCCAACGAACTTTCGGGGGGTCAGAAACAGAGGGTCGCGATCGCCCGGTCGCTGGTCAACCAGCCCTCCCTGATCCTGGCCGACGAGCCCACCGGCAACCTGGACACCCGTTCGGGGGAAGAGATCATGGCCATCTTCCAGCGGCTGCATTCGCAGGGGACGACCATCATCCTGGTGACCCACGAGACGGAGATCGCCCGCCACGCGGAGCGGATAGTCTATTTCCGCGACGGCCGGATGGTCGACGACCAGATGGTGGAGTCACCGATCTCGGCAGAAGCGGTCCTGGCCGCCATGCCCCCCGAGGAAGAAGATCAGGAAGACCTATAATTTGTAACATTGGAGCGACAGAAAGCTTAATCGGTAGGTTAAAAAAACTTGCAGTCTGAAGGTATTTAGTATGAACTTACTTGAAAGTATCCGCGTAGCCCTGGAGGCGATGTGGGCGAACAAACTCCGGGCCGGGCTGACCATGCTGGGAATAATAATCGGGGTGGCGGCGGTCATCCTGGTTGTGGCCATCGGGCAGGGCGGCAAGGCGAAACTGATGAGCGAGCTGGAGAAGATCGGTACCAACCTGTTCATCGTCTACACCGAGGCGGTCAGCAGTGACACGGTGCGCCAGGACGAGCGCATCACCTTGGATGATATCGATGCCATCCAGGACAAGGTGAAGACGGTCAAGGCTATCGCTCCCAGCTCTTACGAATACGCGGAGACCAGGACCCAGTACAAGAGCAAGCAGGGGATGATCATCGGGACCACCGCCAGCTACCAGGAGGTCTTCAACCTCAAGCTGAAGCAGGGCAGCTTCTTCAGCGACTCGGACGCCCGGGTCGGACGCCGGGCGGCGGTGATCAACCCCAAGATGGCGGAGGACCTCTTCGGCACGGCCTCCCCGATCGGGCAGCGGATAGTCATCCGTTCGGTGCCGGTGACGGTGATCGGGGTGTCCGAGGAGGGTTCGAGCATGATGGGACCCAACCGGCAGGGGCAGGCGATCATCCCCCGGGCCCTCTGGGAGGACATCTTCGCCTCCAACCGGGTGGACGAGATCGAGGGGAAGGCCATCAGCAAGGAGACTGTAGACTCCACCATCAAGGACATACTAAACCTGCTGCACAAGCGGCACCACAACAATGACCGCTACAAGGCCTTCAACCTGGAACAGCAGATGGAGTCGGCCAACAAGGCCATGGAGATAGTGACCATGGTCATCGGGGCCATCGCCGGCATCTCTCTGGTGGTGGGCGGTATCGGGGTGATGAACATCATGCTGGTGTCGGTCACCGAGAGGACCAGGGAGATCGGCATCCGCATCGCGGTCGGCGCCAAGCGGCGGGATATTCTGCGCCAGTTCCTGATAGAGGCGGTGGTGCTCAGCCTGGTGGGGGGCATCGTCGGCCTGATGCTGGGGACTGGACTGTCGGCCCTGTTTTCGGCGGTGCTCGAACTGCCTTTCGGGTTCTCGCTGTCGACCCTACTGCTCGCATTCGGTTTTTCCTCCGCGGTGGGAATCTTCTTCGGTATCTACCCCGCGAGCAAGGCTGCCAAGCTCAGCCCGATCGAGGCCCTGCGCTATGAATAACAGCATGGATGGGAGAACCGGCAATTGCAGCGTAGAAAAAGTAAAAAGCAAGCGGAAAAACTGCGGCTGATCTATGACCGGCTGCTCGACCACTTCGGGCCGCGGGGGTGGTGGCCGGCGGAAACCGACTGGGAGGTGGTGGTGGGCGCCATCCTTACCCAGAACGTGGCCTGGCGCAACGTGGTGCAGGCCATCGACAACCTCCGCGGGGCGGGCCTGCTGGAGCTGGAGAGGATGCGCCAGGCCAGCGAGGAGGAGTTGGCCGTGCTGATCGTACCCACCCGTTTCTACCAGGTCAAGGCTCGGAAGCTGAAACGGTTCGTATCTTACCTGGTGGAAAACTACGACGGGGACCTGTACCGGCTGCTCGACCAGCCCTGGGCGAAACTGCGCGGGGAGCTGCTGTCCCTCTGGGGGTTGGGTCCGGAAACGGTGGACTCCATCCTGCTGTACGCGGGCCGGCACCCGGTGTTCGTGGTCGACGCCTATACCCGGCGCATCTTCAGCCGGCTGCGGCTTTTGCCCGAGGACGCCGGTTACCAGGAGATGCAGGACTTCTTCATGCTCCACCTCAGGGGAAGCGAGGAGATCTATAACGAGTACCACGCCCTGATAGACGGCTTGGGCAACCGGGTCTGCCTGAGCAAAAAGCCCCGCTGCGGGGAGTGCCCGCTGCGGGAGATGTGTGGAGAGGATAGAAACGGCGCCGGGACATGACCTTGGCCCGCGGTCAGGACATCGACGGGCTTACCCGCTTTTTAAACCGGATTGCCCGAACAACCTTTATTTCATTACCTACCGGCCGGAGACCACCCGGGGTGCCCCCCGGTGTCAGTTCTGGTTGGTCGGGATAACGGCAGCACGGTGCTGTCGGTTTTGATTTTCCGGTCCATTTATCCTGGCCGCCAGGGACGGTGCGCTCGTGGAGGAGGCCGCGCGCAGCCTGCCGGTGGTCGATAGTATATACGTTTTGGGAAAAAGTGCACAAACCGCAGAATCCCTGGTATAATAGAGACAAATTTGCTGTAAGCTTAAATGCTGTCGGTAAAAAGCTATTAAAGGCTTGAGTGAGCTGGACTCATCCAATAGGGAAATAATAAAACCAGTTTTTTAAAAGCGAACGAAAGCTGGCAAGAGCGGTACTGCCAGCCACAGAGGAAATAATCGAACCACCTGATATTGGAGCGACAGAAAACTTGATCGGTAAATCTGAAGACCGCAGTTGAATTAGATTAGAATCTGAAATACAAGGGGGATTTTTAGTTGTTGTACCAGAGCACCAGGGGAGGGTGGCGGCCGGTCAGCGCGGCCGAGGCTATCAAACAGGGGTTGGCGCCTGACGGCGGGCTGTACGTGCCCGAGGAGCAGGTGGTGTTCTCACCCGCGGAGTGGGAGCGCCTGCTGGGGATGGAGTATCCGGAGCTGGCGTTTACAGTCCTCAAGCGGCTGCTGACCGACTTCACCTCGGAGGAGGTCCGGCAGTGCGTCAGCCGAGCCTATAACCCCGATACCTTCGATTCCCCGGCGGTGACCCCGCTGGTCCACCTGAAGGGGAACGAGTACATCCTCGAGTTGTGGCACGGTCCCACCGCGGCCTTCAAGGACCTGGCGCTGCAGATTCTGCCGCACCTACTGACCACCAGCCTGGTCAAGACCGGGGAAAAAGACGAGATAGTCATCCTGGTGGCGACCTCGGGGGATACCGGCACCGCGGCGCTGGACGGTTTTCACGACGTCGCGGGGACCAGGATCGTGGTCTTCTACCCCGAGCAGGGGGTGAGCGAGGTGCAGAAGCGCCAGATGATCACCCAGGTCGGCGGCAACGTAGCCGTGATCTCGGTCCAGGGCAACTTCGACGATGCCCAGTCGGGGGTCAAGGCCATCTTCGGCAACCAGCCGTTCAACCAGTCGCTGGCCGAACGGAATAAAAAGCTCTCCTCGGCCAATTCCATCAACTGGGGCCGGCTGGCGCCGCAGATAGTGTACTACATCTCCGCCTATTCCCAGCTGCTGAAGCAGCGGGGGACGAGGTTCGGGGAGCCGGTCAACGTGGTGGTGCCGACCGGCAACTTCGGCAACATCCTGGCCGCCTACTACGCCCAGCGGATGGGGCTGCCGCTAAGGCGCCTGATCTGTGCCGCCAACGCCAACAACGTCCTGACCGATTTTATCCGGACCGGGGTTTACGACCGCAACCGGGAGTTTTTCAAGACCATTTCGCCCTCCATGGACATCCTGATATCCAGCAACCTGGAGCGGCTGCTGTTCGAGGTTACCGGCCGCGACCACCGGCAGATCAGGTCCTGGATGGGCGCACTGGTCGAGAAGGGGGTCTACCAGGTGGACGGGGAGACCAGAGAAAAGATCAGAGCGGGATTCTGGTCTGACTCCGCTGACGATAAGCAGACCCGGGACACCATCCGGGACACCTACCGGGAGTGCGGCTACCTGCTGGATACCCATACCGCGGTAGGAAGGTTCGTGTACCAGAGGTACCTGGAAGCGACCGGGGACGACATCCCCACCGTGATCGCGTCTACCGCGAGCCCGTTCAAGTTCTGCTCCAGCGTGACGGAGGCGCTGTTCCCCGAGGAGCCGGCGGGGCAGGACGAGTTTCACCTGCTGAGGCTGCTGGCTGAGAGGTGCGGACTGTCGATCCCGCGCGGCCTGCAGGGACTGGAGAACCGGGAGATACTGCACCAGGCCGGCACCACCCCGGACGGGATGCGGGCGGCAGTGGGCAAGGTGCTGGGTCTGTAGGGGCAGGAGATGGAAGATGATCGCCCGGACCGGGGCCCGGGAGTATTGAATGTGCGAGCGAGGCAGATCCGCCTGATCAAGGTGGTCTGCCTTTTCAACTGTATAAGACAGGTCTGGGTCCCTTCCTACTTGACCACGATGACCGTGCAGCTGGCCAGGTTGACGATCTTGTTGCTGACGCTTCCCAGGAAGAGGCGCTGCAGCTGGTTCAACCCCCGGTGGCCAACGATCACCAGGTCGAAACGCTCCTTGTCGATCATATGCAGGATGGTCTCCGCCGGGGGACCGCTTTCGATAACCGCCTCGACCGTGCAGTCCGGGGGAAACAGATCCCTCGCCTGCCCCATAACCTTTCGCGCCTCACCCAGCAGTTCTTTCTGGTACCCCGGGGGGATAAAATCCAGCACCATGCCGTCGACCGAGTCTATCGGGTGGGGGATATGTATAACGTAGGCCAGGGTAATGTTCCGCAGCAGGCCTTTCCTGGCCAGTTCCCGGGCGGTTTCCACCGCCTTCAGGGAAGGTTTCGAGCCGTCTACCGCCACCAGCGCCTTTTCGTACATGGTTGCCCTCCTCCAAGTTTCAATCGTTGCTGCTGATGCCTTTCAGAAAAACCTCCAGCAGGAAGTCCACCACCTGGTCGGTGGGATACTCGGGAGTGTATCCGCTCATCCTGGTGATGATGGAGGGGTTGTGAACGGACATCAGGACCTCGTAGTAGGCCATGGCTGCCAGCCGGGTATCGATGCCGTCCTGGAAGACTCCCCGATCCTGCCCCTCCCTGACGATGGCCTCTATTATAAGTATCCTCTCCTGCCTGATTTTTTCAAGCTCTTCTTTCAGGTTGGGGACGTATTTGCGGATATCCTCCAGGAACAGGGGGTTGGTCTTGGTCAAAACTGTCCGGGATAGCTTGACGATCTCACGGAGCCTGTCCGCCGGGGCGAGTTCCTGGTCCTTTATCTCCCTCAGCCGGTGGTTCATCTTGGTGGAGAGGAAGATGAGGACCCTCTCCGCGATCTCATCCTTGCCGGTGAAGAACTGGTAGATGGTCTTTTTGCTGATTCCCAGGTGCCCGGCGATCTCAGCCAGGGTTACGTTCCGGTACCCTCGGGAGTTGAAGAGGTCCACCGCCGCTTCGATGATTCGCTCCCGGGTCTGGATGTCCATTGTTCATACCTCCTCATCCTGAGAATACCTAATTATCAATAGAGGTGTCCGAAATATCGCTGAACAGCTGGTTCTGCTTCTCGGTTTCGGCCTCCGCCGCCCGTTTGGTGAGGAACAGACCCAGCGGAATGGCGGCGACCATCAATACCGCGGCCGCCACGAAAGAGTCATTGATCCCGCTGATGAATGCGTTGAGGCTGATGTTCTTGGACAGCAGACCCAGGGAAGCGGAAGACGTATAGGCCTGGGGGATACCTTTCAGGAAGAGTATGCCCTTGAGCTTGCCTATCGTCTGGATAGCGGCCGGCGAGGACCAGGTGACGGTGTCCCGCAGCCAGGCGGCGTGGTATATCTGGCGGTGTGTCATTATCGACGTGAGGCAGGGCAGCCCGATAGAGATCGAAAGCATGCGTACCAGGTTGTTCAACGCCGATCCCTGGGAGACCATCAGCCTCGGGATAGTGTTCATCCCCACGGTGGACAGCGGCATCATGGCCAGCCCCAGTCCCACGGAGCGTTTAACCAGCATCCACTTGAGATCAGAAACGCTGGTGTCAACCCCCAGGTTGTGCAGCCCGTAGGTATAATAGGCGATGAGGGAGAACCCGACTATACAAAGCGGCATCGCCCCTACCTTGTCGAACAGCCGGCCGCTGATCGGCATCATCAGGGCCACCACCGCAGCCGCCGGCATCAGCATCAGGCCCGTCTCCATGGGGGTAAACCCCATCGCCGTCTGGGCGTAGAGGGGGATGAAAAACGTGCCCGAGTACAGCCCCACGGTTATAATGGACGCGGCCAAGAGGCTGATACAGAAGGTGCGGTTGTTGAACAGCCTCATATTGATCAGCGGCTGGGGGAATATAAGCTCCCAGAGCACGAACAGCACGAAACTGAATCCCGCGAAGATGAACAGGTTCACGATGTAGAGGGAGTCCCACCCCTTGCTGGTCCCCTGGCTCAAGGCCAAAAGGAGCGAGAAGCAGGCGCCGGTGCAGATGATGATGCCCAGCACGTCGG
Source organism: Bacillota bacterium (assembly GCA_013178275.1). GTDB lineage: Bacteria > Bacillota > Ch66 > Ch66 > Ch109 > Ch109. The sequence continues at coordinate 136,834 of JABLWZ010000012.1, read as the reverse complement.
GCTTGAGGCCGGTCTGGCGGGGAGTCTCCTTGAGCACGACTATGGACAGGAAGATGGCGGCCAGGCCGATCGGGATGTTCGTGATAAAGAGCCACTCCCAGCTCAGGTGTTCCACCAGAAAACCCCCGATGGTGGGACCGATCGCCGGCGCCACGGTCACGGCAATACCGTACACCCCCATGGCGACCCCCATCTTGTCCCGCGGGACCATGAGGTAGACTATGGCCATGCCCACCGGGTTTATCATCCCGCCGCCCACGCCCTGGATGATCCTCGCGACCACCAGCGAGGTGTTGTTCCAGGAGACGGCGCACAGAACGGAGCCAGCGGTAAATATAGCGAGCGACAGTATGTAAATGCGCTTGCTTCCGTAACGCATGGTCAGGTACCCGGTGATGGGCACGATTATGCCGCTCACCAGGGTGTAGGAGGTCACCACCCACTGGATGGAGTCCGCGTTGACCCCGAAGATGGTCATCAGCTTGGGCAGGGCCACATTGACGCTGCTGGAAACCAGAAGCGCCACGAATCCTCCAGCCACCACCGCGAACATGACCGCCCACGGTATCTTACCGTTGTTAGTCTCTTCCACTCCCATACTCCCCTAGTCTGCCTGACCTGCAATACCCGGGAAACCGAGAGGTATTCCCTGGTTCCCTTAGTACATTATAACTTATCGGCTTTAAAGAACAATCATTAAATAGCCGGAAACCTTAAAACCCAATGGGACTTCCAGCAAGTCACTGCTTGGTTTAGCGGGGCGATGGGTGTAGAATAGAAAGGCTGTTCCGGTAAAGGAGTTGATATTTATGGAACGTTACCAGGTGATCGACGAGATCAAGCAGAAGGTGCTGACCGAGGTCAGCCGGATGGCTTTAAATAATGAGCTGGAGTCGGAGATCGACGGGCTTCCCTACCGCATCATCGACCGGGAGCGCCCTACCTACCGGTGCTGCGTTTACCACGAGCGCGCGGTGGTCGCGGAACGGGCCCGGCTGGCGATGGGCCTCGACGGCGGAAAGGGTGGGGGCCCCGAGCGGCTCTCCTCCCTGGTGGGGAAAGCCGCCGCCCAGAAGCGGCTGAAGGAGCCGGTGACGGTGGTGATAGACGCGGCCTGCGACGCCTGCCCGATCGACCGCTACAACGTGACCAACGCCTGCCGCAACTGCATGGCTCACGCCTGCCGCAACGTGTGCCCCCGGGAGGCGATCGTGATCGCCGGCGGCCGGGCGCTGATCGACCAGAGCCGCTGCATCGAGTGCGGGCGTTGCGCCGGGGCGTGTCCCTTCAACGCGATAGTAGAGGTGATCCGACCCTGCATCCGGGCCTGCAGCATCGGGGCCATCCAGGCCGACCAGGAGCGCAAGGCCCACATCGACTACCGCCAGTGCGTGAGTTGCGGGAACTGTATCCAGGCCTGCCCCTATGGAGCTATCGCGGACAAATCGGCCCTGCTGCCGGTCGTCGCCATGCTGAGGGGCCGGCAGCCGGTGTACGCGGTGCTCGCGCCGTCGTTCGTCGGCCAGTTCGGGAGCCGGGTTTCCCCCGCGAAGCTCAGGGAGGGCCTTATGCGGCTCGGTTTCGCGGACGTGCTGGAGGCCGCCGAGGGGGCCGAGCTGGTGGCGCGGGAAGAGGCGGAGGAGTACCTGCTGGAGAAGCATGCCGAAGGCGGACTGTTTTTAAGCACCTGCTGCCCCGGGTTCGACCAACTGGTGAAGAAGCGGTACCCGGAGCTGGCCCGGCACCAGTTTAAATCGGCATCACCGATGGTCCGCACCGGGCAGCTGATCAAGGAGCGGCACCCCAGGTCCCGGGTGGTCTTCATCGGCCCCTGCGTGGCCAAGAAAGCGGAGGCTCTGCAGCCCGCGGCCCGACGCTTTATCGACGCGGTGCTGACCTTCGACGAGCTGAAGGCGCTCTTCAAAGCCGCCGACATCGACCCGACCGCCCTGAAGGGGAGAGATGGGTTTGGGAAGGCCTCGCGAAGCGGACGCATCTTCGCGAGGGCAGGAGGGGTCAGCGAGGCCCTGACCGATACCCTGACCCGGCTGGAGCCGGGGCTGGAGGTCAGTACCGAACGGGCGGATGGGCTGGCCGAGTGCGACCGGATGCTGCGGGCCGCCGCCGCTGGGAGATTGCCCGGCGGGCTGGTGGAGGGGATGGCCTGTGCCGGGGGTTGCGTCGGGGGGCCGGCGACCAGCCTCAAGCCGGCCGTGGCCGCCAGGATGGTGGACGAGTTCAGCCGTGAAGGATCTAAGAGCGCCGGGTAGGCGCTCTTTTTATTCAAATTTACAAATATATACAACCTATAGTATATTCAAACCAAAAGCGGGTTTCATACCGGTGGGATACCGGTAAGGGCAAAGAGGAGAGAGGGGAGGGACCGAGATAGACAAGCAGGACTTGATACAGAAAGCCGCGGACTTCATCCAGAACTCCGAGGGGAACTATGTTTCGAAGCAGGCAGCCATTTCCGAGAGGTCCGTGGGGATGAAGATCTATGAGGAGCCGATCTTTGGATTCGGTTCCGCGGACGACGGGTACTTCATTGAGTTCAAGGACCCTTCCGTGATCGGGGAGCACTTCCTCGCTCCCCGGGAGTGGCTGCCCGGGGCGAGGACGGTTGTCTCGTTTTTCCTGCCGTTCAGCGAAGCGGTGAGAAAAGGAAACCTCGAAGACGCGGCGTGGCCCTCCGAGGGGTGGCTGCACGGACGCATCGAGGGGCAGGCCTTTCTAAACCAACTGTGCGCGTTCCTGAGGTCGGAGCTTATCGACACGGGGTATAACAGCCTGGCTCCGTCCCTGGACGGAAGGTTCTGGTCGAAGGCCGCGTACAATGCCGATACACCGCATCCCGGGGCGTCATTCACCAGCAACTGGTCTGAAAGACACGCCGCCTTCGTGTGCGGCCTCGGAACCTTCGGGCTTTCCAAGGGGCTGATTACCGCGAAAGGGATAGCCGGGAGATTCGGCAGCGTCATCACCGAGCTGTACCTGCCTCCTGACCCGAGAGGGTACGACGAGGTCTATGGATACTGCACCATGTGCGGCAGCTGCGTGAAAAACTGCCCGGTCAGGGCGATCTCACTGGAAGAGGGTAAAAAACACCCGGTCTGCAGCCGGTTTTTGGACCGGACCAGCGAGAAGTACAAACCCCGGTACGGCTGCGGGAAGTGCCAGGTCGGTGTGCCCTGCGAAGCGGGGATACCCGAGAAGCCGGCCGCGGGTGAGCAGGCCGGTTTTTAATCAAGGAGGGGTGAGGATGGAGGTTTTACAGGCCATCAAGGAGAGGCGGTCGTACCGAAGCTACCTCGACCGGCCGGTCGAGGAGGAAAAGCTGCAGGCCGTTTTGGAGGCGGGCCGCTGGGCACCCTCGGTCATGAACCTGCAGCCCTGGAGGTTTATCGTGATAAAGGACCAGGACATCAAGGACCGGCTCAAGAAGTCCTGCCAGGAGACCCTCCAGAAGATTTACCAGGCCAGCGGCTGGGGCTGGGTCAGCAGATTCAGTCTGGAGTTCCTGAGCCAGGCACCGGTGATTATAGCTGTGACCGGGGACCCCCAAAAGACCGGGGCGGACCAGTTTATCCTCGAAACCGGGAGGGGTTACGCCTTTTCCTGCTGCGCCGCGGTGCAGAACATGCACCTGATAGCCCACGCACTGGGGTTGGGCACCCTCTGGTTCACCCTCTATGAAAACGATAAGGTGAAGGGAATCCTGGACATCCCCAAGGAACTGGATGTGGTAAGCATGGTGGTCCTGGGTTACCCGGCGGGTACCGCGGCGCAGGTCAAGCGAAAACCCCTGGAGGAGATGGTATCGGTTATCGGCTGAGGGATTGTATGAGTGTGGGCCCCGATTACGGATCGGGGTCCTTTCTCCTGCCCGCCGCCAGGCTGGCGCCGCCGCGAAGACCGAGACCGGCCTATCGAGTGCCGTTTTTTATTTAGACTATCTTGCTCATTTGGATAGGCTAATCCACTGGGAGATAGTATAATTATATATATATCACATGGAAGGGAGGAGGACCATGAAGGTCAAACAGATTTCGGTCTTCTTGGAGAACAAGGCGGGCCGTCTGGCCAATGTCACCCGAACGCTGGGCAACGCGAACGTCAATATCCGGGCCCTCTGCATAGCGGATACAGCGGACTTTGGAATCCTCCGCATCATCGTCGACAAGCCCGACCAGGCTTACGAGGTGCTGAAAGGGGCGGGTTTTTCGGCGACCGAGACCGACGTGCTGGCCATCGAGCTTCCCGACGTACCGGGCGGGCTGGCAGCGGTACTGGAAACCATGGGGCAGGCCCAGATCAATATCGAGTACCTCTACGCTTTCATTACCAGGTCAGCGGAAAACGCCGTGATCATCTTCCGGGTGGAGAACCCCGAGGAAGCCATAAGCCTGCTGGAGAAGTCCCACGTGAAGATCCTCCCCGGGGAACTGGTGTACAGTTTGTAAAAAAATTTATAAATTTTTTCCCGGACCCTGGCTCAGGACTCGGCACTACAGGTAGTATCAGGCATTAAAAAATCCAGGGAAAAACATCAATTTATTGACACCCCTCTGAATCGGAAAACGTGGAAAAATAGCCCTTTCCAGGGCTATTTTTTTAATTTAGAACATATATTCGGGAGGAATTAAAACCAGCTTATAGAAATGTCGTAGTGGTAGAAAGTGGGGGAAAGTGGTGTCCAAGGGTAAAAACGTGGAGTGAAAAGCTGTGTTTATAGGGTCTTTTAATCATTCACTAGACAGCAAGGGCAGGCTATTCATTCCTTCCCGGCTCCGAGAGGACCTGGGCGAGCGTTTTATTGCCACCAAAGGGCTGGACCGCTGCCTTTTTCTTTATCCCCTGAGTGAATGGGAAATAATAGATAAGAAGATGAGGGATCTGCCTTTTACCAAGGCGGATACCAGGGCCTTTGTCAGGATGTTCTACTCCGGGGCCAGCGAGTGCGAGGTCGACAAGCAGGGGCGCATCCTGCTGCCTCAAAACCTGCGCGATTTCGCACGCATCACCAAGGACGTGGTGATCACCGGGGTGTCCTCCCGGGCCGAGGTCTGGGCCAAGGAAGAATGGGATAGATTCAATCAAGAGGCGGAAGCCGCCTACGAAAGTATGGCCGAGAGTGTCGCCGCGCTAAATCTATAGAGGCTGACCTCGGAGGTAAAAGACTTGTCGGGCGGATAAAATGTTGATGCATTTACCGGTCTTGCTTTCAGGGACAATCGAAGGCCTAAGGGTGGTCAAGGGAGGAACCTATGTGGACTGCACCCTGGGGGGCGGCGGGCACTCCCGCGCGATACTCGACCGGCTCGGTCCCGGGGGACGTCTGGTGGGGATTGACCAGGACCCCAGGGCGCTGGAGGCGGCAAAACCCAAACTGGAAGGAACCGAAGCCAGGGTGGATCTGGTCCAGGGGAATTTTCGTCACTTGGGGAGGATACTGGCTGAACTGGGGATCGACCGGGTGCACGGGATACTGCTGGATTTAGGGGTCTCCTCTTTTCAACTGGACGAGAAGGAGCGAGGCTTCAGCTACTGGGAAGACGCTGAACTGGATATGAGGATGAGCCCTGCGGCGGAGGTTTCGGCTTATGATCTTGTCAACAAGGCCTCGGAGCCGGAAATGGTGAGGATAATCCGCGACTACGGGGAGGAGCGTTGGGCCAGCCGGATCGCGAAGTTTATCGTGGAGCGGCGAAGGCAGCAGGCTATCACCTCCACCCAGGAACTGGTGGAGATCATTAAAGCGGCGATACCAGCCGCGGCGCGGCGTACCGGGCCGCACCCCGCGAGAAGGACCTTTCAGGCGATCCGGATCGCGGTCAACGATGAATTAGGGGCACTGGCGGATGTTTTGGATGCGGCCCTGGATCATTTGGTGGTGGGTGGACGGATGGCCGTCATCTCGTTTCACTCGCTGGAGGACCGGCTGGTAAAGGAGAGGTTCGCCCGGGCCGCCAATCCCTGCACCTGCCCAACCGATCTGCCGGTCTGCGTCTGTAACGCGAAACCGCAGGTTAAGCTGATAACCCGAAAGCCGATTGTCCCAGGGGAGGACGAGATCGCCCAAAACCCGCGTTCACGCAGTTCGAGGCTGCGGGTGGTCGAGAAGATCTAGCTTTCGGGTCGGTTCCAGATCAAGGTTCTAGGAAGGGGAGAGGGGAAATAAGCTTTGTATTAGCGCAGGAAAAATATTTTTCCCCCGACCAATTAAATAAGGAAACGGTCGATGTCCGGCCGGCGCCGCCAAAGGACAGCCGCGTGGAAAGGAAGAGGATCAGAAACCGGACCGCGAAGGGACTGCTTGTGATCGTGGCCCTGTTCATGGTGGGCGTCTTTGTCGCTTTGACCTATATCTACCCCACCCAGCTGGGATACCGTCAGGTACAGCTGGAAAAAGAACTGGCGCAGCTCGAAAAAGAGAATAAGCAGTTGGAGTTGACCATCGCCAAGGGTAAATCTCTCGAACGCATCGAGAGCATCGCCGTAAGCAGGTTGAACATGAAGCGGCCGGAAGATGCGGGAATTTTGGTTGCTGCCCAAAACCCGGGCACCTCCTCCAGCCCCTCCAATACGTCTGCGGAAGCCAACACCACAGCGGCCAAGCAGGTAGTAGCCAGTACACAGGGGACCACCGGTCAGGGGGCCGCTTCCGGGACCTCACCATCGCGGGGGGCTACCAACCAAAAGCCCACGACCCAAAAACCGGCAACTCAGAAGGCTGCAGCTCAGGGGATGAAGACCAAGGCGGCGGTGTATGATTAAAGCAAAGGGGAACTGCCTTGAGTTACTCATCTGCTGTGGTGCGAAAAAGAATAAAGTGGGTCTTCGTTATCCTGGGGGCAGGCCTACTCGTCCTGGCGGTCAGGGTGGCCTGGATACAGTTCGTGCAGGGAGACTTTTTGACCCAGAAGGCGCTTGACAACCGGCTGCGCGACGTAGCCGTGGAGTCCAAGCGTGGCACCATTTACGACCGCAACCGTCAGGAACTGGCGGTCAGCATCAGTTCCGACGCCCTGTACGCCATCCCTCCCGAGGTGCAGCAGTCGGGCCGGGAGAGGGAGATAGCCCAGAAACTGGCCGCGATCCTGGGGATGGATGAAAACGACATCTACGAAAAGCTCATCAAAAAATCCCGTCACGAATGGATAAAATTAAAGGTTCCCCCCGAAAAGGCGCAGGAGATAAAAAGCCTCCAGTTGCCGGGCATCGATTTCGCCGAAAAGAGCCAGCGTTTCTACCCCAAAGACTTCCTGGCCTGCCACGTGCTGGGGATATCCGGGATAGACAACACCGGCCTGGAGGGTATAGACTATGCCTATAACCAGGAACTGAGCGGTGTCCCGGGGAGGATAATGATCGAGTACGACGCCCTGGGGCGCAAGATACCCCAGGCGACCCATATGTATGTGCCGCCCCAGGACGGCAACAGCCTGGTCCTGACCATCGATGAAACCATCCAGTATATCGCGGAGCGGGAACTGGATAAGGTGTTCAAGGCCCGCCAGCCGAAAGCCGCGACCATCATCGTCATGGACCCTAACACGGGAGAGGTCCTGGCCATGGCCTCCCGCCCCAACTTCAATCCCAACTCCTACAGTGAATTCCCGGCCGAGAACCGCCGCAACATGGCGGTCAGCAGCGCCTATGAGCCGGGGTCCATCTTCAAGATAGTCACGGCCTCGGGGGCGCTCGACGAGGGAGTGGTCACCCCCCAGACCCCGGTCTACTGCTCGGGCGGGCTGACCGTGGGCAAGCACACCATCCACTGCTCGGGCAACCGGGCCCACGGCAGCCAGACCTTCACCGATGCGGTCGCCGTCTCCTGCAATATAGGGCACGCCACCGTGGGGATGCGGATGGGGCAGGAGGTTTTCTACAAGTACCTGCGGGCCTTCGGGATGGGGGAGAAGACGGGCATCGACCTCCCCGGCGAGGCCACCGGGATCCTGGTCAACCAGAAGAACGTCAAGCAGATCGACCTGGCCACCATGTCCATAGGACAGGCCAACGCCCTGACCCCCATACAGCTGATGACAGCTATGTGTACCGTGGCCAACGGGGGAAACTACATCAAGCCGCACCTGGCCAAGCAGGTCCTCGGCCCTGACGGCAGCGTGATCAAGGAGTTTCAGCCGGAGGTAATGCGGCAGTCCATCTCGCCCCAGACCTCGGCGGAGATGAGGGCGATACTCGAGAACGTCGTCGCCAAAGGGAGCGGCAGCAACGCCCAGATCGACGGGTACCACGTGGCGGGCAAGACCGGCACGGCTCAGAAGATAGCCCCTGGCGGCGGGTACCTCCCCGATGAGTACCTGGCCTCGTTTATCGGGTTCGCGCCCGCCGACAACCCAAAGGTGGCCTGCCTGGTAATGGTGGACGCTCCCCAGGGCCTTCCCTTCTATGGGGGCTGGGTGTCCGCCCCGGTGTTCAAGGAAGTGGTGAGGGACACCCTGCGTTACATGCAGGTGCCTTACGATTACCAGCCTACCTCGATGATAACCCAGTCGCAGCCTGGCGGACAGGACTCTCAGAAGAACCAGGTGGCGGTCCCGAAGGTGGTAACCCTCAGCGTGACCGAAGCCGAGAGGGCCCTCCAGCAGGTGGGACTGGGCGTGATCCTGGAAGGTCAGGGCGAGAAGGTGTGGGGGCAGACCCCGACCGAGGACGCGCTGGTAGCCAGCGGGTCCAAGATAGTGCTGTATATCGGTCCGAAGGAGATTAAGGGTGATAACGGCCAAAAGGTGACGGTGCCTGACGTCACCGGGCAGACCATCCGGGAGGCGGGATTGAACCTGGGAGCGCTGGGGCTCCGCCTGCAGGCGAACGGCAGCGGGATAGCGGCGGAGCAGAACCCCAGACCGGGGACCGTGGTAGAGCCCGGGACCATCGTCGCCGTGACGTTTAATCCCCCGGGTTGAGGCGGATGCGATAATGGGTAATAATACTAAATGAAGCGGAGCAAACAGGAGGATAAACCATGAAGCTGAACCAACTGCTGCCTGGACTGGAGGTAGTCCAGTTGGTGGGTGATCCAGGGGTTGAGATAAACGGTGTGCAGTATGATTCACGGCGGATTAGGCCGGGGGATCTTTTTGTGGCCGTACCGGGCCTGAAAAACGACGGCCACCTCTTTGTGGATGGTGCAGTCGAAGCCGGGGCGGCCGCGGTCGTCGTGGAGCGGATGGACGCCGCTCCCTCCGGGGCCGTTGTGGTGCAGGTGCGGGATAGCCGCACGGCATTATCGAGGCTGGCGGCCGCTTTTTACGGGGAGCCGGGCCGCCGTCTGCGGATGATCGGGGTTACCGGGACCAACGGCAAGACGACCACCACTCACCTGATCGAGGCGATGCTGAAGGCCGCGGGGAGACCCACCGGGCTGCTTGGCACGATCGGGGGGAGGATGGGGGAGCAGAGCTTCCCGGTCGCCCACACCACCCCCGAGTCTCTCGACCTGCAGGAGTTGCTGGCCCGTATGCTGCGGGAGGGAGCGGAGTGCGTGGTGATGGAGGTCTCCTCGCACGCCCTGGCCTTAAAGCGGGTGGCGGACTGCGAGTTCGACGTGGGGGTTTTTACCAACCTGACCCAGGACCACCTGGACTTTCACACCGGCATGGATGACTACCGCGAGGCGAAACAGCTGCTGTTTTCAAGGCTGGGGGAGGGAGAGGCCAAGACCGGTACCAAGTACGCGGTGATAAACCGGGACGACCCGGCTGCCGAGTTTTTCATCCAGGCCTCCACAGCGCCGGTGATAACTTTTGGTATCAACAGCGATGCGGCGGTATCGGCCCGGGACCTGGAGATCACCCTGCGCGGCGTGAGCTTTACCGCCGTGACGCCCGGCGGCGAGATCGACGTCCAGCTCCAGATATCGGGACGGTTCAATGTCTACAACGCCCTGGCCGCTGTCGCCGTGGGATGGCGGGAGGGGATAGACCCCGCGGTCATCAGGTCCGCCCTGGCAGGCGTGGAGGGCGTCCCGGGGCGTTTCGAGGCGGTCAGCGAGGGACAGGAGTTCGCGGTGGTGGTGGACTATGCCCACACCCCGGACGGGATGGAAAACGTGCTCTCGACGGCCCGGGGGATTACCCGGGAGAGGCTGATAACAGTTTTCGGCTGCGGGGGAGACCGGGACCGGACCAAGCGGCCCCTGATGGGCGAGGCAGCCGCTCGCTGGAGCGATTACGTGATCGTCACCTCGGACAACCCGCGGACTGAGAACCCGGGCCGGATCATCGATGACATCCTCCCCGGCGTCAGCGGGATGCCGAGCGAGAGGTACGAGGTGATCGAGGACCGCCGCTCCGCTATCAGGCGGGCGGTGGGTATGGCCAGGCCGGGCGATATAGTGGTTATAGCGGGAAAAGGGCACGAGACCTACCAGATAGTGGGGACCGAGACCTTTCCCTTCGATGACCGAAAGGTGGCAAGGGAAGCCCTGCGTGAAAGGCGGGAGTAGAGAGTGGAGAGAACGAGTCTAGCGGCCATCGCCCAGGTGATATGGGCGAAACCGCCGGCCGGGGAGGTAGCCCCGCACCTGCTGGCGAGTGGAGTCAGCATCGACAGCCGCACGGTGAAGCCCGGCGACCTGTTCTTCGCCCTGCCGGGGCAGAGGGTCGACGGTCACGAGTACGTGGAGTCAGCGCTCAAGGCTGGCGCGGTTGCGGCTGTCGTGAGCCGGGTCCCCGAGGGGTTCGATCCCGGGGAGAAGGCGGACTCGGTGCTGCTCGAGGTCAAGGATGTGCTTACCGCGCTTCAGGACTTGGCGGCATGGAACCGTCAAAGGTATAATATACCAGTGGTCGGGGTAACCGGGAGCACCGGCAAGACCACCACCAAAGACCTGATATCCGCGGTCCTGTCGCGGCGGTTCAAGACCCTAAAGACCAGCGGCAACTACAACAACGAGATCGGGCTGCCGCTTACCCTGATGCAGCTCGACGGGACGCATCAGGCGGCGGTGATCGAGATGGCCATGCGGGGACCGGGCGAGATAGCCTACCTGTGTTCCATCGCCCGGCCGAGCATCGGGCTGATCACCAATATCGGGCACACCCACGAGGAGCTGCTGGGTTCGCAGGAGAACATCGCCCGCGCCAAGATGGAGATACTGACCAACCTCCCGACCGAGGGGTGGGCGGTTTTGAACTGGGATGACCTGTGGCTGCGCAAGCTGGCGGCGCGCACCCGCGGCTCGGTGATGTTCTACAGCGCATCGGGACAGCCGGGGATAGGGGAATACGAGGGTGAAAAGATAACCGCCAGCGACTTCCGCTTCGCGGGGAAGGAGGGCGTCCGTTTCCTGGTGCGGCTTGGCGGCCAGGAGCAGGAGGTGTACCTGCCGGTCCCCGGCGAGCACAACATCAGCAACGCCCTGGGAGCGCTGGCGGTGGGACACCTGCTGGGCATGCGCCTGGAGGAGATGGCGGAGGGACTGTCCGAGGCCAGGTTGTCCGCCATGCGCCTAGACATCAAGGAGGGCTTGAATCAGACCACCATCATCAATGACACATACAACGCCAACCCCGATTCCATGAGGGCGGCCCTACGGGTGCTGAGCCATCTGGCGGCCGGCCGGCGGGTGGCGGTTCTGGGAGAGATGTACGAACTGGGGGATTACGCCCCAGAGGGACATAAAATAGTGGGGGTGGAAGCGGCCAGGCAGGGCGTGTCGCTGCTGGTGACGGTGGGTGACCTTGCGGGGTACATCACCGAGGGCGCCCGGTCAGTCGGTCTGCCCCGGGAGCGAACGGCACACTTCGACGACAACCGGTCGGCGGCGGATTACCTGCTGCGGGAGCTGGTCCCCGGCGACACGGTGCTGGTAAAAGGCTCCCGGGGGATGAAGATGGAGCAGATAGTGGCCGCTTTGACCGAACCTCCGAACAGCTAAGGAGAGATAGTGCAGATGGAGAATCCCTGGATGGGAGTCCTGGCGACCCTGGCGACCGCGTTAGTCGTGTCCCTGGTTTTAGGGCCCCTGATTATCCCCATCCTCCGCCGGATGAAGTTTGGACAGCAGGTCAGGGATGATGGGCCCCTACGGCACCTGAGCAAGACCGGGACCCCGACCATGGGGGGATTGATCTTTTTAATCGGTATTGCGGCAGCGGTGCTCTTTTGGGTGCCGCGAAGCATGGAACTGTTCACCGTGCTGCTGATAACCCTGGGTTACGGGCTGATCGGCTTCATCGACGACTACCTGAAGGTGGTCCTGAAGCGTCCCCTGGGGCTCAGGGCCCGGGAGAAGCTGCTGGGACAGATTCTGCTCGGGCTCCTGCTGGGAGTGATCGCGGTCTGGGGAATCGACCGGGGTACCAGCCTGGTCGTCCCGTTCTCCCACCTCGAGATAGACTTGGGTGGGCTGTATTTGTTTTTTGCGGCCTTCATCGTGGTGGGGTTCGGCAACGCGGTCAACCTGACCGACGGCCTGGACGGGCTGGCCTCGGGAACGGTGGCGCTGGCCGCGGCGGTCTTCATACCCATCGCCCTGGCCCTGGACAAGGGGGGACTGGCCCTTTTCGCGGGAGCCGTAGTGGGAGGCTGCCTGGGGTTCCTGGTTTACAACCACCACCCCGCCAAGGTCTTCATGGGCGACACCGGGTCACTGGCGCTGGGAGCGGCCCTGGCCAGCCTTTCGATAATCACCCGGACCGAGCTGGCCTTATTGATAATCGGGGGGGTCTTCGTACTGGAGACCCTGGCGGTAATCATCCAGGTGATATCATTCCAGACCACCGGCAAGAGAGTGTTCCTGATGGCCCCGCTGCACCATCACTACGAACTGGCGGGATGGTCGGAGACCAAGGTGGTCAGGGTGTTCTGGACGGCGGCGGCCGTCTTCGCGGGGCTGGGACTTTTATCGGTACTGACGAAATAATAACATCGAGAGCCGGAGGTAATATAAGTGGACAACCTGGCGCATAGAATTTTAGTGGTGGGTCTGGGGATGAGCGGGGTGGCGGCAGCCAAGGCGCTCAGCCTCAAGGGCAGACAGGTCGTTGCCTGTGACCTGAAGACCAGGGACGAACTGGGGACCCTGGTAGAGGAACTGGAGTCCTTGGGGGTCAGGGTGGTGACCGGGGGTTACCCCGAGGTGAACCGTGAAACCACGGACCTGGTCGTGACCAGCCCCGGGGTGCCGCGTACCATTCCCCCGCTGAAGCAGGCGGAGGACCTGGGCATACCCGTCTGGGGCGAGGTAGAACTGGCCTACCGCTTTTCGCCCGCACCCTTCGTGGGCATCACCGGCACCAACGGCAAGACCACGACGACCGCGCTGCTGGGCCAGATGCTGCAGGACGCGGGCCGTCAGGTCCTGGTGGGGGGAAACATCGGCGTCCCCCTGGTGCTGGCGGTGGAGAGTTTGACCCCGCAGCACTTGGTGGTGGCGGAGATGAGCAGTTTTCAGCTGGAAGGCATACACCAGTTCAGGCCCCGGGTGGCGGCGATCCTGAACGTCACCCCCGACCACCTGGACCGGCACCACACGGTTGAGGAGTACGCCCAGGTCAAGTCCCGCATCTTTATGAACCAGGGCCCCGAGGACTTCGCGGTTTTCAACCACGACTGCCCGGTCTGCCGCGGGATGGTGGACAAGACCCGGGGCAGCGTGATCCGGTTCAGCCGGCTGGAGCAGCTGGATGAGGGGGTCATGGTCCGGGACGGACAGGTGGTGATAAGGTGGAAGGGCCGCGAGGACGTTGTGCTCCGACCCGAGGAGATATACATCCGGGGGGCCCACAACCTTGAGAACGCGATGGCGGCCATCGCCTGCGCCACGGCCCTGGGTGTCCCGGCGGATTCCCTGGCCCGGACCCTGCGGGAGTTCCCCGGGGTGGCCCACCGCCTGGAGCGGGTGGCGGAGATCGACGGGGTGCTTTATATCAACGACTCCAAGGGGACCAACCCCGACTCCACTATCAAGGCCCTGGAGTCGTTTACCGAACCGATCGTGATGATCGCCGGCGGGAAGAACAAGGGGAGCGACTTCAGCCAGCTCGCGGGCTTGATCCGGGAGCGGGTAAAGTGCCTGGTGCTGCTGGGACAGGCCGCCCCCGATATCCACGAGGCGGTCGCCCGCGTGGGCTTCAAGGACATTTACCGGACCTCCACCTTCGAGGAGGCGGTGATGAAGGCCTCCTCCCTGGCGGAACCGGGAGACGTGGTGCTGCTGTCCCCCGCCTGCGCCAGTTGGGATATGTTCAGGAACTACGAGGAAAGAGGAGACCTGTTCAAGAGCCTGGTGGGTTCCATCGCGGAGGAAAAAAAGGTGTGATCGAGGGGATGCCCGGATGCGGATGAAAAAACAACCACCCGACCTGCTGCTGTTTCTCACCACGCTGGTGCTGCTTTCCATCGGCATGGTTATGGTTTTCAGCTCCAGCGGGGTTCCCGAGGGAGGGCAGGGCGCCTTCCTGCACGCGGTCTACTACCTGAAAAAGCAGCTCATCTGGGCGGCGGTCGGGATAGCGGCGATGCTGCTGGTGATGAACATCGACTACTTCCGGGTAAAGAAGCTGGCCCTGCCGATCCTGGGCGTGGGGGTGCTGCTTCTGATCCTGGTGCTCTTCGCCGACCCCACCAAGGGGTCGAGCCGCTGGTTCAACCTGGGGTCCATGAGCTTCGCTCCCTCCGAGTTGATAAAGATCTGCCTGATCTTCTTCATAGCGGTCAGGTTAAGCGTTATAGGGGAGGAGATCCAGGACCCCCTGCGCGGATTCGCCCCCAACGTACTGATCCTGGGGATGGTGGTCCTGCTGATCATGCTCCAGCCAGACCTGGGGACCGCAGCGGTGGTCGCGGGAACGGTTTTTGTAATGTTCTTCGCGGCGGGGTCGAAGCTGACCCACCTCGGCAGCCTGGGAGGGGCGGGGCTGGTCTTTCTGATAGTGGCGATCAGGTTCTCTGAATACCGGTGGGAACGCTTCATCTCGTTCCTCGATCCCTGGGCGAGCCCCCGGGGGGCCGGTTTTCAGATCATCCAGTCCCTGTATGCCCTTGGATCGGGCGGCCTGTTGGGCGTGGGGCTCGGCCGCAGCCACCAGAAGCTGTTCTACCTGCCCGAGCAGAACACCGACTTCATCTTCTCCATCCTGGGTGAGGAACTGGGCTACCTGGGGGTCATCGTGGTCCTGACCCTGTTCTTCGTTTTCATCTGGCGGGGGCTGCGCGTGGCGCTGATCTGTCCCGACCCGTTCGGCCGGCTGCTGGCGACCGGCATAACCAGCATGATCGGGATACAGGCGATAATCAACATGATGGTGGCCTCCGGGTCCCTGCCGGTCACGGGCATAACCCTGCCCTTCATCAGCTACGGGGGGTCGTCGCTGCTGTTCACCATGATCGGGGTGGGGATGCTCTTAAATATCTCGCGTTACAGCGGCAGTCAATAGAGGGGTGTGTATGCGCATCGTGCTTGCCGGGGGCGGCACCGGGGGACACCTCTACCCGGCCCTGGCGGTCGCCCGAGGAATAAAAGAACGTTTCCCGGAGGCCGAGATCCTGTTCGTCGGCACCAACCGGGGCCTGGAGTCCCAGGTGGTTCCCAAGGAGGGATTCCGGTTTTCGGCCATCACCGCCCAGGGATTGGAACGCCGCCTGTCCTGGAGGACGGTTTCCACCCTCGCCAAGACCCTGCGGGGTTTTTGGGAGTCGCGCGGCATCCTGAAGCGTTTCAGGCCGGACCTGGTGTTCGGGACGGGAGGCTACGTCTGCGCCCCGGTGCTGTACCAGGCCCACCGCCTGGGAATACCGGTGATCATCCACGAGCAGAACGCCTACCCCGGCGTGACCAATCGGTGGCTGTCCCGCTATGCGGACATGGTCCTGGTGACCTTCGAGGAATCGAGGCGGAGGTTCCCCCGGGCCAGGCGGATAAAGACCACCGGCCTCCCGGTGAGGCCGGTCATATTCACGGCTGAGCGGGAGAAGGCGGCCGGGGAGCTGGGGCTCGACCCGAAGCAGCTGACCCTGCTCTCGGTGGGAGGGAGCCAGGGGGCGCGGAGCCTCAACCAGGCTATGCTCAAGGTAATCGAACGGTTCAACCGCTGCCCCGGGGTACAGGTCATCCAGGTCACCGGGCCGGCGGGTTTCGAGGATACCGTGGCGGCCCTGTCGGAGAGGGGTTTAAACCCGGGCGAGAAAGGCAATATTAAAATAATTCCGTACGCCCACGACATGGAAAACGCCCTGGCGGCGGCCGACCTGATCGTCTGCCGGGCCGGGGCCTCGACCCTTGCGGAGATAACCGTTCGGGGGATCCCCTCGATACTGGTGCCCTATCCCTTTGCCTCGGAGAACCATCAGGAGTACAACGCCCGGGCGCTGGAAAGGGCCGGGGCGGCTGAGGTGCTGCTGGACCGGGACCTGAACGGGGAAGTGCTGCTTAAGGCGGTGGAAAGTATCCTGCTGGACCAGGCCCGCCGGGAGAAGATGGCTGCCGCGGCTTTGGCCGCCGGGCACCCGGAGGCGCTCCCGCTTATCCTGGGGGAAGTAGAAGCCCTGCTAGGGACGGGACTAAAGTAACCAATAAAACCCTCGAAGCATAAAATGTAAACACAGAGAGACACATTATATAACCACTATTAACAGGAGGAGTGACTCTATTTTGCCCAATTGCGACTTGCCGGGAGAAGGGTGGATACATTTAATCGGTGTGGGTGGAGCCGGGATGAGCGGCCTGGCCTTTATCCTGCTGCAGATGGGATGCCCGGTCAGCGGCTCCGATCTTAACGAGAGCCCGATAACCCACCGGCTGGCCCAGAACGGGGCTGTCGTGCACCGCGGCCATGACGCCAGAAACCTGGACCCCCGCGTCTATCTGGTGGTCGTCTCGACCGCGGTCGCGGCCGACAATCCGGAGGTAGTGGAAGCCAGGAAGCGCGATGTCCCGGTGATCCACCGGGGAGAGCTGCTGGCCCGGCTCTTTAACCCTCGAAAAGGGATCGGGGTATCGGGAGCCCACGGAAAGACCACCACTACCTCGATGATCGCGCTGGCCCTGGAAAGAAACGGCCTCGACCCCACCATCCTGATCGGCGGAGAATTGAAGGAGCTATCTGGAAACGCAAAATTGGGCCGAAATGAATACATTGTATCGGAAGCCGACGAGAGCGACGGTTCCTTCCTCAAACTTTACCCCCACTGCACGGTGGTGACCAATATAGAGAACGACCACCTGGACTACTACCAGAACTTTGATAACATCGAAAAGGCCTTCAAGCAGTTCCTGGCAAATACCCGTCCCGAGGGGTTCGCCGTGGTGTGCTGGGATGACGCGACACTTCGCCACCTGTCGGGGCAGGTAGAGCGGCGTGTCGTTACTTATGGCCTGAGCCCGGAGGCGGACTTCTGGATCGACCGGATAGAACTCGACGGGTTAAGCTCTTCCGGCCGGGTGAATCACCGGGATAAGGAACTGGGGGTACTGGAGCTGTCTGTGCCGGGGAGGCACAACCTGGTAAACGCCCTGGCGGCGGTGGCGGTGGGCCACGAGATCGGCATCCCCTTCTCCGGGGTGGCCGGGGCGCTGAAGCCCTTCCGTGGCGTTCACCGGCGTTTCGAGATCCTGGGAGAGGTAAGCGGGGTAACCGTGGTGGACGACTACGCCCACCACCCGACCGAGATCAAGGCTACCCTGCAGGCGGCCCGGCATATAGTGGGCAAGAGGATCATCGCGGTGTTTCAACCCCACCGCTTTACCCGCACCAACTTCCTGTTCGAGGAGTTCGGCAGGGCGTTCGGCGACGCCGACCGGGTCATCATCGACGGCATCTACTCGGCGGGTGAGAAGCCCATCCCCGGGGTGACCGCGGAGCTGATCGTGGACGCGGTGAGGAGGCAGGGTCAGGAGGTGGTCTATCTCCCGGACCGAGATAAGATACTGGAACTCCTGACCCGAGAGGTGAGGCCCGACGACCTGGTCATCACCCTGGGCGCGGGCAATATCTGGACCGTGGGCGAGGCCCTGGTCAAAGCGCTGAAAGCTTAATTTAAGAAAAGGCAGGCGAAAAAAGCTCGAACGAGCCGAACTCCACCACATTTTAAAACAATAATAAATGTAACTAGAGGCGAATGAGAGCTTGACCTGAGGGATACCGTCAACAATAGAGGCAATAATCGGATAACCTTAATTGGAGCGGCATAAAGCTTGATCGCTAACTTAACAGAACCGCAGTCAGCATGCGACGACCCCAAATCTGTAGTCAGCTTATCCAGCAGCAGTTGAAAAATATAAAAAGGTCGACTGAGCTGAACTCCACCACTGTTGAAAACAATAAGAAATGTAACTAGAGGCGAAGGAGAGCTTGACCTGAGGGGTACCGTCAGCCACAGAGGCAATAATCGGATAACCTTAATTGGAGCGACTAAAAGCTTAATAGATAAATAGAAAAAATTGCACTTTGAGTTTATAATATTGAGTTTACAGAGGAGGTGACAGCTTAAAAAAAGTGTCCCGGTTCCAGCCCGGGGCACAGGAGGTAACAGAATGAGCCGCTTAAGAATCACAGGGGGCCAACGCCTGGTGGGGGAGATCAAGGTGGGAGGGGCCAAAAACGCCACCCTCCCGATACTGGCCGCCTGTTTGCTTACTCCCCATGAATGCATCATCCATGGGGTTCCGCGTCTAAAGGACATCGAGGTGATGATCGAGATCCTGGTCACCCTGGGGGCCGAGGTGACTTGGTCGGACAGCAGCGTAACGGTCTGTTCCCGCCACCTGTCCGAGTCCCGGGTGCCGGAGGAGCTGATGCGCCGGATGCGGGCATCCAACCTGGTAATGGGGGCCCTGTTGGGCAGGTGCCACGAGTTCGGGGTTTCCTATCCCGGGGGATGCACCATCGGATCGCGGCCGATGGACCTGCATATAAAGGGCTTCCTGTCCATGGGTGCCAAGGTCAAGGAAGATGGCGTCATCGAGGGCAAGGTCAAGAAGCTCCAGGGGAGCTGTATCTATCTGGACTTTCCGAGTGTCGGGGCCACCGAAAACCTCATGATGGCGGCGGTCCTGGCCGAAGGTATAACCATTATCCGAAACGCCGCCCGGGAGCCCGAGATCGTGGATTTACAGAGCTTTCTGTGCAAGATGGGGGCCCGCGTCTGGGGCGCGGGGACCGACAAGATAACCATCGAAGGGACCTCGCAGCTGGGGGTCAGCGAGCACCAGGTGATACCGGACCGGATCGAGGCGGGCACGCACTTGGTCGCCGGGGCGGTTACCCAGGGGGATATACTGGTCAGCAACACCCGGGCGGAGCACCTGGAGGCGCTGCTCTCGAAGCTGGGTGAGATAGGGGTTGAGGTGTCCAACGATTCCTTGGGGATTAGGCTGAAAGGGGGGTGTAGCTGGCGGGCGGTCGATATCAAGACCCATCCCTTTCCCGGCTTCCCGACCGACCTGCAGCCCCAGATCATGAGCCTACTGGCCTTGGCCAACGGAACCAGTGTGGTGAAGGAAACCGTCTTCGAGAGCCGCTACAAGCACGCCGACGAGCTGCGGCGGATGGGGGCGCGGATCAAGGTCGACGGACGGATCGCAATCATCCAGGGGGTGAAGCGATTGACCGGGGCGAGTGTGGAGGCGTCCGACCTTCGGGCGGGTGCGGCTCTGGTCATCGGCGGCATGGCCGCCGATGGGGTTACCACGATCGACAACGTCCACCACCTGGACCGGGGATACGAGAGGCTGGAGGAGAAATATCTGGGACTGGGAGCTGATATAAAAAGAATCGATTCCTGAAGCAGTTTTATCGAGCATTCCCGCCGGGAATGTTTTTTTGGTTCGCTGATGGACAAGGGTTGCGGTTCTGATATAATGCTTCTAAGAGGAGGACGATTGATGGGCAGCCAGACTTTGGACAAGAGGCGAATAGAGGATCGACCTCTATGGAAGTTGCTGCTCGGTTTGGCCTTTTTCCTGCTTTCGGCGGCATCCTTTTACCTGCTGCTCCACTCCACGTTCTTTTCGGTCAGGGAAGTGGAGGTCAACGGCCTCAAGAACATTAAGCCGACCGAGGTGAGCCGGCTGGCGGGCGTCAGGATGGGGTCGAACATCTTCCTGCTCAAGGAAAAGGATATCGCGGAGCGGGTCGTTCTGCACCCGGCTATCGAGTCCTGCCGGGTCACCCGGCGCCTGCCCGCCACGGTGGAGATAAACGTGGTGGAGAGGACGCCGCTGGCGCTGCTGCCCGACCAGACCGGGTTCATGGTGGTGGACCGCGACGGCCGGCTGCTGTACCGGGTGGGGAGCCTGGTCGAGACCAACCTGCCGGTGATAACCGGGGTCACCGCAAGCCAAGAGGTCTTCCCGGGGGACTTCATCGGCAACAGCAGCCTGGAGCGGTTTTTACCCGTGATGCAGAAGTTCAGCCCGTCCCTGACCAGGGACATCGCCGAGATAGGCTTAAAGAGCGATGAAGCCATAAGCATCTATACCCTGGAGAAGGTAGAGATAAAGGTCGGCAGCCTGGAGCACCTGGATGGACACCTCCCGGTCCTGGAGACTATAGTGAATCAGGAAATAAAGCGATTGTCGGATAAGCCGATAGAATATATAGACATGAGCTTCAACGGTACGCCGGTGATCAAGTTTAAACAGTCTAACTGAGGTGAAGGGTATGAACGGGAGACTGGGGTATTTTAGCATTATTCTCGTCAGTGTCGTTATGGGGCTGATGCTGGCGCTGCAGTTCAAGGTGACCAACACCGCCGATTCCTCGGCCACCCGCCAGAACGAGGTGCTGGCCCTGGAACTCAAGCAGATCCGACAGGATAGAGACGACCTGAGCTATGAGAACCACGACCTGCGGCTGAAGCTGGACAATGCTTTACGCGGCCAGACCTCGGCCAACGACGCCCTGCTGGAGGAACTGACCAAGGCCCGGGCCTCGGCGGGCCTGCTCCCGGCCAAGGGCCCGGGGGTCATCGTGACCCTTAACGACAGCTTAAAGACCCTGCAGGTGGGTGAGGACCCCAACCAGTACCTGATCCACGACAAGGACCTCCTGACCGTGGTGAACGAACTGAGGGGAGCGGGCGCCGAGGCGATCTCCATCAACGGTCAGCGCCTGATGGCCAACAGCGAGATACGATGCGCCGGGACCACCATCCTGGTTAACGTGACCAAGATCGCTCCCCCGTTTGTGATAACCGCGGTAGGTGATCCCGATCTGATGGAGAGTTCGTTAAAGATTAAGGGCGGGATCGTCGAGTACCTCGAAATCTGGGGTATCCAGGTGAAGATCGACAAGTTCAAGGACGGCAAGGTGGTCCAGGTGCCGGGATACAACGGCACGATCAGTTTCAAGTACGCTGAACCGATCAAGGAGGGTCACTAGTATGTGGTGGGTCGGATGGCTTTCTCTGTTAGGCCTTATCCTGGGAATAATAATCGGCCTCAAGTCACCGCTGCTGGTGCCGGTGATGTACTCCAAGTACCTGTCGGTAGCGGTGCTGGCTGCCCTGGACTCGGTCTTCGGCGGCATACGGGCGGCGACGGAGGAACACTTCGACAGCGCGGTTTTCATCACCGGGTTTTTCTCCAACGCCCTGCTGGCGGCGCTCCTGGCCTATATCGGAGACCGCCTTGGGGTGGAGCTTTACATGGCCGCAATAGTCGCATTTGGAGTCAGGATATTTCAGAACCTCGCGATTATTCGCCGTCTTATCTTAAAAAAATAGGAATTAACGGTAATAGAAAAAAGAGGGAAAAATAGATTTGTGTTGAAGTATTTCTAGGCGACTACTGACCCCGGAGGAATCGATGGCCAGGCGGAATTTGGTAGTAAGCTTAGATATAGGTACCACCAAAACCCTAGCCCTGGTTGGTAAGGTATCGGAAAACCACAGCATCAGCGTTGTCGGGATCGGAATCACACCTTCCCGCGGGCTGAAAAAAGGTTCGGTAGTCAACATCGACGAGGTAGTAAGCTCGATCGACCAGGCCCTGGAGAGGGCCGAGCGGATGAGCGGCATACACGTCACCGGGGCCCTGGTGGGGATGACCGGGACCGGCATCACCTCGATGAACAGCAGCGCGGTGGTCGCGGTGACCGGAGAAGACAGCGAGGTAACCGAGGAAGACGTGCGGCGGGTGGTCGGCAACTCCCAGTTCGAGACCGTGCCCGAGGACTGCAGCGTCTTGCACGCGATTCCCCGAAAGTTTACCGTAGACGGGTGCGGCGGCATCCGAGATCCCCAGGGGATGATCGGGGCCCGGCTGGAGGTGGAGACCCACATCGTTGCCGCGGCGACCACTTCGGTACAGAACGTGGTCAAGAGCGTCAGGCGGGCGGGCATTAAACCCCAGGGACTGGTGGCAAACCCGCTGGCGGCGGCCGAAGCGGTACTGCGCCAGGATGAAAAGGACCTGGGGGTCCTGCTGGTGGATATCGGGGGAGGCACCACCGGCATATCGCTATTCGAGAGCGGAAGCCCTCTTTACACCTCGGTCCTGCCGGTGGGCGGCGACCACATAACCAGCGACCTGGCGATGGGGCTTCGGGTAAGCCTGGCGGAAGCGGAACGGATCAAGACCGAACACGGCTGTGTCCTGGCCGGCCTGATGTCCAGGAGCGACACCATCGAGACAGCATCGCCCAGCGGTCAAAGATTTACGGTTTCCCGCCAGCATCTGGCGAGCATCATAGAACCGAGGTTTCAGGAGATATTGAACCTGGTGCGTCAGGAGATCCAGCGTTCAGAGTACCGGGGCATGCTGCCCGGGGGAATGGTTATTACCGGTGGCAACTCGGTAATTGATGGTATAATAGAACTGGCGCAGGAAGAGATGAGGGTCCCGGTTCGTTTAGGTTCTCCACCCCGGCTGGGAGGAATCTCTGAAGCCGTCAGCGGGCCGGCATACGCGGCGGGGATCGGGCTTTTGATCAAAGCGGCCCGCAGCCACCAGGTCGAGATGTCCAGCGGCGACCCTCTGCTGGGAGGCCTGTTGGGCAGGATCAAATCGTGGTGGAGAGATTTAGCATAAGTAATTTTAGGGAGGGTTCAGGGTGCTGGAATTCGATACCGAGATTAGCCCGTTGGCCAACATCAAAGTTATCGGGGTAGGTGGCGGAGGAAACAACGCGGTTAACCGAATGATTTCGGCAGGTCTTAAGGGCGTGGAGTTTATTTCCGTGAATACCGATGCCCAGGCCTTAAATCTTTCCCGGGCGGAAAGAAAGATTCAGATCGGGTCCAAGCTCACCAAGGGACTTGGTGCTGGGGCCAACCCGGATATAGGCATGAAAGCGGCTGAGGAGAGCCGGGACGAACTGCTGCAGACCCTGCGCGGGGCGGACATGGTTTTCGTGACCGCGGGTATGGGCGGCGGCACTGGGACCGGGGGAGCGCCGATAGTGGCCTCGGTGGCTAAAGAGGTGGGGGCGCTGACCGTAGGCGTGGTGACCCGGCCTTTTTCGTTCGAGGGGAAAAAGAGAATAACCCAGGGGGAAAAGGGGATACAGGACCTGAAGAACCAGGTGGACACCCTGATCACCATCCCCAATGACCGCCTGCTCCAGGTGGTGGACAAGAGCACCTCAATAATGGAAGCTTTTCGGATCGCGGATGACATACTCCGCCAGGGGGTACAGGGGATCTCCGACCTGATAGCGGTGCCGGGGCTGATAAACCTCGACTTCGCCGATGTAAAGACCATCATGTACGAAACCGGCTCGGCCCTGATGGGGATCGGAACCGGCCTGGGTGAGAGCCGGGCGATCGACGCCGCCCGTGCGGCCATCTCAAGCCCGCTGCTGGAGACCTCCATCGAGGGCGCCCGCGGGGTGCTGCTGAGCATCACCGGGGGTTCGGACCTCAGCCTGTTCGAGGTAAACGAGGCCGCCGAGATCATCGCCCAAGCGGCTGACCCCGAGGCCAACATAATCTTCGGTGCGGTGATCGACCAGGCGATGCAGGACGAGATCAGGATTACCGTGATAGCCACCGGGTTCGACCCCCTGCCCCCGGTTCCCAAACAGCGGGAGATGGGCAAGTCGATCGAGCTTCGTCCGATGATTGACGGAGACCTCGACATACCCGCTTTCTTAAGGAGAAAATAGCTGAAAGACTGAATAGCGATAGTGTTGATAAAACGGCTGGAAACCGGTTTCCAGTCGTTTTTTTTATCGTCGGGTTTTAACGGCCGGACCGATTGTGACAAGGTTTATGCGGCAGGTGAAATATAATGGATTTGGCTCCAGGAGGGACCTGGCGCGGGCGGCACCGGGAGCGGCCGGACTGACATCGGACACCCTGGCGGAAACCGCCCCCAATCCCTGGTACTAGCCCAGCCGCCAGTGTCATATATATAATACTGGTTTATTCACATGATGGTCAGGCTGTGGATTGCGGGGGGGCGGTTATGCAGCAGCCATATGTCTACCTGGACGTGGTTTTTCTGATCAACCTGGTCATGGACTATACCATCCTGTGGGCCACCGCCCGGCTGGGGCAGATCGAGGCCAGCAAAAAGCGGTTGCTGCTGGGGGCCCTGACCGGCGCTTCATACTCTGCGGTGCTTCTCCTGCCGGGCATGGGGTTCCTTTACAGCCTGGTTTTCAGGGTGCTGCTGTCACTGGTCATCGTCGTAGTGGCCTTCGCGCCGGTAAGCGTAAAAGGGTTCCTGCGGCTGTGCGGTTACTTCTATCTGGTGGCCTTCACCATGGGGGGGGCGATGCTGGGGGCGGTCTACCTGCTTTCCAGCAGCGGAACTTACGGCGCGATCTCCCGCATAGCCCAGCGGCTGGTCCAGATACCGTACCTGTGGCTCCTGATCGCTTTGGCGGTCGCGGTGGCCATGGGACGATGGGGCACCGTGCTGATCCGCCGGGCCCTGACCAAGAACTTCTTCCGGGTCCCGCTGACCATCTCTATCGAGGACCGGTCGATAACCGTGCCCGCTCTGCTGGACACCGGCAACCAGCTGAAGGACCCCCTGACCCAGTCGCCGGTGGTTATCGCCGAGTACTCGGTGATGGAGCCTTACCTCCCGGAGGACCTGAAAGAGATACTGAAGAACTCTCCCAACTTCGACCTGAAAAAGACCGCCGAGACCCTGGCGGATTCCATATGGTCACACAGAATCAGGCTGATACCCTTCACCTCGATCGGAAAAAACCACGGGATGCTGTTAGGGCTCCGGCCCGACGAAGTCAAGGTCACGGTCGACGAAAGGATCCTCAGTACCCGCAACGTGGTGGTCGGTATCTACGACAAACAGCTCTGCCCCCAGGGGACCTACCGGGCGCTGGTTCACCCCGAACTGCTGGAGTCAGCCATGACGGCTTAAGGGAGGGTAAAAAAGATGTGGAAAACCAGAGGATGGGTATCCAGCTCGTGGACCATAAAACTCTTCCTGGTCCGACTGCTGCAGCGCCTGGGTTTCAGGACCGAGGTCTACTATGTGGGCAGCAGCGAGGCGCTCCCGCCGCCGCTGTCATCGGACGAGGAGGTCTTCCTGCTCACCCGCCTGGAGACCGGCGACAACGCGGTCAAAAGCGTCCTGATCGAGAGGAACCTCCGGCTGGTGGTCTACATCGCCCGCAAGTTCGAGAACACCGGAATCGGGATCGAGGACCTGGTGTCCATCGGGACCATCGGGCTGATCAAGGCGGTCAACACCTTCGACCCCGGCAAGCGGATCAAGCTGGCCACCTACGCCTCGCGGTGTATCGAGAACGAGATACTGATGTACCTGCGCCGCAACAACCGCAACCGGGTGGAGGTCTCCTTCGACGAGCCCCTGAACGTGGACTGGGACGGCAACGAACTCCTGCTCTCCGACGTGCTGGGGACCGAGAACGACATCATCTACAAGGAGCTGGAGGACGAGGTCGACCGCAAGCTGCTGCAGGCCGCCATGCTGAAGCTCTCGGCGCGGGAGAAGATGATCATGGAGCTGAGGTTCGGATTAAAGGGCGGGACGGAGAAGACCCAGAAAGAGGTGGCGGACCAGCTGGGCATCTCGCAGTCGTACATCTCCCGCCTGGAGAAGCGGATTATCAAGCGGCTGCGCAAGGAGATGTTCCGGCTGGAGTGAGGTATCGCCTGGCCCCGCTCCGGCAGCTGTACCTCAGCAGTTGTGCGGAGACGCGCGATTCGCGGTTTGAATAGTGGGAATCATTGAAAGATCAGGAAGTATTTATACCTCCTGATTTTCGTTTACCGATCGCCTTCGTCCCGGACCTGGCAATAGACAAGTTTTTCTTTATCGGGAATAAGCTGATTGGCACAGGGGGATAATTTAGTTGTCGACCCCTATTCAAACGTTGTCTTCGAAAAAATCATCACACCTATGCCAGTCAGGGGGGTTTAACGTGACGGTCAATAAGGTGGAGATCTGTGGAGTAAACACCTCGAAGCTCCCGGTGCTCACCAACGCCCAGATGCGGGAGCTTTTCAACCAGGTGAAGCAGGGGGATCGAAACGCCCGGGAGAGCCTGGTCAACGGCAACCTTCGATTAGTCCTAAGCGTGATCCAGCGCTTTACCAACCGCGGCGAGTTTGTGGATGACCTGTTCCAGGTGGGGTGCATCGGGCTGATGAAGGCGGTAGACAACTTCGACCTGGAACAGAACGTCAAGTTTTCCACCTACGCGGTCCCGATGATCATCGGCGAGATCCGCCGCTACCTGCGGGACAACAACCCTATCCGAGTCAGCCGTTCTTTGCGCGACGTGGCCTACAAGGCCCTGCAGATCAGGGACGCCCTGGTCAACAAAAACTCCCGCGAACCCTCGATCAATGAAATCGCCCATGAGCTGGAGATACCCCGGGAAGAGGTGGTCTTCGCGCTGGACGCGATTCAGGAACCGATCTCCCTGTTCGAACCCATCTACCACGACGGGGGCGACCCGATCTTCGTGATGGACCAGATCGGGGACGACAAGAACCACGACTCGCACTGGCTCGAAGGGATCGCCGTGCGCGAGGCGATGCGGAAGCTCAGCGAGCGGGAAAAACTGATCCTCTCCCTCCGCTTCTTCGAGGGGAAGACCCAGATGGAGGTGGCGGAAGAGATCGGCATCTCCCAGGCCCAGGTCTCCCGGCTGGAGAAGGCGGCCCTGAACCACATGCGGAAGCACGTCTGAGCCGTCCCCGCGCGGCTCAATCATGCCAGGAGGCGATTTTTACATTATCAGGAGTATAAACCGGACTTCCTGATAATAAGCAAGTGCACTTCGAAGCAAGTGTAACTAGGGCTCTCGCCACAGCCTTTAGCTTTGCGATAGCCAAGTTTTTCTTCGCAACTACGGTTCCCGCCTTCGGCAGAAACCTAGTTTTCTTCGCCACCACTTAGACACATCCTGGACACACTTTTCATATATTAATGGTAGGAGTGACAGGGGGTGGGATAGTGGTCCGAGTGTCAGAACTGCGTCAGCGCGACGTGATAAACGTGGTCGACGGCCGTCGACTGGGGATGATAAAGGATTTCGACCTCGACCTGGAGGACGGCAGCATCAAGGCGATTATGCTGCCCGGGCCGGGTCGGCTGTTCGGCATCTTTGGCCGCAACGACGATCTGGAGGTTCCCTGGGACCGGATAGTCAAGATCGGGGTGGATGTGATACTGGTGGAGATCAAAGCGTTCACCGAGGTCCGCCACCCGGCGGAGTCCTTCCCCTCGTAGGTCCGCAGCAGAATACTGAGAAGTGGAACTGGGCTCTCGCCTTTGCCGGGCGACAGCCCAGTTTTCTTATATGCTAAAAAAATAATACCAATCGTAAAAAAATTTTATTTTAAAAATAGGACCAAAGTACCATTTCAACAGGCTTGACTCCCCAATATATCGTGTACTATAATCTCTATAGCCACTAAATATTGACAATTATAAATAAAGAAGGTGAGTTTGATTGCGTTGCCCCTACTGCAGTTTTAACGACTCCCGGGTCTTAGACTCCCGCCCCGCCGAGGAGGGAAGCATAGTGCGCCGCCGCCGCGAGTGCCTGAGCTGCACCAAGCGGTTCACTACCTACGAGCGGGTGGAAGAGGTACCACTGGTAGTGGTTAAGAGGGATGGACGCCGTGAGGTGTTTGACCGCAACAAGTTGCTGCGTGGAATAATCAAGGCCTTCGACAAACGCTCGATGTCGGCGCCGCTGATGGAACAGCTGGCAGACGACGTTGAGAAGGACCTGCGTAACAAGATGGAGTCGGAAGTGACTGTAGAGGAGATCGGGGAGCGAGTCATGGAGCGGCTGCGCCAGGTGGACGAGGTGGCTTATGTCCGATTCGCCTCGGTATACCGGAGGTTCACCGACGCCAGCAAATTCGTACATGAGGTTCAGCAGCTGCTGAAGAACAACCTTTAAAATTCAACAGGGAGGGATAACGTGTTTCAAACCATACGCAAACGGGACGGACGGGAAGTCGAGTTCAACCCCAACAAGATAACCGAGGCGATCTTCAAGGCCGCCAAGGCGGTCGGGGGGGAAGACCGGGAGACCGCCATGTTTCTGACCCTGGAGGTCATGAAGCTCTTAAAGGGCAGGTTCAATGGACATGCCTTCGGGGTGGAAGACGTACAGGACCTGGTGGAAAAGGCCCTGATCGAGACCGGACACGCCAAGACCGCCAAGGCTTACATCCTTTACCGCGCCCAGCGGACCCGGCTGAGGGACGCCAAGTCAGACCTGATGGACATAGTCGAGGACATACTGGCTGAAACCAACCGGGAAAACGCCAACATCGGAAACTCTCCTTCCGCCAAGATGCTGCAGATAGCCAGCGCGTCGAGCCGGCGCTACTACCTGAACCGGCTGATCCCGGAGGAGTTTTCTTTCGCTCACTCTGGTGGAGATATACATATCCACGACCTGGATTTTTACGCCAAGACCTTAAACTGCGTGCAGCTGCCGCTGGGGGAACTGCTGCAGCGGGGGTTCCACAACGGACACGGATACATCCGTCCGCCCAAGCGGCCCGGCTCCGCCGCGGCCCAGGCGGCGATAATACTGCAGAGCAGCCAGAACGACATGTTCGGCGGCCAGTCCTTCCCGTTCTTCGATACCGACATGGCCGCTTACGTGGGGAACGCCTCGGAGGACGAGACCTACCAGGCGATGGAAGCCCTCATATACAACCTCAACAGCATGCACAGCCGGGCCGGGGCGCAGGTGCCGTTCAGCTCGATCAACGTGGGAACCGACACCACCCCCGCGGGGCAGATGGTGATTCGCAACCTGCTACTGGCCTATGAGGCAGGCCTGGGACGGGGGGAGAACCCCATCTTCCCCAACATCATCTTTAAGGTGAGAGAGGGCGTGAACCTCAACCCCGGCGACCCCAACCACGACCTGTTCAAGATGGCTATCAGGGTGGCCGCCCAGCGGATGAACCCTACCTTCAGCTTCATGGACTCGTCCTTTAACCGCCGGTACACCCTGGAGGACCGGTCGGAGGTGGCCTACATGGGCTGCCGCACCAGGGTGATCGGCAACCGCCGCGGACCCGAGGTGACCGAGCGCCGGGGCAACCTCTCGTTCACCACCATCAACCTGCCCCGCATCGCCCTGAAGTCCAACCGCAGCCTGGGCAAGTTTTACCCCGAGCTGGACCGCATGATGGACCTGGTCTGCGAGCAGCTCTACCACCGCTACAAGGTCCAGAGCCGGCTGCTGGCCAAGGACCTGCCGTTCCTGATCGGCCAGGGCATCTACCGCGACTCGGAGAACCTCAGGCCCTGCGACCAGATAGAGGAGGTGCTGAAGCACGGCACGCTGAGCGTCGGGTTCATCGGCCTGGCGGAGACCCTGACCAGCCTGGTGGGCAAGCACCACGGCGAGTCTGACGAGGCCCAGGCCCTGGGCATCTCCATCATCCAGTACATGCGCAACAAGGTGGAGGAGGCCTCCGACCGCTACGACCTGAACTACACCCTGCTGGCCACCCCTGCCGAGGGGCTCTCCGGCAGGTTTATCAACCTGGACAAGAAGGAGTTCGGGTGCATACCGGGGGTAACCGACCGGGAGTACTACACCAACTCCTTCCACATCCCGGTCAGCTTCCCCATCTCCACCTTCGACAAGGTCACCAAGGAGGCGGTCTACCACAAGTACACCAACGCCGGGCACATCAGCTACGTCGAGTTCGAGGCGCCGCCGGTCCACAACCTGGACGCCGTGGAGAAGATCGTCCGCCACATGCGGGACTCCGACATGGGGTACGCGGGGATAAACTTCCCGATCGACTTCTGCGACAGCTGCTTCCACCGAGGAGTCTTCGCGGACGACACCTGCCCCTCCTGCGGTTCCGCCGATATCCGGCGGGTACGCCGCATCACCGGGTACCTCAGCACCATCGACCGCTTCAACGACTCCAAGCAGGCGGAGCTGCGGGAGCGGAGGGCGCACGGGTTTTAGCATCTCGAAGGGAGAAGGATATACCTAGCTTGTAAAAAGATTTCTTTACTATGGGGCGTACCAGATCGAGAATTAAAACCTTCATGTGATGGCGAGATGCATCGCCCGAGGCGGCGGTGCATCGCTTTTTTATTTATATTGCCGCTGCTGCATCAAAACTGATGTACTGGCGCATCGGGGGGCCGGTGAAGAGGGGAGATCAATGGCAGATTTATCTTGTTTCTTTTATGGTATGAATTTTGCTTTAATTGAAGTGTTGGGTAATTACGTCCGCTAGGAGGAATTATGATCGAAGGGCAACCAACACTACAAGCTCGTCCAATCCTCATAAAAGAAGAAGCGGCAGAGTATATCCGGAGGAACGGGAGCGCCATAACGATTGGTTTTTATATTCAGGAAAGCGGCTGCGCCTGAGGGCTGAAATTCATACGCAGCGCAATCCCATCCGTGAGATTGGGACCGCCAGCAAGGGGACAGCTTGACAGCTTTCTGGTTAAAGAGGTTGAAGGCATCACTGTCTATTACGCTCCGTCGATACGGGTAGCGGAGCCGGAGGCAGGGGTGGTCGTAGAGCTTAAAAAGGTCTTGTTTTTCAAAGACCTGGAACTAAAAGGGGCCATACCTACAGTTGAAATTACATAGATCCCGGTACAGCAGCAAGGAAGGGAGAAGATGCAGTGAAGGTTAAAGACGTTATGACCCCTAAACCGATAGTCCTGGATGTAAGCATGAGCATCCAGGACGCCGCGCGCGTCTTGATCAAGCACCGTATTGACGGGGCGCCGGTGGTAGAAGGAGATAAACTGAAAGGCCTCTTCACCAAAACCCATATCATGCGCGCGGTAGTGTGCGGCGACGACCCGGTCAGCACCTCTGTCGGGGAGGTAATGAAGGTAGATGTGGTAACTATTACCACCGAAGCGACCTGCGAGAAGGCGATGAGGTTAAAGGTCGGCCGGCTGCCGGTGGTAAACGAGCGGGGAGAACTGGTGGGCATTTTAACCAGATCCGATCTGATGCGTGCTTATGCCGCGGAAGCCAGGGACAGCTTAAATAAATTCAACACCATCCTTAATTCTGTTCACAACGCGATTATTGCGGTTAACCGGCACGGAGAAATCGAGATCTTCAATCAGGCCGCCGAGCGAATGATCGGGGTCAAGGCGCAGGATGCGATAGGGGTTAAGGTTGAAAAGATTTTTCCCAGCACAGAGATTTACCAGCAGTTGAGGACCGGCGAACCTCAATACAGTCAGAAGATAACCCATTATGATAAAAAAATGCTGAGCAACCGGACCCCGATAATCATGGACGGAGAGATTATCGGGGCGGTAGCGGTATTACAGGACATGTCGGATTTAGAGAGCATCTCGAAGGAACTGGCGGCGACGGTGGAGCTTAGGGAAGAACTGGAAGCGATCATAGGTTCTTCCTTTGACGGGATCTACGTGACCGACGGGGATGGTAAGACACTGAGAGTAAACCAGGCCTACGAACGGTTAACCGGCGTCAAAGGAAAAGAAGTAATCGGCAAGACGATGGGCGATCTGGTCAAGGCCGGGGTTTACGACCGTTCGGTTTCCTTGTTGGTCTTAAAGGAACAGAAGCCAGTGACCATAACCCAGGAGGTCATTACCGGCAAAAGCGTCCTGGTTACCGGCAATCCGATATTCGATCAAAAAGGAAATATCTTCCGGGTGGTAACCAATGTACGGGATATTACTGAACTGAACGAACTGAAGCGTCAACTGGGACAGGCGCAGGAGATGGAAAAGCAGTACAACCTCGAGCTGGAGCAGCTGCGCAGCGTTATTAACCAGCAGTGCGGCGCGATAGCGGTAAGCGATCAGATGAAAGAGGTATTCAAGCTAGCTTCCCAGGTAGGAATGGTCGATACCACCATCCTGATTCTGGGCGAATCAGGGGTGGGGAAAGAGGTGTTGGCCAAGTTTATCCACAACAACAGCCAGCGCAGCAAAGGAGCTTTTATAAAGGTAAACTGCGGTGCGATACCCGAGCCGCTTTTAGAATCGGAGCTGTTCGGGTATGAAGGGGGCTCCTTCACCGGCGCCAAGAAAGAGGGTAAAGCAGGGATCTTCGAGGTGGCTAACCATGGAACCCTTTTTTTGGACGAAATCGGTGAGCTGTCTCTCAGCCTCCAGGTAAAACTGCTGCGCGTTTTGGCCGAGCACGAGATTACGAGAGTCGGTGGGACGAAACCGGTCCCAGTTGATGTGCGGATTGTGGTGGCGACCAATCGGAAACTGGAGGATATGGTCAAACAGGGTTCGTTCCGTGAAGACCTGTACTACCGGATCAATGTTGTGCCAATAGTAATTCCGCCGCTCCGATCCAGAAAGGAAGATATTCCACCACTGGCGATTTACTTTTTGAATCAGTTCAATTCGCAGTACAAGTTAAAAAAGAAACTGCAGTATCAAGTGGTGGAACGCTTGATGGCATACAACTGGCCGGGAAACATACGGGAACTGAAGAACATGATCGAGAGGATGGTAGTAACCACGCTCGACGACCTGATCGAGGCGAAAGACATCCCCGAGTTTTTAAATGTCGGGGCCAGAAATACTGATAACATATACAGTGACAATAAAATAAGCGTCTTTGGCGTGATGCCGCTCAATGACGCCATCCAGGAGGTCGAAAGACAGATAATACTAAACGCCTTGAAGAAGCACAAATCCAGCCGTAAGATAGCGACGGCCCTGGGAGTCGACCAGTCGACGGTAATCCGAAAGATTCATAAATTCGGTTTTAAGCTGACTGATGCACCGCTGCCAGGTGTGATGTAGCCGCACATCACTGTTATAACGGGAGTGGGATAACACATTGGGGCGGTAGTCTTATTTATAAAAACAGCGGCGATGTTCTCGTACATCGGTCGGGCCAAGAGATTAATATGGGATGCATTGGTATCGGGAGAGGATAAAGCTTCTCCCATTATGTTTTTTATAAGCGCTGTTACCACAATTACCCTGATACGCGGTGATCCATAGCGTGCAGTAGGCCAGCGCGGCCTGAATGGACGGGCGATTTTCCAGCGGGTAATAACCTGGAACGGCTTTTGCATGGTCATATCAGTAAGCAGCTCGACGTCGAGAGTTCGTTAACGAAATGGTTCCAGGTGACGAATCTTATTAAAACATAAGGAGGGTGAATCCCGTGGTCCTAAAATCTACCGATCAATACCTGGACAGTCTGCGGCAGATGAAAAGGAAGATTTATGTCCAGGGGGAATTGGTTGAGAACATTGTCGACCATCCGATTATCCGTCCATCGATCAATTCAGTGGCGATGACTTATCAGCTGGCTATGGAACCTGAGCATGAGGACCTGATGACCTGCACCTCCAGTTTAACCGGGGAGAAGATCAACCGGTTCAACCACCTGCACCAGAGCACCGACGATCTCATCAAAAAAGTCAAGATGCAGCGGCTGCTGGGACAGTCGACCGGAGCCTGTTTCCAGCGCTGTGTGGGGATGGACGCCTTTAATGCCATGGACAGCACGACCTTCGAGATGGATCAGAAGCTGGGCACGGAATACAATAAACGGTTTAGAGAGTTCCTGAAGTACGTACAGGAAAACGACCTCGTGGTTGATGGAGCGATGACCGACCCGAAAGGCGACCGGGGATTGAGCCCCAGTGAACAGGCTGATCCTGACCTGTATCTCCGCATCGTGGAGAAACGTGAGGACGGAATTGTGGTGTGCGGAGCCAAGGCGCATCAAACGGGGATGATCAACTCGCACGAAATCATCGTGATGCCGACCATCTCCATGACCGAAAAAGACAAGGCTTATGCCGTAACCTTTGCTGTCCCGACCACAACCGACGGGATCGTCTATATTTACGGCCGCCAGTCGTGTGACACCCGCAAGCTCGAAGGCAGCAGCATAGATGTCGGTAATTCCAAGTTTGGGGGACAAGAGGTACTCACGGTTTTCGACCATGTATTCGTTCCCTGGGAGCGGGTCTTTATGTGCGAGGAATGGCAGTTTTCCGGAATCCTGGTCGAGCGTTTCGCGGGTTATCACCGCCAAAGCTACGGGGGCTGTAAGGTTGGGGTCGGCGATGTATTGATCGGCGCGGCTGCCGTGGCCGCGGATTACAACGGGGCGGCCAGGGCCTCCCACGTCAAGGATAAACTGATCGAAATGACTCACCTGAACGAGACCCTGTACGCCTGCGGGATTGCCTGCTCGGCAGAGGGGAGGAAGACCGCCTCGGGCAACTACCTGATCGACATGCTGCTGGCCAATGTCTGCAAGCAGAACGTGACCAGGTTCCCGTTCGAGATCGCCCGCCTGGCTCAGGACATCGCCGGCGGCATACTGGGCACGATGCCTTCCGAACGAGATTTACGCCATCCGGAGATCGGCGTGTATGTGGACAAGTACCTTCGCGGAGTGGCGGCTGTATCAACCGAAAACCGAATGCGTATCATCCGGCTGGTTGAGAACCTGACCATGGGCAGCGCCGCGGTAGGATACTTGACCGAATCGATGCATGGGGCGGGTTCGCCTCAGGCCCAGAGGATCATGATCGCCAGGCAGGGCAACCTCGACCATAAGAAAAAGCTGGCGAAGACCCTGGCTGGAGTAAAGGAATAACCTAATTGGCGAGGAGGGGTACGGTGTACTCTGCAATCGACGAGCTGATCGGCAAGGAGATCCGGCCCTGGGTACAGTCAGACGGAGGGGAGATCGAGCTGGTCGGTGTGGATGGCGGCACGGTCAGAATCCGGATCAAGGGTAAATGCGGCTCCTGCCCCGCCTCCAAATTCACACTCGAACACCTGGTTGAAACGATGCTGAAAGAGAAAGTCCCTGGTATCAGGGAGGTCCGGTTTGTAGAGCAGAACATCAGCGATGACCTGATACGTGAAGCTCTGAGGATTCTGCGGAAGGGGCCGGTCTTGGAGCATGAAGCAGATAGGCGTTAAGTACTGCGGCGGATGCAATCCGCAGATCGACCGCTCGCAGCTGGTTAAAGAAATAGGAAAGCGGCTGCCCGATGATTGCCGTCTGGTCACCGGGCAGCCGCGGGAAGGATTGGACGCAGTCATCCTGCTTTGCGGCTGCCCGGCGGCCTGTGTCGACCGCGCGGCGATTGGCGGATTGACACGGGACTGGATCCTTGTGAGCGGTCCGATGGTGGATCTGATCAATGTGCCGGCACACCAGGTGGCCGATGTGGTTGTGTCTGAGTTATTGAAGAAAATCCGATAGAAAGGAGACTTCGCGTGGACTGGCAGGATTATTATCATCAGCGGACGGTAACAGCTGAAGAGGCTGTGAAGGCCATTAAATCCGGCGACCGGGTGGTCTTGGGACACGCCTGTGGGGAGCCGCAGGCCCTGCCCATCACAATGGTGGAAAGGGCGTCGGAACTTGAGAACGTGGAAGTAGTACATATGGTGGCGATGGGCAGAGCCTTATACTGCGCTCCAGGGATGGAGAGACACTTTCGTCACAATGCCCTGTTCGTGGGAGGCTCCAGCCGCGAGGCGGTCAACCAGGGGCGGGGAGACTACACCCCCTGCTTTTTCTCGGAAATTCCCCGCCTGTTCAAACAGGGCATTCTACCCGTGGACGTGGCGATGATACAGGTAACCCCACCCGACAAGTTCGGCTTCTGCAGCCTGGGGGTATCGGTCGATTACACCAAGTCCCTGGTGGACTGTGCCGGGACGGTGCTGGCGGAGGTAAACCCCAACATGCCCCGCACCCTGGGTGATTCTTTTGTTCACGTGTCGCAGATCGATTATTTCATCGACACGGACCTGCCGATAATCGAACTGCCGAGGCCAAGAATAGGGCCGGTTGAAGAGGCTATCGGCAAAAGCATCGCCAGCCTGGTCGACGACGGGTCGACCCTGCAGCTGGGAATAGGGGCGATACCGGACGCGGTGCTGCTGTTCCTAAAAGAGAAGAAAGACCTGGGGATCCATTCGGAGATGTTTTCCGACGGGGTGGTTGAGCTGATCGAGGCGGGAGTGGTGAACTGCCGCGAGAAGACCCTGCACCCCGGCAAGGCGGTCGTAGCCTTCCTGATGGGGACCCGCAAGCTGTACGACTTTGTAGACCAGAACCCTATGGTGGAGATGTACCCGGTGGACTATGTGAACGATCCTTTCGTGATCAGTCAGAATGACAGGATTGTCGCGATCAATTCCGCTCTGCAGGTGGACCTGATGGGCCAGGTCTGTGCCGACACCATTGGACCAAAACAGTTCAGCGGCGTGGGCGGCCAGGTGGATTTTGTACGCGGAGCGTCCCGCTCCCGTGGAGGCAAGTCGATCATCGCCCTTCCCTCGACCGCGTCGGGCGGGAAGATATCACGCATCGTCAGTCAGTTAGACGCCGGGGCGGCGGTCACGACTTCCCGCAACGACGTGCATTTCGTGGTGACCGAGTATGGGATAGCGGACCTGCGCGGCAGGACGCTGCGGGAAAGAGCAGATGCCCTGATAAGCATAGCCCATCCCGACTTCCGCGGGGAGCTTGGAAAGGGGGCGAGATAGGCACTGGCCCGGTGGATTGACCGGGTAAATTGAATCAAATGGAGGTAGTTACCGAAAACAGTTTATTTAACCAGCTTGGTACTTAATTCTTCCTTGTGCACTGTTATTTTAAGATTCTAAATGTAATGGAGGGTTGCTTTAATGGACTGGGTAAAAAGGAGACCGGACGGAGTGGAATCTCCCTACTGGCCAGTGGGACCGTTTAAAATGCGTTTGCCCGTGATCCACTATAAGTGGGAGTGGCTGGATTATATTCAGGGTCTGGTTATGTGTGCCGTATGCCTCTCCATCATTCCGATGCTTCAGGATACTTTGGGAATGCCGTTCGAGGTTGCCCTGGCTATCGTGGTGCTGAACGGCCTGCTTTACTGCATGCACGCATGGCTGGGCGACCCGGTGGTTCCCGGGTGGGTTACCCCGGCGATACCGCTGCTGATCGCTTACTGCAGTACGTTCCCGGCCGGCGTGGAAAGGATGCACGCCCTGATCGCCTTTGAATTTACCCTCGGCATCTGGTGCCTCTTCCTGGGCATCACCGGACTGGCCAATCGGGTGATTCAGGCTATACCTCACGCCATCAAGGCCGGCGTTATCCTGGGAGCGGGTATCGGGGCCATCAATCTGGTCTTCCAGAAGGGCGGCCGGTTCGACATGTTCCCGTGGACCATCACCATCTGCATCGGCCTGGCCTTTTTCATGATGTATTCCTCGAAGTTCAAGGAGTGGGCTCAGCACCATGTAATCGCCAAGACCCTGTCCAACCTCGGTATCCTTCCGGCGATCCTGCTCGCGGTCGTCGTGGCGCCGATTGTTGGCGAAAGCGCCTGGCCCCAGGTCGAGTGGGGCATCTCCCAGCCGGACTTCGGCGCCCTGTGGACGGACTGGGTGCCCTGGGGAGCCTTAGGCTGGCCCAGCGTCGAGCTATACCTCAAATCCATCCCGATGGTTCTCGCGTCGTACATCGTGATATTCGGTGACGCGGTTCAGTGCCAGGGTATCATCCGGGATGCCCAGCACGAGCGGCCCGATGACCCGGTCGATTACAACCCCAATCGGACTCACCTGATCGTGGGGATCAGAAACAGCATCATGAGCATCTTTGGCCCCGACATCTCGATGTGCGGGCCTATCTGGGCGGCCATGACGGTGGTCACCTACGAACGCTGGAAAAAGGGCCGCGAGTCGATGGACAGCATCATCGGCGGGGTCGGAGCATTCCGCTTTGGCACCCTGACCGGCTATTTCCTCCTGCCGATAGTCAGCATCGTAAAGCCGATCCTGGCGGTGGCCATGGCCTCGACCATGCTGATCCAGGGCTTTGTGTCGGTCTACGTCGGGATAAGAGAATCCCGGAGCCTGAAAGACCTGGGAATCGCCGGGGTCGTGGGCGGCGTCCTGCTGGTCAAGGGAGCGGCGTTCGGGTTTGGGGCCGGCATAATCATGTGCCTTCTCGTCTACGGTCTGAACTTCTTCAAGGGTGACGTTGACTCGGCTCCCATATGGGCCGACCAGAACGCCAGAGTGTAGCAGCCGGAAGACCTTCAGCGATCAACCATGGGTAACCCCAACATATCCATCGCATAAGAGAGGTGAGATCAAAGATCTCACCTCTCTAAATAGACTACCCTTTGACCAGGAACAAGCAGCACCTGACGCAGTTGATTGGAGGAATGATACATGAATGCACAGATGGCGGTTATCATCACCAGCGTGAGCTTTTTGCTTACATACGCGCTGATTGTCTCGGAAAAGTTTCACCGCACCATCGTGGCCCTGGTCGGGGCTATGGTACTGCTGTTCGCGGGGATCATGAGCCAGGAAGAAGCTGTCCACGCCATCGATTTCAACACCATCGGCCTCCTGGTCGGGATGATGATAGTCGTGGGGATTACCAGAAAGACCGGTCTGTTCGAGTATCTGGCGATCAAGGCCGCCAAGCGGGCGAAAGGGGAGCCGCTCCGCATCCTGGTGGCCATGGCGGCGATTACCGCGGTAGCCTCAGCTTTTCTGGACAACGTCACGACAGTGCTCCTCATCGTACCGGTGACCTTTTCGATAACCAAAACCCTGAAGGTCAACCCGATCCCGTTTTTAGTCACCGAGGTGCTGGCGTCGAATATAGGCGGCACAGCCACGCTGATAGGCGATCCTCCCAATATAATGATCGGCGGGGCGACGGACCTGGGCTTCATGGACTTTGTCATCAACCTGGCTCCGGTGGTTATCGTAATTTACATAGTCACAATCATGATTCTAAAGCTGATCTACCGCCGCGATCTCCAGTCTCAGCCCGAACTGGCCCAGCTTATAATGGAATTCGATGAAACAGTTGAATTAAAAGACCGCTCGCTGCTGAAAAAATGCCTGGCTGTAATCGGCCTGACCGTTGCCGGGTTCGTCCTGCACCAGTTTATTCATCTTCCTTCGTCGGTAATCGCTATGGGTGGGGCCTCGCTCCTGATGCTGATGTCACGCATCGACCCGGAAGAAGTGCTGCATGCGGTCGAGTGGCCGACCATATTCTTCTTTGTGGGACTGTTCGTACTGGTAGGCGGACTGGAAAAGGTCGGGGTGATCGAGTCTGTCGCGAGGGGCTCGCTTGAGGTAACCGGGGGGCAGCTGAATACGACGGTGATGCTGATTCTTTGGCTGTCAGCGATTGCATCGGCCTTTGTCGACAACATACCCTTCGTGGCGACAATGATTCCGCTGATTAAAACCATGGGCCAGCTGAGCGCCATGCCGCTCGAGCCGTTGTGGTGGGCGTTGTCGCTGGGGGCCTGTCTCGGTGGGAACGGCACGATTATCGGCGCCTCGGCTAACGTGATTGTGGCGGGTATCTCCGAGCGGAACGGTTATCCCATTTCATTTGTCGGATTTATGAAGGTGGCGTTTCCGTTTATGCTGCTGTCGATTGTGATCTCTTCAATTTATATTTATTTAATGTACCTGATGTAAGGACCGTTAAGCTTAGCTACCGCTGCTCTCAGTTGAGGTATCTGCCGATGTTTTTAAGCAGCTGGCGCCTATCGGCCCAACCTTCCTCGATAAGCGGAGCGGGGTCTCGTTTATCCATAAATTTAGGGTTTAAGGTTTTTCTTAAAAGCAATATAATCCTTTTAACCAATGAAAAGAGTTTCATGCTGATTCACCCTTTTTCGATCAGAACCACTGATTCAGCCGGCCGGTTCGGGTCTTACCTGGAATTCGGGATACTGCTTCCATTGTTAATAGTAGCAGAACAATACTATTTTTTCCTAATAAAAATCGGCTGTGGTTATGAGGTGATACTCGATATGGTTCTCGGCCTGAAAGTTTTTCTTGCCGCACTGGTTGCCTATTTTGTGTATGGGGAATTAATCAGACAAGGATACGTGAAGAGAAAAGAACTGCGGATTGTAATTCTAACCGCGGCTGCCGTAATAGTTTTTTTGATACTGCTAAACTTATATGTTTAGAGCCAATGTGGCATCGGTCTTTATAAGCATACGGAATCTTTTAAAAAGATCCTGCTGAATTCTTTATTCGGCAGGATTTTTTATATAAAAAAATTCCCCCGAGAGAGATTATAAACGCGCTGCTGGGAACAGCGGTTTTTTCTTTGGGTTAAAGTTTACCCCCGGGACTCGACCCGGCCGATCCCGGAGAGGAAGTACACCAG
Source organism: Bacillota bacterium (assembly GCA_013178275.1). Lineage (GTDB taxonomy): Bacteria > Bacillota > Ch66 > Ch66 > Ch109 > Ch109. The sequence continues at coordinate 96,248 of JABLWZ010000012.1, read as the reverse complement.
GGCGGCCAGGGAGATTGGCAGGATACCCAGCAGGAAGGTGACCCGGAAGCCGTAGGTGGAGGCCAGCACGCCGCCTACGGCGGCGCCGATGCCGTTGCCCAGGTCGAACCCGGTCAGGAAGGTGCCCATCGCCGCTCCCCGGCGGGCGAGGGAAACCTTCTTGAGCAGCAGGGCCTGCATCGTTGGCAGGAAGACCGTTAACCCGAAACCGAACAGCAGGCCGGCGATGATAAGGTGCACGATGCCGCTGGACCGGGAGGTTATTATCAGGCTGACGACGGTGAGGATCAGTCCCATGGCAATCAGCTTGTCAGCGCCTTTGGAGTCCGCCCAGCGGCCGGCCAGGGGACGCGAGAGCATGGTGGTCGAGGCCAGGGCGGTGAAGAAGAGGCCGCTGTTGCCGATCCCCAGCTCGGCCGCGAAGAGGGGGATAAAGGAGGTGAGTATCCCGAAGATATTGTTTACCAGCAGGATTATCACCGCCGCCGGGAGCGCCTGGGACTCGAAGAAGTCCGACCACTGGAGGCGGGAAGGAGGCGCCTGTGGCCGAACCTGCTGGGCCGGGATTACCCGGACCGACAGCAGAATGATAAACAGCGCCGTGAAGGCCAGCAGGCAGTTGGCGAGGAACACCCCGCTGAAGCCGGCCCGGTTCAGGACCAGGATCGCGGCCGCCGGGGCCAGGGCAATCGAAATCGAGGTGGAGAGGCTGAACAGTCCCATACCTTCTCCCAGGCGGGCTGGGGGCAGCAGGCCGCTGGCCACCGTCGTGATGGAGGTGTTGGCCAGGCTGTTGGAGGCGCCGTGCATCATCCTTACCAGCAGCAGCAGGGACAGGGCCGAGGCGAAGTTGTAGCCGGCAATCACCAGGGCCAGCAGGGCGGCTCCAGCCACCAGGACGGCCCGGCGGTCGAAGCGGTCGAGCAGCATACCTGACACCGGCCGCATCAGCATATTGACCAGGGTGAAGGCACCGGCATACAGCCCGACCAGCCTCTCGTCTCCGCCCATGACCACGATATACAGGGGGACAATCGGCCAGAGGCCCTGCACGCAGAAGTAGACCAGGAAGTTGGCGAAAAAGGTGAAGATAAAGGTCTTCGACCAGAGAGACGCTTTCTTGAAGGCCGCCGGGCTTTCGGTGTCAGTGCCAATGCTGCTCACTCTTTTGCTCCCATCCTTATCCGGGCGATGGATTAATTATATAATAAATCTCAGTAAACTATTTAAATTTTCTTGACCCTGCACCTAGGTTCAACCTTTATACTTTAATTGCGTCGGGAGGGAAAACCATGTTTACCATCGGCCGCTTTTCCCGGATGTGCCGGTTGAAGCCGAGTACCCTGCGGGTCTATGAGAAACTGGGGATCATCGCCCCCGCCCGGGTGGACGAGGCCAACAGCTACCGTTACTACAGCCAGGAACAGCTTGAACTTATCGAGAGTGTTTTGTTTATGAAGGACCTGGGACTGCCCCTGAACAAGATCAAGGAGATAGTGAACAAAAACCCGGACGGCGAGCAGATGATCCTGATGCTGGAGGAGTATAAAGAGCTGCTCATCGAGCAGATCAAGGTCTACAAGGCCCGGCTGGCGAAGGTCGCCGCCTGGCAGAAGACCATCCTGGAACACGAGATAGAGGCCTTCCTGGAGGAACTCGACCAGCAGATCAAGGAAAACGTCACCGCCGGTCCCAAGGTGCTGTTTACCAACGAGTCCCCCCCGACCTTAAATATCTGGATGGGGAGTGAGTGATGCCATGGTAGTCAATATCCACAGCCGTGAGTACCGGGCCGCGCTGGACGAGGTGGGAGCCCTGATCGACGGCTTGTCCTCTCAAGGGGACCGGTTATGGCCGTACGAGAGGTGGGGACCCATGTTTTTCGACCGTCCCCTGGAGGTCGGGGCGGTGGGCGGCCACGGCGGGGGGACTATCGGATACGTCATCGAGAAGTACGAGCCGGGCCGGTACATCCGGTTCCGGTTCACCAACCCGGCGGGGTTCATAGGCACCCACTGCTTCGATGTGGAGGAGACCTCGCCGGAGATGGTCCGGCTGCGGCACACCATCCGGATGGAACTCATGGGGGAAAGCAAAAAAAGCTGGCCCCTGGCCATCCGGTGGCTGCACGACGCCCTGATCGAGGATGCGTTCGACAAGGCCGCGGCAACCCTGCAGGGGCAGCCGGTGGTTTACCGCGAGCAGTCCTGGTGGGTCAAGTTCCTCTTAAAACAGGTCCGCCGGAAGCGGGAGAAGGCGGAGCCAGGGAAGAAACACTAGGTGATTTAATATAACCGTTACGGGCCCCCTTCCCGAGAAGGGGGTTTTGGTTTGTTCAAGCAGAATTAACAATTGACGAATCAACATTAGATTGCTAAAATTTACTAAAGATATTTAAGGAAAACGGGACATTGCAGAATGATTGACGAAAAAGACAGGGAAATACTGTCTATTATTCAGGGGAAGGCCCGGATCTCCAACGCCGAGGTCGCCCGGCAGGTAGGACTCGCCCCTTCGGCGGTCTTCGAGAGGATCAAGAAGCTCGAATCAAGGGGAATCGTCAAAGGCTACGAGGCCCGGCTCGATCCGAGGGAGATGGACCTGGGTCTGCTGGCCTTCGTTTTTGTAAGGGCCGCCGAGGGTCCGCTGGGATCTGTCGAGTTGGGAATGAAGCTGGCGGAGATCCCGGAGGTCCAGGAGGTGCACAACGTCGCGGGGGAGGACTGCTACCTTTTAAAGATACGGGCTCGGGACACCGAGGCCCTGTGGCGCCTGATCAAGGAGCGGCTGGGGGCGATAAAGTCGATCCACTCGACCCGCACCACGATCGTCTTCCAGACCATCAAGGAGACCTCCCGCCTGCCGCTGGGCGGCCGGCCCGCTGCCGGCCAACCCGTGATTGAGATTAAAGCCGCAGATTTTTAAATAGATTAGGAAGAATTGGAGTCGCCGATGCACAGTGATAACGGTTCCTCGCTTTCCCGGGCCGGGCTGGCCCACCTGCTGGTGGTCTACATAATCTGGAGCAGCACCTACCTGGCGATCCGAGTCGCGGTGGAGGAGGGCAGCGGGTTCCCACCGTTTTCGATGGTGGCTGTCCGGATGTTCTTCGCCTGCGCCATCCTGTTCGTCTACTGCTTTCTCCGGGGGTTCCGCCTGAAGCCGACCGCCAGGGAACTCATGATCATGGGTGCATCGGGGGCCCTGCTGTGGGTAGGCGGCAACGGCCTGGTGGTCTGGGCGGAGCAGCACGCCAACTCGGGTTTCGCCGCCCTGGTGGCCGCATCCTCCCCGATCTGGGTCGCGCTCTTCGATTCGATACTGTCCAAAAAGGCCCCGGCGCCGCTCCTGGCCGGGTCGCTGCTGTTCGGCTTCTGCGGTCTGGGGGTCCTGGTGGCCCCGTCGCTTTTGGACGGCGGCGGCACCGACTTCGCATCGGGGATCGCCCTGCTGTCGGCCTCGGTCTGCTGGGGATTCGGGTCGATAATCCAGACCCGCTACCCGGTGAACTTCCCCTCGACGGTGATCTCCGGCTATCAGCACCTGGTCTCCGGCTTCCTGTTCCTGCTCCTGGCGGCAGTATTCCAGGAGCCGTTCCCTCACCCGACCAGCAGCGCCCTGCTGGCGCTGTCCTACCTGATCGTATTCGGGTCGGTCATCGCTTTCACCTCGTTCATCAACGTCATCCGGCTGCTGCCTATCAACATCGCCATGACTTACAGCTACGTGAACCCGGTGCTGGCCCTGCTGCTCGGCTGGTGGCTGCTGGACGAGCAGATAACCGGGATGACCATCGCCGGAGCGGTCATGGTGGTGGTCAGCATCGTGGGGATATTCCGGGCCCGTTACCATGAAACTGCCACGGTGAGCGCGCCGGTGGCGGATAATAGTTGATGCATCCATTGATAATGGGTTTTTCGTTGTATGCCTTTAAGGTATAATTAAAGCAAAGGAGAAAACCCCGGTTGACGCAGCTTATCGAAGAATCAGGACGTTGGTTGTAGACTTCCCCGATTCGACGCCGGGGCTGCTTTGATTTTTGTTGAAGCCAGGAAAGAGTGGATCGGAGAAGCTATGATCAAGTATGCCGAGGTTTTATACGAATCAATAGTCGACGGAACGGGGATCCGGGTGGTCGCCTTCCTCCAGGGCTGTCCCCGGGCCTGTGAGGGGTGCCACAACCCCGAGCTGCAGCCGGCGGAAGGCGGCAGGGAGATGGACGAAGAAAGGTTCGCCGAGCAGCTCCTGAAGCACGTCAGCCCGCTGCACCAGGGGATCACCTTCAGCGGTGGGGACCCGCTGATGCAGGGCGAGGCGCTCCTATCGGTTCTCAAGATAATAAAAGGGAAAAGGCCCGACCTGAGCATCTGGGTGTACACCGGCTACCGGTTCGATCAGGTGCGGGATATGCCGGTGATGAGGTATATCGATGTCCTGGTGGACGGACCGTTCATCCTTCAGCAGCGGGACCTGACGCTGGCTTTTCGCGGGTCCGCCAACCAGCGGCTGATCGACGTGCCGTTTTCGCTGCGGGAGGGCCGGGTGATAGAGATAGGACCCGTCTCGTGACGGGAAAGATAGAATCAGGGAATAAACAGATACAATGAGGTGTAGTTTAAGGAGGGGGAAGTCATGAAGAGCGGCGCCATGCTGATCGAACTGACGGGGAAGGAGTCACAGATGCTGCACGAGATCCTGGAAAACTACCTGAAAAAGCTGCAGGTAGAGCTTTCGGGGACCGACAGCGCGGATTATCGCGAGTACCTGAGGGAAAAAGAGGCCTTCATCAAGGACATGCTGAGCCGGCTCCCGGCCTTCGGGAGGGTGACCTAGGACCGGGGTTATTCGCCCAGCTCGACCGGGCTCTCGAGCAGCTGCCGGGCCACGGCTTCGTATTCCTCGGGCACCAGGAACTTCACCTCACCCAGCGGGCCCATGGTGATGCCCTGGATCTGGGCCACGGCTTCGTATTCCAGCTTAAAGGGGATGCCCGAGCTTTCCAGCAGGCCCTGGATCACCAGGTGCCGGGGCTGGTAGACGGTGCAGAGAATCACCCAACGCACCGGATTCACCTCCATCTGTAGTATACCTTATTATACCTTACCAGGATGCGGGAGGTAAGCAGTTGTTTATGGAAGAGTCGGGGTGGCTGACCAGAAGTAATGAAAGGACCGTCTGGTTCTACCCCCCGGGACTTGAAGCGACCGGGATGGTTATAAGCGGGTTCAGCACCCGGATCGGGGGAGTCAGCGGCGGACCGTACTCCTCCCTGAACCAGGGGCTGCACGTCGGTGACGTCACCGAACTGGTCCTGAAAAACCGCGGGATACTGGCGGAGGCCGCGGGCCTGCCGCCAGGGAGCCAGGTGGTGCCGGCCCAGGTGCACGGTGACCGCGTCCATCTGGCGGAGTGGTCCGACGCGGGAGCGGGGGCCCGGGACCTGGAGTCGTCCATTTCCGACTGCGATGCCCTGATCACCCGGGAACCGGGTCTGCCGCTGGTCACCCATCACGCCGACTGTGTGGCGCTGTTGATCCTCGACCCGCTGAAAAAAGCGGTGGGGATCGCGCACGCGGGCTGGAAGGGGACCCGGCTGAGGATAGGGGAAAAGACCGTGAGGGCCATGGGAGAGGCCTTCGGCACCAGGCCGGAGGACTGCCGGGTGGCGATATCCCCCTCCATCGGTCCCTGCTGCTACGAGGTCGATGCCCCCCTAATAGAGCAGTTCACAGCGGCCTTTCCCTACCACAGCGAACTGCTGACTCCCCGGCCCGGCCAGAAGGCGCACCTCGACCTGTGGGAGGCCAACCGCCGCCCCCTGATCGAGATCGGGGTAAGGGATCAGAATGTTTTCACCAGCCGCCTCTGCACCTGCTGCAGCCCCGACTATTTCTACTCCTACCGGCGCGAGCCGGGAGGGGTCACCGGGCGCATGGCGGCCTTTATAATGCTGAGACCGGGTTGATCTGTTCATCAATCTGTCTGGAGAGGGAAGGTTGTCACCTCAAATTGCCGGAAACTGCGAAAAATCCAGGATTCCAGAGGTACAGCCGCTTGACACCTCACCGGCCCTAGGTTAACATGGGTTTAACGGGGAGTTGTCTAATAATGGGTTATTCCTCTTCAAACACCAGGCTTCGCCGCCGGAGGAGTGTTTACCGCCGGCTCGGGAACCGGATACTGCTGGGAATAATCGGTACAGCTGTATTGATCCTGGTCCTCTGGGGCCTCTCGAACTGGCTGCTCAACGCCTGGGGACGATGGGGGATAAAGGTAGAGGCCGTTCAGTCCGGGGTCCTGCAGGAAACCATAAACCTCGACGCTGTGGTCATCAACCGCGAGACAGCGGTTTTAACGCCGGTCGAGGGAAAGTTCTTCCCCGCCCTGAAGGAAGGGGAGCGGGTCCGTAAAGGACAGCAGCTGGGCGCGATGCTGGGCGAGAGCCTCGCGGGCCGAGACCCGCTGGCCACCATATACAGCCCCGCGAATGGACTGCTCCGGCTGCACCTGGATGGGACAGAGGGACTGTTCACCCAGGAAAACTGGGAGAAACTCGACCTGTCGCAGCTGACGCCTCCAGCGGCGGCCAGCGACCGCACCCGGCAGAACAGCCTGGTGGCGGCCGGTGGAACGGTGGCGGTCGTAGTGGACAACCTGACCCCGACCATGCTGGCCCTGGAGGTAGAGGCGAACGCTGAGGGGCGCAGCCTCGAAGCGGCCAAGGAGTTATGGTTACAGTTGAAGCCTGACCAGCCGTTCGTACGCGCCGCGGTTCTGAAACAGCTGCGGGCGGGGGATAAGGCCCGTCTGCTGCTGAAGCTGCCCGACTTCCAGGAGGAGCTGCTGCTGCAGCGAAAGACCCCGGCGGTGCTGGCGCTGAACCGCTGGTCGGGAGTGATCGTTCCCAGCGGGAGCCTGGTCAGGCAGGGTGACGACAGCGGGGTGTTCGTGGTTTACAAGGGTATCGCGGAATGGCGCAGGGTGGAACTGATCGGAGCCAGCGGCGGCCAGACCGCCGTGTCCGGCATCGACTCGGGGGAACTGGTGGTGGTCAACCCCGCCCTGGTGAAATCGGGAATGCGGATTCGTTAAAGGATTGAACATGAGCAGCCAGATAGACAACCCGGTGGATGACCTGAGGTCGAGGATCGGCCTGGTACAGGAGAAGATATACGAAGCCGCGGTCAGGGCCGGGAGGGACCCCGGGGAGATAGAGCTGATAGCCGTCACCAAATCGGTCGACGCCAGGATGATCGAGCTGGCCGGGCAGGCGGGGATTAAGACGGTGGGGGAGAACCGGGCCCAGGACCTGCTGGCGAAGCGGCCCCTGGTGGCGGCGCCGCTCCGGTGGCACTTCATCGGGACCCTGCAGCGGAACAAGGTCCGCTCCCTGATCGGGAGGGTGGAACTGATACACTCGCTCGACCGGATCAGCCTCGCCGAGGAGATATCCGCCCAGAGCACGGCGGCGGGGGTGTCCACAGCGGTCCTGGTGCAGGTGAACTTAAGCGGGGAAACTACCAAGCAGGGACTGGCCAGGGAACAGGTACTGCCTTTCCTGGAAAAGGTCAGCGCACTGCCGGGTTTATGCATAAAGGGCCTGATGACCATAGCTCCCCTGGGACCGCCGGCGGGCGCCCGGGAGGTTTTCCAGGCGGCCAGGCAGCTCGCGGAGCAGGTGAAGCGGGAGAAGCTGCCGGGGGTGGAGATGGCTCATCTTTCCATGGGTATGACCAACGACTACGAAACAGCGGTTGAAGAAGGATCGACCATGGTCCGGATCGGGACAGCCATTTTCGGGCCCCGGTCAAAACCAGCAAAGGAGTGAAGGAAGTGGGATTAGTCGACAAGGTAATGAACTTTCTGTGGATGCAGGATGATGAGGAGGATGACGCCGCTCGTGAGGAGATCGTCATGCATCAGCCTCCGGCTGAAACTGGCAAGCGAGGGACCGTTGTCAGTCTGCACTCTCCTAAACAGCATCGGGTAGTACTCGCGGAACCCAAAGCCTTCGAGGAGGCGCAGGGGATCTCGGAGCACATGAAAAACAAGCGCCAGGTGATACTCAACCTGGAAAACACGGAAAAGGAGGTCGCCCAGCGGATACTGGACTTCATGAGCGGAGCGTGCTACGCCATGGATGGAAGGGTCCAGAAGGTCAGTCCCGGGGTCATCCTGTTCGTGCCGCACAACGTGGACATTTCCAACGAGATGAAGAGCGAACTCGAAGAGAAATCGTTTTTGCCCTGGTTGACCAACCGGGAGCGGCGGATTTAGGGGAGGCAGGAGGACATGAAGCTTCGGGTGGGATTCGTCGGAGCGGGAGCTATGGCGGAAGCCCTGATTCGGGGACTGATTAAATCGGGTGCGGCTCCCCGTCAGATTATCGCCAGTGACGTACAGGCGGCCCGGTTGAAATACATAAAGAGCCAGTACGGGATAAAGACCTCGGCCAACAATCGGTCGATCTATGAGAACTCGGATGTAGTGGTCCTGGCGGTCAAACCCCAGAACCTGGAAGAGGTGCTGGTGGAGCTGGCGGACATCACTCAGGTGCTGACCGAAAGCGTTAAGGGCCTTCCGCTGATAGTGTCCATAGCGGCCGGCATCTCCATCAAGTTCGTGGAGGAAGCGCTGCCGGTTCCTTACCCGGTGATCCGGGCGATGCCCAACACCCCGGCCGTGGTAGGCCAGGGGGCCACCGCGATCTCCCCCGGCAGCAGTACGCGCCGCGAGCACGAAACCCAGTGCCGCTCGATCTTCGAGGCGGTGGGGATAGTGGTCAACGTCCCGGAGGCCCAGATGGACGCGGTGACCGGACTGAGCGGCAGCGGACCCGCGTACGGTTATGTGATTATTGAAGCCCTGGCTGACGCCGGGGTGCGGGTGGGGCTTCCCCGGGCGGTGGCCCTGGGATTGGCCGCGCAGACCCTGGCCGGGGCGGCGAAGATGGTTCTGGAAACCGGCCAGCACCCCGGAGTGCTGAAAGACCAGGTCACTTCCCCCGGCGGCACCACCATCGCCGGCCTGCAGGTGATGGAGAGGGGTGGAATCCGCGGGATACTGATGGACACGGTGGCAGCCGCCGCCGACCGTTCAAAGGAACTCAAACGATAGACAAGCGGGAGGAAGCATGAACCTTTACTACATCGTAAACCTCGTGTTCGAGGTGCTTTATATACTCATCATCATCAGGTGCGTCCTGTCTTTTATTCGGCATGATCCATACAATCCATTGATAAAACTGGTCTACCAGCTTACAGAACCCCTTCTGTCCCCGTTCAGGAAACTGATGCGGCCGGGCATGGGGATAGACTTCTCTCCCATATTGGCCTTCCTGGTGCTGCAGATACTCGAAAGGGTCATATTCGAACTCATAAGGGGTTTCTGATAAGGGGGACAAAGATCGCAATAATGAACAGGCCAGAACTTCTAGCCCCGGCCGGAAACTGGGAGGCCTTCGAGGCGGTTATCCAGGCGGGGGCTGATGCGGTATACCTGGGCGGAAAAAACCTGAACATGCGCCAGTGGCGCTCGGACCTCAACTTTACCGAGGACCAGATTAGGGAAGCGGTGGGGTTCGCTCATCAGCGGGGGGCCAGGGTCTATGTAACCGTAAACAACCTGTACTTCGACGGCGAGCTGGACGGGCTGGCGAGGCACCTGGAGTTTCTGGAGGGGGCAGGGGTCGACGCCCTGATCGCTCAGGACCTGGCGGTGGCCGGGCTGGCCCGGGAGCTGGGGATCACCCGACCGCTGCACGCCAGCGTACAGGTCGGTGTCAGCAACCACCGGGAGATGGAGCTGTTAAAACAGCTCGGATTCTCCCGGGTTATTGTGACCAGGGACCTTTCGCTCGAACAGGTCTGGAACCTCACCGCGAACAGCGACCTCGAGATCGAGTGCTTCATCCACGGCGAACTCTGCGTTTCACAGACCGGCCAGTGCCTGGCCAGTTCTCTTATTTTCGGGGAGAGCGGAAACCGGGGACGCTGCATGAAACCCTGCCGCTGGCGCTACAAGGCCTTCGCCGAAGGCGATAACGGGAAACGGGAGTACCTAGACCTGCCCGGAGAATACCTCCTGGGGTGTAAGGACCTGAACCTTTACCAGTACATCCCCGACATGGTTCAGGCGGGGATAGTCTGTTTCAAGATCGAAGGCCGGATGAGGCCGGGGTCTTTCCTGGGACCGCTGGTGAGCACCTACCGGCGCGCCCTGGACCGGTACCTCGATGACCCGCTCGGCTACCGGATGGACCGGGAAGAATGGAAAAGGCTGCATGACAGCCGCATCCGCGAACTGACCCCGGGGAGGCTCTGGGGCGACCCGGGGGCCGGGCTGTTCGACTACACCGGCGCCAGGGAACCGCAGTTCCCCACCCGGCCCATCGAGCACCCGGTGGTATCCGTGAACGAGTCCTCAAGCCCTGCCGGGAAGCAGCCGGAAGGTACAGAAGAATCGGGGCCGCCCTTCCCGATACCCGCTCTGGGGGTGCGGGTCAGCCGGCTGGACTCGGTCGAACCGGCTCTGAAATCAGGGGCCCGGGTCATCTACCTGGGAGGGGAGGACGCCGAACCCTGGGGGATAGGCCAGGTGCGGGAGGCGGTCAGCCTGATCCGCGGTTACCGGGCCGAGGCTGTCTACGCCACCCCCCGGATCGCTCATCGACGCGAACTCGGCGAGTACCGTTCATCGCTGGAAGGACTGATTGAGGCGGGGATCGACGGGCTGATGGCCGCCAACTGGGGTTTCTGCCAGATGGCCGCTGAGATCGGCGGGATACCGGTATACGGGGACTACCCCCTGAACCTCTCCAATCGGGCGGCGGTGCGGGCTGCCAGCGGCCTGGGACTGAAGCGGGCCGCGGTCTCGGTCGAGGTACCGATTGACCAGCTGCTGCTATTGCTAAGGATTTCGGAGATGCCGCTGGAACTGGTGGTTCACGGACCGCTGGCGGCCATGACTATAAACAGCGACCTGGCGGCGGTCATAAAAGAGGCCGCGCTGCCGGTCGGCGATGGCTCGGTTTTATCGCGCCTGTCGCTCGAGGACGAGGCGGGTGAGGTCTACCCGCTGGAGGTGGACCGGTACGGCCGCACCCATGTGATGTTCTCCCAGCCGCTCTGCTGGCTGCCCTACCTTCCGAGCCTGGTGCCCGGCCGGCCTGCGCTCCTGCGCCTGGAGGCAGGCGGCCTCGACGCCGGCACCACCGGCCGGCTGGTGGACATATACCGCCGCCATATCGAGAGCGCGGCGAAGGACCCGACCAGCTTCAGGGTAGAGACTTCCGACTGGGAGTTTTTAGCGCGTCTCGCCCCCCGGGGGTATACCGCCGGGGCGCTGGGGTGCTAATAGAAAGGGGGACGGTTAATGATTACCCCGATCGAAATCACTAACCGGGTGTTCGGTCGTTCCATCCGTGGTTACAACGAGATGGAAGTGGACAGCTTCCTGGACCAGATCGCCCGGGACTACGAAACCCTGTACCGCAAGCAGCTCGAGCTGGAGGAGGAGCTGCAGCAGAAGGACAAGCTGATCAGCCAGTACAAGAACATGGAAGAGACCATGAACAACGCGCTGGTGCTGGCCCAGAAGACCTCCGAGGAGGTTGCCCTGCTGGCGCGGCGGGAGGCCGAGGTCCTGATCAGGGATGCCCGTGGCCAGGCCGAGGAGATCATCCGGACGGCGGTGCAGAACCGGGAGCAGATGGCCCTGGAGGAGACCAAGCTGCTGCAGTCGTTCAAGGGTATGAAGGCGCAGATCAAGGCGTTTATCATGGCCCAGCTCGAACTGATGGAGTCTTTCTCGCCCGAGGAGAGCGAGGCCGCTGCCGCCATGGAAAAACGGGAAACGGAGCAGGTCTGAGCCATGGGAGGGATCAAGGAAGTCGAAGGCGGGGTACAGATAAAGATACGGGTCCAGCCCCGGGCCTCGAAGAACGAGGTCGTGGGATGGATGGACGACAGCCTGAAGGTGCGCCTGACCGCCCCGCCGGTGGAGGGCGAGGCCAACGCGCTGCTGCTGAAGTACCTGGCCGAGAGGCTGGGGGTGCCGCGTTCCAGCCTGCAGCTGGTATCGGGTCTTTCCTCCCGCAGCAAGGTGGTCAAGGTCCAGGGGATGACCGGGGAGGAGCTGGCCAGGCGCCTGACTTGTTGACCTTATAGACGATATAGCTTATAATTAGAAAAATCAGGCTAGAGGTAAACCTCTCGTCCTTATCCAGAGGGATGGGGGGTTTTTGCATAACGTGAGGTGAAAGTGATTTGGAGTACGAAAAAACGCTGAACCTTCCCCAGACCGACTTCCCGATGCGGGGCAACCTGCCGCAGAGAGAACCAGAAATACTGAAATACTGGGAAGAGGGCAGGATTTACGCACAGGTACAGGAGGCCAGCCAGGGGAAACCGAGATTCATCCTCCATGACGGCCCGCCATACGCCAATGGGCATATTCACCTGGGCACCGCGCTCAATAAGATTTTAAAAGACATCGTGGTCAAGTACCACTCCCTGGTGGGGTACGACTCCCCGTACGTCCCCGGCTGGGACACCCACGGCCTGCCTATCGAACAGCAGGCGATCAAGGACCTGGGGATAAACCGCAAGGAGATCAACGTGGCGGAGTTCCGCAAGCACTGCCGCGAGTATGCCTTGCGCTACGTCGATATCCAGAGGGAGGAGTTCAAGCGGCTGGGAGTGAGGGGAGACTGGGACGACCCCTACATCACCCTGAAGCCCGCGTTCGAGGCGGTACAGATCGGGGTCTTCGGAGAGATGGCCAAGAAAGGCTATATATACAAGGGACTGAAACCCGTATACTGGTGCACCGACTGCGAGACCGCGCTGGCCGAAGCAGAGGTGGAGTATGCGGACAAAAAATCGGCATCCATCTACGTGAAGTTTCCGGTCAAGGACGCCCACGGACTGTTCCCCGAGCCGGGCGCCTTCGTGGTCATCTGGACCACCACGCCCTGGACCCTGCCCGCCAACCTGGGCATCTCCCTGCACCCCGAGTTCAAGTACGACCTGGTGCGGGTGGGAGACGAGAGGTACGTCATGGCGCAGGAACTGGTCAAGACCGTGATGGAGGTCCTGGGGATCGACGACTACCAGGTGGAGAAAACCTTCAAAGGCTCCGATATGGAAAGAGTGGTCTGCCAGCACCCCTTCTACGAGCGGGACTCGATAGTGGTGCTGGGCGAGCACGTTACCCTGGACCAGGGCACCGGGTGCGTGCACACCGCCCCCGGACACGGCCAGGAGGACTTTGTCGTCGGTCAGGCCTATAAGCTTGGGGTTATCTCGCCGGTCGACGGGACCGGCAAGTTCGACAGCGAGACCGGAGTAGTCGCCGGGATGTACTATGAGAAGGCCAACGCCGCCATCCTGGAGGAATTGTCAGAACGCGGCAGGTTGTTGAAGCGGGACAGCACCACCCACCAGTACCCGCACTGCTGGCGCTGCAAGCACCCCATCATCTTTCGGGCCACCGAGCAGTGGTTCGCCTCGATCGACGGCTTCCGGCAGCAGGCGCTGCAGCAGATCGACGAGGTCAGGTGGATACCAGCCTGGGGCCGTGACCGCATCTACAACATGGTGGCGGACCGGGGCGACTGGTGCATCTCCCGGCAGCGCACCTGGGGGGTCCCGATCCCCATATTCTACTGTGAGTCATGCGGTGAGCCGGTTATAAACGACCAGACCATCAAGCGCGTACAGGAGCTATTCCGCGAACATGGCTCCGACATCTGGTTCGTGGCCGGCGCCAGGGAGCTGCTCCCGGCCGGTTTTACCTGCCCCAGCTGCGACCACGGCGAGTTCCGCAAGGAGACCGACACCATGGACGTCTGGTTCGACTCCGGGAGCAGCCACTTCGCGGTCCTGGAGACCCGGCCCGACCTGTCCTGGCCTGCGGACTTATACCTGGAAGGTAGCGACCAGCACCGGGGTTGGTTCAACTCGTCGCTCTCCACCTCGGTCGCGGTGAGAAACCTGGCTCCCTACCGGATCGTGCTGACCCACGGGTACGTCGTGGATGAGCAGGGACGGAAGATGTCCAAGTCGTTGGGGAACGTTATCAATCCATTGAACGTTATTAAAGAGATGGGCGCGGATATCCTGCGGCTGTGGGTCTCGTCCTCGGACTACCGCAACGACATCGCGGTCTCCAAGAACATCCTGAAGCAGGTCACCGAGGCCTACCGCAAGATACGCAACACCTGCCGTTTCATCCTGGGCAACCTGTACGACTTCGAACCCGAAAAAGACCGGGTGCCCGAATCAAAGCTCCTGGAAATCGACCGCTGGGCCCTGATGAGGCTGAACAAGCTGATCCGGAGGGTGACCGCGGCCTATCAGAACTACGAGTTTCACGTGGTGTATCACAGCGTCCACAACTTCTGCGTGGTCGACATGAGCGCCTTTTACCTGGATATCATCAAGGACCGCCTCTACTGCTCGGCCCCCGGTTCGCCGGAGCGCCGGGCAGCCCAGACCGTCATCTCCCAGATCATCGAGGCGCTGGTGAGCCTCCTGGCCCCGGTCCTGGCCTTCACGACCGAGGAGATCTGGCGCTACCTGCCCCGGCCAAAGGACCGGGTGGCCAGCGTGCAGCTGGCGGGCTGGCCGGCAGAAAGGCCGGAGTACGACGACCCCGAGCTGGAGCGGCGCTGGGATAAGCTGATCGAGGTGCGGTCCGTGGTGTCCAAGGCTCTGGAGATAGCCCGGCAGCAGAAGACCATCGGCCATTCCCTGGCGGCCCGGGTCCACCTGTACCCCGAGCGCGAGTGGTACGGGTACCTGCTCTCCTGGGGGGGCGACCTGGCGGACCTGTTCATCGTTTCCCAGGTGGAGCTGCACAAACCAGGCGAGACCCCGCCGGCGGGTAGCCACCACTCGGAAGAACTGCCGGGGGTAGCCGTGGCGGTCGAGGCGGCCCGGGGAGAAAAATGCGTGCGCTGCTGGCAGTACCACCCCGAGGTGGGTGAAGACCCGCAGCACCCGGAGGTGTGTCCGCGCTGTTCAAAGGTGGTAAAGGAGATCGCTATCTAATTGCTGGAACTGCTGAAGGCCGGAGGTTTGCCCCGGCCTTTTTCCCACTTCGGGAAGCTATTATAAATGGAAGGCGGGATAACAATGGTCACTGAGGGCAGTCGAGTGGTGGTAACCGTTATCGGGCAGGACCGGGTCGGGATCATAGCGGGGGTGTCCGACGTACTGGCCAGATACAACGTCAATATCCTGGATATCAGCCAGACCATCATGCAGGAACTGTTCGTGATGATCGCCCTGGTGGACATGTCGGGCGCCGGCATCGACCTGATCTCCCTGCAGCAGAAGCTGGGGGAAAAGGGTGACGAACTGGGAATTAAGATAACGGCGCTGCATGAGGACGTTTTCCGCTATATGCACCGGCTGTAAGCAAGAAAGGAGATGCGGTATGCCTGTATCGATAAGCGCGGAGGAGATTCTGGAGACCATAAGAATGGTCGAATCGCAGAACCTGGACATCCGCACCATCACCATGGGCATCAGCCTGAGGGACTGCCGGGACTCCGACCCGGCCGTTCTGAATAACAAGGTCTACGAGAAGATCGTCCGCTGCGCCAGCGACCTGGTGAAGGTGGGGGAAGACCTGCAGCGGGAGTACGGCATCCCGATCATCAATAAAAGGATCTCGGTCACCCCGGTCGCGATCATAGCCGACGGGCTGGAGGTCGCCGAGCTGGTCAGCCTGGCCCGGGTGCTGGATAAGGCCGCGGACGAGGTCGGGGTCAACTTTCTCGGCGGTTATTCCAGCCTGGTGCACAAGGGTTTTTCCGTGGGGGACGAGAGGCTGATCGAGAGCATCCCCGAGGCCCTGGCCTCGACCGAGCGGGTCTGTTCCTCGGTAAACGTCGCCACCACCCACGCCGGGATCAACATGGACGCGGTTTACCGGATGGGGCAGGTGGTCAAGCGGACCGCGGAGCTGACCGCCCATCGGGACGGTTTCGGCTGCGCCAAACTGGTGGTGTTCTGCAACGTGCCGGAGGACAACCCCTTCATGGCCGGAGCCTTCCACGGGGTCGGGGAGCCCGAGTGCGTCCTGAACATCGGAGTAAGCGGCCCGGGGGTGGTGCTGAACACCGTGCGGAAGAACCCGCAGGCGGACTTCGGGGCCCTGGCCACGGCCATCAAGCTGACTGCCTTCAAGGTCACCCGGATGGGCGAGCTGATCGGCCGCAGGGCCTCACAGCGGCTGGGGGTCCCTTTCGGGATAGTGGACCTGTCACTCGCACCCACGCCCGCTATCGGTGACAGCGTGGCCGACATACTGGAGGCCATGGGCCTGGAGAGGTGCGGTACCCACGGGACCACCGCCGCCCTGGCCCTGCTAAACGACGCGGTGAAAAAGGGAGGGGCGATGGCCTCATCCTACGTGGGAGGCCTGAGCGGGGCGTTCATCCCCGTCAGCGAGGACGCCGGGATGGTGGCGGCGGTCGAGGCGGGAGCCCTGACGGTCGACAAGCTGGAGGCGATGACCTCGGTCTGCTCGGTGGGCCTCGACATGATCGCCGTCCCCGGGGATACCAGCGCGGAGACCATCGCGGCGATAATCGCCGACGAGGCGGCGATCGGCATGATCAACCGGAAGACAACCGCGGCCCGCATCATCCCCGTCCCCGGCAAGGGGGTGGGGGACCGGGTGGAGTTCGGCGGGCTGCTGGGGAGCGCGGTTATCATGCCGCTGCACCACTTCTCCTCCAACCACTTCGTGGGAAGGGGAGGAAGAATACCCGCGCCTATTCAATCGCTGGCGAATTAATGGTATATTTCATAATAGGCAGTAGTATTAATAGAAACTGACCCATATCACCCATTGATTTAGAAGGAGAGAAAAAATTTACAAGTGTTCGCTGTATTTGAACATGGCGATATCACCCAGTTCTCCATGGGCCCCAGGTGGCCCGGAAACGGTCGGCTGCTGTTCAATGCGTACCTGATCGACGGACTGCTGATAGACACCGGCCCGGCCCGCTTCGGTTCCAGCATCGTCAGGGCCTGCCGGGATAAAAAGGTGCTGCAGATCGTAAACACCAGCGGGACCTCGGGGTGTATCGGCAACAACGCCCGGCTGCAGCGGGAGTTCAGCCTCCCGATCCGGGCCCACCGTCAGGCGCTGCCGATGGTCAGGCAGCCCCAGAGCAACCTTTCGATCCCCTTCTGGGAGGGCGTATGGTGGGGCCGGCCGGTACCCGCCAAAGGCCGCCGCATCCACAGCTGGGTAAATACCCCCCGGTACCGGCTGAGGGTGATCTCAGCTCCCGAAAGGGTAGGGCACATCTGCCTTTATGAAGAGGAAAAGGGCTGGCTGTTCTCCGGGACCCTGCCGATAGACGAAGGAACCAGACTGTCCTCCCTGCTGGAAGGGGAGAAGATCAACCGGGTCTTCAGCGCCTGGCACGGGGTAACCGAAGGCTGGGGAGCGGAGAGCGGCGTGTTTCTTCGGGCGGGCTCGGCGGCAGACAGCGGCCGCCAGAATCAGGCTGGATAACAACGAATCTGGGAATAATATGGCAGTGAGAGGAGGATACAGTTGGAACTCCCTGCCAGCAAAGCAGCCGAAGACGATACCGGGGCGTCGGGCGAATCGAAGTCCTCGGTCAGTTCCCTGATATCGAGGGTTGAAGAACTTATCCTTACCATCGAGAGGACCAACCTGATGGAATACACCGAGATGGTAAGGCGTCCGGCCCGTATGCTGTGGATGAACTTCATCGCTGGCCTGGCCCGGGGCCTGGGCATGGCTATCGGGTTTACCCTGCTGGGTGCCCTGGTGATATACCTGATGCAGAAAGCGGTGGTCTTAAACCTCCCGGTGATAAGCAACTTTATCGCTGAAATAATCAAGATGGTGCAGTCGCACATGGTCATCCAGCGTATGTAGAAAAAGGTGAGTTTATTGCGGATAGGAATTTTTTCTGACAGTTACAAGCCTTATATCAGCGGGGTGGTCATCTCGATCGAAAACACGGTACGGGAGCTAAAGGAAATGGGCCACGAGGTGTATATCTTCGCTCCCCGCTACCCGGAGGCCACCGAGGACGAACCCGGGATATTCAGGTTTCGCTCTTTTCGTTCACCGACCAACAACGACTTCAGTGTGGCCATCCCCATCTCGTTAAAGATGGGCTCGATCATCAAGGGGCTGGACCTCGACCTGATCCACGTCCATTCCCCTTTCCTGCTGGGGAGGTTGGGCGCGGTGCAGGCCCGCCGCATGGGGATACCCCTGGTGTTCACCTACCACACCCTCTACGAGCAGTACGTCCACTACGTACCCCTGCAGCAGGACCTGACCCGCCGCCTGACCGTCCAGATAACCCGCTACTTCTGCAACCAGTGCGACACGGTCATCACCCCCACCTCCAAGGTAAAGCAGATTCTTGACGACTACGGGGTGAAGTCTCCCATCGAGGTGCTCCCGACCGGGATCGACCTGGACCGGTTTAAAAACGGCGACCGGCAGTGGCTGCGGAAGAAATTCGGACTGAGCCAGGGAGACAAGGTGCTACTGTTTGTAGGGAGGCTGTCCAAGGAGAAGAACCTGGAGTTTCTCATCCGGGCCTTTACCAGGATTGCCGGACTCCCCGATGTCTACCTGGTGCTGGTGGCGCAGGGCCCTGAGGAGGACGCCCTGAAGGAGCTGGTCCGGGACCTGGGATTGGGCGACCGGGTCATCTTCGCGGGGCGGATGGTGGACGACGACCTGGTGAACAGCTATTACGGGGCCGACCTGTTCGTCTTCCCGTCGGTCACGGAGACCCAGGGCCTGGTAGTGGTGGAGGCGATGGCCACCGGGCTGCCGGTGGTGGCGCTCGACGCGTTTGGGGTTTCCGAGATGGTAGACAACGGTATCAACGGCATCCTGACCGACCATGACCTGGAGTGCTTCAGCAGCGCGGTGATAACCCTGCTGCGGGACGAACAGATGTGGAAACAGATGTCGGAGAACGCGCTGAAGAAGGCCGAACTGCTTTCCGCTCCGGTCATCACCAGCCAGCTGGTCGAAATCTACCAGCGGCTGATAAACAGTAAAAAACGGCACCGGAAGGCGGTAGAAGGATAGCCTTACATAGACGTACACGGGACCCCGGTCGAATACGGACCGGGGTCCCTTTTTTTATTCCCGGGGAGAAAAAAGGTAGAAAAATCAAGTATATCCGCCATCCCTAAGTCCGTTTGGTAGATTAGCGACCACTTTTTGGGTCTTGCGACACCGCTGCGATTGCATACCTGATGTTGATTTTTCCCGAAAGCGGGAGCCAGCGAAAAACCCAGTGGATATGGGACAAACACCCTAAATCGTATAATCAAGAGGCTCCATTATTGCTCGACCGGCCCGGAGCCAGGTTCGATAAAACCAAATCCATTGCGCAAAAAAATCACATCCTGTAATAAAAAAACCGCTGCCCTTACATTTAAACAAATATTTCGATAGAGGTATTTTGTCCTATTTGATGAATTACCTTTACATAAGTTAGGTTTGACCATCGTAAATTTAAATAGCGACCGGTTAAGGACTCCAATAAAGCCCCTTAGAGGCAATTTTAAGAGGAAACCAAGGGTTTCCTCTTCGCGGTCCTGTCAGGACACAGGGCCCACAAGGAGATACCGTTTTTATCCCAGTTTAGAGGAAAGAGGTTTCAATTGTTGAAAGAAGCGGGTGAACTCAGCAACTTGATAGAGGGTGTGGGTAAAAAAGACAAGAGGTACCTGGGGGAGCAGAGGTGTGTCTGCAACCGCCTGATCTGTATAGTCAACTGCGTTATCCAGGATGACATAATCGAAATCAAGTGCGCCAAGTGCAAGCGGATAATAAGGATATCCACCCACGGGATCAAGAGGATCGATTACCTGTAGACTGACTCGCCGCGCTTCTAACCGTATAGTCGACATCCTTCTTATTTAACTCAACGGAAGCCCTTAGAGGCCATCGAAGAGGAGACTTGTTATTTAGTCTCCTCTTTTTGTTTGCCTCAGTGCAGATGAAAACCTGTGGTTTTAGGACAGAGAGGGGAGGTGGTCACCTGAGCTATACATGACCTTAACATACGGGGATTGTATGCATTACAGCCGAGAAGAGGTGATTCCACTGGGAGCGACTGTTAACCGGTCGCTGAAGAATCTACAAAGGGAGGGAAAGGTTAAATGCCCAAGTTCAAGGGTTACAAGGCTAGTGCAGTTCTGGTTATAATGATGCTTTGCTGTCTGGCGTTCGGCGGGGTGGCTGTGGCGGGAGGTTCCGACTCTGAACTCTCCCCCAACGTGGTGAAGGCCAGTCATACTTACAGCTATAATTTCGAGTTTGACGTGGATATCGAGGCCATAGTGCTCGGTGACACCGACCTGGTGGTCCAGTTCCCGGCGGTCGCTTCCGGCACCCAGTTCGACTTGAGCCCGGCGGCCGGTCACGCGGTCGAGGTGGGCATGGGGGTAACCAAGAGCGGCTACCAGTACATGCAGATCGTACCCACCATCGACAACGCCAACCAGAAAGCTACGTTCCGCGTCCAGAAGCAGAACCTGCCGATGACCGGCAACGTGAAGTACATCAAGATCCAGGGATTGAAGGTCAAGAGCACCTGTGTTCCCGACACCTACACCGTTTGTGTCAGCAGCTCCACCAACTGCTTCCCCACCATCTGCAAGGGGTTGAGGGTGGTTGAAACCGTGGGCTCGGTTACCATCACCAGCCCGGTCCCGGGGACCATCCAGGCCGGCGGGACCACGGTTACGGTCGAGGGCACGGTAACGGATGCCTGCGGCAATCCCTGGCCTTACGACACCTGGCCGGTGATCATCAGCGTGGTGGACAGCAAGGGGCTGCCGGCGATCGATCCCACCTCGGGGGCGGTGGTATGTGAGGATCAGCTGGTGGCGGCTGCTTCCGACAGCCTCTATATTCCCAACTACTGCTGCACCGACCCCTGCAGCGGGAACTTCATCTGCCCGGTAATTGCCCATACCGTAAGGAACCCGGGCGGCGCGACCACTTTCAGCGAGGCCATCAAGGTCCCGGCCTGCTGGCAGTACGGCCAGGACTACTTCATCAAAGCCCGCACCGTAGAGGTCAAGGACGCCAATGCCGACCCGGAAATTGAATATGTCGGCTCCTTTACAACCACCCCGGACCTGGTCCCAGCCGAAGGACTGGAGGACGGCAAGTCCCCGCATATCGCGAAGGGGAGCTACCATGTTGACGGGTGCCTGGAGACCGCTCCCCACGCCTGGCTGGCGGCCAGTGACGTGGTGATCACGAGCGGCCCCGGGGTAGCGGTAGCCATCAAGCAGATGGCCCCGCCCAACGAGTATACCAACTCCAGCGCCGAGGATATCGAAGGGATTTCCGACGACGGCGAAATACCTTTCAACAAGCCGGTCCCGGTGAAGGTCCAGGTCATCGACAAGTTCTGCCACAGCACCACTGTGGACGCTGCTCTCAAGGTCGACCTGGCGGCTTACTTCAAATCGGGAGGCGGCAAGGACATAGCCGGCAACTTCTACGACAAGATAAAGACCGACGGGGGAGTCGAGATATCCCACGTCTACGTCCCGGCGGGACAGTCGAGCGTGACGGTCTACTTCTACGCCAACGCGGCTTCCATAAATAAGCAGATATACGTCGAAGAGCGCTCCATCATCGGCGGCACCCCGCAGGTCGCCCAATGCCGGGCCATCGTCCGGGAGACCGACAAGGTTTATCTCGAGATCGATCCCAAGGTTGTATGTAACGAAAGTCCGCGAGCTGGCTGGCCTCTTTCCGCGGCCGTCTGGGTCGATCCCCGTGCCACCGAGGATTTTGACGTGAAGGTCGAGCTTTACGACCCCAGTTCCACCAGCCAGTTTCCCTGCAACTTCGCCGAGTGGGCGACCTGGGATACCACCCTCAACGTCTGCTTCAACGCGAAGGGTCAGTTCGAGGGACACGGCGACGTGTATGACGAAGATGGGGATGCGCTTATTTGCGAGGCCTGCCACGGCTGGGCTACCTACGTGCACCCCTGGAGCACCAACAAGTCGCACTTCTACATCTACGTAGACAAGAATGCGGTTGGCAAGACCCTGCAGGCCCAGGTGACCCTGAAGGGCAAGGTAACGGGTCATATACTCAAGAGCGAATTGATTACAGTTGGTCCGTTCATTTCGCCGGTCGAGCTGACCCGCGCCCTGGACGCCGAGTCCTGGCAGACCCTGTCGACCCCGAAGTACCTGGCTAACGGCACTGACTGCACCAAGTACGGCACCTTCGCCGACCTGATGCCTGCCGGCAGCTACCGTCTGATCGTCAGCTACGAGAACGGTTCCTGGAAGGTCAAGACCGGCGCCGACGTGGTCGAGCCGCTGAAGTGCTACTATGTCAAGACCGAGCAGCGTAAGGAACCCGGCCCGGACGCCGATTACTGGACCGCCAAATACATCTACGCCCGTGCCGACGACCCGTCCGAGTCGATGCCGCCGATGCGCACCCTTGGGCTCGGCTGGAACTCGGTAGGGGTATCGGTACAGTACGACTGCAGCAACACCTTTGCTCAGGCCGATCCGGCCTACCACTTCCTGGGCTCGATCTGCAACGGCTGCAAGCTGGTCTACAACCCGGGCAGTTCGCTGGGCAACCTGGCGCCGTGGACCGTACTCGCAGTGTCCCAGGGTACCATGCCTGCCTGGATGAATGACCCCAACTACCCGGTCTTCAACGGCGACAACTACTGGGTTTACCTGAACCAGACTCAGGACCTGGCGGCCAATATCGGCCTCGAACTGGTCGATCCCTAGACCGGCAATGAATAAGGTGTGGGGGCGGGCTAGGTGTCCCGCCCCCCAATACCCTCATTAATTATCAAAGAGGTGGACAAGCATGCGGAACAAAGAATCACTGCGGAGCAGAGCAATGCGGAGCAGAAGTCTAATGTGGAGCAAAAAAGCGGTACTGCTGGCGGTACTGCTGGCATTGGGCCTGGTATTCACGGGCGCGGCTGTCGTGCTGGCCGAAGGTGACGCGCCGCCACTCCTGCCGGCCTTCTATGACCTTCAGATAAAGACCGTCAAGGGAGTCGATGTGACGACCGGGACGGTAAAGGCCTACATCGACGGGCAGGTGGCCGGGGAGATGGATATCGCGAAGGCCAGAGAGAAATCCGAGCCCATCGTGGTAAACGGGGATGACAGCACAGCCGGCAAACCCGTCACTTTCAAGGTGACTGTAGATGGAAAAGAATACGCCGCGGTTTCTGATCCAGCCAGCGTCTTATGGCAGAGCATGGACGTCATAACCCTGAAGCTCACCATCGACGCCGAGGTGGCCGGGGAACCGACGGAACCGACCACGCCGACGGAACCGACCACGCCGACGGAACCGACCACGCCGACGGAACCGACCACGCCGACGGAACCGACCACGCCGACGGAGCCGACGACACCGACGGAGCCGACCACGCCAACGACACCGACCACGCCGGCGGCACCGGAAAAGGAGGTCAAACTTACCGACATAGGTGACAGTTGGGCCAAGGAAAAGATCGAGGCCTTGGTCGGCAGGGGAATCGTCGGCGGATACCCCGACAATACCTTCCGGCCCAACAACCAGATCACCCGCGCCGAGTGCGTGACGATTCTGGTGAAGACCCTGGACCTGAAGCCCGAGGAAGGGGCGAGCTTCGACAGCTACAGCGACGCCTCCTCGGTGCCCGAGTGGGCGAAACCCTACCTGGCGGCCGCGATCAAGGCCGGCCTGGTCAAGGGTTCCACCCAGCCAGATGGAAAAATCAGCCTTAGCCCCCAGGAACCCATAACTCGCGTAGAGCTGGCGGTGATAGCAGGCCGTGTTCTCGCACAGAAATCTGGAACCACCCCCGCGGCGGACCTCACCTTCGCGGACAAGGACCAGATACCTGCATGGGGGCAGGACGGGGTAAAAGATGCGGTGGCGGGAGGGATCATCAAGGGCTATCCCGACAACACCTTCGCGGCCGCCAAGCAGATTACCCGGGCGGAGTGTGCCGTTATTGCTCTTAACCTGCTGGAGAAAAAGTGATAAGGGGGGTAAATATGTGCTTTAAGAATAGATTCAGGTTTATTATAGGTCTGCTGTTAACGGTTCTAATGACCCTGACACTAGCTATGCCGGCAACTGCGGAGGCCCCGCCTTCCCCGCCGCCGGCCTGTGACGGGGTTGTAAAGATGGAAAACGGAACCATGGTTGCCACGGGTACACTAACCGCATTGGTTGATAATGAAGTGAAGGGCACCCAGACCATTGTTGATGGTCAGTTCCTGAGCTTTATTATAACCGGGGTAGAAGGGACCGACGAGGACAAGCCAATAACCTTTAAGGTCAATATTTTAGGTATTGATTACAATCCGATAAGCGTAACGGAGAAAGACAACAAACCTGTGACCTGGAATCCTTGGGAGGTATATACACTTACCATAACCATACCAAATACCTCAACACCAACCAAGGTAACTGGTAACGCTACCGACGCAGATGTAAATATGGATACCGGGAACACCGCCGTGTCCGCCAACAACACCTGGGTGCTGAACATCACCCAGGGTACGGTGAAGGGTGACGTTTCAGCCAGCGACCTGGATATTTCTGGGATGCCTTTCGGACTTTCCGCCACCGCGGCCAAAGGTGCAGCCAACAGCATAGTCATTACCGTGGCCGGCACCGCCAGCCCGGCTGTGGGCTCGACAGCCAACGTCAGCATCGTGGTTAAGGGGAGCGCGGTAACCGAGACCGAGGCAACCGACTCCGCTGCCATAGCGGTTATGGTAAACCCGGCCGCGGTTGCGCCGATCCAGGTGGCGGGCACAGCCGGCGACGCCGCGGTCACCATGGCGTCGGGCAACACCGCGGTATCCCCCGGTGACAACACCTGGACGATCGACATCACCCAGGGTACGGTGAAAGGTGTCGTCTCCGCGAGCGACCTGATCTTGACCGGGATGCCGGCGGGGTTGAACGCAGCCGCCGCCAAGGGAACCGGCAACGCCATAGTGGTGACCGTGGCAGGGGCCGCCAGCCCGGCGGTCAGTACGGTTGCCAATGTCGGTATAGTGGTGAAGGGGAGCGCGGTGACCGAAACCGGTGCCACCGATTCCGCCTCCATAGCGGTGACCGTGAACCCGGCGCAGCCGCCGGCTGACACCCTGGAGATCTCCGTACAGGCCGCATCAGCGTACCGGGGACAGCCGTCCACCATCAGCGCCTCGGCCGTGAAGGGTGACGATCCGGTATCGGTCGCCTGGCAGGTCAGTGTGGGAGGAGAAAGCGTTGCTCCGATCCCATCGACAGGGACTGAATGCACCGCGAGCTGGTCGCCGGAGACGTTCCTGCTGCCGGTGGAAAAGCAGTATGACCTGGTAGTAACAGCCACCAGCGAGGGAGAACCCCCTGTGACCGAAACCGGGACCATAACTTTCTACAACTACTCCATCTACGTCGAAGGGTTCGGGAGCGGTGGTTCCGCCGAGCTTGTGAACCTGGATGCGGCGGTCGAGGGCCATTGCGTGTTCCAGTTCTTCAATGGAAACACCCCGGTGGGCTGTAAAGTAGTACCGTGTACTATAGGAACAGGGGAAAACAGCATTCCCTGCGGCGCTATCCCGCTTGGGGCCGACAAGGTGAAGATCTCGGTGGTAAAGTTCGGCTCGGAGGAAGACCCCTGGAAGACGTTGAGCAGTTTTTATGAATTCAGCCTGTAGAGAGGGGTGAGAAGATGCGTATTAAAAGACTATTTAAAACCACACTGGCCGTTCTCCTCACCATCACTCTGCTGTTAGGCGGGATGTTCGTGGGGGTGCCCTCCAGTAAGGCGGTGGATTCCGAGTGGATGCCGCTCAACCCGATGCTGGACAAGATGCAGGATTTGGAACCATGCGAAGTGGAGTTCCTGGTAACAGCCTCGGGCAGCATGATGGATTCACTGTTCACTGGTATATTGACCCCGGGCGAGAAGGGGAATCTTCAAACGAAGTTCGGGCTCAACCAGTCGGGGATGCAGTTCCCCTCAGTCTTTAACCAGTATGTCTTTAACATCTACGGCGGTTACGACGGGTTTATCGACGCTATCGAGCAGTCCCCCCGGGACTGGACGGACGGCGGGCTGAATCTTGATTACCTGTTCGGCCAAACCTACCTGTCCTTTCCAGAGGGATTCCGCAACGATATAGGAAACACCTGGGGTCTGGATACCAACGAACAGATCAATGTATGGCTGATGCTGTTCAACCTCAAGTACAGCGAGGACCTGGTCATCGACCCGCAGGGTATGGTTGAAATCTGCGCCTACATAACCAACAACAGCAACATCACCCAGCAGGATCTCATCGACTGCGGTTTTAGCCTGCAGACCTTCCAGGCCACGGTTGATTCCCTGACCCCGACCGAGAAGGAAGTCTTTAAAGCCATTCAGGAGAGCATGGGCAATGTGGAGGGTGATCCAGTTGATCCGCCACCTTCCCCGGTGTACCAACTGGATATCAAAATCAGCGATGCCTGCTGCATGGTAGACGAACCGGTAGATTTCACCGTGACCCTGACCGGCGACGGGGAGGTCTCTGACGTCAACATCGCCATCTTACTGCTCGACCCGGAGAGCGAAATAGTTTACTTCGACCAGCGGGTGACCGACAACAGCGGGACAATCAGCGGGACCATCCCCGAGGAACTGGTCGACGCGCCGGGGGCCCACGTACTCAAAGCCACCGCCAACCTGTGCACCGACACCCTGGGATTCAACGTATCCGCGCCGCCCCCGCCCAAACCGGCGGTGATATCTTTCAATCCCGCCAACGGGCTGACCGGTGTCGCTGTCAACGCGACGGTAAGCGCTATCTTTGACATGGATGTCACCCCGGTGGATCTCAGCGGGGTCAAAATCAGCGACAGTTCGACCCAGCTCAGCGGGACCAGCGCCACCTTGAGCGGCCGGGTACTGAGCATCAGCCACCCCACCTTCTCCAACAGCACGAAATACTTCGTGACCATACCGGTCGGAAGCGTCAAAGGGGTAGGGGAAAACGGACTGTTAAATGAATTGACCGAATGGCACTTCACCACCGTTTCCCCCGGCGGCGGTGGTGGCGGCGGTGGCGGTGGCGGTGGCAGCGTCAGCCATACCCAGGCGCCGTTCGTGGCCAGTTCGGACCCCGCCAGGGACGCCATCAACGTGCCGGTCGACAAGGTGATCAAGCTGACCTACAACGAGACGGTGCAGAAGGACGCCAAGTTCAGCGAGATAACCCTGAAGGACAATAACGGCAAGACCGTTGAAGCGACGGTCGAAATATTGGCCACGGATAAAAAGGTGCTGGCCATAACCCCCAAGAGTAAGCTAGGGTACCTGACCAAGTACACAGTGGTCGTGCCGGCGACTGCGATCCAGTGCCTATACCTGGTAGCGCAGAAAGAAACGTACAGCATGAGCTTCACCACTGCGGCGGATAGCACGGTCCAGACTGCCTCTACCAAGTTTACCGACATGGAAGGCCACTGGGCGCTCGCGAGCGTGACCAGGCTCGCCGACCTGGGGATCATCAGCGGATACCCCGACGGCACCTTCAAACCAGAGAACAAGATAAACCGCGCGGAACTGGCGGTCGTCCTGGCCCGGGCACTGAAGCTCGCTTCCGGTGCTGAAGAGGACCTCGACTTTGCCGACAGCGCCGACATACCTTCCTGGGCCAAAGGCTCGGTGGCCGCGGTGGTCAGGGAGGGGATCCTCAAGGGATACCCGGGGGATGACGGTACGGTCGTCTTCGACCCGCAGAAATCAGTCAGCCGGGTTGAGATAGCCTCGATCATGGGCCGGGTTCTGGATAAGAAGGTAGGTCCGGTGACCGCGGCGGAACTGACCTTCTCCGATGCCGACGAGATCCCCGCCTGGGCGAAAGAAGACATCGCGAAGGCCGTAGCCAAGGGGGTCATCAGCGGTTACCCCGACAACACCTTCCAGGGCGGGAAGCTGGTGAGCAGGGCCGAAACCGCCAGCGCGATAGCCAAGCTGCTGGATGTCATCACGGTTAAGTAAAGCGTACCGACGCAATGAAAGCCAAGGTGATGAGATGCTGAAGAGATTTATGGCCGCCGTCCTGGGCTTGGTGCTGATCCTGGGGTTTTCCGCGGGGGTGTTCGCCGCCCAAAACATCAAGGTGCTGGTCAATGGAAGCGAGATATCATTCGACCAGCCGCCCATAAGCATGAACGGGAGGGTCCTGGTGCCCATCCGGGCGGTGGCGGAGTCGCTCGGCGCGGAAGTGACCTGGATCGATGGATCGACCCAGGTGGTGATCCAGTCCACCAGCGGCGACCGGTATCTGAAGGGGTTGAACAACCAGACCGACTCCGGGACCGGGATCGAACGGAACATGATATCCGCGGAGGAGCTTTCCGACCTGCTGGACGACGACAAGGACCGGGACCTGTGCGACTACCGGGAGGGACGCGGCGGGGGAGACAGCATAGCGAACGACCCGCTGGTGCTGGACGTCAGGGAGAAGCAGGACTATGACGCCGCGCACATCCCGGGCGCGGTCTGGATAGGCCCGGCGCAGAACATGGCCCAGTCGGATAACTTACGGGCGCTCGATGAGGCCCTGCGGGGACATGTGAACCAGGGCGGCAAAAACCAGGTGGTGGTGGTCTGCTATACCGGCAACACCTCGGGGCTGCTCTGCGGGGTGATGGGCACCTACGGCTACGACGCCAGGAACCTGAGGTTCGGCTACAGCATAAGCTGGGACGGGTCCCGGGCGGCCGATTCTCCGATCAATGGACCGGCGGAGGATCTCGGCGGAAAAGCTTGCGGAGGGTGATCGTCAAAGAAATAGCCGCGTGACGGCAAAGCTGCACCTGCTAGCATCGGAAAGTCCCAGGAATATACTTTCCGATAGCGCTGAACGATAAAAGGGGCTGTCGCACTAACAGCCATAAGAAAAGAACAAAAGACGGTGACTGGCAGTGCCAGAAGCCGTCTTTTGCCGTAAAATATAGTCGATGAAAACAAACATTTTACGGCCAGATTATACATCAACGGGAATGTATATCAACTGGTAATCCCCATGGATATTAGCGAACTGATCCCGGCGGACGATTCGGTGAGACTGCTCAACTCTGCGCTGGAAAGGATGGATTACAGCAAATTACACGCAGCGTACTCCCGGTTGGGGAGAATCGAGACACCACCGGAAAGTCTATTCAGAATACTGGTCTACGGATACATGAACGGCATCTATTCCAGCCGGAAATTGGAGCAGGCCTGCCGACGAGACATAAACTTTATGTACCTGCTGGGCCGCGCTAAGGCTCCCGATCACGCCACCATAGCTCGCTTTCGGAGCGAACGCCTGACTGAGGCAGCAGAAGATTTGTTTTTACAGTTGGTACATACCCTGGCAGAGATGGGAGAACTGTCGCTTGGCAGCGTGTTCCTTGATGGTACGAAATTAGAGGCCAACGCGAACCGGTACAGCTTTGTATGGAAGAAATCCACTCAGAAGAATGAAGCTAAAATGCAGGAAAAGATGAAGCAAGAGCTGCCGAAGCTAGCGGCTGAATTTAACCTGCGCTTCTATGGGGGAGAAAAAGTCCGAGCCAAAGACCTGAAAAAACTAAGAAAAAGACTGTATGGTCTCAAAAAAGACCTGGAATTCGTCTCGGGCAAGGGCAAGCGAAAGTCCCCTTTACAGAAGGCTATTGAAACCGTGGAGGGTTATCTTGCCCGCCAGAAAAAATTCGATGACTACAACCACAGCTTCGGTGAAAGGAACAGTTTTTCCAAGACCGATCGAGATGCAACCTTCATGCGGATGAAAGAAGACCACATGAAAAACGGCCAGTTGAAGCCCGCCTATAACGTCACCCTGGCAGTGGATGCAGAGTATATCGTGGGCGCGATGATCTCGCAGGAGCGCAGCGATGTCGGGACCTTTATCCCCATGATGCAAAAGCTTCAATCTCTCGGTTACACCAAGCCAGTGGCGGATGCTGGCTTTGAGAGCGAAGAGAACTATACCTGGTGTGAGGAGAATAATCTGCTAGCCTTCATCAAGCCCGCTAATCACGACCAGTCCAAGACCAAAAAGTACCAAAGCGACATCGGCAAGCGGGAGAACATGCCCTATGATGCAGAAAACGACGCCTACATCTGCCACGCTGGCCATAAAATCCAAGCTGCATATGATAAAAGTATCAAGTCACATACCGGTTATCCCATCGTAACCACCGTATATTCCTGTGCGCATTGCGACGGCTGCCCACACAAAGCCAAATGCATCAAAGGCTCAAGCAAGAAACCGCTGGAGGAGCGAAACAAGAACCTCCAAGTCTCCAAAAAGTTTCAGAGACAACGGATGGAAATGGAGGCCCGCATCAATACTGACGAAGGCATTCTATTACGCGTAAACCGCTCCATTCAGATTGAAGGAGCATTCGGTGTACTCAAACAAGACCTGGGGTTCCGGCGTTTTCTCCTGAGGGGTGGGATAAAAGTGCGGACAGAACTCCTGCTCTTGGCTACAGCCTTTAACATAAATAAACTCCACAACAAGATCCAATCTAAACGTTGTGGAACATATTTACACATTCCCAAAGCAGCCTGATTAAAAACTGAAAAGTTATTCACTGGGAAGATGCCTTCCCTTGGTTTAGTGTGCCCAAAACAGTGCGTGAAGGGTAATAGATACCTATGTTTGAGTTGGTTTTTGCCTCTTCCCGACAGAAAAGAGCGTGCCGCCCAACGTTTTTAAATAATCGTTTTGCGACACGCCCTTTTTCTATACCCTATATAAGTCCTTTATACCGTAAGTACCGGCACCGTGGAGTTGCGGATCACCTCGTTGGTGGTGCTGCCGATGAAGAACTCCACCACCTTGGATACCCCCTGGCGGCCTATCACGATGAGATCGAACTTATTGTCCTTCGCGTACCTGACGATTTCCTCGTGGGGAATCCCCCGCAGGGTAACGAATTCAACCTGGGGAAGGTCTTTGAACCGGGCCTTCTCTTTTACTACGAGATCCTCACCTTCCAGGCTCGCCAGCTTCTGGGCGCGCTGCTGCAGTTCCGAGCCGCGGCCCTCGTCATCGGTCAGTTTGGGAATCACATGGACCACGACCAGCTTCTGGGAATTCCCTTTTTCCAGCATGCCGCGGGCGTAGGAAAGCGCCTTATGGGCGTTCTCGGATCCATCGGTGGGGGCCAGGATCTTTTTAAACACTCTGCCACCTCCTCCATTTCTGTGATTAGGGTTATTATACACAATTATATAAGAATAGGTAATTAAATTCATACTGCGGTTCGCCTGATTTACCGATCAAGTTTTCTGTCGAGGCTGGGCGGCGGCCAAGTTTTTCTTTTTCGCGCCGGGTTTGGCAATCGGGCAGCGGTTTATGCTATAGTAAGGGTTGATATGGAAATGAATGAGACCAGGAAAAGGATAATCTGGTTCTGGCTGCTGGCCTTCCTGCTGGTCCTGATCGACCAGGCGAGCAAGTACTGGGTCAAGCTGGCGCTCGTACCCGGCAGCACCGTGGAGGTGCTGCCCCCGGTCGTCTATTTTACCCGGGTGACCAACACCGGCGTCGCGTTCGGACTCTTATCGCGGTTCACCTGGCTGCCGATCGTCTTCAGCCTGATTATCATCGTACTGGCGGTGGTCTTCTCCCGCCGCATAGCGGGCCTGGACCGGCTGTTCAGGCTGGCGCTGGCCATGGAGATAGGGGGAGCGGCGGGCAACCTGATCGATCGGGCATACTACCGGTACGTGGTGGATTTTATCGACCTCCGCTACTGGCCGGTCTTCAACCTGGCCGACTCCGCCATCGTTGTAGGGGCCTGCCTGCTGGCGCTGGGGCTGTTCCTGGACCGGGGAGAATCCCCTGATGACCAGGGGATGGGCAGCGGTGAATAAGGATTCAGTGGTGAACGGTGTGACAGAAAAGCCGATGGAAAATCTTGAAGTGAAGGTGCTGGAAACCGGGAGGGAAGACGCGGGACAGAGGATCGACGCCTGGACCGCGGCGAAGCTGCCGGAGATGACCCGATCCTACCTTCGAAAGCTGCTGGAGGAGGGCCGGGTGATGGTGAACCAGAAGCCGGTCAAGGCCAGCTACCGCATCCAGCCGGGAGACCGGGTGGAGGTGTTCATCCCGCCCCCGACGACCCTGGAGGTGGTCGCCCAGGAGATACCCCTGTCGGTGGTCTACGAGGACCAGGACATCGTGGTTATCGATAAACCGCCCGGCCTGGTGGTCCACCCGGCAGCCGGGAACTACCAGGGGACCCTGGTCAACGCCCTGCTGGCCCACTGCGATGACCTTTCCAGCATCGGCGGGGTGGCCCGCCCGGGGATCGTTCACCGGCTCGACAAGGACACCTCGGGACTCCTGGTAGCGGCCAAAAACGACCTCGCCCACCAGTCCCTGGCCCAGCAGATCAAGGAGAGAAGGATGAGCCGGCGCTACCTGGCGCTGGTGCACGGCACCATCAGGGAAAACGAGGGACGGGTGGAGGCCGCGATCGGGCGCCACGCGACCGACCGCAAGCGGATGGCGGTGGTGAAGAAGGGCGGCAAGATGGCCATAACCCATTACCGGGTCCTGGAGCGGCTGCCCGGCTGCTCCCTGATCGAGGCGGTGCTTGACACCGGCCGCACCCACCAGATACGGGTGCACCTGGCGTACCTCGGCCACCCGGTGGTGGGGGACCCTACCTACGGGCAGAAAAAGCCCGACCGGGGGATGCCGGGACAGGCGCTGCACGCCTACCGGCTGGAGTTCGACCACCCACGCAGCGGGGAGCGTTTAAGGTTCGAGGCTCCCCTGCCGGAGAGGTTCTCGGACCTGCTGGACAAGCTCAGGAAGGGCGTCGAGATTCCCCCGCCGAGCCGGTGAAGGCCGGTTTTTCCGTACACTG
The DNA here is from genome assembly GCA_013178275.1 of Bacillota bacterium. Lineage (GTDB taxonomy): Bacteria > Bacillota > Ch66 > Ch66 > Ch109 > Ch109. The sequence continues at coordinate 63,284 of JABLWZ010000012.1, read as the reverse complement.
CGAAGTAAGTGCACTTCGAAGCAAGTGCAGCTATGGCTCCCGCACTTGGCGGTAGCCAAGCTTTCTTCGCAACTAGGCTCTCGCCTTCGTTAAAACTTGGCGACAGTCAAGTTATTCTATATTGACAAACGCACTCAATTAAACCTATAATCACAATAACGAGTGACCTTTAAGCGGTCCAGAGAGGCGGCAAGGCACGTTGGTTTGGTTCACCCTTAAACGTTATCGCCTGCTGTCCTTGATGGAAGCAGGCGTTGCTTTTTGATGAGCGGTAGTTCTAAGGACAAGGGGGCGATGTTTTGAGTTACCGGACCAAGGCGGTGATCATGAACGAGGACCGCATGCGGAGGACCCTTACCCGTATTGCCCACGAGATCATCGAGCGCAACAAGGGGGTTAAGGACCTGGTCATGGTGGGGATCAGGACCAGAGGGATACCCCTGGCGGAGAGGATCGCCAGGGGCATCGAGCAGATCGAGGGGGTGGCTGTCCCCATCGGCATCTTGGACATAACCCTCTACCGTGACGACCTGGCCAAAAAAAGCCTGCAGCCCCAGGTTCATTCCACCCGGATCCCGTTCAACCTCAACGGCAAACACGTAGTGCTGGTCGATGACGTGCTCTACACCGGACGCACCGTGAGGGCCGCGATGGACGCCCTGATCGACCTGGGGAGGCCTCGGACCATCCAACTGGCGGTGCTGATCGACCGGGGGCATCGGGAGCTGCCGATCCGGGCGGATTACGTTGGGAAAAACGTCCCCACCTCCTCCGAAAGGGAGCAGGTGTCGGTCAGGCTGCGCGAGGTCGACCAGATCGACGAGGTGGTCATAGAGGAGATCGTGAACTAGTTTTATAAAACCCTTGCTGGTTTACATTTATAAAACGCAGAAAGGAAGGTAGTTTATGGGCCTTCAGCGTAAAGACATGCTGGGACTGCAGGACGTCAGCGCGGAAGAGATCAACCTGATCCTTGACACCGCGGTTCCCATGAAAGAGATCCTGAAACGGGAGATTAAAAAGGTGCCGACCCTGCGGGGGAAGGTGGTGGCGACCATGTTTTACGAGGCCAGCACCCGAACCCGCTCTTCTTTTGAGCTGGCGGCCAAGTACATGGGGGCCGACACCATGAGTCTGGCGGTAGCCACCAGCAGCGTGCAGAAGGGAGAGAGCTTCCGCGACACCGCCCAGACCATCGAGGTGATGGGGGTGGACACGGTGATACTCCGCCACTCCATGTCAGGATCGGCGCACTACCTGGCCAGCTGCTTAAAGGCCTCGGTCATCAACGGGGGAGACGGCAAGCACGAGCACCCGACCCAGGCCCTGCTGGACATGTTCACCATCCGCGAAAAGCTGGGGAAGATCAAAGGCCTGAAGGTGGTCATCCTGGGGGATATCCTGCACAGCCGGGTGGCCCGTTCCAACATCTGGGGGCTGACCAAGCTGGGGGCCGAGGTGAGGGTGGCCGGACCGCCCACCCTGATGCCCAACCATATCGAGAAGCTGGGAGTGGAGGTCTTCTACGACCTGGACGAGGCCATACGGGGCGCCGATGTGGTAAACGTCCTCCGGCTGCAGCTCGAACGCCAGCAGAAGGGGCTGCTCCCCTCGATCCGCGAATACCACCGGCTGTACGGGCTGAACAACGACCGTCTGAAGCTGGCCAAAGAGGATGTGCTGGTGCTCCACCCGGGGCCGATGAACCGGGGGGTCGAGATCGCCCCCGAGGTGGCCGACGGGCCCCACTCGGTGATAAACGAACAGGTGCACAACGGGGTGGCGGTAAGGATGTCCCTGTTGTACCTGCTGATGGGGGGAGGCGACAGCGATGAGATTACTGATTAAGGGCGGCACGGTGATCGACCCCGCGAATAAAATAAACCAGGCTGCCGACGTATTAGTCGAAGACGGAAAGATAAAGGCGGTGCTCCCCGGCGGGGCCGGCGCTCCCGCCGATGTGGAGGTCCTGGACGCCTCCGGCCGGCTGGTGGTCCCGGGCCTGATCGACCTGCACGTCCACCTGCGGGAACCCGGTTTCGAGCGCAAGGAAGACATCGCCTCGGGCACCAGGGCGGCGGCCATGGGCGGTTTCACCTCGGTGGCCTGCATGCCCAATACCAACCCGGTGGCCGACACCCGGTCGGTGATAGAGTATATCCGTACCCGGGCCCTTAAAACCGGGGTAATCAACGTCTTCCCCATCGGGGCGATCACTAGGTCCTCTGAGGGCCGGGAGCTGGTCGAGATGGGCGACCTCCGGGACGGCGGGGCGGTGGCCTTCTCCGACGACGGCAGGCCCGTCTCCAGCGCCCAGATGATGCGGCTGGCGATGGAGTACTCGAAGATAGTGAACCTCCCGATCATCTCCCACTGCGAGGACCTGACCCTGTCGGAGGACGGGCTGATAAACGAAGGATACTGGTCGATGCTGCTGGGGCTCCGGGGCATCCCGGCCGCGGCCGAGGAGGTCATGGTGGCCCGGGACCTGATCCTCGCGGAGATGACCGGGTGCCGGCTGCACCTGGCGCACATCAGCACCGAGGGGTCGGTCAGGCTGATCGAGGCGGCCAAGGGGCGGGGACTCGCGGTCACCGCCGAGGTGACCCCCCACCACCTGACCCTGACCGATGCGGTCAACGCCAACTACAGCACCAACAACAAGGTGAACCCGCCGCTCAGGTCCGAGGAGGACCGGCTGTCGCTCATCAGGGCGCTGCGGGATGGGGTTATCGATATCATCGCCACCGATCACGCCCCCCACACCCGGGAGGAGAAGGACTGCGAATACGACCTGGCGTTCTTCGGCATCACGGGCCTGGAGACCGCCCTGCCGCTGGTCTGGACGGAGCTGGTGGAGAAGCAGGCCCTGACCCCCGAACAGCTGATAGCCGCCATGACCGTGAAGCCCGCCGGGGTCATCGGGATCGATCGGGGCAACCTGACGGTAGGCGCGGATGCGGATATAACCATAATCGACCCCGGGCTGGAACTGACAGTAAACGCTGAAGAATTCGTCTCCAAGGGCAGGAACACCCCCTTCGGCGGCATGAAGCTGAGGGGATGGCCGGTCGCCACCCTGGTGGGAGGGCGGCTGGTGATGCGGGAGAGGAAGCTCCTGGCCTAGATTTTTTACGCTCGAATATTGGGTTACCGGACAATGGCGTCCGTGAGAGCTTTCGACCACGAGGAGGTGGTGCTGAAGGCGGTCCAGGTTATAGGAGGAAATAATGCCACTCAGGAAAGACTTGAATAAGGTAATGGTCATCGGCTCGGGCCCGATCATCATCGGACAGGCGGCCGAGTTCGATTACGCCGGCACCCAGGCCTGTAAGGCCCTTAAAGAAGAGGGCATTGAAGTAGTACTGATTAACAGCAACCCCGCCACCATCATGACCGACGCCAACATCGCGGACCGGGTCTACATCGAGCCCCTGACCCCCGAGTTCGTCGCCAAGGTGATGGAGGTCGAGCAGCCGCAGGGCATGCTGGCCACCCTGGGGGGACAGGTGGGGCTGAACCTGGCCCTGCAGGTTTCCAAGCAGGGGTACCTCGAAAAGTACGGGGTGCAGCTTCTGGGGACCCCCCTCTCGGCCATCGAGAGGGCGGAGGACCGCGAGATGTTCAAGGACACCATGGCCGCGATAGGTGAACCCGTACCCGAGAGCGTGGTGGTCACCAGCGTCGAGGAGGCGCTGGGATTTGCCGAACAGATCGGGTACCCGGTCATCGTCAGGCCCGCTTATACCCTGGGCGGCACCGGCGGAGGCACCGCCTACAGCCCCCAGCAGCTTACCGAGATCGCCACCCGCGGCCTGCGCTACAGCATCATCAAGCAGCTCCTGATCGAGCGTAGCGTGGGAGGCTGGAAAGAGATAGAGTTCGAGGTGATGCGGGACGCCAACGACAACTGCATCATCGTCTGCAGCATGGAGAACTTCGACCCGATGGGCATCCACACCGGCGACAGCATCGTGATCGCCCCGGTGCAGACCCTGAACGATTACGAGTACCAGATGATGCGCAACGCCTCGATAAGGATAATCCGCGAGCTGGGGATCGCGGGGGGGTGCAACATCCAGTTCGCCCTGAACCCCAACGGGCGCGAGTACTACGTGATCGAGGTCAATCCACGGGTCAGCCGCTCCAGCGCCCTGGCCTCCAAGGCCACCGGCTACCCGATCGCCCGGGTCACTACCAAGATAGCGATGGGGTACAACCTGGACGAGATCCAAAACCAGGTCACCGGGACCACCTACGCGGGTTTCGAACCCTCGATCGACTACGTGGTCTTAAAGATACCCCGCTGGCCGTTCGATAAGTTCAATATCAGCAACCGGATGCTGGGGACCCAGATGAAGGCCACGGGAGAGGTGATGGCCATCGACCGCACCTTCGAGAGCGCCCTGATGAAGGCGATCCGGTCCCTGGACCTGGGCGTGGTGGGCTTCAGGACCAAGCTCTTCGTCGACCTCTCCGACCAGGAGCTGATAGAGAAGATGAAGCACGCGGAGGACGAGCGGCTGTTCATGGTCGCCGACGGGATACGCCGGGGCATCCCGGCCGACATCATCTCCAAGGCCACCTGGATAGACCGATACTTCATAGACAAAATACAAAAGATAATCGAGATGGAAGAGGAACTGCGGGAGGCGGCCGCGAAGGCAGACAGCCCCACCGACATCCCTCGGGACCTGCTGTGGCGGGCCAAGCGGATGGGATACGCGGACGGGGAGCTGGCGGTCCTGTTCAACCTCCCGGAGCAGGAGGTGCGGGAGCTTCGGCGCCGGCTCGGAATCTGGCCCGTCTACAAGCTGGTCGATACCTGCGCCGCCGAGTTCGACGCCCAGACCCCTTACTACTACTCGACCTACGAGGATGAAAACGAGGCCGTCCCCAGCGAAGGCGGCAAGGTGGTGGTCCTGGGGGGAGGCCCGATCCGGATCGGGCAGGGGATCGAGTTCGACTACTGCGCGGTCCATGGGGTGTGGGCGCTGCGGGAGGCAGGCCGGCAGGCCATCATCATCAACAACAACCCCGAGACGGTCAGCACTGACTTCGACACCTCGGACCGGCTCTACTTCGAGCCGCTGGTGCCCGAGGACGTGATCCACATCCTGGAGCTGGAGAGGCCGGAGGGGGTCATCGTGCAGTACGGGGGCCAGACTGCGTTAAACCTCGCCAAGCCTCTGGAGGAGGCGGGATTCAAGATACTCGGCACCTCGGTCGACGACATCGACCGGGCGGAGGACCGGGAGCGGTTCGACCAGCTCCTGATCGAGCTGGGCATCCCCAAGCCCCCGGGCGGAGCGGCCACCTCGGTCCCAGAAGCGATCGCCATAGCGGACCGGGTGGGCTACCCGGTGCTGGTGCGTCCCTCCTACGTGCTGGGAGGCCGGGCCATGGAGATAGTCTACAGCGACGAGGAGCTTACAGAGTATACTAAGAATGCGGTCCTGATAAACCCGCAGTACCCCATCCTGGTGGATAAGTACTTCAAGGGGACAGAGGTGGAGGTCGACGGGATCAGCGACGGCAGAGAGGTGCTGATACCCGGCATCATGGAGCACGTCGAGCGCGCGGGGATCCACTCCGGGGACAGCATAGCGGTCTACCCGTCATTCAGCCTGGAGGAACGGTCGATCCGGCAGATCGTGGAGTACACCGGGACGCTGGCCGCCGCACTCAACGTGAAGGGCCTGATCAACATCCAGTTCGTGGTCAAGGACGGGGAGGTTTACGTGATCGAGGTCAACCCTCGGGCCAGCCGCACGGTGCCGTTTATGAGCAAGATCACCGGCCTCCCGATGGTGAAGATAGCCACCGACATCATCCTGGGTAAGACCCTGAAGGAGCAGGGGTACCAGGGGGGGGTATACCCCGACCGCCCCTACATCGGGGTCAAGGCCCCCATGTTCTCCTTCGACAAGCTACTGGAGGTGGACGTCTCCCTGGGCCCGGAGATGAAGTCGACGGGCGAGGTGATGGGGACCGACCAGCACCTGGACATAGCGCTGTTCAAGGCGCTGCTGGCCGCGCGCCTGGACGTTCCACGGCGGGGCAGCCTGCTGGCGACCGTGGCGGACAAGGACAAGGAGGAGGCCATCCCGCTGCTTCAGCAGTTCTCCGAACTGGGTTTCAACCTGATGGCCACCTCGGGAACAGCGGCCGCGCTCCGCGCCCGGGGACTGAAGGTGGAGCGGGTGAACAAGCTGGACGAGGGCTCGCCCAACATCGCGGACCTCATCCGCGAGGGGAAGATAGATTTCGTGATCAACACCCTTACCAAGGGGAAGGCGCCCGAGTCGGACGGCTTCAAGATCCGTCGGGCCACGGTGGAGATGAGCATACCCTGCCTCACCTCCCTGGATACCGCCAGGGCGGTACTGCAGGTGCTGTGCTCCCTGAGGAGAGGAGAAGATATCAGCGTCACCGCCCTGCAGGACTACCTGAGGGTGCAGTGAATAACCGCGATCGAGTTTAGGAGGAGGAGGATATGGCGTTTAAAGACGAGGCCCACGTCCACTTCCACGAAGAGGTGGCCCCGGGCTGTTTCCTGATACGGCTGGTGTCGGCCGAGATCGCCCGATCCGCCCGGCCGGGACAGTTCGTTAATGTACGCTGCGGGGACACCTACGATCCCCTGCTGCGCAGGCCGATCAGCATCCATCGGATCGACCCGGAGGCGGGAGAGATCAGCCTGCTGTACCGGGTGGTCGGCCGCGGGACCAGGAAGCTGTCAGCCCTGAAGGCGGGGGAAACCCTGGACATCGTGGGCCCTTTGGGCAACGGGTTTAAAACCGAAGGTTTTACCGGCTCAGACCGGGAAGCGGTGCTGCTCGGTGGAGGGATCGGCGCAGCCCCGCTCTTCGCCCTGGCTGCCGAGCTGGCGGACCAGCGCGGGCGGGTCATGGTGATGCTGGGAGCGTCTACCTCGGTCGACCTGCTGCAGGTGGAGGAGTTCAGGTCCCTGGGGCTACCGGTGCTGCTGGCCACGGACGACGGGAGCGCCGGCGGCCGGGGAACGGTGGTGGATGCCTTCCGGTCCTGGCTGAAAGACAGCGGCAAAAAACCGGGGCTGGTGTTCGCCTGCGGTCCCCACCCGATGATAAAGGCACTGCAGCGCCTTTGCGCCAAGGCGGGGATCGAGCTGCAGGTCGCACTGGAGGAAAGGATGGGGTGCGGTCTGGGCGGATGCCTGTCCTGTGTCTGCAAGATCAAGTCCGGCGGGGATTCTGACTGGAGGTACGCCCGGGTCTGCCAGGAAGGCCCCGTGTTTTCGGGTGAGGAGGTGCTGCTGGATGAGTAGTCCCAACCTCGCGGTCAATCTCGGCGGGATACCCATGAAGAACCCGGTCAACACCGCCTCCGGAACTTTCGGGTTCGGGTTCGAGTACTCCTCCCTGGTGGACCTGGACAAGCTGGGCGCCATTACGGTCAAGGCCATTACCCTGGAACCCCGCTTCGGGAACCCGGTGCCCCGGATCGTGGAGACCCCGGCGGGCATGCTGAACGCCATCGGACTGCAGAACCCGGGGGTGGAGGCCTTTGTCCGGGACTACCTGCCCCGGCTGAAGGAAATCGATACCCCGGTGATAGTGAACATAGCCGGCTACACGGTGGACGACTACGCGGGGGTGGCTGAACGGCTGAACGATGCGGGAGGCATCGCCGGGTTGGAGGTAAACATCTCCTGTCCCAACGTGAAAAAGGGCGGGCTGCAGTTCGGCACCGACCCGGTCATGGCGGCCGAGGTGGTGAGGGCGGTCCGCCGGACCACGCCGCTGCCCCTGATAGTAAAACTCTCGCCCAACGTCACCGACATCGTGGCCATTGCCCGCAGCGTGGCGGAAGCGGGGGCGGACGCCCTGGCGCTGATAAACACCCTGCTGGGGATGGCGATAGACGTAAAAACCCGAAGGCCGGTCCTGGCCAACGTGGTCGGAGGCCTCTCCGGACCCGCGATCAAGCCGGTGGCCGTGCGCATGGTGTGGCAGGTGGCGCAGGCGGTGAACCTGCCGATCCTGGGCATGGGTGGGATAACCACGGCCGAGGACGCGCTGGAGTTCATCCTGGCGGGAGCCACCGCGGTGGCGGTTGGGACCGCCAACTTCGTTAACCCGAAAGCCACGGTGGATATCGTCACCGGCCTGGAGGAATACTGCCGGCGGCAGAGAATAAACGATATCAACGAACTTATTGGAATGGGCTGGAAAGACCCGCTAGGAGGATAACAGATGAAGGACCAGGAAAGGCTTATCGTTGCCCTGGATGTGGACAGCCTGGAGGAGGCCAAGAAGATCGCCCGGCGGCTGCAGCCTCACGTGGGGGCCTTTAAAATCGGGATGCAGCTTTTTACCGCTCACGGCCCCCAGGTGGTAAAAGAGATTCAGCAGCTCGGATGCCGGGTCTTCGTCGACCTGAAGTACCACGACATTCCCAACACCGTAGCCCAGGCGGGCCGGGTCCTGACCCGGCTGGAGACCTTCATGTTCAACGTCCACGCCGCCGGGGGCCGGGAGATGATGCGACAGACCGTGGAAGCGGTGCACGAGGAGGCGGACCGGCACGGGCTGGTACCCCCGATCGTGCTGGCGGTAACGGTGCTGACCAGTATCAGCGACCAGCAGTGGAAGGATGAAGTAGGGGGCCGCCGGGGGATACCCGGCCAGGTAGTGCACTGGGCCCGGATGGCCCAGGAGGCCGGGCTGGACGGGGTGGTGGCGTCGCCGCAGGAGATCGGGGCGATACGCAAGGCGTGCGGCGACAGATTTGTGATCGTCACCCCCGGGGTGCGGCCGGCGGGGGCGGACCTGAACGACCAGCAGCGGGTCATGACCCCGGGCCAGGCGGTCAAGGCGGGGGCGTCGTACCTGGTGGTGGGGAGGCCGATAATGAAGGCCTCGGACCCGGTGCGGGCCTCCATCGAGATAGTTGACGAGATTAGGGCTGGTCTAAGGAATAACTGACTGGGAGGACGACATGGACATTAAGGAACTGGATCAATCCGAAGCCATGGAGATGTTCCGCGATTCGGGAGCGCTGCTGGAAGGGCACTTCCTGCTGACCTCGGGACGCCACAGCAACCAGTACATGCAGTGCGCCAAGGTGCTGCAGTACCCGGGGTACGCTTCCCGGCTGGGTGAGGAGCTGGCCCGCAGGTACAAGGATCAGGGCGTAGAGTTGGTCATCGGCCCCGCGATGGGGGGGATCATCGTGGCCCAGGAGGTGGCGCGGGCGCTGGGGGGGAAGGTGCGCAGCCTTTTCGCCGAACGGGAAGGCGGGCAGATGAGCCTCCGCCGGGGATTCGCCATCGAGCCCGGGGAGAAGGTCCTGGTGGTAGAAGACGTCATAACCACCGGGGGATCGGTACAGGAGGTCGTAGAGCTGGTCAGGTCGCTGGGAGGCGAGGTGGTCGGGGTAGGGGTGCTGGTTGACCGCAGCGGCGGCGAGGTCAAGTTCGAACCCCGCATGGAAGCGGTGCTCCAGATGCACATAGTCTCCTACCCGCCGGACGACTGCCCGCTGTGCAGCCAGGGTCTGCCCGCCATCAAGCCGGGCAGCAGAAACCTGAAATAGTCACCGGCCGAAACAAACACCTCTCACCAAAAAGGGAAAAAAAGGGAATTCCGATTTGCCTATAGAATATAATATTTTAACAGGCAAAAGGAACACCCAATTTTTCAGTTCCTCTTCTGGCTTAGTTGTTGAGACGCGTGAGAAAGGGAGGGGTGGGAGATGTTTAAACGGGTACTGGTGCCGGTTGATGGTTCAGGTTTGGCGTCAAAGGTGCTGGCTTATGTGAAGAACCTGATGCTCAAGAAAATGATAGCGCAGGTCGAGATCCTTCATATCCGCCCCAAGATGGGAGAGTCGTACGGTTCGGCGATAGAGAGGCGTATCCAGACACTGGTGGAGCTGGAGTCGAAAAAGGTAATCGATGAGGCCAAAGCTGTTTTTGACGAGAACAGCCTCAACGTGTCGACCACCCTGTTGGTCGGCGACCACCCGGCTGAGTCTATCCTAAACTTCGCGGTAGAGAAAAACTGCGACTTGATCGTAATGGGCAACCAGGGACTGTCCTCCATCGGGCAGCTGTTCCTGGGGGACACCTACAACAAGGTCGTGAGGGCCGCTCCGGTACCGGTGGTTTCCATCGGTAAATACGCGGACATTGAATAGGTTTATAAACCGGTTTGTCAAGATTTGGTAGCTTCGCTACGCCGCGGCGCACAGTTCAGCTAACGGTTTAGGTACGCTCTCTCCAGAATTATTAACGGCGTGCTTTTCCTAATGCAGTTGGCGCTGCTGAAGGGCCTATTTTCAGCGGCTGTTATGGTGGTGCGGGACACGCTCCTGGTGTTTTAACGGCGGTTTAGGGTCCTAGCTCCGCATTGTTTACTATACCTCACAGGAAACTCCGTTGCACCAGCATTCAATCAGCCCAAATACGAGTGGGTGAGCCCTGCGGAGAAATGAGCCGTTAGCGATAGATCGTCATGCTGCCCTGTGATGCTGACTGGTAGAAGAGGGGCGAGCGACAGGAGGTCGCGAGAAGGCCGAGTGCAGGATGCATATTCGGCCTTATTACCCCATCTACCCGAAGCATGAGCAGCAGGCAGCACAGATCGAGAGGTAAGGCGACAGAGAACCGCTAGGGCGAGGCCCGGCCCTGATCAAGATTGAATGCGTCCTTGACCGTCGCCACGTAAGTCCTAATCTTTTTCGTTTCTTGTGGTGCCAATAGGTATGACGATTTACCGACAGTCTGAGACGCCCGGAAGGGCGTTTTTTGTTTTGTATATTTTTTCGTTATTTCGACAAAATGCGCCAAGGAATATTTTGTATACAATCCATTCGATGTATACACAGAAAATCGCTGGGTAGGTTGTTTTCTTTTCACGTTTTTACATGTAAAATATATATTGGTCCAATAGTATCCATTGGGCAAAGATGTGTACAGATATTTGAGAATAATTTATTATTTTTGAATATTACTATTATCCAATAAAATGCGCATAAGATTAATTTTATACAGAGCCGCATCCTGGTGTATACAACCCAGCTACCAGAACCGGAGAAAAACTCAATAATGTGTCGAATAAAGTCGGTAATAGGAATATAATGTAAAAAGCGCGCTGAAGGTCCGGGTGGCATGCGCCATTTGCTCATCGGTGTTTTAGAGTCGGGGCTGTGCGGGCTTGAGAGCGTTAAGAGCTTGATCGGTAAATCAGAAAAGAGCATTCGGACGTGTTTTTAACTATTAAGGCGAGTGGAGTTGTTAAAAAGAGAAGCAAGGCGTTAAAGGGGGGATATGCCGAGGCCCTGACAAATAAAAAGTTGGACCAATAAGAGCTGATGCCAAATGATTACAGAGAGATAAAAGAAGGGGTAGGGTAAAGAATGGATCAGTTGTTGGTTGGTATTGTGAATTTGACCTGGAAACATGTCGTCATGTTTGGCATAGGAATTATTCTTATCTACCTGGCGATAGCCAAAGAGTATGAACCGGTGCTGCTGCTGCCCATAGGATTCGGCGCTTTGCTGTGCAACATCCCTTTATCATCCGCGATAGGACCCGAGGGACCACTCACGGTCCTGAAACACGCCGGGATAATTACCGAACTCTTCCCGTGCCTGATATTTGTGGCGGTGGGGGCGATGTGCGACTTCGCCCCGATGCTGAAAAACCCGGTCCTGATGATATTCGGCGCCGCGGCCCAGCTCGGGATCTTCGCCACGATAATTGTGGCGGCGCTGCTGGGGTTTGATATCAAGGAAGCAGCGTCCATCGGTATCATCGGGGCGGCCGACGGTCCTACCACCATTTACGTGGCGACCAAGTTCGCTCCTCACCTGCTGGCTCCCTTATCCGTGGCGGCATACTCGTACATGTCCCTGGTACCGATAATCCAGCCGCCGGTGATCAAGGCACTGACCACCCAGCACGAGCGGAAGATCAGGATGCCCTTGAAGCAGGACGTGCAGGTCTCGCGGATGGTGAGGATCTCCTTCCCCATCATGGTGACCCTGGTGGCCGGGATAATCGCACCGATCAGCGTGGCCCTGGTGGGTATGCTGATGCTCGGAAACCTGCTGCGGGAGAGCGGGGTCGTGGAGAGGCTGGCCCGTTCGTCCCAGGAGGAGCTGGCCAACGTGGTGACCCTGCTGCTGGGGGTCACGATCGGTTCGACCATGGAGGCTGAGGGCTTCCTGAACCTGAGCACCCTGATGGTGATGGGACTGGGCATCGTGGCCTTTGTGTTCGATACCGCTGGCGGCGTACTGTTCGCCAAAATTCTGAACCTGTTCCTGAAAGAAAAGATCAATCCGATGATAGGCGCCTGCGGGATTTCGGCCTTCCCCATGTCAGGCCGGGTGATCGCCAAGATGGCGTTGGCGGAGGACAAGCGCAACTACCTGATCATGCACGCTATCGGAGCCAATGCCTCGGGACAGATCGGCTCGATAATTGCCGGCGGCCTGGTGCTGGCGATCGTTGCCGGCATGTAAACGGGCATAACGACAAAGGAGGTTTTGGTTATGAGCCCCGCAGTGATGGATTCTTTGAAGGTAGCGGCCATCGGATTGCCGGTCATGTTTGTCGTGATAATCATATTTGTCGTACTGGGCCAGGTGCTGCTTAAGGTCTTCCCAGACAAGGGAGAAGAATAGAGAGAGAGATTGACCCACGTGGTTAGGGGAGGAGACAGCATATGGAGCACATCGGGGGAGTAACACTGGCAGACCTCGGCACTTCGATTTTCTGGGTGGGTGTTCTGTCGATCATCCTGATCGACCTGGTCCTCAGCGGGGACAACGCGGTTCTGATCGCGCTGGCCTGCCGGAACCTGCCTCCAAAACTGCAGAAAAAAGGGATCATGTTTGGTATGGCGGGAGCCGTCGGGCTTCGTGTACTGCTAGCCAGTGTGATGGTGTACCTGTTGGAGATACCGTTCCTGAAGGCGGCTGGGGGACTGCTGCTGGCCTGGATCGCTGTCAAGCTGGTGCTTCAGGAAGAGGAAGGGGGGCAGGACGTGGAGGCCCCGGAAAAACTCTGGGCCGCGGTAAAGACCATAATCATCGCGGACGCGGTTATGTCCACCGACAACATCCTCGCCGTGGCCGGGGCGGCACAGGGTAAAGCGGCCCTGCTGTGGTTCGGCCTGGTGGTCAGTATACCCCTGGTGGTGTTCGGCAGCCAGATCCTGGTGGTACTGATGAACCGGTTCCCCTGGATCATCGCGCTGGGGGCGGCGGTGCTGGGATGGACCTCGGGCCACATGATCATCACCGATACCCGGATCGAGAAACAGTTTGGGGTGATAATACACAGCCCCTACACCATCGACGGTTACCTGTTCCCCGCGCTGGGAGCATTGGGCGTGGTCGCCGTCGGGATGTTAATGAAGAAACGAAGTCAGGCCAAGGAGATATCAGACGACAACGGCCTATCACCCGAGGCCCAGGGTTCTGACAGCTAAAAAAGCAGTAAAAAAAGAGGAGGTTTTTGGCCTTCTCTTATATTTTTCCCGGAGACTTATCCAGCCAGCGGATAGCCGCATAACCAGTGAAAATATTCCCGGATCGGAGCGGGACGCTCGATTTAATGCAAGTTTTTATGTTGCGCTGATCGCCCATTGAGATTAAAATGAAAAGGAAAAAATAGAGGATTTTGCTTTAGCAGATAATGGGAGCACCGCTCTCGTTTCACGCTTTAACCAAGTTTTATCATAATAAACCATTGCAATTCCCTGGTAAAAAATATATACTCCGTGGTGGGAATAAAATAAGAGAACCGGTTTATTGCGTTTGCGGTCGCAGCCTAAAAAAGGTTGCCGGTACTGATAACCGAGTTGTTGGTACCGGCTTAGTCATGTATAACCGCTCTTATTAAAACCTTTAAAAAATTCAGACTTTACTACTCATCGGTTGGGAGGTAGATATAAAAGGTCTATAAAGGTAGAACGTGGAACCGGATATTCGTATTCCCATAAGTCAATAATACTTAAATGAAAGGGGGCTTCTTGTGAATATCGCGTCATCGTTCCCGGTTTCAGGGATATTCGCAATACTGCAAGAGAAGGCATCCAGGGCGGTCCTGGCCGGCCTTCTGGGATTAATCACACTGCTTCTGTCACCCGTGGCGGCTCTCGCCAGCGAGGCCAACCTGATCATACCAGATCTGGCCCCGGATCAGCACAACCTGCTCCTGGGAGGCATCGTCGTCTGTCTTTTAGGTATGCTGTTCGGGGTGTACCAGTTCGCCCAGGTGAAAAAGCTGCCGGCCCACAAGTCCATGCTCGACGTGGCCAACACCATCTACGAGACCTGCAAAACTTACCTGGTTCAGCAGGGAAAGTTCTTGTTCATCCTTTTCGTCTTCATAGCTATCTGTATCGCATTCTACTTCGGATTCCTGCAGAAGAACTCCACAGGCGGGGTCCTCTTGATCCTGGCCTGGACCGTTATCGGGATCCTGGGTTCATACAGCGTGGCCTGGTACGGCATCCGCATGAACACCCTGGCCAACAGCCGGACCGCGTTCGCGGGGCTGGAGAGCAAGCCCCTCAAGGTTCTGAACATCGCGCTGGATGCCGGGATGAGCATCGGCGTGCTGCTGATCTGCGTCGAACTGATAATGATGCTGCTCATCCTCCTGTTCGTACCCCGCGACCTGGCCGGGGCGAGCTTCATCGGATTCGCCATCGGTGAGTCGCTGGGCGCCAGCGCGCTCCGTATCGCCGGGGGTATCTTCACCAAGATCGCCGACATCGGTTCAGACTTGATGAAGATCGTCTTCGGGATCAAGGAAGACGACCCGAGAAACCCAGGGGTCATCGCCGACTGCACCGGGGACAACGCGGGAGACAGCGTGGGGCCGACCGCCGACGGGTTCGAAACCTACGGGGTCACCGGGGTAGCGCTCATCACCTTCATCGTCCTGGCAGTGGGGCAGCAGTTCCAGACCACCATGCTGACCTGGATCTTCGTGATGAGGATCCTGATGATCATCACCTCGATAGCATCGTTCTACATCAACCGGGCGTTCAGCCAGTCCCGGTACGCGGGCAAGGTCGAGTTCGACTTCGAACAGCCGCTCACCAGCCTGGTCTGGATAACCTCGCTCCTGTCCATCGTCGTTACTTACGCCGTGAGCTACTACATCCTGGGCCCGGGGTCGACCGCCGACGGCAAGCTGCAGTCGCTGTGGTTCATCCTAGCCACCATCATCAGCTGCGGCACCCTGGGTGCGGCGCTGATACCCGAGTTCACCAAGATATTCACCAGTCCCAAATCCAAGCACGTGGCGGAAGTGGTGAAGGCCTCCCGTGAAGGCGGCCCTTCGCTGAACATCCTGTCAGGCCTGGTCGCGGGCAACTTCAGCGCGTTCTGGATCGGACTGGTCTTTTTCGCCCTGATGTTCGCCGCCTACTTCGCGAGCACCTATGGGCTCAGCTCGATCATGATCTACGAGACCATCTTCGCCTTCGGTCTCGTCGCCTTCGGGTTCCTGGGGATGGGCCCGGTCACCATCGCGGTCGACAGCTACGGCCCGGTGACCGACAACGCCCAGTCCATCTACGAACTCTCCCTGATCGAGGAGATTCCCGACGTCGAGAAGGAGATCCAGAAGGAATTCGGCTTCAAGCCAGACTTCGACCGGGCCAAGGACTACCTGGAAGCCAACGACGGCGCGGGCAACACCTTCAAGGCGACCGCCAAGCCGGTGCTGATCGGCACCGCGGTGGTAGGAGCGACCACCATGATCTTCTCCCTGATCCTGTTTATCAAGAATGGGCTGAACGTAAACCCGGAAACCATCCTCACCCTGCTCAACCCCTATACCATCCTGGGACTGATAGCGGGTGGAGCGGTCATCTACTGGTTCACCGGGGCATCGACCCAGGCGGTCACCACCGGCGCCTACCGCGCGGTGGAGTATATCAAGAAGAACATCCAGCTGGACGATAACGCAAGCCAGAAGGCAGCCACCGAAAAGTCGAAAGAAGTGGTGAAGATCTGCACCCAGTACGCGCAGGCGGGGATGTTCAACATCTTCATCGCCATCTTCTCATTCGCGCTGGCGTTTGCCTGCCTCTCGGCCCCCAAGGCCGGGAACAACTCGATCGCCCTGTTCATAGCCTACCTGATCTCGATCGCGGTCTTCGGACTGTTCCAGGCCGTATTCATGGCCAACGCCGGCGGCTGCTGGGACAACGCCAAGAAGGTGGTCGAGGTGGACCTGAAGGAGAAGGGCAGCGCACTGCACGACGCCACCGTGGTTGGCGACACCGTGGGCGACCCGTTCAAGGACACCTCCTCGGTGGCCTTAAACCCCATCATCAAGTTCACCACCCTGTTCGGTCTCCTGGCTATGGAGATAGCCATCTCGGAGTCTTTCCGCAGCGTGGCCCCGACGGTGGGGATTATCTTCCTGGCGATAGCCCTGGTCTTCGTCTGGCGGTCCTTCTACGGGATGCGGATACCCAGCGACAAATAGCGGAGTTGCTTAAAAGTGCGTAATCTAACCCCCCACAACCATTCTATTTAGTGAGCATTCCGGTAATAAACCATAATGAACTTGAAAAACGGGACGCCTACCCATAAAATTGAATTGTGCTGATCCCGCGAAGAAGGCACAATCCAAAATTGGGGAGGCGTCCCCGATATTTGAGGTAATTAAATGGATAGCCTATTGATAAAAACAAAAATCAATATGCCGAAACCGGGACCATTTGTCATTCCGCGGCCTCATTTGAATCAAAAGCTGTATAACTGCTTAAAGCGGAAGCTTACGCTGGTGACGGCTCCTTCCGGTTATGGAAAGACGGCTGCCGTACAGAAATGGGCCGACAGTTCCGGATTACCGTGCGTATGGCTTACCGTCGATGCGGGGGACAACGATCCCAGGTTGTTCTGGAGATATTTCTGCGCCGCTCTCGACGCTATTTTGCCTGGAATCAGCAGTGATACGGAATATGTGTTTTCCTCACAGGAGTTGCTGGAGGCAAATACCCAGATCAAAATAATCATCGACCGGGCTTCCGGGCTGCCGGCGGACAGCGTATTTATCATCGACGATACGCAGGTCATTACAAACTGGCAGATCTTTAAAGGGTTATCCTATTTTATTGACTTTCTCCCTTCCAAACTGCATATGGTTGTCATCGGCAGGGCAGAACTGGGCTATGGCCTGGCAGGATATAAACTTAAGTCGAATTTTTTCAGCATCGGCGTCGGCGAGCTGCGCTTTCGGAGGGAAGAGATCGCGGCATTTCTTAAAAAAATGGAACTGGATGTCGCGATTTCCGATGTTCAGAAACTTGAAAATCATACCGAGGGATGGGCTGCGGCGCTGGTGGCCATTGCGCTTTCCATGGAAAGGGAACCCGGCGTTCAGGATCTAGCGTTAGGCATTTACAGGAGCAGTTACAGTATCGAGCAATACCTCCTGAACGAAGTTTTCGGTTCGTGGCCGGAAGAAAAAAGAAATTTCGTTCTGGAAACCTCCATTTTGGGGACCATGTGCGGCCAATTATGCGACTATGTTACCGGCGGCAGTAATGCGGATCAAATGCTGGAGGAAATGAGTTCCCGGAACGAATTCGTGATCTCCTTGGACGGCAGAAGCTACAGGTATCACAATATTTTTCGGGAATTCCTCTATAAGCTTTTCACCAAGACGCAGCCGGACAGGGTCCGCGAGCTTCATACCCGGGCGGCGGATTGGTATTGCCGTCAGGGGAGATATCCCGAAGCCATTGCCAATTACCTGACCGGGTTTCGCTATGAGCAAGCATACTGCCTGATCGAACAGCATCTGGGCGAGCTCGTTATGATGAACTCTTTTGACACCGGTATCTCCTGGCTCAATGCCCTGCCGGAATCCTACCGGGAAAAAAGCCCCAGGGTAGCCGCGTTTTACTCCGCGTATTACACGGAATGCAGGCGTTTTAATCTTGCGCATATTTGGATCGAAAAGGCGAAAACGTTGCTGATAAACACGGCGGAGTCCGGGCCGGGGCAGGAAATGAAGAATGTTGTCAATCTGCTGTGGTTATATCTGCTTTTAAATGAAGGAAAAATCGAGGAATTGCTGGCTTTGATCGGGGAATTTAGACCGCTGGGTCACAACCGGAAAATGCTTTCCAGGTATTTAGATTTCAACCGGTCGGATATTTATTTTTATCGCTGTCCGATTCAATCGATGGCCGATTTGGCCGTGAATCATAAAGACGAATTCGAAATCGCCAATAACGAGTATCAGAGATTGGTTCCGAACAATCCCGGATATTCACTTCTGGCGGCAGGCGAATATTACTATGAAAACAACCGCATGGATCAGTCCATGCCGTATCTTACCGGAGCGATAGAGAAGGCGCGGCCTGCGGGATGTCCGGGCGTCATTGTGCCAGCGATGGTCAATATTGCACGAATTAAAAGAGCAAAGGGGAACGCCGCGGGGGCTTTCGAAGCGCTGGATGCGTGTGAAGATAACCTGAAATCAGTGAACCAGTTCCACTGGTTCGGCCTTATTCGGGCCTTTCGGGCGCGTCTGTATTTGGAAACCGGAACTGTGAACCCGGCATACAGATGGGCGGAAGAAAACAAGCTCAGCATATACGGCGAACTGAACAGGATCAACGAATTTGAACTGATCGTATTTGCCAGGGTGCTGATCAAGAAAAGAAAACTTGAGGATGCTCAACTGCTGCTGCTGAGGCTTTTGGCCTTTGCGGACGCCGAGGGCAGGCTGCACAGCAAAACCGAGATTCTGAATCTCCTTTCTGTGATTGCCTGGAAGAAAAACGAGATTACTCGTTCCGCAGATTACATGGAACAATCGCTTGCCATCGGAATGGTGAAGGGGTTTGTCAGAAGCTATATTGATGAAGACGAGGAAATTTTTGATATATTAAAGCATGTGGCGGGAAAAAACAGCGGACCCGGCGAAGATACGGCGGATTTTGCCAAAAGCATAAACGCTCAAATAGAGGCCGGAAGCAGGACGGCTTCCGCCTCCATGGGCACGGAAGCCGAGGATATTATCAGAAACCGGCTGACGGTGAAAGAGCTTGAGGTTCTGAAGCTGCTGTACGCTGCCTGCACCAACGAGGAGATATGTAAGAAGCTGAACATCGGCCTGCGGACGGTTAAAACGCACACCGGCAATATTTATACCAAACTGGGGGTCGCGAACCGGGTTCAGTGCAACAAGCTCGTCCGGGAGACCCGCGTTTTTGAATCTGTATAACTTTAATCATTCCTTTAAAATTTGAAGTCATCGTACCCAGGTACGATGACTTTTTTGTCGATACATATAAAATACTATTGGGGACTTCTGGAAGGCAGACCATTTTTCCGCATGCCGTGTGCCCCTAAAGCGGTGGATATGAATCATATTTTAAGGAGAGTTGATAGACATGATAAAGAGGAAATCGAAAAAAATCCTGAGTGGTTTCCTGGCCATCGCTTTCATGGCCGCGCTGTTTCCAATAATAACGACACCGGCCCGAGCCGCCGACGTGTCCGGCTCCTGGTCGGATTACGCGGCGTCGGAGCCCGCGAACGACGGGACCACCTACACCGTAACCAGTCCGGAAGAACTGGCCTGGGTGGCGGCGCAGGTCAACAGTTATATTAATAATTTTACAGATTGTACCATCGAACTCGGCGGCGATATCGACCTGTCGGCCCATTATTGGGCTCCGATCGGCAGCGACCCAACTCAGTTCAGGGGGGATTTTGACGGGAACGGCTATACGATTTCCGGGCTGACGATATTGGATACCATGAAGTACGCGGGTCTTTTCGGACAGGTGTACAACGGAACGATCCAGGATGTGAACTTAACCGGCGTCTCCATCGAATCGACCTACAACGCCGAACACGGATACGCGGGCGGAATCGCGGGATATTCGAAGGATTCCATCACAGATTGCTCGGTAACGGGTGATGTGTCTCTCTCGTCGAGCAACTTCTATGCATTTTGCGGCGGGCTGGTCGGCAAAGAGGAGGATGGCTCGATCGAGGGCTGTTCCGTGTCGGGACAGGTAACGGCCTCCATGGACCAGATGGAAACTTATTGCGGCGGACTGGTTGGCGACATCATTAACGGGAGCGTGTCGGACTGCGACTCGTCCGCCGCAGTCGGCACATCGGCTTCGTATCTCGGCGGACTCGCGGGCATGCTGAACAATACGTCTGTGACCGACAGCCGCTCAACGGGGACCGTTGAAAATGAATACGCCAGCGGTTTTACCGGGGGCTTTGCCGGTCGCGCTGGGAGCGATCCCGGCTACTCCATCGAGGACAGCGACGCCTCCGGAAACGTCACTCAGAGCAGTACGAACGGCAGTGTGGGCGGCTTTATCGGCTTCTGCGCAGGCTACACGGTGAGCGGCTGTCACGCGACGGGCAATATCAGCGGCGGAACCGATACCGGCGGGTTTATCGGCAGCAACTCGTCGGCGGTTACCGGTTGCTACGCGACGGGAAGCGTGACCGCCAGCGACAACATTACCGACGGCGGGTTCGTCGGTTATAACGCGGGAGCGGTCATGAACTGTTATTCCACCGGCGCCGTATCCGTATCGGGAGGGTCGATGGCGGGCGGATTCGCGGGCCAGGCCGCCAGCTTCGGCAGCATTCTAGCATGCTATTCGACGGGGACTGTAAGCGGCGGCTACTATTCCGGCGGCTTTGCCGGCAGTTCCGGCGGCACCGTGGGTGACTGCTATTCGACCGGCACTGTCACCGGCGGGACGTATGCCGGCGGCTTCGTCGGCACGAACAACACCACCGTGGCCAACTGCTATTCGGCCGGCGCCGTCTCCGGCGAGACGTATACCGGCGGCTTCGTCGGCTGGGAACACGACAGTGAAACGAACAGCTACTGGCTCAGCGGGACGGCTGCCGACGCAGCAGGAGACGGTACGGCAACGGCCGCGGCGATAGACGGCGCTGACATGAGCGATGCCAGCTTTTCTGTAACCCTGAACAGCGGCCGGACGCCCGCTCCGTGGATCACCGTTTCCGGCGTCAACAGCGGCTATCCGGTGCTCATCGGCGTCGGCGACGGGGTCGTCGTCTGCACGATCAGCGGCACGGTTACTCTGCCGGACGGGACGACCCCGGCGCCCGGCGTCACCCTGAAGCTGTACGATTTCAATTTTGCATCCGGTGAACTTACTTACCTTGCAACCACGACGGCGGACGGCGACGGGAATTACAGCTTAACGGTGGAGATTGCGGATTCCAATAGCTATTTTTATTCCATTTACGCTTCGTCCTATACGACGGGTGGTAAAACGTACAGTGACAGCGTCGGTTCGGCGCTGGTATCCTTGAGTACGGGAACGACATACGAGGCGGACATCAGCCTTGTCGACCTGAGCGACAGCTGGCTTGGGCATGCTCAGACGCCGGACGGATATACGCCGGGCGACGACGAGATTTATATCGACACCCCCGAGGAGCTCGCGTGGCTCTCACTGCAATCCATACTGAACTTCGATGGCTTTGAGGACGTTACCATCTACCTCGAGGACGATCTGGACCTCTCCGGGTACAACTGGTTCCCCATCTGCTCCTCTATACCGCCGTTTGCGGGCACATTCATCGGAAACGGGCACGTGATCGCAAACCTCAGCGCCGATGTATCCTATGACACGTCGGATAGCAGCATTTATTCGCAGTGGAACGCAGGGCTGTTCGGCAAAATCGACGGAGGGACGGTAACGGATCTGGGCCTGACGGATGTGTCCGTAACGCTCGACTCCAATGCGATCGGATCGAGTGATCAGGGCGCCGGCGCGCTCGCCGGCTACTCGGCCGGGGCCGACATCGAGCGCTGCTATTCGACCGGCAGCGTCTCCTCCTACGTTTCAGGCTCCTATGCCGGCGGCCTGATCGGGCAGGCGTATAATTCGGAGATCAGCGAATGCTATTCGGAATGCGACGTATCGGGGACATACGACCACGGCGCGCCGGCGTCCGGTTTTGGCGGCGGCCTGCTGGGCTATTTCGGGGTTGACGTCGGTATAGCCCCGACCGTTACCGACTGCTACGCGACCGGCAGCGTAACCGGGACCTGCACCTATAACGGCGGATTTGTAGGCTGTTATTTTGGAGAGGTAACGATCGCCAACTGCTATGCGATCGGATCGGTAAGCGGCGCGACTTATAACGGTAGCTTGGCCGGTGAAGGCCAGTGCACCGGCTCCATATCCAATATTTATTGGCTCGAGCGGGAAGGTCTGCCCGGCGTTGCCGACGGCGGTGCCGGCGATTTGGCCCTGAACGATTTGGACTTGGGCAAGAGCAGCGGTGACATGACCCTGCAGGCTTTCGCGGATACCCTGAATTCGGATACCGACATGACGGACCCGTGGATGTGGGACCCGGAAATCAACGGCGGTTATCCGGTGCTTGACGGCGTCGGAGTCGGCGGTCTTGTGATTCCGCCCGCCGTAATATCCCTTGCTGCAATCGGCGGCGTGACCGCCCCGGCGAGGGACGCGGCTCCGATGACAGAAATAACCGAAACGGCCCAGTACACGGGAGCCGTAACATGGAGCCCGGCGGATAATCCCTTTGCGGCGAGCACGGTCTACACGGCAACCATCACCCTGACGCCGAAAACCGGTTATACCTTAAATGGCGTGGCAGCCAACTTCTTCACGGTAGCCGGAGCGACTGCAACCAACGCCGCTGATTCAGGGGTAATAACGGCGGTGTTCCCGGCGACAGAAGCGGCGCCCCCCGCCTTCGTTGCGGTAACCGGCATCACCGACGTGCCGACCGCGGCGACGGCAGGAGTTGACCTGACGCTTGCCGGAACAGTCGCCCCCGCCAACGCGACGAACCAGACCATCGTGTGGAGCGTCAAGAGTGCAGGAACGACCGGCGCTGCGATCTCCGGAAATACGCTCTCAACCACGGCGGCCGGCACTGTCACCGTGACGGCGACCATAACCAACGGCCTGACCGAAAGCACGGACTACACGCAGGACTTTGATATCACGGTGAGCGCGGCCCCGGTGGTCGATGCGACCATTTCCCCCGACAGCGGCAGCTTCGACAAGAAAACCGACAGCCAGGCTGACGTACAGACCGCCGTCACCTGGGGAAGCGCGACCGGCATCAGCGACGTAAAAGCCGGAGGAATCTCCATCGGCGCGGGTAACTACACGGTTTCGGACGATACGCTCACCATCAAGAAGGAGTATCTGGCGGCGCAGACCACCGGCAGCCTCGTACTGACGGTTGAGTTCAACGCGGGTGCGGCGGCGACGCTGACTATCAGCATCACCGACGCTGACTATCAGCATCACCGACACCACGCCGCCCACCATCAGCCCCATATCCCGCAATTACGACTTAAATGCCCCTGCTGATGTGATCACAATCATCACCTGGAACAGCGCGGCATCAGTCACATCAGTCACAGACGCGGTTTACGGCTCAACGCCATTGACAGTTACAACGGATTACACTGTCGTCGGCAGTACCCTGACCATATTGGACGATTACCTGTCAGGGCTTTCCCTCTCAGAGGGCGATACGCTCGACTTTGACATCACCTTCGATACCGGAGCCGCTGCCACCCTGACGGTGCATGTGGTTAACGGCTATGTACCAGGCAATGACGCCGATCTGAGCGGCCTTTCGGTAAACGGCACGCCGGTAAGCGGCTTTGACCCCGGTGACATCGAGTATAACGTTGAGCTGCCCTACGGCACAGCGAGCGCCATTGTCACCGCTACGGCGAGCGATCCTAACGCACAGGTCAGCATAACGCAGGCCCCGTCCCTGCCGGGCAGCGCCGCGGTGACAGTCACCGCCGAGGATGGAACGACGACCAGGACCTACACGATAAACCTCACCGTCGGAGCGCCGGCTTCCATACCGGTGACCGGTATTACCGTGACCGGCACCGGCGGAGCGGAGAGCGTACAGGTCGGAAGCACCTTACAGATGCTGGCTGAAGTGCTGCCGGCCAACGCCACCAACCAGAATGTCACCTGGAGCATCGAGGCCGGAAGCGGCGCTACAATCAGCGCCGGCGGACTGCTCACGGCAACGTCGGCCGGTTCGGTCACTGTCCGCGCCACCGCGCAGGATGGCTCCGGGGTGTACGGCGAAAAGGAAATAACGATTACCACAGCGCCCCCCGCCTTCGTTGCGGTCACCGGCATCACCGACGTACCGACCGCGGCGGCGGCGGGAGTTGACCTGACGCTTGCCGGAACAGTCGCCCCGGCCAACGCGACGAACCAGACCATCGTGTGGAGCGTCAAGGACGCCGGAACAACCGGCGCGACGATTTCCGGAAATACGCTGTCCACCACGGCGGCCGGCACTGTCACCGTCAAGGCGACCATCACCAACGGCGCGTCTGAAAGCACGGATTACACACAGGACTTTAATATTACGGTGAACGCCTCGGCACCGGTTCTGGTAACGAGTATTACGGTGACCGCAGCGGGGAACGCCGCCACGGTCGCCAACGGATCGACCCTGCAGATGAGCGCGGCTGTACTGCCGGCCGATGCCGCTGATAAAAGCGTGACCTGGTCGGTGGTGCCGGGAACCGGGACGGCGGCCATAGACCAGAACGGCCTGCTTACCGGGACCGGGGCGGGTAAGGTAACGGTTCAGGCCGCGGCCAACGACGGTTCCGGGATTACCGGGTCGCTATTGATAACCGTAACCAACCCCGTAACCGCAACCTCGGCACCCATAGAAATAACCTCCACTCCGACATCCATAACTGTTCCTTCAGATGTAACCGATGCCAGCTTGACCGTGAGCACCACCGGCGGCGACAGTCCCCAGGCCACGCTCCCGCTGGTGCAGGTGAACAATTCGACTGCCCTGGGAAATATACAGCTGAACATACCCGATGCTACCACCATAACCGGCCCGAGCGGCTGGAACGGGGATATCAACCTTCCCACAGTAGAATCCACTGACGTCGTGACCCCGCCCTCCACGGCCGGATACACCAGTACCGTGCAGACGGTAATTGAAGTGGGTTATGGCGATGTGAAACTGACCTTCGACAAAGCGGTGCGGCTGCTGATTCCCGGCCAGGCCGGCAAATCAGCCGGCTACTCCCGGGGAGGAGTCTTTACCCCGATCCCCAGACCAGCCGGAGCGCAGGATTCGCAATCCTGGGCGGATAACTATATCACGACGCCCGACGGCGACTACGCCGTGGACGTCAGCAGCGACCTCGTAATCTGGACCAGGCACTTTACCCGGTTCGTCACCTATACCCAGACCGCGGTCTCTGGTCCCAGCGGAGGCGGCGGAGGGGGCGGCAATCTGGCTGCTTCCGCCCCGGTCGTACAGACCAGCGCCGCCACCTCCATCACGTTGGATGCCGCTGTCCTGAACGGCAGCATCACCTCGGACCGAGGGCATGATATCACCGGCTGCGGTTTCCTGTGGGGCACCAGCGCCGGCAGCCTCACCAACAAGCTGGATGCCGGCGGCAGCATCCAGTCCGGCTCCTTCGCAGCCACCCTGGGCAGCCTGACTGCGGGCACGACTTACTATTTCAAAGCCTATGCCACGAACCTGGGAGGGACATCCTACGGAAGCGTGCTGAGCTTTACCACTGCTTCACCAATAATCGCTCCGGCACTGCCAGCGGTTCCAGTATTCTCCGACGTTCCCGCTACCTTCTGGGGCTATACCGCCATTACCAGCCTGAGCGGCCAGGGCTGCATCGCCGGCTACCCCGACGGGACCTTCCGGCCGGACAGCACCATCACCCGGGCGGAGTTCTCCGTAGTGGTGGTCAGGGCATTTAAGCTCCCGGCGCAGAGCGGCAAGGTCTTCTCCGACACCTCCAGCCACTGGGCCAGGGACTACATCTCCACCGCATACGCCAGCGGGATAATCCGGGGCTACGACGAAAACACCTTTGGGCCGGACGACCCGATCACCCGCGAGCAGATGACCGTAATGATCGCGAATGCCGCCAAACTGCTGGATAAGGCCGATATCAGCGCTTTCACGGACTGCGGCCAGATTTCTCCCTGGGCCGGGGACTCCGTGGCCGAAGCGGTGAAGAACGGGAGCATCAAGGGGTACCCCGACGGCTCTTTCAGACCCCAGGGTCATGCAACCAGGGCCGAAGCAATGACGGTCATCGCGAACTCGATCAAATAAGCTGTACAACCTGCTGGGGAAGTAAGAGTATGCCCTATACGACAGGCTGCGATTTATCCTCGCAGCCTGCTTTTACCGGGTATTCAGCGGGGGACAGCCAATACAATAAAAACTATAGAATTTAATATAAACATTAGACAGATAGTGACAGGGACCTGGTAATGGGTTACAATTATTTAAACCGGGGATCACCAGACTCCTTATCACCCTACCAGGGAAGGTGCACTCAATCAGGGAGGATTGACGGGTGATGAAGATAGCCAAGCCGTTTCCGTCTTTAAACCTGTACCAACAGCCTAAAAAGACCGTCCTGGAATTAAATAAGATCATATCTCTGCCGACCCTGGGCAGCGGTTCCAGCTTTCGGAAACTGGCCCTTACCCGGGATCGGCTCGATTTGTCCCGGGGACTGATCGCGTATACCCGGCGGGAAAAAAAGAACTTTAACGGTCTGCAGGACTTTGTGACGGCTTTTCAGACGTACGACAATGGCCTCAAAGACATCCGTTCACAGCTGTTGGCGCTGCGGGAACAGGCGGTGAAGGCCTCCAAGGAGGGCGCTGGCCTGGGTGACGGGGCGGCATCCGGGGAGGCCGAAAGGCTGATGTCGGAGATCGACCAGAACGCCGCCAGCACCTGGGATAAAACCAGGAAAGTTATGACCGAGGCCGTTTCAAACGTACTCGGCAACCCAGCCGGTACAACCGACCAATTTGTTATTGACCTGGGTGAAGGTGAGAATGGAAAACTAGAAATAAACGGCATCAGCGGTCTTACCGGAGGTGACCTCCGGACCGGCCGTCTGGTCGTGATCCAGACGGGGCCCAATGAGGGCCAGAACCACTCGGTCGACATGGGCCTATCGGACTGCGGCTATCTGGGACTGAACAGAATCGACCTGACCACACAGGAATCCGCAAGCCGCTCCATCACAATCATCGACAAGGCTATCGATGGCGTCTCAAGCCAGAGGGCGGGGATCGGCGCGACGATCAATGTGCTGGGACACCGGATAAACTACCTCAACACGATGGCCGCCAACCTGACGGAGGCCGAGTCCCGGATCAGAGACGCCGACATGGCCAAGGAGTACACCGATTACGTAACCTACCAGCTGCGGGCCCAGTTCGCCATGATGGCCGCGAGCCTGGCCCAGAAGATGCCGCTGATGATATTGAAACTGCTGGAGACCCCGCCGGGTTATCCCGACTATTCCGAGAAAAAAACGGTTTGAACGTTTATCAGGATAGCGGGACCAGAAGCCCCTGAAATCCTAGATTTCAGGGGCTTTGTCGTATCGATGTTCCCCTCGGCGGCGCAGGTTGCATCCGGGCCCATCCACTATATTGTTAATTACAATGTTCTTTCGCGCCTCAGCTGGCCGCCCGTTCAGATGCGGCGGGCTGGCCGATTCCGGTCTGCCACTTGCCGCAGCGGTCGCCCCAGCGGGCGATCACCCGGTGGTTCATCTTTAGGGTCAGCACCTCGCATTGGTTGGGACAGCCGGAGCACTGGTGGGTCCTGGTCTCGAACGGTTCGCGGGTGATCCCGAACCCTCGGAAACCAGTCACACCGTAAGCCGTTTTCTCCTCCGCCGCCAGCATCGCAGCGCCGATGGCTCCCATTATCTCGTAGCGGGGAGGCACGATGACGTCCAGCTTCAAGGCCTGCTCGAAGGATCTCCGCATCGCCTGATTGGCGGCCACCCCTCCCTGGAAGACCACCGGGGGCAGGATCTCCTTGCCCTTGCCCACGTTGTTCAGGTAGTTCCTGACCAGGGCCTCGCAGAGGCCGGCCAGGAGGTCGGGGAGGCTGTGCCCGATCTGCTGCTTGTGGATGAGGTCGGACTCGGCGAAGACCGCGCACCGCCCGGCGATCCGGACCGGGCTCGTGGAACGCATGGCCACAGCGCCGAAGTCCTCGATCGGGAGGTTCAGCCGGGTCGCCTGGTGGTCCAAAAAGGAACCGGTTCCGGCGGCGCACACCGTGTTCATGGCGAAGTCCACCGCGATCCCGTCCCGGAGGATTATCAGCTTGGAGTCCTGGCCCCCTATCTCGATCACGGTCCTGACCCCCGGCACCAGGCTGCTGGCGGCCACGGTGTGGGCGGTGATCTCGTTTTTCACGATGTCCGCACCCGTCACCGCAGCAGCGAGGTAGCGCCCGCTGCCGGTGGCTCCCACCCCGGCGACCGTGGTGTTGCTGTCCATCCTGCTCTCAAGCTTCGCCAGGCCCTGCTGCAGGACGCTGGTGGGCTGTCCCTGGGTCCTGAGGTAGAGCGAATCCAGGACCTGCCCCGAGGTGTCCAGGAGGACCATCTTGGTGGTTACCGAACCGACATCGATTCCTAAAAATGCTTCCATAAACCCAGCCCCTTTCTAGCATTATCAGAAAGTATAAGCCGGACTTTCTGATAATAAGCAAGTGCACTTCGAAGCAAGTGCAGCTATGGCTCTCGCCTTCGCCGAAGGCTTGTCGACAGCCAAGTTTTCTTCGCGTCTACTAGTATTGGGCTGGTCCGCGGCTTTTATACGATGCGGAAAAAACTCCATTTACCTCAATCTGTTTTTTTCAGGTTGGGTGAAATCTCGGGCCTCACCAGCAGGGTGCGGTGGTTGTCGTAGATGACCTTCCCGGGGGGGAATCCGCCGGGTTTGCGGACGTGGCGGCGCTGGGTGTAGTCGATGTTCACGGTGGAGGAGTGGCGGCCCCGGCTGAAGTAGGCGGCTAGCTGCGCCGCCTCTTCCAGGGTTTTGGGAGGTATATCCGAATCGGGGTGCCCGTTCCGGTCCTCCCGCTGGGCCCGGATGATAACGTGCGCCCCCGGGATGTCCTTGGCGTGCAGCCAGGTGTCCTCCCGGCGGGCCAGCTTCATGGTAAGGAGATCGTTTTGGCGGTTGTTCTTGCCCACCAGGAGCAGGTAACCGTCCGAGGAGAGGTACTGGTCGGGCAGTGAGCCGTCCTCCGGCTTCGGCTTCGACCGGTCTTTTCCCGGCTTCCGGCCCCGGGCCGGCTGGCCGGGCAGCGAGGAGCGGCGGAGGTACCCCTGCTCCGTGAGTTCCTCCCTGATCTCCTCCAGTTCCTTCAGGGTGGTGGACATGGTAAGGGACTGGCTCACCGTCTCCAGGTACTCTATCTCCCGCCGGCTCTCCTCCAGGTAGTGGTTTACCGCGTCCAACCCGCGCCGCGCCTTGCCGTAGCGCTGGTAGTAGCTTTGGGCGTTCTGCACGGCGGTAAGCTGGGGGGACAGGGAGATGGCGATCTCCTGCGGCCTCGACTCGTCGAACCCGGGGAGGGTGATCTCCTCCATCCCCGGCCTTATCCGATAGAGGTAGGTCATTATCAGGTCGCCCTTCAGCTTGAACTCCTCGGCCCGCTGTATCTGGCGGAGGCTGTCCTCCCGACGGGCGAGCTTGAGGCCCGCCTTTTCCAGGCTGTTGTCGAGGACCCGTTCCAATTCCTGGCGCATCTTCTCCCACTGTATCTGCCGCTGGCGGGTCTGGTGGTAACCCTCCAGCATCTCGCTCGGCCCCCGGAAAGTGACGACCCGGTAGCGGCGGTCCTCGAACTGCTGGAGCGGGACCACCGAGTACTCGGCGATCTGGGAGTCCAGGCCGAGTGGCTCCGGTTCGGGGGAGTTTTTCAGCACCAGGTTGGGCCGGTAGCTGGAGGTCAAAAGGGTTTCCTTCAGCCACCCGACCGCCTGGCCCAGGCGGTTGAATTCGTAATCACCGCAGCCCTCGAGGGTGGCGTTCTGGTCCAGGCCCGCTCTTATCACCAGTTCCCGGGCCAGCAGGGGGGAGAGCCCGTCCAGGCGCTCGAACAGCAGACGCCAGACCGGCCGGTTCCAGGCCTCGGCCAGCAGCATCCGAGACAGCGATCCGTCGTTCGGGTCGAGTTCCAGGAGGCTTACCTTCCCCTGGTCGGGAGGCGCCAGGTAGGGCCGGTCGGGCAGCACCTCCCGGTAGCGGCTGGAGGCGAACGAGTAGCGCCGTATCCCGTCCAGTATCTGGTTGGTGGCCTCGTCGAGCAGGATGATGTTGCTGTGCTTGCCCATAAACTCGCAGATCAGGGCCCGCTTGACCGGGTCACCCAGCTCGTTGGTGGCTTCTATTCTGATGCTCAATACCCTCTCCAGTCCCGGCTGCTCTATCCCAGCCACTCGGCCGCCTTCCAGGTGCTTGCGCAGCACCATGCAGAAGAGGGGGGGAGTGGACGGGTTGGGCTTCCCCTCGCTCGCCAGGTGGATCCGCGCCCTCTCCGGGTGGGCGGAAATCAGCAGGCGGCAGGACCTTCCCGGCTGGCGCAGCAGCAGGTGTATCTCCTCCCGCTCGGGCTGGACCACCCGGTCGATCCGCGCCAGGGTGAGCTGGGACCGCAGTTCATCCGCTATCGCTTTCAGGGTAACCCCGTCAAAGGCCATGGTCAAACTTCCCGTCTATAGAAAATCAACCCATTTTAGCACCGCCGGCTCGGACGTGTCAATTATTTATAACCGCCGGCCCTGGTCTGAACATATATAGAAGTAGAATACGGCGATCTAAAGCCGAAAAAGGGAGGGGTCGACTTGACCAGCAAAAAGATTCTATACGACCGGGCGAAGGTGGTCACATACGCGGAGAAGTGGTGGAACGGCTACAACCCCGCCTACCGGAAGATACCCGACAACGACTGCACGAACTTCGTTTCCCAGTGTCTGCGGGCGGGTGGAGCGCCAATGACCTTCACCCGGGGTGCGGAAAAGGGATGGTGGTACTCGGGCAGCGGGGGGGCCAGGGACTCCTGGAGCTTCAGTTGGGTGAGGGCGCACAGCCTGCGGTGGTTTCTGGGCGGCAGCCGCACCGGGCTTACCGCCGTCCAGGTGGCCGACGCCCGTGAACTGTCCCCCGGGGATGTCATCTGTTACGACTTCGACGGTGACGGCCGCTGGCAGCACAACACCATCGTGATAGCCAAAGACGAGGATGGCCAGCCGCTGGTAAACGCCCACACCTACGCCAGCCGCAACCGTCCCTGGTCTTACCAGAACTCCCCCGCCTACACCACAAACTGCCGCTACCTGTTCTTTCGGATCAACGACTGGTTCCTGATTTAGCTGGAATCACAGGATTCCGCTGCTAGTTAAGGCATATCCTGCCAAAAAAGTGAATAGTTTAGGTTGAAGGTATTAGGCATGAGCAACAACAGGACAACCTGGATCGAGAGCGATAAAAGTTTTAAAGCTCGAACGAGCTGACCTCCACCAGTGAAGAATACCAGGTTAACGTTGCTAGAAGCGAGTGAAAAGCTGACATGAGGGGTACCGTCAACCACAGCGGCAATCATCGGATAACTTTCAATCGGAGCGACAGAAAGCTTAATCGTAAACTCGGGAAAACTGCAGTATCAATTAAACAGCCCTAAATCTGTTATTACCTTAATCAGCAGTTGTTAAAGAGATATAAAAAGCTCGAATGAGCTGAACTCAACCAGTGAAGAAATAATAGGACCAATGTTACTAGAAGCGAATGAGAGCTGGAGTGAGGGGTACCGTCAGCAACAGCGGCAATCATCGAATAACTTTCAATTAGAGCGACAGAAAGCTTAATCGTAAACTCGGGAAAACTGCAGTATCAATTAAACAGCCCTAAAATCTGTTATTACCTTAATCAGCAGTTGTTAAAGAGATATAAAAAGCTCGAATGAGCTGAACTCAACCAGTGAAGAAATAATAGGACCAATGTTACTAGAAGCGAATGAGGGCTGGAGTGAGGGGTACTGTCAGCAACAGAGGAAATAATCAAATCACTTATAATTGGAGCGACAGAAAGCTTGATTGGTAAATGGGAGCGAAGCACTTGGAATACAAATCAGTCTATTTTCTTAAGGGAGGCGAACCAAATGTCCAATCTCACCTGGCACCAGCTCAGCGCCGGAAGACTGGCGAAGTCCCTGGGGGTAGACCTGTCCGACGGTTTATCAGCCGCTGACGCCCGACACCGTCTTCAGGTCCACGGACCGAACCGTCTGCAGGAAGAGGCGAGGACCCCTCCCTGGCGGATACTCCTGGGTCAGTTCAAGGACTTCATGGTCCTGACCCTGATAGCCGCGACCATCATCTCCTTCGCGCTGGGTGAGGTCGCGGACGGAGTGACCATACTGGCGATAGTGGTGATCAACGGGATCCTGGGCTTTATACAGGAGTACCGGGCCGAGAAGTCGCTGCAGGGCCTGAAGCAGATGACCGCCCCCGAGGCGGTGGTGATCCGGGACGGTGAGGAGAAGAAGATCGCGGCCTCGGAGTTGGTCCCCGGCGACCTCGTCAGGATCGATGCGGGGACCAGGATCCCCGCCGACCTGCGGCTGATCGAAACAGTCAATCTGGAGATAGAGGAATCAGCCCTCACCGGTGAGTCGAACCCGGTACATAAAAAGGAAGAGACTATCAGTCAACCGAATATCGCCCTGGGGGACCGCCGCAACATGGCCTACCTGGGAACCACGGTCACCCGCGGCCGGGGACTGGGGATGGTGGTCGGGACCGGGATGAACACCGAGCTGGGACGGATCGCGGGCATGATCCAGGAGGTGGAGGAGGAGCCGACGCCTCTGCAGCGTCGCCTGGAACAGCTGGGCAAGGTGCTGGTGCTGGCCTGCTTGCTGATCTGCGCCGTGGTGGTCGTGGTGGGGGTATGGCGGGGCGAGCCGCTCTACCTCATGTTCCTCACCGGGGTAAGCCTGGCGGTGGCGGCCATACCCGAGGGCCTGCCCGCGATCGTGACGGTTTCACTGGCTCTAGGGGTGCAGCGGATGATCCGCCGCCAGGCCATCGTGCGCAAGCTGCCGGCGGTGGAGACCCTTGGATGCACCACCGTGATCTGCTCCGACAAGACCGGGACCCTGACCCAGAACCAGATGACCGTAAGGAGGATATTCGTATCGGGACAGTTCCTGGAGGTAAGCGGCGGTGGATACGACCCCCGCGGGTTTTTCAGCAACCACGAGGGGGAGATCAAACCAGGGAGCGATCCCACCCTGGGACAGCTGCTGAAGATCAGCGCGCTGTGCAACAACGCCACCCTGTACCAGGAGAAGGCGGCTTCATACCTGGGCCGGCTGCGTGGCGCACTCAAAAACGGAGACTCCTGGACCATCACCGGGGACCCCACCGAGGGGGCACTGCTGGTGGCCGCCGCCAAGGGGGGGCTGTGGCGCAGGGATCTGGAGAAGGTCGAGAAGAGGACGGCGGAGATACCTTTTGAATCCGAACGCAAGCGGATGTCGGTCGTCTGCCGGGAGTCCCCCGGACGGGCCAACGTGTACGTTAAGGGGGCGGCGGATGTCATCCTGGACCGGTGTTCCCGGGTGCTGGTAAAAGGCAAGGTCGTCAAGATGGGCATAAAAGAGAAAAACGATATCCTGTCGGCGAACAACCGGATGGCGGGAGAGGCCCTGAGGGTCCTGGGGACGGCCTACCGGCCGCTGTCGGCCGCGGAAAGCCTCGAACCCGATCACCTAGAAAGCGACCTCATCTTCGTGGGGCTGGCGGGTATGATCGACCCGCCCCGGCCGGCGGTCAAAAAGGCGGCCCAGACCGCCCGGCAGGCCGGGATCCGGACCATAATGATCACCGGCGACCATCCCGCGACCGCCTTCGCCATCGCCATTGAGCTGGGTCTGGCCAGCAGTATGGACGAGGTGATCACCGGGGTCGCCCTCGACTCCATGACCGACCAGGAACTGGCGGCCAGGGTGGACCAGGTCCAGGTCTTCGCTCGGGTCTCGCCCGCCCACAAGGTGAGGATAGTCAGGGCTTTAAAAAAGAGGGACGAGATAGTGGCGATGACCGGAGACGGGGTGAACGACGCCCCGGCGGTAAAGGAGGCGGACATCGGCATCTCGATGGGCAGGACCGGCACCGACGTCACCAAGGAGGCCTCCTCGATGGTGCTGGCCGACGACAACTACTCCACCATCGTGGCCGCCATCGAAGAGGGACGGGCCATCTACGACAACATCCGCAAGTTCATCCGCTACCTGCTGGGGTGCAACATCGGCGAGGTCCTGTGCATGTTCTTCGCCCCCCTGATGGGTCTGCCGCTCCCCCTGATACCGCTGCAGATACTGTGGGTCAACCTGGTGACCGACGGTCTCCCGGCCCTGGCCCTGGGGGTCGATCCCGCGGATAAGGACATAATGCAGCGGCAGCCCCGCCCGCCGAGAGAAAGCGTTTTCGCCCGCGGCCTGGGAAGGAAGGTGGTCATACGGGGCCTGGAGATCACCCTGGGGACCCTGCTGGTTTTTGTGCTGGCCCGGCACCTGTATCGAGACACCCCGGACCCGCTGGTGACGGCGCGGACCATGGCCTTCTGCACCCTGGTCTTCCTGCAGCTTTTCTTCGTGTTCCAGTGCCGTTCCGAGACCCGGTCCGAGTTTGCCAAAGGGTTCTTCTCCAATCCCTACCTGGTACTGGCGGTGATTATCTCGACCAGCATGCAGCTGGCGGTGGTATACCTGCCGGCGCTGCGGCCTTTCTTCCACACCACGCCCCTGGAGGTCAGCCAGTGGGCGATAGTACTGGGGGTCGCGGGTGCGCACACCTTCGGCAACCTGGTGCGCCACCTCTTTTTGCGCCGGGCGGATAGGAGACCGGTGCTGTTTAGACCCGGTTCATCTGCCTGATTGGTAATTTTATAAAAGACTGATATAATAAATAAGTATACTTTTCGTCGGAAGGAGAAGAAAGATTGCTTATCAGCATGACGGGTTTCGGCTCCGCTTCCAGCACAGCCGGGGGCAAGCGGATAACCGTGGAGATCAAGTCGGTGAACCACCGCTTCGGCGAAGTGGTGGTCCGCATACCCCGGGCCTATACGCCTCTGGAGGAGCGGGTCCGCAAGGCGGTGCTGCGGAAGGTGTCGCGGGGCCGCTTCGACGTCACCGTGAACCTGGTGAATGAAGGCGACCGGACGAGCCTGGTAAAGGTTGACAAGGCTTTGGCGATGGATTATTATAAATCTCTAAGAGAATTAGGGGAGATTGCGGGAATTTCTTCCGAAATCACCGCTGAGCAGCTTTCCCGCTTTCCACAGGTGCTCACCTTGGAGGAGGCGGAAGACGACCTGGAAGAGCTGTGGCTGGGTCTGCAGAAGGCGCTCGAAGAGGCCCTGGCCGGGCTGCTGTCGATGAGGAGGCTCGAGGGAGCCAACCTGGAAGCCGACATAGTACATAGAATCGGCAATATAGAGCAGTTTATAAAGGGTATTTCTTCCCGCGAGCAAAACGTGGTAGAATCTTACCGGGAGCGGCTGCAGGCGAGAATCGCCGAACTCCTGGGCGACGCGGCGCCCGACGAGATGAGGATCGTCCAGGAGGTGACCATCTTCGCGGACCGCTCCAACATCACCGAGGAACTGGTCCGTCTGCAGAGCCACCTGGAGCAGTTCGGAAAGATGATAGGGTCCAACGAGCCGGTGGGCAGGAAGCTGGACTTTATGATCCAGGAGATTCACCGCGAGGTCAGCACCATCAGCGCAAAAGCCAATGACGCAGGGATTTCCCATCTGGTGGTGGACATAAAAGGTGAGCTGGAAAAGGTGAGGGAACAGGTTCAGAATGTAGAATAGAGGAGGTGGATCCTGGTAACCAGTTACCGGGAAAACGGGTGGAGATAAAATTAATCAATATCGGTTTTGGCAATATCGTTTCAGCAAACCGAATCATCGCTATAGTAAGCCCGGAATCGGCGCCGATCAAACGCATCATCCAGGAGGCCCGGGAACAGGGGATGTTAGTAGACGCGACCTACGGCCGCCGAACCCGAGCGGTCATCATCACCGACAGCGACCACGTGATACTTTCAGCGGTCCAGCCGGAGACGGTGGCCAACCGCCTGTCTGTCAAAGAGACACAGCACGCCAACGATGACGAGTAAGAAAGACTGCCCGAACCCTCGGGGTATACTGCTGGTTATTTCCGGTCCATCGGGAGCGGGCAAAGGAACCATCTGCAAGGAATTGATGTGTCAGATGCCCGAACTGAACTACTCGGTTTCTGCCACGAGCCGTTCTCCGCGACCGGGAGAGGCGGACGGGGTCAACTACTTTTTCTATTCCCGGGCGGAGTTCGAGCGGTTGATCGCGGAGGACCAGCTGCTGGAATGGGCGGAGGTTTATAACAACCTGTACGGGACTCCCCGTAGTTACGTTGAGAACATGCTGCGGCAGGACCGCGACGTCATCCTGGAGATAGACATCCAGGGCGCGCGGCAGGTCAAACGGCATTTCCCAGAGGGGGTCTTTGTTTTTGTCGTTCCCCCGAACCTGGAGGAACTGGCCCGCCGACTGCAGGGGAGATGCACCGACTCCGAAGAGGACATTCGGCTCCGGCTGAACCTGGCTGGGGATGAGATAAAATCCGCCACCGAGTACGACTACGTGATCGTAAACGACGATGTAAAAAGAGCGGTCAGCGAGCTTGGCCAGATAATTCAAAAAGAGAAGTGCGGTCTGGGGAAGCCGGTTACCCGCGAACATTTGAGTTAGGAAGGAGATCGCTGATGGAAGGGAAAATGCCGATGGACAAACTGATCGAAAAGGTGGACGGCAGCAAGTACACACTGGTCGTTACCGCCGCCAAGAGGGCCCGGATGATCACCGAGGGGGATGACCCCCGGGTCATCAGCAGGTCCAACAAGCCGGTCACCGTGGCGCTGCAGGAGATAGCCGCCGACAAGGTCAAGTGGGAGAGGACCAAGAGCGGCATCAAGTAGATTCCTGATCGATATTATACGGTTTTTTCTATATCGAGGTGTTTTTCGTGCTGAGAGGAAAAATTATTCTCATCGGGGTCTCCGGGGGGATAGCCGCTTACAAGATCGCCGATCTGGTAAGCCGGCTGAAGAAGCTGGAGGCCGAGGTTCACGTCGTGATGACCAGGGCGGCGACAGAGTTCATAACCCCGCTGACCCTGGCGGTGCTTTCCCAGAACCCGGTGGCGGTCGAGATGTTCGAGGATACGACCCGGCCCGACATCCAGCACATCGAGCTGGCGCAGAAGGCAGACCTGGTGCTGATAGCCCCGGCCACCGCCAACGTCATCGGCAAGATAGCCCACGGGATAGCCGACGACCTGCTGACCACCATGGTCATGGCCAGTACCACCAAGGTGGCGCTGGCCCCCTCCATGAACGTGCACATGTACGAAAACCCGATACTGCAGGAAAACCTGAACCGTTTAAGGTCCCTGGGTTACCAGGTGCTGGAGCCGGGGGCGGGTTTCCTGGCCTGCGGGGACACTGGCCGCGGCCGGCTGCCGGAGCCCGAGGAACTGGTCGATCATATTATAAAGAGTGTCAAGGCTGAGAAGGACTTCCAGGGGGTCCGGGTCCTGGTCACCGCCGGCGGGACCAGGGAACCGATCGACCCGATCCGGTACATCTCCAACCGCAGCACCGGCAAGATGGGCTACGCCATAGCGGAGGCAGCCGCGGAGCGCGGCGCGTCGGTGGTTCTCGTCAGCGCTCCCGCCCAGCTGACACCTCCCCCGGGGGTGGAGGTGATCCGGGTGACCTCGGCCGGGGATATGCACCAGGCGGTGATGCAGCGGTTTAACGAGTGCGACGTGGTTATCAAGGCGGCCGCGGTAGCGGACTACCGCCCGCGCCAGATCGCTGACCAGAAGATAAAGAAGATGGAGGGCGGCCTGAAGATAGAGCTGGAGAGGACCCCGGACATCCTGTTCGAGTGCGGCCAGCGGAAGCAGCACCAGGTGCTGGTCGGTTTCGCGGCGGAAACCGAGAACGTGGAGGAGTACGCGAAAAAGAAGATCGGGCAGAAGAACCTGGACATGATCGTTGCCAACGACGTCTCCCAGGACGGGGCGGGATTTGGCACCGAGACCAATATAGTCACGATATTTTACCCAGGAGGAAAGAAGGTCGAGATGCCCCGGATGTCGAAGCTCGACGTCGCCTTCGGGGTGCTCGACGAGGTCGGCAAGATACTCAGTGTAAAAAGGAAGGAGCCTCAATGAAACGCTATCTTTTTACCTCGGAGTCGGTGACCGAGGGACATCCCGATAAGATTGCGGACCAGATCTCGGATGCGGTGCTGGACTCGATCCTGGAACAGGACACCAAGGCCCGGGTGGCCTGCGAGACCATGGTCACCACCGGCCTGATACTGGTATCGGGTGAGATCACCACCGAGTGCTACGTGGATATCCCGAAGATCGCGCGGGAGACGGTCCGGGATATAGGGTATACCCGCGCCAAGTACGGGTTCGACTGCGACACCTGCGCGGTGATAACGGCGATCGACGAACAGTCTCCCGATATAGCCCTGGGGGTCGACCAGGCCCTGGAGGCCAAGATGGGAGAAAAAGACGAGATAGAGATGATCGGGGCCGGCGACCAGGGGATGATGTTCGGCTATGCCAGCAACGAAACCCC
The DNA here is from genome assembly GCA_013178275.1 of Bacillota bacterium. Classification (GTDB taxonomy): domain Bacteria; phylum Bacillota; class Ch66; order Ch66; family Ch109; genus Ch109. Next base: position 24,667 of record JABLWZ010000012.1, on the reverse strand, counting down.
CGAGTACATGCCGATGCCGATCCACCTGGCCCACTCCCTCTCCCGGCGGCTGAGCGAGGTGAGGCGCGAGGGGATTCTCGAGTACCTGAGACCAGACGGCAAGACCCAGGTGACAGTGGTTTACGAGGACGACCGGCCGGTGCACGTCGACACGGTGGTCATCTCCGCGCAGCACAGTCCCGAGGTGGACCTGGCCGATATAAGGAACGACCTGATCGAGCTGGTTATCAAACCGACCATCCCAGTCGAGTTCCTGGACAAGTCGACCAAGTACTTCATCAACCCGACCGGCCGTTTCGTGGTCGGGGGGCCGCAGGGGGACTGCGGACTGACCGGGAGGAAGATCATCGTGGACACCTACGGGGGGATGGCCCGGCACGGCGGCGGCGCCTTTTCGGGCAAGGACCCCACCAAGGTGGACCGCTCAGCCTCCTACGCCATGCGGCACGCGGCAAAGAACCTGGTGGCGGCCGGACTCGCGGACCGGTGCGAGATGCAGGTTTCATACGCTATCGGGGTGGCCCGCCCGGTCTCCCTGATGGTAAACACCTTCGGCACCGGGAAGCTCCCCGAGCACGAGATCGAGGCGCTGGTGCTGGAGCTGTTCGACCTCCGTCCGGCGGGCATCATCAAGCGGCTGAACCTGCGCCAGCCGATCTACCGCCAGGTGGCGGCTTACGGACACTTCGGCCGCGCCGACCTGGACCTGCCCTGGGAGCGCCTGGACATGGTGGAGGCCATCCGCAAGCGGGCCAAGCTGTAAAAGAACCTCTGATAGCGGCAGGTGCCTATGAGTACTGAAAACGGAAAATTCGCGGAAGTGGTTTTGGGACGCGACCATCCCCGGTTTCACCGCCTGTTCACCTACTCGGTTCCCGAGGAACTGAAGGAGGATGTCAGACCGGGGTCCCGGGTGTGGGTGTCCCTGGGCGGCCAGTACCTGGAGGGTTACGTGACCGGGCTGCTCTCCCATACCGACGTGTCGGAGATAAAACCTATCAAACAGGTCCTGGGCGAGGGACCTGTTTTTAGTATTGAGCTTATCACCCTGGCCAGGTGGATGGAGGAGTACTACCTCTGCCCCCTGCTCAGGGTGCTGAAGGCCATGCTTCCCCCCACCGCGACCCGGGCGGTGAAGAACCAGGTGCGGTTGACACCGCTGACCGAGGACGAGTGGATAGAGGTGGTGTGCCGCTGGGAAGAGTTCTATCCCGAGGCGGCCGGGATACTAACCTACCTGAAGCAGCACGGCGAAACCACCGTGACCCGGCTCGCCCGCCTTGACCCCCAGAACTACCTGAAGACCCTGGAGATACTGGCATCCCAGGGGTTGATATCGGGGCAGCTGGCGCTGGGCGAGACCAGGCGGCGAAAGGGGAAGCAGCACGCAGAGGAAGAAGAGGTCCCATCGGAATACCCGGTTCAGAGGATACTGACCCGGGAGCAGGAGTCCGCGCTGGACCAGATACTCGACGGAATGGAGGATGAGAACCCCAGACCGATACTCCTGCACGGGGTGACCGCCAGCGGGAAGACTGAGATCTACCTGAGGGCGGTGGAGCAGGCGCTCGGCCGGGGCCGGGGCTCGATGGTCCTGGTCCCCGAGATCTCGCTGACCCCTCAGATGACGGGGGTATTCAAGGAACGCTTCGGGAGGCAGGTTGCGATACTGCACAGCCGCCTGACGGGTTCCGAGCGGAGGCGGGAGTGGAACCGCCTGCAGTCAGGAGAGGCGTCGATAGTCATCGGGGCCCGATCGGCCGTCTTCGCCCCGGTCAGGTCGCTGGGCCTGATCATCATGGACGAGGAACACGAGGTATCGTACAAACAGGATTCGACCCCCCGCTACCACTGCCGGGAGGTGGCGCGAAAGAGGGCCGAGATAAACCAGGCCCTGCTGGTGCTCGGAAGCGCGACGCCGTCGGTCGAGAGCTACCACCGGGCGGTCAGCGGCGAGTACCGGCTGGTACGGCTCGCCCAGAGGGTGGAGTCCCGCCCCCTGCCCCAGGTATGCCTGGTGGACATGCGGGAGGAGATCAGGGACGGCAACCGCAGCATCTTCAGCCGCCGGCTTCAGGACCAGCTGCTTTCGACCTGGGAAAAGGGGGAGCAGAGCATCCTGTTTTTAAACCGCCGGGGGTTCGCCTCGTTCGTGTCCTGTCGGAAGTGTGGGTACGTGATGCGGTGCTCGTTCTGCGACGTGGCGCTGACCTACCATCAATCGGACGGCCGCCTGCGGTGTCACTACTGCGACCAGAAGCGGCGCCGGCCTCCTGCCTGCCCCGAGTGCGGCAGCAGCATGCTGCGGCAGTTCGGCCTGGGCACCCAGAGGGTGGAGGAGGAGACCAGAAAGCTCCTGCCCGAGGCCCGGATAGTGAGGGCCGACTTCGACACCCTGGGCATGAAGGACGGGGAGAACTGCCTGGAGAGGTTTAAACGGGGGGAGGCTGAGGTACTGATCGGGACCCAGATGATAGCCAAGGGGCTGGACTTTCCCATGGTAACCCTGGTGGGGGTCATCACCGCGGACATCAGCCTCAACCAGCCCGACTTCCGTTCAGGGGAGCGGACCTTCCAGCTGCTGACCCAGGTGGCGGGCCGGGCGGGTCGGGGCGAGGTCCCAGGGGAGGTCGTCATCCAGACTTACTCCCCCGAGCATTACAGCCTGCTCACCTCGATGGGCCACGACTACCAGGGGTTTTTTCGGGCCGAGATCCAGTACCGCCAAAACCTGGGTTATCCCCCTTACAGCCAGATGATCCGGGTGCTCATCTCGGGGCCGGACGAGTCATCGGTGAGGACCGGTTCAGAGCTGCTGGCGCGCTACCTGGAAGCCGCCATCGCTAAGGACCCGACCGCGACGACCATCCTGGGACCGGCCCCGGCCCCGCTATCGCGCATCAGGGGCCAGCACCGCTGGCAGCTGGTGCTCAAGGGGGACCTGGACCGGATGCGCCCGGAGCTGTTGTGCGGCCTCGAACGTTTCCAGGCATACAATCCCCACTCGAAAATAAACATAGCAGTGGATGTGGAGCCCTACAGCCTGCTGTGACAAGAATAAGAGTAGCTATTTCCAAGGCCTGAGTAAAATAATATAATATAATAGTCTCATAAAGTGATAAACAGCGAAACGTATTTAACAGTCTTCAAAACACGTTATCTAATTACAGGGGGAAAACAGATGGCGGTATATAAGATAGTGGAGATCGGCGATCCCATCCTGCGTGAAAAGGCCAGGCCCATAAAAACCATCACGCCCAACATCCATAAACTGCTGAAGAACATGGCGGACACCCTGTACCAGGCGGAGGGGTTCGGCCTGGCGGCTCCCCAGATCGGGATATCCAAGCGGGTGATAGTGATGGATGTCGGGGACGGGTTGATCGAGCTGATAAACCCGGAGATCGTCTGGAGCGAGGGAGAGCAGGTGGGAAACGAGGGCTGCCTGAGCGTCCCCGGGGTTACCCGCGAGGTCAGCCGGGCCATGAAGGTCAAGGCCGAGGGGCTGGACCGGAACGGCAAACCCGTGGCCATCGAAGGAGAAGGCCTGCTGGCACGCTGTCTGCAGCATGAAATCGACCACCTGGAAGGGATCCTTTTTGTGGACCGGTCAAAGAAGAAAGCGGTAGGAAGAGTTTAACAGCCATGCGAATAGTCTTTATGGGCAGCGCTGAGTTCGCGGTTCCCGCGCTCAACGCCCTGAACCCGAGACACAGCATACTTGGGGTGTTCACCCAGCCCGATCGTCCACGGGGCAGGGGACGGCAGCCGGCCCCTACCCCGGTCAAGGAGCTGGCCCTGCAATTGGGACTGCCGGTGTATCAGCCGGAGCGGGTCAAGGAGCCGACTGCAATATCGTGGCTGCAGGAGGCCGCTCCCGAGGCGATCGTAGTCGTCGCCTACGGGCAGATACTCCCACCCGCGATCCTGGCCGTCCCGGCGAAAGGATGCATCAACCTGCACGGTTCCCTTCTCCCCAGCTACCGGGGGGCGGCCCCGGTACAGTGGGCGGTCATCCACGGCCAAAAAGAGACCGGGGTGACCACCATGTTCATGGACGAGGGCCTCGATACCGGGGACATCCTGCTCCAGCGGCGGGTGCCGCTGACGGGGGAGATGACCTCGGGCGAACTGTACAGCTGGCTGGCTCGGGAGGGCGCGGAGCTGCTGGTGGAAACCCTCGAAAAGCTGGAGACCGGGGTGCTGACGAGGCTTCCCCAGGACCCGTCCAGGGCCTCGTACGCCCCTCCCCTGAAGCGGGAGCACGAGCGGATCGACTGGAGGCTCCCCGCGGCCGAGATTCACAACCTGGTCCGGGGTCTCAATCCCCAGCCGGGAGCCTATACTACTATTAACGGGAAGACGCTGAAAATCTGGCGGACAGGCCGGGACCCGGCGGGAGAACCCGATGGGTCCAGGCTGCAGGTCCCGGGTGAGATCGTCGGCGAGATAAACCGTGAGGAACTGCTGGTACAGACCGGGAGCGGTCGGCTGCTCCTGAGAGAGGTGCAGCCGGTGGGCAAAAACCGCATGTCGGCGGGGGCTTTCGCCCGGGGGTACCGGATAGGCCCCGGGGTGGTTATGGGAGAGGATTAGAGGTGATTGAAGATGCCGGTTAAAAAAAGGCTGTTCATCGGACTCAGCATCGCGAGCATCATATTCATATTCGGTCTGGGGGCGCTGGTGCTCTACCTGATCTCCCACCAGGAGAACCTGGTCAACCGGGTCTCCCTGTACGTCCTGGGCGGCCTGCTGGGGCTCCTGGTCCTGGTGGTGATATTCGGGGTGGCGGGGATAGTGCTGACCATCTGGTCAGCTCGCGGTATCCCTCCCCTGCAGGGTTTCATCCGAATAACCAACAACCTGCTCTTCCCGGTGGCCCTGAACCTGGGCAAGTGGATGGGGTATGGTCCGGAGGTTATCCGGGGATCTTTCATCGAGGTCAACAACCAGATGGTCCGGACCAAGAAGATCACCGTTCCGGCGGACAAGATACTGGTCCTGACGCCGCACTGCCTGCAGCGGGTGGAGTGTCCCCATAAAATAACCATCGACGTGGAAAACTGTAAAGAGTGCGGGCTCTGCCCGGTAAAGGGCCTGATCGAACTCTGCCGCCACTACCGGGTCAAGCTGGCGGTGGCCACCGGGGGAACCTTCGCCCGCCGTTTCGTGGAGACACACCGACCCTGGGCAATCGTGGCTGTGGCCTGCGAGCTGGACCTGTCCAGCGGTATCCAGGACACCAACCCCCTCCCGGTGATGGGGGTCTTGAATCGCCGGCCCCAGGGACCCTGCCGCAACACGGAAATAGATCTGGACAAGGTGGAAGCGGCGATCTGCTTTTTCCTGGGGCGCGCCGATACCGACCGGGTGGCGGAAAGGATCGAGGCTCCCTCTCCCCAGGTCATCCGGCTGGAGGTCGTCTCCAGGAAGTCCCCGGGTGATAACGGCACCCAGGTGACACCGGCCTGAATTTATGTTAGAATATGAACAGGGATTGAATCGTTTTAATAAAATAGGCAATCCATTTATATAAAAACCAAAGGAGGCTATTCAATGTTCTTCCCGCTATTCGACTGGACCATAATACTGCTGATCCCGGCGATAATACTAGCCGTATACGCCCAGATGAGGGTGAGTTCGACCTTTAACCGGTTCTCCCAGGTGGCGTCCCGGAAGCGGATGACCGCTTCGGAGGTGGCCCGGGGACTGATCCGCGAAAACGGCCTGGATGTTAAGGTGGAAAGGGTGGAAGGCAGACTGACCGACCATTACGACCCGAGGACCAAGGTGCTGAGGCTCTCCGCCCCGATCCACGACAGCAGCTCGCTGGCGGCGCTGGGTGTCGCCGCGCACGAGGTAGGCCATGCGGTGCAGCACAACCTGGGTTATGCCGCCCTGGGCCTCCGCAACAGCCTGGTCCCGGTCGCGAACCTGGGGTCCACCCTGTCGTTCCCGATCCTGCTCATCGGGCTGTTCATGGGGATACCGATGCTGGTGCAGATAGGGGTGTTCGCCTTCGCGGCGGTGGTGCTGTTCCAGCTTATAACCCTGCCGGTGGAGTTCAACGCCAGCCGGCGCGCGATAGCGCTTCTGACCGACGGCGGCTATATCGGGCAGGACGAGGTGGGTCCGGCCCGTTCCGTGCTGAACGCCGCCGCCCTGACCTACGTTGCCGCCGCCCTGATGGCGATACTGAACCTGCTGCGTTTACTTTTCTTGAGCGGTCTGTTCGGAGGAGGCGACGACGACTAGTTGGCTAAGGGAAACAGAGGAGTGGCGAACCGGGGCCCGCACTCCGCCAGGGAAGGGGCCCTGCAGATACTATACGCGGTAGAAGTGGAAGGGGCTTACGCGAATCTGGTCTTGGACCGGGTTCTGCGAGAAGCCCCTATCAACCGTTTGGACCGCTCCCTGCTCACAGAGCTGGTCTACGGGACCCTGCGCTGGCGAAACCGGCTCGACTGGGTCCTGGGCCGGGTGGTCAGGACCAGGCTGGAGGACCTTACCCCCTGGATACGAAACATCCTGCGCCTGGGCGCTTACCAGCTGCTCTTCCTGGACCGCATCCCCGCGTCCGCGGTGTGTGACGAAGGGGTCAAGCTGGCGTACCGTTACGGGCACCGGGGGGTGGCAGGCCTGGTCAACGGGGTGCTGCGGAACCTGGCCCGCCAGGGCAGAGAAATCGAGCTACCGGACCCCGGCGACGACCCGGCGAAGCACCTCGCGGTCGCCTATTCGCATCCCGAGTGGATGGTCGACCGCTGGCTCAGGAGATACGGGTTCGAAGAGACGCGGCGGCTGTGCGAAGCCGACAACCGGCCCGCACCGCAGTGGGTGCGGGTCAATACCCTGAAGCTGTCGCCGCTGGAGCTGGCGGAGAAGCTGAAACCGATGGGCATAGAGGCCTATCCCGGCCGGCTGGTCGAGGAGTCCCTGTGCCTGGTGGGAGAGATAAACTACACCGAGCTGGAGCTGCACCAGGCCGGGTATTTTTACGTGCAGGACCAGAGTTCCATGCTGGTCGCCCACACCGTCGACCCCAGCGAGGGGCAGCGGGTGGTGGACGCCTGCGCGGGACCGGGAGGGAAGACCTCTCACATCGCGCAGTTGATGAAGAACACCGGTGAGATACTCGCCTTCGACATCCACCAGCATAAACTGGGGCTGGTGGAGGCCAACTGCCGGCGGATGGGGGTCAGCAGCGTATCCACCCGGGTGATGGACGCCCGGCAGCTCCCGGGAGAACTGGCGGGATGGGCTGACCATGTCCTGGTCGACGCCCCCTGTTCCGGCCTGGGGGTTTTGGCGCGCCGGCCCGACCTCCGCTGGCGGAGGGACCCGGAAGCGATGAAACAGCTTCCCGCCCTGCAGAAGGAGCTGGTCCGGGCGGCCAGCGGATGCCTGAAACCGGGAGGGACCCTGGTATACAGCACCTGCACCCTGGAGCCCGAGGAGAACGAGGAGGTGGTCGAATGGGCGGTCGAGAACTGCGGCCTCCTTTTGGACGACCTGGAGCCTCACCTCGGAAAAGGGGAATGGTCTGAAGAGGACCGGCGGAAAATGCGCGGGGGTTTTATATACCTGTTCCCGCATATACATGGCACCGACGGCTTTTTCATCTCCCGCCTCCGCCGACCCGATGGGATGTAGCAGGAAAATGAGTGTCGGACTAGAATAGTTAAGGTATAAGAGTGTGAAAACCAGCCTCTGTGGAATGACTCAGAACGAAATAATTGATTTCATGACCTCCCTGCAGCAGCCGAGGTTCCGCGGCCGGCAGGTCTTTTCCGCTGTCTACCGGCGGGGCTGCCGGGGTTTTATGGAGATGACCGATCTTCCTCTGGGCCTGAGACATGAAATGGACCAGGCGGCGGAGGTCGGGATGCCGGAGGTCCTTTCGAGGCAGTCGGCCGGCGATGGAACCGTCAAACTGCTGATGCGGCTTCAGGACGGCAGTACCGTGGAGGCGGTCAGCATGCTCTACCGGCTGGACCGCAGCCGCGACCGGCTGACGTTCTGCCTCTCCAGTCAGGTGGGCTGTCCGATCGGGTGCCCGTTCTGCGCGACCGGGAAGTCGGGATTCGTGCGCAACCTGACCGCCGGGGAGATCGTCGGGCAGGCGCTGGTGCTGCTCGAAGAGGCCGCGCCGGGGATCGGCGACGCCGAAAAAATCGGGGTCAACATCGTATTTATGGGGATGGGGGAACCGCTGCTCAACCTGGAGGAGGTCCTCAAGGCGGGGCGCCTCCTGCACGACCCCGAGGGTATGGGTATAAGCTGGCGGAGGATAACCATCTCCACCTCGGGGGTGGTCCCCGGCATCCGAAGCCTGATGGGGGAAGGGCTGCCGATCAACCTGGCGGTCTCCCTGCACGCGGCGGACAACCGGCTGCGGGACCGGCTGGTGCCGATCAACCGGCGCTACCCACTGGAGGAGTTGATACCCGCCTGCCGTGAATACGCCGACGCCGGCGGCCGGCGGATGACATTCGAGTACGTGCTGCTGCCGGGGATCAATGACAAACTGGAGCAGGCCTGTCAGTTGGCCGAACTCCTGGCGGGGCTGCCGGCGCTGGTGAACCTGATCCCGGTCAACCCGGCGGGGGAGGAAGAGCAGTCCGGCAGCAACCCGGCAGACGCCAAACGGGCCCGGGAGTTTGCCCGGGTATTAAAAGGCAAAGGGATCGGGGCCACGATCAGAGAAGGTAAGGGCGGCGAGATCATGGCGGCATGTGGGCAGCTGCGGTCTCGCGAGGTACGAGAGAGGTAAGGGTATGGAGGTCTGGGCGAGAACCGAGGTCGGACTGGTTAGACAACTAAACGAGGACTCCTTCCTGGTCAAGCCGGAGCGCGGATTCCTGGCGGTGGCCGATGGAATGGGCGGCCATCAGGCGGGCGAAGTGGCGAGCCAGCTCGCGGTAGCCACCCTTGACCGGGTGGTGCAGGGGGTTGAAGACGACCCGCAGCCGGGGCTTACCCTGGAAAGGGCTTTCCTGGAGGCCAACACCGAGGTCTGGCGTCAGGGCCAGTCCAATCCTGATTTTTACGGGATGGGGACCACCCTGACCGCGGTTTTGGTCGGGGATAAATCCCTGTCCGCGGCCCACGTCGGGGACAGCCGTCTTTATCTCTGCCGTGAGGGGAAGCTGCGCCAACTGACCAGCGACCACTCGGTGGTGGAAGAGCTGCTGAGGAGCGGAGTTATCTCCCCCCAGGCTGCGGTGAACCACCCGTTCCGTCACATCCTCACCCGGGCCCTGGGGACGGAAAAGAGCGTAAACGTCGATCTGATAGAGGAAACGACCATGCCTGGCGACCGTCTGATGCTGTGCTCGGACGGGTTGACCAACCTGGTGTCGGACCAGGAGCTGGAAAAGATCCTGGGCGACCCCGACCATACCCCCGAGAGTTCGGTCGACGAGCTGACCGAGCTGGCCTTAAAACGCGGCGGGCATGACAACATAACCGTGGTGATAGCTCACTTAGACCTATGAGGTGAAAAAGTTGCAAGGAAAGATCCTGGGGGGAAGATACGAAATACTCGATAAGCTTGGGACCGGCGGGATGGCGGTGGTCTACAAGGCCCGCTGCACCTGGTTGGACCGCGTGGTCACCATCAAGCTGCTGCGGGACGAACTGGTGAACGACGAGGAGTTTGTCCGGCGCTTCCGCCGGGAGGCGCAGGCAGTGGCCCGGCTCTCCCACCCCAACATCGTGAGTGTTTACGACGTGGGCCAGGAGGACGGGGTCCACTATATCGTGATGGAGTATATCGAAGGCAGCACCCTGAAAGAACTCATCCGCGAGGAGGGGCGGCTGAGCCCCGAGAAGTCCCTGGAGATCGCGCTCCAGATCTGCGCCGGTCTCGAACACGCCCACGAGAATCACATCATACACCGGGACATCAAACCTCAAAATATACTTATAACCAACAAGGGCCGGGTCAAGGTCACCGACTTCGGGATCGCCCTGGCCACGACCGGTGCTACCCTGACCCACCCGGGGAAAATCATGGGGTCGGTCCATTACCTCTCCCCCGAGCAGGCCCGGGGAGACATGGTAGGGATGGCCTCCGACCTGTACTCGGCCGGGGCGGTCCTGTACGAGATGCTGACGGGCAAGGTCCCCTTCGAGGGGGAGAGCCCGATCTCCATAGCCTTAAAGCACCTGCAGGAACCGATCATACCACCCCGGCAGATAGCGCCCTCGATACCGGAACCGGTGGAAAAAGTGGTATTAAAGTCTCTGAACAAGAACCCGGCGGCCCGGTTCAAGTCCGCTAAAGAGATGGCGGCGGCCCTGAAGGCTGCCGCCCGGGACGAGCTGCCGGCTGACTTCATAGTCTCGGACGGGGATTCGGGCGAGGACCCGAACTGGACCGATGGAACCCGCGCCTTTGATAAGATCGATGAAAAAAGGCTGCGGGGGAAGAAGAAGAGGAGGATCAGGACCTCGTTTATCGTGGCGGCCGGGCTGGTCGGGGTGCTGGTAGCGGTGGGGCTCTATATGCTGGGGGTGCGGCTCCTGGTGGTGCCCGAGGTCACGGTGCCCTCGGTGCAGGGTAAACTCGTGAACGAGGCCCTGACCGACTTGCAGGCGGTAGGTTTAAAGGGAGCGGTGGCCAGCCAGCAGTACAGCGCCGAGGTGGGCAAGGACCGGGTGATCTCCCAGAGCAAGGAGGCCAATTCGCTGGCCAAGCAGGGCAGCACCGTGGAACTCACGGTCAGCCTCGGGTCGCAGATGGGCAGCATCCCCAACGTGAAGGGCAAGAAACTGCCCGAGGCCAGCATCATCATCACCAACGCCGGTTACAAGGTTGGGACCATCGAACCCGTGATAACCAACCAGGTCCCCATCGACGAGGTCATCAGCCAGATGCCGGTGGGGGATTCCCAGGCTCCCCTGGGATCGGCCGTCAACCTGATCGTCAGCGGGGGGACCGGGCAGAACGAGGTTATGACCAAGGTGGTGGGCATGAAGCTGGACCTGGCGAAGGGCGAGGTCGCCCGGCTGGGCGCGGTGCTGGGGTCAGTCGCGGAGAAGGAAAGCGGCGAGTACTTCCTGGGACAGGTGATGGAACAGGATCCCCCCCAGGGGACCATGATGGCGCAGGGGGCGATCGTAAACCTGGTGGTCAGCAAGGGTCCCGGGCCGATACCCAAGAACGCCTCGGTGGTGGTCAAGGTACCCCCGACCCCCGCGAAAGTCCACGAGGTGGTCATAATCGTGGATGACCGCAAGGACCGGCGGGAAGAGTACCGGGGTTCCCACCCGTCGGGGGATACCATCAATCAAACCGTGCGCTACTATGGACCGGCCAGGATACAGGTATACATTGACGGCCAGGAGGTCTGGTCGACGAACAAATAACGCAGGGAGGAAGCCGAGTGGTAAAGGGCCAGGACTGGTATACGGGGGTTTTATGCTAGAAGGGGTACTCATCCGGGGATACGGCGGGTTTTATTACATCCAGGCCGGGGACAGGGTCTGGGAGTGCTCGCTGCGCGGCAAGTTCCGTCACATCGGCCAGAGCATCCTGGCGGGCGACCGGGTGCTGATCCGTCCGCTGAGCGAGAAGAGAGCGGTGGTCGAGAGCGTCCAGCCCCGTCGTTCCGAACTGATCAGGCCCCCGATCGCCAACGTGGACCAGGCCATCATCGTAATATCTTTAATCGCACCCTCACCTGACCGGAGGCTGCTCGACCGTCTGCTGGTAATGGCCGAGTACAGCGGCATAGAACCGGTCATCTGTTTTAATAAGGCCGACCTGGTACCGGAGGAGGAATCCCGGCGGCTTTCCGGGATTTACCGGCGCGCCGACTACCGGACCATGATCACCAGCGCGGTTTCCGGGACCGGGATCGAGGAGGTCCGGGAGGCGTTAAAGGACCGGATCTCTGTCTTCGCGGGCCCGTCAGGGGTGGGCAAGTCCTCCCTCCTGAACGCCCTGCAGCCGGGGCTGTCGCTCAAGACCGGGGCGGTCAGCCAGAAAATCGGGAGGGGGCGCCACACCACCCGCCACGTCGAGCTGCTTCCCCTGGACTTCGGGGGCTGGGTGGCCGACACCCCGGGCTTCAGCGTGATCGACCTGCCCCGGCTCAAGCGGGAAGAGGTGGCGGATTACTTCCGGGAACTGTCGCCCTTTTACGGCCGCTGCCAGTTCAATTCGTGCCTGCACCGGGGAGAGCCCGGCTGCCTGGTCGGCCTGGGGCTGCAGAACGGTGAGATAGACCGCGAACGATATGAGAACTACCGGCTTTTTTTAGAGGAGACGGTGACCCGGGAAAGGCAGTACTAGAGGAGTGTTGCTGTGATGATAAAGATCGCTCCGTCGATCCTGTCCGCTGACTTCAGCCGGCTCGGGGAACAGGTCGGCCTGGTCGAGAAGGCGGGGGCGGACTACCTGCACATCGACGTCATGGACGGGCACTTCGTGCCCAACCTGACCATTGGCCCGCTGGTGGTCAGCGCGCTCAGGCCGGCGAGCCGGCTGGCGTTCGACGTCCACCTGATGATCGAGCGGCCGGAGAGCCTGGTGGAGGAGTTTGCCCGGGCCGGAGCCGACCTCATCACCTTTCACGCGGAGGCCTCGGTTCACTCGCACCGGCTGGTGCAGACCATCAGGGAGGCGGGGGTCCGGGCCGGGGTGGCGTTAAACCCCGCGACGCCGATAGAGTCCATCGAGTACCTGCTCGGGGACCTGGACCTGGTTCTCCTGATGACGGTCAACCCCGGGTTTGGCGGGCAGGAGTTCATCCGCTCGGTCCTGCCCAAGATCCGGCGGATGCGGGAGCTGATAGACCGGCAGGGTCTCGATCTGGAACTCCAGGTGGATGGCGGAGTCAATCTGGATACCGTCTCCGACGTGGTCAGCGCCGGGGCCCGGGTCCTGGTGGCGGGATCGGCCATCTTCAAGGCGGAGGATGTAGAAGCCGCCGTGTATCAGATGCGGCGAAAAGCGATGGACTCGCTGCAGGGGGCATAAACCGGAAAGGGGCCTGAGCGTGCGAAGGCTTGAACTCAAGACCCAGAAGCGGACCCAGTTTATCGACATCACCTCGAAGGTGGCCGAGGCGGTACGGTCCAGCGGGGTCCAGGACGGCTTCTGTTACGTGTTCGTACCGCATACCACAGCCGCCCTGACCATCAACGAACACGCCGACCCCAGCGTGGCGCGCGACCTGGAGCTGGCGCTGGAGAGGCTGGCACCCTGGAACGGTCGTTACGAGCACCGGGAGGGGAACTCCGCCGCCCACATCAAGGCCTCGCTGCTGGGCAGCTCCCAGTGGGTCTGCGTCGAGAACTCCCGGCTGCAGCTGGGCACCTGGCAGGGGATATTTTTCTGTGAGTTCGATGGACCGCGCCAGCGTCAGGTATGGATAAGGTTGGTAAACCAAGCGGTTGACGCTTAAAGCGGGCCAGTGCTATAATAATCCGTGAACCAATAGAACTTGGATGCCTTCGGGGACCGGTGAAATTCCGTACCGGCGGTAGCAGCCCGCGAGCCTCCCCCCGGGGAGGTTGATCTGGTGAGATTCCAGAGCCGACAGTAACAGTCTGGATGGGAGAAGGTAGAGTCAGTGTGGCAGGTTTATCGCCTGTCTGTTTGGCTGTGCTTTGTCGCCCCGAAGAGTCGGGGCTTTTAATTTTGACTTCTGGTTAAACTGATTAATATATCAGGGATTCGGGGAGGACTGCTTTTTGCTGGACAAGGTCGATCAGGACATCCTGTTTATGAAACGGGCCCTGGCCCTGGCCGCCCGGGCCGCCGGACGGACCAGCCCCAACCCCATGGTCGGGGCGGTGGTGGTCAGGGGCGGGCGGATCGTGGGCGAGGGTTACCACCAGAAGGCGGGAACCCCCCATGCCGAGGTGCACGCCATGCGCCGGGCGGGGGATAAGGCCCGGGGAGCCACCCTGTACGTGACCCTGGAGCCTTGCTCCCATTACGGCCGCACCCCTCCCTGCTGCGAGGCGGTCATCGACGCGGGGATCAAGCGGGTGGTGGCCGCGATGGTCGATCCCAATCCCCAGGTGGCGGGCCGGGGACTGGCCGCCCTGGCCGAGGCGGGGATCGCCGTGGAGGCCGGGCTGATGGAGGACGCGGCCCGGGACCTGAACGAGGTGTTTATCAAGCATATAACCACCGGCCGGCCGTTCGTGGTTATGAAATCGGCGGTGAGCCTGGACGGCAAGACCGCGACCTCCAGCGGGCACTCCTTCTGGGTGACCGGAGAGGCGGCCAGGGAGAAGGTCCACCGGATGCGCGATCGGTACGACGCGGTGATGGTGGGGATAGGCACGGTGCTGGTCGATGACCCGCGCCTGACCACCCGGCTCCCGGACGGGGAAGCGGGACGCGACGCAATAAGGGTCGTGGTGGACAGCCGGCTCCGGCTCCCGCCGGAGTCTAAGGTGATAAACCCCGATTCTACAGCGCCCCTGCTGGTGGCCACCACGGAGAGGTCGCCCCGGGAGCGGCGCGATGAACTCACGGGTTTGGGGGCGGAGGTCCTGGTCCTGCCCGAGGACGACGGACGGGTCGCGATCGGCGCGCTGATGGACGCCCTGGGCCAGAGGGGAATCACCAGCGTCCTGCTGGAAGGCGGGGCGGCATTGAACGCTTCGGCCCTCGAGGCGGGGGTGGTCGACAAGCTGGTGGTCTTCGTGGCCCCCAAGCTGGTCGGCGGGGCGAACGCCCCGGGGATGATCGCGGGTGCGGGGCGCGAACGGATGGACCAGGCCTGGGACCTGAGGCGGATGAGCCTCACCCGGGTAGGCGAGGATTACATGTTCACGGGCTACCTGTGACAGGGGGGTGATACGTAGTGTTTACCGGTATCGTAGAGGAGCTGGGCAAGGTGCAGAGCCTAAGCCGGGGGGCGAGGTCCGCCAGGATGGTGCTGGAGGCTCGGGTGGTGCTGGAGGACGTGAAGCTGGGAGACAGCATCGCGGTCAACGGGGTCTGCCTCACCGTGACCGAGTTCAGTTCCAACCGTTTCGGAGTGGATATCATGGCGGAGACCCTGGACCGGAGCAACCTGGGGCGGCTTACGCCGGGCGACCTGGTAAACCTGGAGCGGGCGCTCAGGCTCTCTGACCGCCTGGGCGGCCACCTGGTGAGCGGACACATCGACGGGGTGGGCGCCATCGTGAGAGAGAGCAGGGAGGACCTGGCCCGCATCCTGGATATCAGCGCGCCTCCCGGGGTGACCCGGTATATCATCGAGAAGGGGTCGATCACCGTGGACGGCACCAGCCTGACGGTGGTGTCCGTGCGGGACGACGGGTTCACGGTCTCGCTGATCCCCCACACCCGGGGGCAGACCACCCTGGGATTCAAGAAGGTGGGGCACACGGTCAACCTGGAGGCGGACCTGATAGGCAAGTACGTCGAGAAGCTGCTGGGGTTGACGGGGAAGACGGACAAGGAAGCGGGGCCCCGGTCGGGGCTGACGATAGATTTCCTGGCTCAGAACGGGTTTCTATAAGATTAGGGGGGTAAAAAATGCGGTTAAACACTATCGACGAGGTTATCCAGGACATCAAGGCGGGGAAGATGATCATCGTGGTGGACGACGAAGACCGCGAGAACGAGGGCGACCTGCTGATGGCGGCCGAAAAGGCCACACCCGCGGACATCAACTTCATGGCCACCCACGGGCGCGGCCTGATCTGCATGCCGGTGATCGGGGAACGCCTGGATCAGCTCGAGATCAAGGACATGGTCGTGCAGTCCAACGACTACCTGGGGACCGCCTTCACGGTTTCCATCGACGCGGTCGACACCACCACCGGGATCTCCGCGCACGAGCGGGCTTACACGGTGCAGAAGGTGCTGGACCCGCGCACCAAGCCCGAGGACATCAGGCGGCCGGGACACATCTTCCCGCTGCGCTACAAGGAGGGCGGCGTCCTCCGCCGCGCCGGCCACACCGAGACCGCGGTCGACCTGGCAAAACTGGCAGGTCTATACCCGGCGGGCGTGATTTGTGAGATAATGAATGACGATGGGACGATGGCGCGCCTGCCCGAACTGATGAAGTTCGCGGAGCGCCACCAGTTGAAGATAGCGACGGTCGCCGACCTGATCGAGTACCGGCGGATAACCGAGAAGCTGATCCGCCGGGATACCGAGGTCCTGATGCCGACCGCTTTCGGCGATTTCCGGGCAGTCACCTACCTCAGCCTGCTGGACCAGCAGACCCACCTGGCGCTGGTCAAGGGCGACATCAGCAAGCAGGATTCGGTGCTGGTCCGGGTCCACTCGGAGTGCCTGACCGGCGACGTCTTCCACTCCCGCCGTTGCGACTGCGGCGACCAGCTCACGCATGCCCTGTCCATGATCGAGAAGGAAGGCGCGGGGGTGCTGCTGTACATGCGGCAGGAGGGCCGTGGGATAGGGCTGCTGAACAAGATACGGGCCTACAAGCTTCAGGAGCAGGGCAAGGACACCGTGGAGGCTAACGAGGCGCTGGGGTTCCCGCCCGACCTGCGGGACTACGGCATCGGGGCCCAGATACTGGTCGACCTGGGGATCAAGCGGATGAGGCTGCTGACCAACAACCCGCGCAAGATCGCGGGCCTCGAAGGGTACGGCCTGGAAGTGGTGGGAAGGGTTCCCATCGAGATCAAGCCCCAGAAGGAGAACCAGCGCTACCTGCGCACCAAGAAGGACAAGATGGGCCACATGCTGGCCTCGATATAAGAAACGGAGGTAAGGTACATGGGGAGAGTTTTTGAAGGAAAACTGCTGGCGGAAGGCGCCAGGTTCGCGCTGGTGGTCGGGCGGTTCAACGAGTTTATCACCAGCAAGCTTTTGAGCGGGGCGCTGGATGCCCTGCAGCGCCACGGGGCGGACCAGGGGAACATCGACATCGCCTGGGTGCCGGGGGCCTTCGAGATACCCATCGTGGCCCAGAAGATGGTCGCGGCGGACTACGACGCGGTGATCTGCTTGGGTGCGGTGATCCGTGGGGCGACTCCCCATTTCGAGTACGTGGCCAACGAGGTCACCAAGGGTATAGCCCAGGTGAGCCTCCAGTACGGCAAACCCGTGATCTACGGGGTGATAACCGCGGACAGCATAGAGCAGGCGATCGAGAGAGCGGGCACCAAGGCCGGGAACAAGGGTTGGGACGCGGCGGTCACCGCTATCGAAATGGTCAACCTCTTTCGCGCACTGGGCGGCCAATAGTCGGGACGGCATTTTTTACGCTATCGGAAAGTATATACCGAGATTTTTCTGATGCAAGCAAGTGCACTTCGAAGCAAGTGCAGCTAAGGCTCCCGCCCTGGCGGCAGCCTAGCTTTCTTCGTAACTAAGGCTCTCACCTTCGCCAAGGGCTTGGCGATAGCAAGTTTTCTTCGCGCTATCGGAAAGTATATACCGGGATCTTTCCGATGCAAGCAAGTGCACTTCGAAGCAAGTGTAACTATGGTTCCTGCCTTCGGCAGTAACCTAGTTTTCTTCGCAACTAAGGCTCTCACCGTCGCCAAAGGCTTGGCGATAGCAAGTTTTCTTCGGAACCGGAGGGGTGAAAGGTGCTGTTTCGCGGTTTGCGATGGAAGATAACCAGGTCGTTCCTGGCGGTGGTACTGGTGACCATGATCCTGCTGTCTTTCGCGATCTACAAGACGCTGGAGACAGAGATGTACCGGAACCTTGAATCCCGCCTGGCGTCAGAGGTAACCCTGGTGCGGGATATAGTGAAAGATGACTTTATCAATCCCCGGCCCTCGCTGGAACTGACTCAGAAGACGGCCGGGCTGGAAAAGGAGCTGGGGGTCCGGATCACCCTTATCGATACCGTCGGCGGCGTGCTGGCGGATTCGGAGGAGCCGCTGTCCAACCTGGCCAACCACCTCTCGCGGCCCGAGGTTCAGCAGGCGGGTAAGGAGGGGCTGGGGGTAGCCAAGCGCTTCAGCTCCACCCAGAACCGGGACACCCTGTACGTGGCCGTACCGGTCGTACAGGGGAACCAGACCCTGGGTTTCGTGCGCCTGGCCATGCCCCTGACCCAGATCGAGGCCGCCGCTTTCCAGCTCTGGTGGGCATCACTGCTGTACGTCCTCGGCGCCCTGGTCCTGATAGGGCTGGCCACCCACCGCATCGGGCGGATAGTGACCGACCCCATCAACGAGATGATCGCCTGGGCCAGGAGGATGGCGCGGGGCAAGTTCAAGCGGGAGGTATCGGGCGTCAGCCTGCAGCGGCCGGACGAGATCGGCGACCTGGGACAGGCACTGGACCACATGGGCCGGCGCTTCAACCAGCTGATGCAGGACATCACGGAGAACCGGGACAAGCTGGAGGTCGTGACCACCTATACCAGCAGCGGCATCATGGTCCTGGACAAGGATGGAAAGGTGGCCCTTTACAACCGGTCCCTGAACCAGATGCTGGGGTCCGAGTCCAGCATGAGCACCGGACTGTACCCGGCGGTGGCCACCAGAAACTATGAACTGAGCCAGTTTATAATGGACGCCACGGCCGCGGGTGAGAAAAGATTTAAGGAGATGGTGATACTAGCACCCGACGAGAAGATATTGCAGGTCCTGGTCGTGCCGGTGGGGGGAGAAAGGTCCGCCTATGTCGGGGCGCTGGTGGTCATCTACGATATAACCGAGCTGAGGCACCTGGAGCGGGTGAGGACCGAGTTCGTGGCCAATGCCTCCCACGAGCTGCGCACCCCGGTGGCGGCGATCAAAGGATTCGCCGAGACCCTGCTGGAGGGGGCGATGGAGGACCCGCGCACCCTGCGGGAGTTCCTGGAGATCATCCACCAAGAATCGGGCCGCCTGGAAAGGATCATCCTAGACCTGCTGCAGCTGGCCCAGATCGAGGCCCGGGGGGAAAAGATAAGGTCCGAGCTTGTGGACCTGCTGCCGGCAGTGCAGGAAGTGCTGCAGAAGATGAAGCTGCATGCCCGGGACTCGGGACTTACCATCGACTTCGAGATACCCAGGAACCCGGTCCTGGTCATGGCCAACTACGACTACGTACAGCAGGTGCTTATCAACCTTTTGGAGAACAGCATCTCCTTCACCCCTTCCGGGGGTAAGGTGACGATCGAGATTAGGGAAACCATGGAGGAGGTCCAGGTCGCGGTAAAGGATACCGGGATCGGCATCCCCGAGGAGGACCTGCCCCGCATCTTTGAAAGGTTCTACCTGGTGGACAAGTCGCGCTCGCGCAAGCTGGGAGGGACCGGCCTGGGGCTGTCCATCGTGCGCCACATGGTGGAGGCGATGGGGGGCAAGGTCTGGGTGGAGAGCCAGGTCGGCAAGGGCTCCAGCTTTTACTTCACCCTGATCCGGGGCTCCGCCAAATCCCCCGACGACGAAGCCCATCGCCAACTGACGATTGGCGACCCTTTGATAACTGATAAGTAGCCGGCTGCATATAATAGTAAAAACAGGAAAATCGACCCGAAAATAACGCTCGGGTCGATTTTATAAACCGGGTTGTCCGTGCTATAATGGTTTCCGTGATATCATAGACGCCCTTACAGGGCCCGGGTGACTTTACCCGACTTGAGGCAGCGGGTGCAGACCTTGATCCGCTTGGGGGATCCGTCTATCAGGGCCTTGACCGGCTGTATATTGGGAGCCCAGGTCCGCTTGGTCCGGATATGTGAGTGGCTAAGCTGGATACCACTGACTACTCCCTTGCCGCAGATTTCGCATTTTGCCATTAACCAAACACCTCCTTCCGGACGTTCAACCACCATTATAACTGTTGCAGGTGTCTTTTACAAGGGCGTGATTTGGTTTAGAATAAACTAACGGGGAATATTATTGTAATTGATGAAATATAAGGTCGCTTATGGAGGGGGGTAAATGATTTGACCCGTCGGAAAGCGGACACTTCATCCATCGTGCTGAACAACCAGTGGGGCAGTATTTTCATAGCGGAAGAAGTCGTGGCCACCATTGCCGGGCTGGCCACCACCGAGTGCTACGGGGTGGTGGGGATGGCGCCGAGGACATGGTCCGAGGGTATAACCGATATACTGGGACGCGACTCCCTGAGCAAGGGAGTAGAGGTTATCTGGGAGAACGAACGGCTCCGGATCGAGGTACATATCGTCGTCGGTTACGGTACCCGCATCTCGGAGGTCGCGCGCAACATAATCAGCCAGGTCAAGTACCGGGTTACCGGGTGCATCGAAATGCCGGTGGACTGGGTGACGGTGAATGTTCGTTCAGTCAAGGTATAGCTATGCTTGGTGACCACACTTATCTTGAAGGGTGGAAATGGAGGAACAGGTTTTGGAGTTGACCAGGTTTAACGGGGAAGTCTACCGGGCCATGCTGCGGGTAGGGCAGTACAACCTGGAGGCACATAGATCAGAAGTTGATGCGCTGAACGTTTTCCCAGTGCCTGACGGGGACACCGGGACGAACATGATGCTGACCCTCCGCTCCGCGGTGAAGGAAGTGGAGAACCTGAAGACCGACAACCTCGCCGCAGTGGCCAAAGCGGCCTCGACCGGTTCGATGATGGGGGCGCGGGGCAATTCGGGCGTGATCCTCTCGCAGCTCCTGCGGGGAATAGCCCAGTCCCTGGAGGGTAAAACCGAGGCCGGTGCCAGCGAACTGGCGGAAGCCTACCAGATGGGGGTTAAGACCGCTTACAAGGCGGTCATGAAACCGATAGAGGGGACCATACTGACAGTAGCCCGCGAATCGGCACGGGCCGCGGCGGACGCCGCCCGGCACGAGAACCGAATCGGAGCGGTGCTGGAAGCCGCTATCGAGACGGGTAAAGAGGCTTTGATACACACCCCCGAACTGCTGCCGGTGCTCAGGAAGGCCGGGGTGGTCGACGCCGGGGGTAAGGGCCTGATCCTGATCCTGGAGGGGATGCAGCAGGGGGTGATGCTCTGGCAGGAGGGCAAACCCATCGCGGTTCCCGAAACGGCGGAAGAGACGGGCCGCCTGCATCCCGTACCGGCCGTGGAGGTCGCCTACCCGACGGAAGAACTCATCTATACCTACTGTACCGAGACCATCATCCAGGGGCAGGACATCTTCATCGCCGCCCTGCGGGAAAAACTCTCCTCCATGGGCGACAGCATGGTGGTGGCCGGCTCGGAGGAACTGGCCCGGGTCCACATCCACACCAACCACCCGGGGCAGGTGCTGGAGACCTGCCTGGAGTTCGGGACCATTCACAAGGTCAAGATCGACAACATGAAGGAGCAGCACCAGCACCTGCTGGAGGCGGCGGCCCTGGCGGATGACGGGCCGGTCCCGGGCGCGGCGGCGGTCGAAAACATCGACGACGATGTCCCGCCCGTAGTGACGGGTGTGGTGGCGGTGGCGCCGGGCGAGGGGATGGCGGAGATACTGCGGAGCCTCGGGGTAGAGCAGGTGGTCGAGGGCGGCCAGTCCATGAACCCCAGCATCGAGAACCTGGTAAAGGCCATCGACCAGGTTTCCACCGACCAGGTACTGGTGCTCCCGAACAACTCCAATGTCATCCTGGCGGCCGAGCAGGCCCGGGACCTGACCGCGAAGAGCGTCAAGGTGCTGCCCAGCAAGAGCTTTCCCCAGGCGGTCGCGGCCATGATCGCCCACAACCCCAACGCCCCCCTGGATGAGAACTACACCTCCATGTTGGAAGGGATGGGACGGGTCAGGTGCGGTGAGGTCACCTACGCAGTGCGAGACTCAGTGTTCGATGGGACGGAGATCAAGAACGGCCAGATAATCGGCCTGGAGGCAGGCCGGATCAAGGTGGTGGGAGAATCGCCCACCCATGTGGTGGAAGAACTGCTGAGGAGCATGGTCGCCAGCGGGGATGAGCTGATCTCCCTTTACTGGGGCAGCGACGTGACGGAAGACGAGGCCGACGAGGCGGCCGATAACCTGCGGGCGGCCTTCCCGCAGGCGGAGATCGAGGCGCACTACGGGGGCCAGCCGCTTTACTACTACGTGATTTCCGTGGAGTAAGTACAGAGGGGTAGACGTGCAGCAGATTCTCCAGAAGTATAAGACGATTCTGGACCGAGAAAGGCGTTTGGAGTATACCAACGCCTCTATCTTTGGGGGGTTTACCGCCTTCCTCGAGGACCAGTGCCAGCAGGCCCTGGCGGTGGAGTCCGACAGCGGAGCCAGGAAGCTCTGGGAGAGGGTCCGCGCCCTTGCCCGGGGGTACCTCGGCCGGCCCCTGTCGCGCCGGGAGGAGGTGCTGCGGGAGCTGGAGTCACTGCTCGACCGGCTGGCCGAAAAACACCCGTCTTTGACCCATCCCGGGCCCGTTGCGCATAAACCGACCCCCATCCGAAAAGAACCTCGGGCAGCCAAAACATCCCCCAAAAAACCTGAAACAGCAAAAAGCCGGGCCGTCGAGAAGCCCCCGGCCGCCAGGCCCGAAGGGCTCGATACCCCGGTCAAGTACCTCAAGGGGGTGGGCCCACAGCGGTCGCGGCTGCTGGAACGGCTGGGGATAACCACCATCCACGACCTGGTTTACTACCTGCCCCGTGGGTACGAGGACCGGAGCCTGATACCGTCCCTCTCCCAGGTGGAGCCCCGGGAAGGGATGCAGACAGTGATCGGGCGGATCGGCGAGATGAAGGAGAACGCGCCCCGGAGAAAGGTCCGGGTGGTGCGGGCCCGCCTGGTGGACGAGAGCGGGTCCATGGTCGCGGTCTGGTTCAACCAGCCCCACCTGGTCAGGCAGCTGAAGCCGGGGGACGAGCTGATTATCACCGGCCGGGTGGTGGACAACTTCCCCTACGGTTACGAGATCCAGGTGCGGGAGTTCGAGCGGGCCGGGGACGAGCCCTCCCCGCACAGCCAGAGGATCGTGCCCATCTACCCCACCACCGAGGGGATACCGGTCAAGACCCTGCGGCAGCTCATACACACCGGGCTCACGGCCTACGAGGACCGGCTGACCGAAACCATACCCGAAGGCATCCGCGAGAGGCATAAACTGATACCGCTCAGGCAGGCCATGTGGGGAGTCCACTTCCCCGAGGAGCTGGAACAGGCGGAGAAAAGCCGCCAGCGCCTGGCATTCGACGAACTCTTCTTCTTCCAGATGGGACTGGGCCTGGTCCGCCGGTGGCGCCGCCAGGTGAAAGGGGTCGCCCAGCCCGCCCGGCTGGAGACCCTGAAGCGGTTCGTGGCCTCTCTCCCCTTCGAGCTGACCGCGGCCCAGCAGAGGTCCATCAAGGAGATAATCGTCGACATGAGCCAGCCCGCGCCCATGAACCGCCTGCTGCAGGGGGACGTCGGTTCGGGCAAGACCGTGGTGGCGGCGGCGGCCCTGGCCCACTGCGCGGCCAACGGATACCAGGGCGCGGTGATGGTGCCCACCGAGATACTGGCCGAGCAGCACCACCGGACCATGAGCCGGCTGCTGTCGGGCCTGGGGATCGAGGTCGCGCTGCTCAGGGGCAGCCAGCCCAAAAAGGCCCGGGAGGGGATCCTCCAGAGGCTGAGGTCGGGGGAGATCAGCGTGGTGGTGGGGACCCAGGCCCTGATCCAGGAGGGGGTCGACTTCAAGGCGCTGGGACTGGTGGTCATCGACGAACAGCACCGGTTCGGGGTGCGCCAGCGGGCCCTGCTGCAGCAGAAGGGGAGCGCGCCGCACCTGCTGGTAATGACCGCCACCCCGATACCGCGGACCATGGCTCTCACCTTTTACGGGGACATGGACCTGTCCGTGATCGACGAACTGCCGCCGGGGCGGATGCCGGTAAAGACCGTCTGCGTTTACGGAAAAGCGAGGGAGAAGATGTACCGCCTGGTGGCGGATGAGATAAGGGCGGGGAGACAGGCCTACTTCGTCTGCCCGCTGGTAGAGGAGTCGGAGACGCTGGACGTCGAGGCCGCCACCCGGCTGGCGGACGAACTCCAGGACAGCGTCTTCCCCGACACCCGGGTGGGGCTGCTGCACGGGAGGATGAAGTCCGACCAGAAGGAGCGGGTCATGAACGCCTTCCGGGAAGGAGAGCTGGACATACTGGTATCGACCACCGTGGTCGAGGTGGGGGTCGACGTGGCCAACGCCACGGTGATGGTGGTGGAGGACGCGGGACGCTTCGGACTGGCCCAGCTGCACCAGCTCCGCGGCCGGATCGGCCGGGGGAGCCACCAGGGGTACTGCCTGCTGACCGCCCGCAGCCCGTCGCCCGAGGTGCGGCAGCGGCTGGCGGTGCTGGAGGCCACCAGTGACGGGTTCAAGGTGGCGGAGGAGGACCTGAAGCTGAGGGGCCCGGGCGAGTACCTGGGGATAAGGCAGCACGGCTCGGTAGAGTGGAAGATCGCTGACCTGGCGCGCGACCTGGCGATACTGGAGGCCGCTCGGCAGGAGGCCCAGCGGGTGGTGGGGAACGACCCCGAACTCGTCGAACCAGACAACCAGGACCTGTACCGGGAGGCCCGGGCCAGGCTGAAGGACCTGGACTTCCCGACCGCGGGGGTTTTTACGACATCAGAAAAGCGTTGAATCTGGATCTTCCTCAGCGGGAATCATAGTCATCCTTCCACTCCTCCACCACGAACCGGTTTTTCTCATAATGTATCAGAAAGTATAACAACATGGGAGCCGAAAGGTTCCCATTTTTAGCGGGTTCTGATAACTTAAAGATATGGGAACCAACCTACTAAAACAGATATTTTTTGACCAGCAACACCACTGGGA
>JABLWZ010000011.1 GCA_013178275.1 Bacillota bacterium | reverse complement strand
AAGCATCCCAGTACAGCCACTGGTGCTGTCTGCCGTAAGTTACTTAACCGAATCTTTGTGATTCTCAAAGAACAAAGAAATTACGAAATTTCAACTACTTAAGGTTGACTTTTTATAGTAGGTCTTTTACAATCAGGCATGCTTATACAGTCCATTTTTCTCACCAGTCAAGTCCCTGATCAGGACAAACATAAACTTTCCCAGCTTCTCTTTATCCAATATATTGGCACAAGCTTCCACCGGTACCTGCCGGCCGTCCTTTCTCGTCAGGACGAACTCCTCTGGCCCTATTGGCAGCCCTTTTCTATCCGTTGCTATCAGTTTAGCCACCCGCAGTTTTTGTTGGAAACTCAGCAGCTCAATTTCTAAGAAACTTTTACCCACCAGTTCCCGAATCTCATACCCGCTTATCTCCTTAAGCTTATTATTGCCGGTAATTATCCTTCCCTCATTATCCGCTAGGTAGTAAGCATCATCGGAAAATCCAAACGTTCTCTCAAACGAGGTTATTAAGTCCGCTTGGTCCTTGCTCTCAGGCCCGGTTCTACCGGGGCACTGTTGTGTGGTATACAGTTTTATCGGAATCTTCATGCTCAAACCTCATTTCATTAAAGATCCAAACCATATCGTTTAATAATAATTTAACCCCGGTTTACCGGGGATTGAATTATACTAAAGTATACTTTTTTGCGTTTTGACCTTTGGCCCATAATAAAAAACACCTCCAGGGGCGCATCGGTCCCTAAAAAGTGTTTCTTAATTCTACTGCCGGTATTATTATCAGAGAATAGTATTCCTGACCTCGTCCTGATACTTGGCCAGGAACTCTGATCTCGATTTGACCATCGCCTTATTGAATATCTCAGAGATGTGCTTTTTTACCGTGGGGATGCTGATAAAAAGCCGGCCCGCGATGTCGTTATTGGTTATCCCCTCAAGCAGCAGGCCCGCCACCTCGCTTTCACGCGCGGTCAGCTGGTACCGGTCCACGAAGCCCTCGAAAATGGCGTCGAGCCTCCTGGCCTCCGTCCTCTTTTTGGCCAGGTAAAGGTTCTGACGCGCGTAATCCAGCAGTTCTTCGGCAAAAACATCCCCGGTGTCCACGGTATAGACGCCGAAGCTCGCGGTGATTTTTACCTCTTGCCCCTCCCAGCTCAGCGTGGTCTCGCTGACCATCCGGTTTATTTTTTCACAGGCCTGCTCCGCCAGTTCGCGGCTGGTATTACTAAGGACAACTATAAACTCGTCTCCTCCGTAGCGGGCTACCCAGTCGAGCCCCTCCCGGCACTGGCTGCTCAGGATACTGGCGAATTCCTTGATAATATAGTCCCCGGCCGAGTCACCATATGCAAAATTAATAGACTTCAGGTTGTCGATATCCGCGAATATGATCGAAAGCTTCCCCTGCTCTTCAGCGTTTTTCGTTATCTCATAAGGCATCCTCTCCATTAAGTAGTTCTTATTGAAGGTGCTGGTAAGTTCATCGGTTACGACGGAGTAGTTCCTCCGGTTGATCATCTCCTGCAGCTCGGTGGCGTCCATCCCCTGGATATCGATGATGTTCTTGTCGGTGATGTCCTTCAGCATCTCCAGGACCACTTTTTCCCCCTGGTAGACCACTGGAACCGCCGTTATCATGATGAGCCTCTCACCGTGATACTCTATCTTGATAAAGACATCGTCATTGTTCAGGGCCCTGGTAGAGATACAGTTTATGCAGGCTTCTTTTCGTTCCCAGAAATAAAAACACCGGGTACTGGGAGGCTCAGCCTCACCAATCGGCTTTAAATCCCCTACGACCGTTTTTTGAATCGGTTCAACCACCCGCACGGTGTCAAATAGATCCTTTACCAGAGCCAGTTCCTGATTGAGTTTGCTCAGCTTAATAGAATTCATAATAAATACCCTTAGGGTTTTTATGTCTTATTCAACAATGTAACATGAAATTCCTGCCCGGAATCGGTCTTGAAAACAGCTGAGAACAGCGTTGAGCCTTCAATCCATTATTTAATTAATCCCCCCTGGATAGTTTTAAACTGCTCTACCACCGGGGGCGTATCTCGATCCGGTTTACTTTGAGCCCTAGATATCTTTCGCCGTACCGGTGAGTTTCTCCGCCATGGCCGCCATCTCCATCACCGACGCGGTGACCTCCTGGGTGGCGGCCGCCTGCTCCTGGCTCTGTTTCAAGGTCGATTCGGAGGCTTCCTGGATAACCCCTATCTTATCGGCAATCTCCATGGTCAGCTTGCGGATACGGTCGGCTGTCTCCTTGGACTGGTCGCTAAGCTTCCTGATTTCTTCCGCCACCACACCGAATCCACGCCCGTGCTCCCCGGCCCGGGCCGCCTCGATAGCGGCGTTTAGACCCAGCATCTTGGTCTGGTCGGCCACATTCTTGATGAAGTCCAGCACCTCGTTGATCTCTACCGATATCCTGGCCACCTCGCCGACCTTGCCGGAGAGCTGCCCTTCATGCGTGGTGATCTCACCCGCCGAGGCGGCGATCTCCTCCATCACCGAGGCTATCTCCCCGATGTTCGCGGACAGCTTGGAGGACATGTTTTGGAGGGTATCGGCCAGCACCCTCGGCGTCAGCACCCCGAAAGCCCCCACCGTGCTGTTGTCCTCCGGGTCGACCAGGGGAACCATGACCTCCCGGGTCGGTACGCCGTATACCCCGGCAGGTATGTCGCTGGAGATCGGCCGCCCGCTTTTGATGGTCTTTTCGGCGGCGCTGCCGGCCACGATCCTGTCCCCGGTCTTGATCTTTTCAACAGTGAACTTCTGCGAACCCATGACCTTGCAGATCCTTTCCGCGTCGGTGGCCTGGAAGAAAGCCCCCTCCTGGAAGACCGGGGCCATAGGACCGGTAAACTGTTCAAAGGCCTCTATAAGCAGGTGGGTCCTGAGTTTCATCAAACAATAGGACCCGACCACCTCGCCGTTCTCTATAATCGGATGGAGGAACATCTTTATCCGTTTTCCAAAGAACCTTTGGTCCAAAATCCTTACCACCGACTGGCCTGAAGTAAGACTCTTGAGCAGGTTCCGCCCTTCTCCCGCGATCACCGGCTGGCCCACCGCGATCATCGGCAGGTTCAGCCCTTTATCGAGTACATAAGTATACCTTTCTGTGTCGGAAATGAAGAACAGGCAATCTGTTTCACAGGCGTCGGTAATAAACTTCGACATCTCTTTCAGCGTTTGGATTAAATCGCTCATTTCAATTCCTCCTGTTGTGATTTATTGCCAATTCTGGAACGTATTTGTAATACACATTTTGACATCTTTAAATAAAATCCTCTTTTCTTATTAATAATAACCCCGGTAAAAGGCCGGGGATGAACGGTTCATCCCCGGCCTGCTCCAGCTTTATTATAGGGTTCTACCCCACCTTGATCAGGACCGCGTCACCCTGGGCCAGGCCCCCGCAGATGGCGGCTATCCCGTACCCGCCGCCTCGACGCAGCAGCTCGTACATCATGGTCATCACCAGGCGGCAGCCGCTGGCCCCCACCGGGTGGCCGATCGCCACCGCCCCCCCGTTGACGTTGATCTTATCGCGGAGTTCCTTTAAGGAAACCCCGGTCTCCTCCGCCAGTACCTTGCTGCTGACCAGCGGCATGGCGGCAAACGCCTCGTTGATCTCGATCAGCTCGATATCCTCAAGCTTCAGTCCCGCCTCCCGCAGGCACTTCATGATGGCCGGCGCCGGCACCACCGCTATCTCCCGGGGGTTGCGGGCCACGCTGACGGTTTTGACGACCCGGGCCAGGGGTTCCTTGCCCAGCTCCTTCGCCCGCTGGCCGGTGGCCAGGGCCAGCCCCGCGCCGCCGGTGTTCAGTCCTGGCGCGTTCCCGGGGGTGATGGTGGGACTTCCGTAGACTGTGGGCAGCTTGGAAAGCATCTCCCTGGTGATGTCCGCCCGGGGCTGCATGTCGCGGTCAAGGGTCACTGTCTGCCGGCCTCGGGTAAAGCTGACCGGGAACATCTCCTGGCTGAACTTCCCCGCTGCCAGGGCCTCCTGGTACCTTACCTGGCTGCGGTACGCCCAGTCGTCCTGCTCCTCCCGGGTCACTCCGTACTCCAAGGCCACCTCACCCGCGTCCACCGCCACCGGGTTGAACCGGTCGTAGCCCAGCTTAAAAAGCGGATCGCGCAGCACCACATCGCCCATCTTGGTGCCTTCCCACCTGAGCCCGGGAGGCACCAGGTAGCCGCCGCGGCTCATGTTCTCCACCCCGCAGACCAGGCCAAGGCTTGATATCCCCAGCCGCAGGCTCCTCTCGGAGTACTGGATGGCGGCGGTGGACGAACAGCAGGCCCGGTCCAGGGTAATGGACACCGCCTCGGGTGGAAGGCCCGCCTCCAGCATCACCTGCCGGCCGATGATATTGGTCTCCTGGGCGGCCTCCAGCTGGACGCATATACCCAGGCTCAGTTCGTCGACCTCGGACTTGTCGATCCCCGCCCGACTGACCAGCTCCTTCGCCACCACCGCCCCCAACTGGTAGGACGGAACGTCCTTGAGCACCCCTCCAAATCGGTCAAAGGGTGTACGTGCTGCAGCGATAATCACAACATCCCTGGTATCCATCTTCTCCTCTCCCTTCGATTGTTCGGTCCGTGTTCGATTTTTCTTACACCTGTTGTCCGGGGGGTAAAACACTGAAGGTCCAAACCCGCCGTTTTTACTGGCTCCCGGCGGTCGGACATAAAGATAAAGCAAATCCCCTGCCAGGTAAGGCCGGGGAAAAATAAAAAGCCCTTTTGCGGGCTGATGATTCAGTTCTTCTTTCAGCTCAGTCCCACCCTCCGCATCTTCTCGTACAGGGTGGAACGGCTGATGCCCAATATCTTGGCGGCCTCGGACTTGTTGCCCTTGACCTTGTTCAGGGTGTTGACGATGATCTCGCGGTCGCTCAGTTCTTTTTTCAGCCGATAGGAATCGGAACGGTTAGGCTGCTCCAGCATCGCCAGGCGGGCGCCGTTGATGTGGCGCGGCAGGTGCTCGACCCCCAGCTGCCCCACCACCGCCAGGTGAACCCCGCGCTCGATGGCGTTCTCCAGTTCGCGGACATTGCCAGGCCAGCCGTAGTTCAGTATGAGCTGCTGCGCCTCCGGGGTTATACCTGTGACCTGGGTGCCGAACATGGAGTTGAACCGGAGGATGAAGTGGTTGACCAGCAGCTCCAGGTCGGTCCTGCGCTCGCGCAGCGAGGGTATCCAGAGTTCGACCACGTTCAGGCGGTAGTAGAGGTCTTCGCGGAAGGCCCCCTGCTTTACCGCCCTTTCCAGGTCCTTGTTGGTGGCGGAGATTATGCGTACGTCCACCTTGATGGTCTCGGTACCGCCCACCCTCTCGAACTGTCGGGTCTCGATGGCCCGCAGGATCTTGGCCTGCAGGGGCAGGGGCATATCGCCGATCTCGTCCAGGAACAGGGTCCCCCCGCTGGCTAGCTCGAACCGCCCCGGTTTTCCTTTCTGGGTCGCCCCGGTGAAGGCCCCGGGGGCGTACCCGAACAGTTCAGACTCCAGCAGGTTTTCGGGTATCGCGGCGCAGTTGACCCTGATGAACGGCTGGCTGCGGCGTTTGCTCGCGGTATGGATGGCCTGGGCGAACAGCTCCTTGCCGGTGCCGCTCTCCCCCCGGAGCAGGATGGTGCAGCTGGTGGGAGCCAGCTGGCTGGCCTCCTTTTTTATCATCTCCATGTTTCCGCTGCTGGTGATGATCTCGTCGAAGTTCGACTCGACCCCCCTCACCTTGTTCAGCTCGTCGCGGTAGTACTCCACCTTCTTTTTCAGCGACCCGAGCTTATGTGCCAGTTCCTCAGTCTCACGGGCGTTGGCGAAGTATATCTTGCCTACCGCTCCCACCACCCGGCTGTCCTTGACGATAGGGAGGCGGGATACTATAAAGTGGTTGTTGTGGATCACCTGCACGTCGCTGGTCTCCGGCACCCCGGTTTTAGCCACGATATGCAGCCGGGTGTTGTCGAATATCTCGGTGATGTGCCGCCCCAGAACGTCCTTGACGGGCTGGCCGATAAACTCCGCGAACGGCCGGTTGACCAGGGTCACCGTGCCCTCCTCGTTGACCACCACTATCCCGTTGTAGGCTATCTCCAGGATGGTGGAAAGGGTCTCGTGCAGTTCCTTAACCGTCTCCAGCTCGCGGGCCACCCGCTCCAGTTCGGTCAGGTCCTGAAACGCTATGGTCGCCCCGCTGACCGCTTCCTTGGCATGGATGGGGGTAATATTCACCAGCAGGGGGGCGTCGTTGAACACCTGCTTGATCCCTATCCGGGGCGCGGCCATCGAATCGGCGTCCTTTATCCCCAGGCCGGGCCAGAAGGAGTTGATGTTCTTTCCGATAATCTCCGGGCCGGCCAGATTGAGTATCCTCGGGGAACTGGCGTTGATGTGGGTGACCATCCCTTCCGAGTTGATGGTTATCAACCCGCTGTGCATGGCGTTGAAAATGGCCTGCAGTTCGCCGCTGAGCCGGTCGGACTCGTTGAACAGGCTCCTGACCCCGTCAAGCTTGGTGAACAGGCCGATCACCCGGCCGTCCCGATCCAGCACCGGGGCGCTGCTGACCGGGCTGCAGCGGACGATGTCCATCACCTTCTGGTAGGCGTCGTCGAACCGCAGGCTGATCACCTCGGTGACCATGTGCTGACTCACCGGGTCATCCAGGCTGGCGCCGTTCAGCAGGCCGCGATACAGCCGCGAACGGGTAAAGTAGCCGACCAGCCTCTGCTCCCCGTCGACCACCGGCAGCGCGTCCAGCTTGCTGTCTTTCAGGTAGTTCAGTCCCTGACGGACGTTATCTTCACGCCTGAGCCGGGGAAACTCCCGGGTCATCACGTCGGTTATCCGCATCTTGAACCGCCTCTTGGTATAGTCGTCCAGCTGGAAGATTGTGGGTATTTTTAAATTTTCTACGCCCATAGCTAAAATCCTCTTTTATCAAAGAGGGGGGAAGGTTTTAAGTTTAAACCGCCCCCTCCTCGACTCCTATGGACCGGATCGGCCTCAGCGGGTGCGGTAGATGTTGAGCGGGTCCACCTCTTCCCGCAGCACCCTCAGTTCCTCGATCAGGAGCGGCTCCGCCTCTTTCGCCCGGGATATGTCGATGTCGAAACTGGTGTTTTCTTTTATCATCTCGGGGGTCACCCCGGGGAAGCACTGGTCGACGTACATCAGCTTGGTCTCGTCATCGAACCTCATTATCCCCAGGCTGGAGATGAAGACGCTGGGGCCGCCCACCAGACCGATCTCCTCACGTCTCACCCAGTCTCCCTCCGGCCACCTCCGCACCACCCAGCCGGGGGTGGTCAGATAGTCGACCTGGTCCAGGATCCTCCTCTTCTGGTGGGCCATGGTGATGATGGTGGTCTTGGCGAATCCCCCGATGTCGACGGCCCCGGCGGTTCCCGCCAGCCTTTTCATGGGTTTGTTGTAGTCTCCCCCGATGAAGGTGGAGTTTACGTTGCCGTACTTGTCGATCTGGGCGCCGCCGATAAACCCGAAGTCAATCTCTCCTCGCATCAGTGGAAACAGCCCCTCCGGGTCTCCCATCTGCCAGGAGGAGCCGTAGGTCAGCCGGCTGTCCATGATTGATATCGGGACCTCCTGGGGGTTGGCGTCCGCCTGCCCCGTCTCCACGATCATCAGCATGTCGGGGCAGTACAGCCTCTTGGCGATCTGGGCCGAGACCAGCGGCGAGCCGATTCCGATCAGCCCGGTCTTGCCGTTGAACCCCTTCAGGGCGCGGGCGGAGTATATGATCATGGCCTCCGCCGGCTTATAGTCCGCGGGATTTGCGTATTTCTGGTTCATTACCGCATACCTCCCCTCACTCGCGGGCGGTACCCATACGGGGGAATCGCCCTCAGCTTCTCCAGGCGCGAGGCTCCCAGTTTATCCAGGTACTCGAAGTGGTCCTTGACCCCGAAAATCCAGGCGTTGGCCCACTCCTCGAATCCCTCCGCGGTCTTGGCCCGGCCCGCGTAGTTCATCATAAACGGGACGTCCATGTCGTAGAAGTTGTAAACCTGCCCCGGGTGGCCGCCCCAGGGGACTTCCACCACCATGTCCACCGAGGTGCTGGGGATCTGGTTGCGGTTGGGGTCACGGCGCAGGTACTCCTCGGGCACCACCTGCTCCGCGGTCACGATCACCTTCTTGGCGCAGTGCACCGCGAAGTGGTCGAAGACCAGGCTGCCGTCGATCCTGACCGTCCCCTCCTCCCCCGCGTACTGCACGTGGGTGATGAACACATCGGCCTTGAGCGCCGGCTGCAGCACCACCGTTCCTTCACCGAAGAACGGGTCTTCCATCAGGACGTATTTCCGGGCGGGAATCATCCCCGGGTCCCGGGCCAGCTCCCGGATGCGGGGGACGTTGTCGAAAGCGGGGTTTAAGACGTCGGTGCCCAGACAGCACCTGGTGGCGATAAACGGGCTCCCCGCCATGGCGGCCATCGCCTGAAGGCAGATGTCGGTATGGCCGATGTCGTCTATAACGATCCGCCCCGCTTCGGACAGACGCTTGATGCAGGGCGATATCCCGAACGCCCCGATGGACGAGTACGTCCCCCGGTAAGCGCTGACGCACCCCGCCCCCACCAGCACGTCCTCCGAAAGCGAGCACTCCGCCAGTACGACCAGGCCCTTTCTCCCCTGGCGCACCAGCTCATAGGCCGCCGCCATCGGGCGCCGGTCCTCCACCACCGCGCCCATGACCACGGTATCGCCGTCACGGACCTCCTGCATGGCCTCCTTGAGGCTCACTACCTTGCTCCGGCTCATTTTCCACCCTCCCCGTTTAAAAATCTTTATCCGGTTGTTCAGACCTCCTCCGGGGCCGATACCCGTAAGGGGGTATCGCCCTCAGCCCCTGCAGGCGGGAAGCCCCCAGCTTATTCAGGTAATCGTCCCGGCTTTCCACCTGGTCGATCCAACTTTCCACCCAGCGGGAGAACCCCTCCTCGCTTCGGGCGGCGGCGACGTACTCCTGGATGAAGGGGACGTCCAGGTCGTAACACCCCGGCACCTGGCTCGGGTGTCCGCCCCAGGGGACCTCCACCACCATATCCACCGAGGTGCTGGGGATCTGGTTGCGGTTGGGGTCGCGGCGCAGGTACTCCTCGGGCACCACCTGTTCCGCGGTGACGATCACCCGACGGGCCGCGTGGATGAAGTAGTGGTCGAATCCGAGGCTCCCCCCTATCCGGGAGGTGCCCTCCTCTCCCGCCACCGGTACGTGAAAGACCGCGACATCCGCCCGCATCGCGGGCTGGAGCTTCACCAGCCCCAGTCCGTAAAACGGGTCCTCCATCAGCACGAACTTGCGGCGGGGAATCACGTCGGCGCGGCCCGCCATCCGGTTTATCGTCTCCGTACGGCTCAAGGCCGGGTTCAGGACGTCGCTCCCCAAGGTCGCCCGGGTGGCCACGAAGGGCGATCCCGCCATGGCGGCCATCGCCCCCAATATGATATCCAGGTGTCCGATCTCGTCGGGAAGAAAAACTCCCTCCTCGATCTTCCTCCGGGTGGCCGGGGAGAGCCCGAAGCTGGCCATCCCGGTGTAGCAGCCCCGCCAAGCGGCCGCGCACCCCGCCCCCACCAGCAGGTCCTCGGCCAGGGAGGACTGGGCCAGCAGGATGAGGCCGCGCTTTCGCTGCCGCACGATCTCGTAGGCCGCCGCCATCGGCCGGCGCACGTCGATGAACGATCCGAGGAACAGCACGTCCCGGTCGCGTATCTCCTGCACGGCCTCCTTTAGGGAAACGACTTTCTTACCGCCCATAGCCTAACCTCTGGCTGAAAAGGTTCAAACTAAGACCTCGGATAAAACACCTTTTTCAGGCTCTTGCGCAGTTCTCCCCTCAGGTCCGGGTGAGCGATGCTGATGAGTTCCTCCGCGCGCTCACGCCTGGTCTTGTACTTCAGACTGGCGACCCCGAACTCAGTCACCACGTACTGGGCGAAGGTGCGGGGAACGGTGATGGGGGTCCCCGGCGGCAGGTCAGGAACGATGGCCGAGGAAAGCGACCCGTCGGGCATCTGCCGGGCGGCGGTCATCAGGGTGATCCCCCTCCCCCCGGTGGACCAGTAGGAGCCGATCATGAAGTCCAGCTGCCCGCCGGAACCGCTGACCTGGCGGTGCCCCCAGCCCTCGGAGGCGATCTGGCCGCTGAAGTCAGCCATCATCGCCATGTTTATCGCCACCATGTTGGGGTGCTGGGCGATAAAGGCGGGGTTGTTGGTGTAGGAACCGGGATAGAACTCTACCGCGGGGTTCTCCCGGGCGTAGTCGTACAGTCCCTGGTCCCCCAGGCAGAAGGTGGCCAGCGTTACCCCCCGGTGGACCGGCTTACGGGCATTGGTGACTATCCCCTTCTCCACCAGCTGGTTTAACCCGATGGGTAGCATCTCCGTCAGCACCCCCAGGTCCTTTTTCCCTTCCAATCCGCTCACAACCGCCTCGGGGATGCCGCCCAGCCCCATCTGGATGGTGTCCCCGTCGTTGATCATCTCCAGCACGTATTCCCCGATCCGCTTTTCCACCTCTTTCGGTGCCCCCCGGTTGAAGGCGGGGATCGGGGTGGAGTTCACCACAAAGTGGTCGAACTCGGAGACGTGCATCCAGTTTTCCCCAAAAATGACCGGCATCTGGTCGTTGACCTCGCCCACGACCACGCTCATCTTCCCCAGCGGCTTCCCATCGCGGATGGCCTCCGAGGTGTAGAAGTTGGTCAGCCCCAGGTTTACGTACCCCTGCCTATTGGGGGGTGTAACCATAACGATGTAGAAGTCGGCCTTGTTGGCCATCTTGGCCCCCGCGTCGGTGGTGGTGGCGGGGTAGAAGTCGCTGAGCCCGGCCCGGTGCATCTTCCTGATAGTGATCATCCCGAAGGCCGGCACGTGGGTGATCCTGCCCTCCAGGGCTGCCATGAACTCGGGGTCGTACATTTTGTTGGGGCGCACCTGTACCGTGTCGATAAACTTGACGTCAGTGAGTTCTCCGCCCCGGTTCAGCAGCGCGTTGTAGAAATCCGCCGAACAGGCGCCGATGCCGAGCGCGGTGGCCACGTTATCCCCCGACCTGACCATCTGGGCCGCCGCCTCCATCGAGATTATCTTCCTCTGATACTCCTCCTGCCAGCCCATTGTCCATACCCCCTTTTTTTATTTTTGTCAGCCGCCGTGCCTGCTGATAGCGCCTTTAGAGGCCCAGGCCCCGGCTGATGATGAGCTTCATCACCTCGGAGGTTCCCGCGTAGATGGTCTGGACCCGGGCGTCAGCCCAGAGGCGGGAGATCTCGTACTCCCGGCAGAAGCCGTAGCCGCCGAAAAGCTGCAGGCAGCGGCTGGCCGCCCGGTTCTCCATCTCGCACACCCAGTACTTGGCCATGCTCACCTCCTGCACCACGTTGCGCCCGGCCATGTGCTGCAGCACCAGGGTGTCCAGGAAGCTGCGCCCCACCTGTATCTCGCTGGCGACCTCGGCCAGGGTGAACTGGGTGTTCTGAAAACTTGCCAGCGGCTTGCCGAATATCTCCCGCTGCCTCACATAGTCCAGGGTTATCTTCAGGCACCTCTCCGCCGAGACCTGGGAACCGAGGGCGCAGAGCAGCCGCTCCTGCTGCAGCTTCTGCATCAGGCACCTAAAACCGTTCCCCTCCCCTCCCAGTACGTTGGCAGCCGGCACGCGGCAGTCCTCGAAGAACATCTCCGCAGTGTCCTGGGCGTGGAGCCCCACCTTGGGTATCCGTTTCCCCCGCCCAAACCCGGGCATCCCCCTTTCCACCACGAAGAGGGTTATCCCCTTGGGACCGGCGGACGGGTCCATGGTAGCCGCCACGACCACCAGGTCGGCCAGTATCCCGTTGGAGATGAAGGTCTTGGAGCCGTTTAAGACGTAGCTGTCCCCGTCCTTCACCGCGCGGGTGCGGATGGCCGCCAGATCGGACCCCGTGCCCGGCTCGGTCATGGCGATAGCCAGTATCTTGTCCCCGCTCACGCAGTCGGGCAGCCAGCGTCCCTTCTGCTCCTCGCTGCCGAAGGAGGCGATATAGGGAGCCACGATGTCGCTGTGCAGAAAGGCAAAGACCGACCGCACCCCCTGCCCCACGATCTCCTCGGTGACGATAAGGGAGTAAAGGAAGTCGGCCCCCGCCCCGCCGTACCGCTCATCGACCCAGGGGCAGAGGTACCCCAGTTCCCCCATCCGCTTATAAACCTCCCGGGGAACCATCCCCTCGTCTTCCCACCGCTCGTAGTTCGGCACCAGCTCACCGGCCACGAATCTGGCGAAGCTCTCCCTGAACATTTCGTGTTCCCTGGTAAAGGGAATAATCCGTTCCACTGATACTCATTCCTCCTTTCCTGCGGGTTCTGACAACCCTTACGCAAATCCATTTTTTCGTACAGTGTTGTGAGAGATTTCGGACAACAACCGGTGTTCGGGTGTTCGAGCTAAATCAATAGGTGACTGGAGCCGCGGACTCGTTTTACTGACCAGGCCCCCGAACATATCTACATCTCAGCAATTATTGGACCAATCTTCATACCGTGGCATAGAATTTGCGTTAACTTCTGATAACGTTGATGGGATGCTTTATAAAACCGGATTTATTACAGGAGGGATCAGAGATGGAAATCAGAAACAGGACCGCGGTGGTCACCGGCGGCGCCTCCGGTCTGGGGGAGGCCACCGTACGCAGGCTGTTGGGCTTCGGGGCCCGGGTGGTGATATTCGATATCAACGCGGAGCGGGGCAAGGCCCTGGTGGAGGAACTGGGCGATAACCTGGCCTTCTGCCGGACCAACATCGCCGCCCCGGAAGAGGTGGAGGCCGCGGTCGGATTCGCGGTGGAAAAGTTTGGCGGGATAAACATCCTGGTCAACTGCGCGGCCATCGGTATAGCCGGCAAGATCGCCGGCAAGAAAGGGCCCCACGACCTGCAGGAGTTCAGAAGGACCATAGAGGTCAATCTGATCGGAACGTTCGACGTGACCCGGCAGGTCGCGTTTAAGATGCTGGGCAACGAGCCCGATGAAAACGGCGAACGCGGGGTTATCATCAGCACCGCGTCGGTAGCCGCCTTCGAGGGGCAGATCGGCCAGATAGCCTACACCGCCAGCAAGGCGGCTATCGCCGGGATGACCATCGTGATCGCCCGCGACCTTATGGGGGACGGGGTGAGGGCGTGCACCATCGCCCCCGGGCTGTTCGACACCCCGCTGCTGGGCAGCCTTCCCGACGAGGTCAAGACCGCCCTGGGTAAAATGGTGCCCTTCCCCTCGCGGCTGGGAAAACCGCAGGAGTACGCTATGCTGGCGCAGAGTATAATAGAAAACCCAATGCTGAACGGGGAAGTGATAAGGCTGGACGGAGCGCTGAGGATGGCCCCCAAGTAGGGCTGAATTTCACCAACCCAACCCCCACTGTTAAACAATGCGGAGACGTTTCGGAACACCCGCATTGTTTTTTGTGCAGCAAAACGATGGAGATTATCCGGCCTCCGGGCCTGGACGATAGCGCTACGGTTGCTCTATTTTTTTCGCAGCTTTTCGCGGTACACGTTGTTGTCGGCTTTTTTGAAGAGATCGTAGATGTCGGCATTGTCCTCGTCACCCACGGCAATACCGATAGATACGCTCAATGGGAAAGCAGGGTCCTGCGCGTTGAACCCCTCGACCCTGGTCCTTATACGCTCGACCGCCTTTTCCAGGACCTGCTCATCGATATTCGTCAGGATAGCGGTGAACTCGTCTCCCCCGGTCCGGGCTATCACGTCCCCCGGTCTGAAACAGCCTCTTATCAGGTCGGAGGTATCCCGGAGCAGCTTGTCACCCGCCTCGTGGCCGAACGACTCGTTTATCCTCTTTAAACCATCTATATCGAGCATGACCATGCCGATAGGTGAATTCGTCCGGCCATGCCGTAGCCGGTGCATCTCCTCCTCGAAGTAGGCCCGGTTGTACAGCCCGGTCAGGGCATCGTACAGCCCTATGTACTTCATCTGTTCCTCTGTCCGCTTCTGATTGGTGGCGTCCCTTATCTGTTCGATTGCCCCGACGATTTTCCCGCTGGAATCATACAACGGGGATGCGGTCGCCCTTAGATAGGCGCCCCCTCCCTTTACCGCCGAGCAGTTGAACTCGCCGATCAGTACCTTTCCCTTCCGCTCCAGGTAAGGATAGCTCCGCTCCAGTTCATCGTCGCCCTTTAAGACCAGGTCGATCAGTATCGGCTTTTTGTACCCGTAAAACGGTATCGCGTACTCGTTATCACCTTTTCCCAGGATGTCTTTAGCCCTAACCCCGGTCAGGTCCTCGGCCGCCTGATTCCAGGCTATGACCCTTCCTTCGATGTCTATGACCAGGGTGGCGTCGGGTAAAAAGTCGATTATATCCGACAGCCTCCGCTCGGATTCCCTCAGCGAGTACTCCAGCTGCTTGATTTCGGTGATATCCCTCAGGGACTCGATCGCTCCCACGATACTGCCCTTATCATCATACAGAGGAGAAGCCTGGCCCCAGAGGCAGGCCTTCTGTTTGCTGTAACTAACATTCGCCTCGTCCTCGGCGGTATAGATCAGGTTGTCTTTGATCAGTTTATTAAACGCGCTTTCCAGGGAGGGGTCGCTATTGAGGACGAGGTCGATCAGCATGTGCCGGCGTTCCCCGAAAAAGGAGATGGAATACTCCTGGTCGCCCTTCCCTATGATCTCATCGGTCCTTACCCCGGTCATCTTTTCCATGGCCCGGTTCCAGGCGATCACCCGGCCCCTTTTATCGATCGCAAACATGGCGTCGGGCAGGAAACTGATCATACTGGCGAACCACCGTTCGGCGCCCCGCGAAGCCAGTTCGTACTTCTTCTTCTGGGTCAGGTCCCGAAAGGACTCGATCGCCCCGATCACGTTACCGTCATTATCGTATAAGACCGTCGCTCCGCCCCAAAGATAGGCCATCCCGATGCCGTAGGCCACCTTTACGAACAGTTCGGCCTGCAGGGTGCCGCCTTTGCGCTTGAAGTTGCTGTACTGGCTTTCTATCGTTTCATCAGGGTTGATCGCCAGGTCGATCAGCATCGGCCTTTCAACCGGGTAGAAAAGGGTGGAGTAGTTCTTCTTTCCCAGTATCTCCTTCGCGGGCGCCCCGGTCATCTCCTCGATCGCCTTATTCCAGGCGATCACCTCTCCCTCCCGGTTTATTACGAAGGTGGCGTCAGGCAATAAGTTTATTATATTTATCAGCTGTCGATAGGATTCCAGGATACTGCGCCGCTGGTCCTTTTTGCTGCGAGTCTTGTGCCTGGGAGAGATTTTTGCCTCTTTTGGTTGTTTACTGCTGGAGTCTTTCATTTTTATTCCCCTATTACATCCTTTTCTGTGGGTAGTAAAGAAGACTTGCTGCGGTTAAAACACCTCTATGTTGTTTCTCTACTCAGCCCGCCTTTCCTCCTTTTTATGCCGCATAATTGGAATAAAAAGTAATGCCGGGGCCCCGAGTCCACGGTTTACCTGCATAGAGGAACCGACCCGGGGATCAGGCCCCCGGGTCGGTTCGTCGTAAAAAATCGATTCTTTTACTGTTTAAAATATACCCCAGAACCATGGGCCGCGGAGACGTTCCTCTGCAGTTCCCCATAACTACTGCTGCCGGATGACCAGGGACTCCTTGGCCTTCACCAGTTCAGTGACCACCCGGTTGACCGGGGTGTTCACCCCCAGTCTACTCCCCAGCTCGACCACAGCCCCGTTTAAGGCCTCGATCTCCGTTTTTCTGCCCCGCTGGATGTCCTGGAGCATGGAGGCGTGGTGAGCGGCGGTCACCGGAACCAGTCTGCCGTAAAATTCCTGTCGGTAAGCTGGCGCGTCGGGCCAGAGGGTTTCCTGCCCCGAAGCCGCCAGGACGTCGAATATCTCACCGATGATACCATCCATGATGCTGCGGGAATACTCTATCTCCGCCAGCTTGCCGTAGTTGACCTCCAGGATCGCTCCCAGGGAATTCAGTGCCGAGTTGTAGATGATCTTGCCCCACACGTACTTCATCACCTGGTCGGAGGCCCGGGTCGGGATTGCGGCGTCGTTGAAGACCCGGGCGATCTCCTCCACCTCCCGGTAATCGACCAGGGACCTCGGCGACCCGAGCACAACGTCATCGGCGATGACCGTGACCCTGGAGGAGCCGGGGCCTACGGTTTCCGCGCCGAATATCACCCTCCCCAGGATCAGCCGGTCCTCGGGGATATTTTTGGCGGCAGCCTCGTAGTTGCCATAACCGTTTTGGGCCAGTACGACCCGGGTACCGGACCCCACCAGATCGGCTATCTGGGCGGTGGCCGCCCCCGTGTCAAACGACTTCACCGTAAGTATTATCAGGTCGAATCCCCTTCCCCGAAACGGTTCGACCCCCTCCGCCACCTCATCCAGCATCGCGGAGTGGTCTCCCCAGATCCCGGTTACCCTCACCCCCTGCTTCCTGATGGACTCGACCACCGGAGCCCGATCGATACCCGCCACTTCGTGCCCCTGCTCTTTGAGGAGACAGGAAAAAATCGTACCCAATGCCCCGATTCCGACTACCAGCGTCTTCATGCTCGCTCTTCCCCTTCGTTTTTTACCTAACTCGATGATAGACCATTGGGACAGCAAATTCAATTCTCACCCGCCCAGCAGAAGACCTGCTTGCATTAAAGCTTGTTTGCATTAAAGCTTGTTTGCATTAAAAAAGGGGCTGTCGCACTAACAGCCATAAGAAAAGAACAAAAGACGGTGACTGGCAGTGCCAGAAGCCGTCTTTTGCCGTAAAATATAGTCGATGAAAACAAACATTTTACGGCCAGATTATACATCAACGGGAATGTATATCAACTGGTAATCCCCATGGATATTAGCGAACTGATCCCGGCGGACGATTCGGTGAGACTGCTCAACTCTGCGCTGGAAAGGATGGATTACAGCAAATTACACGCAGCGTACTCCCGGTTGGGGAGAATCGAGACACCACCGGAAAGTCTATTCAGAATACTGGTCTACGGATACATGAACGGCATCTATTCCAGCCGGAAATTGGAGCAGGCCTGCCGACGAGACATAAACTTTATGTACCTGCTGGGCCGCGCTAAGGCTCCCGATCACGCCACCATAGCTCGCTTTCGGAGCGAACGCCTGACTGAGGCAGCAGAAGATTTGTTTTTACAGTTGGTACATACCCTGGCAGAGATGGGAGAACTGTCGCTTGGCAGCGTGTTCCTTGATGGTACGAAATTAGAGGCCAACGCGAACCGGTACAGCTTTGTATGGAAGAAATCCACTCAGAAGAATGAAGCTAAAATGCAGGAAAAGATGAAGCAAGAGCTGCCGAAGCTAGCGGCTGAATTTAACCTGCGCTTCTATGGGGGAGAAAAAGTCCGAGCCAAAGACCTGAAAAAACTAAGAAAAAGACTGTATGGTCTCAAAAAAGACCTGGAATTCGTCTCGGGCAAGGGCAAGCGAAAGTCCCCTTTACAGAAGGCTATTGAAACCGTGGAGGGTTATCTTGCCCGCCAGAAAAAATTCGATGACTACAACCACAGCTTCGGTGAAAGGAACAGTTTTTCCAAGACCGATCGAGATGCAACCTTCATGCGGATGAAAGAAGACCACATGAAAAACGGCCAGTTGAAGCCCGCCTATAACGTCACCCTGGCAGTGGATGCAGAGTATATCGTGGGCGCGATGATCTCGCAGGAGCGCAGCGATGTCGGGACCTTTATCCCCATGATGCAAAAGCTTCAATCTCTCGGTTACACCAAGCCAGTGGCGGATGCTGGCTTTGAGAGCGAAGAGAACTATACCTGGTGTGAGGAGAATAATCTGCTAGCCTTCATCAAGCCCGCTAATCACGACCAGTCCAAGACCAAAAAGTACCAAAGCGACATCGGCAAGCGGGAGAACATGCCCTATGATGCAGAAAACGACGCCTACATCTGCCACGCTGGCCATAAAATCCAAGCTGCATATGATAAAAGTATCAAGTCACATACCGGTTATCCCATCGTAACCACCGTATATTCCTGTGCGCATTGCGACGGCTGCCCACACAAAGCCAAATGCATCAAAGGCTCAAGCAAGAAACCGCTGGAGGAGCGAAACAAGAACCTCCAAGTCTCCAAAAAGTTTCAGAGACAACGGATGGAAATGGAGGCCCGCATCAATACTGACGAAGGCATTCTATTACGCGTAAACCGCTCCATTCAGATTGAAGGAGCATTCGGTGTACTCAAACAAGACCTGGGGTTCCGGCGTTTTCTCCTGAGGGGTGGGATAAAAGTGCGGACAGAACTCCTGCTCTTGGCTACAGCCTTTAACATAAATAAACTCCACAACAAGATCCAATCTAAACGTTGTGGAACATATTTACACATTCCCAAAGCAGCCTGATTAAAAACTGAAAAGTTATTCACTGGGAAGATGCCTTCCCTTGGTTTAGTGTGCCCAAAACAGTGCGTGAAGGGTAATAGATACCTATGTTTGAGTTGGTTTTTGCCTCTTCCCGACAGAAAAGAGCGTGCCGCCCAACGTTTTTAAATAATCGTTTTGCGACACGCCCTTTTTTAATATATAATCCAGGATTTCGAATCCGTTACCTTCCTCCACCAGACTTCAGGGTAGCCCCCGCCCGATGGTCTCCCCCCGCGGAAGCGGCCAGCGAGGTCGTCACCCCGGCGTTCTGGGCCATGGTGGACTGGGCGAGTTCGACCATCTTCTTGGTCATGTATCCACCCACCGCCCCGTTCTGACGGGAGGTGAGGTTGCCCAGGTCTCCCTGCTGGTAGGCCGGGCCCAGACCGATTTCATTGGCCACCTCGAACTTGAACTTCTGGAGCGCGCCGGTTGCCGTGGGGTTGACATAGCTGTTGCTGTTTCTGGCCATTGAAAAAACTCCTTTCGCGAATATATTTAAGGGGGTCTTGATACAGCCAGATCATAGGACTATCATTATTATTCGTTTTATTAAAAACCTGTATCCGAGTCAGTTTTTTGGATTAAATGCAATAAAAAATAATATCTCATTATTTTTAGCCAGCAAGGAATAATATACCACGTATAAGCTTATGTATTTCGACAAATTCTAGCATAAAGCGACACCGCCGATATGGTGCCGCCCCACAACAGACTGTGAACTTTTTCCGGGGAAACCGGCTGTGGACTGCCAGAACACAGGGACCCAGACCCAAAGAGGAACCAGGGCTTCAAATCGGCTTTTGCCCACTCTCCTCAAGACCCTGAAAAACCCTCCAGAAGGTGGTGCTGCGTAAAAATCAATATTCGTAAGAAAATCCCCTAAACCTTTGCTTAGGGGATTTATCAATGTTACGGTGGACTCAGTTTTATTCCAGTGCGCTCACACAGTCGTAAACCATCTTGGAGATCGTGGCTATCACGGTCCTGGCCTCGTCCTCGCTGACGTCCTTGGACATGACGGCAAGGATGTAGGGGCTGCTGGTAAAGACTATCCCCACATCGTTCACCACCCCCACCTGGTTTCCTATCTTATGCGCCACCTTAACGTTCTTGGGCAGCAGCGCGGGCAGTTCGTCGTTAAACTCCGTGTTTAAAAAACTGTTCATCAGCCTTTTCCCCAGTTCGCCCTCTTTCAGGTCGAACTCATAGATCAGCCTCAGGTAGAGTCCCATGTCGCTGGGGCACGATACATTCTCCCCGTCCCGAACGACCACCCCGCCGACCTGACGCATGTACTGTCTGAGGTTATCAGCGCCCAGGCGCCTTATCAGCATGTTTGCGGCTACATTGTCACTTTCCTCGATGGAGAGTTTGGAAAGATCTGCTATGGCATAGGTTTTGCCGAACTTCTCGTACCGGATATCACCAGTGCCGCCTTCATAGTCTTCTCTCGAATAGGTCAGGGTTTCCTGCGGGTCAACAGCCCCCGAACTTATTCTATTGTATAGATACAGGTTCAGGGGAACCTTGATGGTGCTGGCGGCGGTGTATTCATCGGTATCGTTGATCCCAAACCCTTCCCGGGTGGCGATATTATAATAATAGATACCGTACTTCCCTTTATAGTTTTTAATATAACCTTCCAGGTCCCTTTTCAGCTCGT
This sequence comes from Bacillota bacterium, assembly GCA_013178275.1. Classification (GTDB taxonomy): domain Bacteria; phylum Bacillota; class Ch66; order Ch66; family Ch109; genus Ch109. Next base: position 174,506 of record JABLWZ010000011.1, on the reverse strand, counting down.
CCATGGCCCTTGAGTTGTCCCTGGCATCGGCCTTCAAGGACAGGACCGGCGGTTCACCCGGCTCGTCAAACCGGGCAGCCATGTTTGGCGGGAGAAAAGCGCCATACAGCCACCGGCCCAAACAAAAAACAGCTATTATGACTAATAGCGATCTTATGAGTCTGAGCCGAAACCGTCTCTTTCTTCTGTCTATTCTTCTTTTTCTTCTCCTGGCGTAAAGTTCTCTTGAATCCTTAGCCATAGTCAGACCATTCTCTTAATAAAAAGATTTGGGAATCCATCTATATTTTAATTTTTCTCCCGCCACCAAACATCATCGCCCCTGACGCAGGGCCTCGGCCAGTTCCTCCAGCTCTTTGCGGGCCAGATCGTCCCGGCCCGCCCTATCCTCCAGGTGATGCTGCAGCTCGTGCAGGACCGTATCCATAATCTCCGTTTCCCAGACCTCCACCGGCTCATTGCGCAGCAGTTCCACGAAGGAGCCATAGTAAAAAACGATAAAACAGCCCAGGTAATCGCCGTAGACATACTCACCCATGATGTAGTAACCCCCATCCCTTTTCTTCCCGTTCTGTACGTTGAAGCCGCCGGTCAGGTCCCGAAGAAAATGGGGAGGTATGCGGTTGACAGCCTGGTCGAGCATCTCCGCGAACCGTTCAAAGGAAACCCGAGCCATTTTATCACCACCTCGTATCAATCAGCTGAACAAAAAGTTAACCATGGAAGAGAAACCCCTGGATACAACTTCTATTCCCTGATCCAATTCCCCTCTTTTTGTATTAAAGGGAACCGGGCCCTTTATATCCAAAAAGGTTATTATCTTCCTTTGCCGGTAGCAAAAGTCACTAAATGGAATATTATGTAGTGGTGGCATATCCACAGATAATTCCAGCCCCCAAAAGGAGGAAGCGGTATGGCTGACGCCGACGCTAAGGTTCAGGCTTTCCCGTTTAACCGGTTCGGTATGCTGGTGGGATTATTCCTGGCGGGAATAGGGGTCTTCCTCGTAGGGTCGCCCGTCTTCGGCCCGGTGGCCCGGATAATCGGGTTTGTCCTGTTTCTGATAGGCGTGATAGTGTTTGCACTATAGTCCCGATGAAATCCAATCAAGAGGGCCCGGTAAAAAGGGACAATTTACCGGGCCCGTTCGCTTCAGCACACCGGCCTAATCCGCTGGGTGTCTGAACCTAACTTATCATCTTACGCAGATAGGTGTACATATTCTGGTCTTCGATTATCCTGTTTATGAGAACGTCTTCCCGCTTGCTCAGGTCAATCTCTTTCCTTTCAAAAACACTGTTGTACTTGTCATCGGTGAGGATCAGCACGATCGGATGGTGCCGAGCCCTCTTCTTCACATCGATGACCACCCCTATCTCGCCGGTGTTCAATTCAACCAGGCTGCCTACCGGGTATACAGCCACATTTTCCAGCAGCTTTTTCACCACCTCTGGGTCGTATTCTTTGCCGATCCCGTTGATGATTTCTTTGATAGCCTCGGCAGGTTTGAATGCCTTACGGTATACCCGGTCCGCCAGCAAAGCGTCGTACACGTCGGCGACCGCCACGATACGGGAAAACTGATTTATTTCATTCCCCTGCAGGCCCCGGGGGTAACCGCTGCCGTTATAACGTTCGTGGTGCTGGAAGGCCACATGGGCGGACAGCAGAGAAAACTCGAAGTATTTTTTCAGTATCTCAAACCCGTAAAAACTGTGCTTCTTTATCTCCTCGAACTCCTCCGGGGTCAGTTTGTCCGGCTTTTCCAAGATGCTCTTGGGCACCTTTATCTTCCCCAGGTCGTGAAGTATCGCCCCTATCCCGAGGTCTCTCAGCTGCAGTTCGTTAAAAGAAAAAGAAACCCCTATCAGCAGGGACAGGACACAGACGTTGACGGAGTGATAAAACGTGTAGTCGTCGAACGCCCTTATCTCAGAAATCTGGATCAGGGTGCCCGAGTTGGTCAGGATCTCATCGACCAGGGAACCGACCAATCCGCTGATGGCCTTCGAATCAACGCTCCGGTCCGTGGCGATATTGTTGAAGACCTCTTTTACCCCTCTAACCGTCTTGACCCTGGTTTCTTCACTTATCACCTCGGGGATGGCCAGGTCATCCGTAATCCCGTCGAGAACGAAGATAGACTCTATCCCCATACCCTTTAAGCGGTTTATATAAAAATCATTGAGAACGATCCCTTTCGCCAGCAGGATCTTCCCTTGAGCGTTAAAAATATTCCGGGCGTTGATCATGCCAGGGGTTACAGAACTGATTGATGTTCGCTGCATATCTCGCTCCTAATCATAGACCTTTTCATTATTTGAGGAATAAATAACTGAACCGGTCAGGGTCATAGCAAACAAAACAATTCTGGGGTCGATGCTTTTTATTGATTCTTAACTGTATTCTCTATAGTTTTAAATAATCCTTCTTCTTATTATGCAAAAATAATATTATAACCTTTTAAACAATATGGGCCGGGAACTCTGGCAGCTCCCGACCCACATGATCTTAAGTATTACCGACCCTCAACCCGGTTTAATCACCAGCTGAAGGTATAGGTGCTTCCGTTGTATTTAACATTATAGTTGGAGCGATCGTTGTCAGACAGCTTCCCGGTGATCTTCGCGCCTTCATACCTGGTTCCGTCGATATCATGGTTGATTTTAGATTTTACCGCGTTTAGGAAGTTCCTGATCTCGTTAGCTGATAGAGCCTTTAAACTCGAGTGATCAGAGCCGGTGAAATCGAGCTTTATGGTGTACGCCAGTGCACTGGTGCTGCCGCTCAGGCTTACGTTCGAGGATATCCCGTCGTCACCGAAATAGGTGTCCATCAAGTCCACTACATATTCACTGAGCGAATCCTCCAACTCACTCACGGTGGTCTCGTCCACGTCATCCCAGCTGTAAGTGTAGTCGTCGCCGTCATACTTGACATACAGGCTGGGGCGATCGTTGTCATACAGCTTCCCGGTGATATCCGCGCCCTCGAAATCGGTTCCGTCGATCTTATCTTCGATCTTGGAATTCACATCGTCCAATAAATCTTCTATGTCACTGGCGCTGGCTTCTGACAGGTCTTCATAGTCATCGGCATTGGTAAAATCGAGCTTGATGACGTAATTCAGGGAACTGGCGGTGCCGCTCACGCTTATGCTGGACGTTTTAATCCCATCATCGTTGAAGTAGTCATCCCCCGCATCTTTCAGGTAACTGCTGAGCGTGCTCTTTATATCACCCACGCTGATGTCGTCCTCATCCTCTTCGAGCTGTTTAACCTTCGCGTTCAGGGTGTTTATCTGGCTTTTCAGGCTGGCTATCTCGGCATCCTTCTGCGCCAACTGCTCCGCGCTGGCACTGGTCTTATCGGTTATCAGTACCCGATACCCCACCGAATCCCAGTAGATGAACTTGTCTCCGAAGTTGTCCATCAGCATCCGCAGCGGCACATAGGTAGAGTCGTTTATGATGTACGGTTGGGTGGTCCCGGTCAGTTCCTTCCCATTATAGAGGATCTTTACCCCCGGGGTCGCCCGAATATTCATGTAGGAGGCAGCCTGAATCACGGAGACTGTGCCAAAAGCGAAAATCAACACCACTACCGCCACCAGCCACGACCTCTTTTTTAGGATCCCCTTCATTTTTTATACCTCCCTTAGCAAATGATAACAGTTTATAAGACTACTTTAAATAACAAACCAGGCGGTCAAAAAGCTACTCCCGCCGGTAACCATCTTAGCGCATCAATTTAAATATTTACTGAAACCGGGCTTAAAGGATGCCCGAAGAAAACTTGGCTATCGCCAAGCCTCTGGGCGAAGGCGAGAGCCCCAGTTGCACTTGCTTGCATCAGAAAGTTCCCTTATATACTTTCTGATAGCGCAAAAAATCCCGAACCGGGACCTCAGCCGGCCGGTACCGGTGTTCAAGCCGGCCGTTACGGTCTTTGCTCGGGTAATGCTTCTGCGGTCAGTGTTTCAGGGTATTTTCAACCGCCTTATTGATAAAATACGAAACCGTCTGGTAGCCGGCAGAGTTCGGGTGCAGCCGGTCGCCGGCTATGAACCGGTCCAGGTTAAACCTGAACAGGTCGTAGGTGGGTACAAAGACCGCTTTTCCATCCTTTGCGGCGATGATCTGGGTTTCGTAGTTCCAGCCGCTCACCATCCCAGCGTTTTCATTCGCGTTCTCCCCAGCGTAGGGGTCGTACAGACCAATGAATATCAACACGGCATCCTGGTTATCAGCGCGTATCTCTCCGACTATCTCGTTCAGCCCGGCCAGGTAGGCGTCCCGCTTTTCCCGGTACGCGGCCTCCTTGGCGATGTCCTTCAGCGACTGTATCTCCCGCAGGTCGTTGCCCCCGATCGATATCAGTATATAATCCGCGGCTGCCATGGCGCTGTCCAGCCTTCCGCTCCTGACCAGTTGGAGCAGGTCCGGGGTTTTAAGCCCGTCGATACCGGCGTTGTCGACCACGATACTCTTTTTGGTCTGATTCTTCATCAGCTCCGGCAGGTAGCCGCCGAATCCCTTGAACTGTTCATCACCGGTCCCCTTGGCGATCGAGTCCCCGATGATCAGGATATTGACATCATCCGGGTTCTTGGCCGCCGGGGACGCGATTACCGGCGGGGCCGGTCCGGCCGCATCCCTCTGTGCGCCCGAGGTGAACCTGACGGCCTGAACGAACCCAAAGAGGAAAAAAACCAGTGATGCGCAGGCGATAATGACTATCCCGTACCAGGCCCTGCTCTTCAACAACCTTACTCCCCCACTCAAACCAGGATGTCCCTCCTGGTGAAATACCAGAAGCTGACCACGATAGCCGCGACCGTCCAGACCGCCAGCACCGTAAGCGAAAATCCCATGTTCATCCCCTCGATCGGGCGCAGCGAGCCGGAGATATAATCCGTGAGCCTGAGGTTCGACATAAACAGGTAGCGCGGCAGTTTCCAGTCTGCCATAAAACCGCTCAGGAATGTGCCGCCGATCAGCGTCGAAAGGATTATGCCGATCGAAGCGGCGGTGCTCTTTACCAGGACCGAAATCATAAAAGAGACCGTCCCCACGACCACCGCCACATAGTACGCCAGTCCATACACCATCAGGAGGTACTGCCACTGAGGCACATTCACCACACTGGAGGTGATGAGCCTGCCGTCCACCACCTGAAACCCGGTGGCCACCGGGGCCTCCCATCCTCCATACCCGAAGAACACCCCCGATACCAGCACCGAGAAGAGCAGGGCAAAAAACAGCACATTGAGTTCGAGCAGGAGGAGAGAGATGTACTTGCCGAGCAGTATCCTCCAGCGCGATACCCCTCTCACCAGGAGGAGTTTTATCGTCCCCCCCGACAGCTCCCCCGACACCAGGTCGGCGGAAAGGAGTATCACCAGGAGCGGCAGGAACAGGTATATCGACTGCTCGATGAACCTGGTAGTAAACCTGGCCCCCGTGATGTCCACCGGGTTGATGTCGTTATCCAGGTAGTACTGGAGCTGTTCCATCCGCACCCGCGTGGTGGCGCGGTTTTGCTGATCCATATAGGGGCTGTCCAGCCGGTTCTTCATATCGATAATCTGCTGCTCGGCGATCCTCCGCCAGTCGCCCGCCGCTGCCGCGCCCACCCTCCTGGCGAGCTGCTCCCTGGTCCGATCTAGGGAATGATACTGTCCGTAAGCGAACGCGGTGATCATCACCAATAATATCCCCAGAACGATATACAGCCTTTTTTTCCTCATCATCTTGATGGCCTCATTCTTGACCAGGCTATACAATCTCATCACCCTCTGTAAGGTTTAGGAACAGGTCCTCCAGCGTGCTGCCGTGGGAGCCGCAGTAGGCCAGCCGGATCCCCTCGCTGATAAACACCTCATTGATGTCCTCCACCATCACCTGCTCAACAGCCGCCCGCACCGTGTTCTTCTTCGTCTGCTCGGCGGTGATGTCCCACCGGTCCCGGAGCAGCGCTATCGCCAGCGCCGGCTTATCCAGTTGCCACTCCACAATCAGGTCGCTTCCGATCTCCTGGACCTTTATCGTCGCCATGACCCTTCCCCGGCTTATGATCGCGACCGTGTCGCACATCTGCTGCACCTCGGCCAGTATGTGGCTGGAAACAAAGACCGCCATCCCCTCCTCGTAGGCCAGCCTCCGGATAAGCTGCCGAAACTCCGCGATACCGGCCGGGTCAAGTCCGTTGGTGGGTTCATCCAGTATCAGCAGCTTTGGCCGGCTCATGATCGCCTGGGCTATCCCCAGCCTCTGCTTCATCCCCAGGGAGTAGGTATCGACCCGGTCGTTTATCCGATGCTGCAGACCGACCATCTCCACCACCTCGTCGATCCTCCGCCGCGTCACCCGGCTGTCCATCGCCGCCAGCTGCTGCAGGTTCTCCATCCCGGTCAAAAACCGGTACAGGTCAGGGCTTTCGATAATGCAGCCGACGTTCGACATCGCCCGGTTGAAGTCCCGGTCGAGGGGGAAGCCGCAGATGGTCACCTGCCCGCGGTCGGGCTTCACCAGGCCGGCGATGATCCTTATGGTCGTGGTCTTACCGGCACCGTTGGCGCCCAGGAACCCGAAGATCTCGGACGGGTAGACGGACAGGTTGACATCGCTTACGATGTCCTTGCCTTTCAACCTTTTGGATATACTGGTCAACTTCAGTACTGGCTGATCCATAAAACCCCCAGTTCAGATTGGACCTAAAACTTCAATCCCAACTAATTATAACCATAATATTTAGGTAACGCATCTTAAAGCATAGACAAAGACCCGGCTCGGGTCTTTCATCCAATCGTCAAAGTCAACTTGACAGTGTCAGCGTCAACCTGCAGTTTCTCGCCTGAGGGCCACGATCAGGCTGAGTGAAACACCGACCATCAGGACTATGCCGGCGGCCGCCCTGAAACCAGCCAAGGCCTGGACGTGCTCGATTAACCAGACCAGCAGGATGCTGAACGCGACGCCCCAGAATATCCTCCAGTCGCCGCAGAAAAAATTGAATACTTCATTGAATGCGCGGGTTAAAAAATTCACCTCGGCCACCTCCCCAAACGAGTTTGCATCATGCCGGCCTCCGGGCCTTCCCATAGGGTCTGAGCCACCTCACGATGATCGCGGACAGGGCGAGGTAGAAGGTGACCAGCACCGGCAAAAACAGGTCGTCGAAAAACCACTCGATGCCCAGGCCCTCCCCGGCCCAGAAGGTGCCGAAGGTGACCAGCATGATCCCGACCGTAAACTTGAGGGTGTTCTCCGGGATCCTGGTCAGCGGCCTCCGTACCACGACCCCCAGCACGACCACCACCAGCAGCGCCAGCAGGGCCCCGATGGCTGCGGCGTAGATGCCGTCGACCTTGTCGGTCGACGCGGTCACCCCGAAGGTAACCACTATAAAGGCCACCTCCAGGCCTTCCAGCAGAACGCTCTTGAAGGCGGTGAGGAACCCGAATCCATTAAACTCTCTGGAGTTTATCAGACCACGCTCTTTCAGTTCCAGCATCTCATCCTCGTAGATCGCGGCCTCATCATGCAGGGCTTTGAGCCCGCTGTATCGGAGCAGGGATTTTTTCAGCCACTGCATGCCGAACAGTACGAGTATGACCCCTATAACCAGCCTCAAAACCTCGATAGGGATAAACCGGACCAGGGTCGAGCCGAAAACGACCACCAGCGCCGCCAGTGCCGCCGCCGCGGCCCCTGCCCCCAGCAGGCTGCTCTTCCAGTTGATGGTGACACCGACCACCAGGACGATGGTAAGGGCCTCAACGAACTCGACCATCGAGGCCAGGAATGAGGGTATTATCGAAGACCAGGCCATGAACGATCCCCATCCTTTTTTAAAATTAAAAAAACCCCTTGCCCGCGACAAGAAGGTAGTCAACCTATTACTCCCTATCGCTGTTAGCATTAGCACCTGCCTGACACAGGTTGCTGTAGGGTCATCGAGCTAACCCTCTCGCCTACTCTAGATAGGATTTTCTTTAATTATATCATAAACTGGCCTGAGTTAAACTTTTAATATCGATAGGTTCCCGGTCACTAAAAGGGTTTAAACGCACCAGGTGATTCTGCGGTGGTCAGGGCGAGCCTTCACCATGAACCAGCTGCCTTTAAAACATAAAAAGTGCCGCTGGGAGCCAGCAGCACGAAGTATCCAAGGGCGAGGTTTTTAGGTCAGCGCAACGGCCTGGTTTACCATCTCCGCCAATAAGGCCTCCAAGGCCGATAGTAGTACCTCCTCCTCCGGGGACGCCACCAGTACGGCCGCCGCCAGCGCCTCCACTGTTCAGTGAAGACGTCGTCCTCGTCATCCTCGATCATCACCATCTCCATATCGTATCGGTTATCGTAACCATTCATTTCCTTCCCCCCCTTCTGGTTAATCTATACTATGTTCCATTCCTGGATAATGTTACAAGTAAACCTAAATCTACCCATACCTCCCGATCACACCTCAAACCAGGAAATGGCCTTTAGATAAATCTGGGCACGCTACATTATATTGTCATTGAAATGAGAATGTGATTGCTGCAAATGCCGAAGTAAAAGTCGAAACCCCACGCCTTAGCGTGGGGTTTCGTTTTCATCTGATTACTGGATATTCTTTTTACATGTAATCGAATGCGGCAAATCCCTTACCTTCAGGGACCATGATTACCTGGCGGCGCCGGCGCTGTAAAGGGGAGTTATCTCATCCTGGCCCAGCGTACGGTTGTATATCCTCAGGTCAGCCATCTTGCCTATAAAGAACAGGTTTTGGTTGTTAATGTCGTTGCCGCAGCCTATCCTCACATCACCGGTAGAGGGGATTATCGAGACACCGGTGCCGACTGGATTTGTCGATATCAAACTGCCGTTGCAGTACAGGTAAAGGTTCTCCCCGTCACCCGAGAATACCAGCTGGGTCCAGCTCAGGTGCATCTTGTAGTCGGTAAACGCTTTGTTTGTAATCGATCTTTCACCGACATTGGTATCCAGATACCCAACCATACCGAATGTTCCTCTGGTGTACCAGTGCAGATTGTTGTAAAGCCCTCGATCGTCCAGTTTAGAGATGATAGAGCCGTCTTTGTTGATGGGAATCGCCATGCTCGGATCGACCATGACCCATACCGAGATAGTAAAATTACTTCCCAGGTTGAGTGCGTCACTGCTTTCTACGGTAAGGTAGCCGCCGTTGAAAACGGCGCATTTCCCCATCACGCTGTCGTCGACGAAGGAGACGCTGCCGGACTGTGTGGCGTCGTTTCCTTTGCCGGTCGCATCCTTGAAATCGCCGTTGAATTTGTACTGGGCAGCCAGGCCCGGGATATTGGTCGTGGTGGTCGAAGGCCCGCTGGTGGTATTGCCGGCCGGGGTCCCCGGGATGACAGTGGGGGTAGTCGTGGTCGTGGTTATGATCGTCGGCGGGGTGGTGGCACCGCCTCCACCGTAAGTGATGGTGACCTTCTGGGTGGCGCTCTCCCACGCGACCTGGCAGCCCAGGTTTTCGGTCACGAACCTCAGCGGCAGCATGGTGCGGCCGGTGTCAGAGATGTATGGAGCTACATCGAGGTTCTTCATAACCCCGTTGACCCGGGCCGTGGTCTGGCCGATCCACAGGTCGATAGCCGTCGACCCGAGGGTGATCGAAACCTTCTTCTCAGCCGCGGTATAGCCGACAGTACCGCCCATGGCCTCCACGATGGCCCGGATGGGCACGAACACCCTCCCGTCCACCAGGACCGGGGCGGTCCCCTGCCCGGGATCGATCTCCTTGGACACCCCGTTGACCGTCATGGTGGGCTGGCCCACGTAGAGTATGATCGTTACCCCGGCCGGTACGGTGGCGCTGGCCTCGTTGGATGCCGCTCCCGGGGTGGTGCTGTTGAACACCGGCTTCACTATGTAGTAATAGGTCCCGCTGCTGGCGGAGGTATCGGTGAAGGTGGTCCCGGTGATCGGAAAATCTCGCAGCGGTTGGGCTGACTCCCCGCCCGGGCTGGTCCCGCGGTAGATGTAGTATCCTGACAGTCCCGTGGCGGTGGTCGGTACGGTCCAGGTGAGGACTATGCTCTGCCCGCTGGCGGCCGCCGTCAGCTGGACGGGGTTAGCCCCGCCCGCCTGGGCGCTGGGCAGGACACCCCACCCGTTGGGAGCGAGCATCACGGCAAACAGCATCAGGAGCGCCAGGCACACTGAAAACCATCGGCTTTTTCTCATAAAACTTTCCTCCCCAATCTCTTTTGGTGATCCTGATGATAACGGAAGAAAAGAGCAGCAGGCCCCGTTTTCCCCCAGGGTCACGGCGGTGCTCCATTTTCCGACACCAATATATTTTATTTTATTATTCTCATGCAAAAAAATTGTAAAAAGACAAAAGGTCCCGATGTATCGGCACCCTACTTTGTCTTCCGCTGTAGTGGGGCATTTACCGGTTTTTCGCCGGTCAGGTCGAGACCGACCGCTGTTCGGTCGAGCTGCGGTGTATCTTCTCATATAGTTCCTGGGTCTCCGCGGCCGGCGCCATATCGTAGTCCTTCCCCAGGGACCTCGTCAGCTTGCGGTATGCAGACAGGGCCTGCTGCTTCTTCCCCGTCAGCCACAGTACCTCCATCAGGGTCCTGACCATCGGTTCGTTGGCGGGATCGAACTCCAGGTACTGCCGGCCGGAGTGGATAGCCTTTTCCGGCTGGCCGTTCCGGACCGCGTATTCGACCTGCCTGGTTACAACCTGGTAGAAGACGTTCTGCAGCCGTAATCGCTGGTCGGCTATCCAGTCGTCGTACAGGTCGTTAGGTAAAAACTCTCCCTGATAGAGTTCGGCCGCCCGGTCTAGCTGGCTGCTTGAGACCAGATTGTCGGGATCGAAGTTATCCAGGGCGTTCTGGGCCGCCTCGGCGAACATCTCGTAATCGGTAAACACCTGGATGCGGGGGTTAAGGTAAACCACCCCCCGCCTCAGCAACAGGCCCTCCATGGAATCATCTTCAAGGCCCAGCGCCTTACGGATGTGGGTCAGGGCCATCCTGAGGCTGGAGTCCCCCAGGTGCACCCCCGAATCGGGCCACATCTCTTCGATGATCCGGTCCTTTAAGACCTGGTTTCCGTTTACGATCAGGTACTTGAATATGTTCTCCGCCTTCCTGGTCTTCCACTGGGAGGCGGGAACCTCCGTTCCGTTGACAAAGGTCCGGAACCCTCCCAGGAAAATGACATGGATCATCGCATCCCCGGTCTCCCGAACTATACCTGCGATGAGGTTGGAGATAATCGCCTTGAACCCCGGGTCGGCGGATGCGAGCAGGCTGCAGGCCTCTTTGCAGAGCCGCCGGGGGAACCAGCGCGCGAGTATCCGGGCTGCCCAGTTCGGATGGATTCCTTTTACCACCGCATACCGGCACAGGCTGAATACAGTCTCCGGGTGCCAGTCCCAGAAAGCCTCCAGGCCCGCTGACTCGATGAAACCCAGCGCCCGGCGCAGACAGCCGTCACCCCGGCGTTCATCCCCCTTCAGGAGGTGCAGCCGGGCCAGATGCATCAGCGTCCCGGCCGACAAGTGCTTGGCCCCCTTTTCGTTGCTGCTGGCCAACGACCCCTCCAGCCACTGCCGGGCCAGGTCCAGTTCCCCGGCCTCCCGGGCGATGACCCCCGCCAGTCCGAGGGCAAAGTCACGAAACACGTAGTCTATCTGGGTGGTCATCTGGTCGAGCTGCTCCCTGATTTCAGTAAACAGGGTCTTCGGATTCTCTCCCAGGGCGGAACGGAGCAGGATGATCTCCAGGTCTATGATGTCCACCATGTTGGGGTTGCCCGCCTCAAGCCACCAACCGCGCGAAAGCTCGTGCTCCCGACGGGCTTCGAGCAACGCCCCTCTTTTTAAGTACACCTGGGCCCGGCGTCGATGTCCGTAAGCCAGTTGATGGGCTATGCCGTACTTGCGGCCGAGAGTGATCAGATGTTCACCCAGTTCCAGCGCCTTCTCCAGTTCACCGGTATCACATAAAACACCCGATAGTATCTCGTACGCGGTTCCTGTCCATCGGTCGTTGTTCTTCACCAGCGGCAGTTCCAGCGCCCGCTCGATATACTGCCGGGCCAAGATCATATTGCCCTGCCGGTAGTTCAGCAGCCCGTTGGAAAGGAGGTAGTACAGCTGCAGCTGATCGTCCAGCTTTATCCGGCCGATCATCCGGCTTATCTTGGCCCCGCGCTTTAACTGGTCCTCGGAGACCGCCCGCTCCAGGCTGGCTACCAGGAGGGCGCTCCTGGACCAGGGATCATCTATGAGTGAAGACGCGGCCGGGATACGGTTCACGGTTTCCCCGATCCCCTTGGTGTCGTTGGTGAAGTTGTACAGCAGCAGCATAGACATCAGGGCCCGGACCTGGCTCCCGGCATCCCCCCGGGTCCTGGCCAACTCCGCAGAACGGGAAAGCGTCACCAGCGCCTCCGGAGGGTTCGTGTGGAGGCTGGCCAACCCCTTGAAATACAGCAGCCGGTGGTTGTCCGCGACCTGCTGCTCGGGCAGGGAGCAGATCCAGTAGTTCAGCGCGTCCTGGCGTCCGCTATGGATAAAGTACTTTTCACCATAGACTATGATCAATCTGATGGCGTTCTCCCAATCGGCACCGGCCACCGTCTGTTCGATGGCGTGGTCTATATCCCCCTTGGCTTCGAGGAACACCGCCGCCCGGCTCCGAATCGAGTCAATCTCCTTCGGTCCCAGCCGGGTTCCCACCTTCTTGCCCAGAAATTCCTTCATCAAATGATGGTGCCGCCAGGTCGTGGTCTCGTCCTCTACTCGGCTCAGTATCCCATTGGCATGCAGCTGCCTGATCTTCTCTTCGCTGTCGTCAAGCTGCAGCGCGGTGTTGCAGAACTCGGGTTCCAGGTAAGGGAGCAGCGAGGAGCCGAGTAAAAAGTCGTTGAGTCCCTGGGGAAGGTAGGCTAGGAGTTCGCTGCTGAGGTAGTTGTAGAGGTCAGTATCCCGGTTCTTGATGGCGGCGATGCCTTCCTTGATGCCGCTGCCCGACTCCAGGAGATACATCCCGATCACGCGAAGGCCGGCAGCCCACCCCTCGGCCTGGGAGTATATCTCCGCCACCTCGTCGGCTCCCAGCTCCAGGCCGATGGATCTGAGGAGTTCTTCCGCCTCGGTCAGTGAAAACAGCAGCTGCCGGCTGGTTATCCCCTGCAGTTCACCGCTTAATTTCAGGCGGTGAAGGTTCAGCTGGGGCGGTTCCCGGCTTATGATCACCAGGTGTACGCCTTCCGGAAGCCTCTGGGCCATGAATTCGATGACCCGGCAGGTGGTGGCGTTGTTCTCGACCAGGTGAAAATCGTCCAGTACCAGGACTATCTCCCGTTCCCGCGGCAGTTCCTCGATCAGCGTCGATACCGCTATCTCCCAGTCCCGGCTGGTATCCTCCAGGCTGTTCATCGTCCGCAGGGACTGGTCGCCAAAATCGGGAAGCACCCGCCGGAGCGAATATATCAGGTGGTAAAGCAGGAAGGAGGTTTCCGAATCATACCGATCGAGGCTCAGCCAGGCGGTCACGGGCCAGCCTGGTTCCTCCAGCAGGGAAGCGACCCAGACGCTCTTGCCATAACCCGCCGGAGCCGCCACGGTAGTTACCCGATGGGTCCGGATGGAAAGGGCGTAAGGATGTAAAGAGGTCCGCGGTATATTGTTCTTGATTCGCGGCGGCACCAGCTGGGTGTGCATGACAGATACTACTGCAGCCAAAACAACCTCCCAATATCTCCCGGTTTAAAATGAAAATTTTTTGTAAAATACATTTTTATTTTATAAAAAGTTCTTAATATATACCAGAATAATTTATTCCCCGATCAAGGACCCCGCTATCGGTATAGCGGGGCGCTTTTGCTGATTCTTCTTACATTTAACGTTTTCTCAAAAACCCAGCCAGGCAGTAATCCCATCGAGCGGTTCCCGCCGGCTGATCAGGGTGTTGGCGGGAAACATCGGGTCGGGATAGCCTATGGCGATGCCGATTACGATCTCCTTGTTCTCTGGTAACCCGGTGTGTTTCCGGATAACCTCGGGGAACTGTACGCCCTGATCCTCGATACAGGTTCCGAGCCCGTATTCCAGGGCGGCAAGGCAGATGGCCTGGGACACCGTCCCGATATCGAACAGCGACCAGGTCCCTTCCAGGGATTTATCCACCGATATAATTATCGCGGCCGGGGCATCGAAGAACCGGTAGCCTCTCTGCAGCCATGCCGCTCTCTTTTCGCCGTCTTCCCTTTTTATGTCCATCAGCTGGAATAGGTCCTTGGCCAGTTCGATCCGGCGCTGCCGGTATATCCCCTCGTAGGCTGTCCGGGGTGAATGGATAACGGCCCCGGATAACAGCTTCTCTATATTACCTTGTTTTATACCCGCGAGAACCTCGCCGCCTACCACTGTAAACTCCCAGGGCTGGGTGTTGAGCGCCGACGGCGCCCAGATCGCCGCATCCAGGATCTCCCGGATAACACCCCGGGGGACGGGTTCCGGTAAGAAAGACCTGATACTCCGGCGGGATTTTATGGCGTCCAGGATGTCCATTCTTCTTCCTCCTCGTTGCTCTGCGTGCTGCGCGTTTTTGTCTGAAACCGTACTACAAGAGATGCTACAGATACCTATTCTTATCTACGCTGTAAAACTCCTCCCTGGCGGTCATTTTATTTCCCGAACAAGGCGAAGAACCCCATGGCCAGCACACCGGCCGGGGGTTCTCCATCATATAAGGCGAAAGCAAGCAAAGTATGTCTGTTCTCTGTCCTCAGGAGTAACTATGCAGACCGCTCATCAGGTAGTTGACACCAAAAAAGGTGAACAGGACAAGTATAAACCCGACTATCACCAGCCCACTGGCGTTTTTCCCCCTCCACCCGGGTCTCCGGTGGAGATGCAGGTATACGGCGTAGATGATCCAGGTGATAAGGGCCCAGGTCTCCTTCGGGTCCCAGGTCCAGTAACTCCCCCAGGCTTGTTCGGCCCAGATAGCCCCGAGCACTATAGACAGGGAGAGCATCGCAAACCCGCCTGCGGCTGCCCGGTAGACGTTTGCCTCCAGCTGGCTGTTCCCTGGCCGGACAAGGTGCATAATCGCCATCCCGGCCGCCAGGGCGAAACCCGCGTAGGACAAGGCCGCGGTCAGTACGTGCACGGCAAGCCACGGGCTCTTTAGGGCCGGCATCAGCGGGCTGACCTCGTAAAGCTGTCCCCGCATCAGCAGAACAGAAAGCGCGAGGAGGGCCGCGATCAGCATTACCACCCCCCCGGCCTTCCTTCCCCCGCTTTTAAGCTCATACAGCAGGTACATCGACACCGTTAAAAAGATGAAAATCAATAAAAACTCGCTCCCGCTGGCAAGGGGGAGCCTTTCCGCGATTACCCCCCGGGTTACCAGCACCGCCAGGTTGCATATCCCTCCCGCCGCTGCCGAGAGGGTCGCTGTCCTGGACACCCATCCCTTTACGGTCCCGACCCCGGACAGGTACAGCAGTGCAGCGGTCAGGTAAAATACCAGCACCAAAACTAATAGCGGCAGTATCAAGGCAGTCATCTCCCGGTGTTTTCTATCTGGCCTTCTCCAGCCCCCGGGTCCTTCCCGGGTTTAACCGGAGAAAATATCAGCGCCAACATTACCCCAGTCATCAGCAGTATCCCCCCGACCGCCGCCGCCGGCAGCCCGGGGTCCGATTTGGTTTTCAGCATCGTGTACGGTTCCACCTCGGTAAACACAACGCTTATGCCCTTATCGATCTCTACCACCTTATTAAACTCCGCTGCCCCGACCCCCAGCAGCTCGTCCCCGTGATATACGGAAATAATGACCCGGGGGTTGTCCGGCCTCATGGTCTTCGAATTCATTCCGTTGGAAGGGTCGAAGTTCGGCACATAACGGTAAACCTTGACCTTCCTCTCAGTGCCTGGAAACCGCAGGAACTCTCCCTCTTTCAGCAGGTCCTCCCTTTCACCGAGATCCCCGTACATACTCCTCGTACCGACCAGGTAGCCGAAACCCTCCTGGTAGAACTTGACCCCGCCGTATTCCAGGGGGTGATTCACACTCACGCTGAATCTCCCCTTTTCCCCGCCGTCCTCTAGTACCGCCACGTGCGAATAGTACTGGGATGGAGAGCCGTCCTGGTTGAACTCTACCTCGAAACCGTCCAGCCGCAGTGAAAAGGGTTCGGCCAGGGCCATCACTTTTGATACATCCACGGTATCGCCTTCCCTGATGGAGACCCCCGCGCTCTGCCCGTAAAGCACGCAGCCGGCCCCTCCGGCAAGGACCAGCACCATGCCGGCATGAAGCAGCAGTAGGCCGAACTTCCGCAGCCGCAGCTTCCCGTCCTGGGTTCCCCTGATCCCACCCCGTGTAAACCCGGCCAGCCGGTTGAAGGTGCACAGCGCCATGTTCAAAAACAGCAGCAAGATCAAGGCCCGGAAAACCCCGGTGTCGAAAAAAGAGTCGGGGAATACCGCGCTCCCGAGGGCTGACGCCAGACCTATCAGTACCAGCAGCACTACCCCGGTTTTCATCGCGGAGGCCAGGCGATAAATCCTTTTGACCGTTTCCACTCATTCACTTCCAATAAACAGCTTGGTTTAATCCGCGTAACCGATCAGGTTCAGGATATCCCATACCTTGATGGCGGTAAACAGGTTGGTCCTGGTATCCATGTCGGAGAAGTCGATGTTGAGCAGTTCCTCGATCTTGCTGATCCGGTAGTACAGGGTATTGACGTGTATAAACAGATCGTCCGCGGTGGCCTTCCAGTTCACGCCGTTATACAGGAGCAGCCTCAGGGTCGACAGCAGCTCCCGGGTGGCCGCGTCATCATACTTTAGCAGTTTCCCCAGGGAATCGATGCAGTAATTCCTTAAAGTGGTGAAGTCCTGTGAAAAGAGGAGAGAAAACATACCCAGTTCGTTAAACTGCCTGGCACAGCCCTTATGGCCCACGAGTTTCGGTAAACCCAGGGCGATGCGGGCCTCGTTGTAGCTCTTGCGCAGGTCGGCCAATGGATATACCCGCCCCACGCCCAGGGAGACGACGGTGTCGAACTTGGTTTCGATAACCTCCGCGCACTTCCTTATGCTGCCCAGCATGGGCCATTCCTTGTCCATGTCCGGGGCTTTGTCCTGGGAGTAAGCCGGGATTATAAGGATCAGGCAGTGGTGCCAGGCCAGGGACAGGATATCGGGCGTGGTGTTTTTCAGGTATTCGGTGAAGTAGTAAGCGACATTCTTCCAGTCGGCTTCATTTCCCGCGTTATCGATTTCGATCACCGCCACCAGATAGGAACTGTAAGCAGCGCTGTTCTTCAACCTAATAATATCGCTGATGTCCTTATTGCTCCTCAGGAACAGGTATTCGGCGAGTTCCAGCTCGAACCTCCGCTTATCCTTGTCAATCACCTTGTAGAAGTAGCATTTTACCGCCAGCTTGCATTCAGAAAGGATCGAAAGGGTATGGGGAACCATCTTGGGGGTAAGCTTCCTGACGATGACATAGGCTATGATTTCCTGATACTGCACCTTGTAGTAGAGGCATCGGTTCAGTTCATCGTAGTGATGCTCGCTCGTCTTATCGAAAGTCGGTATCGGGACGAACCTGTTTTCTAGCTCGTCGGGGCTGACCTCCGGGTAGTGGACCAGACCGCTGTTATCCGTTATCAGTATGGGTCGCCGGATGGTTTTTTCCAGGTAGGAAGCTAGAAAAGGTAGTCCCTCGTCAAGCACGCCATCGAATAAGCTGTATAAGCTTTGGGCTGATAGTGACACCTAAGACACTTCCTTTCACACCTTTGCCTTTGAACGGTGGAGATGCAAATAACATGCCACGCGTATGTTTTCCCCCGGTACTGGAAGTTCAGGGGTTTCAGCGGCCTGCCCGATTCTCATATTGGATCGCTTAGAAGCAGATTGAGACAAAAAAGGGCCCATTGGTGGTATAATTAGAAACAGGGCAGCTTGGACAATAGGTGAAGATTATCGATCGAGAATGGAGACTGTATTATGGACCTGGTTGAGAAAGGTATCAGCCCACTCTTGAGAAATGTCCAGCAGAACGCGACCGGGGATATCAGACGGGCCGATCTGGCCATCATGGAAAAGGTCACCGAAGCCAAGCTGGACATCCTGCAGAACAACCGCGGTGAATCGAAGTCGGACCTTATCCGTCCGGAAATAGCGGAGTCATGGATCAGGTCCCGAAACTACGGCCTTAACCTGTATGACTATAATTACGGCCCGATGCTGGACAAGCATGCCTTTGAAGACCTGAGGAACCAAAAAACCCTCCTGCTTGAAGCGGCCGCCCCTTTAATCCGTCAGATGATGCTGATGTGCAGCAATTCCCTGATCCAGCTCTCGGATGAAAAAGGGGTAATACTCTTTGTGGAACCCGACAAAGACGGCATCTTCTTCGGTAACATCAACAAGGAGTATCTCCTGAACCCGGGGGTGGTCTGGTCGGAGGAGACGGTGGGCACCCTGTCCCATACCCTGAGCCTGGTGTACGGGGTTCCCATGCAGATGTACGGCTCGGAGCACTTCTCCGAAACCTATCAGAAGAACATCGCCTCGTCGGCCCCCATCTTCGATGTGAACAACAATATAGCGGGGAGCGTCTGCCTCGTAAACCGCAACTCGGTCTACGAGAACACCAACTCCCTGGCCCTGGTAGTTTCTGTGGCCAAGGCCATCGAAAGGGAACTGCACCTTATCTCTGAACGGCTGCTGTCCAGCGCCCTTTTGGAGTCTGCCGACAAGTCTATCATCACCGTCAACAAAAGCGGTCTGATCACCAACGCGAACGTCAACGCCAGGAGGATATTCGGCGCCAAGCTGCCCGATCTCACGGGCATCAGGATAGAGGACATCATAGGGAACCAGCCCCTGGTCAGGTCGGTCCTGGAGACCAGGAAGCCGATCCACGACGCCGAGATAAACATAGAAAAACTGAACCAGAGGTTTCACCTGAGTTCTGCCAAACCCCTGGACGACAGCTACGGAAACAACTACGGTTACGTACTGGTCCTTGAAAAGCTGGTGACCGAACGCAAACGGCCATTCCCGGCCAGCAGCCTGGAAACAAGGTTCAGCTTCAGCAGTATCTTAGGAAAATCGACGCAGTTCGTTAAATCGGTCGAACTGGCCAAAAAGTTCGCGAGGCTGGACGGCAGCATATTGATCCAGGGTGAGAGCGGGACCGGCAAGGAGATGTTCGCGCAGGCCATCCACAATGAAGGCCGCCCGTACGGCCCCTTCATAGCCATAAACTGCGCGGCCATACCGAAGAACCTGATCGAGAGCGAACTGTTCGGTTACGAAGGCGGCGCCTTTACCGGCGCTGAAAGCCAGGGACGCAAGGGAAAGATCGAGCTGGCCTCCGGCGGCACCCTGTTCCTTGATGAGATCGGTGATATGCCCCTGGAACTGCAGCCGACGATTCTGCGGGTGCTGGAGGACAAGCAGTTGATGCGCATCGGGGGCAGCCGTTACGTCCCGGTGGACTTCAGGCTGATCACGGCCACCAACCACGACATCCAGGACCTGATGGAAAAGAAGCAGTTCCGCGAGGACCTGTACTATAGACTGGAGACATTCCAGATATACATCCCGCCGCTACGGGAAAGGGGCCAGGATATAATCGAACTGGCCCAATACTTCATCCATGCCATAGCCGAGAAACAGGGTATCCCGGCGCCAGCCTTGAGCGAAGCGGTCATCTACCGCTTGCTGCAGTTCGATTGGCCGGGCAACATCAGGCAGCTGAAAAACGCCGTCCTTTACGCTGTAAATTCCACCAGTGACGGTGTAATCAAGCCCGAGGACCTCCCCCCGGCGATCCGCGGAACCAGTACCGGGTCGGCCCGCGGCCGCGTAAAAGAAAGCCCGGCGGTGGTTTACGACCAGGAAGCGGCGAATGAACACCGGTCGATAAAAGAGATGGAAAAGATGATGGTGATCCAGGCACTGGTGCAGACGAGGAACAACTTCGCGGAGGCGGCCCGCTTACTGGGTATCAGCAAGTCCTCGCTGTATCGAAAGATCAAGGATTATCATTTATCAGACGAGGTCAGGGGCGGCTAGCGTCGCCTGGCGGGAAGGCCCGCTCAAGCCAGTTGGTTTATTGATACTAGACATAAAAAACAGCGGGGATTTCGATCCGCTGTTTCTCATTTCATCCCTTTTGGAGCAGTCAGCGGCTACTTGGCCGTTTTCCAGCTGCTGTCCAGATTATCGATCCAGTCGTAGCTGTTGGCGTGACATTCCGCGCACATCATGTTCGACTGCTGGTGCATGTTGTGGCATACGTTGCATTCCTGTTCCCCGATATGAGAGTCGTGGGGGTTGGATACCCCCGCTTTTTCCGTGTAACTGGTGTTTAGTTTGGCCTGTTCGAAGGTCGTGCCCTTGACCGCCCCGATTCCCGCTTCCGAGTGGCAGTCCAGGCAGAACTGCTTGTAGAACACGCGCTTTTCCAGCGGTTCCTTGTAGTCCCCCGTGATATACTTGATACCCTCGCTGGCCTGCACCGAAATCGAACTTTCGTGGCAGGCGTGACAGTCCACACCCGCCGCGGCGTGCTTGTTGGCCAGGAGGTTGCCGCTGTTCCAGGACTCGTAATAGGGCTTCATGATGTGGCAGTTGTTGCAGAATGACGGGTTATCACTGGCCTTCACCAGCGCCGCGCCGGTTCCGCCCCCGAGGATTAATACTACAGCCGCGGCGATAAGGATAACCCTTTTATTTAGAAACCTCTCGCGAAAACCCTTCGGAGAACTGTCCTGACCCTCCATGTCAAACTCTCCCATATATTATTGCTTTTAATGATTCTTAACCTAGCAAATAGGTATTTTCCTATTAAATTATACGCCTAAAGACCTCCCTTAACTATTGGCTGATCCTATAGAATTTTTTGTATTAACAGCCAATGAGTTATTAAACCCCGGATGATAGACTTAAATTAGTAAGGTTTATCGGTCATCAGCCATTATTCCGGCTGAAATTTTAATTTAATGATAACTAAAGGAAGGGGTGGTGCAGACCCTTATAGTTTGTTTTTCTGGACTGCCTCGGCACACGGCGGAGGAAACCGGGTAGTCCGATTAAACGTTCCAGTAAGGAGGAATGTCCATGAAAAAGGCTAGACTGTCACTGGTTCTGCTGTTGACCGTTTCGCTGCTGTTCAGCCTGACCGGCTGCGGAGGAACACAGCCAACCCCCGGTCCCAGCACCAGTACCGGCCCGGCGGTCACCAAACAGGCTGATGTCGTAGTCATCGGCGCCGGCACCGCCGGCATGACCGCGGCGATCGAAGCCGCCAGCCAGGGAGCGAAGGTTATCCTGTTGGAGAAAATGGGGAAGGTCGGTGGAAGCAGCCGGTTCGCCGAAGGTGTCTTTGGCGCCGAAAGCCCGATCCAGAAGCAGATGGGTATCACCACCAACAAGCTTCAGATTCTGCGGAAAGAGATGGAGTTCCACAACTACCGGGTCGACGCTCCCCTGTGGAAGGCCCTGATAGACGCGTCAGGCGCGAATATCCAGTGGCTCCTGGACATGGGGGTCAAGTTTTCGACCGTGAGCAGCCCCGGCGCGGGTGAAAAGACCTGGCACGTCTACGAAGGCTTCGGCGACGCCCTCTTCGACAAGTACCTGGAGCCTAAGGCCAAGACGCTCGGTGTGGAGATAATGCTCAACACCCCCGGTAAAGAACTGGTCATGGACAACGGACGCGTCACCGGCGTCAAGGCCACCACCTCGGACGGCAAAGAACTGCTCATCAACACCAAGGCCGCCATTATAGCGACGGGCGGTTTCTCGGATGACCCGGAACTGGTCGCCAAGCTGGCGCAGGAGGACATGACCCAGGTCGTCAACGGCGGTACGCCCGGGCACACCGGGGATGGCATCAAGATGGCCCAGAAAGTTGGCGCAACTTCCCGTGGATGGGGAATATTCAGCAAGATCGGCCTCACCCTGGAGGGTTACTCGGTTCACTCGCACATCAACTCCGCGGCCGCCATGGAGCCCAGTCTCTGGATCAATAAGAGCGGTATGCGCTATGTGAACGAGGATGTCATCTTCCACTACACCCGCGCGGCCAACGCGGTCGAACAGCAGCCCAAGACCTTCTCGGTTATGGACAGCGACCTGATCAACAAGATGATCAACGAAGGCTGCTACAACGGCTTCGGGGCTTACGTCCTCCCCGGGACCAAGCTGACCGACCTGAGCGGTGAGCTGCAGAAGGCCCTTGAGAAGAACGCCGCGAACGTCTTCAAGGCCGATACCTTGGAAGAACTAGCCGACAAGATCGGGGTCGACCGGGCAACCTTCCTGGCGACCATAAACCAGTACAACGACTACTGCGCCAAGGGCGCCGACCCTGACTACGGCAAGGACCCCAAGTACCTTAACCCGGTGAAGACGGGTCCGTTTTACGCCTTCCACATCAAGATCCTGAACCTCAACTCGATGGGCGGCATCAAAGTCAACCTTAAAAATGAGGTGCTCAACAAAGACCTGCAGCCGATCAAGGGGCTGTACGCCGCCGGCATGGACTGCGACGGATTCACGGGCGATACTTACGGCCTGAACATCCCCGGTTCCTGCCAGGGCATATCTGTCTTCACCGGCAGAAATAGTGGGATGAACTCCGTCAAGTACATCAAGACGGTCCAGTAAGGCTCACACCTGAGCGGAATCCGCTCGAACCCATAAATGAAGGGAACCGTCTAAACCCCGGTTTCCTTCATTTATGCCCGCCGCCCGGAATTGGCGCCGGCGGCCGTTTGGCCAGCTTCCGGTCGATGGAAGACCGGTTTGTCCGGCGCTATTAGTTTCGGGGTGGATATCTGGTATACTGTGCTTATACGTTTGGGAACGGTTTTAAACCGGTCGTCGGCGGCGCTGCCGGTATCCAAGGATTCGATCAACCTGTTTATTGGGGATGAGCGAGATGACCCGGATAAAACTCGGCCAGTACGTCTACGGGGATTCGCTGATACACTCACTGGACCCCCGCACCAAGATTATCTGCTGTACATTTGCCGTCATCGCGGTGCTGACCAGCCACAGCCTGTACTACCTGCTTTTTTTCCTGGTTTTGATGGCTGCCGCGATCAAGGGCTCTGGGATACCGCCTGATTCGATACTCCGCAGCCTGCGCAGTATCAGGTACCTGCTTTTGATAACCTTTGTCTTTCAGGCCGTCCTCACGGCCGGGGAACCGGCCTTCCGCATAGGGTCCCTGAGCGTCACCCGCGAAGGCTTGACGCTCGGCACCGTAAACCTTTTCCGCCTGGTGATACTGTACCTGGGCTCGATCATCCTGCTGATGACCACCTCCCCCTTGAAGTTCGCGGCGGGTCTGGAGTATCTGCTGTCACCCCTGAACCGCATCAGGGTCCCGGTACACAACTTCACCACGGTGGTGAACATCTCGTTCCGCTTCATACCCACCCTGGTCGAAGAGGTAAACATCATCAAGGACGCCCAGAGCTCGCGGGGGGCACCGTTCGATTCGCCGAGGCTGCTGGTCCGGCTGAAGAGCTACCTGGCGATCCTGATACCCCTCCTGGCCTCTTCGCTGCTGAGGGCCGAGGACCTGGCCGAGGCCATGGACAGCAGATGTTACGCGGGCCATCGGAACCGGTACCGGATGAACTCTTTGAAACTGCAGGGCCGGGATGCCGCGCTGATGGGTTTTATGGCGGCGGTGCTGCTGCTGGGCTTGATTATCTCCTACGCTTAGATGTTTCTGTATCAATATACCCGGGGGGAAGCGTTATGAACGGCCGCGGCATTGAACTGATAAACGTGAGCAAGGATTTTGCCGGCGATGACGGCAAAATCACCGCGCTCGCTGACATATCACTGAGCATTGGGCCTGGGGAGTATATCGGCATCCTGGGGCTGAACGGGTCGGGAAAATCGACCCTGGCCCGGATCTTGAACGGTCTGGTCAAGCCCAACACAGGAAAGGTGTACGTTAACGGCATCGACCTGGATTCCCCCGGGCGGCTGACAGAGGTCCGGCAGATAGTGGGCATGGTTTTTCAGAACCCCGATAACCAGCTGGTCTGCCCGGTGGTCGCGGAGGAGGTCTCCTTTGGCCCCGAAAACCTGGGCCTGCCGTCCTCCGAAGTCGACAGCCGGGTGGACTGGTCCCTGCGCCTCGTGGGCCTGGAGGACAAGAAGCACCACGCCCCCCATCTCCTGTCCGGGGGACAGAAACAGAAGGTCGCCCTGGCCTCCGTGCTGGCCATGCGGCCGGACTACCTCATCCTGGACGAACCCACGTCCATGCTGGACCCCTCGAGCCGGTGGGATGTGCTGGAGTACCTGAGAAAGGTAAACGCTGAGAACGGCATTACCATAGTGCTGATCAGCCATAACCCAGAAGACCTGATCCACGCCAGCCGGCTGATCGTTCTGGACCGGGGCTCGATCTACCTCCAGGGGAGTCCGCGGGAGGTATACTCGGAGGTGGACAAACTGGCGGCCATCGGACTGGAACCGCCCGGCATCTACAACCTGATCAACCGTCTGGAACGGGAAGGGTATCGGATTGACGGCGCCATCGAGACTATACCGCAGCTGGTAGAGAGCCTATGTCGAATATAATCGAGATTCAGGGACTCAACTATACCTATCTGCCGGGCTCCCCTTACGAACACCGGGCCTTGAGGGACATCAGCCTATCACTGGGCCGGGGAGAGTTTCTGGGAGTATTCGGGCCCAACAGCTCGGGCAAGTCCACCCTGGCCAAGCACTTGAACGGCCTGGTTTACCCGACCAGCGGCACCGTGAGGGTCTGCGGCATCGACACCAGCGTCAAGGAGCAGCGGACCGGGCTGTGGAAAAAGGTGGGTCTGGTCTTTCAGTACCCGGAGCAGCAGATATTCGAGGCCAGTGTATACGACGAGGTGTCGTACGGCCCCCGGAACCTGGGACTGGATGAATCGGAGATCAGGGATCGGGTCCACGACGCCCTGGAGAAGGTGGGGCTGGCTCCTGATCCGACCTCCCTGCTGTCTCCCATCAACCTGAGCGGCGGCATCCGCAGAAGGGTGGCCATCGCCGGGATACTGGCGCTGCACCCCGAAATAATGGTGCTGGACGAACCGATGGCGGGTCTGGACCCTCGGGGGCGGAGACTGGTCCTGGATATCATAAACCGGCGCCGGGAAAACCGTAACGAGACGACCGTCATGATCTCCCACAACCTGAAAGAGATACTGGCCCTGGCGGATAAAATCGCCATCCTGGACCGGGGGGCCCTGGTTTTTTTCGGAGGGGTCGGGGAACTGCAGGCAGACTCGAAACTCCTCGCCCGGTTCAGGTTTGAACTGCCCGACTACCTTCAGGTGGTACAAGCCCTGGCCGACCGGGGGATAAAGGTGGATACCGGTATCAAGGACATGAATGAGGCTGGTTCAGAGCTGATCAGGGTTCTGTCGGAAAGGCGGCAGCCGCAGACCCCAAGCCCGTGATGAGGAAAAACAGCGTATGTCAACTAAAAGACTGGCGGTAATCGCAATACTGGTAGCCCAGGCCACGGTCCTCCACTATCTCGAAGGCCTGCTGCCCAATCCCATCCCGGTACCGGGGGTGAAGCTCGGACTGGCGAACATCATCACCCTGCTGGCCCTGGTGGTATTCGATTTCAAGACCGCTCTCAGCATCATCGTGTTCCGGACCATACTCGGCTCACTGCTGAACGGGACGCTTTTCGGGGTCGGCTTTTTTCTGAGTTTTACCGGCGCGGTCGCGGCGGGCTGCCTCATGGCGCTTCTACTGCGAATCTCGCCCGCCCTCAGCCTGATCGGCATCAGCATCGCCGGCGCCGCGGCCCACTGTATAGGGCAACTCTTCATGGCCGCGCTGATTATCAATCAACCCGGCATCTTCTATTACCTGCCGGTGATGCTGCTGCTGTCGGTGCCGGCAGGGGTTATCACCGGGATCCTGTTAAAGGAGCTGGTAAGGTTCCTGAAATCCACCAACCGTTTCGACGCGCTTTTCTATAAATAGGTGTGTTATTACTTTTAATAATATGAAAGCGAGACCTTGAGATGCCGAAGAAAGGCGATTTATTACTGATAGCCGTCATTGTCATAGGAGCGGTTCTTGCCTCCACCGGGTTTTATATATATAAGAACTTCAATAAAAGCGATCACCTCATGGCGGAAATAATACAGAACAACAAGGTGATCGAACGCATCGACCTCAACGAGGTGAAGGAATCCCGTTTGATAACCGTCTCCGGAAACTACCAAAACCACATCCGGGTGGAGCCGGGCAGGATAAGCTTCGAAACCTCAGACTGCCCGGACAAGATCTGCGTCCAGACCGGGTGGCTGGAAAAATACGGTGATATCGCGATATGCATGCCGAACCGGGTGATAGTCACCATCGAAAATAAATAAACAAACTTCACCTGCGTCCAACCCTCCACCCGTCTCCACCGACCACCTAACCGAGGGAACCTTACACCCCTCTTTTTATATACGCTAAAGGCCTGATCACCGTAGCTTGTCGACAGTTTTATCCCTTGACCTATAATGCAGTTTTAAAGGAATACCAACGATTGCTTAAAGGTCCACGAGTCCGTAGGCGTTCTTCAGCAGTTCGGACAGCCTCGATAGAAAACGTGCGGCCGGCGCCCCGTCCATGACATCGTGGTCTATCAACACCGTCATCTTCAGATACTCTCTGGCAGTGATTTTATCATCCACAACCCCCGGTTTCTTTACGACCGTCCCCACGGCAAAGCAGAGCGGGTGTATGCTGGTCGGGATGAACCATCCATCGATCGAGCCGAACATCCCGACCGATGTCAGCATAACCGATCCCATGTTCCTTTTCGCGGTATACGGTTCTAACAGGAATACCTTCCACACCAACCTGCGGATAGCCCCCGGCAGTGACCGGAAGAGCTGGTAAAACCGGCTGTTCTCCTGACCGATCACGATACTGTCTTCCCCGGAGGCGGGCCGCTTCGCCTCTCTGATCTCGTGGTGGATATCCAGTATGCTCTTGCGGTTGGTGTTTCTGATTACGTAGGGCAGGGGAACATTACAGCCCTTATACTCCTTTTCCACTGTGATCGAGACGTCTATCTCATTAAAGATCAGCATCGTTTTGCTGTTTTTTAAAAAGGCGTTGGCCTCTCTATGCTCGTCGACCGCGGTACTGACGCACTTAACCAGCCAGGCCGTGAACGACAGGCCTTTCCCATCTCTCTCCCTAATTTTTCTAAAAAGTTCCCGAGCCTCTGTTACATCGATCTCAAGCAGCACCTTGATATGGTGCTTTTTTAAACCCAGTTCAGAAACATCTATCATAGAGACCCGGCTGTCCGGGAAGGGCCTCAGCTCGCTGTCTTTTCTCCCGCGCATTTTTCTCACTCCTTTTTATCTATTATGGGCACTGGAGGTTTTGCGATTCCCCGGATACCTGATTCAGTTGTACGATATTATCCACTGTAAATCCTTAAATCCGGTATAAGTGAATTATACTTACCCCTGGGACGGTCCAAAGTATACTGGATATATCCAGGTGCTTTGCGCCTCAATACCTGGTAACCGGCATGGGTTGGGATATATAATTGATACCAAAGGGATAATCCCCGGTGGATACAAACTGCGAGAATTTCGGGGTAAAACAGATGCACCGTTATAAACTGGTCAGACTTAGAGAACGCAACAAAAAATTGATAGAAAACTTCAGCTGCGGGGTTCATTCGATAGACTATTACCTGAGAGACGATGTACTTTACTGTCCTGAAAATAACAGTTCCGGAAAGGCAACACCTGACTAAACCCCTCCCAAAAGGGTTCAATAACGTAGCTTTTAAAGAAAAAACAAATAACGAAAAATTAAGCGGCCTCGATCCTGACCTGAAGCCTAACATCTCAAGCTGTTTGATAGCACGGTTTTTAATAGCCTTAGCATTAGTCTTGGCAAAGTAATCGGCGCCCATTTCCTGGTAAGGACGGTGATGCTTCAACATACAATAGACGATGACCAGTATGGAGTGAGCAACAGCAACAGCGGCTTTGTTCTTTCCACGCCGGGCAGCTATCCGATGGTACTGAGCAGAAAGATACGTATTCTTGGTATGTGAAGCTGATTTGGCGGCCTGGATCAACGTAGTGCGTAAGAGTGGATTCCCCTTTTTGCTTTTAACTTTCTTACGCTTGCCGGCGCTCTCGTTATTCCCCGGACAGAGCCCTGACCATGAGGCAATGTGTGACGTAGTGGGGAAGCGGGACATATCCGTGCCGATACAGGCCAGGATGACCTGGGCGCTCCTCACCCCGATACCCGGGACGGCATCGAGAAACGCGATCTCCTGTTCAAAAGGGCGCATCTGCTCCTCAATCTCCTGATCTAGCCTGGCAATCTCCTGATCGAGAAAGTCAATGTGCTTCAACTGCGTGGAAATCAGCATCCTTTGATGTTTGCCCACCAGTCCCTGGAGGGCCTGCTCCATCTGCTCATGTTTATTCTTGAGCTTCCCTCTGGACAACGACGCCAGGAATTTTGGGTCTTCGACGCCGGAAACGATGGCATCAAGTATGCTGCGTCCGGAAACTCCTGTGATGTCAGTAGCTACCGATGCCAGTTTGATGCCGGCACCCTCAAGTACTTTTTGAATTCGGTTTACTTCGCGGGCACGCTCGTCAACCAGGCTCTTACGGTATCCGACCAGCTCTTTTAGTTCCCTCTGCTCCCGGTTCTGAATGAAGCTACTTTTAAGGAGCCCATGGCGGAGCAGGTTGGCGATCCACTCGGCATCCTTGACATCGGTCTTACGCCCAGGAACAGCCTTTATGTGCTGGGCGTTGACCACCAGGATCTCCACATTGTAACATTCAAGGATGTTGTAGACTGGCTTCCAGAAAACGCCGGTAGATTCCATGGCCACGTGGGTGCAGCCCTCAGCCTTGATCCACTCAGCCAGATTGAGCAGATCGGGGGTCATGGTACCAAACGTTCTTAGCTCCTTTCCTTTGGGTGTGATGCTGCAGGCAGTGATCGTTTTTTTGTGAACATCCAGCCCACAGCAGCGTGAATAGAGGATCTCCATTTGTGTTGCACTCCTTTAGCGGTTTGTATTGGGTTGGTGCAGCGACCTAAATAAGGCATTCTGCCCTGCGTGCTTCCCTCGCGGGAGCAACATTCTGTGGTGCACCAGATCGCTGAGGTCAATCTACCACTACGGGCTCAAGGCACCAATAAAGAATCGACCTCGCTTCGCCAGCCGCTAAAGAACTAATTCGATATAACCCATTTTCGTTCCTCTGATGGTGCCGCCGCAGGCGGCATGGGAATCTACTCTAAAATCGGAAAATCCAGAACCTACCTGGTCGCGGCCAAGAAAACCATGAAAATAGTGGCCTTTTTTTGTATCTCCGGGATCAGGCACAAGCACGATAACGAGTTTCCATTCCTCCCGACGGTTGAAATAATCGGGTTTGGGATAGACAAGGACCTGCACGGAAGTGGACTGGGCAGGAAATTCCTGGAACACATCATCAAACGGGAACGCAAGCTCGGGGTTAAAATAATTTCGGTAATGGCCATCCCATCCGCTGTGGGGTTTTATAAAAATTTTGGATTCGAGGAGGCCGACCCGAAGATGGAGATACACTGTGATGACGAGAACTTTAACTGTACACCCATGTACATAATGATATAAAATTATAGGGTTATTGATTGATAAATTAATAGAATATTATTTTAAAGTACGGAGCCGGATATGCTGTCTATTTTTAAAATATTAGTCGTTTTCACCTTGATAATAATCCTGCTGCGCAGAAAAGTCGGTCTGGGCATTACGATGCTGGTCTCGACCACTTTTCTCGGACTGCTGTTTGGCCTGAGCATCTTTTCCCTGGCGAAACAATACCTCCTGACGTTTATCACCCCCTCCACCATTACCCTGATCACCGCCCTGGTATTGATAATGCTTTTGGAATCGGTCATGAGGCGTACCGGGATGCTCGCCGCGATGACCGAGTCGCTGTTCAAACTGCCCTTAAACCCAAAGCTGCTGGTTGCTGCCGTCCCCGCCATTATCGGTCTGCTGCCTTCAGCCGGGGGAGCGAGATTCTCCGCCCCCCTGGTAGGACAGGCGACAACCGACTCCTCCTATCCACCCGAAGACAAGGTGTTCATCAATTTCTGGTTCAGGCACATCTGGGAATACTCCCTGCCTCTATATCCCGGTCTGGTACTGGCCGCCTACCTCTCCGGGGCCTCATTATCGACCATGGTGCTCTGGCAGTGGCCGTTCACCATTATCTGGGCGGTGGTCGGCTATCTTTATATATTCCGGCGCTACCGGGCCGTTTCCGGCCGACCTGACAACAACCGTCCCGATTCAAAGGTCGGACCAACCCTGCTTAAAAACACCTGGCCGCTGCTGGCGACTGTAGCCATGGTCCTGAGCCGCGTCCCCCTCGAGTGGGCCCTGGTCATCACATTGACAGTCCTCATTATCCAAAAACGCTATCCCCTGCGGTCTGTCGTCGAGACCCTGTTCGAGCGGTTAACGATTCAGATCGTACTGTTGACCTGGGGGACGATGGCTTTCAAGGATGTACTTTCTTTATCGGGAGCGGTGAATGAGGTGAGCCAGGCTATCCTTGCCCTGCACATGCCGGTGGCCGCAACTATCATCGGGATCCCGCTCCTGGCGGGTATTTTGACCGGGCTGGTTCAGGCCTGCATCGGCATCTCGTTCCCCCTGGTCATGGCGCTGGTCGATCCTGCACCCGCCTATGTGACGCTGGCTTATATCTCGGCAGTCATTGGCGTGATGATCTCCCCCGTACACCTGTGTTTCGTTTTGACGGTACAGTACTTCCAGGCCGATTTTTGGAGGTCGTACAAACCGATAATCCTGCCGAGCCTGTTCGTAATCTTTCTGACACTCCTTTTAGTCAACATACTGGTTTAATACCCTGCCAGATGATACGGATAACCGCCGGTAAAGATGATAATGTAAATAAAAGGCGGCAACCGGGTGCCGCCTCCTTTTCGCTATCGGAAAGTATATTAGAGGACTTTCCGATGCAAGCAAGTGCAGCTACGGCTCCGCCCTTGGCGGTAGCAATAGCTTTCTTCGCCGCCCGTTCAGTCAATGACTGCGCGGTTGCTGCCGTCTCCTATTCTTTGTAAATACAGTAGTTGCCTTTATTATTGCCTTTTACCATGTACATGGCCTGGTCGGCCTTCTTCAATAAAACATTGATATTGTCGCCATCCCGGGGAAACACGCTGAATCCGATGCTGGCTCCGACCTGCAGAGAGACTTCATGGAGATCGACGCTGGCTTTAAATGTTTCCAGTATCTTGCTTCCTATCTGCCCGATCGTCTCGTCATCTCCAACCTGGGGCAGTATTATCGTGAACTCGTCTCCCCCGTATCTGGATACTATATCCGATTGACGCAAAACCCCTTTAAGCCTTTCCGCGACCTCGACCAGCGCCCGGTCGCCGACATCGTGTCCATAGGTGTCATTGATAACCTTGAAATCGTCCAGGTCCAGATAGGCCGCCGTCAATACGTCCCGCCGCATTTTAGCCAGGGCCAGTTCCTGTGAAAACAGGATCTGAAAGTAGTTCCGGTTCGGCAACCCCGTCAAGGCGTCATGCAGGGCCGCGTGCCTGACTATCTCCTCTGCCAGTTTCCGCTCCGTGATGTCGTATATCTGCAGCAGCCACCCGATGAATTCATTATCCGAGTTGGTTATCTTGGTAAAGGAAACCTCGTAGTATTTAGTTTCATCGCTCTTAAAAACCATCTCCTGGACGGCGTCCTTCCCTTCCCGGCAGATGCGTATCAGATCGGGCAGCCCCTGCAGTTCGGTCTCGATGGAATGCCCGATGAGGCGTTCGGAAGAGAGGTTCAGCATTTTTCTGGCAGCCGCGTTTATATCTAAAAACCGGCCTTTATCGTCCAGTACGATCATTCCAGTCTTCATTTCCTGAATGATTATGGAATGAGCTATGGGAACGACATCGAATAAACGGAACCGGAAAATCCCCCATGAGATTATGATCGCGGATAATCCGAAAACCGGCGGTGTAGTATCGACCCGAAAAGGGTTCAACCCGGTGATATGGATCAGGTTCGAAATAACGGGCAGTAAAAGGGCGATAATGAGGAAAACTATCTGCTTACGGTATATCGATATCTTCTCCTGGAAGGCATACGCCAGGTTTATGAATGTTAATACTATGATCGAATAATTATAAACGGCCGCCACCCAGAACAGCGGGCCGAAGGTTTTACCTACAGTCGGAAACAGGCCGCTGTCGTTTAAATAAACGTTCTGCCTGATCAACCCGTGCGTATCGTTGGTCCATACCAGGATGTTTATCACAACCGGGGCAATCAACAGCACTATCTTCAACCACCGCTGCTGCAACCAGTACTCACGCCTCGTCAACTGCAGAGTTAAATACAGGTAAGCCAGGGGCGTCAGCATGATCGGCATGTACTGGATGTTGGCCCAGACCAGTTTGGTTGGTAGATCGAGCGCCGCCATCTCCAGGGCCTGCGCGAAGACCCAGACCTCGACCAGAGCCAGGGTCGATAAAAAATAGCGGCTCCCGATTACTGAGCGGTTTTTCCAGGCGTAAACGATTAAACCTATGATCAACAGTGTTAAGAACAATGATATCCACAGATATGAAACGAATTGATACCTTATCGCAATCACCCGCTTTGATTATTAGTTTATTTCAGGCCGTTTATCTGCAGCAATTTGAAGCGGAGCGCACAGTGCAGAATCGGTATCATATGGAATATATTTTTTGGCTCGGCAGCTACATCCGTTGAAGACTGCATTATCTGCTTTAAAAAATAAGATTCGTTGTTTCCCTTGCATTTTCCTTTTTTTTGCCACAATTTCTATGACCGCCTTGATACAATCGGGTGAAATCCAGGCCGGTAACGAAATCTCTGATAATGCAAAAAGCGGCTATGAATTTAGCCGCTGTTCTTTTAATATAAATACACCCCGTCCATCACGATCAATTTTTAATCCCGGGCCTTTATTCAACCAGATAGGCGGGATTGTAAAAACGCATCTCGGAGCTGACCAGATCGGAATAGTAGACAAAATTATCGGGGGAGTTTTGCGCCAGCATCAAAGTGGAAGGGTTGACCAGCAGCAGAGAGTGGCCGAACTCCTCGCCCTCTCCCGGAAGCCGGGTCTGAATAATGCCGCCGGGTTTCAACTGTGAAATACCCGCCGCCACTGTGCCGTTCAATCCCCCTGATCGTGGGGGATTGGCCGCGTAATTCCAGAAAGACACGACGTTTTCCCATGCCGAAGAACCGCCTCCCTCTCCCGCGTACCACCGGGAAGTCATGAACCGCTGGCCTGAAACATCCGTCTCGCCGCGGCCCCCGAATCCGGCCCAGATGCATTGGGAGGTAAAGTTCGCGCAGTTGCCCCGCCAGTCCCCGGCGTCATAGAAGATGGGATTCGCTGACTCCGCATGTCTCATGGCGTATTCGACCGCCCGCGTACCGTCATAAGCCGCTGTGCCTGGAGGGACCGAAGCCCTCTCCAGATCAGGTTCTGAAACATTTTTAAATTCATCCCTCAGCCCGGCCAGCATCTCGCCCTCACCCGGCACCACCAGGGTTTTATTCCTGAAACGGCTGGCTCCCGAGTAGTAGTGAAAGGTGATCTTCCAGACACCGTTTTCTTGCTTCAGGAACATGGTATGCTGAGAATTCACAGCCAGGAAAGGTGGATAAGCCCGGCCCGCTTCTCCGGTGATGGTAAAATTGACCACCATGCTGCCCTCGGTTTTCATCCCATGCCGGCTCCAAAACTCAAGTCGTTCGTCTTCAGCCTGCTCATCAAACCTTATGGTATATGGGTACCTCTGCGTCTCCACATAGCAGAACCCATTCTCCGCGATCAGCCTTCTGCGGAGGGTGAGGGTCTGCAACCACACCAACTCGTTTACCAGACGCTGCTGGCTGGTATCGATAAGGCAGCTGATATCGAAATACCGCATGCCGGTGTATATGTCATACTGTAATGAAAAGAAGTTCTCTATCGTTTCTTCCATGGAAAGCTGATGGTCGGGTGTAAATATCTCAGTCTCCGCGCCGACCCCAGGCGCGGATGACCCGGTGGGCTGTCCGTCGGGGTTCCCGCCGGCCGAACATCCAGGCAACAACAATAAAACAATCAATATAAGCGCGGTGATTCTCATAAAATCCCCTTCCTGATGTTATCAGTGCTTTTTTAGTCGAGCATTAACACTTTCCAGGTGCGTTTCTTTCAAGTTATCAATTAAGCTTTCTGTCGCTCCAATATCAGGTGGTTCGATTATTGCCAATGTTGCTGAGGGTACCCCTTATATAATTATCACTGAAACGGCTGTGAAAATTTATAAAAAAAATATATAAACTAAAAGGATGAAAAGTAATTTCCCCCCCGAACACTGATTCCTTATAATTTCTCCAACATAACGAAGAAAAAAATGCGGTGTCCGAACAACTCGAATACCGCTTCTTGACCATTTTTATGAGGTTTTCAATACATCTTAATCCATAACAATCTTTTTATCCCTATCTAAAATGTGCACCTCAATCCATTTAACTACAAAATTCAGAATGTCCATAAGGTAGCGGCTCTGGTCTTCGTCCACCTTATTAAGATCTACGTTATTAATTTTTTCAATAAAGTCATTATGTTCAACCTTATGTGATAGAAACTTCTTATACCCGATACTGGTCATATAATCCTCTTCATATTTGAAGTGGTAAACCGTATAATCTTTCAGTTCCTCCAATACACAAATGATTTGGTCGTACTTGTCAAGTAATAAATCGTTTTTAAAAAGTTGAAAAGCCCGATTGGCGATTTCAAACAGTTTCTGGTGCTGTTTATCGATTTCTTCTACTCCAACCTTATACTCCTCTTTCCATTTAATCACCTGTCGCTCCCCCTTACATTACCGCAAATAAATATTAATACCACTATTACTTCCTCTATTATTATTCTTTCGTAAGATTTCGGCAATCCCCTTTCGAAATGAATCTATACCGAAGTCCTGTCCCCAGTAGCTGGGCCCGCATTTTCTTATCTTTTACAGGGGTAGCAAATTTTGGTAATCGCTCATATACTATCATGCATTATCTTAACGAAAATGCAACTCGACATTAAAGGGGGAAATATAATGTCTTTTAACAATCTAATAGTTAATGGGGGTTTTGAGACGGGGGTTTTGGCTCCATGGACGGCGTTTGGTGCGACAGTAACAGCTCAGTTTAGTCATTCCGGCATATTTTCCGCGCAATTAGCAGGCGGAGCGGTGAATGCGCTAATTTCTCAAATAGTTCCTGTAGTTCCAGGGCAGATGTATGAGTTCTTGGCTTCACTGAGTAAAATCGGTCCGCTACCGAGTCCGCAGGCAGCGATTGTTCTGGCGTATTATGATGCAGCTTTTAACTTTTTAGGGCTGGGGCTTGATATAACCCTGCTGACTAATCGCCTTCCGGATGTTACTGAGAACGATTGGCTGGAAATCTATGAGACCGCCCTGGTGGTACCCGCCGGAGCAACTCAGGTTTTTGTTTTAATCACCAAGCTGGCCCAGGTCGGCACTGCTGATGTACTAGTCGATGACGTAGCCTTGCTAGCAGTAGAAGGTGGGTCAGGGACTACCGGCGCAACCGGGGCCACTGGTGCTACCGGAGCCACTGGTGCTACCGGAGCTACCGGCGATACTGGTGCCACCGGCGCGACTGGAGCTACTGGCGATACTGGTACCACTGGTGCTACCGGAGCCACTGGTGCTACCGGAGCTACGGGTGATACCGGCGCTACCGGCGCTACTGGAGCCACGGGTGATACCGGCGCTACTGGTGCTACCGGCGCCACTGGTGCAACTGGCGCGACTGGCGCGACTGGCGCGACTGGTGATACTGGAGCCACGGGTGCGACCGGCGATACTGGTGCGACTGGTGCGACTGGTGCCACTGGTGATACCGGTGTAACTGGCGCGACTGGTGATACTGGAGCCACTGGTGCTACCGGAGCTACGGGTGATACTGGTGCAACGGGTGATACCGGCGCCACTGGTGCAACTGGCGCGACTGGCGATACTGGTGCAACTGGCGATACTGGAGCCACTGGTGCGACTGGCGATACCGGAGCTACTGGTGATACTGGTGCCACTGGCGATACTGGTGCCACTGGTGCCACCGGAGCCACCGGCGCGACCGGCGATACTGGAGCCACCGGAGCCACTGGTGATACCGGCGCCACCGGAGTTACTGGTGATACCGGAGCTACTGGTGATACTGGAGCCACCGGCGCTACTGGTGATACCGGCGCGACTGGTGATACTGGAGCCACTGGTGCCACTGGCGATACCGGTGCCACTGGTGCTACTGGAGCCACAGGTGATACCGGCGCCACCGGAGTTACTGGTGATACCGGCGCAACTGGCGCGACTGGTGATACTGGAGCCACGGGTGCCACCGGCGATACTGGTGCAACCGGAGCCACTGGCGATACTGGTGCAACCGGAGCCACTGGCGATACTGGTGCAACCGGAGCCACGGGTGCGACCGGCGATACTGGTGCAACCGGAGCCACGGGCGATACCGGAGCCACGGGTGATACCGGCGCTACTGGTGCAACCGGAGCCACCGGCGATACTGGAGCCACCGGCGATACTGGAGCCACCGGAGCCACCGGCGATACTGGCGCGACCGGCGCTACTGGTGCCACGGGTGATACCGGCGCTACTGGTGTCACCGGTGATACTGGCGCGACCGGCGATACTGGAGCCACCGGCGCTACTGGTGCCACAGGCGATACCGGCGCGACTGGTGATACTGGTGCCACCGGAGCCACGGGTGATACCGGCGCTACTGGTGATACCGGAGCCACTGGAGCCACGGGTGATACCGGCGCTACTGGTGATACTGGAGCCACTGGTGCGACCGGCGATACTGGTGCGACCGGCGATACTGGTGCAACCGGAGCCACGGGTGATACCGGCGCAACCGGAGCAACTGGTGATACCGGAGCCACGGGT
Source organism: Bacillota bacterium (assembly GCA_013178275.1). Taxonomy (GTDB): domain Bacteria; phylum Bacillota; class Ch66; order Ch66; family Ch109; genus Ch109. The sequence continues at coordinate 137,384 of JABLWZ010000011.1, read as the reverse complement.
GATACCGGCGCAACCGGAGCAACTGGTGATACCGGAGCCACTGGTGCCACGGGTGATACCGGCGCAACCGGAGCAACTGGTGATACCGGAGCCACGGGCGATACTGGCGCTACTGGTGCGACCGGCGATACCGGTGCGACCGGCGATACTGGTGCAACCGGAGCCACGGGTGCGACTGGCGATACCGGCGCGACTGGTGATACTGGAGCCACGGGTGCGACCGGCGATACTGGTGCAACCGGAGCCACGGGCGATACCGGAGCCACTGGTGCCACGGGCGATACCGGCGCGACTGGTGCCACGGGTGATACCGGCGCGACTGGAGCCACCGGAGCGGGAATTGCGACATTCGGGTATATTTATCACCTTGCAACTGTAGGAGATGAGACCGTGGCCGGCGGGGGCGATGTCCTGTTCAGCGACAACGGTCCATCGACCGGTGTGACACACACAGCTGGAACAGCACCCATTACTGTCACCGCAACCGGCGTTTACCAGATAGATTATGGAGTCAATCTAACAGCCGGTGTTGGTTCAACTATTGCCATTGCCGTCAACGGAACAGTCGATACTAGTACGGAAATCGATATACTTGCAATAGGGGAAACCAACGGAACGGTTATGCTGTCACTTACAGCCGGTGACTCACTTACGTTGAGGAACAACTCCGCGGTCCCGTTCACCATGGATCTGGCCCCAGGCGTAGGCGCACAGTTCGATGCAATACAACTGGCATAACTGGTAGTTGAAGATTAAATCTATAATAAGCTGGCGCCGCTCTGCAAGCGGCGTCAGCTTAGTTTAACCTGAAAGGGACAAAAAAGCGTGATAAGACGGGAGAATCCAGACCCGATGACAAACTGGTCCTGCTTAAACTGAAAATACTATGAGAATTCATCGAACGCTTCGTTCGAGTGTAATACTGAGACAAGGAGCCGGTATTTATGGCAAAGAAAAGGGTACTGCTCGGGAGCCCGATACGACAAAAACCTGAAATTTTGAAAGAGTTTATTGAATCACTGAACTCTTTGGATCAAAGGGATATAGAACTGAGCTTCATCTTGGTCGATGACAACGAATACGAAGAATCCAGCCGACAGTTGCTGCGTTTCGAAGAAAACCAGCGCACTTTTCTGTTTAAGGCTGAAAGCATAGAGAAGGCCGGGAATACTCATGAGGCTTATGTATGTGATGATACTACCCATTATTGGAAGGAACACCTGATTTGGAGGGTCGCCGGCTTTAAAGACTTTATGATCGAAAAAGCCATCGAACTCGATTATGATTACCTGTTTCTGATCGATTCGGACCTGATCCTGCATCCGGCGACCATTCAACACCTTATCGACACGGGAAAGGATATTATTTCAGAGGTCTTCTGGACCGCATGGTATCCGGGAAGCCCGGAACTTCCCAATGTGTGGCTGTACGATCATTATGACATGGCCCGCCGGGTGAGGGGGGAGAGGCTGAGTTCGGAAGAACAGGCAGCGAGGCAGCAGAGTTTTCTCGAACAGTTAAAAACTCCGGGCGTCTACGAAGTCGGTGGGCTCGGAGCATGTACGCTTATCAGTAAAAAAGCCCTGCTCGCCGGGGTCAGTTTCAAACAAATAAAAAACCTGACCTTATGGGGGGAGGACCGTCATTTTTGTGTACGGGCCATCGCGCTGGGCCTGAATCTTTTTGTGGATACCCATTACCCGGCATACCACATCTACCGAGAATCACTGCTGGCAGGAGCAAACGATTTCAAGGCCAGGTGCAGAGTGGAAAAACCCGTGGTCCAGAAGCTCCCTGACCTAACGATCAAAGACCGGCGCAAACCTCACTTAACCTTATCGATGATAATTAAAAATGAGGCGGATAGATATCTGGCGAGGGTATTAGATGAACATAAGCACTATATAGACGAAGCCGTCATCATTGACGACGGCAGCACGGACCACAGCGTAAACCTTTGCCGGAGCATACTGCGCGGGATTCCTCTTCATATCGTTTCGAACTCAGTTTCCAAGTTTTCCAACGAAGTGGAGCTTAGAAAGCAGCAGTGGAAAGCGACCGTCGAGACCGGTCCGCAGTGGATATTAAACCTTGATGCCGATGAAGTATTTGAAAGCAAATTTAGGCAGGGAGTCCGGATATTGATCGAAGATCCCGACGCAGATGTTTACTATTTCAGGCTGTATGACTTCTGGGACGAGAACCACTACCGGGAAGACAACTACTGGCGTGCCCATACTATCTACCGGCCTTTTTTGCTCAGGTACCGGCCGGGTTTTGTCGATGAGTGGAATGAGATGCCCCTGCACTGCGGCAGATTCCCCAAAAATATAGCGATGCTTCCCCTGAAACTGTCCGAATTCAGGTTAAAGCACCTGGGCTGGATCGATCCCGGGGATCGCCTTGCCAAGTATCAACGGTATACGCAGCTCGACCAGGGATCCTTTTATGGATGGAAAGAACAATATGAATCGATCCTTGACCCCAACCCCAGGTTGGTGGAATGGAAAGAATAATGCCGGCCATTATACGTTTTAGGGAGGGGAATTTGTGATTACTATCAGTCTTTGCATGATCGTAAAAAATGAAGAGGACACGCTTGAAAGGTGCCTGAGTTCAGTCCCGGGCATCTTTGATGAGATAATAATCGTCGATACCGGTTCCATCGACCAGACAAAAGAGGTCGCGCGTAAATTTACCGATAAGATCTATGACTTCGAGTGGATCGATGATTTCTCAGCCGCCAGAAACTACTCCTATGACCAGGCAAGCATGGAGTACATCATGTGGCTCGACGCGGATGACGTGGTATCACCCGAGGATCGGACAAAGCTTAAAGACTTGAAGGAGACACTGGATTCAGGCGTCGACGTCGTTATGATGAAATACAACACCGGTTTTGACGCTGAAGGGAATGTAACCTTTTCCTACTACAGAGAAAGGCTCTCGAAGAGATCCAGAAACTTCAAGTGGTGTGAGCCGGTACACGAGCTCCTTGAAAAAGGAGGCCGCATCATCAACGCGGACATCGCGATCACCCATCAAAAAGCGCATTCTCCCGCGACCGATAGAAACATCAGGATATACGAAAGAATCATCTCAGAAGGAAAAGAACTTAGTCCCCGGGGCTTATACTACTATGCCCGTGAGTTAGAAAACAACCGCCGTTACGAAGACGCTATAAAATACTTTGGAAGGTTTCTCGACTCGGGAAAAGGCTGGGTTGAAGACAATATCTGCGCGTGTTACGAGATGGCAAACTGCTACAGCGCGATAAACGATCGCAAAAGCTCGCTCCGGGCCATGTTAAGAAGCTTTGAATTCGCCACTCCCAGAGCGGAGATTTGCTGCCAGATAGGTTATCACTACAAGAATGTTAGCGACTATGCCAGCGCGCTCTTCTGGTTTGAACTGGCCACCCGGCTTAAAAAACCCGAAAACAACTGGGGTTTTATCCGTAATGACTGCTGGGGCTATACACCTTGTATAGAACTGGCGGTCTGCTATGACAAGCTTGGAAACATCGAAGAAGCCATCAAGTATAATAATATGGCGGGAGAACACAAACCAAATAATCCATCTGTACTGTACAATAAAAAATACTTCGAAGGTGTCCAGAAAAAAGCATAGCTTCCACCAAGTTTTTACGCTGACGGAAGCCTTGATTTTATTAATGAAAGCGGCTCACCACGATGAGCCGCTTTTTATCATCTTCACCATTGCCGCAACCCGAATCCATATAAAATTCTTCCACTATTGGAGGACATTTAAAATTTTGACCAATACGATGGAGATAAAAACTATCGCCAGTGGTATAATACCAACATTCAAGACCCTATCCAGTGCGCCCGGTAAGGTAAGTTCCGAAACGGGTGAATTCACCGAGGCCGCACCCGCCAGCTGCTTTGAGATCAGCAGCGCGATCAGGGTTATCGTGGCAATCAGGCCGAACCCGGCCACTAAGGATGTGGCCGTACTCGCGGTAGTTGAGGTTGCAGTGCTTACTGTCGAAATCATGGCTTCTCCCCCCTTAAGCAACGCTGCCGGGTGACTCCCCGTGCATCTACAGCCGATTTTCCAGCCGGTAGCCGTAAATATCTGCTCCACCTTCCGCTCGAAATAAAGTTGACATTAAAAACTTTATTTATCACTAATATAATGCTTACAAAACGACTGTCTATAATTTTTGCCTAAAAGTAGCAAGGTCTTGCCTGTTTCCTGCAAAACCATGCCTGTATTTACAATGACTCAATCGGATTAGATTACCTGCCCGTCCATCATCCTGATTTTCCTACCGCAATTTTCCGCCACCCGCTGGTCGTGGGTAGCCACCAGCACTGTTTTCCCCCGTTGGTTCAACTTCTTCAGCAAAGCCATAATTCCCGCTCCGGTAGCCGAGTCTAAATTACCCGTAGGCTCGTCCGCCAGGATCAAATCCGGATCCAGCAGAAGTGCCCGGGCAATGGCCACCCGCTGCTGTTCTCCCCCGGAAAGCTCGCCCGGGCGGCGACCTTCTTTGCCCGCCAGGCTCACCAGCCGCAATAACTCCAACGCTCGCTGCCGGCAATCGTTTCCCAGCGGGAGGGCTGGCGCAAGCACATTCTTCAGGGCACTCAAAGTGGGAATCAGGTGATAGGCCTGGAAGATAAAGCCGATTTTTTCCCGGCGAAACCTGCAAAGGGCTGCCTCTCTTTTCAAGGCGATCCTTTTCCCCTCGAAAAAAATGTCGCCGGCGGTGGGCCGGTCCAGGGCACCCAAAAGGTTCAGCAGAGTGGTTTTACCACACCCGGAAGGACCGATCAGCGCCACAAGTTCCCCCCTCCTGATTTCCAGGTTTTTAATATCCAACACATTTACCGCGAGATTACCTTTTCCGTAAACCTTGGTCAAATTTTTAACAGCAATCAACACGTCCGGCTGCATCCAAGCAAAACCTCCATGATTTAAATTTCCCTGAGAATCTTTACCGGCGCCGCGCTGTTCGCACGCCAGGCCGGGTAAATTCCTCCCGCCACCCCGATCAGAACACCGGCCGCTAACACGCTGACCGTGACCTGCCAGGACAGGGCGGCGATATCCTCGGCAATTAAAACCCTGGCCACGGCAAGTCCCGCGCAGCCCAAGGCCACTCCCAGGGCGGCACCCAAAAGGCTCAGGGCCAGAGACTCCACCAGTACCATGAAGACGATATTGGCCGGAGTCCACCCCAGAGCCTTCAGAATGCCGAACTCGCGCATCCGGTTGATCACGGATAAAAGCATCACCACCATGATGGACAGTCCCCCGGCCACTACGGCCACCAGGGAAACGGCCATCAAAAACTTGCCCAAGACGTCAAGTATATTTCTGACCGGATTTAAAACCTCTCCCGGCACCACCACCTGCAGTTCCGGTTTTTTACCCGATAACTCTTGCTGAATGGCCTTGGCAGTGGACTCCACATTCTCCACCCCGTCAACAGCAACGTTGATGGCGGAAACGCTCCCCTCTGGTATCTTGCCTATCTCCCTGGCCAATTTTTCAGAACCGCTGAAGGCCCCGTCCAAAACCTCGTTGCCGGTCTGGTAGACACCCACAATTTTTACGTCCAGCTCCTTTGCCCGGTCTCCCTCCATGATAATAAAAGGATAAGAGTTGCCGATTGCATAGTGGAAATTTAATAAACTCATATATTCCTGCAGACTTTTTCCAATTATTATCTCCTTTTCATTGCTGGGAGCGGCTCCCTCGATAATTCTGTTATAAGGATTGTTGTCCAGATCATGAATTTCTTCCGTGTCGTAGCCAAATAAAGGCATAACGTAGTCCATGTTCTGTGGCCGCATAACTACCGAAACCTGGGAATAGACCTTTTCCACATGGGGTATGTTTCTAATGGTATCAATATAGGAAGAGGGTATCGGTCGAGTGCCCATACCTAAATACAACCCGCCAAAAATAGCGTCCCGGCCGGAAATCGTGACCCGGTTGGCAAGCTCACTAAAAGTGCCTTCCACCCGGTGGTCCATTCCCCCGGCGAGGGAAAAAAGGATGGTCATGAGCGCGGTGCCAAAGGCCACCCCCAGTACCGCAAGGGCCGCCACCGCTTTTTTACGAAAGGCATTTTGAATGGAAAAGAACAGTAAAGCCAAGTCCCTATCCTCACTTTTTATAACAATTATCTATTTCTTTATCACTTCAATAGTCACAATATCATTCAATTTAGGTAGTTTTGGCGGTCCGATCGGCCTGTCGTTTCTACCAACCAGCAGATAACCATAAGGAATTAGATTAGCAAGCTCTGATATCGCATAGCTTATAGTTACAATTATTATGAGAACACCCAAAACGGCCTCACTGCTTAAACTAAACCACTTGTTTTGTTTAACGATATCTTCAATGCCTTTAAGGATAAGCGGGTGAATTAGGTATATCCCGAAGGAGTTTTTCCCTAACCGGTCGAGAATCAAATCGATAACCCGGTTCTTAACCTGCGGGGTGATGTAAATTATCAGGGCGACAATAAGCAGGGTGTAAATTTTATTGTCAAAAGTAATGGTCTGCGGTACATCCTTGAAAGGTGTTTTCAGGTAGAAGACGCTGTAATAGAAAAATACTATTTTATATAGCAATACTGCGCTCACAAGGCCAACAACTGCGTTAATGTGTTTGTTAATAAATGCTTTTACTTCGTCGTAGTACTCGCCAATATAACAACCCGCTGCAAAAAGGAAAACAAAATATCTGAACTGGAATAATTTTAAGGCCTCCGGGGACAACGCATCATTTAACCTTATTTGTGCATAGTGCTGGATCAGCAACAATAAGAAAAGCCACCACGGAGACTTAAACCTCTTTACGAACCACCTGAAAAGAGGGAATAGAAGGTAAAGGCTAAAAATCAGGGGGATATAATACATGTGATAATAGGATCCTCCACTTAACAAGGCAAAGCCTAATTGGTCAAACGGAAGACTTGCTTTCCCACCTTCTTCTGCAGTTATCAGGTTGTTCACTTTCAAATACACCAATGTCCATATAGCAAACGGGATTATTACATACCAAATACGTGTCCCGATAAATTTGATGTAATTAAAGGATTTATCTTTATATCTCAGGCAAAGAACTAATCCTGATATGCAAACAAACGCCGATACTGCAAACGCCGTTACCTGGTGATATATATAATATGTACTCATGGGGTGTTTTAAGGTTATCTCATTTCCATACCGGACTATAAGACCTGAAGTCCCAATATGAATCATAATTACCGCGATAATAGAAATTGCCCGTATGTAGTCAAATTCTTTCAGCCTGGTCAAACGAATCCCCTCTTAAAGCAAATTGGTTTTATATTTTCAACCTCTTACCATGTAATTTCAAATGGAGCTTAATACTCCCACTCAAAATCTTCCACTTCTGGGAACTCCTTCAGGGCTTCTTTCATAATGGAGCAAATACGACGCACTCCTTCTTCAGTTTTTGCCTCACAGCGGGCCACCAGCACGGGTTGGGTATTGGAAGCCCGTACCAGGCCCCACCCGTCGCCAAAGAGCACCCTCGCCCCATCCACATCAAGCACGGGATATTCCCGCTTAAAACGTTCAGCCAGCCCGCTTACCACCTTGAATTTTTTCCGGTCCGGGCAAGCAATCCTGGTTTCAGCCGTGGAGTAATACTTTGGTATAGCCGAGAGCATCTTTGAGAGCGGCACATCGGAATTGGAGAGGATCCGCAGAAGGCGGCCGGCGGCGTAAAAGGCGTCGTCAAAACCGAAAAACTCGTCTGCAAAAAATATGTGTCCGGACATCTCCCCGGTGAAGACCGCCCCAATTTCCTTCATCTTGGCTTTGATCAAGGAGTGCCCGGTCTTATAGAAGAAAGGCTTGCCTCCGAGGCGCTCCACTTCATCCACCAGAGCCTGGGAACACTTCACTTCGACGATAGCCTCGGCCCCGGGATGCTTTGGCATGATTTCCTCCCAGTAAATGCACATCAGCATATCTCCCCAGATAACATTCCCGGTATCGTCCACCACCCCGATGCGGTCCGCATCACCGTCAAAGGCTACGCCAAGATCCGCCTTCTCTTCCAGCACCGCTTTTTTCAACTCCACCAGGTTAGCCGTCTTTACCGGGTCCGGTTGGTGGTTCGGGAAGCAGCCGTCGGATTCACAATACAGCGGTATCACCTCGCAGCCCCAGTTTCGTAATATTTTTTCAGCAAACAAGGCAGCCGTACCGTTGCCGCAGTCCACGGCCACTTTTAACCTTCGTGGACCAAGCTTTATTTTTTCTATCAGCATGTTTAGGTACGGAAAGATGCAGTTTAACATTCCAAGGCTTCCCGAACCGTATGGAAACTCCCCGGCCAGCATTAATTCTTTGAGCTTTTGAATATCATGTCCGTAGATGGTCCCAGCTCCCAGGGCGATTTTAAATCCGTTTTCTTCTGGTGGGTTGTGGCTACCGGTAATCATCACCGCAGCATTAATGCCAAAGTAGATCCTGGTGTAGTAAAGCATCGGCGTGACTACCAGACCTATATCAATCACATCGCATCCAACGGACATAAGCCCCTTTACCAGGGCGTCCCGCAAGCGTTCGGAACTGAGGCGGTTATCCCTCCCCACCAGTACTTTATATAAGCCCCTTTGTAAGGCTACAGTCCCAAAGGCTTTACCCAGGAGGGTTACTACCTCATCTGAAAGATCCTGTTCAGCTACGCCCCTGATGTCATACTGGCGAAAAATATGTTCATTAACCGTTACCATGTTGAGATGCCTCCTTTAAGCTACATAGCGTTTGGCATTACAGCACTTCATCCAGGCCCTGGTCCTTTAAAGCCTGCACAACCTTTTTGATCTCCTGGGCCCGGTCCTTGCGGCATACCAGAAAACTGTCGCGGTAGTTCACCACGATTAAACTCTCAACCCCGATTACACCAATCGTCTTGTCAGGGGAATAAATGAAGGTATCGCTTGTGTCCAGCAGAACCCCCCGACCCTCAATGACATTTCCTCGCTCATCCTTTCCTGCGTAGCGATCCAGAGCTGCCCAGGAGCCGATATCGTCCCAGCCGAAGTCCCCCCGCATCACCAGGACCTTTTCCGCCTTTTCCAGGATACCGTAATCCACCGAGATTTTGGGCAACCCCGCGTAAACTTCTCCCAACACGGCCAAGTATTGTTCCGTCCCTATAACCGGCCCAATCTTATTCAGGCCCCGAGCCAGTTGCGGGGTGTGTTTTTCAATCATTTGAAGAATCAAATCCACCCGCCAGATAAACATTCCGCTGTTCCAAAGGTAATTACCGATTGAAAGAAATCTTACAGCCCTCGCGTAATTAGGTTTTTCCAGGAAACGGACAACCCGGTAGGCCGGCGTGCCGGCAAAGGCATTGTACAACTCCCCCTGGTAAATATACCCATATCCAGTTTCAGGCCGGTTCGGAGTGATGCCCAGCGTCACTATGTTTTCTCCCCGCCAGGCCGCCGCCACCGCGCTTTTCAGCACCTTCTGGAAACGGGGGACATCGCCGATATAATGGTCCGCCGGTAGTACAATCATTACCTCCCGGGGGTCTTTACGCTCCAGGACCAAAGCGGCCAGCCCTATGGCAGCCGCGGTATCCCGCCCGAAGGGCTCGACGATAATATTTTCTTCTGGCAGTTGCGGCACCTGCTCCATGATGATATCTTTAAAATCCGAACCCGCCACTATATATGTATCAGATATTTCAGCCAAGCCCTCCACCCGCTCCATAGTGAGTTGAAGCATGGTCTTGTCACCGATGAGATTCAAAAACTGCTTGGGCTCCGCCATTCGGCTACGCGGCCAAAATCTCTCTCCCCGTCCGCCAGCCATGATTACAGCAAAAGGCATCACATAATCCTCCTTTCGTTACTAACAATTAAACAGCATCCTCTTCCGGTGGAGTAATACCGCCTTTCACTTTTCCACTTACCAAAAAACAGTATAAATTTTTGCGAATAACCAGCTCTGTAAAAAAGACTATAATAATAGCGCCACCAAGTATTTCCGGGATGTAGTACTTGGGGTCGGCCAGGAGATTCACCCACAGCCGCAACCAGTTCCCAGGATCTCCTTCCGGAAAACTCCAACCGTATACCGGCCATAGGAAAGTTTCAGGGAAGTACCACATACCATCTAAAATACAATGAATCGCGCTGCCTCCGGCCGCCACGAACAGTTCTGGCCTCTTGTATTTAAAGCATAAATATATGCCTGAAATAAGCAGAAATAGTTGAAATAACAGGGTATGACAGTATATACGCCCGTTTCCAAGCGTCGACCCTAATATAAGTCCTCCCAGCGGCTTGTCAATCACGTCCGGTAGCATGGAACCCCCAAAGACAAGCCGGTAATCTATTAATTCCGTACAGTCGTTCATGCCCCGGCAGCTCAAGACCTTTTCCAAACCTTTGGTAAAGCCCAGAGCTAAACCAACGTGCGCCAATAGCAACATAACAGATATAATCCTTTCATAAGAAGACGTTTTAAATGCAATTTACACATTGGACTTTAATCGCAGGAACAATCAGTTATGCTCCAGAACGGTAACCCTGCTTTTTTCTTTCAGCACCTTCAGCAGCGGCCTGATAACGATTAAAGCGAGGACTGAATGGGCTAGCAAATAAGCCATCCCCAACCCGGGCAGACCGACGCGGCCAAACCACCAGTAACCGACTCCAATGGCGACAATCGCTAAAAAACCAGTCTGGGCGATTATAAGGAATACCTGCTTTCTGATTTGGTTCACCGTGATATAAAGAGTATTTATGCATTGAGGTATTATAGCGAGTGCTAAAAACTGAAACACCGGGGTGCCATACTCGGCGTATCCAGGGCCAAAGAAGTGGAGCAGCCAGCTCGCCATAACCGTCATAGCCGCAACCGCCGGAACAGATAACGCCAGCGACAGATACAACACACTGCACCCATCGCGCCCCATTTTATGCGGGTTATAGGAACCCTCAGCCAGTAGAGACTGCGATACCCCGTTTGGGATTACCACTAATACCATCGTCATCATCCAAGCAATGTAAAAATACGCGCTATTTTCTGGACCAAGTACATTTAGCACCATCAGCGGGTAAATAAACTGTGGAGACAGGTTAAGCATATTCGCCATATAGTTTGCAAATGAATAGGGCAGCACTTTCTTCAATATAGACTTTGCTATTACCGGCTTCGGCAAATAGCCTTTATACACCTTAGATAGATACAATAACCAGGCAATTAAAACTGCAACAGCGATGCTTATTCCATTACCGGCAAAGATTCCAAAACCTTTAAGGTGGGTAAAAATAAAAATTGGTAGAGGAATCTTGAGTATAGAGACCAGGGTATTTTTAAATAAAACATACCTTGATGCCCGACCCGCTATTAATGAACTATCAGTTAGACCAGACAATGAATTCATCATGGTAAATATTAAGAACAATAATAGGAGCCAAATGTCTTCCTGAATAAAGCTGAGCGCCGGCGACCAGATTTTTATGCCAACGAGGTAAATCACTCCCCCAACCATGGATGATAGGCCGGCTATAGTAAAAACAGCGTTTATCAACAATCCCGCATTTTCTCTGCTTTCTGGAATAAACCGGATTAAACCGATTCTCAATCCCAATTCAGCAAGAATGCCGATGAGGCTTGATGCTGCGATCAGTGAAGCGCCAATACCTACCTGTGAAGGCGTATAAAACCGGGCCATAATATTCCAAAAAGCAAAACCGAGTAAACAAGTTATAATATTGTTCAGCATGAGATAAATTGCATTATTGTAAAGAGGCTTATTTATCCACCTGAAGCATAAATCTAAGATCAGGTGAGAATCCGCTAAGTTAGTCCCGTGAATAGGTTTAGCCATAATGAACTCAACCCTTTAAAAGTTTTTACTTTCGATTTTTACCAAGAAATCAGCTATTGTTGATTGATTTTATAGTTTATAATTTCTTGGTTGTCATATACTTTTGCCATTCTCGGATCTTGGTTAAACTTATCAAAGGTTTCTTGGGAGACCACTACTGGATTCGTAGCTCTTGGTTTGCCAACCCTGGCGGCGTAAAAATCCTCGCTACGAAAAATAAGCCAGTTATAAGAACCCAGACTCTCAAGGTTGCCTTTAAAGATTTGAACCGCATCCTCATTATCATGATAGACATTAAACTGTTGACTTCCGAACAATTCAAATGATGTCCAATCACCAGCGATTTTGTTCTTTAACGGAACTTTATTTTTAAACCAGGATACAGCTATATATTCCTGAGGTAAAAAATACTCCCGGTATCTTCCATATTCATACTCTGGAGCCAAAGAGTAATTGTACAGATAAGGCGGTATTAGAATTAATTGAAAAACCACAAAAATCATATATATATATTTGATCGGCTTTTTAAATTTTACTATGGCAGCAGTAGCGCTTATTATTAAAAATGGATAACCAAAAAGAATAAATCTTGAAAATTCTATTCTTGGCATTATATATGTCGATATGTAGCCTATAGCTACAATTAGCCCACCCCAGATCAAGAAGATAATATCGGCGACACTTTTATTGTGTTTACCTTTAACTATTGAATACAGCAGAAATATAAAAACAGATATCAGGAACAAGACGTTTCCGTAAGAACCAATTATCATTCTCGCACTCGCAGTAAAGTAATGATTCAAATTGTAGCTGCCATATGAACTATATAGAAAATCGTTTTGCAATATATTCAATACCTTGAATGTAAATATGCCGACATATACCCAGTATGCTATGACACATATAGTAATAAACAAAAAACTGGTATTGCTGGATTTTATTAATTTATTATCCTGAAAATCTTCTCGGTACTTCATAAAAGTATTTGTATTGATCAGTTTGGGAAGTAAGTATTTGGCGATAATCAAGACAAAAGCGAAGAACATTAATATAAAACATGTTAAATGATGAGAAAATGTTACTGCTATGGTAGTAAGGATAAATGTTATCTTTATAGATAAATCTTGACGTTTGCTAAGAATATAAATAATCATAATGAAGAACATGAAGGCTATCGTTTCTCTTATAAAGAGCGAATGAAAAAATACATGCCAGAAAAGAGAGCAAAATGCCAGGGTCCCCAGTAGTGCAGCCACAACATTTTTATACAGATTTTTTATAACCAAGTAGAAAAATATCGTTGTTAATGATGTAATAATGACGGGAAGGTATTTTGCGATAACCTGTGAATCCATTCTAATTATTTTGGAAAACATGATAGTCAAAATATGCAACAAGGGCCATTCTGCAAGATTACGGGTTCTCTCAATAATTGGAGCAGCGCTTGGCAGGGGCCAGCCATATTCCGAAATGGCTTTTACGACAGAATAATCCCAGTGAGGGTCATGACTGAATAGACCAGCATGAGGCATAGCATACATCAACAATAACCCCATGGATATGATAACGATTTCAAACAATACTATAAGTTCCGAGATACGCGTTCCATCAAAATTAATTATCTGATAGAGCAGAGCAATGATTAGAATTATAATTATGACCCAAAAAAATTCTATATTTACACCAATTCCTTTTTTTAATAATAATAAGTAATCCAAATATAATATATATGATATAAAAAACGATAATATTGCTAATATTTTAGTGTATCTTTTTTTGAACATAATCAATCTCTTGAATTTTTTATAAAATACTAGTAGCCTCAAATTCATCACTTGGTTCATGGTTTTGCTATAACCGGCACGCGAATGTTTTGAAACAATAATCTAATATTCTCCCGTTCAAGATCTTTAAGCTTCATGATGTTGTTAATCAACTGCTTTTTTATATCGTCCCGGTTATTCATTAAATGTTCTATGGTATCAATAACCTGATCAAAATGGATTTCCTGGTTTATATCTTTTACGTTAAAATTATATTTCTCTAACTTTAATGCTTTCATATAACGTTCAACCTTAGATTCATAAGAAAAAGAAATTACCGGTACGCCCATTGATGTAGAGAAGATGATGGAATGCAAGGGAAAGCCTATAACCAGATCCATCCTGCCGAACAGGGCCTTATAGGCACTTGCGGTCAGGTTGTTGTCAATAACTCTTGCCTTCATACTCCATTTCATTTTTTTTATGATATCTCTGCACATGACGTCATCATTATATGACGTGAAGCCGCTAAACATGGGTACAAACAATAATTCGGCATCATATTGATCGACCAGGTAATCGCCGATATTGGCAATGTTTTTTTGAAAAGCCGTTATCTGGCCATCGAAATTTTGAGGCGTTAATTTCACTTTTTCTCTTAACTTAATGGGGATAATGTTACAGACGCGGTCAGAGAACTTATTTAATGGCATCAAGAGCTGTCTTGGTACAATAGCCACTAAAGTCCTATCGTTTTTCACCACGCCAATCTTTGCCAAGTAACTTTCTATCTCTTCCTGGGAGACGGGTTTCAGATTAATCACCGGGTCAGCAGTGCAGTGGATATCCTTTAGTTTGCATATGGCCAGCAGGGACTCTTTCGATTGAATATCCCGCACACTTACAGTGGCTTTTCTAAAAACCATGCGGGTCAAAATTTTTCCCAACTCTGAGATCTCGTGCTGTTCACCGATACCGATACCATAGCCCATTATCTTTTTCCCGAGCAGCTTTACTAAAAACGCTGCATGAAGCATAAATGGGGTGTATAAAGCGGAGCCGCGGTCAACCACAACCTCACCGCCGGCAAACACGAACACGTCACAATGCCACAGCTCGTAAAAGACTTTATTTAAATTGAGGGGTCTGTATTTCACCCCGCAGACATCAAATTCCCGCAAAACCACATCCGGGTCGCTGGAAAAGACAATGATTTCAACATCCCTTCTCGATTCCTTAATAGAATTGATAATAGAAGACAGCAACGCCTTGTCGCCAATATTGGGCGACCTGGCATCCAGGATATAGTTCATATTCCAGAGGACGATCCTTGTTTTTTGCTTAGCACTCATGATTGATTCCCTAATCCTCAAGCTCACTGGATTTTCAAATCAGTTTGCGATAACGGTACCAGTTTATTGCCTTTTCAATACCCTGCTCCAGCCCGACTTCTGGATTAAAACCAAAGTCATGTTGAGCCAGTTTTATACTATAAAACTGGTGCCCGCCCAGGAAATCGACCCTAAACCTCGTGAGAACCGGCTCAATATTTAGTAATTTTGCTAATACTTCATTTAATTCTGCCGTAAATCTGGCGAGAACATATGGAAAAGTCGGCGTTAAAACCTTATTTCCCATTAACTTCGAAGATAATTGAATATAACTTCTGAAAGTGATAAACTCTTTGCCTGCCAGGACGTATAGCTTACCGCACACAGTCTTTTGATTATTAATAATAAGCATGAGCCCCTTGAGCAGGTCGTCAATATATAACGGTTGAAAGAAGGATCTGCCTCCACCTATTAACGGGAACAAGTGAACACTTTGCAATATTTTAAGCAGCGGTACCGTGTTTAAATCACCTGGGCCATAGATATGGGACGGTCGTATAATTGTCGCCGGGAAACCATCTTGTATTTTTTTTGCAATATATTGTTCCGCCAGAAACTTGGTCTTTTCATAAGGGTATCGGGGGTTGCAGGGATGGGTTTCGTCAGCGGGAATTTGTTTTAACGTGCCAAACACCCCCGCAGTGCTGATATACAAAAAGTGCTTTACCCCCGCCATTTCTGACTCTTCAACCAATAACCTTGTGCCATTGTAATTTACATCAGTATAGTCTTCCGGCTTTGCCCGCCAGGAGCCTAGTTGTGCAGCAAGGTGGACAACCACATCGGCTCCCCGGACGGCCTTTTTAATGGAATCCCGGTCCCTTAAATCGCCGGGGATGGAGGTGACCTTTTTACTCCAGGCAATATTTTGGTACTGTTCGATTGGCTTTCTTATTAACACTCGTACCTCGTAACCACGGTCCAAAAGCTCTTCTACCAGCCTGGCGCCAATAAAACCAGTTGCTCCGGTAACCAAAACATTCATGAAACTGTACCCTCATTTAAAAATCTGCTCTCACTAATTTGGCACCAAGGTAATTGCTCATTACCCCCAGCACAGAAGACGGGGTCAAGGCCATATTCGTATAATGAACATTAGCCATAGGACAATAACAATCCCCCTTAAAAACCTGTCTTCTAACCTTAACCGCCTTTGGTGAATACCACAGCTTACCGAAATCCAAGTCATAATCCCGGAGGTTGCCCATGTCGGATTTATACGCGAGAATACAACACGGCCAGACATCCCCCCAGGGTGAAATCTGAGCGGACACCTGGCCTGCGTAGCAGGGTATAATTCTCCGGTTTTCCCTCATCTCTGAAATGACATAATCATAATACTTCAACCGAAAAGCCTGTATTATACCGGTTATTCCTTTATTACGAAGCAAACCTTCTCTTATTTCCCGCTGCAAGGGTCTGATTGTTTCTTCATATATATCCACTGGCGGGGTTATACTATCGTCCGTATTGAGCAGTTCCTCCCGGTTTTCAGCGATTTCACAGATATAAGAATCAGGCTTGAGATTTTCCTTAACGTAATTGTATAATTCCAGCACGGACTCCACGTTAAAGCGGGAAACAACACTGTGTATACCCAATTCGAATGAATCAGGAAAAGCCTTTTTAAGTTCTTTCAAGTCTGCATAGGTTTTGAGCAAAATTTTAAAATTACCGGGTATTCCCCGTATTTTATCATGTGCTTTCCCGATACCATCCATCGAAAGATTGACAATTAAAATGGTTTCCGGTGATATAACCTTCAAAATTTGTTCTGTGGCATTAATAATTTTATTTCCCAGAATGCCGTTGGTCGGAATGTTTATCACTTTCGGGTTTGAATACTTTTTTATTAATTTTGCTATATCTACAATATCTCTTCTTAGAAATGGCTCTCCTCCGCTTAAGGTGTACCATATCACCGACTGACCTAAAGATTTAAATATGGCCTCGTATTCATCTAGTGACAATTCAGCCTTTTTTCCCGATCCGGTGTCTTTCCATATGTTACAGGTTTTGCATTTGCTGTTGCATCTTTGGGTGATACTTACCGTAAGACTTAGCGGTTTCGTCTTCGGGAGGCCAATATAACACTGGGTTTTATAACTTACTAGGCGGGAAGCCATTTTAGGCACATAACTATTACTAAACATCACGGTTCCTCCATAATTGAGCAGCACAATAAAAAGAGTACTATTTTTATTGATTTTTTATTGCTGCAACGATTTTTTCATATTGCTGAACAATAAACTGCCAGGATGTGTCTGAATAATGATAATGCTCTATCTCTCCGAACCGCCATTTATCATATGCCTCAATTAACCGGTTACGAAGCGTATTAGTATCTCCTACCGGAAAATAAGCAACTCCTTTATACTCCCCGAGAGACTCTTTCATGGTGTTGAGTTCCGAGGTAATTATGTACTTGCCCTGGGCGACCGCAATGTTGACAACCCCGCTGCCACAGGTACGCAAATAGGGTAATACAACCACATCGGCCGCGTTAAAATATCTTGGTACCAATTCATCTGGTAAAAACTCCGGTTGAAAAATAATTCTATTGCGATAGGGAGATTCATTAAGTGCTGGTAAAAGTTCCGCATCATCCCCCCAATCCTCGCCAACAATAATCAAATTAGAATTGCCTGCAATCTCCTCGGGTAACATATTAAAAGCCTTTATTAACAGCGATATACCTTTATACTGCCGGATCATACCGAAGTGAAGTATAGTAAAACCATTCAATTTCAATTCATTTCCATCATCTTTGCTGTCATCGGTTCCATACGCATTATAGGGCCCGTGAGGAACAACATGAATCTTGTCCTGCGGTATGTTATATGCTTTAATAATAGACTGCCTGGCATCATTTGAATGTGCCGTGTAAGCGTCGCATAGTTTTAATAAACCCTTCCCCGCTACCCTGGAGTAAAGGCGTAAAGGAATAATTTTTTCTTCTAACGTGTCTACGACCTCATGCATCTCTAGTATTACCTTGTTCTTTTCCCCGTTCATATTTTTAGCCAGTGCCAGCAACAATTGCATATGCGCTACCGAAGAGGTCCACCAGTGTAAAATTGTGGCGTCCGGTTTATTCTCTTTTAGAAAACGGTACGCACCGTACCAGGAAATCGGCGAATTCCAGTCCATACCGTTGTATACGTTTATACCGGGAAGAAAATCAACTATATATTTTCCTTTGCCTACGCGGTCCCGTCCAGGATAGAAGAACAGCGGCACAAGATTTCGTAAAAGTATAACCGATACTTTGTGCCTACGTTCAGCAAAAGCATTGGCCATGACAATGGTATAAGCAGATATCCCACTAAAAAATTTTTTGGACGAACCAACAATACAGATATGCATCGTTTACCTCAAAGTAATATAATCAAGTTTTAAAAAGCCAACTATACCGATGTCCTAACCTCTTTAAAGATAGTAGTTAAAATTCTCCATCCATCCTTTAGGCTGTGCAGCTTCCCTTCACCATTGATTCTTTCCGCCTCAAAGCTAGGTACCTCAGCAACTTTCAGTCCTAATTTACGTATTTTTATGTTAATTTCAGTCTCCACTTCGAATCCGTTACCTTTGAAATTCACCGCTTCAAAAGCTTTCTTCCAGAAGGCATTATATCCATAACAGAGATCGGTATAGCGACAGCGATGAAGTATATTTGTAAGTGTAGTGAAAACCCAGTTCCCAAAAATTCTGTGCTTAGACATATCTGACGTGCCGCCACCAGGTAGAAACCTTGATCCCTTTACAAAATCATACCCTCCCAACAGAGGCTCAACGAACAGTGGTATTTCTTCTGGAGCCATTGATCCATCAGCATCCAGCATAACAATAATATCGCCTTTTGCTTCTCGGATACCGTATCTGAGCGCGTCACCTTTACCTTTACCAGGTTGGAGTAATATCCGGGCCCTAGGAAGGAGTTGCTTTATTACTTGAACAGTATTATCTTTGGAATAACCGTCGACTATTAAAACCTCGTACACATCAGGCGGAATTTTTGGCAATACATATGGCAGGTTTTTTTCCTCATTAAGGGTACATAAAAGAGCTGTAATTTTGGGTTTTATTTGACTTTTATTTGCTGCATCCTCAGATTCCATAGACACTATTCATACCCCCTGTTCCAAAAGCTCAATCGATAATTTTAAATAATTTAAACTATCTCTTATTACCTCCGAACATCACAGTTGATTTGCACTTGCTCCGGCGGCTTCTCTTTCAGGGGCTCAGGTAATTCTTTATTGCCTATTCCTGCTAACGAATCATGTACAAAAATTTACCATAAAATAGTTTCTTTCTAAGCCCGGACTGTCGAGCAGTAGCGCAATATCTTTCTGCATCCAACTAGAAAAAACTTCTCTGCCCAAGGCCCGGCGAATGATAATATACCTGCCAACCTCGATGGATAGTCGATATCGCCGTATCTGGATATAATACTCTGCCATAATGGATGCCTGAAAAAATGAATCAATACATCCATTTCCTTATCGGACATAGTCAGGAAAATATTCCGGTGCGCGAGGGCCGTCTGTATTTCGTCCCCCATCTCCCTCTCCCATAACCGCTGGTACTGTGAAAGGAACTCTGAAGATAGATCTCCTTTGGAGAGCGCTTGAGCTGCCACTTTGGCGCAGAGTCCCGCTCCCAGCAGCCCAAGATACAGCCCTCCCCCTGATATGGGCTTGGTTTGGCAGGCAGCATCCCCCACTAGCATCGTTCTCTCGCTGTAAATTTTGGAAGGCAAACCGATAGGAACAACGCCACCGGTGCCACGGACAATATTCATGCCCTTAAAAACTCCGGAGTGGGCATTCATCATCCTTTTAAAGTAAAATAATGGATGCTTGTCTCCCCCGCTTACACCGATCCCCACTCTTGCGTGCTTTTCGTCTACCGGTATGACCCATCCGAACCAGCCCGGTGCGATTTCCCGGCCCAGGAAAATGTGAACCATATCTTTTTCCAGGCACTCTAATTCCACTTCGGCTGCGTACATGCGGATCACGTCCTCCGCTCCGGGAGCATTGATCCGACGGGCAACACGGGAGTTGGCCCCATCGGCCCCGATCAGCAAACGGGTTTTGACTGTAGTCTCTCCGCCGTCAGCTTTTAACCTTACGCTGGCCTCATAGGGCAAAAACTCGCCTACACTGGCCCTGACCCCGGTCAGGATTTCCGCGCCGGCACATTGAGCCCTTTCCGACAACTTGCGGTCAAATTCCGTGCGGTCGATCACAAAGGCGTATGCTTCTCGGTCCCTGATAGAAAGTACTTCGCCGCCAGGAGAGTGGATAAAGGCGCCTTTGATCTGGTTGATGATTATGCCAACCGATATGGTTGCGGCTTGCAAGGTTCTAAGACTAACGAGCCCCGCGCACTGGATGGGCTCACCAATTTTCCGGTGCTCCTCGGCTACCATCACCTTATAACCTTTTTCAGCAAGAAGTCGGGCTGTCTCACAGCCCGCCGGTCCTCCACCAATCACTATGGCGTCATAATAATTCATACCGGATAGTTCCTTTCAACGTCAGCTTTTTAAAGGACAATTTAAGGTTATTAGTCAACCCAAAAGTAGCAAGCTTAAAATTGATTGTCTATATATTTTGTCTAAAAGTAGCAATATCGTGTCTGGATTTGTCATTTATTAAAACAAAGAAGGGTTCATTTGGAACCCCTTCAATTGCTCTTTGGAACTTTGCGTCTAGGATTATTGGAACATCAGCCAGGTAAAAATAAAAAGGCACCGTATAAACAGTGCCAAAGTGTACCAAATCGCTTAAAAATCAGGTTTTATCGAAGTTTTGCCCTTGGCCGCGGTCTATCCTCCCAGCAGCCTGGATAGTCAGTGATTTTGATTCACCCCCTAGAACTCTTCAGCTAATTTTTGGAACTTTTACATTTGTCATTTCTTCCAGTTCCTTAAACTTTTCAACTGTTATCAAAGGTCTTTTCTTGGTGTTTTCCATAACCAGTTCATAGCTGCTTCTGCTGATTGGAATAAGCTCCTTGACCATATTTAAATTTATAATGAACCCGCTATGGCTTCTAAAAAATGGATACCCCGCTAATTGCTCTTCAAGAACAGAGAGTTTGTTGTTGGTTTGAATTTGCCCGCCAATAAAATAGATCGTGGACTTGCGGCCTTCCCTTGTGACATAGATGATGTCATCAAGGTTCAAATAAATAAGTTTGCTATCGCTTCTAAAAAATTGTTTCCGGCTTACATTTTTATGATTAAGATTTTTTGAGTTAGGCCTTGGCCTGCCAGCAGCCTGACTGGACAGAATTAGTTTGATCCTCTCCATTGTCTGCCGAACCCGGTTCATTTTAAAGGGCTTGACGAGGTAGTCAAAAGCATAGACATCATAAGCCTCACCTCTGAATTCGCTGAAAGCTGTAGCAAAGACAATAATGGTCCACGGTTTGATATCGAATATTTCCTGGGCCAGTTCAATGCCATTTTTCCCTGGCAGGTCGATATCTACAAAGACCACTTGAGGTGATAGCTCTTCAATCAACTTTATGGCCTCTAGCCCATCTCCGGCCTCGCCAACGACTCTTACATCTTCAATTTCTTCAACCACTTTTCTGATCACATGACGCATGTCCGGATCATCTTCAGCGATCAAGACGGTTATTTTCATGTGAGATCTCCCGTCCTTTATTCAGACTTCACAGGGGGAGCGGGTTGGTAAAACCAAAAGAAACTAGCTGGCTTGATACCGACAACGGCAACCAAAAGAGCCAACATAACCACCGGTGTAAACATCAGTTTTTTAATGATCCGCAGCATTGGCCAAGCACCTCCTTTCTTTAAATAATCTTGCTAATCCTGCCAAAAGTTTATCTAACTGGTAGATTGTCTTGTAGCCGGGCGGAGAAAAACTGATCGTCTGGATAATAACAGCAATAAGACCGGCAACGGCAAGAGATGAACTGGTATAGTGAACAATAATTATACTGGTCCCTAACCATAAACTGAGATAGCCCAGCGAAAGGAGTTTAAACATGATTCTTTCGGAAACTATTGTAATTTTTTTAAAAGGTACTTCCCCCGGCACCCAGGCTATAATGCAGAGGGAGGATAGCAAATATCCGGCCAGCAGTGAATATACCAGCAAATCTTTTGATAAATAACTTCCCAAGTATAATCCCAGTTCTCCGGCCCCGAGATAACTCAAAACTCCCAAGGTAAGGCATCTCCAATAGCCATTGCAGTGGGCTCCACCGCTGAGAAGCCGGTAAATAACCCCACAAGCCATCGCAAACGTCACTTCGGGAAGTATTCCAAGGAAGTGGGCTAGGCTGAGAAGGATAATCCCTTTAATGAGAACAGCTAAAATTATTTCCAAGCCGAAGCGTAAAGTATCGGTTTTACCGGTATCCAGCGACAGCTCTTTAGCCAGATAGTTTGCGGTTCCTCCAGCCATTTGACTTAGATTCATTCAACCTCACCTCTTTTTTGAGCGGTACTGTAATGGTAAAAGTCGTTTCTTCAGTATCGCTGCTTATCGCGATGCTGCCTCGGTGTTTGGAGACGATATCTTTGACGATTGACAGGCCCAAACCGGAGTGATCTTCTTTGGTAGTAAAACCGGGTTTGAACATGGTTTCTCTGATTTTGGGAGAGATAGGGCTCCCGGTATTGCTTATTATGATTACGTATGCCCCCGGTTCACGGACTATTTTTACTTTTACCCGCCTGCTTTCACCGGCTTTAGCTTCCACGTTTTCAAGCGCATTATCAATCAGGTTCCCGAGTAAGGAGCTTGCTTCATGAGGAGTTAAAGGTATCTCTTTGAGGCTACATTCAACGGCTATTTCCATTTCGATGTTCCTGGCCTCAGCCAGTCCTATCTTGGTGTAGAGAAGGGCGCCAATACTAAAATTGTCAATTTTTATCAATTCCGCGGTTTTGGATATGTCACCGAACGCCCTGCTTATATAATCCCGCGCCCGCTCATAGGAGCCGCCTTCCAGCAGTCCGTAAATAGTCTGCAGCTGGTGGTGGAAGTCATGTCTCTGCTTTCTAGAAGAGTCAATCAACTGCTTGATCTGTTTTAAGTTTTCCTCCGCTCTCTTAGCCTCGTATTCCTTTTCTATATACTGTCCGATTTTTTTTACAGCGACAGTGGACAGTACCGTTAAAACAATAATGAATAATCCCATGAGCCCGTTAAAGATGATAAAATGCTCTCCCGGGAAAATGTTCAACCTGGCTGCCTCAAAGGTAGTGTTCAATATGACCAGTAAAAGTAATGGCAGGAGAACGACTACAAATATAAAAAGATTATGTTTATTAACGATGTCTACCTTCAAATTGTCCTGAAATTCCTTTCTCGATAAGTATCCTGAACGATTGTATTCTTGGGTATAATCGATTAAAGAGATATTAAAAGCTTTACAGGCTGCTATAAATATCAGCATGACCAGGGCCTGGGGAAGAAAGAATATAATTTTTATAGAGTTATTATTCCAAACATCGGTCAATGAGAAACCTTCGATATGCAGCATGAACTGAACTGCTATCGTTTCAACTGAGCCGTAAAAAATCAGGCCAAGTAAAGATGCAAGTAAAACTATCCGGTATGGCAGGCGGGTTACCAGGCGAATATTTAGAACGAATAAAAGTATTTCAAAGATTGAGTGGAGCCCAAAAGGCACCTGCAGGAGCCGGATGATATAAGAAAAACCCGCCTGTAAAACCCCGATTATAAGTAAATCGCGCCACCAGGGTTTGAGCCCTACCAGTAGAAATCCCAGGCTCGCTACCAGGACCGCTTCCGGAAACGAAACCATTAACAAGGAAAAAAAGGGGGTAATCGTATCCAAATGGTCACCTTCCTTATCCCGGATTTATTTATTGATAAAGGAAGCCGGTTCCTGCTCGCCTTGTCTAAAAGTTACATTTTCTTGTCTAAAAATTACAATTTCTCGCCTTATTTTTCACCGGTTCAGCTCGGTTCAGCTTACCTGCAACATAGACCCCAGAACCTTATAGGATAGCGCTAAAACACGAATCTCTATATATCCCATACTTGTATATGCGCTTCCGTCACTCGATTTTGAGGGTCGCGAGAAAATGTTGTGCGTTTCTTTTTACTCAAATATTCTTTTTTCAGCTTAAAAAATACGGCCATATAATGTATAAACTGATATTCGTTATTCCATGAGCTAGGGAGACACCCAAAAGGGATCTGAAAAAGTCAACGATTATGGAAAAGAGAAGCGCCACCGCAAAAACAAAAACCAGCTCTACCGGTGAACGGTGGGTGATGTGCAGCGCCCCGAATATGAAACTGATATAGATAATGCTGTACCACCTGCCTAAAGTCTCCACAGCCGCACGATACATAATCCCACGAAAGATAAATTCCTCTAAAAACCCGGTGCTGACAAGCAGGATCAGCGCTGGAAGCCAGGCGTGCTGCAAGGCAAGCCCCGGCACCAGGGAAGTGGGTTTTAAAATCAGGTACTCTATCAGGCCCAGCGGCACCCCGATGAACGCCACCAGCAACTGAAGGGGCAGGTTACCCACAATCAGCCCGACCTCCCGGGGCTTAAAACCGGCATACTGCATTACCAAAGCGGCGGTAACAAAAAGCGGAAGACTGATGATCAGGTACCAGTAGATGGGCGGCAGGCCCATCAGCGGCATGGAAAGGCTCATGATCCGGATCATCGGAGCCAGGGACAAAGACAGATAAATCAGTTTTATAGCTTGCTTATAAGCCAAGGAAGCGTGTACGAGCAAGGCTACCAGCAAAACCACGTGACCGGCGACCCCGTAAATCGGGTTGTAGTAGGCCGTGACAACTTCCGCGGCAGTGACAGCGGCCGCATACAGCCAGATTAAAAAGTGATCTTTATTAGAAACAGTACTTTTGATAACGAAATCCCATTTTGGGATATGTATTTGGATATGTACCCGTAGTCTACTCATGAACGTTCACCCACAAATGCAGGGATCGATAGGGGGCGCTCTCTCCGTCTTTAAATAGTAGAAACTCTACCTTCAGATTTTCATGGGGTTCATAAACACTGAAGCTAACTGACTCTTCCTTTTTTTCCTCGTGGTTTATTTTAAAAGGACCTAGTCGCGTCATCACAACCCCATCCATTCGCACCTCGACGGAATAGGAAACCTGGCGGTATTCGTGGTTAACGGTTCCCAGGATGACTTCCTTTTCCTCACCCGTTTTCATAACCCGGGGGTAACCCTCTGCCTTCCCGCCTGGACCCAACATGTAAAACTCGGTGAATTTCTCATCAACTTTTGGTGTAGCTGAGGCGTAATAAAGGCTTCCGGCCGCAAAAATAACAGCTCCCGCCAGCGCCACCGAGAGAATTTTGTCCATTCTTGAAAGGTCGCTCCATTTTATTATTTTAACGTTTAAAGCAACCACAAAGCGCTTATCGAGAGTAAGTTTATTTCTTCGGTGGATTGTAATAATGGACAGCAGTAGCATGAAAAACAAAAGCGTCAGCAGGATGGGGTAAAGCCTTATTCCCCACGGGGTGAAATTCAGGATGAGACCTAGAAGCGGTACCACGGCTATACTTAGACCGCAGCTCAAGGCAACCCGTTCAATGCCGTCGAGATCGTCCCGGGCTGGAAACAGGGCTGCTATTAAGGTATACCCGGGAAAAAACAGGACAAAAGGCACACCCAAGGCAACCCGTACAGTTACGCTTACATCCATAAGAATCAACAGGATAACCGAAAAAAATAGTATATAGGAGAACTCGTTTTTTACTTCTATCCTCATAAACAGTTCAACCCCTTTAACGGACTAAGGCGAAAAGATGGCACCAGCGTCACCCGTTGTTTTAAGGCCTTGACGGTTTTTCAGCAAACCCTAAGTTAACAATCCCAAAGTTGACTGTCTATATTTATAGTCATAAAGTAGCAAAATCGTGTCTAATTCTTACAAAACCTTGCCTGGATCTGCATTGAATAAAAACAACTACTCAAAAACGAGTAGTTGTTTAAGCATTCTCTCTTATTTTGGTGAAGATGAAGGTACCGGGCCGAAACCACAGTCCCTTTAATAAATCATCCGGCGCCAGCCTTATCCAGACCGCAGCGTTATCAACTATCCTTTAACGCTTCTGCCGGAGATCAGCCAGGGAGCTGGGAATGGCTCCACCATGTTTTTGCTGTTGACCCGGGATACCGCTATATGGATAGCTTCAGTGCGCTCCAGGCCGTTTTCCCGAAACCGGGCAGGAAGAGAAGTCAGCATTTCGAAGTCCAGCGTGTAGATGACAAAATTCATGGCTGGATTGATGGCCAGCAGACGCTTTATTTCACTGTCGATCCTCGGGGAAGCCACTATAAACGCTATGTCCGGCACCGGCAGCTTATCCAGGATACCATTATTCAGAGACTCAACGATCGTTACGTTGCTCAGTCCAAACTTCTCTATATTCTCTTTCATGGTACACCGGTCTCGGGGGTCGTATTCCACAGCGATAACACTGCCCTCGGCGGCGATCATGGCGGCCTCCACCGCGATGCTCTCACCCGAGATTATACATATATTGTCCTGGTCCCCCAGGTTGAGCTTGTTCATTATAACAGCCCGAACTTCCCGGCACACATACTGAACAGAACCGCAGGAGAAACGGCTGTTCTCTATACCGATCTGATAGTTGGTCACAGCGCCGGGATTCAGGATCAGCATAGCCGCGGAGGCATTGATCCCGCGGTTGATCATGTTTGAAACCTTGTCGTGCTTGATCTCGCCGGAAGGGTCCGAACCCTCATTGTACCAGATTTCGCAGTCCCCCAGGTCTGAATTCCACATGTCGTAGAAGATATTCGGATGCCCGGCGTCCGTAAAGACCATCACCGCCCGATTGCTCATAATGGTCGGGATCAGGTTCTTATTCTTCCCGGTAATGTCAAGCATCTTCAGTTTTGCCAGGTTGAACTCAACGTTCTGTGAAAAATACTGGAGCCAGGATAAAATAACCTCATTGGTAAACATTGTCTGCTCCACGGGCAAAACCTCCTTGCTAACGTTATCATACCATACATTTTGGACCCATTCCCAGTCTCAGCCAGAGGTTTAGGCGCCGGTGCGCTCCAGCAGGCGTTCCCATTTTTGATCTATATACTGCTGCGCTTCTTCGAGCATCCACTCATTGCCCTTTTGGAACATATGGTTGAACCTGCCCTGAGGGCGGAGGAAGTCTTCCACGGGCAGCTTTTTCTTCGGTTTATAGCTCAGACGCCACACCCCCTCCTCTACTTCGTAAAGGGGCCAGACGCAGGTATCCACCGCCAGCTGGGCGATCTCCGGGAGCCTCTCCATGGGGTAGTCCCATCCACGGGGACAGGGGGACAGTACGTTCAAAAAGCAGGGGCCCTCGGTATAGATAGCCTTATGAGACTTGGCGTGCAGATCTCTGAAATTGCCCAGCGGGGCGGTCTGAGCCGCATAAGGGATATTATGAGCCACCATAATTTCAGTCAGGTCTTTTTTGTTCTGTTTCTTACCCTGCGCCACAGAACCGGTAGGCGTGGTAGTCGTGCGGGCGAAATGAGGCGTCGAAGACGAACGCTGGATTCCGGTATTCATGTAGGCCTCGTTGTCATAGCAGACGTAGACCATGTCATGGCCGCGTTCCATAGCGCCTGACAGGGATTGAAACCCTATATCGTAGGTGCCGCCGTCACCTCCAAAGGTAATGAACTTGACGGTTCCTTCCACCTTGCCGCGGCGTTTCAAGGCGTTATACGCCGCCTCCACTCCGGAACAGGTAGCCGCGGAGTTTTCAAAAGCCGAATGGATATAGCTGTCCATGTAGGCGGTGTAAGGGTACATGAAGGTGGAGACCTCCAGACAGCTGGTGGCATTGACTACCACCGCCCGGTCCTCTTTATCCAGAGCACGCAGAACCCCGGCCACAACGACCCCGGCGCCGCAGCCGGCGCAGAGTCGATGCCCTCCGGTGAGACGGGGCGGCTTTTCTACTTCCTGTTTCAGGTTATACACCGTGCTCATGCCTTCTCCTCCTTTGACCTCTGCCCCATATGGGTATACACCGGTCCAGTCTCGCCGGTCGCAGCGATATCCGCCAGCCGGCCGAACACTTTTTCAATGTCCTCGGTCTTTACATCACGGCCGCCCAGACCGTAAACGATATCGATCAGGTACGGGCGTTCCTTCAGGTCATACAGGGCGCTGCGGGTCTCTGCGAATAAAGGACCCCCGTTTGCCGAAAAGCCCTCGGACTTATCCATGACAGCCACGGCCTTGGTGCTGGCCAGAGCCCGGGCCAGTTCCTCGCCCGGGAAAGGACGGAATACCCTGATCTTAACGAGCCCGGCCTTTACCCCATCCTCCCGCAGCTTGTCGACCGCCGCCTTGGCGGTTCCGGCAGTGGACCCGATTAGAACCAGAGCGAGTTCGGCATCCTCCATCCGGTATTCTTCAAACAGGCCGTAGCGCCGGCCGGAGATCTTCTCAAACTCCGCGGCCACCTCCAGAATGCGGGCCTTGGCCGCCTTCATCGCCTCAGCCTCCTGGACCTTGTGTTCCATGTAATAGGGACTCACGTCGTACGGTCCTATCGCCAGCGGGTTCTCCTTTTTCAGCAGGTAGTTTTCAGGGTTGTATTCCCCGATGAACCCGCGCACGACATCCGTCTCCAAAAGCTCTATATTCTCTACGGCATGACTGGTGATGAAGCCGTCCATACAGGTCATCACCGGCAGGCGCACGCTGGGGGTCTCGCCGATAGGCATAGCCATAAGAAAATTATCGTAGGCCTCCTGATTATTCTCGGCATAGATTTGGATCCAGCCGCTATCACGGGCCCCCATAGAGTCAGAGTGATCGTTGTTTATGTTGATCGGCCCTGAAAGGGCCCGGTTGACGCAGGCCAGTGTGATCGGCAGCCGGCATGAAGCCGCTACGTATAAAAGCTCGTACATCAGTGCCAGGCCGCAGGATGAAGTGGCACAGACAGCCCTGGCTCCCGCGGCCTGCGCCGCGATGCACACGGACATCGAACTGTGCTCGGACTCCACGGTGACGTATTCGGTATTTACCTCGCCGTTAGCCACATAACCGGCGAAATACTCGGGAATCTCTGTGGAGGGGGTGATAGGGAACGCTCCCATGACATCAGGATTAATCTGCTTCAAGGCATAGGCTACAGCCTCGTTGCCGGAAAGGCGGTTGCTCATCTGGCCGCACCTCCAGTCACCATCGTGATCGCCGGGAAGGGACACACCTTCTCACAGACGCCGCAGCCCTTGCAGTGCATATAATCGAAGTCCAGACGCTTCCCGTCCTTCACCGGGATAGCACAGTCCGGGCAGAATGGAACACACAGCATACAGTGTTTACATGCCTCCTCATGAAAGACCGGCGTGTTGGTCCGCCAGGTACCAGTATCGAAGGCCCGTGCGGTTCCTGG
Source organism: Bacillota bacterium (assembly GCA_013178275.1). Lineage (GTDB taxonomy): Bacteria > Bacillota > Ch66 > Ch66 > Ch109 > Ch109. The sequence continues at coordinate 107,908 of JABLWZ010000011.1, read as the reverse complement.
TTCGTAAATCTCCCCGCCGGGGGTCAGGTCCTGCCATGGGGTACGTTCGTTGATATCCTTCGCCTGAATCATCCTACCTGCACCTCCTCCATGGATTTTTTCAGTGCTGCCATGTTTCCCTCGATAACCTGGGGTTTATCAGCAAATTTATGTCTGAAGGATTCTTCTATATCCACTAAAAAACGCCCGGTCTCCAAAACGCCGCTCACCTTGACCACAGCGGCCAGCATAGGGGTATTCGGTAAGTTCTTGCCCAGGGTCTCTTCCGAGATGCGGCGGGCATCTATGGTACAGACCTTTCCGGTCCATTCCCGCAGCCGGGGACGCATCTCCCGGGGAGAGCTGGGGGTGTTGATGATTATCGCGCCGTCCTCTTTCAGTCCTCCGGTGACGTCGACGCTGTCCAGCAGAGTTTCATCTATCACGACCACATAGTCCGGGTAGTAAATGTTGGAATGGATAGTACACCGTTTTTCACTGATGCGATTATAAGCCGTTATAGGGGCCCCCATGCGTTCCGGTCCATACTCCGGGAATCCCTGCACGAATTTTCCTCCCAGACCAGCCGCTTCCGCCAGCAGCAGGCAGGCTACCTTGGCTCCCTGTCCGCCCCGGCCGTGCCAGCGGATTTCTACCATACCATTAGTCGCCATTGCCCTATCCTCCAGTCATTAAAATTAAAAAGCTTTCGTCCGCAAAGGGACGAAAGCCTGAAAGACATTCGCTGTACCACCCATTAAACAAACATACCATCATATGCGTTCCCGGTGACGGGGGAAACCGTCGGAGCCTACTGGATTACTCGTTCGGTCCGCAGCTCAGGAGTGATTTTCCTGGTTCAGACTACTGGTACCGGGCTTGCACCGCCCCCGGCTCGCTGCAACGTTCGGCTGAAACGTACTCTCTCCGTCAATGCCTTTATAATTTTAAATTGTTTCATCTAATATACCCACTTGGCCATGTTTTGTCAATGTCTGATTTTTTAATTAATTGGAGCATCAATATCCACCCGCTCTGCCGCTCCAGATCCACTATTGGCATGGCCTGTAGGCCTAGGGGTTCGAATAAGCGGCCCCCGCCCCGGTCACGTTTCGGAAAGCTGACGCCGGACACCGCTGTATAGTATAATTAATACCATGCCCGCCTTTGAGCGGCTGGCATTATAGACTATCAATTCGAAAGAGGTGAATATACCTGATCTCTAATACTATCAAGCCAAGAAAAATTGTTATCATTGGCGCCGGCCACGTGGGCTCGCACTGCGCATACGCTTTAATGACCCAGGGGGATACGAGCGAGATCGTTTTTATCGACATAGACCGGCCAAAGGCTGCGGCGCAGGCCGGTGATATAGCGGATGCAGCGGGTTTCATGCCTCATCCCGTCATAATAAGGCCCGGTGATTATGAAGACTGCCGGGATGCCGCGATAATTGTTTTAGCGGCAGGAGTACCAAGAAAACCGGGGCAGACCCGGCTGGACACCATGGGTGATTCGATCGGGGTAATGAAGGATATCGTCGATCCGTTAAAAAACTCGGGATTCAAAGGTGTCTTAATCTGTATATCGAATCCGGCCGATGTCATCGCTGATTACATGAGAAAACACACCGGGTGGGCCAGGCACCGGGTGTTTGGTACCGGCACCTCCCTAGATACCGCGCGTCTTAAGCGGGTGTTTCAGGAAGCAGTTGGGATAGACGCCAGAAGTCTGCAGTGTTTCTCCATGGGAGAGCACGGCGACTCCAGCATGATACCGTTTTCCCATTTTAGTGTCGGCGGCAAGCCCTTATTCGAGTTAATGAAGGAAAAACCCGATGTTTACGGCGGGCTGGATTTAGAGCAGGTTTTACACCGTACCCGCACGATCGGCATGGATATCATAAACGGAAAACAGTCCACGGAATTCGGTATCGGCACTGTACTTGCCGATATGGTCAAGGCTGTTTTTCATGATGAATATCGGGTCATGCCGGTATCCGCCGGGTTGGAGGGAGAGTATGGCCAAACCGGTTTACATGCTGGTGTGCCGGCAATTATTGGGAAAAACGGTATAGAGGAAATAGTAGAGCTGCATTTAACCGCAGAGGAACAAAAGCTATTCGATGAATCCTGTACGGTGATTCGGAAGCATATCGCATTAGCAGAAAAGCTATAGCCGGAGGGAAAAAAGGGTATCGCAGTACAGCACTCATGCGATCCCTTTTAATAATCGGCGCTTCGGGCTATGGGTAATCATAACCTTTTTAATGACAGTTCCCTTTTTAAGATAACAGTATCCGGTCATCGGTCAGCTGTTTTTTTCTTTCCTTGTAATAGTAGTCCAATAATTCCTCTATGGTCATCCGGTCGCGCTCTTCTCCTTTAATGTCCAGGATAATCTCCCCCTCGTCCATCATGATGGTACGATTGCCCACAGCAAGGGCAGACCTGATGTCATGGGTGATCATCATGGTTGTAATACTGGATTCGGCAACGATATCCACAGTAATTTTTAATATTTTTTGTGCCGTTGCGGGATCGAGAGCAGCCGTATGTTCATCTAAAAGCAGCAGCTTGGGTAACGAAATAGTGCACATCAGCAGTGTGACCGCCTGCCTCTGACCTCCCGACAGATTACCGACCTTGGTTTTCATGCGGTTTTCCAGGCCTAAATCAAGCCGGGCCAGCAGTTCTCTAAAGTATTCTGAGTCCCTCCGGTTTAAAGCAAAAAAGCTTTTATGCGCCTTTCTGCTGTACGCCAGGGCCAGATTCTCCTCGATAGTCATGGAAGGAGCCGTACCTTTCATGGGGTCCTGCATAAGCCGGCCGATGTCATAAGCCCTTTTATAGTCCGCCACCATGGTAATATTCTGATTATCTAAAAGGATAGCGCCCGTATCGACATAGAATACGCCGGCTATGGCGTTGAATAAGGAGGATTTCCCGGCGCCATTCGAGCCGATGATAGTCAAAAAGTCGCCCCGATCAAGATGGAGGTCTATTGAATTTAACGCCTTTTTTTCATTCAAGGTTCCAGCAAAAAAGGTTTTGCTGACCTTTATTAAATCCAACATAGTTTACAGCCTATTTATTAATTAAATGGCTGTTGACCTCCCTCCTGATCTTGTTCTGCTGTATGATGGCCTTTATCGCAGGACCGGAAAGAGCGATTATCACGATGACCGCGGATATCAGTTTTAACGCGTACGGAGGGAACATATCTATCTTCAGCGCGAACGCCACGATTATCCGGTACATGATAGAACCGAACGCCGCAGCAACCAGGCCGATGGTCACCGATCGCCTGCCAAAGATGGTTTCTCCAATAATAACCGAGGCCAGGCCGATGATGACCATGCCGCTTCCCGAGCCTACATCTGAAAACATCTGGTACTGGCAGATCAAGGCCCCGGACAGAGCGACAGCGGCATTACCCATCGACAGGCCTATACATTTCGTGACGTTGGCATTTATCGAGGATGAACGGACCATGTCCTCGTTATCGCCGGTTGCACGAACGGCGAGGCCAACTCTCGTCTTAAAGAATACCGCCAGGATCGCGATTATGATTATGCAGATGGATAAGGCGAGCAGGGTAATCCCCATCTCGCCTGGTGCCCAGGATATCGATTCGATTAAAGAAAAAACGGTATCGCTGCCAACCACCGATAGATTTGCTTTTCCTCCCATAAAGGCAAGATTTACCGTATACAAGCCGGTCATAACCAGAATCCCTGCCAGTATGGGGTGTATGCTTAACCTGGTATGCAGCAAACCAGTTGTCAGGCCGGCGAGAGCGCCGGCCAAAATGGCGATGAACAGCGCAAGGAAAGGATGACCGCTTATAGTCGCCACAGCAGCACAGGCCATGCCCAGGGAGAAACTGCCGTCAACCGTCAAGTCAGGCAGGTTCAAAATACGAAATGTTATATAGATTCCCAAAGCCAGGATGGCGTATAGCAGACCGAGCTGTATAGAACCTATTAAGAGTGTCATGCGTCTTTCCTTCTCATCACTTGGCTTGACTGGATTCTATTTTCCGAGGATCACAAACTTCTGCTTCAATTCGTCCGAAATGCTTATACCCAGCTTATCGGCTGTATTGATATTGATCATATTGGCATACTCGGCGACCTGCTCGACATGGTTGTCTTTGACGGTCTGCCCGTTGACAATACGTATAACCATCGCTGCAGTCTGTTTCCCCAGTTTTACATAGTCGATACCCACGGTCGCCAGAGCCCCGTCTTTAACCATGGAATCCGCACCCGCGTAGATAGGGAGTTTTGCGTCAGTCGCCACCTTAACATAGGTAGCCATCGCGGAAGCGACCGTATTGTCATTGGGGGTAAAGAAGGCGTCCACCTGGCCAACCAGCGAAGAAGCGGACTGCTGCAGGTCGGCAGTACCCGTGATAGTAGCCTCCTTGTACTTGATGCCGTTTTGATCGCAGTAAGCTTTGGCTCTTTTAATCCCACTGGTGGAGTTTATTTCACTGCTGTTATAAACAAAACCGAATGTTTTTACGTTGGGGGTCACCTGAGCGGCCAGCTTAAAAATATCTTCCACCGGGATCGAGTTGGAAACCCCGGTTATATTGCCGGTCGTCTCAGAAAAAGAAGTAACCAGGCCGGCTTCCACCGGATTGCTCACTGCCGAAAACACGATCGGCACTGTTTTGGTGGACGCGCGCGCGGCCTGTGCCGCAGGGGTGGCAATGGGAACGATCATGTCGACTTTGCTGTTTATCAACTCCTGCATAATGGACGGCAGCAGGTTCATGTCGCCGTTAGCGTTCTTGGTGATGATTTCGACCTTGTCTCCCATACCCGGTGCCTTCAGTTCTGAGATGATCGTCTCGCGGATTTCATTCAGGGAGGGATGATCCATGGGCTGTACAATTCCAATTTTATAAACCTTTTTCTGGGGAGTTTCGCTTTGGCTGGTGCTTGAGCCTGAGCATCCGCTCAATATGGCAAGTCCCATTATCAGAACGAGAAATAACGCGACCAACTTTTTCATAATAATTACTCCTTTCAATAAATCGATGGAAGGTGACACGACGCGGAAAGACCAGATATCAAAAGCCATCGATAATGAATCCATCCCAATTCAAGGACAGATATTGCCTGCAATACCGCCTTTATTAAGAAAATCTTTGGTTGGTAAAGGGAAGGAGGCGTGATGGCTAACGAAAGTCAGCTCTGTGCCAACTTACGTCTTAGAAGCGTGAAATGATACTAACATCTCTTCTCACCTCTCTCGTCTCAACCCAGGTGGACCTTAACTGAATAGTGTCTCACCTGGGCCTTTCACTATACTCTGCTCTTCTACCTGATTATAATTTACGGGTTCGGATATGGTCAAGTATTCTGTCCATATCCAAATCCCGATGGTTGAACGATTAAAATTATCGTCCGATTATACCTTTAACCCCTATTAAAAAAGATTGATATTTACTTATTTCTCGAGTTTAAGTCAGATAGATGAACTTTGCCCGAACGATTATTATCAAGATATTTAACCAACGCCCGCTGGTTTTGCTCCAGAAACGCCAATACCACTACTCCTCTCCCCTGGTTCTTGGTTTTTAACGGATTAAGCGGTTCTATATAATAAACCTGTCCAACCTCTATATCTATTTCGCGGATAATATTTTTATATCCAGTTCTGATAATCACATATCCAATCCCTTCTTATTACTCCGGCAGTTAAATAGATAAATTCTTTGGAACGCGAAATGTTGGTAATTCCGGGAAATAACTACAATGTAATCTGATAGTATTCACATATTTAATTGCCGGAGTAATAGTAAGGTTCGTCCTCAAGGTTAAACTAAAACTCAGGTCCCTATTCGCGACCCAGATTCAATGGCATTCTTCTCCACCTTCTGTGATTCGATCAGATGCTCTTTCTTTTTTTCTTTTAATAGATGCCCACAACTATAGCAGCAACAATTAATAAAATGCTCTAGTGATGATGAAGAATAATACTTGGCCCCACAGTTTTCGCAGCAGAAAAAATACGGCAAGGTTATCCACCCCTGTAATTGAGTTTAAAGTGCGATTCATCAGTTTTAAGATGATTTACACAGTTTATATCCCACCGGTTATCATTAAACTCAAACTTTCTTATAGAAGCAAAAAGCATGCCAATAAGAGGCATGCCGTTTTTATTAGGGTTTTCGCTAATAAACGCTCCCCGGGTGTTTGATATATGAACACTCAAGGTAAAAAATGTTAATTTTTGAGCGGTGCGTTTTTGTATTCCTTAACTTTTTTGTAGACTGTATTTCTACTTATGCCTAAGGCCCTTGCAGTTCTCGAAATATTGCCTTTGTTCTCTTCAAGCGTTCTGAACAACAACTCGTCCACCAGATTATTGTACGGTTTTTTTATAGCCTCCGGACATTGTATTTCGGTTTTCCTGCACATCCTATCCTCGCAGTGGGATACAAACTCGAGATGCTCTGGTTTTAGCTTTATCCCGTTATGCATAAATACAGACACCTCAATAACATTTTTCAATTCCCGGATATTCCCCGGCCACGCATAGGATAAAAGAATATCGGCAGCTTTAGGGTCGAACTCCTGAAAACTCTTCCCTTTTTGCCTTGAATACTCTTGAAGATACATTCTCGCCAGAGGCAGGATATCTTCTTTTCGTTCCCTCAAAGGGGGTATGTTTATATACCCTACTTTAAGCCGGTAATACAAATCATCTCTGAACTTGTCCTCCACTACAGCCTGATTCAGGTCCTTATTCGTCGCACAGATGATTCTGACATCAGCCTTGACCTTTTTCAGCCCGCCTACCCGGTAAAACTGTTTTTCCTGAATCACACGCAGCAGCTTAACCTGCAGTTCTAGAGGCAGTTCAGAGATTTCATCCAGGAAAATAGTCCCGCCATCGGCGATATCAAACTTGCCTTTCTGCCCTTTTGCCAGGCTGCCCGTGAAGGCCCCGGCCTCGTAACCAAAAAGCTCGCTTTCAAACAGGCTGGGACTTAAAGCAGCGCAGTTTATATCGACGAAAGGCTGGTCCATTTCTTTCAGGTCTCCATAGTGTATCAATTTAGCGACTATTTCCTTTCCAGTCCCGGTTTCTCCCTGGATCAACACTGGTATCGACCGGTCCAGATAATATCTCTGTGATAATTGATATATCTGGCTCATAGATTCTGAGTAAAACCCGATTTCCTCTAATCCTAATTGTTGGGCCGCCACTTTTTTAAGGCGTATGATCTTTTGCTGAGCCTTTCTTGTCGCAAATTCAACTTCGCGTTTAACCAATTCTTGTTCTTTTGGTTTTCGCTCAGTGGTGGACTCCTGATTATTGGTTATAATCACGGGTTCCTGAATGTTATCCAATATCTCATTAAAGGAATTTATGCCAATAACCTGCTTGATTCTTTTATTTATTTCAACCAGGTTTTCTAATCTAAGATTTTTCTCCCTCAAATTCACTATCTCGTCTATTAATTGCTGCTTGGTTTTTTCTTTGTCTTTCACTTTATTCAGTCCTCCAGGTCTTGCGTTAACTAATTTTTCAATGTATTTTCACTCTATATTTAATTTACATGAATCTGTCTCCTTACGCAACTATCTAAAATTCAATGTTTTAGTTCCGGTACTTCAGGAATTATCTCCTATGGCAATACAATATAATCAGCTATATTTTCATTGCATTAAGGATCACTATTCGGTTTGAACCTGACCCTGAACGTCGTCCCCTCGGGCCCGGTATCCACCTCGATCTTGGCGTTGTGTCTATGGGCAATACTGTAGCAGACGGCTAGGCCGAGGCCGGTCCCGTTCTCCTTGGTGGTATGGAATGGCGTACCCAGCCTATCCATCATCGCCGGCGGAATCCCAGAGCCTTGGTCCCCTACTTCCAGTACCGTCTCGCTGTTTTCCACATGGGTTCTGATGGTGAGTATACCCCCTGGTCCCATGGCTTCCAGGCCATTGCGGGCCAGGTTCAAAATCAGCTGGCGGACTTCCTTTTCGTCAAGCAGCAGCTTTGGCGGTAAGTCCAGATCCAGCCTCACCTGCTTGTCAGAGTAATTCGCGTCCGCTTGGATCAAGGGGTGGATGGTTCTGATTATCGAATTGAGATATCTTGGATTCATATCGACCGCTTTATCCTTAGCCATGCTTAGATAGTCGGTAATAATAGAATTCGCCCGGTCCAGTTCTTCAATCATCAGGTCAAAGTATTCTCTATAAAGCTGGCAGCCCTTTTTAGAAGCCAGTATCTGTAAAAATCCCCGGATAGTGGTCATCGGATTCCTTATCTCGTGGCCGATAGAAGCCGCCATTTCGCCAACCAGGTTTAAGCGGTCTAAGCGGGCGATTTCTTCACCTAATCGTTTCTGTTCCGTGATGTCGTTCAAGTATATCGTAAGCCCAACCTGGGAGGGGTAAGCGCGGGCTTCCACCCATCGGCCGGTGTGGGCTTCCATAGCCTCAAAATTAACCGGATTGTTTAAGCGCATAGCAAGACGATACTGGGTGTAAAATTCCGACTCGACCGCCCTGGGAAATACCTCCCAGAAATTCCTTCCCAGTATTTCTTCTCGCTTTAAATCAAACATATCTTCGGCCGCTCTATTCCAATAGGTTACCAGCCATTCCCGGTCGAGAGAGAAAAAAGTATCAGTTATACTCTCAACCGTTTTAACCATTCTCTGGTTTGAGTCGTATAGCTCCCGGGTTCGCTCCCTTACCAGTTCCTCCAGCCTGGCCTCGCTCTCCCTTAACTGCCGGGTTGTCAGGAGGCGGCTCATGGCGATAGCTATTTGATCAGCTACGCTCTTCATCACCACCAGTTCTTCATCCGTAAAACTGGATCGGGAACGAGTACCAAAGGAGATGGTGCCGATAACCCTATCTATCATCTTCAAGGGATAACAGGCATAAGCCAGGATACCGTAGGTCCTGACTTTGTCAGTCCTTGGATCATGGAATTCGGAGATGTTCTCGACTATGATACGCTGTCCTTCCAAAGCTACACATCCGCATACCGCGCTTCCGTAGTCAAGCCATTCGATCTTTCTAGCCTCATCCTCGGGAATCCCGGTGCAGGCATTGAGGTGCAGATAGCCTTTTTCCCTATCCTCCATGTAGTTTAAGAAGACGTCGCACCCCAGATGGTCTATGGTCTTATGGCAAAGTTCCTCGATGATGGCCTGCGGATCCTCACTGGACAAGAGACGGCTAGCAACTGTGGAGAGGAGTTCATCACGCTGCTGGCTCTTGCGCAGAGATTCCTCTGCGATTTTTCGTTCAGTGATGTCCTGCCCCTGGGCTATAGTCGCCACGATTTTTCCTGATTCATCACTGATATTCGCCGAGTTCCAGAGTACAATTCGTACATTTCCTCCTTTTTGGAGGATAGGTATCTCCACCACCTCCCAGTATTCCCCCGATGCTGTTCGGCCGATAATATCCATGGATTCCTTCTTACGGTCGTCCGGGAAGAGAATTTCCAGTGATCTGCCCAGGACATAATCTGCGCTGTAACCGGTCAAACGTTCAAAAGCCCGGTTAAAACGAATTATTTTAAAATTCGAATCCCATACAATAATTGGAGCATTGGCGTAGTTGATAAGGTTTTCAAGATAATCCTTGGTCTCTCGCAGTGTTTCCTCGGTGCGCACCATTTCCGTGACGTCGGTAAGCGAGAGAACGAGTCCGGTAACCTTTCCGAAACAGTCGGTGATGGGGGTCAGCATCCAGTCCCAGTATGTAACCCCCTGTTCGGGTCGATCCGGGTGTACGAAGGGTTTGGCCTTGAAAAGTATAGGTTTACCGGTATCGCACACCTTACGGAATATCGCCTCGTTTTCTTCATGGGGAAACAGTTCGAAGTGGTTTCTGCCAATGAAATCCTCGACCGGGCGCCTGCACCCTTTAGCGTAAGCCGAGTTCACCCAGATGAAGTTGAACTCCGGATCGAGATATACCAGCTGCGTCTCGGTGTTCTCGATCACGGCTCTTAATATCCCGCGCTCCTTCTGCAGGGATTCCTGTACCTGGATGCGTTCGCTGATGTCCTCGAAAGCCGCTATTGCATCGATTATTTTACCATCGTCACCAAATAGTTCGTTTTTTCGAGTCTTCCTTAACCTCTTGGCCTTAAGGTCGGTCACCCATATCGGCGCTTCGTAATACTCAGCGGTTACACCCATACCATTAGTTGGAGCATCTACAATATTGGCCTGCTCTTCATACAAGGCGAGTTGCTGCCGCAGTTGATTGTTTTCAGCCAGGAGTTGGTCGTGGGTCTTTTCTGCAATTTCCACTGCGATTTTTCCTCCTATTCAGTTGCATTACAGGAAATGATGCTAACCTTTTTATAATTGCTCAATTAGTGACTTTGATACATTTGATGTAGAACCATATATATCCTGCAACGAAATATGTAAAAATATGGATTGTTTTGGTGGTTATTGGCGATTTTTACTGTTTTTATAGATTTTAGGTGCATGGTCAGGCAGTTGGAGGCCTATAATGGCCTTCTCTTTATCCTCCCCGCCAGTTCAACGGTATAAAAAATCAGACGACAGCCTCATTGTCTTCTTCGTTTCCGCTTACTATTCCTGGTGTTACCAGCTTAATCCCTTTCATCAATTCTCTTAATTTCACTCAGACATATTCTCCTTTTATATTACAAAATACGATAGAGGATTAGCCTTCCATCCGTCGAATTGGGAATGTCACGGTAAAAAATGACTGAGGAGGATTATACCAGCATGGGGAAATTTAGGGTGCTTATCGCAGATGATAGCAGGGAGTTTTGCGAGATACTCAAGGAATACTTGGTTGGGCAAGATGACTTTGAATTAGTCGGTATAGCCCATAATGGTATTGAGGCTTTAAGTCTAATAAGTAATGAACAGCCTGATATCGTGATCCTGGATATTATAATGCCGCAGCTGGATGGTGTCGGGGTTCTGGAAAGACTGGCCCAGGAAAATACCGATACCCGACCCAAGATCGTCATGCTTACGGCTTTCGGCCAGGAAAATATGACGCACCGGGCGGTAGAGCTTGGCGCTGATTACTATATATTAAAACCCTTCGATATAGAGGTTCTGGGTAATCGGTTGCGCCAACTGAAGAATAGGCACCAGGTTATTGTCCCGCGAACACTGAAAACCAGAAACCTGGACCTAGAGGTTACTGAAATAATTCACCAGTTGGGAGTACCCGCGCATATTAAGGGCTATCAATACATGAGAGACGCTATTCTTTTAGTGGTCGGAGATTTCAATCTGCTCGGAGCGGTGACCAAAGAGCTGTACCCGATGATCGCCGCGAAAAACACGACTACCTCCAGCAGGGTGGAGCGGGCGATTCGGCATGCTATCGAGTTGGCCTGGGACCGCGGTAACGTTGAATTGATGAATAAGGTCTTCGGCTATACCATTAACGTGGAAAAGGGTAAGCCGACCAATTCGGAGTTTATAGCCCTGATCGCAGATAAACTACGAACCGGGTTGAAGGTGAGCTAGGTCTTTATATACAAGTCCGTATCCTATTAATCCAATGACATCCAAGGTGACATAGGATTTATAATTATATACGCGACTGTAATTCATATACCTAAAGACCAGGAATTAAACCGGGCGGTATGGAACTGAAGCGGCAGGGACCGCCGCCAGCTTCCTGGCTAAACAGATGGAGCCCCAGTTATTTTTTCGAACCAAGATAGAACCAAGCCTAGTCCAATTCCGTATAATTAGTTAAGTCGGAAAGAAGTCCTACACCACCCCTATATTTAACCCGGTAGCTTGGCTACCGGGTTTTTTAAATCAACAATAGTTTAGGTTGATAAAGTTCAGTTTGCGTCTCAATTGGTTGCATAATCAAAGACTTTCTTAGAAACAATGGGTAAAACCGTTGCAGCCTCTTTCTCATCCACATCTTTGGACATGACGGCCAGGATGTAGGGCCTATCTGAAAATACGATTCCCACATCGTTGACAACCCCGACCTGATTCCCGATTTTATGCGCCACTTTAATATTTGTTGGGAGTAAAGCGGGTATCATATCATTGAACTGGGTGTTCAGGAAACAATCCATCAGTTGCTGGCCAAGCACTCCCTCTCTGCTGCTGAATTCATACACCAGTCTCATATAAAGCCCCATGTCCTTGGGGCATGAAACGTTTTGCCCGTCCTGCACCACCACACCGCCAACCTGTCTCATATACTGTTTGATGTTATCTATCCCTAAAAACCTTATCAGCATGTTGGCAGCCACATTATCACTCAACACTATGGAGAATTTTGATAATTCATCGATAGTATAGGTATTTCCGACTTTCTCGTACTGTATCTTGCCGGTGCCCCCCTCGTAGTCGTCCTTCAAATACTTTATTGTTCCCTGGGGATCAACGGCCCCTGATTTAATATTATTATAGAGGTAAAGATTTAAAGGCACTTTTATCGTGCTGGCGGCCGTGTATTCATCAGCTTCGTTGATCCCGAACTCCTCCCCGGTGACGATATTGTAGTAGTAAATGCCGTACTGTCCTTTGTAATTCTTAATATAATTCTCCAATTCGATTTTTAAGGCATCTACCGCCCTCGAATCGCCCTGGGTACCGGTATTGACTAACAAAGACTGAACGGGATCCGTGTTCTGGATATTTAGGTATCGGTTATTAATCGATCTGCACAAGCAAACGATAACAACGATTATCAATATCAACCGTAGCCTCCGGTACCACCGGGTCCTTCTTCTTTTCCTTCTTGTCTTCCTTCGGTTTTTTCTTTTTATATATAAATTGCTTGTATCCTTCATCATTTCCCCGGCGTAGTGATTTTAAATTTAGATTAAGATTAAGATGAAAATTAAATTAGACCCCATGAAGGCCCAATTAAAATTTTAATATTATGTTTTTACTTTTTTTAGAATCGATAATCAGCAACTCTCTTCGTATTAGAATAACAAATATGATTTTAAAATGTATGGGATATATTAAGAAAAAGTATATAAAAATTCAAATGAGAAACAGCCCACTTCAGGCCGGTTGGATTTACAGTTCCTTCGATTAACTCGGGTTAAACATCTTCGGACACGTTCTCTCCTTCCCATTGATTGTGGTGGTGATAATTCTATTCGAGTTGAACTTCACCTTAACCTTAGTTCCTCCTGACCCGGTATCTACCTCCATCTTCGCGTCGTGCCGGTTAGCTATGCTGTAGCAGACCGCCAACCCAAGGCCGGTCCCGTTCTCTTTGGTAGTATGAAATGGCGTGCCTATTTTTTCAAGTATTTCGGGTGGTATTCCGCATCCCTCGTCCTCAACCTCCAATACCGCCCCGCCATTATACGCTCTGGTCCTGATGGTAAGCGTTCCACCGTGCTGCATGGCTTCCAGCCCATTGCGGGCTAAGTTAAAAATCATCTGCCGTATTTCCTTCTCGTCAACAAGCAGCTTGGGAGGAAGGCCTAAATCCAGCTTCACTTGTTTATCAGATAAGTTCGCGTCAGCCTGGAGCATTGGGAGAATGGTTTTTATTATTGAATTGAGGTATCCTGGCTTCCGGTCAACCACTTTGTCTTTGGCCATGCTCAGGTAATCGCTAATAATTGAGTTGGCCCGATCTAGCTCTTCAATCATCAGGTTATAGTACTCCTGGTTTTCTTCGCTAACGTCCTTCTCGCCCAGCATCTGTAAGAAGCCGCGTATGGTAGTCATCGGGTTGCGTATCTCGTGCCCAATTGATGCGGCCATCTCGCCAACCAGGTTCAACCGGTCGAGTCGGGATATTTCCTTCTCCATGCGTTTTTGCTTGGTCACGTCGATCATCCCGGATATATGGCACTGTCTCCTATCTATGTTTATTAACTGACTCCAGAATAAACAGTCGCGGCGTTCCCCTGATTTAGTGCGGATGGTAATCTCCTCGTTCTCTATCCTTCCATCCTTCAGGAGTTTCTTCAGGTACTCCGGCCTTCTTCCAAAGTCTGAAAAAAGGTTTATGTCCCTGCTGGTACGCCCTATTATCTCCGCTCGGGAATAACCCGATCCCAGGCACAATGCCTCGTTGCAATCAAGGTATCTTCCCTCATCAATAGTTGCAACCATCATCATGATCGGAATTCCATGGAAGGCCTTGGCGAATTTCTCCTCGCTGTCCCGCAGCGCCTCCTCGACCTTCTTTCTTACGGTCAGATCATTTAAAGTAATTATTGTACCGCGAAATTTACCGCTTATATCCATGTTCTGTTTGAACTGAATCAAAAAGAATTTTCTCTGGTTATTAAGCTCTATTTCCTTTTCAAAAACAGCCGCCAGGTATCCACCGCTGATAAACTCACCCAGTTCTTTTTCTAACCATGGTAGCAGTTCCTGAAAATGCCTCTTCCCTTTCCCGTAATAGACGGCTCCGGCGACCGATGCCCCAAGCAGTAGCTCCGAAGCGGAATAGTTAGCATTCTCTATATAATTACGCTCATCGAGAATAACCACCGGGTTGGATAAGCTTTCGAATACGGTAAGATACTTGTTCTTTTCATTTATATAACGATTGGCAGATTGCAGCTCAGCAAGGAGACCATTTTGAGTGTTACTGTTCCACTCTGAACAGAACCCCAGCTCTATCCGGTCAAAAACCCGGTGCAGATACAGCAAGGCTTTATCGGTAAGCGGTCTTGGCCATCCCGCCTCATTAACCAAATCTAGATACGACTGGCGGTAGTACTTCATCAGCCCCAGAAACATAGCTAAGGTAACCCCGCGAGAACGATGCCGCCGGGCTTCCAGTATCCCGAAGGCAGCCGATGGCTCCTCCTGGTAATCCTCATCGGGGTTAAGCTCCGGTACCTCCTCGCTGTGGTTTAAGGCCTGTATTATCGCACTTGTAAGCCCGGCTATCGATACCCTCCAGGCCTCCTCCAGGGTTGAAGTGTATTTAACATAATTGGCAGCCTTGGCATACCCGATCACCGCATCAATAAGCTCTTTCTCTTTATGGGCTAATAAGTTTTGTATATGTTCTTTAAAAGAATTCATGCAATCACCTTCTGACTCATAACTATCCAAAAGCATACTTCCAACTATAACGGTCTGCTTCTCCATAAGCCAGCCTATCTCTGTCTGAATGCATTTGCCTCCAACTTTAGTTTGTTTTAAGCCTCTTTTGCAACACTGATGTTCTCCGGTCGATTTTAAATCGATTGACTATACTAACAATTCCGAATTTGATGTTTATAATATATTTGATGTATAATGACATTTATCCTTTAGCGAATTATGCTGAAATCAAGGTTCTTTTGTTGAAACCTGGCATGCCTTCTCCCGGTTGGAGACTGGCGGGATGGCATTCGTTCCGCTTTTTATTGAAAAGGGGGAAAGCGAGGAAGCTGTTAGGTAGAATTAAGAAGCAGAGGGATCTGTTTGATACTAAGACAGTTGAATCCAAATTTTATTGTAAGAGATTGTCAATAACCAGTTCTTGCCGATTTCATCTTTCCTACCGTCCATTTATCCCATACAGCAATAATTATGAAAATCAGGAACGAGTAGAGGTAGCTGAAATTGTAGATCTTATAGACCCCGATATAGGCAAGAAGCGGCTGCCCTGTAAAAGAAAGCACGGCTGAGGCCAGAGTCACCGTGATGAGGAAGCCCCGCCAGGAGGGGAAGTATTGGTATATTAGCATGCCAATAATCGCCGGGGTTATGATCCCGAATATGGTACCGGGGTAATAGGGCTGCAGCAGGATCGGGTAGGCATACCATCCGAGCATAGTTCCAGTGATATCGAATACCATTGCCGGAACGGCTCCCAGTATTCCGTAGCAGACTATCTCCAGCAGCCGGCTCCTGTCAACCAGACGCCACCATATTAAAGCGGACACCGCAACTACAGCTAATAGGAGCCACCACTGCCAGGTGAAAAGAGTGTTTTCCCGCCAAAACATGATTCTGGCCAGTGAGGCCTGCACATTGAGATCATTAATTGGATTGTAGGCTAGCTGCTGATACATATTCCCTTCCGAAGTCTTTTTTCTATTTTCCCTTAATTAAATTATTATTATGTATAATCGTGATAAGGATCAGAACGATTCGAGGCACTGCTTTATGGAAACATAGAAGGTCGGAATTTAATCAATCCAGCGGGTTTATCAGGGTTCTGTCAGTACCGGGGCCAAAGGGACTGCATTACCCGCTCCACCAGAAACCTTTTTCATACTTTTCACTGAACCCCGATTCCATTCTGTTTGAATATAACCTTAAACGTCGTCCCGCCGGGTCCGGTATCCACCTCGATCTTAGCTCTATGTCTAGCTGCGATGCTGTAACACACCGGCAGTCCCAGGCCGGTGCCGTTATCCTTGGTGGTCTGGAATGGAGTACCGATTCGTTCGAGTATTTTAGGTGGTATCCCATTCCCCTTGTCTTCCACCTCCAGCACCGCCGCTCCATCGTACGTCCTGGTTCTAATGGTCAGCACGCCACCTTGATTCATGGCCTCCAGACCATTACGGGCCAGATTTAATACCATCTGCCGAATCTCCTTCTCGTCAATAATCAGCTTGGGTGGAAAGTCTAGATCCAGCCTTACCTGCTTGTCCTGTAAATTGGCATCAGCCAGTATCATCGGATGAATCGCCCTTACTATCGAATCCAAGTACCTTGGCTGCAGCTCTACGGCTTTATCCTTAGCCATATTGAGGTATTCGGTAATAATCGTGTTGGCCCGGTCCAGCTCCTCGATCATCAGGTCGTAGTAATCCTGGTAAGGTTCGCAGCCCTCTTTGGTGGAGAGCATCTGCAGGAACCCACGTATCGTGGTCATGGGGTTTCTTATCTCGTGACCGATGGATGCCGCCATCTCACCCACCAGGTTCAGGCGGTCCAGGTGCGATATTTCTTTCTCCATTTGCTTTTGTTTAGTTACATCGATTAAACCGGTAATGTGACAGGGTTTCCCGTCCAGATAAAGCAGCTGGCTCCACATATGGCAATTCAGGATTTTTCCGGATTTAGTTCTGATGTCGATTTCAACATTCTCCTGCCGGCCAGTTTTCAAGAGTTTGGAGATATTCTCCCTTCTTTTTTCAAGGTCCACGAAGAGGTTCAGCTCTCTGCTGGTGTGACCTACAACCTCATCACGGGTATAGCCGGTCGTGGAACAAAACGTATCGTTGCAGTCCAAGTTTCTCCCCTCATCGATCGTGACTAAGACCATCATTATCGGGTTGCCATAAAAGGCTTTGGCAAATTTTTGCCTGGATTCCAGGAGGTCTTTTTGCGCTCGCCTTCTTTCGGTGATATCGCCAGCGGCACCGAACCACTCTACAATTTCGCCCTTCTCATCCAGCAGGGGGATCGCGCGCGAGAACGTCCATCCCAGGCTGCCGTCCGCCTGCCAGACCCGGTGTTCCAGCTCGAAGACGCTTTTCGTATGGATGGCCTCATTAATAGCAGCGGTTACATACGGCTGCTCGTCAGGGGGAATGTACTCCTGGAGCCAGTTACTGTTCGGCCTTTCCGTGTAGGTGAGGAAACCCCGGCTCTGGAGCTGGCGCATCATGCTCCAGTCCGGGCTCATCTGATAAAGTACCTCAGAGCTGGCCGTCACCAGGGCGCGAAGGCGCTCCTCGTTTTTTTGGAGAGCCTGCTCCGCCCGCTTGCGCTCGGTGATGTCCTGGAAAAGCACGGAGATTCCTTCTCTATATGGATAGACCGTGACCTCTGACCAGAACCCGGTATACCGGGTCTTCGCTTCGAAACAGAGGGGCCTTTTGCTCTCCATCACCGTATGGTACTTGTCCCAGAAAAAGGTGCCCGCCATTTTGGGAAACAACTCCCAGATATTCTGTCCGACCATGTCTCCCAGGTAAGAAAACTGCTCCTGCGCCGAGGGATTCACGTAAGTGAATCTCCACTGTCCATCCAGGGTGAAAAAAGGGTCTTTTATGCTCTCCAGGATATGAGTTATACGCTGGTTGGCCGCTTCCAACTCCCTGGTACGCTCTCGTACCAGTTCCTCCAGCCGCAGCTCATTTTCTAGCAAAACCTCTTCCGCCTTTTTGCGCCCAGTGATATCTTGAAGATATACTGACACGCCGCCATCAGCGGTAGGATAGACAGTTGCCTCGACCCAGGCCAGGAAGTGGGGTAAAAAAGTCTCGAAGGTTACCGGGATATGCTCATTCATGGCCCGGTGGTGCTCCTGATATCCCTTGGTTACCTCCGGGTCCGGGAACATGTCCCACAGCACCGTGCCTATCAGATCTTCCTTGCGGCGCTTCCACCATTCTTCAGCCCGGTGATTGATGTAAGTCAGCCGCCACTCGGCATCGACGGCGTAGAACGCGTCCGAGATGCTCTCTAAAATCTCGTCGATCTGCTGTTTTGATTTCCGCAGCTCCTCCTCCGCCTGCTTGCGCTCGGTGACGTCCTCTAATGCCCCGATCGCTCCGATGATTCCGCCGTCTTCACTGATTAACGGGCTGGCATTCCACCGGGCGAATTTTCTTACTTCATCGTCCCAGATATACTCCAGTTCGAGATTTTTAGATGTCTCTCCACGCCAGGCAGCCCGCTTTAACGGCATCTCCTCGGGAAGCAGTTCCTTCCCTTGGTACAGCATCTTGAATCTAGGTTTGGTCAATGCCAAAAAGGAAGGGCTTTCCCCGGGTTCGATTCTTAAGAATCTGGCTGCAGCGCAGTTGTGCCAGATGACCTGGCAGGAGGGGTCGGTAGCCACGGAAATTCCAACGGGGGCTGAATCAAAGATGGTCCGAAGGTATTTGTCCGGGACCCGGACTTGGTTTCTGCGGAGTTTTGAAGTCGTCCTCCTGGCCCTTCGCTCTTTCATCTTTTCAACCCAGACCGGCGATTTGAACAGTTCACCGTCATCCATGACCGGGGCGCCGGTTTCTTTAGCCGGGTTGGAACCAACCGTGGATGCCGCTTCTTCATAAGCCGCGAGCTTCTGTTTAAGTACAGCAATCTCAGCCAGGAGCTGCCGGTAGGGCCTTTTTGCATTTCTCGCCATGAATCTTCCTCCGATTCGGTACCTCGTAACAAAAAACGATATTAACTGAAAAATAACAACTGCGAACAATCGCCCTTTATTACTTTTGATGTAGAATCACCTATATCCTTCAGCGAAACATGCATAAATATGTGTTTTTTTGTAGAGTATTGTAAGCTCTTATTGTTTTAATAACTTTATTCTTTGGCCCTTAAATCCACCCCGCTAATTCAATGGTATAAGAAATTAAATGAATGCCTCGGACCCTAAACCCCCAAGCATCGCTGCGTTTAGAAAACAAAAAAGAGGCTGTAACTCCACAGCCCCTTCCTAAAATATCTATATATTACCTCGGAGCATATTTCTTAAGTCGCTCTAAGAACCCGGTCAGGAGACCTTTTTGCTTCTCTACTTCCATTACCCACTTCCCAATTTCCGCTGTTGCCTTGGTCGTAACCTCATAGTTTCTTCTGGCTGGCCCCGGCCCCTCGGTTATCCACTTCGACTCTATGAGGCCTTCCTTTTCCATCCCCCGCAAGGTACGGTAGACAGTGCCGGCATCGAGTTTTTCTTCCTCAATACCTAAATCCGTGAGCTTTTGGATTAGATCATAGCCGTGAGTAGGTTCTGTTTTCAATAACAGGAGAATCCCAGGCACAATCAACCTCTTGCCCCTATCCCTGGTTCCCTGCCGGGAATCAATAGGTGGCGCCTCAACTTTCTTGGCCGCCTTCGCTTGTCTTGCCATTTCAACTACCTCCTATAGTCTGGTTATGTTGCTGATGGTCATTACTTATTATAACCAATCTGACAATTATTTGCAGTTATTAGTCGAAAAATGTGACGTAAGAAATAAAAAAGACAAATAAACAGGGTGTTGGCTATCCCGCTTTACATTGTTTTGATGGGCTTTGATTCAAATACTAGTATCGGCTGTCGGTATCATCACGTTCTTTAAGCAACGGTTTAGTTTCGGCCGGCCTTATTTTTAGTGAGAGCAGTCCCTTGGGCGCCGGGAGCAACGCGTCCTTCTGCCACAACTGGTATCCATATATTAAAACCGCATGACAAACAGATAATATAAATACAAAAGTCCTGGACTTCAGAAACCCCAAAATCCCAGCAGTAACAAACCACGGGATTAGAATATAAGCCCAAAAAATATCCAGTGCTGCGTTAGTCGCCAGGTATAACCAAAATCGATCGTAGGTGAACTTTAATATCCATATCGTCAATACTGGAAAAAGCCCGTAAATAGAAGGTAACATCTGATTAAGGGGGTAGGCGGTTTCCCGGGTACTCCACATGTTGAACGTGATGCTCGACTCATAGATAATCGTGCTTGAAACCACGGTAAACAGGGCGGCTGGCATAAACCGCTTTATATCCTCTTTTTTCATAAAAAAAAGAGTAAACCAAGGCAATGCTATCATAGCCCATGAAATAACCTGAGTGCTCATCGTAACCCCCAAGTACATTTTTCCTTTTAGGGTTTCCCGCTTTTATTAACTTATACACATAAATATGTCATAGTATGGACTTTCCCATTATATAAATCTATAATAGGTAAGGATTGAAGTTAGAAAAAGAAGAAGGAAAAGCGCATGCAAAAAAAATCTTTTAATTCTATAAGATTTTTAGCCATATTTATCTTAATATGTATTGCTGCGACTGCCTTGTTATCTGCCTACTTCATCATTTCTAACGCCAATCACGACTGTACCGGCGAAGGCTGCCCGATTTGCGCGCAAATTAACGACTGTATAAATCTCTTAAACAACATTACCGGGCTCTGCCTCATTGCCGGCCTGATTGTTGCCGCTTCTTGCCTTCGGACCCTTGCCCGCCTAAGAGTCGGGCACTTCTACACCAGAAACAATACCCCGGTAGCATTGAAGGTTCAAATGAATAATTGATGCCTCCTAAGCTGTTTGGCGAGCAGGTACGACTGCTCGCAATCGGCATGTGTTCATGCGCTTGAAACACAAAATAGGAGGTTTTTTAGCATGCAAAGATTTATATCGATGGTGCTTTTGGCTGCGCTTTTAGCGGTGACTTCGGTGGGTTGTTCCCCAAGGAGCAACTCCGCAGATGTTAAAGCGGACGCCAAATTGAATATTGTAGCGACGATCTTCCCGCAATATGATTTTACAAGGGCAATCGTCGGTGACAAAGCCAACCTGACGATGCTGATTAGTCCTGGTGCGTCGATCCATTCCTTTGACCCGTCTCCGGCAGATATCCTCAAAATTAGTAACGCCGATGTATTCATTTACATTGGCGGTGAAAGCGATGCGTGGGTTGATAGGGTTTTATCCTCCATGGATACATCCAAAATTAAGGTTCTACGCTTGCTGGATTATGTAAAACCGGTGGAGGAAGAGACCGTGGAGGGTATGGAGCCCGAAGCGGAAGAAAAAACTGGCGGCGATTCAAAGGCCCAGGAGGAAGAAGAACCTGAATACGATGAGCATGTCTGGACTTCGCCTGAAAACGCTATCACACTGATCAATGCGATTTCGGGTTGCCTGTGCGAGCGCGACAGCGTAAATGCCGATTTTTACAAAAATAACGCTGAATACTATACCGGAGAGCTTAAAAAGGTCGATGAGGAAATCGCTTCTATCATCAAAAATGCCAGGCATAAAAAGATAGTTGTGGCGGACCGGTTCCCGTTCCGCTATTTTGTGGATGGGTACGGCCTGGAGTACTGCGCGGCGTTCAGCGGGTGCAGCGACCAGACGGATGCGAGCGCCGCGACTATCAAGTATCTGGTGGACACCGTTAAAAAAGACAAGATCCCATATGTATTCTACGCGGAGCTCAGCAATCAGAACG
This sequence comes from Bacillota bacterium, assembly GCA_013178275.1. GTDB lineage: Bacteria > Bacillota > Ch66 > Ch66 > Ch109 > Ch109. The sequence continues at coordinate 86,082 of JABLWZ010000011.1, read as the reverse complement.
TCGCGAAGGCGGTGAGCGAGCAGACGGGCGCTGGGATGCTGCTTTTGAACTCCTGCCACAATGTCACCAAATCAGAATTTGAAGCGGGCGTCACTTACCTCTCGCTTATGAAACAAAACGCTGAGAACCTGAGAAAGGGGCTGGGCTAAGTGGCAAGCGTCATTTCCTGCAAGAACCTGTCTGTGAAATACGACTCGGCCTTTGCGGTTAAAAACGTCGCTTTCGATCTGGAACCGGGAGATTACCTTTGCGTCGTGGGAGAGAACGGTTCGGGTAAAAGCACGTTGATGAAAGGCATCCTCGGCCTTCTAAAGCCTGCCGACGGCCAAATTATTTTCAATGGAGTAAAGCAGACGGAGATTGGTTACCTGCCCCAACAAACAGTTGTGCAAAAAGACTTCCCGGCGAGTGTTTTTGAGGTGGTGCTTTCCGGGCGGCTGAACCGGCATGGCGTTTTAGCCTTTTATTCCAAGCAGGATAGAGACAGCGCCCATAAGAACATGACCCGATTGGGAATCGAATCGCTTAAAAAGAAGTCCTACCGTGATCTGTCCGGCGGTCAGCAGCAGCGCGTGCTTTTGGCACGCGCCCTCTGCGCTGCCGAAAAGCTGCTCGTGCTCGATGAACCGGACAGCGGTCTCGACCCGATGGTGGCGGCGGAAATGTATGCCCTGCTTCAAAAACTCAACCGGGAAACCGGCATCGCCATCATCATGATTTCCCATGACATAAAAAGCGCCGTCAAATACGGGAACAAGATTTTGCACCTGCAGACAGTGCCTTTGTTTTACGGTTCGACGTGGCAGTATGCAAAGACCGATATCGGCCGCCGTATGCTGGGAGGTGCTTAAAATTTTTGATTTAATGCAGCAGCTGTTCTCATACTCCTTCGTCGTGAGAGCCCTGGTCGTGGGAACCTTGGTTGCCTTGTGCTCCTCCTTGCTGGGTGTGAGTTTAGTGCTCAAAAGGTACTCCATGATTGGCGACGGGCTTTCCCATGTGGGCTTCGGAACTCTTGCGATCGCGATGTCGCTTAACCTTGCCCCGCTAAAGGTCTCGATTCCGCTTGTACTGCTTGCCGCGTTCCTTCTGCTTCGTATCAGTGAAAACAGCCGGATAAAGGGCGACGCTGCGATCGCGCTCATTTCCAGCAGCTCCCTGGCGATCGGAGTCATCGTCATATCCATGACGGTGGGAATGAATACCGATGTCTGCAACTACATGTTCGGCACGATCCTCGCCATGAGCCGGGACGATTTGTATCTGAGCATAACCGTGGCGGTCGTTGTTATGATCCTGTATTTCTTGTTCTACAACCGGATCTTCGCTGTTACATTTGATGAAAACTTCGCGAAGGCCACCGGAACGAGGCCCGGCAGCTACAATATGCTGATCGCTTTTCTGACGGCGCTTATCATCGTGGTTGGAATGAGGATGATGGGAGCGATGCTCATATCCAGTTTGATCATTTTTCCCGCCTTGACTTCCATGAGGGTATTCAGGAGTTTTAAAGGCGTTGTAATCAGTTCGGCTGTCCTGTCCGTTTTCTGCTTTTTTATCGGTATAGTGATGTCGTTTACGCTATCGACGCCTGCTGGCGCGAGCGTGGTTGTTGTGAATCTCGCGGCATTTTGCACGTTCTTTTTCGTCGGAATGTTAAAGCGAAGAGTTTAGGAGGCGGGACCATGAGAAAGAGATTGTTGCCTGTTTTATGTGTTATTCTGCTTCTCTTTGCCGGATGCACCCAGCAGTCCGGCAGTTCCAGTTCTATAAGCGGTTTAAAAGCACCGTCAAAAACGCAGGCCCCGGCGACCAACCGCAATGAAGGTGCAGCGGTCGCGCCATCTCCGGTCGCAACTGACGGCGCCCAAAACCTCCCGCCCACCTCGACGCCAGCCTCACCTAGGAATGACTCGAAGGAAGAAGCGGGTACCAAAACTCAAACCGGTATGCCCGCATCACCGCCAAAGGCGCCGGCCGGTGCCAAGGTGGTGGAAATAAAGGAAAAGCTGTTTATTCAGCAATGCGACGATATATATATGAATCCCGCTGATTATCAAGACAAAATCATCAAGCTGGAGGGCATGTATCAAGAGTATGTAAGTAAACCGGAGGGGAAAACGTACCGCTACATTTACCGAAGGACGCCTGGTTGCTGTGGGGCAGACGGACAGGCGGGATTTCAGTTTACTTATAACGGGAAGGCGCCAAAGCCCAACGACTGGATCAAGGCCACCGGCACGATTGAAGTGGTGAAGGACAGCACCGGATACGAAGACGTTATTTTACATCTGACCGAACTCGAGGTTTCGGATAAACGCGGAGCAGAATTTGTAACTTATTGATGCCAGACCCGGAAAACGGCAGGTATCCGCTTGTATTATGATAGAATGGTGCTTGGAAAGCATAACGACCCCTAAAACGATCGCATCTAATGCATGATTAGCATTTCTTTCACCCGAGCGATTTCGTTATCAATGTAAAAAAGCCGTTTCCCCCCGCTGTTTATAAAACTGGAAGTGAGAAATCGTTGAAAAGCAAAGAAGAAACCACTAACCCGCTGTTGAAAAAAAGCTACACCAGACGAGAGATCCTGGGATTCGGGTTATTGGGAATGCTTTTATTGATGGGCGGTATAGGCATGAATACTAAAGACAGCATATTTTTAAGGCGGATTGAGGAAGAGTTTGAACACAAAACGACCTCGGCCAGGCTTCGCCCTACCCCGGGAAAGTGGTCAGACAGAGATGTCACTGTGACCTGGTTGGGTCACGCAAGCTTCTTAATCAACTTTCTGGGCACCAGAATTATCATCGACCCGGCATTAGACACCCGCATCGGAGTCACACCATTTTTTAACCAGACTATCGGTTTAAGGCGTTATATTACTGCGGCACTAAAAAGTTGGGAAGTCGGCCCGGTCGATCTGCTGCTGGTCTCTCACGCTCACACGGATCATTTCGACTATCCCACCCTGCGCCAACTTCAGTCGCCCAACACAACTGCCGTAACTGCCAAAAATACATCTCCCTTATGGCAGGACATGAAATTCCGGTCAATAGAAGAAATGCACTGGCAGGACAGCCGGACTCTGGCCGGGGTAAGTGTTAAAGCCATAGAAGGGAAACACTGGGGAGCCCGTTTACCCTGGAATAAAGAAATGGAAGCCAACAGTTTCCTCCTTTCAAAAAACGGCGTAAACATATTTTTCGGTGGAGATACCGCGTACACAGAACTGATTAAACAACAGCTCAGTGGAATCCCCGTGGACCTGGCGATCATGAGCATTGGCGCTTATTCCCCCAAGTCATTTGAATCCAGGCATGCCACTCCGGAACAGGCATGGAAAATGACTGAGGAAATGGCTGCCAAATGGGTTATTCCGATGCATTGGGGAGCCTTTAAACTTTCCAACGAACCCATGGATGAACCGATCGCTCGCTTCCGTCAGGCTGCCGCCGGTCAGCTGGAGAAGGTGACTATCCAGGAAGTAGGAGCTACATGGGTGCTGCCCCATTGAGGGTCAAAAAATCACCTACGCGAAAGTTAATCCAGCATTCTAAATTTGTCTAACAGTTCAGGGTTTGATTCCGCGAAGCCGATGAACAGCTCAAGCCTCCCTAAAGTCGCTTCGCTTATATTGTGCTCGATCTTTTCTACCTGCTCCAGCAGGCCTTCTTCGACCCCAATAAGCCTTAGAAACCGTTCTATAACAGAGTGCCGTTTGATAAGGTACTCACCCAGTTTTCTTCCGCGGTCGGTTAATCTGAGCAGGGAATACTTCTCGTAATTGATGTAACTCAACTCCGCTATTTTTTGCACCATCTTGGTGACCGAAGGCCGCTTTACATTAAGGGCCTTGGATAAGTCGCTCATCCTCACCAGGCTGTGGTTTTCGGACAAACGGTAAACCATTTCTATATAGTCTTCCATACAGGGTGTTACGTATCGGTTCTCCTGGTGCTGCAGCTCATAACCGCGAACGGTATGAAACAGTTCCTTAGGTTCACACATGCTCCTCCTCCTGGTGATACCACAGTTATCGTGCCTAAGCCAGACCGAACAGCCGCGCGCACTGGGCAACGAAGAAACAGATAATAAAAGCAACCGTGGTGGGAATCGCAAACGCCAAAAGAGTCCACTTCCGGCTCCCCGTTTCCTTGAATACCGTCAGTATGGTGGTCGCGCAGGGCCAGTGCAGCAGCGAGAAAAGCATGGCGTTGACAGCTGTCAGCAGTGTCCAGCCGTTGTTCACCAGGAGTGTCCGGACTTCATCCAGGCTCTCGAATTCCAGCATATGGCCAGTGGACAGGTAGCACATAATCAAGATCGGCAGGACTATCTCGTTGGCGGGAAATCCCAGAATGAACGCCAGGAGGATAAACCCGTCCAGGCCGATGATCTGCCCCAGCGGGTTCAGCCAGTTGGCCAGGTGTCCAATGACGCTCAGCTGTCCGACATACACGTTGCCCAGAATCCAGGTGACAGCTCCCGCTGGTACAGCCACCATCACCGCCCGCGTGAGAACAAAGATCGTGCGGTCGATTATCGAGCGATAGATCACCGGCCCAACCTGCGGCACACGGTAAGGAGGCATCTCTATAATCAGCGATGAAGGCTCGCCTTTGAGAACAGTAGCGGATAGCAATCGCGAAATCACAAGAGTCACGGCAATTCCCAGCAAAACCAGGACGGTGATGACCATAGAAGCCGCTATGGTATCGCCGACCGAAGAGAATGCTCCTCCGACGAAGACTACGGCTATAGCGATCAAGGTCGGGAAACGCCCGTTGCAGGGCACGAAGTTGTTGGTCAACAGAGCGATCAGGCGCTCCCGGGGGGAATCGACTATTCGGCAGGAAATGATCCCGGCGGCGTTGCAGCCAAATCCCATACACATCGTCAGGGCCTGCTTGCCGCAGGCTTTGGCCTTTCTAAAGAAGCTGTCCAGGTTGAAGGCCACCCGGGGAAGATACCCCAGGTCTTCCAGCAGGGTAAACAAGGGGAAAAATATGGCCATCGGCGGCAGCATCACCGATACTACCCAGGCCAGGGTCCGGTACATCCCCAGTATCAGAATCCCGTGCAGCCAGCCAGGGGCTCCAGACGCCAAAAACCAAATCGAGAGTTTCTCTTCCAGGCTGAATAGCATCGTGGCGATTATTTCGGAAGGGACATTCGCCCCCTTCACGGTTATCCAAAAAACCAGACCGAGCAGAACCGCCATGATTGGAAAACCAAGCCAGCGGGAGGTCAGGATATTGTCGATCCTGGCTTCCCAGTTGCTTCGCCGAGAGATGCCTCTCGTTACTACTTCTCCGGCGATTTCCTCCGCGTTGGAGTAAATATCGCTCACCATCCGGTCGACCAGCGCTTTCCGCTTAAACCTGAAATCTCCTTCCACTTCGGAATAGATTTCCATCAGGGTTTTGGCTCCTTCTGCCGAACTCATATTACCGCCTCCAATTTATCCTTCAGGCCGGTTTTATTTCTGCAAATATAGGCATCCATTTTCTCGATTAAGGCTCTGTCACTGTCAAGCAGTCGGAGTGCCCCCCAGCGGGGATCGATCGCACACCCAATGAGCTTTACAATCTTGGGGATAAGCGCCTCTACCGCCTCTTCCACCTCGCGGTCGTACGTAACCTTCAAAGGGCTGGGAATGAAAGCTCCCTCCGCGACCTGGCAAATCACTTCGCGCAGCTCCATGAGGCCCTTTCCCGTCCTTGCCACCGTGCCCACCACGGGTACTCCCAGCTTTTGATTCAGACCCTTCAAATCAACCTGGATGCCTTCCTTTTTCGCCTCGTCCAGCAGATTGACACATATCACTACCCGGGGGGTTATTTCCATCACCTGGAGGGCCAGGTTCAGATTGCGTTCCAGACAGGCGGCGGCAACCACCACCACTGTGACATCAGGACGTCCGAAACAGATGAAGTCACGGGCTATCTCCTCTTCCACCGAGTGAGCTATCAAGGAATACGTCCCTGGCAGATCCACCAGTAAAAAAGATTTACCCTGATGGACGAAGCTGCCCTGAGTGCTGTTTACCGTTTTGCCCGGCCAATTCCCGGTGTGCTGGCGCAGGCCGGTTAACGCGTTAAATACCGTGCTCTTCCCTACGTTGGGATTCCCCGCCAGGGCCACGACATACTGGCCCGCTTTTGGTTTTATATCGAACTCATCCTTCAATATCGACGAGCGGTCAAAGCAATTCGTATCCATGGCATCTCCTTAAAAAATGATTAATATAAAATTTAGCTAAGATATACGGTTATCTGTTCTGCATTCTCGCTGCGGAGGGCTATCATTGCCCCTCTGACCTTATAAGCTGTAGGATCGCCTGAGGGACTTCTACGAACACATTCAACCTGCGTGCCGGGCACCATACCCAAATCCAATACTCGACGTCTCAATAAACCGTCAAGTTGCAGGTCTACAATCCTGCCCGACAATCCAATCGGTAGTTTAGACAAAGGAATGGCATATCTAGGTAGCAACACTGTTACACTCCTCCTATTCAAAAGTTAGCCAAGGCTAATTTCTTACATTACCGATTTATACTATGAAGAGTATGAACTTTTTGTGACTCATCGTCTTATATGACGAAGAAAACTTGGCTGTCGCCAAGCCTCTGGCGAAGGCGAGAGCCCTAGTGGCACTTGCTTATTATCAGAAAGTCCGGCTTATACTTTCTGATAATGCGAAAAAAGCCTGTCGACTTACATCGACAGGCTGAGCTGTGGAATTTCGCGGATCACACCCTGATTAAACTCTTAGTTTCAACTAGCTAATGTGAATACGATGTACTTCCAGGTTAGGTGCTGATAGACACCTATATATACTCTTTCTACCTCAAAGGCTTTCGCGCGAATGACGGTTTCATTTTATCGGCTGGCGACGGTATCCGTTTTATGCCCGATAAGCCTTCTCTTCTCGATACTTCGGTAATGGTGTGAATCTTGATGACCAGCGCCCTGATACCTATCGCCGCCAGGGAGTAGACCGGAAATGAATAGTAGTACTTCCATCTTATCAAGTGATAGAACCCCCCCCACGCCAGGAGCGGCTCAACAACGAAACAAAAGACCGCCGTAGATAAAACTATGGGAAAAATGAAATCTTTCCAGGTCTTAAAGCGCTGATAGATCAGCGAGTATACCAGCGGCAGGCTTATCAGGTTTAGTGATGACACTACGGGAAATACCGGGATAATATCAATCGGAAAATCCCACAGGATCAGTTCTTCTCCATACTCATCTATCCCCATGACTATTATGAGCGCCAGACCCGCGTAAAGGACGACGTCGTGCAGCCTCGACTTGTCGAGCGCGAACCACCATACGGCTAGCGATGCTGTGATCAAGGCTAATAACAACCACCATTTGAAGTGGAATAGATCATCCCGCAGCCATTCATCAAAGCGGATGGCGGTCAGGTATCTCTGGATTTCCACGTCTTTGGGCACTTCTAAGACCTTAAAAAACATACCTTACTCCTTGAAAATCTCGTTTTAGTGTTTACCAGCATATTTCATTGTATTTTATGGTTTTACTGGTATTTCTCAATCGCAGTCGAAGATATATCCGAATAATCTTTCTAATAGACTAAATACTAAAGATACCAAAACTGTTTTGGAAGGAGATAGTTATGAAAGCGACCGGTATTGTCAGGCGGATAGATGACCTGGGGAGAATAGTGATTCCGAAGGAAATTCGACGTAACCTGAGGATCAGGGAAGGAACTCCATTGGAGATTTTTGTTGATCGTGAAGGAGGGGTAATCCTTAAAAAGTATTCCATCGTGGGCAGGCTTGAAGAATTTGCACAGGAATACGCGGATTCCCTGCATCAGAGCTTAGGCCACCTCGCACTTATTTGTGACCAGGACACTGTTGTCGCTGTATCCGGCGGAGCCAAGAAAGAATTTCTTAATAAAAAATTGGACGCCACCATCAGGAAAGTGATGGAAAATCGAGAACCTCTGTTAATTAACGATAATGACGACCCTTACTTCGAAGTGATTGCTATCCTGGACGAAACCGAGAGATACCGGTCATTCCCAAAGGTTATCTCACCTATTATTTTTGAGGGCGACGCTATTGGTGCCGTGATCCTCATGCCTAAAGACCAGGGGGTTAAACTGGGCGATATAGAGCTGAAGATGACTCAAACAGCCGCCGGCTTTCTGGCTAAGCAGATGGAATCCTAGCCTTGGGCCTCCCCGGCTTATAAAACCCCAACCTACACCATGCAAAGCCTTTACAGAGCAACCTGGAGGCTGTGAGGGCATAATCCGACACCTTAATTCAACGACATAAATTAATTAATTTCATAATCGCTCCGTTAACAGATCATCCAAAAAAACAAAACCCTGTATCCCTTCAACAACAAGGAATCCAGGGTTTTACCCCATGAAACCGGATGTACTTGCGTTACTTTTATTTTTAAGAAAACCATTCGTATCTGGTAAAAATACTATAAATACATGGCAGCCGTATGCTGTTATATATCTCTAGTCCATAACGATGCCATGGCCGGTCCTCCACCGACACACAACGAGGCGCCCCCGTGCGTCAATCCGAGCCTCTCCATCTCGTAATACAGGCTAACGATTATTCTAAGGCCGGTACAGCCCACCGGATGCCCCAGGGCGATTCCCGAGCCGTTATGATTAACCTTGGAAAGGTCTAGTTTAATACTGTAATCCTCCTCCAGCATCCTGCCGACACCCAGCCACTGGGCGGCAAAGGCTTCGTTGATCTCCCAGTACTCTATATCCGCGAAGTTTAGTCCGGCCTTTTTCAGGCATTTAGGTATAGCAACGGCCGGGCCCAGTCCCATCAATTTCGGATCAACACCTTCACCGCAGACTGCCAGCAGTTTCATCAAGGGCTTTATACCCAGCTCTGCCGCTTTTTCCTTGGACATAAGTACGGCCGCCGCCGCTCCATCGTTGATACCCGAAGCATTAGCCGCGGTAACCACTCCATCCTTTTTAAAGACCGGGGGTAGTTTGGCCATAGAGTCAAGACTGGCATTGGGAATCATGTGCTCATCGGTTTCATAAAGGGTTAACGCTTTTTTATCTCTAACCTCGATAGGGATGATTTCTCTTTTAAAGATGCCTTCTTTAACGGCCTTAGTTGCACGGGTATGGCTCAGCAGGGCTAACTCATCGCATTCCTGCCGGGTGATACCGTACCTCTCAGCCACGTTTTCGGCGGTGACTCCCATATGCCCTGGGACCAGTTCATCTATCAGCCCATCGTGCTGCATCGAGTCTTCGACTTTTCCCGGGCCCAGTCTATAACCCATCCGGGCTTGAGAGATTAGATAAGGTGCGTTGGTCATGTTTTCTACTCCGACCGCCAGGGCTATCTCCGTATTGCCCAGCATAATATTGTGAGCCGCTATTTCCAGCGCCCTCATCCCCGAAGCACAGTTTTGGTTCACACTCACAGCGTTGCTTCTGAACGGAAGCCCAACCCTCATACTTACCTGCCGGGCTGGCAGGGAACCCTGCATCCCGGTGTACAACTGCCCCATCGTAATCTCATCAACCATGTCAGCAGATATGCCCGCCCGCTCAACCGCAGATTTACCTACAGCTATAGCGAGGTCCCGGGCTGGTACATCCTTTAGGCTGCCCATAAATCTTCCAATCGCTGTGCGGCAAGCGCTAACCATCACTACTTCTTTTATGCCCACGCTTATCCCTCCCTTAGTTTTTACTGGAGATAACTCCTACCGGTTCAGGGCAGTCTCTTCTGGTAAGACGGAATCTCTAACACCTCCTTTCGAGACGATTCATTTTGAGACGTGCTGCGTACAACAAGAATGGTATTTGTCCCAATTTGCACAAATTCCTAATAATTTAAGGGTTTGATCGAATTGGAATAAAGCAAAAAGTGTGCCGCCCCCAACAAGGATCTGCCAGAGATGTCAGCATATTGAAACAACCCCTGTATTTAGGGGCTGTCTTTTAAAAGGAATCACTAAAAGTGGAAAACCAGCCAATGGCTAAGGGAAGCAAAAGGGTTGCAGATTGGTACCGCGTGCAATTCAGTTGTAGACAGGACTTAGCAAATTGGGGATTCGCGCGGGGGGTACGGTTTCGGTAATATAGTCTCAAAAAGATACTATGTTAATGGAAATTCTTTTCAGCCACCCTGGTTGTAGTACAATACCTGTAACCATAGGTCTTCCACTGAAATCAGGGATGAATGCACCGGCACTATATACATCAGCTAATGGAGGAAACATACATGGCTTTTTTTGTGGATTCTTTCGATTTATCAACCATTACCGAGGCTGTACTCGATAATCCCTACGTGGCGTGTGTTGTTGTTGACGATAAGGGTATAATACGTTTTGTCAATCAGGCATATCTGGATTGGCTGAACATAAGCCAGGAGGAGGCGCTGGGTAAATATATCCTTGAGGTTTCAAGTGATTCCAAGCTGCCGGAGGTGCTAAAAACCGGCTGCGTGAACCCAGCCGATTCTTGGTCAATTAATAAGCGGGAGACCATAATAACCCGACGTTACCCTATGATGAAAAATGGAGAAGTCATAGGAGCGATCGGGCAGACTTTTTTCTTGGGCGCCACCGGTTCTAAAAACATGATCAAGGAGCTTCAGGACCTGGAAAAAGAGTATGCCACTGTATCAGAGGTTGTGATACAGAGCCCGTACATGGTCTACGTGATCGTAAATAAAGAAGGAATAATTACTTTCATGAATCAGACTTATCTTGATTTGCTGGGTATGGAGAAGGAGGAAGTGGTGGGGAAACATATCCTGGAGATTACCCCCCACTCTAAGCTGCCAGAAGTTTTATTGACCGGAGAAATCCACGAGGTTGATACCTGGACTATAAATGGCCGCGATACCATCATAACCAGGACCCCGATCATAAAGAACGGTGAGATAACCGGGGCAGTGGGTAGAAGCCTGTTTCTTGATATGTCTCAGGCCAAGCTGCTGGTCAAAAAATTACTGGAAACGGAAAAGGAACTTTACTATTACAAGCAGGAGTTTCGCCAGATTTACCAGGCTCGGTGGCACTTTAAGGATCTGATCGGGATCAACGCCCAATTTTTAATGTTCAAATCCATGGCCCAACAGCTTTCAAATACTATGTCGACAATCCTGATTACCGGTGAGAGCGGAACGGGTAAAGAGCTATTTGCGCAAGCGATTCACAATCAGAGCGAACATGAAGGACCGTTTGTAAGAGTCAACTGCGCCGCGCTGCCGGAAAGCCTGTTGGAGTCCGAACTGTTCGGGTATGAAGAAGGTGCTTTCACCGGGGCTAAAAAAGGTGGTAAACCCGGCAAGTTTGAGCTTGCAAAAGGAGGCACCATTTTTCTTGACGAAATAGGGGATATGCCCCTGAATATGCAGACCAAACTTCTTTCAGTGCTGCAGGAAAGGGTCATCGAAAGGGTTGGGGGTACCAGCCCCATTTTCATTAAGGTGAGGGTAATAGCAGCGACCAATCGAGACCTGGAAAAACTGGTGGCCAACAAGGAATTCCGCGAGGACCTTTATTACCGGTTGAACGTAGTCCGGTTAAATGTACCTCCGCTCAGAGAACGGATCGAGGATATTCCCCTGCTGGTCCAGCACCTGATAGCGAGGATCAATGTACAGCTCAAAACCAACATCAACAGCATTTCAGACCGGGCAAGGTCTATGCTGGAGGGGTATTCATGGCCCGGAAATGTGCGGGAGCTTGAGAATCTGCTGGAGCGAGCAATAACCCTGGCTTCACTAAAAAAAGAGCGGGTACTGGATATAGAACATTTTCCTTCCCTGTCAGAAGCAACGCGTCAACCCGAGCTGGACGAAAAACCCGGGAATAGACTGAGTGAATCCATTGAAAAGCTGGAAAGGGAAATGATTGAAAAGGTGTTGGCCACAACCAACAACAACAAAGCCCAGGCAGCTAAAATCCTGGGAATTAACAAATCGGTTTTTTACAGAAAGCTGCATAAATACCAAATAAATATTTAATTATATCCATTTTACCCGCCAATAACGACTAGGCTCTGCAATAACATACCGGATCATTTCCGGGTCGAAGTCTTTATATTGCTCGATCAGTCCCAGATCCTTCGCCTTTTAAAGCTCATCCTCACGAATCCTCCTGTCGGACGGGGGGTTCGAAATTACAAAATGGCGGCTCGATTAAGTCGAGTCGCCATTTTCTTACCATTTTTTGGTGGAGGGAGCCGGACTGCCCGGCCTCCCGATGACCGAAATGGGCACCGGGAGACGGACTGTCAATGATCAGACCTCGTGGACCGAGTCCATAGCGATTACATTAATGCATCTTCCGGTACATTTATTGCAGACCGGTCGCCGGCTTTCATGGACTTCTCGAATCCGAAGACATCGGTTACATGGTTCATGATATAGAACTTGGCGCTGGCGATTTTGCCCTTGTAGAAATTGGCGTCGTAGTGGTCGTCGCCCAGTTCAGCCAGCTTCTTGGCAGCTAAGAGGGCCTGCGAGAGCAGCAGCTTACCGCAGTAGACTCTCGCGCCGGCATGCATGGTCCGGGTGGCGAAGAGCTGTTTCATCTGCTTGTCGCCGGCCGTCCAGGCAGCATTCATATCGACAATATTTTTGAAAGAGACCATAGCATCCGCCATCATGGCAAATTCAGCCGCGAATTCGTCAGTCTTCTGACCCGCGACGAAGTCGTCGATTTCAGCCACCCACTTCTTGAACGGCTCACCGCCACTCATGGTGAACTTGCGGCCGGTATAGTCTTGTGCTTGAATGAAGTTGGTACCTTCCCAGATGCCGTGGATGACGCAGTCTCTGTACAGCGAAGCCGGGGCATACTCTTCCATGAATCCGTAGCCGCCGTGGCACTGGACCGCTTCCCCGGTGAGGATCCGGGCCATGTCGGATGAATAGGCCTTACACAGGGGATTGTTGATCATGAACATGTCATCAAAGTACTGTTTCTCTTCCGGAGTTTCGGCATCGACAGCCAAGTCGCGGTAGAGATACGACTGGTAAATCAGAGCCCGGATGGCTTCCATGCCGGCCTTCTGGTACATCAGCATGCGGCGGACGTCTTCATGCTCGATGATGCGGACGCTGGGACCCTTGGGATTGGTGGAATGCTTGCTCTGTACGCGTACTTTGGTGTACTCCAGAGCCGCGTAGTATGCGGAAGTGATGCAGCCCAGGGTGAACAGACCGGTGTTCAGGCGTTCTTCGTTCATAAACGCGAACATCTGGGCCATTCCTACGCCGCGGCCATCTACCACTTCTTTTTCGCCTACCATCCAGCCCAAGCAGTTCCCGTTGTCACCCATTGACAGGGTGCAGGTAGAAGAACCGTGGATGCCCATCTTGTGCTCGATGCCGACGGTGGTCACGTCGTTCCACGCGCCCATGGCTCCAGTCTCTGGGTCGACCCAGAACTTGGGCACGATGAACAGCGAGATGCCGGGGGTGCCGTCCTTAGCGCCTGGGGTCTTGGCCAGCATCAGGTGGATGACGTTATCATTCAGATCAGTGTCGCCGGAGGTGATGAAGCATTTTGTGCCGGTCATCTTATACACGTGGGGAATATCGGTGGGAACCGCCTTGCTCTGAACCGCGCCGACCTCAGATCCTGCGCCCGGTTCGGTCAGGCCCATGGTGCCGCTCCACTCACCGGAGAACATCTTGGACAGGTAAATGTCCTTTTGTTTTTGGGTGCCGAATTCCTGGAGCACGGTGGTAGCGCCCTGGGTCAGACACCAGAACATTACGATGGCCGCAGACGCAGCGGACTGCATTTCCAGAATCGGAGCGTACCAGGACAGGGGTATCTTGCCATCGCCGCGGAATCCGAACTGGGGTCCCAACTCGGCATCCATAATGGTTTTATAGACGGTTTTGAAGATATCGGGGGTTACGACTGCATGCTCGTTGCCGCCCACATAGGTACAACCGATTTCATCGGCCTCTTTGTTAGCCGGGCACATAACGTCGCGGCAGACTTTGAAGTTGACATCGAGGAAATTATCGATGTCATCGATTCCATAATATTCTTTGTAGGCCGGCAGAGACAGGAGTTTTTCCATGTCTAACCATTCTTTTATCACGAACTTAATGTCACGGGTATTCATAAGAAATTGATTATGCGGCAAAACCATCCCTCCTAAAAATATCTTTTTTAAAATAAAACCTTGGCTGTACGGATTAGCCGGTAACATCGATCTGTAAATCAGTTATAATATTATATTCGATTACATCAACGCCTTGCTTTGGCCTGAGCCTGAATAGCCAGCGTGTCCGTACCTGATCTATCGTCTCACCTCCCGTCTTCAACGAAGCTCGCTTCTCCACAGCGGCTATTAAAGCCCTGCCAACTTACATTTGAAGTAAAGGGACTCCTATTTATTGCTCTTTCTTCAGTATGCCCATCATTTTTAGCAGTAACCAGCTCATCACGGGAAACAGGATTGGCAATAGATATAATGGCCCCCGCCCTTTACCCGGCGGTTTTGCCCTTCAGATTGATTTTGCCGTATTCTGTTACAATCCAATGTGCTCAGGAAGGCTGTTGGTAATGATGGGACCCGGTTTCAAAGGGGACAATTGAATGATTAGGGTCTGTTTAAAATTTAAACCTTTATTAACCTCGTTGTCAAGTTTTTGAAATTTTACCATAATCAGCATGTTCGACTTTTAGTACGTTGTTCCATGAATTAGTGTTCATATTCCCGACCAAAGGACAAACCCATACCAGTGGATGCCCGTCTATCGCCTTCCAGGCCTTAGGCGGCCGGGCTTCCCAATAAGGAATTATCTTTTCAGAATAATCTAAATTAATTATCAAAGGGTTTACATTAGACAATATGTCTGATAATATAGGCGTAATAGATCTCCGTTAAAGATCTCCGTTCTGCCGCCGAGTCACCGGCGGTATTTTTTTGCCATCCTTTAAAACTCCAAGCGTAGAGTATCAGGCCCGATCCCATAAGGCCGGTGCGCAGACTGCAGTAGGGATGATAAAGCCAGCCCGAAGGCTGGCGATAGAGGCTGGGCATAGCGCCCGCCGAAAGCTGGTACACCGCAGTTGAAACTATTTGTTGAACTCAAAGCGCAGGTCAGGCTTCAAGCCAAGTTTTTCCATGTAATGCAGTTCGACGCGGCTCATCTCCACCGGCACGGCGTAGACCAGGCTGCCCTCGAAGGTATCCCCGGGCGCTATTTTGGCGGCCCCGAAGGTATCGGGAACAGCCTTGACGCCTGTAGTGCGTGCGTAAGCCTCCCGGGAGCCGCTTTCATCGCTGACGTATTGAAAATCGTTGGCACCGATGCTCTGTTCTTCCTTGGAGATGTTGGTGACCTTAAAAGAGACGACCACGTACTCCCGGCCTTTGGCCGGGCTGTTGACCCATTCCTTTGCTTTTTCCGCCTTGGTTACGGTTATCGACAGCTTGTCCGTCTTGCCCGCCTCCCCGACCTTGAGCGCCGGTTTTTCCGCCTGCCCGGAAGCGGGGCTCTTCGGGCTGCCGTTTTCCGCCTTCGGTTTTACGTCCTGGCCACAGCCGGCAAAAACGCCCAGGGCCAGCATCAAGGTTAAAACAAACGCCGCTGCTTTCAGGGTGTTGATTTTTCCCGGTTTCATTCTCATCATTATTCTCCTCTCTGAGGGAGTGCCGCCGCTGTCCGTTCTGGTTCCCATTGCTCACTTATTTAAAGGATTTAAAAATCTCCACGATCTTGTCCTTGTGGGGATGCTTGTTTATATCCAGGTCGGAGGAGCCCATCAAGGTAAACTCCTGATTTTTCCAGTGCGGCTCCCGGACGCCGTCGCCTCGGCGTGGGACAGATCCCTCCGCTTCCACCCGCGAGAGATAGTTCCGGGCAACACTGTTAAGGTTGTCGGGATCAAACTCCATAACGACAACCAACCCACCCTCGATAATGACCAGGTATCCCTTGACGGCTCCGTACAGATTTTTTGCCGCGGTGGTTACGCCCAGGTCCTCGCCGATTTCGGCCTTGAGCCCCCCACTTTTCCAGGCCGCGACCAGCTTTTCGATTCTTTGCTCCTTATTGGCGGCCGCGCTTTCTTTTTGTCCCGCGGCAGACCCGGCTGGCTGGACGTTCTTCTCACCGCAGCCCGCCAGCAGAGCCAGCGTCAGTACCACTACCAGCGCGACGATTATTTTTTTCATACCATATAACCTTCCCTTCCGGGGGCATGACGCTCCCCACAGTTTGTACAAAACCTGACGTTTTGCTGAACCCCTTGCCAAGATCGGGGCAAGCTATACGCCTTCCACTCCAGCACCGTGATTCCACGATTACACCGGCCTACCGGCCGCCATAGCTCGAACCACCTCCCCCGCCACCCCCACCACCGGAGAACCCGCCACCGCCGCCGGAGCCTGACGATGACCTGCTGACCGCCTTCTGGGCTGTATTGATGGAACGCTCCACAGCAGCACCTATACCATTAAAGGAATTATGAAACGAGTCGAAGCCGGTGTAGGCCCCATAGACGTACCAGCCCTGGCCGAAACGGTAGTCCCCATCCTGCATATTGGGAAACACCAGTTCGAGCTGGCTCATCACCTCGCGGGCCACTCCCAGGGTGACCGCGTAGACCAGATAGTGTTCCCAGATTATCAGGCTGGGTATCTCGTGGCGCTGCATCTGGGAAAAGTGCAGGAGAAAGCGTTTGAAGGCCTGCCAGCGCGCGAAATCCTCCTGGCCGGACAACGACCGCCTTTTAAACGAGCGCGGCGCTAGGCCGATGATGGATCCGGAGATTATCAGGGCAACGCCCATTATGGTTGACACGCCGTTGACGACAATCGCTCCCAGGGTAAAGAGCGCCAGGCCCAGCAGCAGGGTAACCAGGGGCATACAGCCGCTGTGGTCGAAAAATCCCGCCTGCTCTCCCCGAGCGTTCAATTCCGCGGTCCACCGCTGCCAGAAGTTGTAAAAGTACCGGCTGTATTTTTTAGAGAATTTTTCTATATCGTGCAGGTACAGGTAATCGCGGCCTTCGGCGATGGTCTGGTGCAGGTATTCCAGGAGTTCCAGTTCGTGTTCCCGCAGCCTGGCGTCTTCAGGCCTTCTTATAGTGGCGGGGTTCGGCGGGTCGAGAAAGGTGAGGCGATAGGCCTTCACCTCTTTAGTGCCCAATAGACCGCGTACTTCCACATTTTCTTCATCAATCTGCAGGAATTTTCTCCGGGCCAAGTCCAGCAGGGTGGCGGTGAGGTCATGACCCTTGACCCTTTGATGATTCCAGAGCACGCTCAGTTCCGCCGGGCTGTATGGTGCCGGAAGGTCCCGGTAGTAAGGGCCGTCGAACTGGACGGCATGGGCGCGCCCGTACCTGCGCCACAGGAGAAATACGATTCCGATGGTGATAACTATAAGGGCCGCCGCCCCGGCCATCTCCGCCCGAGCCAGCCAGCGCTGTCGGTTGGCGTCCCGGGCCCAGTCTTCCTCTTCGGCCAGTATGCCGGCGAGCGCGGCCCGGCCGGTATGGGCCTCCGGGGGGGCCTTGGGGAACAGGGCTGTCGGCATGACGACCCGGCCTTCCAGGAACGTGCGGACGGGAAGGTCGGTGACGCCCCAACTGATAGTATCGGCGCCGGCGAAGTTCACTTCGCCCTGCAGCGGGCCGTGACCCCAGATTCTTATGTCCTCTCCCGGCTTATACTTTTCGGCTCCAACCGGGAGCTTGAGGGTCACCTTCACCTCCGGTATCTTTTCCTGGTTGTCGCCGCCGATGAATTTGCGGTAAAGCTCGGCGGCATCGTCGTGTATTTTTACCGCGTTCACCACCCGGTACGAAACGTCAAAGGTGCGGGTCTCATCCCGGGCGGATATGCTCCAGTCGATCACCATGCTGCCGCCCTCGGTCCTGGTCAGAAAAGTTCCGGGAGGTCCGTAATCCTTGCCGGGATTAAAGGTGTAAGGCTTATCGTTCTCACGCACCGCCACATCACGGACCGGTGTGCTGCCCTGGGGTATCTTTACATAAAACCCGTTCCACTGCCCAGAAAAGTCTACGGTCAGTTTCTCCGTGACGATCATAGAGGCGTCCGGCAGGACTTCCGTCTCTACGAGCACCTTATCCATGGTGAAAGAACGCTCCGCCCGGGCGGCGGCCGGCCAGAGCGCCGACAGCAGCGCCCCTAAACACAGGCAGAGAAGGACGGTTTTAAGTTTCCGGGAAATCATGTTTCTTCTCATAGATCACGGAAGCTCCTTTAGAAATTTACCTGGACAGCCGACCGGGCTTCCGGCTCGCCCTGGAGGGTGAAATAATCCGCCGTCCCGAATCCCATCATGCCGGCCACCAGATTGGTCGGGAACAGTTCTATTCTGGTGTTGAAGTTTTGCACCGTATCGTTATAAAACTGTCGGGCAAAAGCGACCTTGCTTTCGGTATCGCTGAGTTCCGCCTGAAGCTGCAGGAAATTGGTGTTGGCCTTCAGTTCGGGATAGGCCTCGGCCACGGCGAACAGGGACTTTAGAGCCCCGCTCAGCATATTTTCCGCCTGCACCCGGTCGCGCACGCTGCCGGCCGCGACAGCCGCGTTTCTCGCCTGGGTCACATCTTCCAGGGTCGTCCTCTCGTGCTGCGCGTATCCCTTGACCGCGTTCACCAGATTGGGGATCAAATCGTAGCGCCGCTTCAACTGGACATCGACCTGCGACCAGGCGTTCTGCACCCTCTGCCGCAGCTTCACCAGACCGTTATAGGTGGCGATCAGAAACACACCCGCGAAAAGCACCAGGGCGCCGACAGCAATGATTCCGCCCAACATCTTCCTTCCTCCCTCTCCTTTAATCGCATCGTTCATACTCGTCGGGGAACGGTATTTTACTTCCTTTACATGAACATGGAAAATCCTTCAATTTCGCGCGGTTCCTGGTTGATCCGCACGCCGGCCGCCTCGATGGCCTGCAGCACCCTTTCGAAGTTGGGAATGATGACGGCGCCCCTCTGGTCGCTGAACCAGATGTAGAGAGGTTTTCCGCCTCCCGCTTGAATTTCCAGCCCGCTGTAAGCGGCGCTTTCTGCCAGCAGGGCGCTGCCGGCCGGCTGGAGAGAGCCACCCCGCCCGCTGAACAGGGACAGCAGGGCCACGGCGAGAAACAGCTTGCGGAACCAGCCGGGGTTTCTCAGGGATACTATATTGGCCGCGGTTATTTCATCAAAACGGCATTCCCGGACGCCTTTGAACGTTACCAAGTGCAGCGCGCCCGGGGTCAGCTCGATCCGGTACGACGAATTCCAGGCATTGTAATAGAGCAGCGCCACGCTTAAAAAGGCCAAAAGCCACATGGCCAGGGTGATGGGCCACATGGCGGTAAACGCCTGCACCGTCCCTCCGCTGATTATAAAGGGCAGCACGTAAAAAGGCAGCAGCAGTATCACCGCCGCGACATCACCCGCCAGCATGCTACCCCGGGAGTAGGCGATATCCTCCGGCCGGCTCCGGCGGCGAGGTAAGAATATATAGAGCAGCAGGCCAAAGGCTATAACTCCTATCCCTGCATTGCGGTAAGGGTGATAGAGCCATCCCGGCGCAGACCGGTACGGATTGGAAAAAGCGTTTAAACTTGCGTGGTAGTCCTGATAGTACAAAAGCAGATAGGCGGTTTTACCCCCGGCGGTGGTGCTTACATAAAGCTGATCCCCGTCCACCGGAAGCAGTCCCCACTCGGCAAAGGAAAGTTCCCCGGGCTTAAAATAGACCCATACCAGCCCAGTCGGTTTCCAGAAATCGTCTTTGTCCTTCTCGCTGACCCGGTCGCCGTAAGTGGAATCATCGTATCGTCCGCTGCTGGCCAACTGCACCTGCCGGAAAAAAACTCCCCACTGCTGATAATCCAAGGGGGCAACCCGGCCGCCGGTCTTTTCCCTGATATACTCGGCCAGCGGCAGCTGACCGAGCCGTCTTTCTTCCTGGGTGACGAATCCGCTGTACGGCCTCAGTTCGTCCGCCTGCTCCTGCTCCCAATTCACCGCTCTTACGCTGACCATCTCCGGCGCGACATAAAAGAACAGCCCCACACCCACCAGTACACCAAGCAGTAAGGCCAGCCGCCGCCATAATTCCATCCGCCCTGAAGCAACCGGCATGTTAAGACCCCCTTGTTCGCCCGATTTTGTATCTACGTTATAATTGAGGGGTAGGAGCGCGCTCTTACCCCGGATAAAATTTCAGCGTATATTTGAAAAACCGTGTTTGTCCCGTTCATAGACAGCCCTGCTAATACTGGGTGCGGTCATCTCTGATATCAGCATGATTGGGGGACCACTTTTTCACGATGCCGGCCGCCTGGGCCTCGTCAATCCGGGTATAGGCGGTCATCTTGTAATAGTCCGATGACCCGGCCAGGTTCCTGACCCGAACGATGCCGCGCCCGGGGGCATAATAGGTGACGGACTGAAATTCCGCCGCCTGGTTGTCTTCCTTCACCAGCAGGCAGTCCTCGAAGGTGGTAAAATCCAGTTTCAGGTCCACGCCCATGTCCACCACGGTCCACGTGATTTTCCCAAACTCATCCTGGTAGTCCCAGGTCTGGCCCACGTACAGGTTGTTTTTAAGGACCGGGAAGATTTCCATGGGAGTCTGGTCCATGATGTAGTAGGTCCCGTCCGGCCGTTCCACGTAATGGAAGCCGTGCCCGAAGGCTTCTCCCATGTCCACCCCGGTTTCCACCTCGCTCACCCGCACCGCTTCAGCGGGCACCACCCGGGCGCTGACGCGTTCCACCACCCCCGCCGTTCCGTCCGGGTAATTCACGAAAAAGGTGCACTTGATGCCCGGTTCCGACAGGTAGGTGGAGGCCCGGCTCAAATCGACTTCTGCGGCGGCCGGTACCTCCGGAGTCTGTGAAGCTGGGGTCGATGAAGCTGGAGCTTGGGTGGAAGTCTGCGCGGTATTTTTTTCCACCGAGGGTGAGGCCACCTGGGTTGGGCCTTCCTCGCGGGAAAACCACCAGTAGAGTCCCCCTCCGCCCAGGAACACGATGGCCAGGACGGCTATCATTATGATAAGCGCGTTCCTGCTGCCCGAACCCGAGCCGACCGGAGGCTGCGGCGGCGCGGCCGGCGGCCCGGCCTGATTTTGATGGACATTGGGCGGTGGAGCGGCCGGCGGCTGAACTTGCACTGGCTGCACCTGATTGCTGGCGGCCAGGGTATCAAAACCGCATTCCCCGCAGAATCTATCCATAGACGCCGTCTTGCTTCCGCACCGGCGGCAAATCTTGACATCTCCCATACGCTTTCACCCCGCTCATTGATTCATATAGAAGCCCCGCATCTGCTGCAGAACTTTTTACCCGGCCTAATCGCACTTCCGCACTGTCCGCAGAAACTGGCCCGGGGGGCGGCGTCCTCGGCGGGTTTGGCCGAAGCCGGCGCGCTGCCGGTCACCTTTTTTACCGTTTCCAGCCACTGCCGCAGAGTCCCCGCCAGTTGAGAAGCGCTGGCGGCCTGGTGACGGAAACGTCCTTCTCCCCCGCTGCCGGTCTCGAAAGAAAACAGGTGGTTGGCAAAGGCGGTCGCGGCCAGGAATACCCTGGACAGGCTCCTCTCCTGACCCTGGATCAGCGCGCTGGCCTGCCAGCCGGTGGCGTTCATCCAGGTACTGACGAATTCGGTCCCCATCAGCCGGGAGCGTTCCCCCAGGGTAAAAACAGACTCTTTGCCGGTGATAAAGCCCAGTTCCTTGATCTTCTTCAGGTGCTCCGGTTTTAGAGCCACCGGGACCTGTTTTAATCCCGGGGTGAGTTCGTACAGGGTTGGCAGCAGCCAGCGTTTGTCGCCGCTGGCCAGCGACCGTTTCAACAGCTGCACGAAATCCGCGGTGCTTATGGAGAGATCAACGCCGGCAGCGCGGTAATCCAGCATGCTCTCCAGATAGAAGCGGCGGTATAGATCGATGCAGTGCAGGGCGCAGACCAGGACCTCGGTTTCCAGAAGACCGCCGTCGAATACCGCCGGGTAATCGCCCATGCCCGGGGAGGCATAGATTCCGGCCCACCATTCCAGGAAGGACTCCCCGTCCGGGAAAAGCATCAGCAGCAAGTATCCCTCCGAATTGACAAACAGTCCTAAAACCGTGCTGCTTTCCCTGGAAAGCAGGGCGTGATACTGGTCTTCCGCCGCGTGGCTCCCGCCGGTATGGAATGAAATCTTCAGATCCGGCGCCAAAAGCTGCCGGGTAACCGCCGGGAAGACGGGATTCTCCGTCAAAGCCTTGAACCACTGCGACGGGCTGCTGACCGCCGCCTGCTCCGCGTTGTATCGAAAGTTCGCTAGTAGATTGCCTGGCACTCCCGAGCGTCTGAACAAATGGTCGATATCCCCCGGCGCCAGCTTGAAAACCTCGATGTTCGCCGGACCTTGATTCATGCCCATTTTCATACCTCCTTACCCTGCTCAACAACAGTTTATTAATTTGCTGTTTCTCATTTTTGAGCGGCTCTTAACGCACCGATGCGGCTGGTCAGCTTATCCACGAAATCTCCCGGGCTGTCATAGCCCAGTTCGGCCAGCCGGGCGGCCCGTACGGCCGGGGACAGGCTGTTGTCATTGACCGCCTTGATGCCCTCTTTCATGTTAGCCGGCATGTCGGCTATCTTGTAGCCCATGTTCTTGTATCCCTGTTCCAGGTTCTGCGCCTGGGACGAGGCCTTGCGAAGCTGCTCCATGGCCTCGGTCTGGCTCTTGATGTCGCCCTTTTCCCAGTAGTGGTTGATTTTGTTCTTTTCCATCAATCCCAGGCCTTCAGAGTCGAGCAGCGCGCCCTTCCCTCTGGCCGCCTGGGCGGCGGCCGCCTTATCCGGGGCCTGGCCGTCCAACATGGAAGTCCGCTGGGTGCTGAAGTCCCGGGCACCCTCGGGGTGATACACGTCCGTGGGGCTTTCCCCGTGCAGTTCTCCCCATTTGCGGTACTGTTCCGCCTGTGACATTTTCCTCCAGTCTTCATCGGGAAATTTTTTGGCCGCGTCCTGGGGATCGAAGCCGCTGTTCTGCGCGTAGGACTTGAAGTAGGTATCCTCCCATTCGCCGCGGGGTATCTCCACCCACTCCTCTTTTCCGTTTCGCACCACCTTGTACTGGGCGATGATGTCGTTGTCGGTGTTGATGTCCCAGGGGTGATATTCCTTGCCGGGTGTTCTGATCGTGTCCACCCTGACTTCTCCGTATTTATCCTTCAGCGCGTCCCGCACATCCTTGTAGCTGGGCTCGTATACATTTTTGTTTAGGGTTTCATTGTACTTGATCTGTAAATCTTTGGCGCCGCGGTCGCCCAGTTCGGCTCCCAGGCCGTCGATCTCCTGGATCTCTTTCAGCTTTCTCATCGCCGCCGGGTCGGATTTCATCTTCAGAACATCTTCTACGCTGAGCTTTTCGCCCCGCTGCACCTTGTCGGCCAGCTCCCAGTTTTTCTCTTCAGCCTGCAGCTGGTATTCGTCGTAAACGGCCTGTTCCTTGATCAGTTCCTGCTTCTTGGCATCGGGCATCTTATCGAAGCCGTCCATGTTCTCCTGCAGGGATTTTTCCGCTTTAGCCACCGCCCTGGGGTCGTTTAGCACCTCCGCCTCCGTACGGGCACCGCTGGCCGGCCGGTCGACCGGAGCGGTTTTGCCCGCCGCCTCGGCTGCCTCGTCCGCCGCTCCGGCGCCTTTTTGGGCGGGTAGGTCGGGTCCATCGGCCGCCCGGCCGGCCCCTCCGGCTATTTCGTCGCCGCTGCCCGCCGCCGCCTTGCCGACAGCTTTGCCCAGATCGTCAGCACCTTCGGCCGTTCCCTTGCCAAATGCCTTGGCCAGGTCGTCCGCGCTGGCCACCTTGAGGCCCGCCTCGGCAACCTTGTCGTCGAAAACCTTTCTCAGCCCGCCGGCGCCTATGTCGTCCATCTGTTTGGCCAGATTAGACAGGGCCTCCTCGGCGCTCTGCTTGCTTATCAGCCCCAGTTTGCTGCTGGCTATCAAATCGCCGGCAGCGACTGCCAAGCCGATTTTTTCAGCCACATCTCCCGCCTTCTGCGTGAAGTTGGGGAAGGTATCTGCAAAGCCCTTCATGGCCTTGCCGCCGGCGGCTCCAATCAGTTCGCCTCCGGCCTCTTCCAGGATCAACTGCCCGATGGCTTTGGCGACCGCCCTAATATCGCTCTCGCCCTTGTCTACCGAGTCTTTGATGCGGCTCATGGCTTCCGCCACGGTCATGACATACTCCGAGGTTCCCCCGGTGGCCGCCCCGATGGCCGCCCTGGCTCCCATCCCCAGCCATGAGATGCTGCCGTCGTCTTTTTCCCCGGTGACCAATTCTTTGGCCGTCTCCAGGTTTGCTTTCAGGGCCGAATCCAGGTCCTTGTACCAGGGAACCTCCTCCCAGCGGTCCCCGGTATCAGCGGCCGTGGCGCCGGTTATGCGGTCGTCGATGATTTTGTTGATCTGCTCCATCTTATCCCGGTCGAGTTCCTTCCCGGCCAGCATGTCGTCTTTCAGCTTCTGGATGGCCTTGTCAACGTCTCCGGGACCTCCTGGTTCGCCGATACCATGCTTTTCAGCCGCCTTCTGCATCTGCTCCAGCTTCTGCCAGTCATCCAGGTTCTGGTCAATCGCCTTGCTGTGGGCATCCTGGCGGGACCCCATCTTTTCAAGGTCTTCCGCTGAGCGGCTCCAGTCTTCGGCCAGGTCCTCCTGCCACTGCTCGAAGCGGTCCGGGTCGACTATACCGCCGCTTTCGGTATTGATCCACTCGCCGGTTTTGGCGTTATACTCGATTTCCATGCTGCGACCATCCGTTTTTCCGGTCAGGATACGCTTTTCTCCGTGCTGGGGCAGGCCGTCAGACGAAGGCCCCGCCGCTGCAGGAGGCTCGCCGTAATCGGACGGCGTCTCGTCCGAGACGGCCGGGGTGTCCACAGTTTTCCCGCCCAGTTCATGCTGGTTCAGCGTGTTCATGGGGTCTTCCGGCCCGATAACGCCGGTGTCTTCCGGTTTGGAAACGGGAGTGGGCAAGTCCTCCTTGCCGGCCGCGGGGACTTCACCCTGGGGCTGGGCTGCTTCGGTCGGCGCCTTTTCCCCTCCCAGTCCATGCTTTTCCAGTGTGTTCATGGGGTCTTCCGGCCCAATTACTCCGGTGTCATCCGGTTTGGAGACCGGAGGTTTTTCAGCCCCGATCTGGGGTATCTCGTCCGTCCAGGGTTTGGCGCCATATTTTTCAATGGTTTTGGGATACGGTTCCCCCAGAGGCGGCTTCTCCGGCTTCCAGCTATCCGCCAGGTTCTTCCCGCCAATAATCCTCCCGTTCTCATCCAACTCAACTGAAACACTCGCTATTACATCTCGGTCTTCAGCAAAAGGACTGGAGGACCCGGTGATTACATCGAAAGGGCTGCCCTTCTCATACGGGTTTTCCGTCCAGTGTCTGCCGCTCCGGTTGTACCCGTCGGCGTTGTAGCCGCTCCAGTGATAGCCGTCCTTGTCGTATCCCTGTTTGTCGTAGCCCCAGGGATCGTAGCCGCCGCAGCTGTAACCTTCGTAGTCGAAGCCTTCCCGGTCGTAGCCGTCTTTGTCAACGCCGTTTTCGTTAAACCCGTCTTTACCGAAGCCGTACTCGTCTCGGCCATCCCGGTCATACCCGTCCTTGTCATAACCGTCTTTGTCATATCCGTCTTTGGCAGGGCCCTCTTTATCGACTTCAGCCTTGTCAGCGGCCTTCTTGCCAGAACCGGCTTTGCCTGGTTCCTCTTTATCAGGCGCTGCCTTTTCAGCGTCTTCTTTTTTAAGCCCCTCTTTGTTGAACCCTTCCTTATCGAACCCGGCCTTGTCAAAGCCCTCTTTATCGAAACCCGATTTATCGAAGCCTTCCTTGTCAAACCCGGCTTTGTCAAAGCCCTCTTTGTTGAATCCTGCCTTATCGAAACCTTCTTTATTAAACCCGGTCTTGTCGAAGCCCTCTTTGTTGAAGCCTGCTTTATCGAAGCCTTCCTTGTTGAATCCGGATTTGTCAAAGCCTTCTTTATCGAAACCTTCCTTATTGAACCCAGCCTTGTCGAAGCCTTCTTTATTGAACCCGGCTTTATCGAAGCCTTCTTTATTAAACCCGGTCTTGTCAAAGCCTTCTTTATTGAACCCAGTTTTATCGAACCCTTCTTTATTAAACCCGGTCTTGTCAAAGCCTTCTTTATTGAACCCAGTTTTATCGAACCCTTCTTTATCAAATCCGGTCTTATCGAAGCCTTCTTTATTAAATCCTGCTTTGTTGAACCCAGCTTTATCGAAACCCTCCTTGTCAAACCCGGTCTTGTCAAAGCCTTCTTTATTAAACCCGGCTTTATCGAAGCCCGCCTTGTCAAACCCGGCCTTATCGAAACCTTCTTTATTAAATCCCGCTTTGTCGAAGCCCGCCTTGTCAAACCCGGCCTTATCGAAACCTTCTTTATTAAATCCGGCCTTGTCAAAGCCCTCTTTATCGAATCCGGCTTTATCGAAGCCTTCGCTGTTGTAGCCTTCCCGGTCGTAACCGCTTTCTTCAATAACTCCCTTTGTTTGCGCTTCTGCTCCAGCCTCTCCCCGATCATCCAGGGCGCTGGTATCAATCACTATGCCTCCGCCGGCCCCATCGGTCACAGTTTTGGAGTCGGGCTTGATTAATATCGCAGCCTCGTCCGCGGTATCGATGATTATCCCCGGTTCAGGCCGGACGAATACCGCCGCCTCATGCGCGGTATCTACGATCAGACCATCGCCTGAGGGTGCGCCGATGGCCCCCTGGCCCATCTCTGCCGTATCGACTATAATACCCGGGATCGGCGCCGGCTCATCACGCCTTCTGCCAGGCTGGCCGACCTCCTGGATTGCAGCGGAATGCTGTGCGCCGCCTCCTCCCGCGCCGGGGTATGGTCCTCCGCCGGTCGGTGAAAAGGGTATCCCTCCCGAAGGCGCGAATCCTCCCCCGCCGCCGCCCAGTCCGGCCAGCGCTCCCAGGCCGGTGGCGATTAAACCGGGTACCGCCACCCCCACCACCGCTTCGGTGGTATTGGAGGGGCCGGGTATGCTGCCCACCGAGCCCACGCCGGCCGGGCTTGCCGCCCAGCCGCTTCCAGCCGCCGAGCCATCTGAGGTTCTTTTTCCGGTACCGCCGGATGAACCGCCGG
The DNA here is from genome assembly GCA_013178275.1 of Bacillota bacterium. Classification (GTDB taxonomy): domain Bacteria; phylum Bacillota; class Ch66; order Ch66; family Ch109; genus Ch109. Next base: position 58,902 of record JABLWZ010000011.1, on the reverse strand, counting down.
CGGCTTCAAAGTGGGGAGTCGCCTTTACCTCTCCCATTCCCCGGCCTCCGGACTGCTGATTCTGCGACCAGGTGGTCGGGTCCGAATCGATGATGGTATAGGTCCCGGCTGGAACAACAATATTGGGGAACACCTCCCAGTAAGCGTTGGGTACGCCGCCCTGGCCCGGCCGGGTGCTGACCTTCCAGGGTCCGTACACCTTTCCGTCGCCGCCCTTGAGGGCTATGGTGCCGCCGGGGGCTCCCCGGGCGCTGTTCCAGTGATAGGTCGTGATGAAGGTGACTAGGTGGGGGCTGCTGACGCTGAAGGTGGTCGGAGCGGTGGGACCGCTGCTTACCCCGTAAATATTCATGGTATCGGCTATCTTAACCGGCTCATCCAGCGGCTTTCCGGTAGCTGCCGCCGCGGGTTTATCCGACTGTTCTTTTTTGGCCGGGTCGGCCGCTTCGATATCCGGGGCCGCCTGGCTCAACAGGCCGTTGCGCTCCAGGCCGTCCAATACCTGCTGGGCTATTCTTTTGGCGTTCTGAAAGTCGACGGCCTGGCTGTTGCCGGATTTGTAGGTCTCCACGGTGATAAAATAATCGGGCAGTATTACGCCCACTCCGGTACCATCGGACATGGTATATTCACGTACTTCGCAGCCTTTCATGCGCGTGGTCTGGATGCTGGTGTGGTTGGCTTCCCCATCTATATATTGAAGCATGGCTTTCATGCCGGCCGCGTCAGTCGGGCCCAGAACAGACACTCCGCCATAACCTTTACTCAAATTTCCGTATCCGGCGTGCAGTTTTATATTAAGCCCGGTCGCATCCTCGGAACCAAAGTCAAACTCCGGCGAGGAATAATTGGCCTTGGCTACCTCGGTAACCACGTCACCGATATTCCCGGCCAGAGCGGTGCCGGGGAAAAAAGCCGCTGCCAGCATCACAACCGCCGCGGTCAGCGCCATCATTGGCAAAAAAAATTTTTTTAGTCGTTTCCTGGTCCTGCCCAGATTAAGAATCGACAAACCACTCACCTCCATTTGGTCCTTACGGCAGAAACCCTATCAGCATCATCCAGCCGGTAGAGAGTATAAACGCCAGTCCCGAGGGGACCATCACGTTTTTCATTCCCTGGGCTCCCTTTTTCATCGCTTCGGAGCCGGCCGTGGCGGCCGCTGTCATAATCGCGGCGGAAGCGAAGGGCATCACCGCATTCCAGTTCAGCAGCAGTTGGGCCAGCGCCGCCAGCACGGTAAAGGGAATCATGAACAGCATGCCGCTGCCCACCGCTTCCCGGGAGAACTGACCGGCGGTTTCCACCCGCAGCGTCGGGTTCCCCAGGTTGAAAATTGCGATGAGCAGCTTTACGGTCAGCAGCCCTATGATCAGCGCAGCGAGAGCCGACAGCCCCAGGGTGAGAATTTTAAAATCAGGTCTGCTGAAAGGGACCAGTACGCCCAGCACCAGAAAGCACAGGTACGACGGCCAGAGAGCAGTTTTCTCCCGGCCGGGGGGTTGGGCGTAGCCAAGGTTCATACCCACATGTATCCGCCTCCCAAACATCTTTTCTCAGTGATTCTCCCTAAGCGCCGAGTCGGCCCAACAGGGCCCACCCCAGCAGCAGGATGGCCCCGCAGAGAGTGGACAGGGCGATGCTGAACGCCGTCCGCTCGCCGGACATCTGCTTGATCGTGAACAAAGTGGGCCGCAAGGCCCATAAAACTCCGGTAACACCAAATGCCACGGCCGTTTTCCATCCCAAGGCCAGTGAAAACACCAGACCGGTCAGAGAGTAGACCAGGGTGGCGGAATAACCCAGCGCGAACGTGGATATGGCCCAGTCAACCGTGTAGCCCCGCTCTCCGGCCTGGGATAAGGCCCACGCCATCACGGCCAGGAGAGCCACGCCGGCCGTACCGTAAAGCAGGCCCAGCATGGTGATCAGGATCATCGTCGCGGTTCCAATTTGACCTGAGCGCATCATATCCAGCCCGGTCTGTAAAAAGAACAGGGTGAACGACAAACCGGATACGAGCATGGAATAGGGCCAGGGAACCCTGGACATCTGGCTTTTAACCACCTCGCCGGGATTTATCATCATTTTCAGCGTTGTTTTCCAGCGGGATGTTTCAGGGGTTGCAATCGTATTCATATCCTTTTCTGGGTCCCTCCTTAGCGCCGCCCGGCTGCCGGTGCGGCCCGCAATTTAAAGTCCAGCCTCTCTTTTGCGATTACATGCAGATACTGTTGACAGATTACGCGCGAACGCTCCACCCTTTTTAGAATGGATATGGCTTATGAACCGGCGTCACCCTCTCCCCCGGAGGGCCTCTCCTGGCTCTCCACCAGGGTGATGTTGCCGGCAGCGTCGTATTCATAGGTGATTTCAACCTTTTGTTCCAGTGTGACTTTTTTGATGCGGTTTAACGCATCGTACTCGTACCGTATGACACAGGGATTGTTCTGCGGCATGATTTCCCACGCTCCTTCCTTGGCCAAGTATATGCCGGGAACCTCTCCCCCGGCCTTAATCCGACGGCGTCGCACAGCTGTTTAGATCTTTTATGACTTCCTGGGTAGCACCGCCTCCCGGTATCCCATACTCGTATACCGCTGTTTTCCCGGTTTCCCCGGCCTGTTTGGCTGCTGCATCCAAGGCATTCCGGTAATTGTCTTCAGCTTTATACAGCTGTTCTTCACTTGCCTTCCCGGACACAAAAGCTTCCATGGTTTTATCGCGGTTAATCCTCGCTTTTTCCAGAGCCGACAGTTTTTCATTATACTTCTTCGCGCTTTCGCCCACTGCTTTCCCCGACCCTACCGCTTTGTACGCCAGATACAAACCTCCAATTCCAGCGGCGGCGAGCAGTAGCAGAGTAAAAGGCTCCGTGCCTTCCGGGTCGACGCGGGTCACGGGATTGCCGTCCGCGTAGGCGTACAGGTTCTGCCCGCCCACAAAGCCCCTGGTATCCTGCTGGATGAAGCGACCGGCGGCGGAATCGTAGCAGCGGCTGGCGGTCAGATAAAAACCGTCTTCTTCGTCGCTGACCCCAAAAGCGCCCATGAAGGTAAAACGGTTGCCAGGGCTGTTTTCCTTCCTTTTCCATATGCCGCCGTAAGGCAGGTACGCGTACGCGCATATCGCCGCCCCGTTTCCATCGCTTATGACCGCCGTATTCCCGCGGTGGTCATAATGGTAGAACCATACGGACCCATCCGCGTTCACGGCCGCCACCATCTGTTCGCCGCAGTGGACGAAGCAGGTTAAGCCCCGTTCATCGATTTCGAAGAGGAGCCGGCCCGAGAGGTCGTGATACCTTGAAACCGCTTTCCCGTCGCGGACCACTTTTACCAGCTGGTTGAAGGCGTTGTATTCATATTCCGCCGCACCCCGGGCGGTGCTTTTGGACGCCAGGCGGCTTTCGGCATCGTAGCTGAAACTTACGGCCCGGCCGCCTCCCAGATGCGTCACGCTGCCGTCGTCGTCACAGCGGCAAAGAGACCCGTTTCTCTGCACCAACTGGTTTGCCGGGTCATAGCTCAAGGCCAGGCTGCCCCGTTCCGCTTCGTCGGGAACCGTCTCCAGCAGGGGCGTGCGGCTTATCTCTTCCAGCATGTTCCCGGCCGCGTCGTAGCGGTACTGCATCGCCGCGAATGTTTCCCCGGCTGTCCCATGGCTAACCTGGGTCAGGCGGTTGCCGGGATCGTACGCGTATCGGCTGTCCACGCCGTTGGACCTTTTTTCGGACACCTTCCTGCCCGCCGCGTCATACTGATAACCGACCTGATGGCCGCCCCACCGAACGGAGGCCGTCCGCCCCATGGCATCGTAGGCATAGGCAACGGTAAGCCCGCCCGGATATCGTATCTCGGTGAGGCGGTCGTCCAGATCATAGGCCAGGGACACCCGCTGCCGGTCCCGGTAAATAATGGCGGTCACGCGGTCTCTGAGGTCGTATTCATAGACGGTTTCCCCCGCCGCTTCGGAGAGCCGCGTCACATTTCCCGAAGCGTCGCGGTGCAGGTCCGCCACCGGGGTGTCGTCCACCAGCTTCTGCACAATATTGTCGTTTGAGTCGTAGACCCAGGATATCTTGTGCTGCCCCGGGGTTATCACAAAAGAAGGGTTGTTGGCGGCATCGTACCCATATACTGTTTCCCGGCCCAGGGGGTCGGTCACCATCCATACCTGATTGTTGCTCTTGTATTCGAAATTGAAGCGGTTTCCCCGCTCGTCGGCGACGGAAAGCAGGTTGCCGTTGGCGTCATAACTCCGGCAGACCGTCTGCCCCTGGGCGTTCGTGGTCTTCAAAAGGCGTCCCGCCGCGTCGTACTCAAAACTTCTGCCGTTCCCCAGTTCGTCGACCTCTTTGACCAGCCGGCCGCCCCGGTCGTATTGATAAGCGGTCTGGCCGTCCAGGGGATTTGTCTTCCTGACAATATTGGACATGAGGTCTCTTTCGAAAACCCAGGTGTTTCCCAACTGGTTCCGGGTGGCCAGCCCGGCGCAGCAGTCGTATACATGGGTTTTCGAAGTACCGTCGGCATACTCTATCTTCTGCGGCCGGCCCACTTCATCCCATTCGGTCACGGTGCGGCTGCCGCTGGCATCCGTGCACCCCAGCCGCTGATAGCCCTGGCCGTCATACCAGGCCCGGTATAAATACCCCAGGCTGTCCCGGATGGCCGTGAGGTTGGAAAAAGCGTTATACTCGTAGCTGGTAACCTTTCCGTTGGGCATCTCCTTCCGGAGCAGCCGGCCTTTTTCGTCGTAATGGAAAACGGTCTTCCGTCCGTCGGGCCCCTCCCTGGCGACAAGGTTTTTCCGCTCGTCATAGGCCTGCCGCGTAACCCTTCCCAGGCTATCCGTGTAGACGGTCATATTTCCGCTGCTGTCGTAGGCGAAGGTCTCGGTTCCCCCCATGGCATCGGTTCTGCGGATCAGGTTTCCCTGTGCATCGTACTCCATCAGCCGGCGGTTCCCGTTTTTGTCTGTAACCGCGACCGGCAGAGAGCCGGTATACTCAATGACCGTTTCCCGGCCGAGGCCGTCGACTATCCTTTCGGTCAGTCCGTTCCGGCTGGTGTATGTCCTGGTGTGGCCCAGCGGGTCGCTGACCCGCACTGTCACTGGACTCTGTGAGAGCATTTCGTACTTTGTCACGCCGCCATTCCGGTCCGTCACCGTCTGAACCAGGCTTCTCCCCTCCGGTTCCACGTAGGTGAAGCGGTTGGTCCTCTGCTTTTTCCCCACTATCATGGCCGCTAGCCGTGACTGGGCATCATAATTGAAGATTACTGGTACGCCGGCAAGGCTCACAATTCTCTCGATGCGGCCGCTGCCGCCATAAGAGACGGCCGCCTCCCGGCCATCCGGCAGTATGATGCCGGTGCAGTAAGGGGAGCCTTCATATAAAAAGCGGATAGCGCGTCCAAAGGAGTCGGTGATTTCCTGAATCAAGGCCCCCTCCCCGTAATGGACCCGCAGAGCATTATCGCGGTTGAACACGACTTGGCTAAGACGGGCCCCGCCGCCTCCGGCCGTTTTGGCGTAAATAAGGGTTTGTCCCTGCTGCCGGTCCTCGAAGCGGTAGTGGTCATGGTGTTCCAGCAGCCTTACCCGGCTGCTGCCCAGAGGCCTGAGTTCCTGGTAGGCACCCGGCAGCGTCTTTTCCGGCCCCGCTTTAAAGGCGAGCACCTGTCCGGACCCTTTCTCCAGTAAAACCCGGTTCTTTTCCGCATCCAGGGTGATGCCTGATTCGTACGAAAACCGCCAGCCTCCTCCGAACATACCCCGTCCGTTTTTGAAAGAATTGTGGCGTATGACGATATCTACCTGAAGATTGACACAGGATGACCTGAAAAACGGATATTCGACGAACAGGCCCAGGGTTGCCGTATTGACTTTATACGAGGGCAATCCATAATTCATGGTTTCAGCTCCTTCCTTTCATACCGCTTCATCCCGCGCATGGATTTTCCCCCTCGAATACTGTATAGGGATTATCCTCCGGTCCGCCCAGGGCATCGGGGTTAAAAATACCCATCTCCTGCCATTCGTCCTGGCCGGTTTCTTCCTGCTCCTCAAATTCCTCACGGCCTCCATCCGGCGCGGCGTAATCCTCGCCGCCGGGCCGTTCGTTGTCGCCGATGGAGAAGGGGTCGGCATCCGGCTCGTCGCTGTTGCCCAGGGCATCGGCCATGATGCTCCAGGCCTTCGCTTCCTCCTCGCTGTAGAGGCCTTTACCCAGGGACCGGTTGGCGTCTTTCATGGCCTGCTCGCCCACGGAGAGCTTGACCGGCGGTTCCTTTGGTTTTAAAAGCCCCTGAATGACGTTAACCAGTACGCCCGCCAGCGGAGGGAAGAGGATCCCCGCCGCGGCCTGGGCCGGACTGTCCGGGCCCGGGATGCTGCCCGCGCTGTTCGATTTCCCCAGGGCTTTGGTCACAAAAATCGGCAGTTCCTTTTTCGCCATGCCCCCGTTGGCGACCACGTCGTAGGTATTATAGTCGGCGCCTTTTTCCGAGCTGGCCGCGCGCGAATAAGTTCCCTGGCCTTTCAGCTGCAGAGCGGTTCTCCCGTTTTCGGTCCGGGTCAAGGTGACCAGGGCCGACGCCGCGATGTTGGCCTGATAGGGCAGCTTGCTCAGGTCCGCCGCAAAATTCGCTCTGGCCGTGACGCTGTTTTCAGTTTCCTCCACAACCGCGCAGTTTTGGGAAAAAGGCATTCCCTCGTATTCTCCTATCAATTCGAGAGACCCGCCTTTGTCCAGGATGCACACCTGAAAATCTTTCAGGGAGAAGCTGCTGGTTTTTGAATTTACCGGACCCATCAGAGTGCTGGTTTTATACACATCCAGGTTGACCCGGTAGGTCCCGGTGAAGTCTATCTCCGGCTGTTCGAGCTTTGACTCTTCCGACCACTTTTTCAATTCCTCCGCATAGCTTTGAAAGGCCTCATAATTGTATCCCCGGACGAGAAAAGCGGCCTCCGGCCGGCCGCCGCCCTTGAGCTGCAGGGTGTAGGTCTCTCGGGGCAGAACCAGGGAAGAATTCGGGGTGAAGGAATACAGCCTTTGTCCCGGCACCGCTCCGGGTCCCCCGCTCGAATCGGGTCCGGTCTGGGCACCGGGCTCCGATTCCACCCGAAAGCCTTGATAAACTTTGCCGCGGCTGTCAACGAGCGTGAGCGCCACGCCGCTGGTATCCCCGCCCGTATAGGGGACGCGGACGCCGGTGAGCAGGAGTTCTTCGTTCAACTTAAACGACAGCGCCGCCTCGGCTTCCCCGCCGTACCCGCCGGTGTACCCGGTAACGAGACTGACCTCGCCGTTGTAGGACACCTGGTCGGCATACCAACGGCCTTTTTGGGCAGCCACCTTTTCATAGGGTTTTGGAGGCGGTCCGTCGCTGCCGGCGGCCAGCGCCGCTGCCGGTAAAAAGTTGGCCAGCAGCAGTATCAGGAATGGGACCGTAATCCACTTCTTCATAAGCCGCCTCCTCCCAAAGAGATAGAATGAATCAGGTTTATACCGCCTTCTATAAAAGACGGCGCCTGGGCCAGAGCCTGATAGGAGAGAATCCAGAGCAGTGAGAACAAAAAGGACACGGCGGAAGCGGCCAGGGTGTTTCTTAACTCCGGTTTTTCCTTGATTTTTCCCATTTCGATGGCCGCCGCCGTTCCCGCCATCAGAATACCCGCCGAGATAAACCCGATGGTCATGGACCAGTTTAAATAATAGTTGGCGACCAGCAGCATGACCGCAAAGGGAACCAAAAACAGCATGCCCCGGTCAACCGCCAGCCGTATGGCGTATTTCCCGTGCTGCTTCTTGAACGCTCTGTCGAACATACCCAAAAAGGTACGCAGAAATATCCTGAAGAGCCAGCCGAACAGCAGCCCCGCGACAGCGCCGAACGCAATACTGTAGATGTTCAGCCGGTCCAGGGGATCGGAAAAAACGCTGACGCCAAAAGCTATAAAACACAACCACCTCACCAGGTTCCTCCAGCCCTGTCCCTTACCGGTATTTTCCTCCAATTCTATCCACCCCCTTATACCTTCCCGATCCATGACCAGGAAACGAGCACTATTACGCCGACCACCGTGGCAATGGGAATGCTGAAGGCGTTTTTCCCCCCGGTCAGTTCCCGTACGGCGACAATCATGGGGCCGGTGGCCCATAGAACGCCGGTGACCCCAAAAACCACCGCGGTTTTCCACCCCAGCGCCAGGGAAAAGATTATCCCCAGCGTCCCGTAAACCAGTGCGCCGCTGTAGCTCAGGCAGAAGGAGGCTATGGTTTCGGTGACGTCCTGCTTAGAATGGGACAGTTTTAATAGGCTCCAGATGATAACGCCGAGCAGAGGAATGACCAGCAGGCCGTACAGCAGGCCGGCAGCCCCGGAGAGCAGTACGAAACCGACTCCTTTTTGTCCGGTTTTGTACAGGTCCAGCCCGGTCTGCCCGAAAAATAAACCGAAGGCAATGGCCGAGATGGCCGCGGAATAATACCACTTGGTGCTGAGCAGGGCGTTTTTCAGCGTGCCCGATGGGTTGATCATCATGCCGAAAATCGTTCGAAACAGGGATTGCCTTGTGTTTTCCACTGCCTAACCTCCTTTGCGCTTGAGATTTAGAATCTGCCCGTTTACGCCCGGCCGCCTGCGCCGGGCCATCGTTAAAAACCATCAATGAAACTCTCCAGCCATGTATCTGTACACGAGGATGTAGAAGCCGAACATGATGAGGAAGACTACCAGGGATGCCCGCGCGAAGTTGCGCCGGTTGATATTGCCGCCGGGCCAGAAGCTCCATTTGAACAGCAGCACGAGGTTCAGCAGCGGAAGGCTCAAAAGCAGGAACATGAGCAGATACTGTCCCGTGGTCAGCGGCTCTCTTTCCCGGGCGTCGTGTAATCCCACTGGAGGCGTCCAGGTATGAGACGAGTGCCGCATGGAAACTGGGGGAAGCGTCTCCTGGGCGGCCGCCTGGTGTGCGACGGGTCCGGGCGACCCGATTTTTGAGCCGCAGCCCACGCAGAAGCTGGATGCTCCGAGTAATTTTTCGCCGCAGGTTTCACAAAACATTGGTGCATCTCCTTTTACGTCATTTCAGCAGCGGGCACTTGCAGCGGAAGCACACATCGTCATTGATGTCGCATAGGCTGGCGCAGGCGCTGCAGAAGATGATGCTGTCCCTCGATTTGTTATACTTTTCATAGGAGTTCAGCCCTCCGTGATGCCGTACCCGGTCTCCGATCCGATAGTAGTTGTACAGCGTGTCGTCGTCCTCTGCCGATATCTCGTGCTTCTTCCCGCGCCCGTCCTCTATCACGACGACAAAGTCCAGGTAGTCTTCCCAGTAGTAGCTGCCATCGCCAGTCCTTTTTCGGCGCCGCCTTTGGTTAATCTGTTTGTCCACCACCGTCCCGTCCCAGGTCTTGCTCCTTTTTCGGCCGATGACCTGGAACAGCGCGATGGCCAGGAACATACCGCCTATCCCCATCCCGATATACAGCGCCTCTGGATTGTCCATTTCCGAGCTGGTTTCCCCGTAGATGAAAAAGCCTATGATAGCGGCAGCGGCTAAAAAACCGGAAAAAATGAGCGCATAGAGATTGGCGTGTTTGGTATAACGGGTAAAGGCCGGGTCGTTGATTTTGGAGGAAAAACCGACCAGGCCGGACCCGCTCCGCGCGGCCTGCTTTTGTCCGCTGCCGCAGGAGCTGCAGAAGCTGTCGCCCTCCTGCAGAGCCTCTCCGCAATTCTGACAATCCATAAAAACCCTCTCCCGGTAGATCAATCGGTTACCACGGGAACAACGCCGGTCTCAAAGCGGAATTTTTCCACGATGTCCTGCACCTCCCGGCTGTCCATCGCTGCGTGCAGGATTCGGGTTTTTCGGGTGCTCGTATTCGTGCCGTAGGTGAGGCACATGTATTCGCGTCCGATTTCCACGTCTTTCAGATAAACCCCGTCCTGGTTAAATTTAATGACCTTGGAATCCAGCAGGATGCCGAAACCGGAAATGAAGACTTCTATATCCCCGTCAGATGACGCGCTGCCCTTGCCGCGGACGCCGGCGTCGATGACAGCGGGCTGGATATACAGGATCTGGTTTTCAACAATCAGTTCCGCAGTTTTCAACTTTTTATATTCCAATATCGCCAGGGCAGCTGACAGCATAGTGGCCGGTATCGCAAAGGCCAGAAACGTTTTAGGTTGAAGCATAAGGATACCTCTATCCTGAAGCAGCATAAAAGTGGATGCCGTGACGCCTATGCCGGTCGCCGCCATCAGCAGGCGCGCCCTCTGCCTGATCTCTTTCAATCCCAGACCCCCCTCTCCTGGGGATTAACATGCCATTTACCGTGGAATCCCTCGTTCAAAAGGGCGCCTTTAACTGACACCGGGGCTAGTTCCTCAACCTGGAAGGACCACCTCCGGAAATTGAAACGGATTATATAAAATGCGGCCAGGAAGCAGATGGTCCCGTATAAGGCCGGGTAAAACCAGGGCGTCAGGCTGGAGGAAATCTGGTAGCGAAGGCCCAGGTCAAACCAGCGGAAGGCGGAAAAAAGCAGGAAAAAGGCCGCGAACGCTGTCCCCGGGGCCGCTTTTCTGCTTTTCAGGACCAGGTAGGCGACGGCGCCGCAGCATAGGGCAGCCAGCAGCTCGTAGAGCTGGGTCGGGTGCACCGGGTCCGGGGCCCCGAAAATATTGATTTCGCCATCCCTGATCTGGGCCCGGTGGGGCAGGCTGAACATGGGAAAGACTACCCCCCAGGGGAGTTCGGTGGGATTTCCGAAGCAGCAGCCGGCCAGGAAGCACCCCACCCGCATGATGGCGATGGAAAGGCCCAGGCCGGGCGCGGTGGCGTCGGCCAGGCCGGGGATGCTGACTCCGGCGAGGAGGCAGACGGCGCCTCCCGCCAGCACCGCCAGCACCAACCCTCCGTAAAGGGAGAAGCCGTAAGCCTGGAGGCCGTAAAGCCGGTATGGTTCAGCGTAGAGTTCGGGCCGGACCAGGTAGTTCAGCAGCCGGGCCCCCACCAGGGCCGCCAGGCCCATCAGCAGCAGGATGGGGAGGCTGCGGCGATAGGGTATACCCCGGCGGGAGGCCAGGAGGCTGGCGAGAACGACCAGGGTCAGGCCCGCCAGCGCCAGGAACATCGGGTAAGAGTTTAGCGTGATGCCGCCGAAGCGCCACAGGACCGGCTGCATGGTTTCACCTCTATCCTGCTGGAAGTTGAAAAATTGGGCGCCCGCCCCGGTCAGCCCCCAGGTCCGGAGCGCTGACGGGATAATGCGGTCGTTTAATTCTGCTGGGTGACCTGCCAGGTGCCGCCCATCAGCTCAATCACACCATACTCCTCGTCGTTCCAGGTTACGTTCCAGGGCCCGGCGATCTGGCCACGCTTCAGCTTGCCGTCAAAACGGGCCTTGGCTCCTTCCTTTTCTGTCTCGAAGTAGACGTCTGGGCTGTCGTAGTTGAGTATGACCGAGACCGGGTCCCCGGTCTTGCCTTCAGGATTGGTGGTGGTGATCACGGCCCTCCAGGGCTCCTGGGGGTCTTTCTTTTCCGCCACGACCATTTTGAGCCCCAGGTTCTTGCCCTTCAATGTCTTGAGTGCGGCGGCGATGTCGATCCCCTCACATTCTTCGGGGTTGTCGCTCTTTACCTTGTCGGGTATCTCCTCTAACACCCGCTCGATCAGGATGGTGCCGCTCCAGGTGCCGGCCAGGTTGACCTCTTTGCGGTCGGATTCCAGAAGTCCCTCCAGGGTGGGGAGTTTTTCGCCGGTGTCGGAACAGGCGGACAGGGAACCGGCTGCCGCCAGGATGAGGAGTATGATTACGAGGAGTTTAACTTTTTTCATAAAAACCCTCCTTAAAACCTTCCTTGATTCTTTCACGGTGCCGGTGCCCTTTTCCAGAACCACGCTCCAGTTGTCGAGCATCCTCGCTCTTTCCGGCAAGGTTCCGGTATCAGGGTAGCGGATTTTTGCTTAAAAATCGTCACCCGGACCGGGTGATTTGCGTAAAAAATCCCCTCACCCTTTTGGGTGAGGGGGCTTCTGAAACGCCTGATTATCAACGCATCCGGTTATTTGTGTCCGGTACTCTCCGGTTCCAGCATGAGATTGATGAGTTCCGTCCGGCTTTGAATGCCGCATTTGGAATAGATGTTCTTGATATGGGTTTTCACTGTGTTCTCGCTCAAATGCAGCTCGCCGGCGATCATCCGGTAGGTCTTCCCCTTGACGAGCAGGGCCGCGATCTCGTTTTCACGTTCGGTGAGCCGACCGGCCAGCACGATACGGTCGACCATGCTGGTCTGTTCGGCCGGAGACATCTCGGATACGACGGTCAGGTAAGCGTGGTCGGTCAGCAGGGCGGAAAGGTGCCGGTGGAGCAGGGGAAGGATGGTCAGGGTGACGCAGACCACCGCCAGTGCAAGCACCGAGGAGTTGTAGTTCGGTAGATCGGATGCGACGATGGCGCTGCCGATCAGTCCGCCTATCAGTACACCCAATACGTTGGCCGAAAGCCCCACCCCGAGAACCTTGGCCGGGTTTTGATCGAAATCCAGCATTTCACCGAGTATGCTCCACCAGAACAGGTCATACACACCGCAGGCGCCCAGCATCAGGGTATTGACCACTAGGTAGCTGCCGGCTGAGTGGTCGAGGATCATGAAGCCGATAAAGGAAAACCCGATCATGGCGATGGCCACATAGAGTATGTAGGTCCGGTTGGTTTTCCGCGGCAGGTTCTTCATGATATAGAGAGCTACGATATAGGGAATGGCCCAGTACCAGCTGGTCAGCCATTCCAGGTGAGCGAAAGCGGGATTGATGACCTGGTACATCAGTCCCGAATTGATGGTGATGACCGTGATGAACAGGCATAGAAAGACCAGGGGTTTGACGATGCTGATCGGCTGCTTCGGCCGATCGGGGAGTACCGCCGGGACAGCCGCGGGAAGCCGGGCCGCGAACAGCATTGCACCGCCTATCAAGAACATTGACAGGCCCAGCCCGGCATAGGGGGACAGGTGGACGGCGGTCATATTCAGCAGGATCATCAGAATATTGGAAAAGATAAGCCCGTCCGCTACGGTTTTTATCCGCTGGTTGGGTGGGGTGCCGCTTCTTAAAAAAAAGCCCCAGGCCGCCACGCAGCCTGAAGCCAGCAGGGAACTGGCAATCAGGACGATGTTCCAGAGGACGGAAGGGTGAAAGAAGAACACGCCGGTACCTACTATGCAGAAGACCATGGAAAACCGCATCAGCCGCTTGGCCGCCTGCCTGGTCTTGATCAGGAATCCGCAGCCGAACAGACCGACGACGTGGGAGGCGATGGCACCGAAGATCATGGCGTGCGGATCGATCTGGACTCTGTCGGCAAGCGCGTATAAGACCTGTCCCTCAAAGGGAAAGGCCAGCAGCCAGGCAAAAAATAACGAAAAGACAATAATGGACAGCCTGCGCTCATCTAACTGTATGTATGAAAAACGGCTGTTTTCTCCGCCCGCCAACAATACCGCCCCCTATTTACCATTTGGGATATGCCGCTGTCTTTCTGCGGTACGAAAGAGCGGCACGACTCCGCCGAATATGATCTTCTTTAAGGGCGAACTTCCTTGGGATTCATGGCATATTTATATACAATCGTTTTTTTTAATCTTTTCAGCAGCCCACACACCTCATCAAAGTCAGTGCCAGCGGTAAAAACGCCGTCGTAACTCTTGTCCCGGGCCTGAACCTTGATTTCCGGAATTCTTTTCTTGGTGAGGATTATTTCCAGAATATCATCACTCGGTATTATAATTTTTGCTTCCGCACTGTTTTCAACCGGCGACAGTATCAATTGTTCTTCGATTACAGACAGGTGATAGCGCCTGGTTTCGAAAAAACCGGTCTTGAGCCGTATCTCATAACCCACAACCGCCACCTCGCCTTCAAACTCGATTATATATAGAAGAAACGCCTGAAATAAATAGGCTGCGGAGATTTGACAGTGTCAAATCTCTGGCACGAAACGTGTCAAAATATTTGTTTTTGCAAAAGCCCTTCTGATATAATCGAGTCAGGGTGGATGATGATGAGATTCTGCGAAAAGCTCGACTTCCTGATGAATATAACGAAAACCACCAACAGCGCGCTTTCCCTTTACACGTCGCTGGACGCTTCACATATCAGCCGCCTTCGCCGGGGGCAGCGGAGCATGCCAAAAAACGAAGCCAGCCTAAAAAGCATGGCCGCCTATTTCGCCAGGCACTGCGGCGAGGAATACCAGCAAAAGTCCTTAAGCAGCGCGCTGAATACCGGTCTTCCTTTACCGGAAAACCAGCAGCTTACCGAGCTTATATTTCAATGGTTGATCCAAGAAAAAACCCGTGACATGAAAACCGTGGAGAGCTTTCTGGACGGGTTTTCAAATTTTAAGGCTAAAAAAGAAGTACCCGCGGAGGGTGTGGAGAGCGCCGAAGTCGATTGGCCGCAGACGGAGATATCGGTTTATTACGGTATCGAGGGAAAGCGTCAGGCCGTCATCTATTTCCTGTCCGAGGTGATTCAGCACGAAGAGCCCCAGACATTGCTGCTGTTCAGCGACGAGGCCACCGACTGGATGACCGGGGACCGTGAGTTCGCGGCAAAATGGGCGTCCCTGATGTCGCAGACGCTTTCACGCGGCAACCGGATAAAAATTATCCATACCGTCAGCCGGAACCTGGATGAGATGCTCGTAGCCATCAGCCAGTGGATGCCGCTTTATATGTCTGGCGCGATAGAGCCCTATTTCTACCCCAAAAAACGGGACGGCATTTTCAAACGGACGCTCTTTATCGCCCCGAAGACCGGCGCGGTCATATCCTCCTCAGTGGGAAACATGGTAGATCAAGCCGCGAATATACTGTTTCGGAACCGGAAGGCCGTGGAATCTTTTATAGAAGAGTATAATCAATATCTCAGCTTATGCCGGCCGTTAATGCGAATCTTTACATCGAAAGATGAAGCGGCCTATATGAATACGCTGATGGAATTTGAAAGCGAGCCGGTAGACACCCTGATTAAAACCGCCTCCCTATCCATCCTGACCATGCCCGAGGTTGTTGCCTCCCAAATCCTCGACCGGTACGGCAGCCAGCAGAAAAACCGCCTGATCGATTATCACCGGATGCGGATAGAAAAATTTAAAAATCTGCTGCAATCGAACAGCGTCACCGATATCGTCAAGCTTCCCGACATTTCGGCCGTGACCGGCGGGGGCGTGAGGGTCACCTTTTCGGATATGCTGGGCGGTTCCCCTGCATACTACACTGCAGAAGAGTATATAATGCACCTCGAAAATATCGTATGCCTGCTGGAGACCTACGAAAATTTCCACGTCTGCCTGGTGCCTGACATGAGCGAGGACCGGTACATGGTATACGCGAAGGAGGACGTGGGGGCCCTCGTGGCCAAAACCTCCATCCCCCCCGTTATCCTGGCCATGAATGAAAACAATATGACAGCGGCCTTTTGGGATTTCCTGAATAGCGTCATCGGCGAAAAAGCTTACACATCTCTGGATAACACTGCTACCGCAAAAGAAATCCGTGCGTATATACAACAAATCAAGAACCCGTCTTTTGGCCTTTAGTTAAAATTGCTTCTTTACAAGTCTCTCTCGTAAACAAACAAGATTTGGTCCCCACCGTCGTAAGATACTTCTTTTGAGGGCAAGATCATTACGTGATTTAGTTTGAAATCGTTTAACTCGGACGGGAAGGTATTTTCGTTTATGCTGGCCGGGTGGACGTCGCTTGGTGTTTGTGCATATGGGGTTAATATCACCAAATACTTGCGGGAAAGCTGCAGGATCTCCGCTGCCTGTTTCACAGGTTCAGCGAAATGTTCAAGGCAGTTTGATGTAATTACTGCATCATAGGTTTTTTCGGGCAAAACATAAGTGAAGGTATAGTCAGGATACATCTTCCGCGCCGTCTCTATAGCTGTTTCCGAAAAGTCATACCCCTCCGCATCATATCCCGCTTTTATAAGTTCATCTACCCCTTGGCCCATGGCGCAGCCCCAATCAAGGACCGTCACTCCGGGGGAAAACTTTATTACCTCCAGAATCCGCTTCATAAAGTACCGCGTTTGCTCTACTCCGTCTATGCCCACCCGCCAATTTTCGCGAAACTCGTTTTCCCACCACTCTTTACTATTGGGGTCAGCAAGTCCCTTCAGGTTAGGATTGGGGGCCAAGATGCTCTTGTACTGTTCCATGCCGCCGTTTTCTCCTTTAAGGTCTCATATTTGCGCTGCCGCTCTTCCGGTTTGCTCCATCCTCAATGCTGGATCTTCATCCCGGTTGGTATAGTGTATGGCGGCATCGATAAAAAGTATTATCTGGATCCAAATCTGGGGAGCCTCCTCTCCTGCCCGGGTTGGTTTTTATTGAGTAAAAAACATAATAAAATCTCGCCTAAAAATTCCATTTGTCCTCGGTTTTGGAATTTTTAATTTTAGATTAAAGAAGACAGTTATTGGGAATTCTAAAAAGTGGAGGAATTTTTTAATGGCGTTTTTAAACTGGTTAAAGAACATTTTATTATTTAATGAAACGAAACAAGAAAATCCGTTCGAACTTCTTAAACCTTCCTCGGAAGGGAATGTGGCGTCCCCCTCTGCCGATAAAGATAGCGCCTCCGACCAAAAAATGTTGGGAGCAAAAAGAGGGAAACGCGTACCCAGAAAACCTGATGATAAGCGAAGCAATACAACCAAAAAGGGAGAGCGGAAAGATAGCGTAGAACGGCAGCAAGATAAAGAACCGGAAGCCAATGAAAGTCAAAAAAGTGCAGTACCGGAAGATATGGAGATATCCCAACGCTTAGAGCACAACCTGGCTTACCTGAAAGAGGTTTTTGTTTGCCCGTTAAATAACAGTATTAAATTTAGAGAATTCACCTTAGGTTTGGAGCCTGGTATCAATGCGGTAGCCATCTATGTCGAAGGACTCGTCGATGCCGGCCGGCAAACCGAGGTAGTCTTTAAACCGCTAATGATGATGTCCAATTCGGTTCCACTCGATTTGAGTGGAACACTTCTTACGGCTATCCAGAAGCAGCTTACCCCGGTTAATTCTATCCAATTACTAAATAAAACCAAGGATGTCGTTGACCTTGTACTTAGTGGTAATACAGTGCTCCTCTTCCAGGGAGTAGCCGCTGCGCTATCGGTGGAAACAACCGGCTGGGAGCACCGAGGGGTCGAGCAACCCACAATTGAGCGTGTTATACGCGGTTCCCAGGAGGCTTTCAATGAAGACTTGATAAACAATATAGCACTTATCCGTCGTATTATCCGCAATCCCAAGTTAGTTCAGGAATCGCTGAATATAGGCAGACGCACCAACAATAATTTAGCTGTTCTTTACATACATGACCTGGCCAACCAGGAGCTGGTAAAAGAGGTAAAACGAAGAATCCAGTCTCTAGAAATAGATGGCATCGTAAGTATGGGAGAACTGGAGCAACTGATTGAAGATGAAACCCGTGGGGTTTATCCATTATCACAGAGCACCGAAAGAGTCGACCGGGTATGCCGTTTTCTTCTTGACGGGAAGGTTGTAATTTTTTTAGAAGGCGACCCCTATGCTGCTGTCTACCCTTCAACTGTATGGGGATTGTTGCATACATCCGAGGACTACAATGTTAAACCGATAGTATCCACTATGATTAGAGGGATGCGATGGCTAGCCGCTTCAATGGTGGTTTTGGTTCCCGCACTATATATAGCTATAGTCGGGTATCATCAAGAAATGATTCCAACTGATTTATTATTTTCTATTGCCGGCAGCAGAGAAAAAATTCCCTTCCCATCAGTATTAGAGGTCTTCCTGATGGAAATCTCTTTCGAATTAATACGGGAAGGAGGTATAAGGGTGCCAGGACTTATCGGGCAAACGCTGGGAATCGTCGGAGCTATCATTCTCGGCCAGGCAGCAGTGGTGGCTAACATCGTTAGTCCAATTGTTATAATCGTCGTTGCTTTTACCGGGATCGCATCTTATGCTATTCCAGTTTATGCATTATCTACAACATTACGGGTATATAGATTCGGTTACATGATAGTAGCAAGTTTTTTGGGACTTTTTGGTATAGCCGTGGCCTTGGCCACCCATATAGTGGCTATCGCCAGCATTAAGTCCTTCGGGGTTCCTTACCTATCTCCGTTGTCACCATCTACCTTAAGGAATCAGGATGTACTTTTACGGGGACCAATTTGGGATATGGAGAAAAGGCTGGCTTATGTTCGATCGCAGGATGAAACAGCCCAGCCACATATTACCCGTAAATGGATACTAAACCCCCGAAAGCAGGGTGACAAATAAAAGTGAAAACTCAGGGGAAGTTAGGAAGCCGTCCAGCTATTATAGCAACCGTGTTAACTATCTCATTAAGCATTTTTTTTATCCCTACTATTGCCGCAGACTATGGGCACAATGCTGCCTGGATGGTTATTCTCCTAGCGGGTGTCTTGGCAATTGTGTTATCTCTGATTCTCAACCGGTTGATGAGGTTATTCCCTGACAAAACTATAGTGGAAGTCTCCTATATAGTGCTCGGAAAATACCTTGGATTTTTAGCCGGGTTACTTATTTTTGCCTTTTTTTTATTTGATTCTGCTCTTTCCCTGAGGTTGATTGGTGACCGCATTACTACGATTTATTTACCATCGACCCCGCTTTCTGTAGCCATGGTTTATTTGCTAATTGGAGGAGTCTTTTGCGCTTATTTAGGTATTGAACCGATTGTGCGAGGGGTTGCGATCTCCTGGGGCTTTTTACTGGTGGCGGCTCTCCTGCCAATAATACTTTCATTCCCTTTTTGGAAGGTCCAAAACCTTTTCCCATTGTTTGGATCAGGATGGAAACCCATTGCAATAGGCGGTCTTTCCATGCTGGGGCTCTTTTCCGAGGTAATTCTACTTGCAGTTATTTACCCTAGTATTTCCACGAAACAACCAGAGAACCTTTGGACCCCGTCGATAGTATGGGCTTTGGTTTTAATGTTGATAACCACGATCGGGGTGGAACTGGTTTTCCCATACCCGGTGCTGAATGAAACCTTGTTTCCCCTTGCGCAGGTATCACGGCTGGTTTATCTAACCCAATATATACAAAGGATCGACTCATTCATCTCTTTCATTTGGATGGGAGCTATGACGTATAAATTTGCATTAGTTTATACAGTTACGGTTTTCACCTTGACTCAACTATTCCGATTGCCCTACTACAAACCATTCATTTTTGGTCTGGGAATAATCGTTTTTACTTTAGGAATGCTTCCTCATGACATAATTGAAGTCACTTATTTAATCAGTGAATGGTTTTGGCGGATTGGCTGGGTAATTGCTTTTGCCCTTCCTGGTATTATGTTGCTGGTTTTTTATTTTCGAAGAAGGGTGCTAAATCTTGACAAGGCTTAAAAAATTAATCTTTCTAACATTTATTATCATAATAAGTGTATCGCTATCGGGTTGCTGGGATTACCAGGAGATAGGTGAAATCGCTTATGTCCAGGCGTTGGGGATTGATAGGGGTAAGGAGAATAAACTTACCATAACCGCCCAGATCGCGGTTCCCGGGAAACTACAAAGTGGATCTGGAGATACTTCTCAAGGGAAGGGAAACCCTTTTGAAGTAGTTTCAGTAGAATCCCCCTCGGTCATGGCTTCACTAAACCTGATGAATACTTTCGTCAACCGGAGAATCTCATTAAAACACACCAGGATAATAATAATTTCTGAGGATTTTGCCCGAGATGGGACCCTGCCCTACCTTGAGGTAATATCACGGCTGCCTCAGGTCCGAAGGTCTATCATGATCGGAGTATCAAAAGGGATAAGCGCTAAAGAACTCCTGGAAAAAAATCAACCGGTTTTTGAAATCACCCCTTCGAAATACATTGATATGGCTGCTGAAATGTCTCAATATACTGGATTCAGTCCATTTGAGCCGCAGTTCCTTTTCTTTTACAACGCTGCCCGCAGTTTGGGTGCTGATCCGGTTGCTCCTTTATTGTCAGTCAAACGTAAAACACCTCAAGGCGAAGGAAAAACTATTGATCCTCAGGGCTGGATCAGTGAAGGAAGTTACCGTGCAGGAGAAATCCCGCGTAGTGGTGGAAACGAAGTCGAAATAATGGGAGCTGCACTGTTTAGAGGAAACAAACTAGTCGGCGATATTGACGGCGATGAGATGACCGCCTTGGCAATACTTAGAAATACTTTTCATCAGGCTTATTTTTCCTTACCCGACCCAATGAACCCAGAACGAATAACATCGGTTAATCTATTTCAGAAACAAGGTGCAAATTTTGAATTTGACCTCACCAACCCTACGCCAAAGGTCAAAATTCAAGTGTTTCTAAAGGGGGATGTCTTGGGTATTCAAACCCATGCCAACTATGAAGACCCTCAGTACCGTAACATTCTAGAAAATGGTATAGCCGAAAAAATGAAAAGCGATATCGTTAAACTGCTACAGCACACGCAAAGCCTTGGAGTTGATCCTGCTTGGATAGGGGAAAAAGCGAAAATGCACTTTTTAACTGATAAGGAATGGGAAGATTATAACTGGAAGAGTGTGTATCCGAAAGCTGAAATAGAGGTTGATGTAAAAGCCGATTTGAAGCATTTCGGACTAATTAGAGAGAACTCCCCTTTCCCCTCACCTACAGCTGAACTTGCCCGCTGATTCTCTGGACTTCTTATTCATTTCCAAGGAATAGGTACCCGCTTCCAGACTTGCAGCCTAAGAGCGGGTTTGTCTACCGGCCGGAGAGTGGGGATTAGGCGCAAAAAAGGAAGCAGGAGAAACGTCGAGCCGTCCCCATGCTTCCTCAAGCCTGCGGCGAAAAAGAAGCGCGTTTGGAGTGATCTTATAATATCATTGAATCATTCTGCTTTTTTCTTTGCCATCATGGTGGTCTGGTACTCAATTACCTGCTGGCCGCGTTGATTATAGGTCTTATTTTTGTAAATAAACAGGTTTATCTCAGGGTTTTTGGTCGGGCGGAAATCAACCACCTCGGCATCGGCAGTCAAGGTGTCACCGAACAGCACCGGCGAGGTGATTTTCATATTATCAACGCCGATATAAGCATAGATCTGATACCCGTCTTTTCCCAGCAGTTCGTCAATATTGTCGGCATGATGAACCAGCCCATCAGCTACTGTAAAAATAATTGGACCAGCCAGCGAACGCTCTTTGAACCATGTTCCCTTGGCATATTCTGAATTACTGTGAACCGCCATGTTAAACCAGGTTAGCTGATGCAGAATCGAGAAGTCCCCGACATCAAGCGTCCGGCTGACCCGGCAAGGAATTTTGGTACCCGCTGCTACAGAACCCATTATACTCCTCCTCTAATTAAACACCTTCTCTCTATTACCCCCCAGGGCTAAACCCCGGTTGTCAGGCAGGCTGTACAACGCTGCTTGGTATCGCCAATAGTTATCGAAGAACCGAGCCGGCAATAATCATGCGTTGAGCTTCAGAAGTGCCTTCACCGATCTCGGCCAACTTCACATCGCGATAGAAGCGTTCAACCTTCGACCCCTTCACGAATCCGTATCCGCCTTGGATCTGCACTGCTTTGGTGGTATGCCGGGCCGCGCATTCTGAGCAGAACAGCTTTGCTTTGGAGGCAGCCACACTGAATGGTTTACCCTTGTCTTTTAAAAAGGCGGCGTTCATATACAGGAAGCGTGCTGCATCGACATCAGTGGCCATATTAGCGATAAACCATTGAATAGCTTGTTGGCTGGCGATAGGCTTTTTAAACTGAACCCGCTGCTTTGAATACTCGATCGATTCGTCCAGGCACCCCTGGGTAATGCCGGTGGACATGGCAGCAATACCTATACGGCCAACATCAAGCGCGCTCATGGCAATCCTAAAACCATCTCCCTCCTTTCCAAGCATGCATTCAGCCGGTACTGCACAGTCTTTGAATACGACTTCGGAAGTCAGGGAGCCCCGGACCCCCAGCTTATCGAAATGTTGGCTGGCATTAAGTCCTGGAGTACCTTTGGGAATCAGGAAGCTGCTCATTCCTTTAGCCCCGGCGGAGCGGTCAGTATAGGCGAAAACTACGAAGACGTCAGCGATAAGCGCATTGGTGATGAAGGTCTTGGTCCCGTTCAAAACATACTCATCGCCGTTCTTTACCGCTGTAGTGGTGGCCGCACTGACATCCGTCCCCGCTCCCGGTTCAGTCAGTGCAAAGGAACCCACCATCTTTCCGGCTGCCAGGCCGGGCATCCACTTTCGCTTCTGTTCTTCATTGCCGAAAGTAAGTATGGGATGTCCGACCAGACCATAGCTGTATCCATGGAGAAAACCGGTGCTGGCGCAGGAGCGGGCCAGTTCTTCGGTAACGACCATGGTGGTTAAAAAATCCGTTCCACCGCCGCCGTACTGGGTTGGGTAAGAAATGCCCATCATACCTAGTTCCGCCAGCTTCTCAAATAATTCGAAAGGATGGCGGCTTTCCTGATCGATCTTTGCAGCCACGGGTTCTATGCTCTTCAAAGCGAACTCACGAACATTTGACCTTATTAACTCCTGTTCCTCCGAAAGCATTAAATCCATAAACACACCTCTTTCATCCATATTTGCCAATACTTACCAATATCAGTTTATCATGCCCTATCTGCCAAATCCACACCCAAATTGCTCTTATTAAAATATACCCCTCCGGGTCTTCTAGCATGAAACAATCCTTGCTTGGAATTTATCCTCACCTTTTTGAGATGCTCGCCTTATTATCTAAGGGTGAGCATCATTTAGATTCTTAATAAAAATTGTCCCGCCCTGGGGACCCGGGCGGGACAATAAATTGGGGTGTAAGGAGGGGCATAAAGGATATAAGCCCAATGTCAATGACTAGAGTTCTTAATGATTATTAATAGGCCCCTTTTCTTCTCTGCGCTTGGTTTTCTCAGGTCTCTTTTTTTTTATAATTGAAGCAAAGGCATTTTCGGTCAATGATTCGATCGCCGATTGGGCAACATCATCAAGTATTTCTATTACAGCATCACACCGGGGAAACATATATCCATACGCACCTACAACTTTTTCATCTTCAATAATTGGCCATACCCAGACCTTCAGATTTAATCCATAGGTTTTTTGGGCAATGACATCAACTACCGGGCGTTTTTCTTTAATGCATTGGCTTATGCATTTGACCGGAGCGATTGGTTCATTAACCTTTATTCCATCTAAATTCAGGTACTTACTATTCACGAAATCATATTTTTCCAAATCAGTCGTGAAGTATATGGAACTTGCATAGTGATGATTCTCAACCAAGGAGTTTGTTAAGTTTTTAAATAATTCTTTTATTAAGCTCATGTCATCCTCTGACGTAAGAAATCTAATACTATAAATTAAGTAAGCGTGCGGCATTATTACCGAGAATGTTATCTATCGCGGTTTTTGTTAATGGTAATCTTTTTATTTCATTAATTATCAATGAAACATCTGGAGGGCTGGGCCAATCAGAACCGAAAATTACTTTATCCGAGATTTTTTCTAAATCAGGAAAATAAATCATTAAATTATTAGGGGGTAGCCCCGATATTTCTAAATAAACATTAGGATGCAGTTTGGACAGAAAGTAAGCCCGTTCATACCAAAAACCCCTTCCCCCGTGGGCCATAATTATTTTCAACCGCGGGAAATCTACTGCTACATCATCAAAATATAAAGGATCTCCATACTTAATACGAGCGCCTTCAAATATTGATGACCCAGTGTGGAACAGTATTGGTATTTCTAGCTCCTGAGCCGCAGCGTACAGTGGATAGAGCATCGGCTCATTAAGATAAAAATACTGATAGGTGGGGTAAAGCTTGAGCCCTTTGAATCCCTGTTTGTTTACCAATTTTTCCAGCTTGTTATCAGGCCGTTTTTCCATGTAGGGATTAATACTACAAAAGGGTATAAGCGAATCGTGTCCAGAACAGAAATCGCTAACCTGCTCATTGGAACAAATACCTGTTGTTATAGGGCATAGCTCAGCTAAAACGACGGCGAAATCAACCTGGTTGGCCTTTAACAGCTCCTCGAATTTATTGGGGTTTTTGTATATCTCCATATACTCCAAATAATCCATTTTGTTCATTCTCTGTAACCAGTTAATGGTAGACGGGCTGAACCATTCATATTCAGCTAAATGAACGTGAAAGTCTATCACCGGCGGCTTAATCATTGTCTCCACTCCGTTTGTGTTTATTCTTTTGGGTTAGCAAATAAAAAAACAGAGCATCATACATAAAAAATACTCTGTCCATCCTGGGCATGCTATTGACATGTTAAACATATTCGGTCCATTTGTTTTGTATATACTAACAATCCAAAGCGATTAAATCATTCGTTGTATAAAATCTAAAAGGTTTATTTGCGGGGATAATCACTGTAAAAATCGGTTTTTATTTAATAGATTCTATTTTATTATTATTGGTCGTATATAAATCATATATCTTCAACAGGATAGTCATGTTTATGAAAGCGTCTGGTGATGATAGATTTATTCCCATCACCTCTTCGACTTTCTTCAAACGGTATTTAACTGTATTACGATGAACGTCCAACCCTCTTGCCGTCCTGGAAAGGCTGCCACGATTTTGGACAAATATCTTTAGGGTATGAATAAGATCTGAATTGTATTTTAGATCATAATCCGCCAGTTCAAACATTTTATTTAAATAAGTCAGCTTAATGTCTGTTTCCATTAATATTTTATTAACTATCATATCTATCCCGAGCTGGTCATACTTGGCAATCTGCTTATTCTTCATCACCTTAATTATCTCGATAGTTTCTTTAGCCTCTACAACCCGGCTGGAAAAACCGGCTAGGTCCTTAACAATAGTGCTCAAGCCTATAAATATTTCTATGCCGTGCTTCTCTTGGAAGTATTCTATAATCTCCTGACATCCTTTTAGAATTCGTTCCTCGGAAGAAGAGGTAGGCAGCTTAAAAATAGTAGTAAATAATAAATCCTGTTTAATCACTGGATATCTGCCTTGAATGGAATTGATCATGTAAATTATTTGGTCTATCAAGCAGACCTTAAACTGTTCCAGTTGCTTTTCATTAAACTCATTCTTTACAACGCACTTATCAAAATTGTTTATACTGAATACAGCTACTATGTGGTTAGAATCAAGATCCCAGCCAAGCTCTTTGGCTTCTGTATAAATCATCTCATTCGATGCATACTGACCATAGAGGATGTTTTCCAAAAGAGGCATCTGGGCGTTAAGCGCAGCTTTTTTCAACATATCCCGGCTGTTGATTAACGCGGACATTGTAGCAATAATGCTTTTTAGCAGTGCAATTTCTGTTGGCCCCGACTTTTCGATACTCTTTAAAATTACCAGGAACGCAACCTGGGTTCCTAATTGCATACGATAAAAAAAATAGGGTATTTTATAATACCCAAGTAAAGGAATCCCACTTCTTTCAGCTGTTCTCCTCATATCACTCTCTCTAAAATGCCTTAAAAACTCGTCGTATTCTCCTTGAACCTGTCCAGATACCAGTAATCGGCCAAAACCATCTAAAAATAAAACATTAGCGTTTACAATCCCTTTGCAGAGTTTTATCAGGCTCTGGAGCGGGTCATCGCTGATAACCGCGTCTATAATTTTCTGGGACCATAGTTCATAATCGTCAGTCAGTTTTTCAGAACTTCTTAAGATTTTTTCGGTTAATTGACGGGTAACATCCCGATACCTGTTCTCAGCAGCGAAGGTGATTATTGGAAATCCCAGTTTGTCAGCAGTTTCGATCATGTGTTGTGGAATTTCCTTAAGGTAAAGCCCGGTTGCGAGTATCAGTCCGGCAACCCCTTTTTCATTCAGGTTTATGATTAATCCATCCGCAATTTCCGGCACCGTTTGCAATGCATAGGTACTGGACAATATAATATCTCCCTTATTTACCCAGGGCATTATTTGGGGTATATCTATTATATGGAACCATTCTATGGTTCGGTCTAGTCCCTGTGCTCCAGCAATTACTTTGGTAGAAGCCAGAGCCGGAAGATTCAATGCCTCCCTAATTGTAAGCACGTGATCCTCCCTCCCCTGTTTGCGCCCTCTTACTTATGATAAACACCATATATTTAAAATATTAAAGATTTTCGTACTTTTAAATAAATTATATTATGTTATATTAAAAAAGTAAACGAATGGCGCCTTTGTATTAAGTATTAAGTTTTAATGATCATATTGCGTTTGAAGTGATATTATTTTTGCGGAAGGTTATTTAAATCCGCTATAAAAGATATCCCTACTGCCCCTTAAAAATAGAACGCAGACCAGCCCGACCGCGTGAGTCCGGTTAGTCTGCGTCCAACGGTCAACTAGTTCTATTTACCAGACCAAGCTGGTCTCCTCTTTTGTACGAACGCGTTCAGCCCTTCCGCGCAGTCGTCACTCGCTTTTGCCACAGTGATCGCCTCTACCTCGTAGAATAAACACGAGTTCATGTCTATGTCGATACAGGCGTTCGTGGTTTCTTTGGCGATGCGGACCGCTACCGGTGAGCACTTCTTTACCTCATTGGCCGATTTTAGGGCTTCTTCCATAAGTTTTTCCTGGGAAACCACCTTATTCACCATACCGATCCGGTAGGCCTCCTGTGCATCGATGGTAACCCCCGAACACAGCATCTCCATGGCTTTTCCCAGCCCCACTATCCTGGACAGGTTCTGGCATACCCCGCTGGTGTTGGTAAGACCCACTCTCGGTTCAGGGAAGGCGAATTTCGCGTTTTCGGAAGCTATGCGCCAATCGCATATACACGCGACTTCAGCGCCACCCCCCATCGCCCAGCCGTTGATCGCCCCGATTACCGGTTTCCGAACCTCTCGAACATCCGTGGTGACTTTTTGAATTTCCATGCAGAAATCCTTGAATTCCATAAGCGACATCTTTTCCATCAGCTTGATATCGCCGCCGGCGATAAATGACCGGTTTCCTTCCCCGGTAAGTATAATAGCCCTGATCGAAGCATCCTGCTTAGCGTCCGCCAGGGCGGCTCTGGTGTCCCTGAGAAGCTCAGGGCTTATGGCATTGAGAGATTCTGGTCGGTTAAACTTTATTATCGCGACTCCATCATTCTTTTCATAGATTACTGTTTCGAATTCCATACATTCTCCCTCCCAATTAAAATTTAAGAATTTGCACATGGTTTCACCCTCGCTTTGAATTAACTGGTCCAACTAATTGACCGTCTATACGCCTCCTTCAGCCTTTTCTTTGCTCCTTTTAAACAAGGGATAGGTAGCCAGTATCACCAGCAAGACTATTCCTGACGTGATTACCTGGGTGCGCATATCTGGATTGAGTACCATCCCGACAAGCACGTACAGCATACCAGCTATAGCCACATACGTAAGGTACGGGAAGCCCCACATCTTTACCGGGAGTTCTCTGCCTTCACGTTCCGCCTGACGCCGTTTTACTATGTGAGAAACACATATCACAGTATAGACTACCAACGCGACTGCCCCAGAAGCGTTCAGCAGGAACGAAAACACTACTTCCGGTGAAATGTAGTTAAACACCCCCGCTACCAATGCGCCTACCGCGCTGACAAGCAATGCTGCTATCGGGACACCCGCTTTATTAACCTTCTTGAAGATTTTCGGTGCTTCTCCGTTTTCCGCGATCCCGTAGATTATACGCGAAGTCGTATACAACCCGGAGTTTAAGCAGGAAAGCACTGCAGTTAATACAACAAAGGTCATAATCGTCCCGGCTATGGGTATACCAACCGATTCGAGGACGCTTACAAACGGACTCTTAAGAATCTGTGCCGAATCCCATGGTAAAATGAAAGCAACAACCGCAATCGAACCAATGTAAAACAACAGGATCCTCCATACTACAGTGTTGATCGCCATCTTGACCGACTTTGCCGGATCTGCGGTTTCAGCAGCTGCAATCGCAACAATTTCTATACCGACGAAAGAGAAAATGACGGTAATGATCCCGGTCGCGACTGCTGACCATCCATGGGGTAAAAACCCGCCTCTGCCGGTGAAATTGGATAGACCTGGCGAATCAGTCCCGGGAAATAGTCCAAAGATAACAGCTGCGCCTATTGCCAGAAACGCAATGATTGTAGATACCTTAATCAAGGCGAACCAGTATTCGAATTCCCCGAAGGTTTTTACGGATAACATGTTGGTGATAGTAAAAATAGCCGTTAATGCCACGCACGTAAACCAGACCGGGATACCGGGAATCAGTTGGTTAATCGTCGCAGCGCCGGCTGTTGCTTCAAAAGCTATTACAACAACCCAGAAATACCAATACAACCAACCGACGGCGTAACCTGCCCACGGGCCGAGCGCCTCACTGGCATACACCGCGAATGAACCGCTGCTCGGGCTGACAACCGCCATCTCCGCTAACATTCTCATCACAAGAACGACCAACGCCCCTGCTAGGCAATAAGAAATAATTGCCCCTGGCCCGGTTGAATGAATAACGGCCCCACTTCCTACAAATAAACCTGCACCGATAACTCCGCCTATCGTAATCATGGTAATGTGGCGTTGTTTTAATCCTGCCTGTAAACCCTCTCCACTCAAAAGCTTTCCCTCCTAATCTCAGGCTGTACTTAATATTAAATTTGAGCCAGCCTTTGAAGAATTACAACAATAATTCTTACATTCTGTAGCATTATTATATGGTTGCTACAATTCGCACGTATATTTCATGGCATTCCTCCTTTATTATGTGGCTTTTAATTAAAAACTACTGGATTAAGAAGAGGTTTTCGACAGCCATAATGGCTAAATGCACTCCCTGTTTTTTGTCATATTTGACAATCAAAGTAATCCCTTATTACTTATAATGTGGACAAAAGAAAGGCCGGTTTGAAACCAGCCTAGGTGTGAAGGTGCCTAAATTATATTCATCTCTTTATACTTCCTGATCTCTTCGTCGCTGAGCCCTATTTCCGCTTTTAACACCTCTTCCGTGTGCTGACCGAGCAAAGGAGCCGGAGCATCCACAGAACCCGGCGATTCATAGAGCTTGACAGTCACACCCTGGATCCTCATCTTTCCAATGGTCGGGTGATTCACTTCTACTACCATTTCACGGGCTTTGGTATGGGGATGGTTTACGATCTCTTCCACATTGTATATCGGCCCGCAGGGTACACCATGACCCATTAATGCCGCTTCCGCTTCGGCAACCGTTATGCCCTTGCTCCATTTATGTATCTCATCTGTTAACTGATCACGGTTTATTACCCGGAGTTCATTGGTGGTAAATCTCTCGTCCGTTTCAAGTCCCTGGTTGCCAATCGCTTTACAGAATAACGACCAAAGCTTGTCACTTGCCGCCCCGCACACTACATATCCGTCTTTACAGGTATACATATCATAAGGAGAGGTTGCGGGGTCGACGTTCCCTTCCCGGCCCAGAATCACTCCGTTCGTATCATAAAACGGCAGAGTGGTCTCCAGCGCCGAAAAGATAACATCTTGCATAGAAACATCTATCCGGTTTCCTACCCCGGTTTTTTCTCTGTGGTACAGAGCCATCGCAATTCCTGAAGCCAAGTATGTACCGGTAAAGTTGTCGCCTAAGCCCGGTCCCACCTTGACCGGAGGGCCGCCCCTCTCACCAGTGACGCTCATGATTCCGCCCATCGCCTGGGCGATGACATCATAAGCCGGCCTTTCTTTCAGCGGCCCATACTGGCCAAATCCCGAACTGGAAGCAAAAATTATCCGGGGGTTTATCGTCTTGAGTTCTTCATACCCCAGGCCCAATTTTTCCATCGTCCCATAGCGGAAATTTTCCACCACGACATCCGCTGTTGTAACCAACTGCTTAAATATTTCCTTGCCTTCCGGCTTGGTGATATCCAGTGTTATACCTTTTTTATTACGGTTTAAAAAGGCATAGTAACAGCTGTCATCGCAGCCTGCTTTAAAAGGAGCCCACCCCCTGGTCTGGTCGCCGCTTCCCGGTTTTTCTACTTTAATAACTTCAGCCCCGTGATCAGCAAGCTGCATCGTGCAAAATGGACCATTGTATGCGTGGGTCAAATCAATAACTCTTACTCCCGCGAGAGCTTTACTCATTAACGTCAACTCCTTCTATATTTAACGCTGGTTATTTTTAATTTATTAAAAAACACCTCCCAAAAAATATGTTCTATAATAAAGATATAACTCGGTCATTGATTGCACTATTGACGTTAGTTCCAAATAGAAAAGATTATATTTGTTAAAAATGCTAGAAAGTCTTTCGTTGCGTTTATGCATAAGATAACTCCTGAGAATTCTTGCGGATTTCTTTCGTTTTTCTTGGCTTCGATAACTGGAAACGAAGAAAACTTGGCTATCGCCAAGCCTCTGGCGAAGGCGAGAGACTTAGTTACACTTGCTTGCATCGGAAAGTCCCCTAACATACTTTCCGATAGCGCAAAAAAGCGCCTCCCCAGTGACGAGACACTGATGAAAACGCTTTGATTAATGACTATGGGTTCTACATTAAAAGGGACGGACTATCTCGATTTGAATTTATCATCTTCTTCAAAGTAATTTCCGGTTCACCATTCATATTCCGGTTTCCTTTAATCATTCTTCTACAATTTGTTGCTCCGGCGCCAAATATTCATTTTATCTGCTTCCTTGATCAGGCCGTCCCTCAGGTCGGGATGTGCGATGCTGATAATCCGCTCTGCGCGTTCCCAGGTCGAGCGACCGGCAAGGTCGCATTTTCCATACTCGGTAACGATAAGGTGGGACTGATTGCGCGGGACAGTAACGATGGACCCCTGCGGTAACATTGGTACGATACGCGACTGCAGGGTACCCCGCTTGTCTTTGTAACTGGAGGTGCAGCAGATAATAGCCTTTCCTCCCTTGGACATATAAGCGCCGGTGACAAAGTCCAATTGTCCGCCGGTGCCGCTGATGTGCCTGGGGCCGGAAGACTCAGAGGAAATCTGCCCGAAGAGATCCACTTCGATACAATTGTTGATGGCTATCGTGTTATCGTTTAATGCAATTTTATAAGGATCGTTGGTGTAATTCACCGGGTAGGCGGCCAGGCCTGGATTACAGTCCATCCACTCGTATAAGAAAGGGCTTCCCATGGCGAAAGTATAGACCGACTTGCCAGCATCAATTCCCTTGTATCTATTAGTCAGTTTACCCGCTTCGTACAGATGGCAGTATGCATCGTTCAGCATCTCGGTATGGCACCCCAGGTCCTTTATGTCCGATTCAGCCAGCAGTGTCCCCACCACATTTGGCATACCCCCGATTCCCAGCTGGATACAGGAACCATTTACTATCTCTTCCATTACCAGATAGGCAATTTTCTTGTCTGTATCACTGGGTAGTGCCGGGGGAACTACCTCTAAAGGAGATTCAGCCTCAACAATGTAATCTACCTCAGAAATGTGAATGCACTCTTCGTTGCCACCCATTGCCCATGGGAGCTTAGGGTTGACTTCCAGTATGATCTTCTTGGCCACATCGCAGGTCGAGCGAATAGTCGATACACTGCAGTGAAAGTTAAAGTAACCGTGCTTATTCATAGGTGTAACTCGGATCATAGCGACATCCACATCGTTGTATAAACTCTTGCGGTAGAAAAGCGGTTCGTTGCGAAAAAGATTGGGTACATAGTAGGCGTTCCGCTTGTCGTGCTGCTGGCGGTCCGCTCCACCAAAGTGCCAGACGTTAAAGTTAAAGGTTTCCCCAGTCGGATCCGCCTTCCATATTTCATGTGCTTTCATGCTTACAGTATGTCGAATCTTTATGTCTTTAAGCTCATCCCTGCGGGCTGCGAGGGCCTTGTCTAAAGCGTAAGGGTTGGTAAGCCCCAACCCCCAGTCGACCCAGTCACCGTCTTTAACGATCTTCACCGCTGCTTCCGCACTGACCAGCTTTGAACGGTATTCGTCAACATATGACATTGGTTACACCTCCAAATAATCTGTATCAAATTATATCTTTAGAACTGTAAAGAAAAACTTGGTTATCGCCAAGTCCTTTGACGAAGGCGAGAGCCTTAGTTGCACTTACGAGAATCGGAAAGTATTGGTATATACTTTCCGATTATGCAAATCAAAGCAGCTGTGCGGTTTCCGCCAGTTTTTCCGCCATCTGGGCCATCTCCATCACCGAAGCGGTGACTTCCTCGGTAGCCGCTGCCTGCTCCTGGCCCTGCTTGAGGGTGCCTTCTGAGGTCTGTCTGATTAGTTCAATCTTGTTGTCTATTGCTCTGATAAGATTACGAATCCGATCAGCCGTTTCTTTTGACTGATCAGAAAGCTTCCTTATCTCTTCGGCTACCACGCCAAATCCCCGGCCGTGTTCTCCCACCCGGGCAGCCTCGATAGCGGCGTTAAGCCCCAGCATCTTGGTCTGATCCGCCACGTTCTTGATGAAATCTAAGACCTCGTTAATTTCCGACGAAATCAAAGCGACTTCTTCCACCTGGTCTGCGAGACGACTCTCGTTTATGGATACCTCGCCCGCCGAAGCAGCGACCTCTTCCATTACCGAGGCTATCTCCTGGATATTTGCAGAAAGCTTAACCGCCATCCCTCGCAGTTCAACCGCCATTTGCCGGGATAGATTAATATCAAACGTCCCGACTATATACTTATCATCCGGATCATAAAGAGGAATGCTGATACACCGGCATGCTATACCATAAACCTCAGCGTCAATATCCTTAACCATAACCTGATGGCTTCTCATGGCATGCCTTGCCAAGCCGCTGTCACTAAGAACGGTGCCGACCTGTACCTCTGGCATATCGAACTTATCCGAAGCCTGACGCATTAATACCCTTTCCTGATCACAGATGTTCACCAAGGCGCCATCCGGGAACGAATTGGCCAGTGGCTCAGCTATATCCGGAAAAGCCTGAGTCACTCTGTGCTGTTTATGTACCATCACACCACAGCAGCCGATTACTTCTCCACCCTCTAAAACCGGCCTCACCCATACTTTAATCCTTTTGCCGTAAAGGTTCTTAGGCAGAGTGCCGGTTACTGGTTGCTTGTCCCGAATGCATTTCTGGGCAAACCCGTCCTCTGACAGGCGTTCACCGGCCTTTACTCCTGGAAGGTTGAGCCCTCGATCCCGGACGAAGGTATACTTCACTAAATCAGTAGTAAAATAAGCACAATCGAGTTCGTAGGTCTGTACCAAAAATTCAGCCATGGTTTGGAAGCACTCTATAAGCCTATCCATCTCATGCCCCCTCGCTTTTACCGGTGCTGTGGTCCGGAGACCGTCGCTTTATTGTAGATTTGTTGTGGTTTTTTCTCTTCGTACAGAACTATCATTAGCGACGACTATATGTCTCCGGACCACCTAGGCGGTTTGGTTGTGAATACGGTTTTACATATCCACGGTCTCGCGTGGAGTATCAATAGGCGCTACTGAGGCACTTAATTTTATGTAACCAAATTAATACTTCCTCAGAAGCTCGCGAGCTATAATCATGCGGCGAACTTCAGAAGTGCCGGCGCCGATCTCCCAGAGCTTGGAGTCTCTGAAGTGCCGCTGAATCGGGTACTCTAAGCAGTAACCGTACCCCCCGTGAATCTGCACGCCATCCAGACAGTTCTGGGTTCCGATTTCTCCACAGTACAGCAGGGAGGCGGCAGCCATCATGTCCAGGTCAGTCCCCTTGCCGCCACGCTTGTCGGTAAGAGTATCAACGTAAGCCGCAGCCGATAATGCCAGCAGGCGGCCGGTCTCATACCGGCAGTACATATTCGCCAGTTTCGCTTGTATCTGTCCCTGCTCAGCGATCGGTTTGCCAAACTGTATGCGCTCTTTCGCATACTTGGCAGAGAGATCGATAGCCGCTTTGGCAGAACCCAGCGCACAGCCGGAGAGGGTAATCCTTTCGGTGGTCAACCCTCCCGTCAGGATAGCAACCCCTTTATTCAGTTCGCCAATCAGGTTGTCTTTTGGGACCTTCATATCGTTGAAACCTAGTTCGCCAGTAGGGGAAGTCCTCATGCCGAATTTACGGATCTTGTTACAGGAATATCCTTCCGGTTTCGGATCGATATCTACCACCAAGGCACTTATACCTTTGGGACCAAGTTCAGGAGCGGTCTTGCAGTAAAACAGCAGGACCTGGCCGATCGGGGCGTTGGTGATAAATATCTTGTTGCCGTTTACGATCCAGTTCTCCCCGGTCAGCTTCGCGGTAGTCCGCATGGACATCGCGTCGGAACCCGCGTTGGCCTCGGTAATCCCCAAGCAGCCGATCGCGCGGCCGTCGCAAAGGGGTGGCAGGTATTTCTGCTTCAAAACTTCATTCGCGTTGCGCCTGATGTTGTCCACACAGAGGACGAGGTGTGCTCCCCACGACATGGCCAGCGCATTTGAAACGCGGGCAAGTTCCAATGCAGTAAGCAGCGCCTCGGTATAGCCTTGTCCCGCCCCGCCGTACTCTTCAGGAATACATAGACCGTTCAGCCCGAGCTTAGCAGTTTCCTGGAAGAACCCCTCTGGATAATGGTCCT
The DNA here is from genome assembly GCA_013178275.1 of Bacillota bacterium. Classification (GTDB taxonomy): domain Bacteria; phylum Bacillota; class Ch66; order Ch66; family Ch109; genus Ch109. The sequence continues at coordinate 24,302 of JABLWZ010000011.1, read as the reverse complement.
CCTCGTCGGCATGTTCCATTTGGGGTTCCAGCCAGTTTACAGCCCATTTATAAACCATATCCTGTAACATTTTTTGTTCGTCTGAAAGTTCAAAACTGATTGCCATGTTTTTAGGTCCTCCTTGCTTCACTAATTACATAATCGGATGGTTTGAAAACTTAACCCCAATGGCAGCATTCTCGGTAAGACTCCTCTTATTTTCTATTTCACTGAGTTCTTTAATTTTGACCTTTTACCATCTAAAGCCCCCTTTTAAAGTTTTTCTTGTTTATTGCTCATATCAGTCTTTATTTGCAGCAGCCAACCTTATACCACTAAATGTAAGCACTGAAAGGCCCTTCCACAATTGACAACAAAAACAAATATTGTTCGGTCGTTTTGTGAACAATGAACAATCTCAATAATGCCTTGTTTGCTGTTACAATGATTGACAATTAATAATCATGGTCGACCGTTAAAGGTAAAAAGAAGGCTCCAAGCAGTTTTTGCTTGGAGCCTTCTTTAGGTTAATACCCACGAGATACTTAGGATACTTCCACATTTGGGAGAACTGCTGCCACAGTATCTACGGAAAAGAAGCAGCCGGTGGAGACGGACCGTGCCGTGTCGAACCCCACGGTCCCCAGTATTTAAACCTATTCATTCTTTATCAAGTCGGCGTAAAGGCCATCTGTATCCTTTAATTCCTCGTGCGTGCCTCTCTGGACAATTTTGCCGCGATGGAGGACGATGATCTCATCACAATCGCGGATGGTGCTCAAACGATGGGCGACAATTATACAGCTGCAGCCCCGGCGGCGAATATTATCATCAATGATCTTTTCGGTTAATGGATCCAGGGCGCTGGTGGCTTCATCCATGATTAAGATGGAAGGCCGGTTGACCAGCGCCCTGGCGATCTCCAGCCTCTGTCTCTGCCCGCCGCTAAAATTGCTGCCGCCTTCCTTAAGGTCATAATTAAAACCCCCGGCTTTTTCGGTAATCACGTCGTATATCTCGGCGTCCACAGTGGCTTTGAGCAGGTCTTCTTCGGGTATGGCGGTGTTCCACAGGGTCAGGTTGTGCCTGACGGAATCAGCGAACATCCGGATATCCTGGTCCACCATCGCGACAGAATTGTTCAAAACCCGGCGAGGCCATTCTCTCAGCTTCTTGCCGTCCAGCAGTATTTCGCCGCTCCATGGTTCGTAAACGCCGCTGATCAGTTTGGCGATCGTCGATTTGCCGCTGCCGGAGCCGCCCACCAGGGCCACCCGCCGGCCCGGTTCCAGATAAAGACTGAAATTTTCAATCAAGGGCGGTTCCAAAACGCTGTAGCCAAAGGCCAGATCTTTGATTTCCACCGTTCCCTGCAGTTTTTCATGCCCCTCGCTGCTGTCGACAGCCGCGGCTGACTCCTGGAAGATGGGGTCCGGTTTATAATTGAGCACATCATCCAGGCGGTTCATGTCAGCAGTCATTTCCTGATACTGAGAGCCAATCTGCATTAAAGTCGTAACCGGGCTGATAAAACTGGTCATCAGGGTGCGAAAAGCGATCAGGCTACCGACCGTAATCACCCCCGCCATGACCTCAAAGCCGCCGAGTATCAGGACCAGGGCGTCGGATAAGGCGGTCAGCAGGACCGGCACCGTATTGAGGTAATTGGTGGACACGCCGATGGTCTGCTGCTGCGCAATGCTTTTAGCCTCATAACCGGCGATCCGGCTGAAGAAATCTCCTTCCGAGCCGGAGGCCTTCAGGGTTTCGATTATCTGCAGGCCGCCCATGGCCGTTCCGATCATCTTGCCCTGATCCTGATGCAATTTGCTGTTGGCATCCACCCGCTGGCTGGAGACGTATTTTAAATAGGCGATATTCAGGATGACTACCAGTAAAGGAATAAGGGTCAGTTTTACGCTGTAAGTAAGCATAACCAAAAAATAAAACACCATCATGGTACAGTTGATGAAGGTGGAAGCCACCTGGTTGGACAGGAACTGGGCCACTCTATCGTTGCTCTGCATCCTCGCGCTGATGTCTCCCGCATACCGCTGGGAGAAAAACTGGACGGGCAGGCGGAGAACATGCCAGAGAAATTTTCCCGCTGACGTTATCGCTATCCGGGTCTGCAGCTTTAACAGGTAGTAGTTCTGAAGCCAGGATAATCCGAGCTGAATCAGGCCGGTGATGACGATTCCCCATATCAGGGCCCGCAGCCAGGTCTCTTTGCCGCCGATCAGGATATCGTCGATAAATATTTTCGAAAAGGTGGGTATGACCAGCCCCGGTATGACTAAAAACAAACCCACCAAATACACGTAGGGTAAGGCCAGTCCGGAACCTTCCAGCCGATTGAACAGAGAGCGCCAGGTCTTTTTGGCCTGGCCCTGCGGCTTAAAATCCGGACCTTTTTCAAAAGTCAGTACGACCCCGGTAAAAGCCATGTCCAGTTCTTCATAGCTGACGTTGCGTTTACCGGAAGCCGGGTCGTTCAAGTAGGCTCTGCCTTTTTTAAAGCCTTCCAGAACCAGAAAATGGTTGAAATTCCAGTGGATAATCACTGGCATTTTCAACTTGAGCAGGTCCTCGGTTTCCTTGCGGAAACCTTTGGCGACCATTCCGTACCTTCGGGCGGCCTTGACGATATTGCTGGCCTTACTGCCGTCCCGGCTGATGCCGCAGGCCAGGCGCATCTCTTCCAGGGGGATAAAGGCCTGGTAGCTGGCCAGGATCATCGCCAGGCTCGCGGCTCCGCATTCGGTAGCTTCCATCTGCAGAACCGTGGGGACCTTGACATAATTTCTCACCGGTATTTTACCCACGAATAAAGTCTCCTCCTCTATTCAATCGGAAGATACTTCTCTTTTAGAAGAGGAATAACCAGGCTGATCGGTCTCTGCGAGTCAACCACCACCGAGGCGGAACATAGAGTCCCGTTTTCTACATTAAGGCCTGCTCCTTTCTGGCTGGACCAGGCAAAACCGCTCACAGTAGCGCTGTCTGTCACCATATCGACCCTTACTTCAAGCGGCGCTCCTTTTTGGGTAAGGGTTTCAGCCAATGCCTCGTTACCCAGGGTGGACATCACTGTCTCGCTGGTTACCGGGTACTGCGGGACTTCGCTGACAGTGCCCTTCATGTGCCCATATTCCTCTTTGGTTATAGTAGAAGGATAGATCTTCACTTCCATCCCTTCCTTGATCTTTTTCCCATCTGATACCGGTACGTAGATTATCGCCTCCAGGGCTTTTACGCCGGAACCCATCTTGGCCACAGTAGCGATCCTGGTTCCCGCTGCCACCACGCTTCCTTGCTGAACCGCGACATTCATGACCTTACCGTCTTCCGGGGATATGATTAAATAATCATTCAGCAGCGACTCCTGCTTCTTTTCCAGCGCTTCTCTATATTTCTTCAGATCGGTCTGTTTAAGAGACTGAAACTTGGCTGTAAGCTGGTTCAGCTCTAAAGCCCGCTGTTCGTAATCGTCCCGGGAGCTGTTGTATATATTGCGCTGATTATCCAACTCGGCCTGAGAAACCGCCCCCGCCTCGTAAAGGTCCTGGTAGGGTTCATATTTCTTTTGCGCCGCTATCATATTTTGTTCTGCGGTTGCCACGACCTCGATCTGGCTCTGGACCTGCAGTCCCAGCGTTTGTATTTCCTCCAGCCCGGAGGGAAGGGTAATGCTTCCCCAGTGGGTACCTGGCTCCAGACTGCTCAAAACCGCGATCAGTTCGTTGAGGTCTTCTATCTCGTCCGAGAGGGTGTTTTCGCCGATAATGGCTATGATATCACCTTTTTTCAGGTTGTTACCGTTCTTTACCCGGATATCGCTTACCGTTCCGGCCGTGGACGAGTAAACCGTCACCGTGCCGCCGCTGCTGATCAGTATCCCTGAGGTATCTACTTTTACCGGGATGGAGCCAAAGTATCCCCAGATAATGGCTGTGCCGATAATCACTATAATGGTGCTCAGGGCTATCCACCCTCTGGGCGAGGTGATTTTCAGCAGCTTGTCCAGTTGCTCAGGAGAAGACAATCTCTCTAAGGATACTTTTCTAAAAACACTGTTGCTCATAACCACCCAACCTTCTTAATTTGAATAGTGGTATTGACCCTTCCTGACCTCAACGATGGTGAGCCTCCTGCCTATCACATTGCCTTTTTCGTCAAAGTGAAAGCTGTCGGTCGTGCCCTCCCAATCTTCGGTTGACTTCAGGGCCCGGGAAATCGCGGCGGTATCTGTGCTGCCAGCTTTTTCAATGGCATCAGCCAGCCGGTGAACGATGTCATAGCCTTCGATGCTTAACTGGCCAGGTTCCTTGGAGTATTTTGCTTTATAAAGCGCATTGAACCGTTGGATTTTAGCCTGGCTCCGGTCATGATAATAGGGGTCTACATAGCTGATGTTGCTGGCCTGGCCTTCCATCAGGGCATTGACATCGTCAAAACCGAATCCGCCGGCGCTTAAAATAGGCAGGTCGGGCGACTGGGAGCGAACCTGCTTGACGATTTGAATCCCTGACGGCAGTGCGTCAGCCACAAAAACCGCCTTCGTGTCCAGGGCCGCCCACTTGCGGTACTGTTTCTCGAATTCATCCTGGTTCACAAAGGTTCTGTGAATATCGGTAATGGTGATATCTCTCTCCTTGCAGGCTTGACCGAGCAGTTCTACCAGCCCCTGGCCGTATTTTGTATCTGCGTAACAGACAGCCAGGCGGTCGTAGCCTTTTTCCTGGATGTATTCCATAATCTTGTTGATCTCGTCCTGATCGGAGGGAACTGTTCTGAAGATGTAGTTGCTGGCGTCCTGGGTCAGCTTAACGTTTGATACCGCCGGCGACAGGACCAGCCGGCCCCCGTTTTCATAGATTTTGGCGGTGGGCAGGGCCACGTTGGCGGTCCAGTGACCGATCACCGCGGTATATCTGGCTTCCTTAACCACCTGCTGAGCGACTCTCATCCCGGTGGTCAGGTCGTCTTTATCATCGAGCACCTCTATCTGCAGCTTGTATTTTCCGTTTATCAAACCCCGGCTGTTTACTTCATCCAGCGCTAAATCCATGGCTTCCTGAAAACCGAGGTTCTGAAGATAGTCCGGCGGCGCTATGCTGGCCAGGTAAATCGTATGGTCGTCCTGATGCCGGTTGAGCATGCTTTCGATGGTCGCGCAGGACATCTGGGTCATCGCCAAAAAAACCATAACGAGCATCCCCGCGATTCGCTTTAGCATGGTTTTTCCCCTTTTCATAGCCCTCTCCTTTATCTTTAGTCCCCGGTCTCATTCACGGTATAAGTGCTGAATGCTTCGGCTGACTAGGCCAACTGCCGTTTAGCCAGACTGGTAAAGAGCCCGCCCCTGGTTATCAGCTCTTGATAAGACCCCGTTTCAACGATCCGGCCTTTATCCATCACGATGATCCGGTCACAATTGACCACGGTGCTCAGTCTTTGGGCTATGACCACCCTGGTGCAGTCCAGCTCGTTGAGGCTGGCACCGATCCGGCCCTGCGTTTTGTTGTCCAGGGCGCTGGTGGCTTCGTCAAAATACAGGATGCGGGGATTATGCACTATGGCGCGGGCGATCAGTACCCTTTGTTTCTGCCCGCCGGACAGGGTTCCGGCTCCTTCCGCCACCACGGTGTGCATTCCCATCGGCATCTGGGCGATGTCTTCGGTCAGACCCGCCATTTCCGCCGCCCTTTGGGCATCCGCCAGCGTCAGTTTGGTGTTGCCGCCGATAATATTAGTAAAGATATCTCCGCTCATCAGCTGTCCGTTCTGCATTACCACTCCCAACTGCCGGCGTACGTCCTTGACATTTACCAGGGCCAGGTCTTTGTCATCGTAGTACACCTGTCCTGATTCGGGGGTTTCAAACCCCAGCAGCATCCGGAACAATGTAGATTTTCCGCTGCCAGAAGGACCTACTATCGCGACATACTCCCCGGCCCTGACGTCCAGTGAGACATCCTGCAGTATCAACGGTCCTTCTTCGGAATAACGGAAATTCACGTGGGACACCCGGATATTTCCCTGCAGCTTGCCGGGGTTGGCTTTCATCTCATCGTATTCCGGCAGGCCTTCCAGGATGGGCCGGGACATCTCGTACATGGGTTTTACGGCGTTGACCTGGATCACTGTCTGTATGACGCTCATCATCCCCTGGCTCAGGGAACCGAAAGCGGTGGTGAAAGCTATGAACGCGCCAGGCTCCATTGGAGTTTCCAGGTTGACCTCCTTAACGTAAAAAACCAGGGAAAATATTAAAGGAGCGGTGGTGACGATAGTATTCATAATGCCGGTAATCATTTCTTTGCGAAAATTGATCCGGCGGGACCGGGTGAACAGGTCGGCCCACTGGTTGAAGGCCGGATTCTCCGCTCCGGCCACGCGAAACTTTTCCACCGCGTTGAATAACTGCAGGACCAGGCCGCTGGTTTTATTCGTCAGCTCCAGGTATTCCTTCTCGTATTTCATCTGTATCTTGCCTGATACATAGCCGATAACCAGCAGGACCAGCAGCATGACCACCGCCGACGCGGCCAGGTCGCCTCCGTAGGAATGCACCTGGAAGAGATAGACCAGGGAAAAGACCCCGGTTATTATGGTGGACACAAAAACCCCGGAAATCATCTGTCTGATCCGGGAGATGCCGAAGGCCCGCATCGCCAGTTCGCCGGAGGTGTACCCCTTGAAGAAAACCGCCGGCAGGGAAAGCAGCCGGTCCCACACCGCGGTCTGCAGGCTCCCTTCCATTTTTCCCTCGATCCTGAGCATGGACAGGTCCCGGGTGAGCTGGAAAAGGCCCTTGCCAAAGAGAAAAGCTAACAAAAGCAGCCCTATCTGCAGCAGCTGGTCCCTTTCCCCCCCGGGAATATACACGTCGATAATCTTTTCCGTGACAAAGGGCACCAGTAAGCCGACCAACGCTCCAGTCAAAGCCATGACGCCCACGTTCACCAGATCTCGCGGCCAGACGTTTTCAGCCCCAAATCTTAAGATATCCAGAAGATTCAAGGCGCGGCGGGGGAAGGGCCGATAAAACATCACCCCTTGGGGCTTTAATTCATCAGCCAGTTTTTCGTCGAGCCTCACGCTCTTGCCTTGGGTTGCGTCGTGAAGTATATAGCTGCTGGGCCCCCGGGGAATCAGGGCCACCGGCCGTCCGTCCTCTTTCATATAGCCCAGGATGGCCCCGCTGTCTTCCCGCCACCACTTTCCTTCCAGCAGCACCTCTCTGATGTTCAGCTGTGAGACCTTGGCCAGAAAGTCTACCCCGTCTTCTGACTCTGTCAGGTTGGACAGCTCTTCTCTGGAGATGAGCCGGATGCGGCTGAATTTACATACCAGCTCGACCGCCTGATAAAGAGGGCTGACGGAGTCGCTGTCCCTGATAATATCTTCCGCGTCGGGCTCGGTTATCTTCAGGAACCCGCTCAGGCTGGTATGGATGGAAAACGCCTCGTTTTTTTCTCTCTGCCGGGAGATATTTATCGCTCTTTGCTCGGCATCGATGCATTCCCGGACGTAGCTCTCCAGCACCCTTCGCCGTTCAGCCAGTTCGTCGGGACCGGGCGCGGGCCGGGTTTCTGTTTCGACCTGGGCCGCGGCTTCACTGGGAACCGCCGCCACGACGAAGTCCCGTCCGGCGACGTTTACCCGGCCGCCGAAGAAAACCGTTACCGGCTGAAGGCTTTTTATGTAATGCCGATGGCCATACCTGCCGTTAAATACCGCGACGATGAAGATGTCCAGTCTGCCTTCCCGCAGGACGTGGCTCTCCATTATGTCTTCTATGTAGAGAGGCTCTCTCCGGTTAATCACGGCCATTTATCGCTTCCATCCTTTCCGGGGTCAACCGGTTTTGGACCATCAAGAAGGCGGCTCGGCGGCACGATTCAGCTCGCAGTACTCGTTGCCCTTGAATAATTCACCTTTTAGCTTGGCGTTGACAGCCATGCAGTGCAGGCAGTAACGTTCGTATTCGCAGCCCCGGCAGGGCTGGCGGGTATCGTGCTCTATATCGCGCAGCCGCCTGAGCACCGGAGAACCGCTCCAGTACTCCGCGATCGAGGTATAAGGCTCCTCGTACTCCAGATGGCGGCAGGGTGTCAGTTTCCCGCTGACACTGACCGAGATGGCATCCCGCCCGGCCTGGCATCCCCGGTCGATACCCTGGTTCAGGTTGACGAAGAACCTCTGGCCGATGACGGCCTTTAACTGGGAAAAGCAGTTTTCCACCCCGATTTTGACCGGCCCGTCCTGGTGCCGCTTGATGTAATCCGCCAGGAAGAGCAACTGCTCCCGGGTCGGAAAGCTGGGCAGCGCGTACCGGGAATCCGGTTTGAAGGCCATCACCACTATGCACGGCACCTGGTAGGCCTCGGCCAGGCTCAACAGGTCCGGGAAGTCCATGACGTTGCTGCGGTGGGCCACCCAGTTGATGTAGTAATCGGGGAACCCGGCGTCCCGGAGCGTTTCCAGGGCGTTTATCGCCAAGTCGTAGCCGTCCCGGCTGTGCCGGTTTATCTCCTCGTTCGAGCCGTTGAGGGAGATAAAAATTCCGCCTACCCCCGCGGCCTCCATCCGCCTCAGCACCTCCCGGTCGAAGCCGTACCCGCTCAGCGCCACGTTGGCGCGGACGCCGTTGTCCCGGCAGCAGCTTATCAGTTCCAGCAGGTGCGGGTAGAGCATGGTCTCCCCGCCGCTCAGATTGACCTGCGGTATCCCCAGCGACCCGGCCTCTTCGATGAATCCTTTGGCAATGGACAGCTTCACGTCCTGGCCCCGGGTCAGGTCGCAGTAACACTGGGGGCAGCGCAGGGGGCAGCGGGTGGTCAGCTCTATGTTCATCACCCTGGGCCTGGCGAAGGCCGGGAAGGGCCGCCGGGGCAGGCTCCCCTGGCGCAGGTAGGCCTTCACCTTCGAGGTGTTTTCATCCCCGGTATAGGAGAGCTTGAAATGAGAAATATCGTTATAGATAGGTGCAGCAAAATCCGGGAACTCGGCGAGCCAGTCCCCTATTGCCAGGCGTTTGAGCCCGGTGCAGAGCCCCCCTGCCTGCAGAAAAGCCAGAAAATCGTCTGTATCCGAATCTCGGTTTTTTCTCAAACCGAAGTTGATGCCGACTTTATTCGATATGCCCTCCGGGAAAACGTCAAAATCCAGTATGTAACGTGCAACGTAAGGACTCAGCGCCTCCAGCCAGCCGGAAAGGCCCGCGGTATCCCCGCTCCACCCCAGCTCGCCCAGGTACTCCAGCACCTGGATGCCGGTCATCTCGGAGGTGAACACCCGGACCCCCTGGTCCCGCCGTCCCAGCATCACGCCCAGCTGAAACAGGTGCCGGCTGCGTCCACCCAGGGTGTCGATGCAGAAATCGAGATGGGCCTGGATCTCCCCGGCCCGGCTCTTTCCCAGCAGTATCGGCAGGGCGGTCTCGTGGACCCAGCGATTATCCTGCCCGGGACCCACCCGGGACGCGTCGAAAAACAGGCAGGGCTCTATGACGTCCCGCTGGCAGAGTTCGTAATCCATCTCCAGCCAGATATTGCTGATTTTTTCAGCCAGGACGGACCCCTCGCCGCACCACTGCTCGCAGACCTCTCCCACCGCCGCCCATGCCCGGCTGCTCCCGGCGAGCCGCCGCAGGACCGGTTCCTGGAAGAACGCCAGGGCCCGGTCTCCGCCTTTCCGATCTATCTTGAAGGAATAGTCGCCTCGGGGCAGCGGCGAGGACAGGTCGATCTCCTGGATGGTCTCGTCCGATACCACGGCCCCGCAGCTCGCAGCTACTTTTTCAAACGCCCGGCAGCAGTCCTCGTCGAACAGGGCCTTATATCTGCCGCCAGTCAAATACTGCACATAGCTTTTAATATCCATAATTCTACTTACCTGTATCAGCGATCAGGTTTGTTTTGTACATCCTTTCTCATGGATATTTTGCTTACCACTTGTAGGTGCTGATACTGTTGCCAAGAGCAGAGAGCGTATTTCCCGCGAAAACAATAACACCATCGACGATTTCGCCCACTGAACCGCCGGCCACGCCTTCCAGGTCTTCATCGCTGAGTTCCTCCCCGGCGTTTTGCCTTTTAGCGATCGCGTCCTTTACCTTTACGATATCTTCCACCGTGAAATCTACACCCTTTTTCTGCAGCGCCGCCTGCACCTCTTCCGGGGTCTCCAGGGCCAGCAGATTTTTTACGAACGCCTCGTCACCGAATACTTCCTGGATTTGCGCCTGGTCTGCCATCGTCTTCGCTCCTTTCAAATTTCCGTGGGTATTTAGCTTACCACTTACGGGTGCTGATTTCATTGCCGAGAAAGGAAATCATGTTTCCGGCAAAAACAATAACACCATCGACAATTTCGCCCACTGAACCGCCGGCCACGCCTTCGAGGTCTTCGTCGCTGAGTTCCTCTCCGGCGTTTTGTTTTTTGGCGACCGCGTCCTTTATCTTCACGATGTCTTCCACCGTGAAATCCAGACCCTTATTCCGCAGCGCCGCCTGCACCTCTCCCGGGGTTTCCAGGGCCAGCAGGTTTTTCACGAACACCTCGTCGCTGAATACCTCCTGGACCTTCGCCTGGTCTGCCATCGTCTTCTCTCCTTTCAATGGATACCTGGTTTACCACTTATCACGAATCTGTACCCCAAGCTGGATAAATGCTTGGCCTATTTTATCAAAAATAATGTCGATTGATTCGCCCACCTTATCGCCTAATGTACCGCCAGCCACGCCTTCGAGGTCTTCGTCGCTGAGTTCCCCCCCGGCGTTTTGTCTTTTGACGATCACGTCCTTTATCTTCACGATATCTTCCACCGCCAGGTCTACGCCCTTATTCTGCAGCGCCGCCTGGACCTCTCCCGGGGTCTCCAGGGCCAGCAGGTTTTTCACGAACGCCTCGTCGCTGAATACCTCCTGGACCTTCGCCTGGTCTTCCATCATCTTCTCTCCTTTCAATATGGATATTTGGTTTACCACTTATATGTATTTATTATGTAACTAAAACCAGAAATTACGGCCCCGGCGCCAATGATTAATTCATCGACAAACTCGCCCGCTGCACCGCCGGCCACGCCTTCGAGGTCTTCGTCGCTGAGTTCCTCCCCGGCGTCTCGTTTTTTGGCGATAGCGTCCTTTGCCTTTACGATGTCTTCCACCGTGAAATCCAGACCCTTCTTCTGCAGCTCCGCCTGGACCTCTTCCGGGGTCTCCAGGGCCAACAGGTCTTTTACGAACGCCTCATCGCCGAATACCTCCTGGACCTTCGCCAGGTCTGCCATCTCTGCTCTCCTTTCGGATGTGGAACCCTGTCGTTCTCATTTCTGGGCCAACCGAAACACCTCAGAAAAAAAACCGCTATACCAAAAATGTACAGCGGTTCTTTTCGACAGAATACTACCCGCCGGGTAGTTTTTATTCGATTTTCTTACCGGCCAAGCTTATCCGTATAAACAACACCCGGCTGGTAATGTCCGTGGATATTTGACTTACCATTGATTTGCAAAAACAATGGTACCAATATATTGAATAACATCTCCCGTTCTCACTATAATATCACCGATAAATTCGCCTACTGTACCGCCGGCCACACCTTCAAGGTCTTCATCGCTGAGTTCTCCAGCGTTTTGTTTTTTGGCGATCAAATCCCTTATCTTCACGATATCTTCCACCGTCAGGTCTACACCCTTTTTCTGCAGCGCCTCCTGGACCTCTTCCGGGGTTTCCATGACTAATAGATTCTTTACGAACGCCTCGTCGCTGAATACTTCCTGTATCTTCGCCTGGTCTGCCATCATCTTCTCTCCTTTCAAGTGTGAATCCCGGTTTTTCTCGTTTCCGGGCTAACTGAAATACTTCGCTGGTTGAAAGAATGTCCGTGGATATTTGGCTTACCATATATAATCAGAAATAATTTTGCCGATACTGCTAACATATTCTCCCGTCGCTATTATAATCTCACCGACAAATTCGTTAAATGTGCCGCCGGCCACACCTTCAAGGTCTTCATCGCTGAGTTCTCCAGCGTTTTGTTTTTTGGCGATCAAATCCCTTATCTTCACGATATCTTCCACCGTCAGGTCTACACCCTTTTTCTGCAGCGCCGCCTGGACCTCTTCCGGGGTTTCCAGGGCCAACAGGTTTTTTACGAACACCTCGTCACTGAATACTTCCTGGACCTTCGCCTGGTCTGCCATCATCTTCTCTCCCTTCGAATGTGAATTCCGGTTATTCTCGTTTCCGGGCCAATTGAAATACTTCAGAGAAAAAACCACTATACCAAAAATGTACAGTGGTTCTTTTCGACAAAATACTACCCGCCGGGTAGTTTTTATTCGATTTTCTTACCGGCCGAGCCTGTCCATATACTGCTGTAAAAGCGTCCGGTTGTTTATGGAAAGCTTGGCGTAGATGCTCTTCAGCGCCATTTTCACCGTGTTGGCCGATATGAAGAGCTGTTTCCCGATTTCGCTGTTGGTGGCCCCGGCCGCCGCCAGGCGGGCGATTTCGATTTCTCTGTTGGTAAGCCTGGGCTTTTCCTCCGTGAAGTGCTCCAGAATGATCCGCTCCTTGGACCGGCGGTAGGTGTCGTACAACCTCAGTATCTGCGCGATGTCCTCCCGGTATCCGCCCTCTCCGGCCAGCTTTTCCAGGAGCGGCCCGATGTAATCGCAGTTCTCCACAAAGGGCATGTACACCCGGTCCGGCACGGCTATCGCCAGGGCCTGCATCAGGTTTGACCGGGCCTCGTCGTCTCTGAATACCTTCTGGTTGGCCGCCGCCAGGTATATATACGTATAAATGTGTGCAAGCAGATTGGGGAAAACAGAGGCGATACCGATAAAATGCTCCGCGCTGCCGATCAGCTTCAGGTATTCCCCGTTGATCAACAGCACCCGGCCGTACACTATGTTGAAGGCCGCCCAGGTGGGAAACCTCAGACGGATGTTGCTCAGGTCGACTTCCAGCAGCCGGGCGGGAATCTTGGGCCTTTGATCCAGGTAGGAGTAGATGCTGCCCTCGCATATTTCGACCGTATGCAAAAAATGATACTCCTTTTTGCTGGTCATGTCCTCGCGCATTTTATGCAGCAGGTCCAGCATCCGGGTAAAATCGCCCTTCATAAAGGCCAGGCGTATCTGCAGGTATACGGCGCAGAGCACGATGCTCGCCTGCATGTTCGACTGAGCCTTGTGCAGGGCCTTGTGTACCGTGATCTCGGCGTTGTCAAAGTCCCCCAGGTTGAAGTGCCTTTCCGCCTCCATGACGTATTCGGCGCCGCTTCCCTGGCCGTTGGTCAGACGGTGGTAGTAGACCATAGCCTCTTTCAGGTCCTGGACGTGTTCTTCGAGCTTGCCGCTTTCTCTATAAAGCATGTATAACACAGATGGAGACCCAAAGGTCCAGTTGGCCTCGTTGTTCATGATGGATGTGGGCTGCTTCATCAGTTCCCACGCCTTCCGGTGATGGGCCGACATCTTTTTGAGGTCGTTGTAGGCGGGAAAACTGAGCATGAACTCCAGTTCCCCCAACAGCCGCCGGCGGAGGTCGTCGCTCAGACTTTCATCTGTCTCGACGTTGTTTCGGTATTCTCCGCACACCCTGGCAAACAACTCGCCCTCGTTGTGCACGAACAGATGCATCAAGTATTTAAGCATCGCATAAGGATGTCTGGCCTTGACCTCCCCGGGACATCCCTCCATATGCTCCGTGAGCAGTTCTTTTTTCTCATTAGTAAAGGAGTTCGTCCGGTCCTCTTCCAGAGCGAGCATGACATTGTCAAAATCCCCGCACCGGTAAAAATAGTGTCTGGCAGCGATGTAGTCGCCGCTCTTCAGGTGCCACTGTGCCGCTTTTTGATAGAGGTCCTGCCTGAAACGCCGGTCTTTCCTCGCCAGCTCCTCTCTCAGGAAGCCGGTGAAGATGTTGTGCATGTGGTAGGTTTTCAGAACACCGTCATATTTTACAAAAGCGTTCTGGTTGGTGATCTCAGTAAGAAGCCCGCTCGCATTCCCTTTCTCCCACATATCAGCGGCATGCTCGAGGGTAAAGCTGTCAAAGATGCACATGGTAATGACGAAATCCTTGGTTTCATCGGGAAGAGGCGTATAAACCGCTTTTTCAAGCAGCTTGTAGATGCTCTCCGCCGGCCTATAGCCGCCCTGGGTGATATAGTCCAGCATGAGCAGGTACAGCGCGCTTATCCACCCCTCGGTAACGGAATACAGGTGGTCTGCTTCCCGGTCTTTGAGGATTATCCCGCAGGCCTTGTAATATCCCGCGATCTCCCTGGGTATCAGCTCGAGGGTTTCTTTGGTTATATGATACAGATAGCCTTTTAGCGTAAGTTCTTCAAGCCTCTGCATATTCGTAAAACGCGCCGCCAATACCATATGCAGGTCATCTATCTCATTTTCCACCAGAAGCTCGATAAATCCGTTGACCCCGGGGCTGTCTATCAGGTGGTAGTCATCTATGACCAGCACCGTTTTGGCCGGCAGCCTGATGGCCTCGATAAGGCTCAACGCCTCCTGCGCCGATATGCCGTCATCAGGAAACCCCAACTGCAAAAGGCTCTGTGCGTGATCGTCGTCGATTTCCTGGAACAACCGACAAAAGCCGTTCCAGAAACTGCCTGGGGAACTATCATAAACCCTCTGCCACAGCACGCTGGCCTCGGTCTGGTTCAGGTACTCCCTTATTGCCGTGGTTTTCCCATAGCCCAGGGGAGCTTCGACGATGGTGAGGGGATGGTCAAAGATCCCGTCCATGGCCTCGGTTATCCGATCCGAAATATAAATACTTTTGGTGTTGTATTGTTTTACCATCGACATACCCCCCCTCTTTCGTCTTATAGATGGGATAAAATTCCTCTTTGCTGTTCATTATACCCCATAGCTGTTTTTAATTAAATAAATGAAAACATGCATTTTATCAATCATTATTAAATTAATGAAAGACTGTGAATTATAAATCGAGCAGTGTTAAGAATTTATTTATGATATATTAAAAAAACCACTTTGCCAGTCATTCTGGTAAAGCGAGTGTGGATTCGTATGTGGGGGTGGAGCCCCTTCGGGACTATGGGAAAATATGGAGGGTGTAAAAATGGACATTCGTAAACAGTTCAATAACAACATTCATTATTCGAATGTTGGATTCTAGATTTTTCTATCTGAATGGTCGCGTGCTTAATCTGGTAATGCTCCTCGATTGTTTTTATAGCATTGTTTAAGACTGATTGTTCATCAGCCTCATCGTCAACAGTTAAATGGCAGCTCAAAGAATCAAGACCAGAGGTTATAGACCAGATATGCAGGTCATGAACTCCCTTTACTCCCGGTATTCTTTGTAGGGTTTTTTGAACCTCATCATGTTCTACAGTTTCAGGAGTACCCTCCATCAAGATGTGAACAGAGTTATTAAAAATTCCCCATGCACTCCGGAGGATTAATAAGGCCACAAGAACGCTTATTATCGGGTCAGCGATATACCACGAGAATAGCAGCATGAGAAGGCCTGCGACAATCGCCCCTATTGAACCAAGTGCATCTCCGATGACATGAAGGTACGCACTGCGTATATTTAAGTTCTCTTTGACATCTCCTTTCCTAATCAATACTAGTGCACTGCTGGCGTTAGCCAAAAGCCCCACAAAGGCTATCACGATCATTGAGCTACCGGCGACAACGGGCGGTTCTAGGAACCGCCCGTAAGCCTCCCAAATAATGAATCCCGCAATAACGAAAAGTGTAACGCCATTTATGAAGGCAGCCAAAATCTCAAAGCGATAATATCCATAGGTTTTTCGGGGAGAAGGTGGCCTTGAACTGAGCCAGATCGCTCCCAAACTAAGCACGAGTGAACTTGCATCGCTTAACATATGACCTGAATCAGAAAGTAATGCAAGACTGTTGGTCAGGATACCCCCGATTAACTCCAACAGCATTACTCCTATGGTAATAAACAGGGAAAAAGTTAAGCCTTTTCTGTTCTCTGTTCTAGCATGGGCGTGATGGGTATCGGCCATATGGTTAGTATATCACAAAGAGAAACATCTACCCCTGGGAATCCTTAAAACCTCAAGGTTCTATGCCTTTATCATAAAATCCGAGATACACCAAAAGTCGACCCAAAGTTCTTCCAACCGTTCTGATAATATTTAAAGTATGACCTTCATTCATTCTATATATCATGTGCTGAGAATCTCTACGTATACCAATGTTTGGTTAAGTAATTGGTAGGCCACTTCTCCGAATGTTACCGGCCCGGCAAAAGGTGGTGTTGCCTTGCCATCCAGTTCACCATAAAGGTAATTTAGAATACAATTACATGAAAATACTGGTTTGGTATCCTTAAACCCTTGCAATTGTTCAGAGAAACTTGCTGCATAATCAATAATGGGGGTTGCAAAACGATATTTCTTACCCGCAAATACCGGGGCATAAAAATCCACCGACCTATTTTCTTCAGAAATTGATTTAATGGATACGTTTATCAATACACTATTATAATCTGCAACCAATGGCAGCATGGTCCCAATATTGTTTTCTTCTATATAATCTGCCAGTACTACTTCTTTCCCATTTACCAAACATTTCGTTACCGATAAAGCGTCTTTCTCGAACTCGATTTCCGCATCGTTTTCATTAACATTAAAAATATTCACTATGCCTAGGGATGCCATCTTATCATCGGGCAAACAGATATGCAATGCAACAGCTTTATCGCTATAAGATTTACCGGTAACGCCATCGTAAACCTTCGCAACCGAGTCTGTAGATAGATCGAATCCAGAAATCCATCCTACTGTTGGATTCATCAACAGATCGTCCGAATTCGGTGCTTCTTTGGCATAGAATACAGCTACATCACTTCCAAAAGGCATAACCAAGAACGTCATCCCGTTAGGATAGGCACCTTTTGTGACGTTAAACACATTATTTTGATCGTAAACCGCAGTTTTACATTCAAGCACACTGGCTATTTCATCGACGAATAATTTATCCTTGCATGTAATACCCCCCTGTTCCGTAATAAAATAAGGGGTAGTTCCTGCAATCCATTTGCCCTTCGGTAATTGATCCAACAAAGATTCATCCGCCGCAATGTGCAATACTTTTCCTTCTTTTATTAATTTTTCAGCCTGTTCAAGTGTAACAAACATACTTCCACCTCCTATAATTTTCTCAGTGCTTCAACATCCTTTGCCGCTACAACTGCGTATTTTACAAAATACGCATTCATTTCCTGTAAACAACTCTTTAATTCTTCCTGAGTCTGGTTAGCTGTATACTTCTTTTGTAACCGTGCAATTAACAAATTAAAACTTAGGTTATCAGACTTATAATTTGCTTGGCCTTTGATTAATTTCTCGAATGGTAAATTCAGTTCAGTTGACATAACGTTCTTAGCCTCCTTTTCAACTTAATTGTGACTTCTACCGTTAGTAAGTCTGTCCTACAAACGTAACTCCTGGCACATTTTTTTTGCTGGCCCAGCTTTCTATTAATAGTTTTTTGTATTATTACATGCTTTTAATGAGGATTGAAGTGATAGTTGTCACACTAATATCTTTAATATTAGGCTACTCCATGGTCGGTATAATCTGAGCATTACCTCTATCTTCACTTCTTCTGTAAATACACCATTTTAAATAATTTTTTCCATATAAAAATCTTTTAGTACTGACTAAAAAAATGGTATTTTGTAATTTTAGTAATAATTATGTTTTTAAAATAATATTGACTATAAAAGGATTTTCATGTACACTCTATTCACAGTCTATGACTTCAGATTTCTGTTCACTGTTGCTTCCGGTATCGTAATTCATTGAAAAGGAGGTCTGTTATGGAAGAAGTGAAATGCCCAGTGACTGGCAAAACAGGAAAAGCTATCTCTGGTGGTGGTACCTCGAACCGGGATTGGTGGCCAAATCAGTTGAACCTCCATATTCTTCATCAGAACTCAAACCTGAGTAATCCGATGGACCCAGAGTTCAACTATGCTGAAGAATTCAAGAAACTCGATCTGGATTCCGTAAAAAAAGATTTATTTTCATTGATGACCGACTCGCAGGATTGGTGGCCGGCCGATTACGGTCACTACGGACCATTCCTCATCCGGATGGCGTGGCATAGCGCGGGTACTTACCGCATGGGCGACGGCCGCGGCGGCGCAGGAAGCGGGACACAACGCTTCGCGCCCCTCAACAGCTGGCCGGACAACGTGAACCTCGACAAGGCGCGCCGTCTGCTCTGGCCGATCAAGCAGAAATACGGCCGGAAAATTTCCTGGGCCGACTTGATGATTCTCGCCGGCAACTGCGCCATCGAGTCGATGGGATTAAAACCCTTCGGTTTTGCCGGCGGGCGCGAGGACGTCTGGGAGCCGGAAGAGGACATTTATTGGGGCTCTGAGGCCGAGTGGCTTGGCGACAAACGCTACTCCGGTGACCGGGATCTGGAGAATCCACTCGCCGCAGTGCAGATGGGCCTGATCTACGTCAACCCGGAAGGGCCAAACGGAAATCCTGACCCGGTCGCCTCCGGCCGTGACGTTCGCCAGACCTTCGCCCGTATGGCTATGAACGATGAAGAGACCGTCGCGCTCGTCGCCGGCGGGCACACCTTTGGAAAATGCCATGGCGCCGGTCCGGCGACCCATGTGGGACCAGAACCCGAAGCCGCCGACATCGAGGAACAGGGTCTCGGTTGGAGAAACAGCTTCGGCAGCGGAAAAGGCGGCGACACCATCGGCAGCGGCTTAGAGGGTGCCTGGAAGCCGAACCCGACAAAATGGGACATGGGCTATCTGAACACGCTTTTTAAACACGAATGGGAACTGGTCAAGAGCCCGGCCGGCGCGAATCAGTGGCTGGCCAAAAATGTGGCTGAAGAAGACATGGTAGTTGACGCACACGACCCGTCAAAGAAGCACCGTCCGATGATGACCACGGCAGACCTGTCCCTTCGCTACGACTCCATCTACGAACCTATTGCGCGGCACTACCAGCAAAACCCGGAGGAATTCGCGGACGCTTTCGCCCGTGCATGGTTCAAGCTGACTCATCGCGATATGGGACCACGTTCACGCTATCTCGGCCCTGAGGTCCCGGCGGAAGAACTGATCTGGCAGGACCCAGTGCCAGCAGTCGATCATGAACTGATTGACGAACCGGATATCGCGGATCTTAAGGGTAAAATCCTGGCTTCCGGCCTATCCGTCTCCCAGCTTGTCTCAACAGCCTGGGCTTCGGCGTCCACATTCCGCGGCTCCGATAAGCGGGGCGGGGCAAATGGAGCCCGCATCCGTCTTGCGCCGCAGAAGGATTGGGCAGTCAACCAGCCAACTCAATTGGATGCTGTGCTACAGGTCCTTGAAAAAATTCAGACCGAGTTCAACAGTGCACAGTCAGGCCAAAAAAGGGTTTCTCTCGCCGACCTGATCGTCCTCGGTGGATGTGCGGGTATAGAGCAGGCGGCAAAAAATGCCGGGCAAAATGTGTTCGTTCCTTTTAAGCCGGGACGCACAGATGCAACGCCGGAGCAGACCGACGTTAAGTCATTCTCGGTGCTCGAACCAGCTGCAGATGGGTTCCGCAATTACCTGAAAACCAAATTTTCCGTATCCGCAGAGGAACTCTTGGTTGATCGTGCACAGCTGTTAACACTGACCGCTCCTGAAATGACGGTCCTAATTGGTGGCATGCGCGTATTGAATGCCAATTACGGACAGTCCCAGCACGGTGTCTTCACCAAGAGGCCCGAGACCTTAACCAACGACTTCTTTGTAAATCTTCTCGACATGGCCACGGTGTGGAAGCCGACCTCGGAAGACAGCAACGTGTTCGAGGGACGTGATCGCGTGACGGGCGAACTCAAGTGGACCGGCACCCGTGTGGATCTCATCTTCGGCTCAAACTCCCAACTCCGGGCCATTGCCGAAGTCTATGCATGTGACGACTCTCAGGATAAATTCGTAAATAACTTCGTGTCTGCCTGGAATAAGGTGATGAACGCAGATCGTTTCGACCTTGCCTGAACCGTACGCATAATTAATCGCTGAATAAAGGGAGCAGCAATTCGATTGCCGCCCCCTTTATTTTTGAATTGTTATTTTTTAATCTAACGACCAAGCGTTTTCGCTTGATCAACCCTCCAGCCCAAGCGAGTATGATTATTGTTACAGAAAGGGTGGCAATTAGTCAGCCCGCATCGGCACAAGGCGAAACGGCCGCCCTGCTCCAGTAGCTGGCCATCGATTTGTTCTATGGTCACAGGTCCTTCGATCAGCAAAGGACCGTTAGGGACTATCCTTACCCTGACCTCAGCCGAATGCTCTTCATTATAGTGCAGCGAACCCACGCCTTTCGCCAGTTCGGGATCCACTTTCGAACCAAAAGGCAGCGAGTATTTGAGAGCACCCGAAGGACAACGGTCAATTGCTTTGATGATATCCTCAGGCGGAGATGCATTTATATCTACCCAAGGACGACGGCTCATATCGAAAACCCGGGGGACAAGATTGATGCATTTAGCAGAGTGGGAGCACAGTTCAGGACGCCAGTGCACCACTATTTGATCATTGCGGTATTCTTTGTATTCTGCTGGCTTATTTTCGCCGGTTAGTCGACGGAAGACCTCACGGCCTTCATCGCAAAGCGGGCAGGTCCAATCCGCGGGAAGTTCTTTAAAGGGAGTGCCGCGAGGCACTCCATACTCGGGGTCTCCCTCGCTCGGGTCGTAGACGAATCCACAGACCACACACTCGTATTTATCCTGGTTGCTTTCAGGGACTTCACCTTCGAAGTTCCCCGGTGCCTCCCTATTATTTATAATTGCCGCTGCAGCCTTGTCTCGCCTGGTCAGATATTTAAAAGAGAACGGCATGGGAATACCTTCTTTTATCCGCTCCGCTTCAATGACCGACCCGATAAAGAGGGTAAAATCATCGTCCACCTCTATCTCCTGTACTACCCTGGCCCCTATGTATGCCAGGCAGTGGCTGGCCAGGTAGGGAATGCCATTGGAGCTTAATTTATAATCCAGGTTGGCGAACTTGTCGATATTCCGCCCCGATTTGAAACCGAACTTGTTGAGAAGCCTCATCGAAATCCCCTGTTCCAGAACTGAGACCGTAAACTGACCACTCTCCTTGATAAACTGATGAGTCAGGTTTTTCCGGTTGATGCTAGCCGCCACGGTCGGTGAAGTATTTGCCGTCTGGAAAACCCGGTGAGACAACTGTCCATTTAATCGTTCACCACTTTTTGCTCCGATAATGTACATCCCGTAAGATAAATACTGCAGCGCTATAGTGTCCATACATATCATCCCCCCTGCCAAGCTTTAGTACATTTTAGGTAATGGAAAACATCCCTGCTAACCAGTTTAGTAGCAGGGAGTATTATTAAATTGTTTACTCGTTAATATAATTTCTCATTATATTATATCTATGATATCATATCCAATATTCATAAACAAGCCTTTCTATTTTTAATCTTGTACGCACAAAACTTTTATTCAAGGGTATAGAAACGTAACCAAGAACCTATTTGACAATAAAAAGAGGCTGTATCTAAACAGCCCCCACTTAAATCTTACCCCTAAGCAAACTTCTTAAGCTGCCCTAAGAAGCTCGCAAGAAGCTCCTTTTGCTTCTCCACTTCCTTTACCCACATCCCAATTTCCGTAGTTGCCTTGGGGGTTACTTCATAACTCCGCCTGGCTGGTCCTGGCCCCTCTGTTATCCACTTCGATTCTATGAGCCCTTCCTTCTCCATCCCCCGCAAGGTACGGTAAACAGTACCGGCATCAAGTTTTTCTTCCTCAATACCTAAATCCGTAAGCTTTTGGAGCAGATCATAACCATGGGTAGGTTCTGTTTTCAATAACAGGAGGATTCCAGGTACAATCAACCTCTTACCCCTATCCCTGGTTCCTTGCTTGTCAATTGGTGGTGCTTCAACTTCCTTAGCTTTTGCTGTCTTTGCTACATTTGCTTGTCTTGCCATAACAAATACCTCCCGTTTATTAAATTCGCGATTCGATAAATAAAATTGAGGGTATATATATACAAAGTCGTATACTTCCGATACTATCATATTCGCCTTTGATATATATTTTTTCCTTCTTTCTCTATTTATTTGCGGTATTTCCGCATCCATTTTAATACGGAGACTACGCCCTATCCCAGAACCTTTTAATAAGGTAGCTCAACCTTTCAGACAAAAAGCCCTCCATCACTGAAGGGCTTGCCGATTATCTTAGCTTTTTTTATTTTATGCTATATGTAGGCCAAGTCGGTTCATAGTCTTCATTGGCCTGATTACCCCAGAGCACCCATCCTTCTCTTTTCCCACGTGCGAATAGTTCAATATATGGGCCGGGACTGCATGCCTCGATGATCGGAAATATCTCATCTGGCTTGCGAGAATGCTCTCGCTTTTGGGAGCGGATAAGGTTAACTTGGCTTCTTGCTGGTGCCAGGGTACGGGCATTATTGCCTTTAATCCCGAAGAGGATCAGCTCGGTCACGTTACGAAAATAGAACCCCACGCCACGGCCATCTGGTTCACCGTCTTTACGGACTTTTTCCCAGACTAAATTCGTTTTATATTGAAATCCCCAGGCCTCCATCACCTGGAGACCCTCTTTGAGCAGGGCATTTGGTACCCAAAGATAAAGATGACAAACATCAGCGGTTATCTCTTGAATAGGCATTTCCATGATTGAGTTTAAGGGCATTGTGGAGTATCTATTCAGTCTTCTATGTTCAGGGGCGACTTTACCAGTTCGATTTTGAAATTGCCAAGGTGGATCAACCAGGATGGTGCCAAATTTTTGGCCGTTGCATGTCTCGATTAAGCTTATAGCTTCCGGAGTCATCAATCTATTCGCGTTCATGTTCATTCCTTCCAATCCAATACAAGTTTCTTTTTAATTCCAAAGGCCAAGACCGGGCAACCGCCGTGACGTCCGCTCTCAAGGCGGGGAAGTAATTTGCCCATCCACGTAGTACTGGCGCCGTATTTGTTCTTTACTCCTAGCTTCGTAAAAATTTCGTTTAGTTCTTCACATCTGGTTACCAATACCCCCGCGCTTATAATCCCACATTCGTGGAATGTTCGAAAAGCGTAAAGATCACGGTCAAAAGTCTGGTCCTTGCTATTCCACTCGACGTCGAAGGCGACTCTATTCTTTACGAAGTCTATTTTATGTCCGTCGATAAAGCGTTTTATTTGTTTTTCCGTTTTTAACTGAACCCCATCTTTACTCGTAGCATCCATCCAGATAATAAGATCACCATGGATCTTGGTCTCTAGCCAGTCTTTTGGTCTAAGGAACCCCGAAAAACTCTTTGGTATGTCGGATTCGTTACCACCAGCTTTTAGAATCTCACCTGTGTTGGTGCGGAACGTAATCAGGGCTTCCATAAGTTCTTTGAACTCATCTGGACAGCCCTGTGTCAGTACCTCGGCTGCATGGTTAAAGTTATGTACCTCATAAAGGTCTTTGACGTCTTGAGGGATTAAATCCTTCCATAGGTCTGTCATAGCCATTTCCCTTTACAAAGAATATTCTATTGGTTATATTCTCCATAATTTCTCGGTTTCCTTGTTAATATTCTGTAGATTCAAGACAAATTAGAAGAATTATAAATACGTTGCAATATATTCAATTCTTCTTTAGAATTAAACTAACAATAAACCAAAGATAGGGATTGATACAATATGCCAAGAGATTTAAGGCACTTCCACGTCTAGGAAAACTGCTATTGCTTAACTTATACCCGCAAAAAGGCTCTGCGGTATAGTGAGCGTACTTATTGTTCTAAGGTGAAGCTTTCTACACCCACAATGATCAGAAGGTTTCCGAAGATCGGCTTCGGTGCCCTGACTGGCCCAAATGCCGGGGATTGGATTCAGTAGCTCGGAAGAATTAGAAGTGCAGATAGAGAATCCAGGTCTGGGAGATATAAGAAAAGATGATTGTCTCACCAGCTTTGGGGGTAACTATAAATGGAAAAAGAAACGAATTAAAGCAATTCACAGGCGATGTTATGGTTATAATAATCAATGAAATTATTGGTAATATTATAGCTGATAATCAACCTAAAGAGTCTTACTCTATACTGGAATGGTTAAGCATTAATATCCATGAAGGCCTTAACAGCTAATAAGAAAACCCTCGGCTAATCGCCTCGGGCCTTTAAGTCTATCTGATATCCGAGATTTTATACTCATAACCGTGAATCCCTTGGTAATACTCGGGGTACATTTCCCCTCCACATTTTTCACAGCTA
>JABLWZ010000010.1 GCA_013178275.1 Bacillota bacterium | reverse complement strand
GGTTTAGTGTGCCCAAAACAGTGCGTGAAGGGTAATAGATACCTATGTTTGAGTTGGTTTTTGCCTCTTCCCGACAGAAAAGAGCGTGCCGCCCAACGTTTTTAAATAATCGTTTTGCGACACGCCCTTTTCATCAGTATTTATCAGCCGCCGGCTTATCCCTCGCGGAAGCGGTTGGCGATCGGCATCCTCCGGTCGCGGCCGTAGGCCCGATGGGTGATCTTCACCCCCGGCGGTCCCTGGCGGCGTTTGTACTCGTTGCGGTCTATCATGCTGACCACCCGCCGCACCGTCTCCGGGTCGAACCCCCGGGCGACGATCTCGGGGATCGTCAGGTTCTGCTCCACGTACAGCTCGATTACCTGGTCCAGCAGCGGGTAGGGCGGCAGGTCGTCCTCATCCCTCTGGTCGGGCTTCAGCTCGGCGGTGGGGGGCTTCTCCATCACCCTTTGCGGTATCACCATTCGGCCCTGGGTCCGGTTGTAGTGGTCCGAGAGGCGGTAGACCAGGGTCTTGGGGACGTCCTTCAGCACGGCGAAGCCGCCCGCCAGGTCGCCGTACAGGGTGGCGTAACCCACGCTGAGTTCGCTCTTGTTGCCGGTGGTCAGAACCACGCTGCTGTCCTGGTTGGCCAGGGCCATCAACAGATTTCCCCGTATCCGGGCCTGGATGTTCTGCACCGCCAGGTCGCTCCCGGGTCCTCCCAGATGGCCCTGCAGGGCCGCCAGGTAGGACTCGAAGACGCCGCTGATGGGGATCACCTTGAAGCGGATGCCGAGGTTTTGGGCCAGTTCCTCCGCGTCCTCCCGGCTGTCGCGGGAGGTATAGGGGGAGGGCATCAGCACCCCGGTGACGGATTCGCGTCCCAGGGCCATCACCGCTATCGCGGCGGTCAGGGAGGAATCGATCCCCCCGGAGAGCCCCACCAGCGCCCGGGAGAACCCGGTCTTGCGGAAGTAATCCCGGACCCCCAGCACCAGGGCCGAAAGCACCTCGGACTCCCCGCTGTCTCCGGCGTCGGGGGATTCTATCTTCCCCTCCGCCAGCGGCGGGTATTGCCGGACCGGGACCAGGGATACCGTCACCTGCTTTACCCCGTCGGGCAGCTCGATGAACCTGCGGAGCCTTTCGTCCGGCTCCCCGCCACGCGCCTCCCGCACCTCGTCGGGGCGCAGGTCGACGACCAGCAGGTCCTCCTCGAAGGGCATCGCTCTGGCCAGTAGCCGACCCGTGTGGTCGAAGACGACGCTGCTCCCGTCGTAGACCAGTTCGTCCTGGGCCCCCACCTGGTTGACGTAGGCTATGCAGGCCGTGTTTTCCATCGCCCGGTCTATTAGCATGCATTCCCTTTCACGCTGCTTCCCCCGGTGGTAGGGTGAGGCGCTGAGGTTGAGTATCACCTCCGCCGACCCCTGGACGGTTTCCGCCACCGCGGGTCCGTCCGGGACCCAGATGTCCTCGCAGATGGTTACCCCCACCAGGGCATCCGCGCACCCAAAGACCAGGCCCTGGCTCCCGCTCTGGAAGTAGCGCTTCTCGTCGAAGACCCCGTAGTTGGGCAGGTGGACCTTGCGGTAGACCGAGAAGACCCTTCCGTGGTGGATGACCGCGGCGGCGTTGTAGGTCCCGTCCGGCTGGTAGTCGGCCAGACCGACCACCAGGGTGAGGCCCATGTCCCGGGTCCGCTCCAGCAGCCGGTCCAGGCTCTTTGAGCATGCCTCCCGAAAGCTGGGCTTCAGCAGCAGGTCCTCGGGAGGATAGCCGGTCAGGGCCAGCTCGGGAAAGCAGACCAGGTCGCAGCCAGCGGCCGCGGCACGCTCGGTGTATCCGACGACCAGGTCCAGGTTTCCTTCCAGGTCGCCCACCGATGGGTTGATTTGAGCCAGTCCCAGGCGCACTTTTTTCTCCTTCTTTCAGTCGTACTGTTTCAGTATGCCACTTTCCGGCGCAGGTAAAACAAGACCCCCGCCGCTACGGAGGCGGCGAGGGCCAGGAGGGTTTCTAGAGGTCGAAGTACAGGTAAAACTCGTACGGGTGCGGGCGCAGCCTCACGGCGTCGATCTCGCGCTCCCGCTTGTATCTGATCCAGGTGTCGATCAGGTCGGGGGTGAACACCCCGCCGCGGAGCAGGAACTCGTGGTCCTGCTCCAGGGCGTCCAGCGCCTCCTCCAGCGAACCGGGAACCTGCTTGATCTTGGCCAGTTCTTCAGGCGGCAGCTCGTAGATGTTCTGCTGCAGCGGGGCGCCGGGGTCGATCTTGTTCTGTATCCCGTCCAGGCCCGCCATCAGCAGCGCGGAGAAGGCCAGATAGGGGTTGCTGGTGTTGTCGGGCGGGCGGAACTCAATCCGCTTGGTCTTCGGGTTGTCGCTGTAAACCGGGATGCGGATGGCTGCGCTGCGGTTGCGCATCGAGTAGACCATGTTGACCGGGGCCTCGTAGCCGGGAACCAGCCGCTTATAAGAGTTGGTGGTCGGGGCGCAGAAGGCCATCAGGGCGCTGGCGTGCTTCAGTAGGCCGCCGATATAGTAGCGGGCGGTCTCGCTCAGCATGGCGTACCCGTCCTTGTCGAAGAACAGGTTGACCCCGTCCTTCCACAGCGACTGGTGGGTGTGCATCCCCGAGCCGTTGTCCTGGAACAGCGGCTTGGGCATGAAAGTGGCCACCTTGCCGTTCTTCTTCGCCACGTTTTTCACGATGTACTTGTACATCAGGCACTTGTCGGCCATACACACCAGGCGGTCGAACCGCATGTCGATCTCCGCCTGGCCGCCCGTCGCCACCTCGTGGTGATGGACCTCGACCTGGATCCCGGTGTCGATCAGGGTCCTGACCATCTCGCTGCGCAGGTCCTGCTGGGAGTCGTGCGGCGGAACCGGGAAGTAGCCCTCCTTGTAGCGGGCCTTGTATCCCAGGTTGGGGTTTTCTCTGCGGCCGGTGTTCCAGTCCCCCTCGATGGAGTCGATGTAGTAGAAGCCGCAGTTGGTGTTTTGACCGAACCGGATATCGTCGAAGATGAAGAACTCCATCTCGGGTCCCCAGTAGCTGGTGTCCGCGATCCCGGTCGACTTCAGGTACTCTTCGGCCTTCCTGGCCACGTAGCGCGGGTCGCGGGTATAGGGCAGCTTGGAGATGGGGTCGTAGATGTCGCAGATGATGGAAACAGTCGGGAACTTGCAGACCGGGTCGATCACCGCCGTCTTGGCGTCGGGGATGAGGATCATGTCGCTCTCGTGGATCTCCTGGAAACCGCGGATGCTGGACCCGTCAAACCCGATCCCCTCCTTGAAGATGTTCTCCTCGAACTCGCTGATGGGCAGGGAGAAGTGCTGCCAGAGACCGGGCAGGTCGTTGAACTTCAGGTCTACGAACTCGATGTTTTTCTCCTTGATCAGGGCAAACAGTTCAGATGGCGTCATTGGAAAAACCTCCTTATATAACTTTTGGTTAAACTCTTATCAACCATCGGTATGCGCGTCTCTTCGACGCAGCCGGACAGCCGCTCCCCGGGTCCTGGCGAATACCTCGATTAGACCTGAATCACCTCCTGCCGTATCACATGATCAGGCCAGCTCATCTGGCTGGGACCCGGGCCCGAAAAGGAAAAGCCCTCCCAAAAAGGAGGGCTCCATTACCCCAAAACAAGACTTCAGCGTCTTCTACCTATCGTATTCTGTTTTAATTATATTTTACGAAACCGCTTTGTCAATCAGTGGAGCACCGTTATACAAAATAATAAAAAACGAGGCCTTTTTTGTTTCGCTATGGGAAAATATATTTAGAGGATAGCCCTAGTTTTCTTCGTAAACTGCATATTGACCTGAAGGCGCGAAAAGTTTAACTTATAAAAAGATATCGAAAACACGATACTTGGACAGGAGAGATTATGATAAAGTTCATCGGCGTCGGCAGCGCGTTCAACACCAGATTTGGCAACACCAGCGGATTCATCCAGGGGCGGGAGTCCCTGCTGCTGATAGACTGCGGAAGCTCCGTCTTCCACCGCCTGATGGAGGCCGATCTGCTGGACGGTCTCAAGGACCTGCGGGTCATCATCACCCATACCCACCCCGACCACGTGGGCAGCCTGGGCGACCTCGTCTTCTATGCGCACCACATACTGAAGATCAAGCCCCGGGTCTACTTCCCGGAGTCCTCCCTCGTACACGCCATCCTGGAGCTTATGGGAGTAGAGGACCACATGTACGACCTGGTGGGGACGATGGAGGCAGAGGAGCCAGGTGCCGGAGGGGGAGGTTTCAGGCTCGCCTTCGTACCCGTTTCGCACATGCCGAATATACCTTCGTTCGGGTTTTACCTGGAGCGGGGCGGCCGGCGGATATTCTACAGCGGTGACTCGAACCGGCTGGTCGCGGGAGTCCTGGACCAGCTGCGTAAAGGTGATCTCGACATGATCTACCAGGATACCTGCGGGCTCGATTACCCTGACAATGTCCACCTCTCCTTAAAAAGGCTCTGCCAGGAGGTCCCGCCGGAGCTACGGGGCCGGGTCTGCTGCAGCCACCACGACCGCTCCCTGGACCTGGACCAGGTGAGGGAAGCGGGATTCCAGGTGGCGGAGGTGTGGAAGGGCTAAGCTTCTCTCCATAGGAAGGTAAAACGACCGGCGGGACCGGTCGTTTTTTAGTCGATACCAGTTATGAATCAACGGCTGTCCGATTGTGAAGGACACGCTGTTAGTATTTTGGCGGTATCTTTTAAGGTCCTAGCTCCGTCCTATTTCTGACCCCAGATTAAGTCTGGACTCGCCAATTCCAGCCGAATACTCATCCCCCAGCATTCAATCGACCCCAAATAGTGGGTGAGCCCTGCGGGGGCATGAGCCATTATGCCGCCGAGCGTCTTGCTGCCCTGCGAAGGATGACTGGTAGAAGAGGGGCGAGCGACAGGAGGTCGCGAGAAGGCCGAGTGCTTGGATTGCATATTCGGCCTTATTACCCGAAGCATGAGCAGTTGGCAGTACAGACGAGGGAGTATGGAGCGACAGGACACCGCAGGGTGAGGCCCGACCCTAAGAAAGATTGAATGCGATGTTAACCGGTGTAGTGTGTGGTTATAATGCTCAGCGGATGTTCCGGTGGAGCAGGACTACCCATTGGAGAGTGACTCCAAGTCGTTTTTACTCACAGGAAAACCCATCCTAAGTAACGCCCACCGCTTCGGCCGAGGCGCGGCAGAGTTCGTACACCAGGTCGATCAGGTGGGTGCAGTTCTGGCGTCCACCCGCCAGCAGGGCGACCTGCTTTTTGCCGAGTCCTCTGACGTTTTGACCGACAAGCGGGGAAAGCAGCTCCGGGCCTTCGAAGCACACCCGGTCAGGGGCTCGCAGCAGGTTGGCGCTGCACCCGGTAATGCGGCCTTCCGGGGACAGGGACAGCCTTCCCCCCATCTCGTGAAAGGAATCGATGAAACTGCCCACCGCCTCCATCTCTCCATCCATCCCCCGGCTCACGCTGCAGGTTTTACTGCGGTTGAACAGGTATGTATCCCGCAGGGCGACCCCCACGTGATCGGCCCATCCCCGGGTGGTGCGTTCCAGGTGGCTGAAGCGGCGGCAGGAGTTTAGCTGGTACTGCTTCCAGTAGTTCTCGTAGTCTCTCAGCGAGGCGTAGCCGCGTTCTGAAAAGAGGAAGGTTTCCGCCTGGATGATACCCTTTACGCACTCGTTCATCAGCTCGCGTTTTAACCAGTCATCCCGGCTGACGACCCGGGCTATCTCGCTTCCCGCGCCGAGGTGGGCTTCAGCCCCGATCAGGCCGGGCAGGGGATGCGCTTCATTCACCTGCTCGCCCGCTCTGCGCAGGACACTGCACCCCGCGTCTTCTATCAATAAGCTCCCAGTGCGGGCCTCGATCCATCCCACCGCCTCTTCAGAGGTGCTCAGGTAGATGGTCTCCGCCTGTAAACGATTATCGCCCCGTTTGACCATGGTATAAAAACTGCTCTGTCGCAGCACCTCCATACTGTCACCCCCACCCCGAGAAGGTTATTAATACACCACCCGGTATCTATAATAGCAGAAGGCGGCGCTGATTACATTATATTCCAAATATTCCAACTGAGAAGGAGAATCGTCGCAACATGTGACGGTCCCTGGACGGCAACTGGATTAAGTATCGTCCTTTTTATTTGGGAAAGGTTTGGCCGCCGGGTGCAGTATCGGCAAAAGTAGCTTTTTCACGGCCGGGACCAAAGCGCCTTCCTGCCACATCTGGTATGCATACAGCGAAATTCCGTGCGGTATGGAGGTCGCGAGAAATACTACCAGACTGTTGACGGACCGAATATCCCCCGTCTGACCAGCCAGGGTAGAAAAATATAGGCGAAAAAGAAATCAAAGGCCGCATTGACCGCCAGATACAGCCAGAATCTCCCATAGGTAAACCTGAAGATCCACAGGGTAACCACCGGGACAGCCCCGTATACATACGCGGGCATCTGGTTTAGCGGGTAAAACGTTTCCTGAACGTTCCAAAGCCCCAACGTTATGCCGCTCTCGACGACCAGGGCGGTGGTAGCTGTGGCGAACAGCGCCACTGGCAGGTAGCGCCTTATTTCTTCCCCTTTCATGAAGAAAAGAGTAGTCCAAGGGAATAACAGCATGCCCCATAGTATCACAATGTTGCTCACTTCTAGCCTCCCAGGGTAAACAATATTATTATATTATTAGCCGAACCAGTTAAAAAAATCAGTCCAAAGCACCAGGCCTCCCCTGCGGATTCACTTGATTTGCATCCCTGGTTACCAGATAATGGGAGGAATGGCCGAGTAAATAAAGAATTAAACCGTTATCCTGGTTTTATACTTTAACTGGGGTCAATAGCAGGAAATAAACGAGATACAGGAGGAACCATGCAGTACCAGCACATTATTTACGAAAAGAAGGACGGCCTGGCCTGGATCACCCTGAACCGGCCGGAGCGAATGAACTCGATCATCACCGGGATGCTCCGGGAGTGGAGGTCAGCGCTGCTAGCGGCGGGCGAGGACGAGGAGGTCGGGGTGGTGGTGGTGACCGGGGCCGGCCGCGGCTTCTGCACCGGGCTCGACCTGAAGGCCCTGCAGCAGGATATGGCCGTGGAATCGGCCGTACAGGAACTGGATCGGGCCGGGATGGACCTGATCGAGACCATCCAGTCGCTGCCCAAGGCCTGTATAGCGATGGTGAACGGGCCATGCTTTACCGGCGGCCTGGAGATACTGCTCACCTTCGATATCATCATCGCCTCCGAGGAGGCGGTGTTCGGAGACACTCACACCAAGTTCGGCATCACGCCGGGCTGGGGTATGAGCCAGCGCCTACCCCGGATCGTCGGGTTGATGAAGGCCAAGGAACTCTCGTTCACGGCCCGGACCTTTACCGCCAAAGAGGCGGAGTCCCTGGGGATGGTGAACCGGGTGGTCCCGGCCGACCGCCTCCGCGAGGAGGTCGTATCGATAGCGGGGATGATCCTGCAGAACAGCCTCAGGACCGTCGCCACGGTGAAGGATTTCTATAACCGCGGCATGTCGACGACACTGGCGGAGGGGCTAAAGATCGAAAAGACGAACCTCACAAACGTCAGCGAGGCAAAAGACCGGGTAGGCGGTTTTAAAAAGTAGGACCGCCGATGGAGAGGGGCCGGGTCGGATGACGAGTCACACCCTATTCCGCCCGGCTCATTGGTCCAGCTTTATCATGATCTCGTCGATTCGCTGGAGGGAGCGGTTCAGCGCCGTATGTACTGAAGGCGGTTCATCTTACCTTGGCCACCCCCAGGGCGAAGTTTTCCCATAGGATATTTTCCACCTTGTCCGCCATGTTCTCAAAGCAGTTAATCACCACGAAGACCTCCGTCTGATTATCTCCCAGCTTGCTTTTGTAACGGTACTTGCGACCGTGTTCCGCCACCAGGTAATCCAGCAGGTAGCCCAGTAAGCCGCCCGAAAGCAAGCCGATGAACGCCCAGATCACCGGTCCCCAGGCCAGGCTGAAACCGTATATTGTCCCCAGCAACATGCAGATGGTGCCAAGAACGGCCGCCCCGTCAAAGGTGCCCACCGCGTCGGAACGGTGCAGGGTGTCGATCTTCATCCTTTTCCCGGCCCGGCGCTCGAGGGGAACGGCAAGGATGTCCTCCGGGGGTATGCCTTCCTGCCGGATGGCGGTGAGCGCCAGTTCAAGATTGGCTGAGTATTCGAATGAGGCGACGATGTGCATCTTATACCCCTACTTTTTTAACTCCATTCATCCAGCGGAACCCCGGGGGCTGGTAGTTCTTTTTCAGGTAGCGGGCCTGCTCGGTCTCGTAAATCTTATTTATACTCGCCGCATAGACATATGCGTTGTAAATGCCGAAGCCGTAAATCGATGGCATGAAGAGCAGCCATTGAAGGTCGAGGACCGCCTTGGACTGTTTAAAGTCTCCCACCATGGTGAAATAAGCGGCCTCGAAGAGGTTTGATTGGATGATGAGAAACAACCAGAAAATCGCTAAAAAGAACCCAAAAAAAATACGCTGGCTGTAAAGCTGTCCCATTCCCGGGGCGAACGCGGACCATACCGCGGCTAGCCCTGGTTTCCGTTTGGCCAGGTAGTTTATACTGGCGTTGGCCAGCACCATCGGGGTGATAGTCGATTCCTCCCGGTCGGCGAGGACAGACAGCTTGTTCATCTCCACGGTCGATTCGTAGCTGACCCACATGGCGAAAACATAGGCGATCACGTAAGCCATCAGCCATTCCTTGTTCAGTACCTCTTTGGCGAGCTGGAACTGACCGGTCAGGGAGTAGAAGATCGCGGTGTTGATGTGAGCGAAGGAGTTGGATGTAAGTTCCCAGATGAAGACGATCAGCCCGCTGACGTACCGGCCGAGATGCAGCTGCCCGAGGCCGGGGAACGCCGCCGACCACCACACGACCACCCAGGGGTTGCAGGGGTGGAGGAAGGTCGAATTGACCTCGCTCATCGTCTGCTTGGGGTGACGGGCGCCCCTGATCCCTGACCTCGCTTGCAGTGAAATCCCTCCTCATTGAGCAATTTCTATCATTTCTAGTATTCTAACCATCGGGAGGGAGATAGATGCAGGATGAAGAATTCTCAGCGGGTTATAGAAGCGGCTCGTTGGTTATCGGCCGGGCGCTGAATAGGCAGCGGTTCCAAAGTATATACAAAGTACAGGGCCGGGCATGCTGGGCGGCTGTCCGCCCCGATAAGCCCGGCCGTATCTATAAACCGCAGGACAGTCTGCTTACACTATCCTCACCCGGTACTCCCGCAGCCAGGTGTCCACCTGCAGCAGATAGGCCAGGTACTGGGCGCCGCCCAGCAGCTGGCTGAACCAGGCGGGGTCGAATCCCGCCGCCCCCGACCGCACCACCTCCCGCACCGCCCGCTGGTCGATGAGCGGCAGCAGGGGGGAGGAGGGGTCGTCGAGCACTTCCTGCATCTGGTCCTGGACCGCCTTCAGATAGGACGGGTTGTGGGTCTTGGGGTAGGGGCTCTTGCGGCGCTCTACTATCTCCTGCGGAAGGGTGTCCCGCAGCGCCCGCCGCA
Organism: Bacillota bacterium; assembly: GCA_013178275.1. Lineage (GTDB taxonomy): Bacteria > Bacillota > Ch66 > Ch66 > Ch109 > Ch109. The sequence continues at coordinate 142,232 of JABLWZ010000010.1, read as the reverse complement.
TGATGCCTTTTTCCCGCTGGTCCACCGTCTTCATCGACCAGGGGATGTTCCACACGTACTGGACCAGGCGGTGGTCGCAGAAGGGCACCCGTACCTCCAGTCCCACCGCCATGCTCATCCGGTCCTTGCGGTCGAGCAGGATGGGCATGAAGCGGGTCAGGTTGAGGTACAGCATCTCCCGCATCCGCGCTTCTCCGGGGTCCTCGCCGGGGAGGCGCGGCACCTCTTCCAGGGCTTCCAGGTAGCGTTTCCGCACGTACTGTTCGGGGCGGATCATCCCGACGAGGTCCGGGGACAGGAGGCCCGCCCGCTCGCTTACCATGCGAATCCAGGGGAAGGTGTCGGAACTCACGTCCTCGGGGCGGAAGAACCAGGGGTAGCCGCCGAAGACCTCGTCGGCCGATTCGCCCGACAGCGCGACCGTGGCCTCCCGCTTGATTTCCCGGCAGAACAGGTAGAGCGAGGAGTCGATGTCGACCATCCCCGGCAGGTCGCGGGAACGCAGCGCGGTCCCTAGCGATTCGACCAGCTCGGGGGTGTCGAAGACTATATTCTTGTGGCTGGTGTCGAACCCCCGGGTCATCTGATCGATATAGACGGTGTCGGAGTTGGGCTGAAACTGGTTGGGCCGGAAGTAGCGGCTGTTGTCCACGTAATCCACCGAGAAGGTGCGCAGGGTGCCCTGCCCGCCGCGCCTGAACTCCAGCGAGGCGAAGGCGGTGATGGCGCTGGAGTCGAGCCCCCCCGAAAGCAGGGCGCAGACCGGGACGTCGGCGACCAGCTGCCGTTCCACCGCGTCCTGTATCAGCTCCCGGACCCTTCCGGTGGTTTTCTCCAGGCTGTCGGGGTGCGGATAGCTCTCCAGACGCCAGAACTGACGCGTACGGCTTCCCCGGGAATCGTGGGTCAGGCACCACCCGGGCCGGAGTTCGTGAACACCGCGAAAGACCCCCAGGCCGGGGGTCCTGGCGGGCCCCATCACGAAGACCTCCGCCAGACCCTGGGCATCGATCTCCGGCGCGACCAGGGGGTTGGCCAGCAGGGCCTTTAGCTCGGAGCCGAACAGGAATCCGCTCCCGCGCTGGGTGTAAAACAGCGGTTTGACCCCCAGGAAGTCCCGGGCCATAAAGAGGCTGCGCCGCTCCTCGTCCCAAACGGCGAAGGCGAAGATGCCGTTCAGCCTTTCCACGCAGTGCTCTCCCCACTCCAGGTAGGACACCAGCAGCACCTCGGTGTCCGAGTAGCTTTTGAAGCGGTGTCCCCGGGACACGAGTTCCCGCCGCAGTTCCTCGGTGTTGTACAGCTCGCCGTTGTATACGATCACACACGAGTCACCGCCCCGCTGCCGCACCATGGGCTGCCGGCCGCCCTCGGGGTCGATGACCGTCAGGCGGCGGTGCAGCAGGGCCGCGGTGGGGGAAATCCAGGACCCGCTGTCATCGGGACCCCGGTGGGCGAGGACCTCCCGCATCGATTCGAGCACATCCCCCTCAAGGGTCAGGTCTTTTTTCCAGTCGATCCAGCCGGCGATGCCGCACATAAAAACATCCCCCTTCAATATTAATGGCGCCCGTGCCTGGCATACAGCCAGAGATAGAAGGCGCCGTTGCCATCATTATAGTGTCTCTGTCGATACTATAATATGCCGTCGCTGACGACCGGTGACCTGTAATATAAGCTTACACGGATTTGGTTTTAAGCTGCCGATTGAGCTTTCTGCCGCTCCAATCAAAGGCTGTTCGATTATTGCCGCTGGGGTTGGCGGTATTTAAATAACCTGCTATAGCAGGAGATTTCCCTTTTTTAGTAGAATAAACAACTACTGTCAATCGGGTTAAACGCAAACTGTCGAAAACAGGAGGTCCAGCCGTGGCGAGAGGAATTATCAAGTCTATTTCAGACGTGGCAGCCTTCAGTGTCGACCCGCAGCGCCGTCTTTTTTCCGCGGAGCACGAAGAGATACTGGCCGGAAAAACCACCGATATATACTTCATCAAGACCAACGACCTGTTAAAACACCTGGGGAAAGAGAACACCGTGGTGGCGGCCGAGGTTTTCGCCCGCCAGTCAGGGATACTGGCAGGGGTGACCGAGGCCATGGGACTGCTCGAAGACATCCCGGTTGAGGTATGGGCGCTCCCCGAAGGGGAGGGATTCTCCGACCAGGAGGTCCTGATGCGGATTATCGGACCCTACAGCCAGTTCGGGATCTATGAAACAGCACTGCTGGGGATGCTGGCCAGTTCCAGCGGGTGGGCCACCGCCGCCCGGGAGGTCAGGCTGGCGGCGGGCGACAGCCCGGTACTCTGCTTCGGGGCCCGGCACGTTCACCCAGCGGTTGCGCCGGTGATGGAACGCGCGGCCCTGATCGGGGGGGCCGATGGAGCGAGCTGCATCCTGGGGGCCAAGTTGGGCGGCAAGGACCCCAGCGGGACGATGCCGCATACCGCTATCATTATCGTTGGTGATACAGTGGCGACCGCCCTTGCCTATCACCAGTGCATGCCCCCGGACCAGATGAGGATAGTGCTGGTGGACACCTTCCGCGACGAGGCGGAGGAGTCGCTGAGAGTGGCGGAGGCATTGGGCGACGCCCTCCAGGGGATTCGCCTTGACACCCCGCGCGAAAGGGGAGGGGTCACCCCGGAACTGGTCCGGGAGGTCCGCTGGCGGCTGGACCAGGCGGGATTCAACCATGTGAAGGTACTGGTATCCGGGGGCCTTAACCCGGACAAGATCAGGCTGCTGAAGAAAGCGGGGGCGGTCTCGTTCGGGGTCGGGAGCTACATCTCGGGGGCGGTCCCCATCGATATGACCATGGACATCAAAGAGGTGGAGGGCAGGCCGATAGCCAAGCGGGGACGGCTGCCCGGATGCCTCAACAACTCCCGCCTGAAGAAGATGCAGTAGCTGATTCAATCCAACGAAAGTTTCGCAGCCACAACGGACCACGTAAACCGCACCTGCCATATACTGCATAATGGCCTGGAATGCGGAGTCTCAACTTGCCATGGGGGTGCCCAGTATGGATTACCAAAGGGAACAGAGAAGACAGAGACGCCGAAGGATCCGCCGGAGGAATAGACGTATAGCGCTGGTGGCGATCATCCTGCTGCTGGCGCTGGCGGTGGTCGCGGGTAAGACCTGGCGGGACGGATCCCTCCAGGCCCTGCTCGGTATCGGTTGGAGCGACCGGCCGATGCAGCTGGGTATGGTGAGCAAAATAAAGAGCCTGGACCCTATCCTGATCCAGGAACACCCGGGGAGGATGCTGGGGGCCAACATCTACGAGGGACTGGTGGCGATGGACCCCGAGACCTTGAACCCGGTGCCGGCCCTGGCCGAGTCCTGGAAGGTTTCGTCCGACGCCCGGGTTTACACCTTTAAGCTGCGGCGCGGGGTCGAGTTTCACAGCGGCCGCGAATTCACCGCCACTGACGTGAAGCGTTCCTGGGAAAGGGCCACGGACCCCGTGGTAGACCCCCGGCTCCGCAACCAGCTCTACCCCATCCAGGGCGCGAGAGAGGCCCTGGAGGGCAAGGCCAGCCAGATCGTGGGGATAGAGATCGTCAGCAACTACGAGGTACGGGTCAGCCTGGACCAGCCGATAGCCGATTTTATAAGCCGGTGCACCATGCCTCCCTTCTGGGTGTTTGACGCCGAGGTGCTCACCCCGCTGGGTAAAAAGACCTATATCGCGGGGATGCCGTCAGCCGGCACCGGCCCTTACATGCTGCAGGAGTGGACCGAGAAACAGGCGGTCCTGGCCGCCAACCCGAACTACTGGGGCAAGGCCCCCAACATCAAGCAGGCCGTTTTCACCTGGTACGACAGCTATATCCTGGCCTACGAGGCGTATAAGAATAACGGCCTCGACTATCTCGATGAGGTGGATTCGAGTCTGCTGCCCGCCATCGTGAACGACCCCCAGTGGTCGCCGCAGGTGCTGAGCCAGCCCCTGCTGAACAGCTACTTCTTTCAGTTCAACATGCAGGACCCGGTCTGGGGAAGGAACCTGGCCCTCCGCCAGGCGGTAAACTACGCCGTCAACCGGGATGAGATAGTGGAAAAGGTGTTCGTCCATAAGGTGACCCCGCTTACCAGCCTGGTCCCAGCGGGGGTTCGAGGCTACCAGCCTCCCAAGTTCCCTTACGCCTACGACCCGGCAGCGGCCACCCGACTGCTGCAGCAGTCGGGTTACCCTGACGGCCAGGGGCTCCCGGTGCTGGAGATAGTATACAACGACTACGTGACTCATAAAATGGTGGCCGAAGCGGTGAAGGAGCAGCTGGCCAAGGTGGGGATAAAGGCGCAGCCTCGCCCGGTTTCGGCAAAGGACTACTTGAACACGCTCGCCCAGGGAAAGTACCCGTGCTTCGACAGCGGCTGGTACTGGGACTTCCCCGACCCCGACGACCTGTTCTTCACCAACTTCCACTCATCCTGGGTGGGGGTCACCAACTACGGTTTTCTAAAGAACGAACAGGTGGACGGCCTGCTCGGGGCGGCCCGGATCGAGGTGGACGAGAGCAAGCGGTTTGAAAAGTACCAGCAGGTGGAAAAGATATTTAACGACGAGGCCCCGATAGTCTGGCTGTTTTCCATGCAGCGGGTGGCCATGGTCAAACCGTCGGTGCGGGGCTTGAAGGTCAACCCGCTGGACTTTATCCCCTTGAACACCGTGGGAATACGTGAGAATGATTAGGCCGGAGGTGGCGTGATGAGGCTGTCTGAGGCGGGAGAGGTCGTTTTTCGGGAGCGGTACGCCCGCCGCGACCAGCAGGGTGCGGTTATTGAGACGCCCACCGAGGCGGTGGAGCGTCTGGCCCGAACCGCGGCGATGGCGGAGAAAGACGGGGATCGGGAGCGCTGGGCGGAGGAGTTCGCCTCGGTGATCGACGCCCGTTTCTTTATTCCCAGCACCCCCATCTGGGCCAACCTGGGCAAGGACGACCGGCCCTGGCAGCCGGCAGCCTGTTTCGTGCTGGCGGTCGAAGATTCCCTGGAGTCGATGTACCAGACCCTGAAGGAAACCGCCCTGATCTGCAAGAGCGGGGGAGGGGTAGGCTACAACTTCAGCAGCATCCGGCCCCGGGGCGACCTGGTGCACACCACCAAGGGCCAGGCCTCGGGAGTGACCGAACTTATAAGGCTCTACAACGCCTCGGCCGGCATGATCAAACAGGGCGGGGTCAGGCGCGGGGCCTTTATGGGGATACTCAACTGCGACCACCCGGAGATCATCGAGTTCATCCGGGCCAAGCTGGACGGGGGATTCGAGAACTTCAACCTGTCGGTCGGGGTTACCGACCGGTTCATGGACGCGGTTGTGAACGACCTCCCCTGGGAACTCACCTTCGGCGGCGAAATCAGGAATACCCTGCCGGCCCGGGAGGTCTGGCGCGAGCTGGCCGAAGCGGCCTGGGCCTGCGGAGACCCGGGGGTCGTGTTTCTCGACCGGCTGAAGGAGAGCAACCCCGTACCGTCAAACCCCATCGAGGCGACTAATCCCTGCGGTGAACAACCTCTGAGCGCCGGGGAAAGCTGCCTGCTGGGGTCCATCAACCTGGCGGAGATAGTGCGGGAGCAGGGGGAAGAGGCGGAGGTCGACTGGGAGAGGCTGACCCGGACCACCCGGACCGCGGTCCGGTTCCTGGACAACCTGATCGAACTGGCTCAGTACCCCCTGCCGCTGATCGACCAGCGTACCCGGGCCACCCGCAAGGTAGGTCTGGGGGTCCTGGGTCTGCACGACCTGCTGATCCGCTGCCGCCGGGCTTACGACTCGGAGGAGGGCCGGGACCTGGCCCGCCAGGTCATGATACGGATACGCCAGGAGGCCCACCAGACCTCCCGCGAGCTGGGGGAGGAGAAGGGATGCTTCCCCGACTGGGAAAGGTCCGTCTACTCCCAGGGCGGGGAGCCCAGGCGCAACGCCTCCTGCATAACCATCGCGCCCACGGGCAGCATCACCCTGCTGGCCGGGGCCGAAGGGTACGGGATAGAACCGATATTCGCCATCGCCTACCGCAAGATTACCCAGGCCGGGACCCTGAACAACTTCTCGCCGCTGTTTCAGGAGGCCTGCCGGCGGGTGGGGGTCGAGGACCGGGTGATGGAGGAGGTGGCCCGCCGGGGGAGCGCCCAGGGGGTGGATGGGGTGCCGCCCTTCCTGCAGCGGGTCTTTCGTGGGGCGCGGGAGATAGCGCCCGCCGACCACCTGGCGATGCAGATAGCCCTGCAGGCCGAGGTCGACAACGCCATCAGCAAGACCATCAACCTGCCCTCCGCGACCACCATGGAAACCATAGAGGAAATCTACCTGCAGGCTTACCTGGGGAGGTTGAAGGGCATCACCATCTTCCGCGAGGAGTCCCGTCCCGGGGTCATCGAGATGGGCCGGGACCCAGCGGGGGATAAAGCCCCCGGGAGAGAGGCCTCGTCCGGCAGCGGCTCTGCCTCCCGGTCATACCAGAGGGGAGAGATACGCCCGCGCCCCAAGCAGACCGTGGGCATCACCCAACGGCTGGACACCGGCTGCGGTAAGCTCTACCTGACAGTAAATTACGACCCGGTGAGCGGCGAGGCGATCGAGACCTTCGTCACCACCGGCTCCGACGGGGGCTGCCGGGCCTTCACCGAGTCCACCTCCCGGCTGGTCAGTATGGCCATCCGGGCGGGGGTAGCCATCCCCGAAATCGTGGAGCAGCTTATCTCCACCCGCAGCTGTCCCTCCTGGCAGCTCTCCCGCGGGCGCGGCAAGCGGCTCTCCCAGGGCAACTGCTGCCCCAGCGCTATCGGGCACGCTCTGGGGGAGATAGTCGAGAGGAACAGCATCCGCCTGGGAGAATCGGCCCTGGAGAACCACGTCCCCGATCACCCGGTCGGACGGGAAGCGGGCCGGACGCCCCAGTACCAGCCCTGCCCCGAGTGCGGGCAGGACATGGCCCCCGCCGAGGGCTGCCACAACTGCCTCCACTGCGGGTACAGCAAGTGCTGAACGCTGACCTGGCCGGTATGGTTACAGAAGCGAGTGTTCCGTTTTGGACTCGGCCGGGTGCTCTTCAGCCGAAGGGTTTGGCCGGTACGTCTGGTAGAGGAAATAGAGCAGTACGTATAAGAAGAGGTCGACAACACTTTTCGCGATGGAGGATATAACGGCCAGGGGGATATAGACCGCGAGAGAAGCATCGGCGGCTGATGGAGTGATTGACGATATGATATAGTTTAAAGCCGCAATACCTATCCCGGTCAGCACAAAACACAGCAGCAGCCACCAGAAGTCACTGGCGCGCTTGAAGCTCTGGGTGATGCAGTCGAAGACCGGGAGTCCTTCCATAACGCAGATGGGAAAGGCCAGGCTGAGCTTTACCAGGAGGTAAAACACCACCGGGACGAGGATAAAAAACAGCACGAATATTAAACCGGGAAAAACACTGGTGGCGATGTCGTAGGAAATTAACATGGCTACACCTAAAACTGCAAAGATCAGGAAATAAATCACGCTCAGCAGAAATACCCGCAGCAGCTTCGACCCGGACAGTCTGAGCGTATCCAGTACAGCCCGTTCCCGGTTGTTGTTGAGGTCGTCGGATATGATGGTGGTTCCGATGTTTTTCAGCAGCAGCACTACCACCTGAACCGCGAGCACAAAAAGAAAAAGAACCGCGAGCAGGGTATAATAGTTTTCTGAAGGCATGAAGGGAAGGTCCGCGGTACCTGTTTTCAGGTAATTCGAGGCATCTGAAAAGAAGGCCGCCGCCTGGGTGAAGTTGTCCGCTCCGCCAAAAAGCAGAAAAACCACCGGGATGGAGACCGCGGCTATCAAGAACAGGTTGGGAACCATCAGGGCCAGGACCAGTATGAGGAACTTTGGAAACCCCTTGCAATAGGTATTTAGCGCCATTTTGACCGCACTTAAAATCATCAGGCATAATCCTCCCAAAAGAAGTATCAAATGTCGATTCTATACCATAATTCGAGGATAACCGCTCAATTCCTTCCCCGTCGGGACCTCAGTTCTGACATTTTTGAACGGTAAATACTTCCTGCATCGAATAAGGAGATAATATTCGGCGATAATATGGCATTAAAGAAGGGTCAGAGGAATGAGTCCCGGTTCCTGGAGATCGACGGCAGTCCCGTGCCGCTGACCGTGGAACGGCGTTCCGGGATAAAAAACATCTCGCTGCGGGTGACCGCCCAGGGGGTGGCGATAAAGGTACCCCGTATCGTATCGAACGCGGAGGTGGACCGGCTCATCGAGAACCGCCGGGACTGGATGACGCGGCACTGGCGTAGGCTGCGGGATGCTGCCGAGGCCGCGGCACGGAGGACCAGGGAAAACCAGGTCTATTACCTGGGGAGGCTCTGCCGGGTGCTGGTGTGCGGGGAATCGGCCCCGATACCCCGCGGCCGGCAGGTCCAACTGGAGGGGGACATCTTCGTGGTTTATCTTCCCGCGGGAGAGAGCGAATGGGAGCCGGAACTCCAGAAGTGGCTCCGCGAGCAGGCCGCGAGAACTATAAAAAAAAGGCTTGCCATAATCAGTCATAAACTGCATTATAGATACCAAAGTGTATCTATTCGCGACCAAAAAACCAGGTGGGGCAGCTGCTCCTCACATCGACACCTGTCGTTCAACTGGCGGCTGATCATGATGCCGCCCGAGGTTCTCGACTATGTCATAGTGCACGAACTCTGTCACCTGGAAGAGTTGAGGCATTCGCCGCGCTTCTGGTCGCTGGTCGAAACGGCCATGCCGGATTACAGGCAGCATCGTCAATGGCTGCGCCGAAACGGGGCCGAGTATAACAAATCAACGGAGGTGTAGCGGTGAGCGACGACAGCCTTAGGCGGATCGCGTTAGTGACAGACAGCACCTGTGACCTTCCCGAAGAGGTGCTGAGGGAGAATGGTATCCATATCCTGCCGCTGAAGGTGGTATACCGGGACAAGGAGTACCACGACCGGATCGATATCCAACCCGAAGAGGTCTATGCCCAGATGCCGGACAAGATCCCCACCACTTCGATGCCGTCCGCCAACGAGGTCGTAGAGCTGCTCGAAAGACTCAGGCAGGAAGGGTTTCGGGAGGTGCTGGCGATCTTGATCTCCAGCGGACTGAGCGGGACCCACGGGATGGTGAAGATGATCGGGCAGCAGGTCGAGCACATGATAGTGGAGACCTTCGATTCGTTGAGCCTGTCCATGGGACTGGGCTTCCAGGTACAGGAGGCGGCGGAAAAGCTGAAAAGTAAAAAAGACCTCAAACTGGAGGAACTCAAGGAGCACCTGCAGAAGATCCGTGACCGGGTCGAGGTCTTCTATGTGATACCCACCCTGAACTACCTCCGCAAGGGCGGCCGTATCGGCATGGTGGAAGGAACGGTGGGGGAACTCCTGGACATCAAGCCGATAATCTCGATCAACCGCGAGGGCAAGTACTTCACCTTCGCCAAGGCCCGGGGGCGCAAGGCCTCCCTGCAGAAACTGGCGGACCTGGCCCGGGAGCGGATCGGGGAAAAGACCATCGACCTGGCGGTCCTGCACGGGGGAGCCGCCAAGGAGGCTGAGGAACTGCTGGAGAAGCTGAAGAAATGCCTGCCCAACCTGCGCCGGAGCTTTACCGGCCCAATCAGCCCGGTGCTGGGGGTGCACACCGGCCCGGGGCTGGTGGGGATAGTGTTTTACGAGGTCTAGGACAAGCCTTTATCGACCCGTCTTGAACAGTTCAAGACGGGTTTTGTTTTTTACTCGGGTAGATTGCTTAGATATTAATAATCAGTATAATAATGGCACATTATTTTGCTGCTGGAATATTATAGACGGAAAGGAAACTTTGAAAGGAGGTTATAAGATGGGTGCTTTGTATGACACGGACGCCTCGAGCCTTTTCCCGACCCTGTTCCCGCCGGCGGCGAAAAAGGACCCTGCGGAAGCGGTCCAACCAGAAGTATCCTGGCTCGGCAGGTTTTGGACCTGGTTCAGTAACTTGTCACTTTTCGATCCCGGGGCCTTAATCATTATCCTGGTATTGCTTATCTTCTGGCTCATTTACTGGTGGATACTCTTTAAATAAGATTTTTTTCAAAATATGCTGAACGGGGATGTGGGTCCCCGTTTTTCACGCTGTCAGAAAGGTGATGGGCCGCGCCCGAGTTCAGGGCTGGCCCTCTTCTATTGCCTGCCCGGTGCGGAAGGCGGTCCCGGTGGCCACCGCCACCTTCTGCCCGCTCTCGTCGACCACGGTTATCCGGTACACCCCGGTGCGGGAGGTTACGCAGTCCTCGACCGAGGTGGCGTACAGGGTCTCCCCGGGGAAGGTCGGGCGGAGGTAGTTGATGTTCATGCTGAGCGCCACCGCCTTTATCCCGTGCGAGTTGCAGGAGGCGGCGAAGGCCAGGTCGGCCAGTGAGAAGACGGTCCCACCGTGGGTCATCCCCACGGCGTTCAGCATATCTTCCTTTACCCGGATCGAGGTCCGGGCGTAGCCGGGCGCGATCTCCAAAATCTCTATCCCCAGCAGCCGCGCCAGGGTGTCGCCGGTAAAGTACTCCCGCAGCTTTTCCTGGTCCATGTGTCTTCATCTCCATGGTGATTTTTATTCTCTATCAATGATTTAAACAGATTGCAGAAACATTTACAACCATGGGGCCAGACGAATAATTAAGGCCGAAAGGTAGCAAACTGGTGCTAGCACCAAATAAAACTAGGAGGTAGATGAAAATTGAGCACTGATGGTGCGAGAGTACTGGCCTTAAGTGATATCGACCAGGCGGACCTGCTGGGGTTCATCGGGCAGCAGACCGCCAACCGGATCAGCGTCCATGAGGCCTGCGACCTCTACGGTATTAAAATCGGTTTCCCGGGTTTTGAGGTGGAAAGGGTCTACTACCTGCTGCTGGCCGAAAAGGGGCTGGAGGAGGAGGCTCAGAAGGCGGAAAAACCCGCGGCCGGCGCCGGGGTATGGGAGAAGGGGGACCAGGTGCTAAAGGAGAGGATCCTGCAGAACAACCTCCTCCCGCGTTCAGAACGCAAGACCATCAGCACGATCCTGAAGGAGGTGGCCGAGGAGACCGGCAAATCTTTTGGCAGTGTACAGCTGCGCTACTACTCGGTGATAAAAAAGCAGATGGACCGTGAGCACCCGGCTGAGCCGGAGGAAACCAGCGAGGAAATGTCCCTCCTGACGGTCGAACCCTCGAAAACCGTCGAGCCTGCCGCCCTGCCGGCGTTTAACCTGCCCCAGGTGGGAGACGTGGTCAATGCCCGTATATCCAATATCATCGACTACGGGGTTTTCGCCTTGGCCGAGGAGGGGTATCAGGGCTTCATCCGGCTGGGTGAGGTTACTCGCGATGAATGGCTCTATGGGAGGGCTGACCTCGAGAGGTACTTTCATCCCGGGGAGAACGTGAAGGTCAAGGTGGTTTCCACCACCGACAACAAGGTCTACTTTTCCTGCAAGGCGGTGGGGGGAAAGAAGCCGCACAGCTTTAACAGCGCGAACGGCAACACCCTCAAGGTATCCAAGGGAAGCACCATAGAGAAAGAACTGCTCGAACTCGTGGCTATGCTGGGCTCAAGGGTGGGGAAGGTTTCGGAACGGGCCCGCGAGGGGCTGGGAGAACTGATGATAACCCACGGTGTGGTAAAGGTGACTGCCCGGATGTTCGAGATAATCGACCAGCTGGACCAGAGCGCATGGGTGGTGCGGGAGGTCAAGGAATCACTGGACAACGAGTTTAATCGCGTTTGCCGTTAGTACCGGCCTGAGCCCCGGTCATACCGGCGGAAACAATGAACTGCAATGCACGATCAGCGCTGACATCCAGAAACTCGATAGAGTCTTTCGGCACCAGGATGGTGAAACCGGCCCACTGCATGCTCTGTAGTATATATACCGCTACCAGGTCCTTGTTATTCAGCCACTCGATCTCCTCGGCGGTGACGAAGCCCAGTAGCTTTATCTGCTCGTTGCCGGGCAGACGGACCATCACCACCTTGGAAAATGAGCTGCGGCTTCCGACCAGGGCGTTCATGGTGTCCTTGATGATGCCGTAGATCAACTTTACCAGGGGCATGCTGCCGAACAGGCGGTCTATGTAGTCTATCAGGCTGCGGCTGACGAACCAGTTGCTTAAGATACCCACCAGGGTTATCAGGGCTATGGTGGTGAGCAGTCCCAGGCCGTGGATCTTGACCCCCAGGAACATGAAGTAGTACTGCCCCAGTATGTTGTCGGTCAGGTTGAAGACCCAGATCACTATGTAGATAGTCAGGGTTATCGGGAGGAGAACCAGCACTCCCTGTAGAAAATACTTAGCTAGCCTTTTCATGGAAAATCGCCTCCATTTGTTAATTCTACCACAGAAAGGCGGTTTGCAACCCTGTGCCGTATCAAAATGTTTAACGGCCGCGTTTATAAGGACGGGTAGAAAAAAGTATTTTGTCATGCGGGGAGGAGTTTGAGATGTATTCAAGGCCCAGATTTAAAAGCCGGCTGCTGCCGCTGCTGCTGGTGTTCATCATAGCGGCGCTGCTGCCGGGGTGCCAGGGGAAGGGGAATACCCCAGAGCCTTCGGCGACCCCGCCTGAGGCAGCTCAACCCGCGGCGAAGATGCCGCTGACAGTATACTATATCAAGTACACCGAAAATGATTCCAACCTGGTACGGGAGATCCACCAGGTGAATCAGTCCCCGGAGGTGGCCCGGGCGGCCCTGGAGGAGCTTATCAAAGGGAACCCCGAGACCCCCGGGGCGGTCAGGGTGCTGCCCGCCGGCACCCAGGTGCTGGGAGTCAGGATCGACCCGTCGGGCCTGGCCACGGTCGACTTTTCTCCTGAGGTCCTGTCCGCCAATGTGGGATCGGCCGGGGAGGCCCTGGGCATAGCCAGCATCGTCAATACCCTGACCGAGTTCCCCACTATCAACCGGGTGGCTTTCAGCGTGAATGGGCAGGTCGACTCCCGCACCAAGGACTGGTGGGGACACGTGGGCCTTTACGAGCAGCCTTTCAAGCGTGACCTGAGCAAGGTCTACGAGCCCGCTATCTGGATAACCTCACCCCTTCCGTCCCAGCAGATCAAGAGCCAGGTGGAGGTCCAGGGCAGCGCTATGGTTTTCGAGGCCGCGGTCTGCGCCCGGGTGGTCGACGAGACCGGGCGGGTCCTGGCCCAGGGGTACACCACCGCTTCCGAGGGGGCGCCCGGGCGGGGGGACTTTAAACTCACCCTGGACTTCAACCCGACGGCCCCCGGGAAAGGAACGGTGGAGGCATACAGCACCAGTCCAAAAGATGGCAGCATCATAAACCTCTACCGGGTGCCGGTCACCTGGTAGGGTGAGGACGCTGAAACATTGAATATCCGCATCTGTCCAACTTCCCGGCCGGGTCTTCCCGGCCGGGAAAAACTTTTGTTAACGAATAAGGCAGTGAAGGAGAATATAATCTCAAGGTCGAATTAAATTAGTTGCAAGAATTATGGAAATAAATCAATAGAGATACGAAGATTCGCAATACGGTTTATTGCCGGATGGGGTGAAAGTCTTGAAACCACACGAAGTTGAAACGGCAGTCAGCGGCGGCTCCGAGCTGCTGCAGCAGTTGGTGGTGTCTGAACAGCTCCTGCGCGGTATCTTTGACAACGCTATCGTACCGATCATAGTTATCGAACCCCTGGGAAAGATAAGCCAGGCCAACCCGGCCTTTCTCGATCTGCTCGGATACGATCAGGAAGACCTGCCGCTCATGGACATCCATCACCTCACCTCCGAGGACGACCCGGTCCTGTTCGACCGCGTGGTGGCGGGGGAGATCGACTCCTACGTCCAGGAAAAGCACTACCGCCGTAAGAACGGAAGCTATATCGACGTGATCGTTTCCGGCTCCGGGCTCAAGGACCAGAAGGGCAACCTGCGCTGCGTGGTGGCGGTGATCCAGGACCTCTCGATAGCCAAGGCACTCGAACGCAACCTGTTCGAAGAGAAGAAGATGTTCGAGAGCCTGCTGAGCCACCTGCCGGTCGGGGTCAACTACCTCAAGGACGGGAGAATCGAGTACGCCAATCCCGCCTTCTGCCGAATCTTCGACTACAGCGAGACCGAGCTTCGGGGGAGGAGCCTGGCCACCCTGCTGATGCCTCCCTACTTCCGGCGGGTCTGCGACGATATCAACCGCCTGTACAAGCAGGAGGCGACTATAATACGCTCCGAGGGCGAAGGCCGGACCAAAAGGGGTCAGCGGGTCTTCATCGAGTTTATCAACTCCCTCGCCCGTATCGACAATGAGGACTGCGTCATCGGGATCGTCAACGACCTTACCCTGAGCAAGCAGCTGGAGGCCCGTTATCGGCTGCTGTTCGAGGCGGCCAACGACATCTTCCTGGTGCTGAGCCTGAACAACCGCATCATCATCGAGGCCAATCCCAAGGCTCTGGAGGTGTCCGGGTACACCCGGGAAGAACTGTTGGGGATGAAGGTGGTCGACCTGACGCAGCCGACCATCAAGAAGACCGGCGGCAGCGGGGGCACCCCGCAGGAGGAATGGCCGGTCGGCATCTACCCACGGGTCCTGGTCCGCAAGAACGGAGAAAAGATCCCGGTGGACGTCAGCTCATCCATGGCCGACTGGATGGGGAGGAAGGCCATCGTCAGCATCGTCCGCGACGTTACCGAGCAGCGGCGTCTGCAGCAGCAGCTGATGCAGGCCGACAAACTGGCCTCGCTGGGAAGCCTGGTGGCGGGCATCGCCCACGAGATAAACAACCCCAACAACTTTATCTCGTTCAACATCCCGATCCTGGAAGAGTACTGGAACGAGGTCCTTCCCATCACGGACGCATATTATAAAGAGAACCTCGACTGGAATGTGCTGGGGATGTCTTACGAGGAGTTCCGTTCCGATATGCTGAAGCTCCTGGCCAACATGCAGCACGGTTCGGAGCGGATCAACAATATCGTCAGCGAGCTGCGCGATTTCGCCCGGGTGCAGAAGGACGAGTATCGGGCCCCGACCGATGTACGGCGCCTGATCAACCGGGTGATGACCCTGACCGGGAAGCAGGTCAGCAAGCTGATACACAGCTTTGAGGTGGAGGTCGACGACGGCCTTCCCGACGTGGTGATGAACCCGGCCCGGATAGAACAGGTGCTGATCAACCTCATCCTGAACGCGGCCCAGGCCGCAAACAAGGAGGACTCCATGGTCCGCCTGCGGGTGATGAGGAACCCGGCCAACCGCTCGGAGATCTGCTTCGAGGTTGCCGACAATGGGTGCGGTATGGAAGAGCACGTCAAGAAGCGGGTATTTGACCCCTTCTTCACCACCAAGGAGGGAGCCGAGGGCACCGGGCTTGGCCTGTCCATCTCCTACGCCATAGTCGAGGACCATCGGGGAAATATCACCGTCGACAGCGCTCCCGACCGGGGGACGGTGTTCCGGGTGACGCTGCCGATCAGAGGGGATGAACAGAATTAAAAACCGCAGCATAATAGTGATAGACGACGAGACTGACTTTCTCGATACCATCCGCCGGGGCCTGGTGATTACCGGCTACCGCAACATCACCGTCCTTTCGCAGCCGGCGATGATCAAGGAGATGCTCGCTGACCGGTGCTTCGATATAGCCATGATCGACGTCAGCATGCCGGTGATGAACGGGATCGAGGTGCTGAAGTATATCAAGTCGACCTGCCCGGAGATGGACTGCTACATGGTCAGCGCGCACGAGGACGCCGGCCTGGCCGATAAGTGCACCGACCTGGGAGCCCGCGACTACCTTATCAAACCCATTTCCCGCGACACCCTGCTGTCCATCCTCGAGCCGGAAAAAGGATAAGAGCCATACGCGGCGTATGGCTCTTTAACGCTATCAGAAAGTATATAAGGGAACTTTCTGATGCAAGCAAGGTAACTAAGGCTCTCGCCTTCGTTAAGGACTTGGCGATAGCCAAGTTTTTCTTCGTCGGCGAAGGGAAAGACGGCTTCTATTCTCCACCGGTTGGCTTAATGTCTTTACCGGGTTTTTTCATTTTTTCCATTTGCTCTTTCAAACCCGTGCTGGGTGCTATATTAAAATGCATGGCCGCCTGGTTGGCCTGCTGTTTTTCTTTCAGCGCCTTGGCCCGCCGCTGAATCTTCTTGGCGATGATGAGGACAGTCACCAGGAGAGAGACCTTGACGAATATCAACCCTATCCCCAGGACCAGAAACTTTACCTGTAAATCCGTCATAAGACCATCTGCTTTCGGAATGGATTACATTACGCTATTCTCCATATTCTCCATCGGCTACTAAATCTCCTCCCCCGTCACCCGGTGATTGGTCGTCGGGGAGCACATCCGTCCAGGGCGTGGGATGCTTTATGAGCGGCTGGTTCTTGGGCCTTACGCGCCTGAAGCTGATGGCCCCTTTTTCATACAGTTCGTTCAGGCTGTCGAGGTCCTGCCGGATAAACTCAGTGACCCCGGACTGCAGCACTTTCGACTTGATCCGGCTGACCAACCAGGAGAGGACCGCGCATCCCACCAACAGGATCAGGGCCGGGGCAAGGGGGATCAGAAACAGCGCAACCACACCCGGCAGGAGAATCAGCCACTGGATATAGTTGAAAGCCATGCCCTTTTCAAAGGGCAGCCGCCCCGGGGAGGGATCGCCCATCAACCAGTTCATGGCCTTGTTGGGGTTGATAACCAGGGCGACCTGCCGTGAATCGATCTCCTCGATCAGCCTCAGGTGGTCAGGGTTGCCGGCAATAAATTCAGAAGTCACGAAATATTCCCTCCTTAGTTGAGCCAGAATTATGGTATCATAAATGAATAAATCTTAGAAGAGGAGAGAGTGCAGTGACCGATATCAGCCTGCTGTTTCTCGGAACCCTGGTGCTGCTCTGTTTGATTACCGCCGCCGCGCTCTGGCGATACATACCCCGGGCCAGAACGGACGCTGTCACCTGTCCCAACTGCCAGCGGGAGATCAGGATAATGAAAACCCTGCCGACTGTCAGGTGTTCGACCTGCCAAACCGTTCTGAAGGAAAACGGCGTAATAGCAAAGGAGGCCCGAGGTGAATAACAACCGACCACAGATATTTATCTACGATACAACCCTGCGCGACGGTTCTCAAGGGGAAGGCATATCGCTCTCCATATCGGATAAGCTGAAGATCGCCGCCCGGCTCGACCTGCTCGGGGTGCACTATGTGGAAGGCGGGTGGCCGGCATCTAACCCCAAGGACCTCGAGTTTTTCAAGGAGATGGCCCGGAAGCCCCTCTCCCGGGCCAAGCTGACCGCTTTCACCAGCACCTGCCGGCCCGGGGGCAGGGCCAGCGACGACTTCAACCTGGCCGCCGTGGTGGAGACCGGGGTGAAGGCGGCCGCGGTGGTGGGCAAGTCCTGGGACTTCCAGGTGACCGAGGCGCTGGAGACCTCCCTGGAAGAGAACCTCCGGATGGTGGGCGACTCCATTGCCTGGCTGAAACAGCAGGGTATCGAGGTCATCTTCGACGCCGAGCACTTCTTCGACGGGTACCGGGCCAATCCCGGCTACGCCCTCGACGTGCTGAAGGCGGCAAGTACTGCGGGAGCCGGTTGGTTGGCTCTCTGTGACACCAACGGGGGGACGCTCCCCTGGCAGATAGAGGAGGTCATCGGCGTGGTGCGAGCGACTGTAAACACTCCGCTCGCCATCCACGCCCACAACGACGGGGGACTGGCGGTGGTCAACACCCTGGCTGCAGTCCGGGCCGGGGTCACGCAGGTCCAGGGGACCCTGAACGGCTACGGGGAACGCTGCGGCAACGCCAATCTCTGCACCGTCATACCAAACCTGGAGCTGAAGATGGGCTATCCCTGCCTGGGGAAGAAAAACCTGGCCCACCTGACCGAGGTCTCCCACTTCGTGAGCGAGGTGGCCAACATGCCGCACTACAACCAGCAGCCCTTCGTGGGCAACGCTGCTTTCGCCCACAAGGGCGGCATCCACGTCAGCGCGGTGCTGAAGAACCCCGAGACCTATGAGCACATCAGCCCCGAGTCGGTGGGCAACCGCCGTCGGGTACTGGTGTCCGAACTCTCCGGGGTCAGCAACCTGAAGCACAAGGCCCAGGAGTTCGGGCTCGACCTGTCGGAGTTCACTGATGAGGGCCGTCAGGCCATCGAGCATATAAAGAGGCTGGAGCACGAGGGCTACCAGTTCGAAGGGGCTGACGCCTCGCTGGAACTGGTGCTGCTGAAGGCCCTGGGACGGTACCGGGAGTTCTTCTGCCTGGAGAACCTGAAGGTGCTGGTGGATAAAAAGGGCAGCGAACCGTTCAACTCGGAGGCCACCGTAAAGATAAACGTCAAGGTGACCAATGAGACGGTGCACACCGCCGCCGAGGGCGACGGCCCGGTGAACGCGATGGACAACGCCCTCCGCAAGGCCCTGGGGGAGATATACCCCTGTATCCGGGACTTCCACCTCACCGACTACAAGGTGCGGGTGGTGGACGAGACCGAGGGAACCGCGGCCACGGTGCGGGTGCTGATAGAGACCTCCGACCAGACCGACTCCTGGAGCACGGTCGGAGTGTCGGAGAACATCATCGAGGCATCCTTCAAGGCGCTGATGGACAGCTTCAACTACGCCCTGCTGAAGCGGAGCGGGGACGGACGCAAACGACTCAACTGATCCGAGGAGGGATGATACGTGGAAACCAGCTTCAGGCCATGGTCGGCTGAGGATCGGGGGCCGATAATCGAGATTTTTAACTATTATATTAAAAACAGCTTCGCGGCCTACCCCGAGGAAGAGGTGGACGACCAGTTCTTCGCGGCGCTGCTGCAGTTCGCCAAGGGGTACCCCGCTTACGTGGTGCTGGACGAGGGGGAAGAGGTGATCGGGTTCGCGTTCCTGCGCCCCTACAGCCCGCTCCCGGTTTTTTCCCGGGTGGCGGAGATATCCTATTTCATCCGGCCCGGGTTCACCCGGAGGGGAATCGGGAGGGCCATACTCCAGCACCTGATCGACTTGGCGAAAAGACGCGGCATCGATACCATCTTGGGCGGTATATCATCGCTCAACCCGGACAGCATCGCCTTCCACCAGAGGAACGGGTTCGTCGAGTGCGGGAGGTTCTGTAAAATCGGCCGCAAGCGGGAGCAGGAATTCGATGTGGTCTGGATGCAGAGGTTTCTGGAGTAATGGAATACCAGCCGCGAAACATTGAAGCAGATCGGGGAGAACCGATATGATCATCAGAAGGGAGACCGAAGAAGAATATCCCCTGATATACGACCTGGTCAAGGCGGCCTTTCAGACCGCCCGGGTATCCGACGGCAAGGAACCAGACTTCGTCGATCACCTGCGGACCAGCGGCGACTACATCCCGGAACTGGCCCTGGTCGCGGAATTCGAGAACCGGCTGATCGGGCACGTCATGTTCACCCGGACCTTCATCACCAGCGGAGGAAACCGGATCGAGACCCTTCTCCTGGCGCCGGTCTCGGTGGTCCTGGAGCGCCGAAGCCTGGGGGTGGGTTCCACGCTCATCCGGGAAGGGTTCCGGAGGGCGGTCGAGATGGGGTACACCTCCACGGTCCTGGTCGGCGATCCCGCTTACTACCACCGGTTCGGCTTCAGGTCATCCGTCGATTTTGGGATAAGGAACACCAACGGCATCCCCGACCAGTACGTGATGGCCGGTGAACTGGTCCCGGGCGCCCTGGCCGGGGTCAGCGGAGAGATCGAGTTTTTCAGCCTGTAGAGGAACCGGGGGTTCCACATAACCCAGATTACCGGATGTGTCGTCAGCTCCAGGGCTGGCGATTTTATATTCGCATTATCAAACAACGTTCAGGTCTATACCGGCATCAGCAATAAGGAGGACAAAACACCGCTGTTTGGCGAAAATACAAATAGGGGTATTTTTGAGGGGGGATAAAGATGGACGGGCAGCATCATTCTGATCATCAGAACGCCGACCACGCTCATCATACTCGGCATGGGCATAATCAATCCACTTTGGCGGGGGCCCCGGGGAGCCATGCGCGGCACTCGGGCGGGTCTGACCATTCTTCCCACTCACCGCAGGCCTTTAAAAACCGGTTCTGGATCAGCCTCCTGCTGACGGTTCCCATACTGGTTTACAGCCATCACATCCAGGCCTGGTTCGGCTTTTCCCCACCCCACTTCACAGGTTCGGAGTACATGCCGCCATTACTGGGGCTGGTCATCTACCTTTACGGCGGGGTGGTGTTTTTACGCGGCAGTTTACAGGAGCTCAGGTCCCAAAGACCGGGCATGATGACCCTGATCAGCCTGGCGATAACCGTCGCTTTCGGCTACAGTGCCCTGGTCACCGCTGGGTTTCCGGGAGAGGATCTGTACTGGGAGCTGGCAACCCTGGTGGTGATCATGCTCCTGGGACACTGGCTGGAGATGGGCGCGGTGCAGAGCGCGAGCGGCGCGCTCGCGGAGATGGCCCGACTGATGCCGGACACCGCCTGGCGGATAGAAAACGATGAACCACGCGAGGTGGCGGTCAGCGTCCTGTCAAGGGGTGAACTTATCCTGATCCGCCCCGGGGCCAGGATACCGGTGGATGGCTCGGTGATAGAGGGGGAGTCCCACGTGAACGAGTCGATGATCACCGGGGAATCGATACCGGTCGTGAAGAAGCCCGGCGACCGGGTAATAGCCGGCTCCCTGAACGACGACGGGTCACTGCGGGTGACGGTGGAAAAGACCGGGAGCGAGACCGCGCTGGCCGGTATCATGCGTCTGGTCGAACAGGCTCAGTCCTCCCGCTCCCGGGCCCAGATACTCGCTGACCGGGCGGCCTTTTGGCTGGTGATGGTGGCGGTAGGGTCCGCCCTTTTGACAGCCCTGGCCTGGGGTCTGTCAGATGCCTCACCGACCTTCATCATGGAGAGGGTGGTAACGGTCCTGGTCGCGGCCTGCCCGCATGCCCTGGGGCTGGCTATACCGCTGGTGGTGGCGATCTCCACCTCCCTGTCGGCCCGGAACGGCCTGCTGATCAAGGACCGGCTGGCCTTCGAACAGGCCCGGCAGATAGACTACGTGGTTTTCGACAAGACCGGCACCCTGACCCAGGGGGAGCACGAGCTGGTTTCGATTTACACCACGGAAGGGCTGGAGGAGGAGCGCGCGCTGGTGCTTGCGGCAGCAGCGGAAGCGGATTCGGAGCATATGATTTCCCGCGGCATGGTCAGAGCCGCCCGGCGGCGCGGGATTGCCCTGCCGCCCGCTTCCTCCTTTGAATACCTGGCAGGACGGGGAGTCAGAGCGGTGGTCGAGAACCAGGAGATTCGGGTAGGGGGGCCTAACCTGCTCTCCCACCTGGGACTGACTCTGCCGCCGACACTAGTTTCAGGCGCCGCCGATGCCGGCAGCCGCGGTGAGACGGTGGTCTATCTTGTATTCGACGGCTCGGTGCAGGCGGTGCTGACTTTTGCCGACGTCGTCCGTGAAGAGTCCCGGGAAGCGGTGAACACCCTCAAAGAGCAGGGCGTCAAGGTCGCGATGCTCACCGGGGACAGCGAGGCGGTAGCCCGTAATGTGGCCCGGGATTTGAAAATCGACCGTTTCTTCGCCGGGGTACTGCCGGAAAACAAGGCATCCAAGATCGAAGAACTGAAACGGGAAGGCCACCGGGTGGCAATGGTGGGAGACGGTGTAAACGACGCCCCGGCCCTGGTCACGGCCGATGTTGGCATAGCGATAGGGGCTGGCACCGACGTGGCGGTGGAATCGGCCGGAATCGTCCTGGTACAGAGCGATCCGCGCGGTGTAGCGAGATTGATAAACCTGTCCCGGGCGGCTTACCGCAAGATGGTGCAGAACCTGGCCTGGGCTACCGGTTATAACCTGCTGGTCATCCCTCTCGCGGCAGGAGTGCTGGCGCCAGTGGGTTTCGTCCTGCCGATGGCGGCGGGAGCCATCGTAATGTCGGCCAGCACGATAATCGTCGCGTTGAACGCGCAGCTGCTGCATCGCTTTCGGGGGTAATACGTTTGACTGCCCTCAAGCGCCCGTACTTGAACTGATCGAGTAAATCTTGCCCACGAGAAGCTTGCCGATTACACCTATGGCGAAATATATCGGCAGCCCATAGTAGTACCTCCAAGTTAGGGTTTGATAGACACCTATATATACAGAGAGCGGTTCCAGGATAAAACAGAAGGCCAGCGCCATGATGGTGGAGGCGATCAGGAAACTCTTCCAGGTCCGGAAGTGCTGGTAGATCAGAGAATAGATCATCGGCATGGTTGCCAGGTCTATCCCGGTAAGCGGAGGAAACAGCGGAATCAAATCAGTGGGATAGTCCCAAAGGGTCAGTTCATCTCCCAGCTCGTCGAGCACGATAACCGCGATAATAATAAACACCATATTCAGCACTATCTCGTTTAGCCTCGATTTATCCACCATTTTCCACCAGAGATAAACGGAAAGGCATAATACCGCCAGCAGAAACCACCACCTGAAATGGAACACCTCTGTGGTCATCCACTCCTCGATTCGAGCGGATGTGACCTGCCACTGCACCTCGGCGTCTATAATCGTAAATGGAACGGTTGACTGCATGAATTTTTACCTCAAAGGCTTTCGCGCGAATGATGGTTTCATTCTATTGTCTGACGCCGGTATCTGTTTTATGCCGGTTAAGCCTACATTTCCCGATTCTTCGGTAATGGTTCGAATCTTGATAACCAGCGCCCTGATGCCTATCGCTGACAGGGAGTAGACTGGAAAGGTGTAGTAGTACTTCCATCTGATAAGCTGATAGAAACCGCCCCAGGCCATGATAGGCTCAATAACGAAGCAAAAGAACGCGGTTATTATCACTGTGGAGGTGATGAAACCCTTCCAGGTCTTAAAGCGCTGATAGATCAGCGAGTACACCAGCGGCAGTATGATAAGGTTTAAAGATGACAGCACGGGGAATATCGGGATAACATCAATCGGGAAATCCCACAGGATCAGTTCCTCTCCATACTCGTCAATTCCCATTACTATAATGGTCGCCGCTCCCGCGTACAGCATTATCTCGTGCAGCCGGGACTTGTCGAGGGCAATCCACCATACGAGTAAAGATACTGTAATCAAGGCTAATAACAACCACCATTTGAAGTGGAACAAATCCTCCCGCAGCCAATTATCAATGCGAATGGCAGTCAGGTATCTCTGGATTTCCACACTCCCGGGCACTTCTGTGATTTTTAAAAACATGCCCTGCTCCTTAAAATAGATGTTCTAGTGTTTGTATAAATGCGGCGGGTCATGCAACTCCGCAACCACCGCCGGGGAATTGGCGAGACAACCGTTTGGCCGCATTCAATCATCCCTAAATAGCAGGTGAATCCTTTAGACCCCATTACATCTTGCGGGGAAGAGCAGCATCCCCAGACCGCGGCCTGCTGTTGTATTTTACGAATAATAAGGGTGCAATAATAACAGCAGAGAAAGGGGCGGCCAGCTATGCCGAACATCAAACCTATCTCCGACCTGAGGAATTACAATGAGGTATTACGAGATATCACCGAGGGCGAGCCGGTGTTTTTAACCAAAAACGGCAGAGGGAAGTATGCTATCGTCGATATCAACGAGTATGAGAAATTAAAGGCTTCGCTGAAGCTGCTGTCGAAACTCGCTCAAGGTGAGCAGGCGGGAAAAGAAAAGGGATGGATGACCATCGAGGAAGTAGAAGCGGAGTTGGGGCTCAGGGATGTAACGTTTCCTGTTCGGTGATTTACCAGATAACATCATCATAGATTGATAATCTTGACTACCTTTGAATATCTTTGAGTATCTTATATAACATCTTCAAAGAACTTCAAACATCTTCAAAGAATATCACGGTAGAGAATACTGATAACCTTTTAACGGATTAGTGAGATCGCATGAGCGGACAGGAATCGTATTGAAGGAAGCAAAAGAACCGCAGCCATGCTTTCGTAGTCTAAAGGCCCTGGAAAGAGACCTTAAAGAATGGGACACCATTCAAATTTCTTATTTCCTCCCCTTATTAAACCCCCTTGCCGGCTATATAAATCTTATAAAGCGGAAGTAAAGGGGGAGAGATGGATGAAGGGAAGAGCCGGTTTTTTGGCGTTGGGGCTGGCGATACTGCTCGGCGGCGCCGGGTTGACGTTCACGCTTTACCACAACCAGACGGTCATGATCGACGAGTCCTACAACGACCAGGCGGTTTCGCTGGTCAGGGGGGATAGGCTGGAGCTGACGCTACCTGGGAACCCTTCGACGGGGTACTCCTGGTCTTATGTCGAGGTTCCGGATGAAAAAGTGCTCAAGCCGGAGAAGCAGTGGATCGGGGAGGGCAGCGGGCTGGTCGGCAGCCCTCAGGACTACCACTGGGAGTACCTGGCGGCGGGAGCGGGCGAGACCTGCATCAAGCTGAAGTACAGCCGCTCCTGGGAGACCCGGCCGCCCGCCCGGGCCTTCAGCGTGCACGTAAAGGTCGCGTCCCGGGGCGAGCGGCTGCGGGGATTGTTAAACCTCCATCCGCCGGCTGAAAACTAATACACTGCCCGGCTGGGGATACTAAAGGGAGACAGATAAAAGGGGGGCAAGACATGCCTTTCAATCCCGGCCGGGTGATGTTCGAGGCCGCGGCCCTGGAGTACCCCCGGGGACGGGAACTCTACCAGTACTTTAAAAACCAGCCGGTGGAGTTCTCGGTAATCGGTTCCCACAACCGGGTCACCGGTATCCCCGCCCGGACCCCTCAGCAGGGGTTCATGGAGGCCAAAAGGACGCTGGTGTTCGGTGTGCGCAGGACATTGCGTTTCGAGACCTGCAAACCCTCCGCCCACTACCAGCTTCCCCTGGCCACGGGCTGTCCCGGGCGCTGCCAGTACTGCTACCTGCTGACCTCCATGCCGCAGAAGCCATACCTGAGGGCCTATGTCAACGTCGAGGAGATTCTGGACAAGGCGGGGGAGTACATCAAGCAGCGGCTGCCAGAGGTGACCGTCTTCGAGGGGGCCGCAACCTCCGACCCGGTGCCGGTCGAGAGGTACACGGGGGCGCTGGGGCTGGCTATCGAGTTCTTCGCCCGGCAGGAGCAGGGGCGCTTCCGCTTCGTGACCAAGTTCACCGAGGTGGAGCCCTTGTTGGGGCTAGAGCACCGCCGGCATACCCGCATCCGGTTCAGCCTGAACACCGACTCGGTCATCGGCCGCTTCGAGGGGGGGACACCACGGCTCACGGAGAGGATCGCCACCGCGCGCTCGACCGCCGCCGCCGGCTACCCGCTGGGGTTCATCATCGCCCCCATCATCGCCTATCCCGGCTGGGAGGAGGAGTATACCGGAATGCTGGAGGATTTAAAGGCGTCTCTGGGGGACGCCCCTGACCTGACCTTCGAGCTTATCAGCCACCGCTTCACCACCCGGGCCAAGAACCGCATCCAGGAGCTTTTCCCCAACTCGGGCCTTCCCCTGGAAACAGAGGACCGGGAGTACAAGTACGGACAGTTCGGTTATGGCAAGTACCTCTATCCCCGAGAGGAGCGGGAGCGGATACGGGAGATCCTGGCCGACGGGATAAACCGCCGGTTTCCTCTGGCGCGCGTCGAGTACTCGATCTGACGCCGCGTCATTCGAGTTTAACTCCCAGCCGGCCTAACTCCTGGCGGCCTTTTTCGGTTATCTCGTAGACGGTCGCCTTTCCCTCTTCCGGCTGGAACCATCCGAGTTCGACCAGCCTTTCGAACAGCAGCTCGCCGAGCCTGCCCCCCAGGTGGCCGTAGCACTTCCGGGCCTTGAGCTTCTTTGGCGCTTTCAAAAAGATAACCCCCTGTAGCATTATTTAACCTTTGCTGCTATTATAATCCAATTATAAAGCCCGCCATATAGAAACGGTGATGGGGGAACTGTGATAGAATTTGTTTAACGGCTTCATACTGCTGACGTTTTTCAGAATCGGGTGATTTAAATGATGATCGACGGACTGACGATTCAAGAGATGCGGCCAGGGGAGGAGGAGACGGTCTCGGGGCTGGTGGTGAGCGTTTTCAACGGCTTCGTCGCCCCCGGATACTCCGAGGAGGGGCGGAAAACCTTTCTGGAGTATGTCACACCCAGGGCCATATCCCTGCGGAGGATGAGGCCTACCCACTTTTTCCTGACCGCCTGGGTTTTCGGCCGCCTGGCGGGGGTGATCGAGGTGCGGGACTTCGACCATGTGGCACTCTTTTTTATCGAAAAGCAGCACCACGGGAAGGGTATCGCCCGGGCCCTGCTGGATGCGGCTGTCGAGCGGGTA
This sequence comes from Bacillota bacterium, assembly GCA_013178275.1. Classification (GTDB taxonomy): domain Bacteria; phylum Bacillota; class Ch66; order Ch66; family Ch109; genus Ch109. Next base: position 115,941 of record JABLWZ010000010.1, on the reverse strand, counting down.
AAGCGGGAACGGAGCGAAAAAGCGCCCCTGACTGTGAATTCGTCCCCCTACGCGGTCCCCATCTACCGGAGGCTGGGATTCGTGGAGACCGCGGGGGAGCAGCTCACGGACGGCATCCTCTACCACCCCATGAGCCGGGAAATCGGGTAAGGAAAGACTCCCCCGTTCCAAGGAGGAATAGGGGGTGGACTGGAGAATTACAATAGACAGAAAATTCTTTTAGGGGAGAGGTATATGCGGCGAGAAAGCAGTCGTGAATGGGTGGAGGACCTGCTGGGAGAGATAGACCAGTTCGGGCTGGTGGAGAACCTCAGGTCCTGCCTGGCCTGCGGCAAGTGCGTCGGGTACTGTCCCGCCGCCGCCCTGACCCCTTCTTACAACTCCCGCCAGATAATCCGCGACGTGCTGCTGGGCAACCGCCAGCGGCTGGCCGAGAGCGAGGAGATCTGGCGCTGCCTCTGGTGCGCCGGGTGCTATTCCGCCTGTCCGATGAACATCCACTTCCCCCTGCTGATGCTGCTGCTCCGCTACCACGCGCTGGAGCAGGGATACGGCAGGAGGCACTCCCTGGTCTTCAAGCGGTTCGCCCTGAAGGCCCGGGAGGAGGGGATAACCTTCACCCCCGGGGGCAAGAAAAAGGCCTGGCTGTCCGACCTGCGGCAGAAGATGGGGCTCTCACCCTGGCCCGAGGTATCGGAGCGGGCCAGGGCAGAGTACCAGGCCCTGTTCGACCTTACCGGCACCACCGGCTGGCTGGAGGGGATGGCTTCCGAGCCGGGTCGGGAGGCCGCACTGACATACCAGGAGGGCAAGATCCCATGGCCGAAACAGCCCGCAGAATAGAGCCGGGGGAGATCCCCGCGCCGTCCAAGATATACCTGTTCCGAAGCTGCACCGGCAGCCTGGAGTACCCGGGGACCGAGAAGGCCATCCGCGAGGTGCTGGGAAAGCTGGGCATCGAGGTCTACACCTCCCCCGACCAGACCTGCTGCTCGGGGTACATGCTTACCTGCAACGCCATCCTCCCCGCAACGGCCCTGGCCGCCACCGCGCGCAACCTGGCCATCGTCCAGGGACTGGGGCTGGAGATGTTCGTGTTCTGCAACGGGTGTTTCGGCTACAACACCGAGCTGACCCATATACTGAACACCAGGCCTGGACTGCGCGCCGAGGTCGATAAGCTGATCGAGCCGATGGGGTGGCGCTACCGGGACCAGGAAAGGATCTACCACATCCAGGAACTCCTGTACCGGTTGAGGGACGAAATCTTTAGGCAGGTGATCCGGCCCCTTGCCGGGGTCCGGGTGGCGGTCCACTACGGGTGCCACTACCTGGCGAAAAAGTACGGGATAATCGACGACATCGACTACCCCACATTCCTGGAGGAGATCATCACCGGGATGGGGGGGACCCCGGTGTTTTACCGGGAGCGGCGTTCCTGCTGCGGGGCGGCGGTGGGCCGGGGGTTCACCCACCCGGAGGAGATCAGCCTCCCGCATGCCAGGAAGAAGCTCGCGAGCGTGAAGGAGGCGGGTGCGGACGTGATCGTCACCGTCTGCCCCGGGTGCAACGTGCAGCTCGACCGGGAGCAGCCGACCCTGGCGGAGCGGGGCTGGGGAGATATATCCATCCCGGTGATCGATTTCTCCCAGCTGGCAGCCCTGTCGCTGGGGGTGGACCATCGGGTGCTGGGGTTCGAGGCCAATACCGTGCCGGTCGCCCCATTGTTAGACAAGCTGGGACTGGTTGAGGAGGAGGTAAAAGATGAGCCGCAGTGACAGACGGGTGCTGGTGATCGGAGGAGGCCTGGCCGGGATGGAGGCCGCCAGGCGTCTGGACCGGGCGGGTTACCGGGTGGTGCTGGTGGAGCAGGCGGCCCGGCTGGGGGGAAACGCCGCCAACCTTTCGCGGTTATACCCCCTCGGAAACAGCGCCTCGGAGCTGCTGGAGGAGAAACTCAGGCAGCTCAGCCAGTCAGGGGCGGAGGTCAGGACCGGCGCCCGGGTGGTCGCGGCCAGCCGGGAGGACTGGGGCTTCAGGGTGACTGTGACCGACGACCAGGGAAAAACCGATGAGATAGAGATCAGCGCGGTGGTCGCGGCCACCGGGTTCGAATACTTCGACGTCAGGTCTTACGGGGAGTACGGGTGCGGCATCTACCCAGGGGTGGTCAGCGGGATGGAGCTGGAGAGCCACCTGCGGGAGGGGAACCTGTCCGGCCTGGGGCTGGACCGGGACCGGAAGGCGACCGTTGCCTTTATCCAGTGCGTCGGGTCACGCGACCGCTACAAGGGACAGGCCTACTGCTCCAGGATATGCTGCATGTACGCGACCCGCCAGGCCCGGCAGGTCCGAGAGCTGCTGCCGGGGAGCCGGGTCTACGTCTTCTACATGGACGTCCGGGCAGCCGGGAGAGGCTGTGAGGAGTACTACCAGGAGGCGATGCAGAAGAGCCAGGTCTACTACCTGCGCAGCCGCCCGTCGAAGGTCTTCCCGATGGAGGAACGGCTGCTGCTGCGCTTCGAGGACACCCTGATGGGTACCCCGGGGGAGCTGGAGGCGGACCTGGTGGTCCTGACCGGGGCCATGCTGCCGTCTCCCGGGAACCGGGAGCTGGCCTCGCTGTTCGGGGTGCAGCTGGATGGCGACGGATTCTTTTGCAGCCAGGACCTATCCCAACCGCTGCGGGCCGGGGAGAGGGTGTTCTTCGCGGGGGCGGCCGGGTTTCCGGTCAACACCGAGGAGGCCATGATCCAGGGAGCGGCGGCGGCGGGCGCGGTTATCGAGTACCTTGATGGACTGATAAACAGCACGGAGTTATAATATATGAAATAAAATAGTAAGTGGAAAATTGTTTATAAGAGTGAAACAAAGAGGAGGTGGGGTTTATGGCTTCCAAGCTGATGTCACTGGAGCAGGCCGCCGCACTGGTACAGGATGGTCAGATGCTGGCCCTGGGCGGCAACTCGCTCCACCGGTCGCCGGCGTCCCTGTGCCGGGAGATAGCCCGCCAGGGAAGGTCGGGCTTGAAGCTGGTGTCCGCCGCGGGAGGCTACAACATCGATGTGCTGTGCGCGGCCGAGGCGGTAAACGAGGTATACTTCGGGTTTATCGGATTCGAAAACGAGTACGGTTTGTGCCAGGGGTTCCGCCAGGGGGTCCAGGAGGGAAAGATCAGGGCGGTGGAAGGCTCCTGAACCGCCATCATCAACGCCCTGCGTGCCGGGGCATACGGGATTCCCTTCATAGGGGTGCCGGGGATGTTTGGCAGCCAGCTGCTGGAGGTCCGCCCGGACTTCTTTCAGGTGATGAAGAGCCCCTTCAATGGTGAGGAAGTGGTGGCCGTGCCCGCGCTGAAGCCCGACTGGGCGGTCATCCACGTGCACGAGGCCGACGAAGAGGGCAACGCCCGCATCTTCGGCTCCCTGTTTCAGGACGTGCTGATGACCCGGGCGGCCAGGAAGACGATCGTCACGGCTGAGAGAATGGTCAGCCCCGAGAGCTTCCGTGAGGCGGGCGGACGCACGAATATACCGCACTTCATGGTGGCGGCGGTGGTCGAGTGCCCGGGAGGGGCCGCCCCCGGCCGTTGCTGGCCCGACTACCAGACCGACGACGCGGGGATGAAGAGCTACCTCCAGGCGGTCCGCGGCGGGAAAGACGCGCTGCGGGACTACCTGGGGAAGGTGCGCTAGGGAGGAGGGAAAGACGATGAATTACGGACCAGCGGAGATGATGGTGATAGCCCTGGCGCGCGAGATCAAGCCGGGCAACACGATGTTCCACGGACTGGCTTCCCCGGTCCCCATGGTGGCCTGCAACCTGGCCAAGGCCCTCCATGCCCCGGACTCTGTCTACATCAATATCGCGGGGGCGGTCGACCCCCAGCCCAAGGAGCTGACCAAGTCCACCCTGGACATGAACCTGGCCCTGGGCTCGGTGGCTGTCTTCGGGCTCGACGAGCTGTTCGACCTGAGCGGCGCGGGGAGACTGGATGTCGTCTTCCTCAGCGGGGTGCAGATCAGCCAGAACGGTGAGATAAACATGTCGTACATAGGCGGGACCTTCGAACAGCCGAAGGTGAGGCTCCCGGGGGGAGCGGGCAGCGCCTCCCTGACCCCTACCGCCAAGCGGGCGCTGCTCTGGAAGACCAAGCACGACAAGAGCGGTCTGGTGGAGAAGGTGGCCTTCTGCACTGCCAGGGGGAATGTGGACAAGGTCTTCACCCCGCTCTGCACCTTCAAGATGGTGGACGGGAAGCTCCAGGTGGAGAGCGTGCACCCCTACAGCAGCCTGGAGGAGGTCAAGGCCAACACGGGCTGGGTGATAGACCAGGACGAGGTGCCCTTCACCCCGCCGCCGACCGAGGAGGAGTTGGAGGTGCTGAACCGGGTCGATCCCAAGGGGATAAGGTACGCGGAGTTTTAGATTATGACGATAAAAACCGGACCCCTCGCCGGAAGGCGGGGGGTTATTTTTCCCAGAGGTGAATAGAAAACAAACCCTAGTAGCGCGGAAAAACCTTACATACAGCCGCTGAGGTACAATAGCTGGGGTAGTGCTAGGTAATAAACGACGGCGATACTCCTAGTTACAGTGAGCAGCGTTAAAAACCACGTGATAACGGTAAAGGCCGCATTCAATCCCGTCAGGGCCGGGACATACTCTGCGGTGTCCTGTCGCTCCATACTCCCTCGTCTGTACTGCCAACTGCTCAGGCCTTCGGCAAAGGGGTTTAAGAAAGGCAAAACGCGCATCCATGCGCTTTGCCTTCTCGCGGCCTCCTGTCGCTCGCCCCTTTGCCTTTCGGTCTTCGCAGGGCAGTAAGACGTCGAGCACCATAACGGGCTCATGCCCCCGCAGAGTATGTCCACTATTTGGGGCTGATTGAATGCTGGGTGTGTGAGAAGCACAAACAAGGTCTGGTTAAGAGCTGGTTTGAAATGCAATATAATCCGCGAATTTTAATTAGTAGCCTAATAATTTTTCCGATTCTGATTATTAAACCTCATTTTTTATCGTAAGTAACTCTTGGTCTTTTTTTTCTCAAAGCAGGAATAAAACTGGGGTTCCTAGAATAAATACCAGAATATTCCACAAATATAAAATCAGCAACCTAACGTTTCATAGAAGGGGAGAGGTCATATGTACAGCAGGCGGCTTAGAGAGATCCACTTTTCCAAGTGCCGGCTGGATGTTGCCCAGTTCATGTCACCGCTCGCGTCCTGCCTGAACAATGAACTGACCCTGGAAGAGGGGCTCCGAAAGTTCGTGGAGGCTGGGACCCATATCCTGCCGCTGGTCGATGAACAGGGCGGACTGCTGGGGACGATAGATATGCGCTCGGTGGTGGCGCGGCTCCTGGACGGAGGCGAGGCCGGCAGCCGGCTTTCCAGCCTGATGGCGAACCCGGCGGTGACCTGTCCGCCCAATACCCACATGGGGGACATGATCGAGTCGGTGCAGAAGTACGGGACCGAGACGGTGGTGGTGGTGTCCGAAAAGGGAGCCCCGATAGGGATGATCACCCCCCGCGACCTGGTGGGCGGGTCCATCATGCAGGTGGGCGATACCCTGGACAAGGTCATCGCGGTGCTGGAGTCGGTCTACAACGGTATCCTGGTGGTCGACTACAACGGCATCATCACCTGCTTCAACCGCACGGCGGAAAGGGTCTTCAACAAGAAGGCGCGCGAGGTGATAGGCACCAACGTCGCCAGCCTGCTTCCCGAGTCCCGGCTGAACGAGGTCCTCTCCACGGGCGAGACCCACGTCAACCAGCGCTGCCAGATAAACGACCTGACCATCCTGATGAACCGGGCGCCGATCAACCGGCAGGGGTACATCTCGGGAGCGGTCGCGACCTTCCAGGACATCACCGAGTTCGAAAACATCTCCGAGGAACTGGATCACGTGAAAAAGCTGAAGACCACCCTGGAGACGGTGATCGAGAACCCCTTCGAGGGGGTGGTGGTGGTCGACGATCAGGGTATCGTGACCCTGGTCAACCAGACCTACCTGGATATGCTGGGCAGGTCAAAGGGAGAGGTGGTCGGCCGGCACATCCGGGAACTGACCCCCGAGTCGCAGCTACCGAACATCCTGGAGTCGGGAGAGACCAGGGTTGGTGAGGTCTGGAAGGTGAACGACCAGGAGATGCTGGTCACCCGCGGCCCGATCATCAAGGACGGGAAGGTCATCGGGGCCATCAAGAAGACCCTGTTCACCGATATGCACCTGGCCAAGCTGGTGGCCCGCAAGCTGGTCAAGGTGGAGAACGAGCTGGAGACCTACAAGCAGGAGCTGAAGAAGATGTATACCTGCCGCTACACCATCGACGACCTGGTGGGCGACAGCGAGGTGATGGTGGAGTTCAAGCGCTTCGCCCGGAGGGCGGCGCTCAGCCGTTCCACCGTGCTGATAACCGGCGAGAGCGGTACCGGCAAGGAGGTGGTGGCGCACGCCATCCACCGCGACAGCCACCGGCAGCAGGGGCCTTTTATCAAGGTCAACTGCGCGGCCATCCCCGAGCCGCTGCTCGAGTCCGAGCTGTTCGGGTACGAGGAGGGGGCTTTCACGGGGGCGAAGAAGCGGGGGAAGCCCGGCAAGTTCGAGCTGGCTCACCAGGGCACCATCTTCCTGGACGAGATCGGGGACATGCCCCCGGCCATGCAGGCGAAGCTGCTGCGGGTGCTGCAGGAGCGGGAGTTCGAACGGCTGGGGGGGACCGAGACCATCCGGGTCGACACCCGGGTGATCGCCGCCACCAACCGCAAGCTGCTTAAACTGGTTCAGGCCGGCCAGTTCCGCGAGGACCTGTACTACCGGCTGAACGTGATATCCTTGGAGGTGCCTCCATTGAGGGAGCGGATGGAGGACCTGGAGATGCTCATCGACTACATCCTGCAGCGGCTTAACCAGGAGATCGGGGCCACCGTCAGCGAGGTCTCCCCCGAGGTGCTGGACGTCTTCCACCGCCACGACTGGCCCGGCAACATCCGGGAGCTGGAGAACGTGCTCGAACGCTGCCTCAACACGGTGGACGGGCACATCATCAGGCTCAAGCACCTGCCCACCCACCTGCGGAAGCTGTCGCGCGGGACGCCGCCCGCGGCCGATGCCAACCCGTCGGGACGGACCCTGGCGGAGATGGAGAAGTGGATGATCTTCGAGGCCCTGCGCAACGCCCAGGGGAACAAGTCGGTGGCCTGCAAGGTGCTGAACATCCCCCGCTCGGTGCTTTACCGCAAGCTGCACAAGTACGGCATAACCTGATTTGGGGAGTGTCTCTATTCGGAACAGTGTCTCAATCTGCGTCAGAGGCACTAATGAATAACAGCTATCAAGGCTGCATGTTCTGGTGTCCTGATGCAGGACAGAATCACAAAAAGTGTAGAATTTTCTGATACACGGAGACGGTCGCTTTTGCTGAAGGGGTTATCGGCTTCTTTCAAGCTGATGGCGGGCGAAGAAAGATAATCAAGTCCCTTTAGCTGAACGCTTTCTATAGTTCCGGTTCATCTTATGCCACGGCCCGCGCCGTGGTTTTTCCGCTATCGAAAAGTATATTAGAGAACTTTCCGATGCAAGCAAGTGTAACTAAGGCTTTCGCTTGCGCCAGAGGCTTGGCGACAGCCAAGTTTTCTTCCATAATCAGAAAGTATAAGCCGGACTTTCTGATTATAAGCAAGTGCAACTACGGCCATCGCCTTCGCCAGAGGCTTGGCGATAGCCAAGTTTTCTTCGGCGCTATCGGAAAGTTAAGAGAATACCCAACGTGATAAAGGGATTCGCCAGCCAGGTGAACGGCGGGGCCTTTTTTTATTCTTGGCACGGTTCTAGCATTGGTCTGCTTGTACTCAGCCGGGCTGACGGGTTTGGGGGAGGTGATGACTGGACCGCTGTTGGCTGGCGTGTTCGCTTGGAACAAAGTTCTTATGATTGGAGTGAAGCAGATGCAGGAAGTCATAATCGCAAGCGGCGCCCGCACCCCTTTTGGCAGGTTCCTGGGTTCGTTCAGCGAGGTTTCCGGGCCGGAACTGGGAGCGGTGGCCATCAAGGGGGCCCTCGAGAGGGCGGGGATAAAACCGGAACAGGTGGAAGAGGTAATCATGGGGGTGGTGTACCAGGCCGGGATGAGAGCGAACCCGGCGCGGCAGGCGGCCATCATGGCGGGAATACCCGTGGAGGCGCCGGCCATCACCATCAACCAGCAGTGTTCATCGGGACTGAGGTGCTTTGAGATGGCGGCCCATCAGATCATGCTGGGCAAGGCCGAGATAATAATAGTCGGGGGCATGGAGAACATGACCCGGGTGCCCTACCTCCTGACCAAGGCCCGCGGGGGCTACCGGATGGGCAGCGACACCCTGCACGACGGTCTGTTCTGGGACGCCCTGATCGACCCGTTCTTCAACAAGCACATGGGGATAACCGCCGAGACCTTGGCGGAGCAGTACGGGATCACCCGGGAGATGCAGGACCGGTTCGCCCTGACCAGCCAGGAAAACGCGCGCCGGGCGCAGGAGGCGGGTTTCCTGGCGGAGGAGATCGTGCCGGTGGAGATCAAGGGGAGGAAGGGCGTCGAGGTTATCGACAAGGACGAGCACATGAACCCCAAGGCCACCATGGAAGGCCTGGCGAAGCTGCCTTCCGCGTTTAAAAAGGACGGCACCGTGACCGCCGGCAACGCCTCGGGGATCAACGACGGCGCGGCGGCGGCGGTGGTGATGTCGGCGGCCAAGGCCGCCGAACTGGGGATAACACCGCTGGCGACGTTCGTGGACTGCGTCTCCACCGGGGTCGATCCCTCGGTGATGGGGATAGGCCCGGCTCCCGCCATCCGCAAACTGCTGAAGCTTAACGGGCTTACCCTGGACGACATAGGCCGGTTCGAGCTGAACGAGGCGTTCGCGGCCCAGTCCCTGGCGGTGGTGAAGGAACTGGGCATCAACGGGGAGCTGGTGAACGTGAACGGGGGTGCGATCGCCCTCGGCCACCCGGTGGGGGCCAGCGGGACCAGGATCACGCTCGCCCTGCTCAACGAGATGAGAAGGAGCGGCGTGAAGTACGGCATCTCCAGCCTCTGCGCCGGGGGCGGACCGGGGATCGCGTGCCTGTTCAAGAGGTAGAGAGAAGGCTGCTTTAAAGTAAAGGGAGGCGAACGGTAGTGGCTGTAAACAGTATTTTCGTGATCGGGTCGGGGATCATGGGCAACGGCATCGCCCAGGTCGCAGCCCAGGCGGGTTACCAGGTCTGGATGCAGGACCTCACCCCCGAACTGGTCGGCAAAGGGCTAGGTGTGATCAGCAGGAACCTCCAGAAGAACGTCGACAAGGGCAAGCTGGCGGTGGAGAAGATGCGGGAGATACTGGGAAACATCACCACGGTGACTGATCTGGAGAAGGCCGGGGAGGCCGACATGGTGATCGAGGTCGCCACCGAGAGGTGGGCGATCAAGGAGCAGATATTCAAGGAACTGGATAAACGCTGCAGGCCCGACTGCATCATGGCCAGCAACACCTCCTCCATCTCTATCACCAAGATCGGGGCGGTGACCAGCCGGCCCGAAAAGGTGGTCGGCACCCACTTCTTCAACCCCGTCCCGGTGATGCCGATCGTGGAACTCATCGCTGGCCTCTCGACCGCGGAGGAGACCATGAAGGCGGTCGAGGAGATGGCCCAGAGGATGAAAAAGGAGACGGTGCGGGCCAAGGACTACCCGGCGTTCTTATTGAACCGCATGCTGCTGCCGCTGTTGAACGAGGCTTTCTACTGCCTGATGGAGGGGGTGGGGACCCGAGAGGACATCGATAAGGGGATGCGGCTGGCGATGGGCCATCCCATGGGTCCGCTGACCCTGTCCGATTTCGTGGGGCTCGACACCCTGCTCTCGGTGTTCCAGGTCATGTATGAAGGCTACGGCGACCCCAAGTACTTCCCCTGCCCACTGCTGGTACAGATGGTGGCGGCGGGACATTACGGGGTCAAATCGGGCAAAGGGTTCTACGACTACCGCAAATAGATAACGGGAGGAGGGGATCAGTTTGCTTATCCAGATGACAGAGGACCACCAACTGCTGCAGCGGACGGTGCGGGAACTGGCAACCGAGAAGTTCGCCCCGGTGGCAGCGGAGATCGACGAAAAGGAGGAGTTCCCCTGGGACAACTGGCGGATGCTGGGGGAATACGGCCTGCTGGGACTGAACATCCCCGAGGAGTACGGCGGGCCGGGCGGGGACACCATGAGCTACGTCCTGGCGGTCGAGGAACTGGCGCGGGTATGCGCCACCACCTCCCTGATGCTCTGCGGACAGGCGCTTTCGACCTACCCCATCGTAATCGGGGGCAGCGAGGAGCAGAAGCGGAAGTACCTGCCGGAGATGGCCTCCGGGAAGCTGATGGGGGCGTTCGCCCTGACCGAGCCGGGTTCGGGGTCGGACGCGGCAGGCATGGCCACCGCCGCCGCCCGGGACGGTGACAACTGGGTGCTGAACGGCACCAAGCACTTCATCACCAACGCGGGGATAGCCGACGTCTACATGGTGGCCGCACTGACCGACAAGGCCAAGCGCAAGCGGGGCGGTATCAGCACCTTCCTGGTGGATAAGGACACCCCCGGGATGTCGTTCGGCCGCAAGGAGAAAAAGATGGGTATCCGCGGCTCGGTGACCGGCGGGATAGTTTACGAGAACTGCGCTATCCCGTCGGATAAGCTGCTGGGGCCGGTCGGCGAGGGGTTTAAGATCGTGATGGAAACCCTGGAGAAGGCCCGGCCGGGGATCGGCGCCTGGGCGGTAGGAATGGCCATGGGGGCGCTGGACCAGGCGATACAGTACTCCAAGGAGCGGTTCCAGTTTGGGCAGCCGATAGCCAGCTTTCAGGCGATCCAGTTCATGCTGGCGGACATGGCCACCCAGACCCACGCCGCCCACCTGCTGGTGCTGCACGCCGCGTCTCTTCTCGACCAGGGCGTAAAGGCCCCGGTATATTCCTCGATGAGCAAGTATTACGGTGCCGACGTGGCGATGAAGGTGGCCACCGACGCGGTGCAGATACTCGGCGGGTACGGCTACTGCCGCGAGTACCCGGTGGAGAGGATGATGCGGGACGCCAAGATAGCCCAGATCTTCGAGGGGACCAACCAGATCCAGCGGATGGTTATCGCCGCGGAGCTCTTAAAGTAAAAAACATGATTGTTATAAAAAAAGCTTGAATGAGCTGGACACAACCACTGACAAACAAACAAAGCAGTATTGCTAGAAGCGAATGAAGGCTTGACCTGAGGGGCACTGTCAACAACAGTGGCGATAATCAGAAAACCTTAATTGGAGAGACATAAAGCTTAATAAGTAAATCAAAAAGAAAGCACTTTGAGCATATCTAGATATTTTTAAATAAAGGAGGGATCTAAGTGAGTGAATTTATGGAGTGGATGAAGGAGAAACGCTCCAAGCCCCCGGTGGACAAGGTGACCGACCTGAAAGACGCGATCTCCACCCACGTGCAGAGCGGATGCTACCTGGGACTGGGCCTGAACTTCCACCCGTCCGCGGCGACGTTCGAGATGATCCGGCAGGGGGTCAGCGACCTGACCCTGGTCTGGGACAGCCACGTGTGGCTGGCCTCGGTGCTGATCGGGCTGGGTAGGGTGAAAAAGGCCGAGTTCGCCTACAACTGGGGCGGGATCGAGGGCCAGGACAACGTCTGGCGCCGCGCGGTCGAAAAGGGAATCCCGCACCCGATCGAGATCGAGGAGTACAGCAACTACTCACTCGGGCAGCGCTGGTTCGCGGGGTCGATAGGACTGCCCTTCATGCCCACCAAGTCGATGCTGGCGTCGGATATGATCACTTACAACCCCCGCATCAAGGTGATGGATGACCCCTACACCGGCCAGCCGGTGGCGCTGGTGCCCGCTTCCAACCCGGACGTCGCGCTGATCCACGTGCAGAGGGCTGACCCCATGGGCAACTGCCAGTTGCTGGGCATCTACGGCAACACCGACGTGCTCGCCCGGGCCAGCCGCAGGGTGATCGTGACCTGCGAGGAGATAGTCCCCACGGGGGAAATCCGCCGCATGCCGAACCTCACCGTGATCCCTTACATGTACGTGGACGCGGTCATCGAGGTGCCTTACGGGGGGCACTACCGGGAGTGCAGCTACTACTACCCGCATGACCTCCCGTTTGGACTCTGGACCTACGAGCAGTGGGCCACCCACGAGGGATTCCTGAAGTGGTGCGACGACTACGTCCTGGGACCCAAGAACTGGAAAGAATACTGCGACAAGATCGGCTGGGACCGCTTGAGCACCCTGAACCGGCTCGAGCGTAAATTCCAGCAGTACGGGGAGGTGCGGTGGTAAAATGGCTGATTACGCGACTGACTACAACCTGGCGGAACTGATGGCCTCATGTGTGGCCCGGGAGTTCCTCGATGGGGAGGTGGCCTTTATCGGTGTGGGGATGCCGCTGATCGCCGCCCTGACCGCCAAGTTCACCCACGCGCCCAGCTTCAACATGATGGTGGAGTTCGGCGCCCTGGGACCCGCTCCCCGACGGCTGATGATGTGCGTGGCCTGCGCGGTCTGCAACGAGCTTTCCTACGCCACCAGCACCATGAGGGAGGTCATGGGTGCCCAGCAGGCGGGGTTTGTGGATGTGGCCTGCATCAGCGGGGCCCAGATCGACAAGTACGGCAACCTGAACTCCACGGTGATCGGGGACTACAACAACCCCAAGATCCGATTGGCGGGGAGCGGGGGGGCCAACGACCTGGCCTCCTGCGCCAAGCGCACGGTCATCATGATGCGGCAGGAGGGGCGCCGCTTCGTCAACAAGTGCGACTACGTCACCTCGCCCGGGTACCTGACCGGGCCGGGGGCGAGGGAAAAGGCAGGGCTCCCCGGCGGGGGGCCGGTCTCGGTGGTCACCACCATGGGGGTTTACCGATTCGACCCCGAGACCAAGGAGATGTATCTTGACAGCCTCCACCCGGGGGTGGATATAGCCAAGGTGCGCGACCAGGTGCAGTGGGACCTCCAGGTCGCGCCCGACCTGAAAACCACCGAGCCGCCCACCAGGGAACAGGTGGAAGTCATGCGCACCCTGGACCCCGAGGCGGTCTACCTGGGAGCGGGACGGATGACCCTGGCCGGCAATTTTCAGCGCTTCGTCGAGATGTTCGAGAACAGCTACGAGAAGATGAACAACTTAATTAAAGCCAAGGGGATTATATAAGCTTATTTGGTTGTTTTTAAGTTACCGATCAAGCTTTATGTCGCTCCAATTAGAAGTGATTCGATTATCGCCGCTGTGGCTGACAGTACCCCACACTCCAGCTCTCATTCGCCTCTATGAGTGTTTGTCGTTTTTCCAGTGGTGGAGTCGGCTCATTCGAGCTTTAGATTTATTTAACAACTGATAGATAAGCCGAAAACATATTTAGGATCTTTGGCAGCTTAATAATTAAATAAACAGGTTGCATTCGGACTATGAAATTAATGTTATTAAAAGAGGGGGGTGATGAATATCAATTACGAAACGATAATCCTAGAAATATCCGACGGCGTCGCGACCATAACCCTGAACCGTCCCAGGGCCCTGAACGCCTTGAACGCCCAGCTGTTCGGCGAATTTGACCAGGCGTTAGGCGAGGTCACCGCCAACCCGGAGGCCCGGGTGCTGATAGTCACCGGCAGCGGCGGCAAGGCTTTCGCTGCCGGGGGGGACATCGTCTTCATGCAGCCCCTCACATCGCTGCAGGCCCGGGAGTTCGTGATGTCGATCCGGGACACCATGCTGAAGCTGGAAAACCTTCCTATCCCCACTATCGCCGCGATTAACGGTATGACCCTGGGGGGGGGGAATGAACTGGCCATGGGCTTCGACCTCCGGATCGCCGAGGAGCAGGCAGTCTTCGGCCAGCCGGAGATAAACCTGGGGATAATCCCGGGAGCGGGCGGCACCCAGAGGCTTCCGCGCCTGGTGGGGATGACCCGGGCCAAGGAGCTGGTCTTCCTGGGAGAGACCATCAACGCCCAGGAGGCGTACCGGATAGGACTGGTCAACCTGGTGGTGCCCACCGGGACCGCCCTGGAGAAGGCCGGAGAGATCGCCAAAAAGCTGATCGCCAAGAGCGCGGTGGCCTTAAAGATCGCCAAGTCGTCCATGAACGTGGGGATCCAGCTCGACATCGGGTCGGCGCTGACCTACGAGGCGGAGTGCTTCAGCGGGCTATTCGCCACCGAGGACCAGAAAGAGGGGATGCTGGCGTTCATGGAGAAGCGGAAGCCGGCCTACAAGAACCGGTAGTGTATGCCCGGATAAAACGGCAAATGGGTTTAAGGAGAACCCCACAGCGGGGTTCTCCTAATTATTCCGCTCCGCAGAAGAAAAACGGTGAAGGTTTATTCAGAAAGAGGCATCGTAGAATCTGTCCTTCTGTATGCAAAGCCAGTTAAAACGAAAATAATAAGATCGAGCAAATAATTAAGAAAGGGTCTGTAATGGAAAATACGCATAATTTCATTTTGCCAAGGACGAACCTCATCGGGGTGGGGGCGATCAAGGACCTCCCGACCCAGCTGCTTGATTGGAAGCTGAAGAAGGCATTGATAGTGACCGACAAGAACATGATAACCCTGGGTTATGTCGAGCAGGTCGAGACGATCCTGAAGAACCTGTTCATCTCGTATGATATATTCGATGGAGTCTTACATCCCAATCCCACGGTATCATACGTCGAAGATGCTTTGACCTACTTTGAAAAAGGGCTAAACCCGCTGAAGCGGGACTACTCCCTGATAATATCCATCGGCGGCGGGACCAATCATGACTGCGCCAAGGCTATAGCCACGGTCGCTACCAACGGGGGCTCGATTATCGACTATGAAGGGTTTCAAAAGGTCAGAAAGCCAGTTGTGCCGCAGATCGCGATCAATACGACCTCCGGGTCGGCCGCCGAGTTGACGATGTTTTGTATCATCGTCGATGAATCGAGAAAGGTGAAGATGGCGATTGGGGATCCCAAGATCACACCTTACATCTCGGTCAACGACCCCCTGTTTATGTCGAGCATGCCGAAGGAGGTAACAGCCAGTTCTGGGATCGATGTTGTTTCACACGCGGTGGAAGCGCTGGTCTCCACGGAGGCCACACCGATAACCGACCATCTGGCAATGGGCGCCCTGGAACTGGCGTTCGGTTATCTCAGGAGGGCCTATGAGAACGGCAATGACCTGGAAGCGAGGGAGAAGATGATGTACGGCAGCGTGATGGCGGGAATGGCTTTTAACAGCGCCGGGCTGGGATATGTCCACGCGATATCGCACCAGCTGGGTGGGGCTTACCAGCAGGCTCACGGGGACTATAACGCCATACTGCTGCCCTATGTAATAGAATTCAATTCCGCCGCGATCCCGGAAGAACGGCTTCTGGATATCGCAGCCGCGGTCGGGGAAACCGCGGGCAACAAAAACAAGGCCGTGGATAAAATCTGCGGCGCAATCAGGCGGCTTAGTTCTGATATCGGTATTCCCAGCGGGTTGGAACAGATGGGGGCGAATAAAGACGACTTCAGTCAGCTCGCGCAAAACGCTTTAAAGGATATAACAACATTTACCAATCCCCAGCAGGGCGCCGGTGAAGATATCGTAGAAATCCTTACCAGAGCATACTAGAGATCACCCATTTTATCCTCCGGGTCTTTGAACCTCGGTTTATTTGCCGCTGGTTGAAAAAATGTCCAAAATCGGCCTTTCTCGGCCGTAACCAGGGTTTCGTCCTGCCACACCTGGTATGTGTAAAGCAGGAGCGACAGCCCGGTCACGATTAAAAAAAGTGAAAAGCTGGTGGCATACAGGTCCTTTATGCCTCTGCTTACCAGCCAGGGAGTGAAAAAGAACGCGAATATGGAATTAAAGGCCGTGTCTACAGCCAGGTACAACCAAAAACTGCGATAGGTATACCTCAAAACCCAGATCGCGACCACCGGGGCGAGGCCGTAAACGTATGGTATCGTCTCCTTGAGGGGGTAGACGGTTTCCCGAATATACCACAGCTTCATTGTGATACCAGACTCCATGACCAGGGAGGTTGTTACGATAGTAAACAAGGCGGCCGGCATGTAGCGCTTGATATCTCTTTTTTTCATCAGAACCAGGGTGAACCAGGGCAGTACTACAAAAGACCACAGCAGCAGATTGTTGCTCATGTAATGGCAAACCCCCAGGATAGAAATACTTTTATTAGTTTTGCGCATATTTAAATGATATATGCGATAAACATGGATGCTGCCGCTGTCGGTTGTATGCTTGATCTTGAGATGTTAGACTGGAGTTGTCTGAAAGGAGGGTGCCCGCTTGTCGCTTGAAACTTGGCTGACCGTGTTTATTATCGGATTCGTGGTGGTCGTATCGCCCGGCCCCAATTTCGCGGTGACTATAAGAAACAGTCTGGTATACTCGCGAAGGGCGGGACTCTGTACTGTTCTCGGCATGGCCCTGGGAAGCCTGGTACATATCACCTACTGCCTGGTGGGGATCGGCGTTATCATCGCCAAATCAATCCTGCTGTTCGAAGTTTTGAAGTGGCTTGGCGCGATCTACCTGGTATACATCGGGATAAGGTCGCTGCTGGCGGGGAAGAGGCCATCCCAGATCGAAGATTTCCTGAAAAACGAGCCGATCAACAATTATCGGGCTTTTTACACCGGGCTCCTGACCGACCTGCTCAACCCGAAAGCCACCCTGTTTTTCCTAGCGCTGTTTACCCAGCTCATCGACCCGCAGACGACTCTCCTCGCCCAGCTGGTTTATGGATTCACGATGGATCGGCATCGAGATATCCTGGTACTCTCTGGTATCGGTTCTGGTCACTCACCATTCGATTCGAACCCGCTTCTTATCCATCTCGCACCTGGTGGAGCGCTTCACCGGCCTGGTATTGATAGTACTGGGCATCCGCCTGGCGTTCGCCAGCAATGAATAGCTCCGTGAGCGGCGAAGAGAATAATCCCGGTCACTTGATCCTGGTGTAAGGGTTGCGGGGCTTCGACTCCGCATCGGCCTTCAGCGACTGGTTACGGTTTATCACCCAGAAAATTGAGATGGCCAGGACCAGCGGCAGGAGTATCACCGGGATGAGTATCTCGCTCATCACCAGTATCCTGGAAAGCGAGGCTGTCGGATAGATATCGCCATAGCCCACGGTGGCGAAGGTGACCACCGAGAAGTAGACCGAGGTGATGCCCCCCAACTCCCCCGCGAAACTGCCCGCGACCCTCCGGTACAGCTCGGTGTACAGGCTGGAGTAACCGACCACGATGCTGAACACGCTTAAGACCCAGCCCAGGAAGAGGTAGCGGAAGCCCCGGTCCGGGGCCGGCTTCATCCATCCCTGGCCGCGGTTTCTAGGGAAAAACCCCAGGAAGACGGCGGTCATCAGCGAGAGTCCGGAGACGATGGAGAGGACCGCGGCCGGCGCGGCAAAGGGCAGCTGGATAAAGGTGTTGGTGAACGAGTAAGCCAGTAAAGCGAAAAGGGCAAGAGATACCAGCAGGAACCGGTACCTGAACTGGTAACCACTGTGGGAGACGAGTTTCAGCTGGCGCTTGTTTTCAGTCAAGGTGATACCCCCGTTTGTAGAATCTTAAGCCGTATTCGCGGGCCAGTCTTTTTCCCTGCCGCACCGCGTACTCATCGGAGCCGGCGGTGCAGCGCTCCGCCGGGTGCTAGGGAGATGAAGGGGGTATGCCGCTGCCGCAGTACTTGCAGCGGGTTCCCGCTTTCTTTTTTTGGGCCGACACCACCTGGCTTCGCTTGCAGCTGGGGCAGGCCACCTTCTGGAAAAGGGCTGCCTTGAGCATGGCCTGAAATATCGGATTCACAGGATTTCCTCCTCATCGGGGTTGTGGAACAGCTCGGTCACCTCGGCCAAATCATCGGGTGACCCGAGGACGATAGCTGCGTCGTGGGCGAGTATCTGGGTGTCTCCACCCGGGTTCAGTATGGTCTCCTCGCCGCGGCGGATCAGCAGCAGCGACACCCCGTATCTGCTGCGCAGCTCGATCTGGGTCAGGGTCTTTCCCGCCACGAACGACCGTTCACCCACCTTGAAGGTGATGATCTCCGCGTTGTGGTGGTGCAGCTTGATGTCGTTGAAGGTCGCCGATTTGCGGGAGAGGGTCCTCAGCATCTCGTACCCGTCCGACCTGACTTCGGCGATGAACTTCTCGATCTCGTCCCTGGGAACCAGGTATTTTTTCAGCACCAGGGTGAATATCTCGATCGAAGTCTCGAACTCCTCGGGGATGACCTCGTTGGCCCCCACCTGATACAGGGGCTCGATCTCCTGGATGTATCTGGTCCGTACGATGATGTGCACCTCCCGGTCCATCTTACGGATCAGGTCGGCCACCCGCACCGACGCCGCCGGGTCGGAGATGGCGACGACCACCACCCGCGCCCGCTTTAGGTTGGCATGGCGGAGGACTTCGGCATGGGTGGCGTCGCCGAAGAAGATCGGCTCCCCGCTTTCCCTCTCCTGCCTCACAGTGTCGGGGTTCATCTCAATGGCGATGTACGGAATACCGGCGGCCGTGGCGGCCCGGGCCAGGTTCTTGCCGTTGACCCCGAACCCGATGATGATCAGGTGGTCGGTCAGCGACTCCTCGTCGACCTCGATCCCGGGGTTGACCCCGGTCTTCAGCCTCTTCGGCAAGGGCAGCCGCATCAGGAAATTGGCCGCGACTGGTCCCAGCGATATGCAGAAGGGGGTCAGGGCCATGGTCAGGACCGATACCGCCAGGAACAGCTGATAGGTATTCCCGGTAAATAAATTATACTCTATTCCCGTCCTCGAAAGAACGAAGGCGAATTCTCCGACCTGGCCCAGGGCCAAACCCGCCAGGAGGGCGGTCCGGATCGGGAACCCCAGGGCGATCACCACCAGTCCCGCGATAATCGTCTTGGCCACCATGACCCCCAGGGTGATCGAGGATACGGCCAGCGGCTGTTCGAACAGGAACCCGACGTCCAGCAGCATGCCGATGGACACGAAGAAGAAGCTGGTGAACACGTCCTTGAAGGGCAGGATGTTCCCCAGGGCGTGGTGGCTGTACTCCGACTCGGAGACGATCAGTCCCGCCAGGAACGCGCCCAGGGACAGGGAGAGCCCGATGCTGGAGGTCAGCCAGGCGACCGAGAGGCAGATAGCGACGATGCTGATCAGGAACAGCTCTCGGTTTTTCAGCCGGGCGATCTGGTAGAGTAGGAAGGGGACGACCCACTTGGCGCAGGCCACCACCAGCAGCATGACGGCTATCCCCTTGGCCAGGAGGATATAAGGCGGCTCGGATAGACCGCCCGCGGACCCCGCCAGCAGGGGGGTGAGGAGAATCATCGGGACGATGGCGATGTCCTGGAAGATGAGTATCCCCAGCACGTTGCGGCCGTGCGGGGAGTCTACCTCCAGCCGGTCCTGCAGCAGCTTCAGGACTATCGCCGTGCTGCTGAGGGAGACGAGAAACCCGATAAACACCGACTCGCCCCGGGAATGCCCCAGCTCGGACATCAGGAACATGGCCCCCAGGGTGGTAAGGAGGACCTGCAGGCCCCCTCCGAGCAGGACGGTTTTCCTTATCTGCAGCAGCTGGCCCAGGGAAAACTCGATCCCGATGGTGAACAGCAGGAGGATAATCCCTATCTCGGCCAGGACCTCGACGTCGTGGACGCCCTGGACCAGCCCGAGCCCGTTCGGGCCCGCCACGACGCCGGTGATGAGCAGCCCCACCACCCCGGGTATCCGGAGCTTCTGGCACCCGAAGATGACGAAGATGGACAGGCCGATGATTATTATAATGTCATTCAGCATAGGTATTTCCATTCGGTGCTCCTTTATAAATAACAGTGGGTAGCCTCTCGAAAGACTACCTACCTAAATAGCCGCTTTTCTCACGCTATCAGAAAGTATATAAGGGAACTTTCTGATGCAAGTAAGTGCAACTAAGGCTCTCGCTTTCGTCAAGGACTTGGCGATAGCCAAGTTTTCTTCGTGGTACAGAGGCCGTACCCCGGAAAATTTAGGACCCGGTGCCTCGCCAATCCCCGCTTTCGCCCGGGACAGCTTTGACCGTCATAACCATATCGGTTGTGTATATATTAATTCTAACTGTTTTAGTAATAAATAGTCAAGGCTGGAAGTCTATTGAAAAGAATCCCAGCAAAGCGAGGGGGCTGACCTATCCCGGTTTTCAGGTCAGCCCCGCTAGAGTGTCGACTTTGGTTAGAAGCTTATACTGCCGCTTTTTATAAAAATTTACTTTCAAGGGCAGAATAACCTAAATTAGTCTTCGGCTGGCAGGACATAGCGGAGGGGTTCGACATCTTTTGGAGAAGAGGGCTGAGAGGTCCAGATAATAATAGGGTCAGCAGCGGGCCGAAACAGGTCCCCTTACCTCACGAGATTAAGGGGATAAAGACCAGTTTAAAGGAAAACGAGGCTTATCTCAGGCAGGAATTCGCCAATTCCGCTGATATCGTCTTCCGCAAGTTTTACGTGGGGGATACCCGCTGCCTGGCAGTCTGGGCGGGAGGAATGATCGACGACCGGGCAAGCCAGGACGTCTTTCATTCGCTGATGCTGGACCTCCCTCGGGAAAAGGTCGAAAGGGTCCACGGCTCCGAACTCGCCGATTACCTGTGCCAGCGCTTTCTGCCGCTTATCTCCGCTTCCCGGGTGGAAGACCTGAATGAGTTAAAACGATGGGTGCTGATGTCCAAGCTGATTCTGCTGCTGGACGGCTGTCCGGTGGGGTTGATGCTGGACGCGGAAAGCGTCCCCAGCCGCCAGATCACCGAACCGGTGGTAGAGTCGGTGGTGGCCGGGCCTCGGGACAGCTTCGTGGAGTCGCTGAAGGTCAATACCGCGCTGGTACGCGGCCGGCTGGGGGATGTGAAACTGAAATCGGAGAACTACATACTGGGCCGAAGAACCAATACCATGGTCACCTTGATGTTTGTCGAGGATATAGCCAATCCCAAAATCGTCGAGGAGGCGCGGAAGAGGATAAGGCGCATAGACATCGACGGGATTATCGACAGTTCCTACCTTAAGGAGCTGATCCAGGACACGGCCTACAGCCTTTTCCCGTTGATAAAGAGGACCGAGAGGCCGGACCGGGTGGTGGCCGACCTGCTGGAAGGCCGGTTCGTGCTGCTGGTGGAAGGAAGTCCCATGGTCCTGACGGCTCCCAGTATTTTCGTAGACTTTTTGCAGAGCCCGGAAGACTACTACCAGAACCCGTTGGTCGGGGTGGGGCTGCGTATTTTAAGACAAACTTCCCTTTTCCTTTCCACCAGCATGCCGGCCATATACGTGGCGATAACCACCTATCACCAGGAGATGCTGCCAATCCCGCTTATCTTTAACGTTTCCGGGGCGCGGGAGGCGGTGCCGTTCCCGGCCTTTTTAGAAGCCCTGCTGATGCTGGCGCTGTTCGAACTGCTCTGGGAAGCGGGAGTGCGGCTGCCGAGGGTGGTGGGAGCGGCGGTCAATATCGTGGGGGCCTTGATACTGGGACAGGCCGTCATCCAGGCGGGATTCGTATCACCCGCGATGGTGGTGGTGATTGCGGTCGCCGCCATCGCCAATTTCACTATGGGTTCAAACTATGAACTGGCGTCAGGAATGCGGCTGATAAGGGTGATTACGCTGGCGGGAGGGGCGGCGCTGGGTCTGTACGGTTATGCGCTGGTCGTTATGGTCTTCCTCATTTACATGGCGGGTTTAAGGTCGTTCGGAGTGCCTTACATGGGCTATATGAACCCGCTGATCTGGAAGCCGATGAAGGATATTATATTCAGGGCGCCGATCTGGGATGCGACTCAGCGGCCTTCATTATTTAGGCCTTTAGATCCGGACCGGTCAAAAACGCCCAGGCCTTCGCCAGCGGCCGGCAGGACGCCCCTCCCCGGGGAAAACCGCGACGCCAGGAAAAGGAAGGATAGATAAATGGAATCCGGAAAAATATCCGAACGGCAGCTGGCCTTTTTAATAACCCCGATAATACTATCCACCGTGATCTTCTTTCTGCCGCAGGCGCTTGCCGAGACGGTGCGGCAGGATGCCTGGATATCCAGTCTGATAGCCACGGTTTTTGGGGTTATGGCGGCTTTGCTGGCAGTCGCGCTGGGCAGGAGGTTCCCCGGGCTTACCCTGATAGAATACCTGCCTTTGATACTGGGCAAGCCCTTAGGCAGGATTGTCGGCGTTGTCTATGCGCTGTTTTCTATCCAGTTGGGGGCTTATCTGATAAGGGAATTCGGTATGTTTTTAAGTGTAAGCGTCATGCCGGAAACGCCGGTGGCGGTTTTCATGGTCACGGTGATGGTGGTGATATTTTACGCGATTCGCAGCGGTATAGAAGTGATAGCGCGGGTCAACGAAATAATCCTGCCGGTCATGATAATCATTTTACTGGCGGTTTTCCTGCTTCCTTATAATCTTATGGATTTTCGCCGCCTGCTGCCGGTGGGCGAACACTCGCCGGGTACTCTGCTTGCGACTTCTCTCGTCGAAGCAGCTATAAGCGGGCATGTATTCATCGCGGCGATGCTGCTGCCCGCCCTGAGCGGGACGCGGCACATCGCCCGCAGCCTGGTGCTGAGCGTGGTAATCGCGGGCATACTGATGGCTGTCGCGGAGATCACCTGTACGGCTGTGTTTGGCGGGGCGGAAGTGGCCAACATGGAGTTTCCTCTTTTTTCACTGGCCCGGATGATCAACGTGGCCAAGATAATAACCCGCCTGGAGGTTTTACTGGTGCTGACCTGGGTTTTCGGGGTTTTTATAAAGATAACGGTCGTGACCTACACCGCGGTGCTGGCCTCATCGCAGGCGCTGGGATTCAAAGAGTTCCAGTTCCTTTTATTCCCCGTGGCGGTGTTGATAATAGAGTTGGGCGAAAACTCTTATGGCAACATAGCTCAACACAGTGACTCCTTTACAAACGCATGGCCGGTTACGGGTTTGCTGTTCCATTTTTTTATACCCCTAGTTCTCTACCTGATAGTGCTGATCAAAGCTAAAGCAGGCCGGGGTGGATTATGAAAAGGGCGCTTTTGGCCGGGTTACTGGTATTTACTATGATTATCAGCGGCTGCTGGGATCGCCGGGAGATTAACGACCTGCTGCTGGTCGTGGCTTATGGGATCGACCTGGCTGGTACAGCCGGTGAAAAGAGGATCGTATTCACCTCCCAGATCTCTGCGCCAATGGCCCAGGGCCTTGGGGGCGGTGCAGAGGGGCCCAAGGCCAAGGCCTTCTGGACGGTTTCGGAAACCGGGCCTACCGTGCGGGCGGGAGTGATGGAAACGTTGGGCCGGGTGCCCAAACCGCTATTTTTCGGTCAAAGCCGAGTTGTCGTTATCGGCTCGAAGGCTGCCCAATACGGCCTGCCGCCGATCCTTGACCGGCTGCTGCGCAGCCGCGAGTCCCGGCGGACTGTGTTTGTCGCGATTACTAAGGGGGAAGCACAAAAAATACTTGAGATGGAGATGCCGAGCAACCAGGCCAGCGGAATCGGGTTGAGCAGCATGTTCGACCTGAAAGGCGGGACGGAAGATGTCATGTCGGTTACGCTGAATGACCTGGCCTATATATTGAGCACCGGCATGACCAGTCCGGTGGCCCCGGTGGTATCGGTGGTTCCACAGAACAGTGTGACCACGCAGGACCGGAAAACCCCCGAGACGCCCCTGGAGACTCTCGTGGTTTCCGGTTTGGCGGTGTTCAGCCCGGATGGCCGGCTCCTCGATTTCTTCAATAAAGAGGAGACGATGGGATTGATGCTGGTACGGAACAAGACCAAAAACCGGTTGGTGAATGTATCCAGCCCGGTCGGAGGACCGGAGGAAACGGTCAGCCTGGGGCTGGTAAAGAGCGAAAGTAAAATCAAGGCCAGCATAGATGAAACCGGGCTGCCGAGTTACGAGATCAAGGTCAGCTCATTGTACGACGTATCGGAGGACTTCGGCAACCTCAAAGGGATGGATGAGCCTGAATATTTCGATAAACTCGCGTTAAACGCGAGCAGAGAGATAGAGAAAGAGGTTATGGCCGCCGTCCAGAAAGCGCAGGCGTTGAACACTGACGTTTTCGGGTTCGGGGAGGAGTTCCGAAGGCAGCATCTTAAAGCATGGGCTCAGATAAAAGACCAGTGGAAGCAGGTATTTCCCTCGGTAAAGGTGACTGTCAAGTGCGACGCCGGGCTGCGCCACCGCGGCCAGATAATAAAATCCCCGGGGGGCTTTAGGGAGTCTTAAGAAGGGATAGGTTATGAAAAGAGCCTTATTAGTACTTTTATTAACGTCTACCTTATTTATCACCGGTTGCTGGGACCGCAGGGAGATCAACGACCTGCTGATGGTCGTCGGAATAGGGATGGATTTGGCTGATGAGGCTGGAGAAAACCGGATTGTGCTGACTTCCCAGATCTCAGAGTCTATGGCTTCGGGCCAGGGGGCTGAAGGAGGAGGGGGCCAAAAGGCTAAGACCTTCTGGACGGTTTCGGGAACCGGACCGGATGAGCGGGCAGCGATTATGCAGTCTTTCAGCCGCATACCCAAACCCCTTTTTTTCGGCCAGGATCAGGTCGTGGTATATGGAGAGAGACTGGCGCGATACGGTCTCATACCGGCTTTGGACCGGGGCCTGCGCAGTCGTGAAGCCCGGCGGAGTATATTTATGGCGGTGTCCAGGGGTGAAGCCAAAAAGGTTATGGAAACCGAGATGCCAGGCAGCCAGCCCAGTGGAATCGCGTTGAGCAGCATATTTCAGCTGGAAGGCGGTACGGAGGATATAATGCCGGTCACCCGAAATGATTTTGCCTATGCTTTGAGCACCGGCGTGACCAGCCCGGTGGCCCCGGTGGTGTTGGTGGTCCCGCAGAGCAGCGTATCGGCGCAGGACCGGAAAACCCCCGGGGCGCCTTCGGAAACACTGAAGGTTTCCGGTCTGGCGGTGTTCAGCCCGGACGGCAAACTCCTCGATTTTTTCAATAAAGAGGAGACGATGGGATTGATGCTGGTACGGAACAAGGCCAAAAACCGGTTGGTGAATGTACCCAGCCCGGTCGGCGGACCGGAGGAAACGGTCAGTCTGGGGCTGGTAAAGAGCGAAAGTAAAATCAAGGCCAGCATAGATGAAACCGGGCTGCCGAGTTATGAGGTCAAGGTCAGTTCATTGTACGACGTGACGGAGGACTTCGGCAACCTCAAAGGGATGGACGAGCCTGAATACTTCGATAAACTCGCACTAAATGCGGGTATAGAGATAGAGAAAGAGATTATGGCCGCTGTCCAGAAAGCGCAGGCGTTGAACGCTGACGTTTTTGAGTTCGGTGAGGAGCTGCGGAGGCAGCATAAGAAGGAATGGCCCCGGTATAAGGAACAGTGGAAACAGGTCTTTCCCTCGGTGAGGGTGACCGTCAAGTGCGACACCGGCCTGCGCCATCGCGGCCAGACGATAAGATCCCCGGGGGGCTTTAGGGAGTCTTAAGTAAGGGATAGGTTATGAAAAGAGCCTTATTAGCACTTTTATTAACGTCTACTTTATTTATCAGCGGCTGCTGGGACCGCCGGGAGATCAACGACCTGCTGATGGTCGTCGGCATAGGGATGGATTTGGCTGATGAGGCTGGAGAAGACCGGATTGTGCTGACTTCCCAGATCTCAGAGTCTACGGCTTCGGGAACCGGACCGGATGAGCGGGCGGCGATTATGCAGTCTTTCAGCCGCATACCCAAACCCCTTTTTTTCGGCCAGGATCAGGTCGTGGTATATGGAGAGAGACTGGCGCGATACGGCCTCATACCGGCTTTGGACCGCGGCCTGCGCAGTCGTGAAGCCCGGCGGAGTATATTTATGGCGGTGTCCAGGGGTGAAGCCAAAAAGGTTATGGAAACCGAGATGCCAGGCAGCCAGCCCAGCGGAATCGCGTTAAGCAGCATATTTCAGCTGGAAGGCGGGACGGAGGACATAATGCCGGTCACCCGAAATGATTTTGCCTATGCTTTGAGCACCGGCGTGACCAGCCCGGTGGTCCCGGTGGTGTCGGTGGTTCCGCAGAGCAGCGTATCGGCGCAGGACCTGAAAACCCCCGGGGCGTCTTTGGAAACACTGAAGGTTTCCGGTCTGGCGGTGTTCAGCCCGGACGGCAAGCTCCTGGATTTCTTCAATAAAGAGGAGACGATGGGATTGATGCTGGTACGGAACAAGACCAAAAACCGGTTGGTGAATGTACCCAGCCCGGTCGGAGGACCGGAGGAAACGGTCAGCCTGGCGCTGGTAAAGAGCGAGAGTAAAATCAAGGCCAGCATAGATGAAACCGGGCTGCCGAGTTACGAGGTCAAGGTCAGCTCATTGTACGACGTATCGGAAGACTTCGGCAACCTCAAGGGGATGGATGAGCCTGAATACTTCGACAAACTCGCGCTGAACGCGGGTATAGAGATAGATAAAGAGATTATGGCCGCCGTCCAGAAAGCGCAGACGTTGAACGCTGACGTTTTTGAGTTCGGTGAGGAGCTGCGGAGGCAGCATAAGAAAGAATGGCCCCGGTATAAGGAGCAGTGGAAACAGGTTTTTCCCTCGGTGAGGGTGACCGTCAAATGCGACACCGGGATGCGTCATCGCGGCCAGACGATAAAATCCCCGGGGGGCTTTAAGGAGTCCTGATGATGATGATCGCTCTTTCTTTTTTAATAGTGATTGGAATCGGGGCAGTCGAATGCCGGAATCTGTTCCGAGACCGAAAGTGGTTGGCGATGGCGGTGTTTTGGCTGCTCTTGTCGGTGGGGTTGTTCTTCATCGTTATTAATTCATCTAGTCTTACCCCTTTTCGTATTTCTGAAGTCACCGATAACATGTTCCGCCCCGTTTACAGTATGATCAAGGAACTGCTGGGGCGGTTTTAGCATTACCTTGAAGCGATTTGAACGCCGACCGGGCCGTCTACCGACGGCCCGGTCAGGTATGCTCGGGTCTGATGGTCTTCTCTAACTCTTTCCTTTTTGACAGGTAAAAACAAACCTTTACCGGTTTTATAAACCCACTGGAAATGAGTTATGGAGCACTACTGCATCGGCGTTTGGAATCCCTGCGCCTGCTGCTGCTGGATGTCCTGGCGGCCTTTCTCCATGTACTTCGCGTCGTTGGAGTTCAGCAGGTAGAGCAGCTGCTGCAGCTCTCCCACGTGCTCCCGCTCCTCGTTGGCGATGTGGTACAGGACCTTTTTCACCCTCTCGTCGTTGGTCGCCGCCGCGTGGGCCTCGTAGCCGATGATAGCTTCCAGCTCGCCCGCGATATCGACGCGGATGGCCTGCGCCAGCTCCTCCGGGGAGAGCTGGCGGGGGACAACGGCCACGAACGGGTCTCCCAGCATAACCATGGTATGCACCTCCTCTGGATTAGTCTTTCCCACGGTTCAAAAATATACCGGGCCGGAGGAGGGGCGCTTGTATTCGCTAGGCGAAACGCTGGTCCAGGAAGGACTGTATCGCCTGGTTGGTCTCCAGCGGTTTTTCCAGCATCGGGTGGTGGCCCGAGCCGGGGATGACGACCAGGGTCGAACCGTTTATCCCCAGGTTGAGGAACTGGGAGCTTTTCAGCGGCGTCATCTTGTCCTGGTCCCCGACTAGGACGAGGGTGGGGGCCTTGATGGTCTCTATCCGATCCGACACGTCGAAGCTGTTGCAGGCGGTGAAATCCTCGAAGAGCTGCTGCTGGGAGGCGTGAACCCATTTTTCCAGTTCGGACTGGAGTAGCGCGGGGTCGACCTCCTTGCTGTAGGCTATCTTCAGGAAGCTGGTGTCGAAGGTCCCCTGGTTAAGCTGCTCAAGCATCTGGGGATTGACCGGCATCCGCGCCCCGGAGCCCACCAGGATCAGGCCGCCCACCAGCTGTGGAAAGGAGATCGCGGCCTGCAGGGCGATGTTGCCGCCCATGGAATGCCCGACCAGGAGGTAAGGCCGGGGCAGCCCTCCCTTTTCCATGAATTCTTTCAGGGCATCGGTGTAGTCCGAGATCCGGTTCGAGGCGACACCCCCGGAGGCGCCGTGCCCCGGCAGGTCTATCCCCACCAGGCACCACCCCGGGAAACCGGGATCGAGTTGATTGCACCAACGCTGATGGTCCCCACCAGCGCCGTGGATGAAGAAGATCGAACCTCGCGGGTTCTTACCGCCGGTACAGTCAGTGGTCTTGAAGAACAGGCTTCCGGTTCGGAGCATTGCGTATGGCATAATCAGCCCTCCTCGGTTATAGGTGTATATTAATTCTACTTGAAAGGATAAATATCCTTTATCATTGGAAATAAAAACCAAAATATGGTGGGTGTTGTGTATTGTCAGCTATAACCGATTATGGTATGCTAACCTTTGTAGTAAGGTGGCAAGGCTGTTTCCGGTTCGGGAAATTCAAAGTGTAGTACGGTAGGACGGAAGAATAGCGTGGGCGGACGCACCACTGGCTTTCTTGCGGGTGGTGTTTTGTTTTTTTTGCCCGGGAGCTTAAACGCAGCCTGCCAGCTTCAGCAGTACAGTAGGAAGGGAGGAACCCCGATCAAGGGGGACGACTATGGTAATCGTAATGGAACCCTATGCGACCGAAGAACAGATCGCCCTGGTGGAGAGCAAGCTGACCGAGAGAGGATTCTCTATCCACCTCTCCCGGGGGGTCGTTCGCACCATCCTCGGCGCGGTGGGAGACCGCAGCCGCATCAGTTTCGAGTTCCTGGAGGCGCTGCCCGGGGTGGAAAAGGTGGTAGCCATCCTGAAGCCCTTCAAGCTCGCGTCACGCGAGTTCAAGACTGAGGACACCGTGGTGCGGATAGGGAAGGAGCGGATAGGCGACGGCGGCATCCAGGTCATCGCCGGGCCCTGCGCCATCGAGGGACGGGAGAAGTACCTGGAGATCGCCCAGATGGTGAAGGAGGCGGGAGCCACCATCCTCCGGGGAGGGGCGTTCAAGCCCCGCACCTCGCCGTACTCCTTCCAGGGCCTGGAGGAGGAGGGGCTGGAGATACTGGCGGAAGCGGGCAGGCTCACGGGTCTGCCGGTGATCACCGAGGTGATGGACCCCCGGCTGGTCTCCCTGGTGGCGGAGTACTCCGACGTGCTGCAGATCGGCGCCCGCAACATGCAGAACTTCTTTCTCCTGCGCGAGGTCGGGACGGTGGATAAACCCGTGCTCCTGAAACGGGGGCCGTCCGCCACCATCGAGGAGTGGATAATGGCTGCCGAGTACATCATCAGCAGCGGCAATCCAAATGTCATACTCTGCGAGAGAGGCATCCGCACCTTCGAGACTTACACCCGCAATACCCTGGACCTCAGCGCGGTGCCCCTGCTGAAGCACCTCACCCACCTGCCGGTGGTGGTGGACCCGAGCCACGGGACCGGCAAGTGGAGGCTGGTGCAGCCCATGTCGCTGGCAGCGGTGGGGGCGGGGTGCGACGGGATCATGGTCGAGGTGCACCAGAACCCGGCCGAGGCTCTCTCCGACGGGCCGCAGTCGTTGACCCCGGAGAACTTCCAGCAGCTGGTCGGCGGGATCCGCCGGATGAAGGCGGCCATGAAAGCCAACGGTATCTGATGCGGAGGGTTGAACGATGGGTTTTAAAGTGGCGATACTGGGACTGGGGCTGATCGGGGCGTCGCTGGGGCTAGCCTTCAGGGACTCCTCGCTGGTCGAGGCCGTGGCCGGCTACGACCACGACCCCGATACGGTCGAGAAGGCCCTGGAGATTGGGGTGATAGACGAGGCGGGAGGGCTGCGGGAGGTCGTCGACGCGGCGGACTTTACCTTCGTCTGCGTCCCCCTGGAGGCCATGGAGGAACTTTGCAGCCTGATAGCGCCCTGGTTGAAGCCGGGAAGCATACTGACCGACGTCGGCGGCGTCAAGTCGCCGGTCCTGGACTGGATGAGGCGGCTGCCGCCGATGGTGTACGCGGTGGGGGGCCATCCCATGGCGGGATCGGAAAGGACCGGGGTCATCAGCGCCGACCGCTACCTGTTCGAAAACGCGCTGTACGTCATCACCCCGTTTGACCATACCCCGCCCGAGGTCATCAGCAGGCTCACCCGGCTGCTGCAGGAGACCGGGGCCCGGGTCAAGTCCCTGGATGCCGCGACCCACGATCGTTCGGTGGCGGTGGTCAGCCACCTGCCCCACGTCATGGCCTACGCCCTGTTAAACCTTTTGGAGGGCTGCCCCGAGGGCAGCCGGCTGGCTGCCGGGAGCTTCCGCGACCTGACCCGGGTCGCGGCCTCGAACTCGGTCCTGTGGGAGGATATCCTGCTCTGCAACCGGGGAGAGGTGGTGGCCTCGATCACCGGGCTGATGAGCAGGTTGGACGCGCTGCGCCAGTGCCTTGTGGCGGGTGACCGTCTCGGACTCAGCCGCTGCATCGAGTCCGCCCAGAAAATCCGACAGGATATACCCCAACTGCAGAAGGGGCTGCTGCCCGTGTCGTACGAGATAATAGCCGTGGTTCCCGACCGGCCGGGGGTGATCGGACAGCTGGGACAGTGGCTGGGCGAGCAGGGGGTAAACATAGTGGATATAGAGATACTCCGGGTCCGGGAAGGGGATGGCGGAACCATACGAATCGGGGTGCCCACCGAGGAGGCGGCCGAGACCGCGGTGGCGGCTATCCGGCAGCAGGGGGTTACGGCCTGGCGGAGATGACAAAAATTACCAAATTTGTTTTTATATTGCTGCTATGGTATGTTTATGGCTTTAACGGGAGATAATTTAAAAAATCGCGAAATTTGTCGCCCTCATCAAAACAGCCTTCCTTAACGGTCCCAAAAGGGGCCGTTTGTTATTTTCCGTACAATAAATAAATTTGGAGCAGGAGGAAAATAAAGAGAAATGTAGAACATAACTCTAATGGCATTTTCTTCTTTAGCCCGAGCAGCTATTTTTAAAATCAGCCTTAACACTATTCTTATTTTATCATTTTAAAGGCGTCAAATAAAATTTATGTACTGTTTATGTGTTGGGTATAGTGTTTTGGTGTTATTGCAGGGCCGGTGGTGCGCCCGGTCCGAGAGAGAGAACGATTTGAAAAGCTGGTTTGCTTTAACCAAGGCGGTTTTGAAGGGGGGAGGCCTAAGCGGTTTTTTTAGTTTCTTTAAATACTAGCTGCCATGGGTTTTATTATTAGGGAGGAGGAGTTATAAGTGGCAAAAATGACCCGTGCGGAAAGAGCTGCAATCGAAAGAGAGAAAAACCTGGCCCACTGGAAAGAGAAAGACGCGGAACTTCTGGCCCACCGCGATGAGGCCTACAACGTAGGCGGACCCAAGCAGGTGGAGCGCCTGGCGAAGCAGGGTAAGAAGACCCCGCGCGAACTGCTCAAGATGCTGATCGACCCGGGCACTGACTTCTTTGAAATCGGTCTGGACTGCGGCTTCAACATCGGCTACGCCGAAATGGCCCACGTCCCTGGCGGCGGACTCATCACCGGGGTCGGCAAGGTCGAAGGCAAAGACTGCATGCTCTTCATCAACGAGAGCCGGATGGCGGCTGGCTCGTACTTCCCCATCACCCTGAAGAAGCACATGAGGGCGCAGCGGGTGGCCAACGAACTGCGGCTCCCCTGTATCTACGTGGCTGACTCGGGCGGGATCTTCCTGCCGCTGCAGATCGGCAGCTTCGCTGACGAGGGAATGTTCGGCTCCATGTTCTACAACATGACCAACATGTCCGCCCGCGGCATCAAGCAGTACACCCTGTCCACCGGCGGCAATACCGCTGGCGGCGCTTACATCGTATACCTGGCTTGCGAATCGATCATGATCGACAAGCTCGCCAACGCCTTCCTGGCTGGACCTCCGATGGTCAAGTCGGCTATCGGCGAAGACGTCAGCCATGAAGACCTCGGCGGCGCGTACGTCCATACCAAGCACTCCGGCGGCTGCGACCACTTCGTCCGCAACCAGGATGAAGGTATCGCCCGCCTGCGCGAGCTGATCTCCTTCGACCCGCCGCAGAACTTCTACACCCAGCGCCGGGAGTCCAAGCCCCCGAAGTACGATCTCGACGAGCTGATGCGGTGGATGCCGGCTGACACCTACCAGCCGATCGACATCAAGCAGGTCATCAAGTGCATCGTGGACGACAGCCACTTCTCCGAGTACAAGGAAAATTACGGTCCCGGCCGCGGCGACAGCGTCATCTGCGGCAAGGCTTTCATCGACGGTATCCCGGTAGGGATCGTGGCCTCCAACAAGAACGGCACCATCTTCACCCAGGCCGCCCAGAAGGCCTCCGAGTTCATCGTCCGCTGCGGCAACGACGGCACCGCCCTGCTGTTCATCCAGGGGGCTCCCGGATACATGGTCGGTAAAGCGGAAGAATGGGCTGGCATCGGGAAATACGGCTCCGACATGGTCCGTGTGGTTTCCTGCGCCAAGGTTCCGAAGATCCAGCTGGTGGTCGGTCCTGACCACGGTGCTGCCAACTACGGGATGTGCGGACGCGCGTTCCGCCCGAACTTCGTCTTCCAGACCATGCGTGGACGCACCACGGTTATGTCCGGCACCACCGCCGGCTTCATCCTCGAGACCCTGCGCCGCGTAAACGCCAAGAAGGACGGCAAGGAGATCAACGAGGAAGAAATGGCCGCGTTCCGCAAGAAGATGATCGACCGCTACGACGCTCAGGGACATCCGTTCTTCACGGGCGCCCTGAACTTCCACGATGGCGTCATCACCCACGCGGAAGTCCGCCCGACCCTGGCCCGCGCTCTCGAGCTGGCCTGGAGAGTGCCCCTCCGTCACTCCGACTGGGGCAACGTCAAGTTCTAATTTCAGGGACCATCAAGCCCCGACCCTTGCGGTCGGGGCTTTTTATTCATATAATATTTAAGATAAAAACATGGAAGGAAGAGGTTGATTTGGAAGCCAGCAGCTTGGAAGGAAAGATCGAGGAGACCACTGACCGGATCGCGGCCATCAACATCAACATCGCCAAGATATTCCCCGGGTGGCCGGAAACGGACGAGGCGAGAAAGGATGTGCTGAGGGGCATAGAGGCGCTGATGCTGGAGCACGAGTTCGACATCCCGGAGGGCCACGTGGTCGAGGTGGCCGACGGCAGCAGCGTTTTTGAGACCTATCACCCCGGCATCAAGACCGGGATGATCGCCTACGAGGTGAAGAGTTCCAACCCCACCTGGTGGAATGGTGTGCCCCAGCTGATCCTTCGCCCGGTTACCATCAAGGACGAACAGCAGTTCCGCATCCGCATCACCGTGGGCAGCGAGGTGGAGGAGTTCGTGGTGCGGAACGCCCAGGAGGCGGTGAGCCAGTTCGAGTTCATGCTCTGGGAGACGAAGGCCATGCCCGATTACAAGAACCTGACCGTCCAGGACGAGCAGACGTTCAAGCGGACCGGTGAGCTGCGCCACGGCGAGGGTGAGAACGCCCCGCTGCTGGAGGTGCTGCGGTAGAAGGAGGAAGGTATGCCGAGGATACTGGGAAAAAAGGTCGACCTGAGGGAGTACCGGCTGGAAGACCTGGACGCCATCCGGGAGTGGGTCAACGACCGGGAGACGGTCAGGAACCTGGATGACGTCTTCATCTACCCGCATACCCTGAACATGACCGAGGAGTACCTGAACCGCATCCTGGAGGACAAGCTGGAGAACGAACGGCACTTCGTGATCGCCAGCCATGAGACCGACGAATACCTGGGGCAGGTGGCCCTGATGCACGTCGACTGGCGCAGCCGGATCGCCACCCTGGGCATCGTCATAGCCCAGAAGGAGAACCGCGACCAGGGCTACGGCCGGGAGGCGATCGAGCTGGTGCTGGATTTCGCCTTCGGGCAGCTGAACCTGCACCGGGTAGAACTCTGCGTGAGGGAGTACAACACCCGCGGCTGCCACCTGTACCTGAAGTGCGGGTTCGTCGAGGAGGGCCGCAAGCGCAAGCACTACTACATAGACGGCCAGTACACCGACACCATCCTGATGGGGATACTGAAGGAGGAGTACATGGCCCGGTAGGGGCGTGGTTCGGCAGGCCGGCTCTTGAGTATATCAGCCAGGATCTTCCGTATCTAAGAAGGCGGAAGCCCTGGCGGTAGGAATAAAACTAATTTGTGGTTTCCGACTGGAAGCGGGCCAGCCTCCGGAGAGCAGCGAGCTGTTCGGACTGGCCGCTCTTCGCTTTCTTCAGCGCCCGCACCAGGACCTGGGTGGAGCGCTCCATGTCGGCCCGGTTGACCGGGAAGGGGTAGCCGTCCTTGCCGCCGTGGGCGAACGAGTACCGCACCGGGTCGCGGTAGCTGGCCTTGACCCCGTAAGCCACCTCAGCCACCAGGGCCAGCGCCCTGAGCGTGCCGGCCCCTACCCCGGGTATCCCCAGCAGCTCCTCGAAGCTCTCCGGGCACCTGGCGTAGATGGCGGTCAGCGCCCGGTTCAGGTAGGAGGTGTTGGGTATGGCGTGGCCGGCGGGCATGGTCAGGTCGGGTATGGACCTGGCCGCCGCCTGGATCTCCCGGATGGCCCGCTCGGGGCCGAGCGAGGCGGCCTCGATGGAGAGCTGGCGTACCTCCCGGTTTTCCCCGGCCACCAGGTTGAGCACGGTCGAGGTCTGGTCGCAGCAGACCGCCGCGTGGGAAGTCCTCCACCCCGCGGCTCAGCCAGTGGTAGCGGCGGGCCTGGCGGCTCTCCTCGTTCATCCCCTGCTGCACCACCGCCCAGTCCCCTTCCCGGGTGAAGACGAAGAAGTGGTGGTAGACCTGGTAGCCGTCCTGCACCGCCGAGCTGTCGACCTTGGCCGACATGCGGCTGGCGTACTGAAGGTCGACCGCTGACCGGGGAAGCCCGTAGCGGTCGCCCAGGGTCTCGATCTCGTGCGGGGTGTAGCGGGACACTCGGCCCTTGCCCCCGGCGAAGAAGATGCCCAGCGAGCCCTGGGCGTCCTTTAATCCTTCTTTCAGCGCGCCGCAGACGGTGGTGGTTACCCCCGAGGAGTGCCAGTCGAATCCCAGCACGCATCCCAGCGCCTGGAACCAGTGGGGGTCCGACAGGCGGGAGAGGACCTCCAGCGGTCCGAACTCCTCCACTATCACTTCGATTATCGCCGCCCCGAGGGTCTTCATGCGGGAAAACAGCCAGGGCGGGCACTTGCCCCCGTGCAGCGGCAGGTTGGCGGTTCTGGTACGCATAGGGATTTCCTTTCACGGTTTCGGTTTATGTAAATATTGTACTACAGCCGCTTAAAAAGACCAAACAAAAGTTCGGTCTGGATAATATTGCCTCTTGTAAGAACCGGGGTTCGGGTATAAAATAAGAACACACGTTCGAATGAGGGGAATGATCGAAGTGGCGCGAGCCATCCTGCTGGCGGACATGAACTCCTTCTACGCCAGCGTCCACCAGGCCCTCGACCCCACTCTGCGGGAAAAGCCGGTGATCGTGGCGGGCGACCCGGCCAAGCGGCACGGCATAGTCCTGGCTGCCAGCTACGAGGCCAAGGCCTTCGGGATCAAGACCGGCCTGACGGTGGGTGAGGCCCGGCGCGCCTGCCCCCACGGTATCTTCATCAAGCCCCAGCACCACCTCTACACCCACTTTTCCAGCCGCATCCTGAACATCATGCGCGACTTCACGCCCCTGGTGGAGCCCTTCTCCATCGACGAGGCCTTCATGGACGTTACCGGCTGCCGGGAGCTGTTCGGCGCCCCCGAGGAGATCGCCCGGCGGCTGCAGGAGCGGATCAGAGACGAGGTCGGGGTGGGCTGCAGCATCGGGGTCGGACCCAACAAGCTGCTGGCCAAGATGGCGGCCGGGCTCAGGAAGCCCAACGGACTCACCGTGCTGGAGCTGAAGGACGTGCCGGAACGCCTCTGGCCGCTGCCGGTCCGGGAGCTGTTCGGCATCGGGTCACGCTACGAGCACCACCTGGCTCGGCTCTCCATCCGCACCATCGGCGACCTGGCCGCGTTCCCTCGGGACAGCCTGAAAAAGCGCTTCGGGGTGGTGGGGGAGACCATGTGGTGGTGCGCCAACGGGGTGGACCACAGCTCGGTCGACCCCCACAGCCTGGACCAGGCCAAGAGCATCGGGCAGCAGATCACCCTCCCCCGCGACTACCGGGGGGAGGAGGTCGAGGTGGTGCTGCTGGAACTGGCTGACCTGGTGGGGCAGCGGGTGCGGGCGGGGGGGTATCTCGGTAAGACGGTGGTGCTGACCCTGAAGGACACCTCCTTCAAGTGGCTCTCCCGCATGCACACCCTGCGCCGCTATACCGACCTGACCAACGACATCTACCGCGGCTCGCGGGAGCTTTTCGCCCGGCACTGGAGCCGCCAGTCCCCGGTCCGGATGGTGGGGGTGGCCCTGGGGAATCTCGTCCCCCACGAGGGCGGCGAGCAACTCAGCCTGTTCGAAGGGTCGGAGCAGATGAGGAAGGCGGATGCGGCGGGGGACGCGGTGAGGCGGCGCTTCGGGGAGCGGGCGATATTCCGGGCGGTCTCCCTGACCACCGCGGGGGTGCGCTATGTCCGCTAAGAGCAGCCGGCCGGGCGACAACAAGCTCTGGGGAGGCCACCGCCTGCTACTGCCCGAGATGCGGGAGAAGGCCGTCGGCTTCTGCGGGGAGTGCCGATTCCTGGTGCAGATCCAGGGGCGGGAGGAGGTGCGGCTGGGGTGCGTGGTCAGCCTACAACGCTACGGCAGCCTGCAGCGGCGGGTACCCGAAAAGCTCCATGCGCTGGAACTATTGCGCCTGGTGGGTAGAGAAGGGATCGAGGAGATACTGAAGCGGGGACGTCCCGAGGCCCAGGCCTGTGGGCTGTTTCAGTCCAGGAATCAAGGTTTTTAAAGAAGGGTATCCCCGCCGGTTTACCGAAGCTATAGCAGTAAGCATCAGGGCTATGGAGCGAATACCGGTAGCAGTCCGGTTAGTAAAAAATTTACCCGCCGCCCACTAAAGTTTTGCTGTATTTAGCAATCTTACAATTCTTTCCGCTAAATTTTCTATTAGAACGGAGGCATTGCTGACGGCGTCTTCCAGGGCCATTGGCTTATCCACAATCGAAAATAAGCTGCTGAAACCATGAGTGTATAGGGTTTCCGATCCCTCTCCAATTTCACCCGCGATTGCCACTACGGGTACAGCATATTTTTTAGCCAGTTGGGCCACTCCGAATGGGGTTTTGCCGAAAATGGTCTGCCCATCGATCCGGCCTTCACCCGTGATTACCAGATCCGCCTGCTGAATTTGTTTTTCCAGGTTGGTTATTTCAATGACGATATCGATCCCTTTCCGCAGTTCTGCTCCCAGGAAAGCCAGCAGACCGGCACCAAAACCGCCGGCCGCCCCGGATCCGGGATCATCCACGATCGATAAGTTAAAGGTGTTTTCTAAAATACTTCCATAATGGGCCAGGTTCTCATCGAGCATCCTGATCATTTCCTCATCAGCCCCCTTTTGAGGTCCATAAACCCGAGACGCCCCGTTTGGCCCACAGAGAGGGTTGGTTACATCACAGGCGGCGATAAAGGTGGACTCTCCTACTCGTTGATCGAACTGCTGCAAATCTATCCGATACAGCTGACCCAGACTCCCACCGCCCAGATCAATCTCGTTTCCGTCTCGGTCCAGTAATTTTGCGCCTAAAGCCTGGGCCATACCGGCGCCCCCGTCATTAGTGGCGCTGCCGCCAACTCCAATAATGAAATGGCGGCACCCGAGGTCAAGGGCATGTTTAATCAGCTCTCCCGACCCGTAGGTGGTTGCTTTCAACGGGTTTTTCTCATCCTCGGCCAGCAGGGTGATTCCTGACGCCGCAGACATTTCAATTACTGCGGTCTGATTGTCGCCAAGAACGCCGTAAAAGGCCTCGATTTCTCTAAACAGTGGATCTCTGACCCGACAATTCACGATGCGGCCTGAGGCAGCTTTGGTTAGGGCCCTGACTGTGCCCTCTCCCCCATCGGCCATAGCGATTTTGACTATTTCTATAAGGTTGTCGGCTTTTTTAATTCCTCTGGCCACCGCCTCAGCGACTTCGTCAGCCAAAAGGCTGCCCTTAAACGAATCCGGAGCAACCACTATCCTCATATCATTCATCCTTTATTAATAATCCAGCTGCATGTCTTCATTTTAATGTTTTCCAGTCCAAGCTTAAATAACCATCGCGGTTTTTTCCACGCTATCGGAAAGTATATTTAGAGGACTTTCCGATGCAAGCAAGTGCACTTCGAAGCAAGTGCAGCTACGGCTCCCGCCCTTGACGGTAGCCTAGCTTTCTTCGTAACTAAGGCTATCGCTTGCGCCAGAGGCTTAGCGATAGCCAGTTTTCTTCGCAACCGGAGGAATAATCGAGTTGATATCTGTTCAACAGGTAAATCGATGGTGAATAATCAGAAACCTTTTTTATAGGAAACAATTAGTAGGTAACGAAAGTGAATACCAAAGCGAAATGAGATGAGGTGTATTTATGCCAGATAATCAGGCTAAAACCCTATGCGTCGTCGGTGCGGGAAACATGGGCCACCAAATCGCTCTCCAGGGAGCACTGTGCGGCTTCCAGGTTTACTGTAACGACATCAATGAAAGCACCCTGCGGGGCGCGGAGGAATTCGCCCGAAATTGGCTGGCCGGCCGGGTGCAGAAGGGGAAGATGACGGCGGAGGAAGCCAGGGCGGTCAGTGATCGGCTGATTTTCACTCAGGACCTGGACGAAGCGGCGCGGCACAGTGATCTGGTGATTGAGGCTATCGTTGAGATTTTGGAAGTAAAGCGGAAGCTGTTTAAACGCCTGGACGAGATTTGCCCGGCCCATACTATTTTAGCGACCAATAGTTCCTACATCGTCAGTTCAAAGCTGGCCGATGCAGTGGCGAGGCCCGACAAGGTAATCAACATGCATTTCTTTAACCCGGCCTTGGTGATGAAGCTGGTTGAAGTCGTAAAAGGCCCCCACGTATCGGAAGAAACGGTAGAAATCGTATTTGAGGTGTGCCGGGCTCTACAAAAAACCCCGGTCAGGGTCAACAAAGAGATTTACGGATTTGTCGTGAACCGGGTTTTCAGCGCCATCACCAAAGAGGCCTGCTATTTGCTGGATCAGGGTATCGCCTCTATTGAAGACATCGACATCGCGGTACGGAATGGATTGGGTCATCCGCTGGGACCATTTGAACTGCTGGACTTAACGGGTATTGATCTGGAGTATAACGTTCTAATGGAGAAGTATCAAAGCACGGGGAATCTAAACGACAAACCAAGCCCAGCGCTTGTGGAAAGATGGGCCAAAGGTGAATACGGACGAAAAACCCGCCGCGGCTTTTATGATTACAACTCAAAGTAGAGGGGGGGAATAAATGGAGTATCAATGCCTTCAACTGGAGTTAAGGGAACAGGTAGCCTGCGTGTTTCTAAACCGGCCAGCGGTGCTTAACGCCTTGAATGAGGTTCTGGTAGCCGAATTAGCTGCAGTCACGGATCAGATCAGCCAAGATGACCGAATCCGGGCAGTGGTCATCGCGGGAAACGGTGGTAACTTTGCCGCTGGAGCCGATATATCCAAGATGGTGGATTTAGCGCCTTTGGAGGCCCGGAATTTTTCCTTCAAGGATGTATTCAACAAAATTGCGGACCTGGATAAACCCGTAGTTGCCGCTATGGCCGGTTACGCTCTGGGCGCCGGTTTGGAGCTGGCCTTGGTCTGCGACTTGAGAATCGCTGAAGAAGGGGCCAGATTCGGCCTGCCGGAGATTAACATCGGCATTATGCCTGGAGCGGGTGGTACCCAGCGTCTCCCCCGGCTGATTGGAGAGGCTCATGCCCGGGAAATGATCTACCTGGGTCAAACGATAGACGTACAGACAGCCCTCGGTTACGGACTGATCAACCGGATCGTCTCGGCCGGCCGTTTACTGGATGAAGCCATGGAGATAGCGGCGAAACTCGCCGCTCGTCCCCCCATCGCCCTGCGGATGGCCAAACGGGTAATGAATTATGGCATGAACTGCGATGTTAAAACCGGCATTGAGTTTGAAGCGATCGCCTGGGCGGATCTGTTTTCCACTGAAGATCAAAAGGAAGGTATGAAAGCATTCCTGGCTAAGCGCAAACCGGGTTTTAAAGGAAGATAAAGGGGGATTGTCTGTGAACGAAGTAGTAATTGTCGCAGCCTGTAGAACAGCCATCGGGAAGCATGGCGGGGCCATGAAAAACATGGGCACCATCGACTTGACCATGCCGGTGATGCAGGAACTGGTAAAACGGGCCCAAATCGATCCGGCTCTAATTGAGGATATCATCTGGGGATGCAACTATCAGAAAACCTACAGGGAAAACAATCTGGCCCGGGTGGCGGCTGTCAAGGCGGGTTTACCTTTCGACGTTCCAGGTATCACCATCCACCGCAACTGCACTTCATCCATGTCATCGGTCCAAATGGGTTTTTACCAGATTAAAGCGGGGGAAGCCGATGTAATCATGGCTGGCGGCACAGAAAGCATGAGTAATGCGCCGTATATCGTCGAAGGCATGCGCTGGGGATCCCGGATCGGCCATACCCAGGTCAGGGATTCCATGTGGGATTCCCTGACCAACCTGGGCATCGGGCCGGCTATGGGAATCACCGCCGAAAACCTGGCCGACAAGTACTCGATCACCCGGGAAGAGCAGGATATAATGGCGGTGCTCAGTCATCAGCGGGCTATTAACGCCATTGATCAGGGATACTTTAAGAATGAGATCGTCCCGATCGAGGTCAAGGAAGGGAGAAAGACCATCCTATTTGATACTGATGAACACCCCCGCCGGGATATAGACCTGGACAAACTGTCCACCTTGAAACCCGCGTTCAAGGACGGGGGTACGGTCACCGCCGGCAATGCGTCCGGCATCAATGACGGCGCGTCCGGGTTAATTCTAATGTCAGCGAAAAAGGCTGCGGAATTGGGGGTCCCAGTACTGGCCACCGTGGTCTCCACCGCTACCACCGGTGTTGAGCCGGATATCATGGGCATCGGTCCAGTATCCTCCTCTCAAAAAGCCCTGGACAAGGCGGGCTTAAGCCTGGCTGACATGGATTTGATCGAAGTGAACGAAGCTTTCGCGGCTCAGTATTTAGCCTGCGAAAAAGCCCTGGGATTAAACCGGGAGATTACCAACGTTAACGGCAGCGGGATTGCTCTTGGTCACCCGGTGGCTTGTACCGGCACCCGGATAATCACCACCCTGCTTTATGAAATGAAGCGCAGAAACGCCCGCTACGGTCTGGCTACTTTATGCGCCGGCGGAGGCATGGGGACCGCTGTGGTGATCAAAAACAACGCGTAAAAGTTCAACAAGGGGGAATAACCGGTGGGCTTCAGTGAAACGTACACTGCGAAATTAGTCACAGCAGATGAGGCTGTGAAGATAGTAAAATCAGGTGATACTGTTCATATGGGGTTGTTCTGCGGGGTCGTTTACGACCTGGATCAAGCTCTGGCCAAAAGGGTAGACGAGCTGAACGATGTCACCATCCTGACCACGCTGAATCCTAATGCGGAAGCCCCGGCGGTGGTTACGGCGGACCCGACCACCAAGCATTTTAGATACCATACAACCCAGTTTTCCGCGATGGAACGGCAGTTAAACAAGGAGGGTAAGGCCTGGTATGTGCCGGTGCAGTTTCGGGAGATCCCTAAATACTGGCAGCAGGAAGTGGACATCGATGTGGCCATGCTCCAGGTAACGCCTATGGACAAGCACGGGTACTTTAACCTGGGTCCCCAGGTGGCTGACGAGCCGGCTGTATTGAAAAAGGCCAAAACCGTCATCGTCGAAGTCAATGCCAAGATGCCACTGACCAACGGCACCTACGGCCACACCCTGCATATATCGGATGTCGACTGGATTGTCCAGGGCAGCAATCGGGAACTGCCGACCCTGTCCGCCAAGGGGGCTACCGATGCTGATAAAAAGATAGCCGGACACATCGTTTCCCGCATCCGCAACGGCAGCACTCTGCAGTTGGGTATCGGCGGTATCCCCAATTTTGTTGGTTCTATGATCGCTGATTCGGATATCAAGGACTTAAGCGTCCATTCGGAGATGTTCGTCGATGCTTTTCTGAAGCTTTACCAGGCAGGGAAAATCACCGGCAACAAAAAGCTGGACCCGGGTAAAATGGTCTGGACTTTTGCCATGGGCTCTAAAGAGCTGTACGAGTTCGTGGATGGCAATTCCATTCATCTCTGCTGCCCGGTCGAGTATGTCAACGATATCCAGACCATCGCCACCCTGGACAACATGGTGTCGATCAACAGCTGTCTGGAACTGGACCTGTTTGGCCAGGTCAACTCCGAGTCCGACGGTTTTCAGCATATCGGGGGGAACGGCGGCCAGCTCGATTTTGTTTTAGGAGCCTACGCCTCCAAAGGCGGACAGAGCTTTCTCTGCACCCCTTCGGTACGCACTGGCAAAAACGGGGTCAAAACATCTCAGATCAAAGCGGTGCTATCTGCCGGGTCCATCATCACCGTACCCCGCCAGGTAGTGCATAATGTGGTGACAGAGTACGGAATCGCCAATCTGAAGGGCAAATCCACCTGGCAGCGGGCAGAGGCCCTGATCTCCATAGCTCACCCGGACTTCCAGGAGGAATTGATCCAGGGCGCCGAAAAAATGGGGATTTGGAAAAACAGCAGTAAAATTCAGTAAACAGAAAAGGTGATACATAATGAAGTACGTAAAACTTGGCCGGACCGACCTGATGGTTTCGCAAATCACCTTCGGCTGCTGGCAGCTGGAAGGCGGCAAGTGGTGGGAATTAACCAGTGACGAGAACAACATTAAAACGATCCAAACCGCGTTCGCCAACGGCATTAACACCTTTGACACCGCGGAGTTTTACGGGGACGGACATTCTGAAGCGGTGCTGGGGGCAGCCTTGGAGGGAGTCAGGAAGGACTGCATCATCGCCTCCAAGGTTTGGCCGACCCACCTAAAACCGGACGATGTGCGGAGAGCCACGGAGACCAGCTTAAATCACTTAAAAACAGACTACCTGGACATCCATTACATCCATTGGCC
Organism: Bacillota bacterium; assembly: GCA_013178275.1. Lineage (GTDB taxonomy): Bacteria > Bacillota > Ch66 > Ch66 > Ch109 > Ch109. The sequence goes on along the minus strand of JABLWZ010000010.1, from coordinate 72,824 downwards.
GAGTAAAGAAGTCCCGGTGAAAGACACCCTGGCGGTTTTCAATCGGTTGAAAGAGGAAAAAATCATCAGGGCCATCGGGGTCTCCAATTTTTCCCTGGACCAGCTAAAAGAGGCCATGGAGTATGCCCGGATTGACGTGATTCAGCCCGAATATAACCTCTTAAAGAGATACATCGAGGATGACCTGCTGCCGTTCTGCCGGGCTAATCAGATCGGCGTGACGAGTTACAGTTCAGTGGCCAAAGGGGTTTTAACCGGAGCCTTCCACTTTGAACAGGCTAAACTGCGCACCGATGATTTCCGCGAAGGCCGGCGGCTGTTTAAACCTGAGCACATCGCCATCGAGGCTGAATTAATCTATTTGATGAAAGAGATTGCCGATGCCAAAGGAGTGAAAATATCCCAGATCGCCTTGAGCTGGGTGCTCCACCAAAGCGGCATGACCTCGGCCATCGTAGGAACCCAGAATGCCGAACATCTCCTGGAGAATATCAAATCCGCCGACATCGAACTGACAGCTGAAGAACTGGCCCGTTTGGACCAGACCAGTGCGAAGGTGATTAAAGCGTTGGAGGATTAGCGAGTATTCAGGGTCAAAAAGACGTGATTGGCGGTGAACTCCAATCACGTCTTGTTTATTTTGTCCTGAACAAACTGGGTGATCGTTGAAATGAGTTCGGTTTCGAACGGGGCTGAGGAGAAGTGGTGGTCCGCGTCCCGGATCAGCTTAAGCCGAGCCTGATCCCCTAAGATTTCCGCCAATTTCAGAGAGGTGAAGGGCGGCACGATATCGTCCCGGCTGCCGTGCACCAGCAGAACCGGGCCTTTAATCAGGCCGGCCTGCTCATAAATGTTAATCTTAAAAGCATCATCGATGGCCGGTTTGCTTAAAAGATTACCCTGATAATCGAAATACCCCCGGTTTAAATAAGCTTCGACGGCATCGCCCTTGATATCCTTGGTAAAGACCTCCAGGATGTTGGCCGCGGTGCTGATCAAAATGGCGTTTTTAATCAGGCCCGGTCGATGGGCAGCGGTAATGGCCGCCACAGCCGCGCCCATGCTGAACCCCAGCAGGTTGATGTTGCCGCTGTCCACGAAATCCAGGGTTTCAGCGTAATCGATTACAGCCTCACAGTCCGCCACTTCACCGCTTAAGGTCATGTCTTTAAACTCTCCATCGCTTTCCCCGCTCCCCAGGAAGTCAAACCGGATTGAAACTATGCCCAGGTCAGCCAGGGCCCGGGCTATTTTGACATACATAAAGTGGGGCTCGATTCTGCTGGCGGTGAAACCATGGCAGTAAATCAAGCCGGGGCGCCGGCCGGTCTGGTTGGCGGGCCGGTGGATCATACCCCGGATGGTTCGGCCGGCCCGCGGTACTTCGAAATATTTCACCTGAGTCAACCTTCTTTATTAAAAGAGATTCATCTGTGCTATTGATTAGCCGCTTTTTTAAAGGCCACGATGGCCTCACCCTGGAGGATATTCTTACCGGTCTGGTTGTAACAGGTCGTCCGAAGCTTCACCCGGCTTTTTTCGGGCATTTTCTCTATGACTTCCACTTCAGCGGTGATGGTGTCACCCACATAAACCGGGGCCAGGAACGAAACCGTTTGGTTTAAGTAGATGGACCCCGGGCCCGGCAGCCTGGTCCCCAGAACCGTGGAAATCAATCCCACCGACAGCACGCCGTGGGCGATGCGTTTTGAGAACTGGGTGTCCTTGGCGTATTCGCTGTTGACGTGAACTGGATTAAAGTCCCCGGTGATCCCGGCAAACAGGTAAACATCTGTCTCGCTGATGGTCTTGGACACGTTGGCCCGGTCGCCAATATTCAATTGATCAAAGGTCTGTTCGATTACCATAATTAACCCTCCCTGCTTCCTCAGTAAAGACAAGATAGTCTTCTAGACCAGGTACCGAAAATACATGAAGATGGTGGATATGACTATGGAAACCAGCATGATGCCAAAGCCGACCTTAATGTATTGGATAAAGGTAATCGGGTGCCCTCGTTGTTCTGACATCCCCGCCACCACCACGTTGGCCGAGGCGCCGATAATCGTTCCGTTCCCGCCCAGACAAGCGCCCAGGGAGAGGGCCCACCACAGGGGCATGATATCCATTCCACTCAGCTGGCCCATATCAATAATCAGCGGGATCATGGTGGCCACGAAGGGGATGTTGTCTACAAAAGCCGAGAGGATGGCTGACAGCCACAGAATAAGCAGGGTAGTCAGGATCAAGTCCCCGCCGGTCAGCTTCAGCGATTCTACAGCGATCAACTTGATTACGCCGACATGCTCGAGGGTGCCGACCAGGATAAACAGACCGACGAAGAAGAAAATCACAGGCCATTCCAACTGGCTTAAAACGTCGTCCGGCTTCAAACCGCTGACCAACATCAGTACTGCGGCCCCGGCCAGGGCAATTGTAGCTGGTTCAATATTCAGCGCCCCATGGAGAATGAATCCTAAAACAGTCAGGGCCAGAACCGCCAAGGATTTTTTCAGCAATACATGGTCTTTAATCTCGTTGAGTTCATCGAATTCCATAATCTTCAGCCGGTCCTCGGTGGCCACCACCACATCCCGCCGGTACAGCCAGTAAAAGATCAGGCAGGTAACTGCCAGGACCGGGAGCACCACCGGGGTCAGGTTGACCACGAAATCCATGAAGCTCAGTTTAGCCGCACTGCCTATCATAATGTTGGGGGGGTCGCCGATCAGGGTGGCGGTTCCGCCGATATTCGAGGCGAAGATCTCCGCCATCAGGAAGGGAAACGGATTAACCTTCAAGGTACGGGTAATGGAGAAGGTAACCGGCACGATCAAGAGCACGGTGGTGACATTATCGAGAAGAGCGGAAGTTACGGCCGTGATCACCGCCATGATCACCATGATCGGCATCGGCCAACCGTTGGCGGCTTTAGCGCCCTTAATCGCCAGGTACTCGAAGACCCCGGTCCGCTTGGTAATCTCCACGATAGTCATCATCCCGACCAACAGCCCGATGGTGTTCCAGTCGATCGCCTTCACGGCGTCCTCCTGGGTGATGAAGGCGGCCAGGATCATTATGACCGCCCCTACCAAAGCGGCAATGGTGCGGTGAACTTTTTCCGAAATAATCAATGCGTAAATCGCTACAAAAATTATGCTGACAATTATCATCGTATTTTCCATCGTCAGGCCTCTTTTCTAAGTATCCTCAAAGCCTCCTGGATGAGTCCTCGCTGGTCGTCTGCGTCACAGCCTTCACTTCTTTGCTCCCTGATCTTTTGGTTATTCTTCGATCCCGGCCAGGTTTTTGGCCAACTTCTTCTTGTGCTGCAGATTCCCCTGGCGGGAAATCATGATACGCTGTGCCTGCGGCGAACCGGCTCCGTGCATGGATTCTGTCAGATAGCCGACAGCCGCGGCGCCCATAGTCAGGTTTTCAACCAGACGGATGATGCGCATCCGATTCTCAGTGGGAACGCCGGCCGCCCCCTGCAGATACTTCTCCACGTAGGGGCCGATTTCCGGATGACGGAGGTCGTGCTCGGATGGCATGGTGCCGATGATTCCCCCGGCGATGTCCTGGGCCAGCCGGGCGATCTCGTACGGGAAGCGGGTGACGTTCTGCTTGCACACGTTGGCCAACAGCAAATCGATTAAAAAAGTGCCGGACGCTGTTTTCCGGCCTTCGGACGAGCAGGCGATACCGCAGGCGTACAGTGTTTCGTTTAAATGCATCATTTCAATGAGCTTGTCCTTGACGTGGGAAGGTTTGCCGGCTCCGCTATAGTCGGCGGCAACGGCCGCGGCCCCGATAAGCACATCGCCCACACCGACCTTGCAGCCGCCGTAGCTCTGCCGATGATATCCCGCGAACCGCTCCACCAGCATCCCGGCGAATTCCCACTCCTCGCACATGAACACCCGCTCCCAGGGAACGAAAACATTATCGAACACAGTCAGGACTTCCTGGCCGCCGAATTTGACATTACCGGTATCGATGCTGCCGCCTTCGAGTTTACGGGTGTCGGACGCCTGTCGGCCGTAAATATAGACGATTCCTTCGGCATCGGTGGGGACCGCGAAGGTAACGGCATAAGCCTTGTCCTGCTCAGTCATGGATACGGTCGGCATGACGATGATCTCGTGAGAGTTGATCATACCAGTCTGGTGGGCCTTGGCACCCCGCACCACAATCCCGTCTTCCCGTTTTTCCACGATGTGCAGATACAGGTCGGGGTCCACCTGGGCGCTGGGGGCCAGGCTGCGGTCTCCCTTAGGGTCGGTCATGGCGCCATCTACCACCAGGTCGTTGGTCTGTACATATTCCAGGAACCTGCGGAACCGTTGATGGTAGTCGGTACCGAGTTTTTGGTCCATTTCATAACAGGTGCTGTCCAGGGCATTCATGGCGTCCATACCCACACACCGCTGAAAACACGAACCGGTTTTCTGTCCCAGGAGCCGCTGCATTTTGACCTTCTTGACCAGGTCGTCTGTACTCTGGTGCAGATGACCGAACCGGTTGATTTTCTCACCAGTAATACTGGAAGTGCAGGTCATCAGGTCTTCGTGTTCCGGCTCTAAAGCCAGTTCGTATGTCATGGCGATCGAATTGATGGAAGGGCGGATCAACGGATGGTCAACGGGGTCGTCCACCAGTTGGCCCATCACATAGATTTTTCTTTTCAACTGCCGCAAACTGTTCAGGTATTCCTCGGTAGTTTTTAAAGCCATTTTTTAACACCTCTTTCATTTTTAGTCTGGAGGTTATCCTAATTGGTAACTCCGTCCCGCAGCATGCCGATTTGCCGGTAGCCGTTGGCTTCGCTCTTGGTTCGGGCGGCGCCGCTGGCTACTCTGATGATCAGGTCGAGTAATTCAGCGGCGGCTGCTTCAAAGCTTTTGCCTTCCAGCAGCACCCCGGCGTTGTAGTCGATCCAGCCCTGTTTGCGGTTGGCCATTTTGCTGTTGGAGGCCAGCCTGATTAACGGGGCGGCGAAACCGGAGGGGGTTCCCCGGCCCGTGGTGAAGATAGTCAGTACGCAGCCGGCCGCTTCCTGGGTGGTTATTCCCACCAGGTCATTGCCTGGACCGCTGATCAGGGTAAAGCCGTCTTTCCTTACCCGGCCGCCATAGGGCAGAACGTCGCGAACGATAGCCTCTCCGCCTTTTTGGATGCAGCCCAGCGATTTCTCTTCCAGGGTGGTGATGCCGCCGGCCAGGTTGCCCGGGACGGGATTTTCGTAAATCGGCTGGCCGTACCGTTGGAAGTATTTCTTGTAGTCATTGATCATGTCCACGATCATTTGAAAAACTTCCCGGTTTTCAGCCCGGTTCATTAACAGATGCTCGGCGCCAAACATCTCCGGCACCTCGGTCATGACGATGCTTCCCCCGCAACCAGTGATGAAATCACTGATCCGCCCGACCAGCGCGTTGGCGGTGATCCCGGAAAAAGCGTCTGAACCGCCGCAGTTGACCGCGATGGTTAATTTCGATAAGGGTAATTCCTGCCGTTTCTGTTGGGAGGTGTACTGCCAGATTTCATCGATGAGTTTCAGCCCTTCCGCGATCTCATCCTCAACGTCCTGCATGATCAGGGTTTTAACCCGGTTAGGGTCATAATCACCCAGGATGGGGAGGAAGTTGTCAAAACAGTTCTTCTCACAGCCCAGACTGAGCAGGAGCACGCCGGCCGCATTGGGGTGATTGACCAGATTGGCCAGGATATTTTGGGTGTAGACCAGGTCTTCCCCCTGCTGACTGCAGCCGTAGGGGTGGGTCAGGGCGTAAAAACCATCGAAGTTTTCGCTTCGGGCGAATTTCTGGTTGGCCATTTCCGCCAGTTTTTGGGTGGGACCGTTAGCACAAAATACCGTTGGAATGAGCCAGATCTCGTTTCTGATCCCGGTCTGACCGTCAGACCGTAGGTATCCCTGGAAGGTGGGGATGTTTTCTATTTTGGCAGTATCCGTGCGGAAATTGGGCTGGTAATCATATTCGACGATGTCGCTGAGGTTGGTCGTCAGGTTGTGAGTGTGGACCCAGTCGCCTTGGTTAATGTCTTTAACCGCACGACCGATGGGATTGCCGTAGCGGAACACATTTTCACCGCTGTCGATATTGGCCAGGGCCACCTTGTGTCCCATGGGAATATCGCTTAACAGTTTGATTTGTTCGTCCAGCTCTTCAATGACCTCGCCCTGCTTCAGATCGCGGGTGGCCACGGCTACGTTGTCGCGGTTGTTTACCTTGAGCAGTTTGTTCACAGCCGGTTATCCTCCTTTACATTTATTTGGTCATCTGTTTAAACCGCAGGCGGGGGTTGCGCATAACATCAGGGTTAACCAGATTTTGGGGCGGCTGTCCCGACAGTACCCGCGCCACCTCGGCGGCTGCTTTGCCCTGCACACTTTCCTGGGCCTCTTCTGTATACCAGGCCGCGTGAGGAGTAATTATCACATTGGGCAGCTGCAGGAGTTTGCTGGTTGGCGAAATCGGTTCTTGCTCAGAGACATCCAGCGCCGCGCCGGCGATGGCTCCACGAGTGAGAGCGTCTATCAAAGCCTGCTCATCGATAATGGCTCCCCTGGCTGTATTGATCAAATAGGACGTGCTTTTCATGCGGCTGAAAACACTTTGATTAAACAGATGGTACGTCGAAGAATTGCCCGGCGCGTGGATCGACAGGAAATCTGAAGTGGCGATCAGTGTATCAAAGTCCACTAATTTGGCGTGATACCGGCCGGCTGTTTCTGCATCAATAAACGGGTCGCATACCTGGACCTGCAGCCCGAAAGCCAGGGCCTTTTTGGCCACTAACCGGGCAATATTGCCGAAGGCGAGCAGTCCAAGCACTTTGCCGCTCAAGCGAAACAACGGTTTGGACACTTTATAGTTCCAGACACCGCTTTTGACAGACTCATTGAGGATGGTCAGCTTGCGGGCGCTGGCCAGCAGCAGGCTGATGGTATGGTTGGCTACCTCCTCCAGCCCGTAATCTGGGACATTGGCTACAATAATGCCGTGATCTGTCGCAGCCGGAACGTCTAAACTGTCCACCCCGATTCCGTATCGGACAATGATCTGGCACTTACTCATGTGTTCGATTACTCTGCGGGTGATCGAGGCGTATTGAACAAGCAAAGCATCGGCGTCTGCGGTGCTGCTGATCAGTTCTGACTCGTCTTTACAGTGGCAGGGTATCAGGGTAGCTCCGATGCCGGCCAGCGCTTGTTCTTCACTTTTCAGGGATTCATACTCGAAATCGGTAACGACAACTCTGAATTTTTCACGCATCTCGTCTTTTTCAGTGCCCCTCCCTCCATATCCAGGATGAACTAAAATCGGCCGCCGTCTTTAATGCTTAAAGACGAATTTCGAATTCTTTATTTAGTTTCCTGTATATCCAGTCAACCATCATTCAACATTCCGGGCCGGGTTGATGTTTTGTCAACACTGCCGCAGCAGGATAAGCCGGTGTGGATTGATATTCAACACCGGTTGAAAAGTTGAACAAAAAAGGGAAGGAATGGAAGGGGTAAGGAAGGCCATTGAATAATCATTAATCATGTTTTAATTTTTTCTTAACAAATTGGACCCTCAAATGCTCTGAAGGGATAAATTAATCTAATGAATTTATTAAGTGAAAAGATAGGTGTAATCGATAAACCTGCCAGAGTGGTGGGCAAAACCAGGTTTTTGGTGATCGGGGCCCTGCTGCTGATCTGGTTGTCGATTTCTCTGCAGAGGGTGAATGTCAGTATCCTTTTGGTCGATCCCCGATTTTTGGCTGATATGGATTTAGTCGGGCAGAATGCCAAACAGGGACTGGTGATGACACTATTTCTGCTTCCTTACGCTCTCACCAACGTTTTAGCTTCACCGCTCAGCGATCGGATTGGACCAAGAAAAACCGCGCTGCTGGGCTTAATGATCGCCATCCTGGCCGTGACGGTAGCGGGTTTTGCCCAGGGACTGGTCATGCTCCTGGGTGCCCGTATTCTAATGGGGATTGGGCACGGAATCCACTTCCCGTCAAATAGCTGTATAATCAAGAACTGGTTCCCCCCGGTTGAACGGGGGCGGGCTAACTCTATTTATTCCCTGGGAGGTAGCCTGGGTCCCCTGGTCGCTATGCCGCTGTTCTCTTTCGTGATCTGGGCAAGCGGATGGGAAGCGACCTTTTTTTTCGTCGCCGGTATGGCACTTTTGATGTCTCTGCCCCTTTGGTTCGGTCTGGTTACCGATTCGCCGGCTGACAACAAGCACGTCGGCCCGGCCGAAAAGAACTTTATCGCCCGGAATATGGGCCATAGTCACCATGCCGAACCGGACGGGCTCCTCCACCACGGGTGGCTCAAGCTGATTCTTCATTCCCGGGAGTTCTGGCTGGTGACAGTATGCTATAGCGCCTACCTATCCATTTGGTGGGGGTTGATCACCTGGATTCCCCAGTATTTGATGGTTGCCCGGGGTTTTCCCTGGCAGTCTCTGGGTTGGATGGCCTCGATTCCCTATGTGTTCGCGGCGGTTGGCATTATATTGGGCGGATTTTTGTCGGACCGACTGATGAAAAGAGAGGTTTTTACCACCATCAGTTTAATCGGGTCGACGGTATGTCTCCTGATCGCGGCTTATATTCCCTCCAACGGATGGTGCGTTATCTTTATCTCCTTGGCCGCCGGCTTCAACACCTTCATTTTTGCCCCGATCTGGGTGCTTCTGCAGGCACTGATGCCATTGCGGCTGATCGGGTTAGGATCCGGGGTGATGAACGGAATCAGCAATTTTGTCTCAGCCCTGGCTCCGGTGATCATCGGCGGCCTGATCCAGCTTACCAGCAGTTACGCGATGGGGCTTATCTACCTGGTGGTCTTAGGCGGTGCGGGCGGAATTGCCTCTTTGTACCTGGTCAGGCGGCAATTGTAAATAATTATATATTTATAATATAAAGGGAATTTAAAGATGGATGTTGAATTATATTCTTAATAAAAAGTTGAAAGGCGCTCGACCTTTTCAACAGAATTTTTTAAAGCTTTCAGTATATAATCGCGGTCAAATAGGAATACTTTATCTCCATCCTTGAATTAAAAACTATCATCTGCCTTCAACTAAATCATGTAATCGGGTATCGTACCCGGCTGTCACATCCTTTCTACTTGCATAAAAGCAACTTATTCAGTAATAAAACCCGTGAAGTATGGTTTGGCCGTTAACTATATGAGCAGAAAGGAAGTGGATTTATGGCAACTGCTTGTAGTACTGCCCAGAGAATCAGAAATATTCGGATTCAGAACGGCATGACCCAAACCCAGTTGGCATCCCGCTGCAATGTCACCAAGAGCCTGATCTGCAAGATCGAGGCCAACAAGGCATCGATCAATCTGGAGCTGCTCCTTGACATTGCCCAGTCGTTAGGAGTCAATATTTCCGATCTGGTTTCCAGCTCTGCACCTAAGAAGATGGCAACTATCGTCAGGTCGAACGACCGACGGAAATGGGCGAGCAGCAACACGCCGGGAAAACTCGGCTACGAGTATTTCCGTGTGGGCGGTTCCCGGGAAGCCAAAATGGAGGCCTTTGTTTTATTGATCCAGGAAGGGGCAAAGTCCGCCAGATACGTGGAACACGACGGGTTAGAGTTCTTCCTGGTTTTAGAAGGGGATGTGAAACTCAATTTTCGGGAAGAAGAGTATGTCCTCAAGAATGGCGACACCGCTTTCTTTGACGCCAATCACGGGCATAAGATCCTTCCCCATAACTGTGATAGAGCGGAGATACTGCTGCTTTATGTGCGAAACTGAGTAACTGATAAGACCATAGGCTTCGAAGATCCACTGCCTGGCATGGCCAGGCGGCGGATCTTCATTATTTTACGCTATCGGAAAGTATATTAGCGGACTTTCCGATGCAAGCAAGTGCAACTACGGCTTTCGCCTTCGCCAGAGGCTTGGCGACAGCCGAGTTTTTCTTCGGCAGTTAGGAAGAATCTTCAACTCCGGTTGAGGCGTTGAAGACTTGGCAACCGAACATATAGACTTGCCGGGGTGTTCAGGGCTATTTTTCAATTAAGGACTGATTGCCGACGGGGTTGACGAAAAAAGTGTTCGGAAGGAGGTGCTCTGAGCTATGAGCGGCTATGAAACACTTGAGTACCGCAAGGCGGACGGGGTGGCGTTTGTCACCATCAATCGGCCCGAGGTGCTTAACGCGCTGAATTCCACAGTATTTCGGGAACTGAAGTTGATTTTCGATGAGATGAGCCAGGATGAAGAGGTTAAGGCGGTTATTCTCACCGGTAAAGGCGACCGGGCATTTGCCGCCGGCGCGGACATTCGAGAACTGCAAAAGTGTTCGTTCCTGGAGGCCCGGCGGTTTGCCCTGAGAACCAAGGTCACTCAGCAGACAATCGCCAGTTTCACCAAACCGGTTATTGCGGCTTTAAACGGATTTACCTTAGGGGGAGGCCTGGAGGTCGCCATGTGCTGTGACATCCGGATCGCCGCGCCTCACGCGAAGTTTGGACAGCCGGAAATCAATTTGGGATTCATTCCCGGCGGAGGCGGGACCCAGCGGCTTGCCCGTTTGATCGGGCCAGCCCGGGCCAAAGAATTGGTTTTCAGCGGGCAGATGATCGATGCTTCCAGGGCCAACGAAATCGGGTTGGTCAACAAGGTGGTTCCGACGGCTGACCTGATGGCTGAGGCCGAACAGCTCGCCCGAGCCATAGCCGGCAAATCCAGCGCCATTTTAGAGCTTGCCAAGGTTGCCATTGACCGGGGCCTGGAAATGGATTTGGATTCAGGTCTGCAGATGGAAATCGAACTCTGGGGCGAATGCTATGCCACTGAGGACCGGGATGAAGGTATCGCGGCTTTTCTGGAAAAACGGGAACCCCAATTCAAGGGGAAATAAACAAGATTGGATGGTGAGACTGCATGTTTGATATCAAAACAGTCGCTGTACTTGGAGCCGGCGCCATGGGCAACGGTATAACCCAGGTCACCGCCGCGGCGGGATATACCGTCGTGATGCAGGATATTGCCGAAACAGCCCTGGAAAACGGATTAAATACCATCAAAAAGAGTGTGGGCAAGCTGGCGGCTAAAGGGAAAGTCAGCCAGGAGGAAGCCGACGCCCTTTTCGCGCGGATCAGCACCACTACCAGCCTGGAGGAAGCGGTTAAAGACGCTGACCTGGTGATCGAAGCGGTGCCGGAAAACCTGGAACTCAAAATGGAGGTTTTCAAGCGGCTCGACGCGGCGTGCAAACCGGGGGCTATTCTGGGTTCCAATACCTCAACCCTGCCTATAACCAGCATCGCTTCCGCCACCACCCGGCCGCAGCATGTCTGCGGCATCCATTTTATGAATCCCGTGCCGGTGATGATCGGGGTTGAACTGATTCGCGGCCGGTTGACTTCTGATGAGGTGATGGATGCGGTTGTAGCATATGTCAAGCAGATTGGACGCGAGCCGGTGATGGCGGTCGACTATGCCGGGTTCATCGTCAGCCGACTGCTGGATGTGCTGAACAACGAGGCTGTCAAGTGTGTTATGGACGGAAACAAACCGGAAGACGTAGACAAAGCCATGAAGCTGTGCTGCAATTTCCCGATCGGCCCGCTGGCCCTGATCGATATGGTCGGCGCGGAGATCGTTCTGCACGGCCTGGAGACCCTGGAAAGAGATTTAGGTGATAAATACAAGGCCGCGCCTCTGCTGCGCCAGATGGTGCGGGCTGGCGAACTGGGCCGGAAGACCGGCCGCGGTTTCTATACCTATAACGATTAATCACTGTTTGAAGATGAATCTTAAGGAGGCTACAGCTATGAATAAAGACGATATGGTAATCATCAGTGCGGTCAGAACACCCTTTGGCCGTTTCGGCGGGACCATGAAAGATATGGATGTGGTGGATTTAGGCGCCATCGCTATGAAGGAGGCCATCAAACGGGCCAACCTTAAACCGGAGCAGATCGGGGAAGTTTGGTGGGGCTGCGGCGACACCTCCAACACCAAGGACGTCTTCACCCCCGTTGTGGCCCGGCAGAGCATGCTTAAAGCGGGTATGCCGCCCGAGACACCATCCTGTACGATCGACAAGGCCTGTGTTTCAGGGACTTCGGTCATCAACTTCGCCATCCGTACGATCAAAGCTGGGGAGGCCGATGTGGTTCTGGCCGGCGGTGCGACCCATTTTTCTTCAATCCCATATCTGCTGCGGGACATCAGATTCAATGGCCATAAAATCGGGGAGATCAAAATGGAAGACCCCCTATTCCCCCTGGGCTACAAAGACTATGCCCCGGTTTCCGTCGACTCCGGCCGGGTAGCGGTGGAATACGATGTAAGCCGGCAGGAACAGGATGAATGGGCCCTGGCCAGCCACCAGAAATACGGTGCGGCCTGGAAAGACGGCAGGTTCAAAGAAGAAATGATGCCCCTGGAGTTTCCTCAGAAAAACGGGCAGGTAAAGGTCCTGGACATAGATGAACAGTACCGGCCGGATACCACTCTGGAAGGACTCGCCAAACTGAAGCCAGTATTCGACAATGTCGGCGGCATCACGGCCGGCAACGCTCCTGGCCTCAACGACGGCGCGGTTGCTGTCATTATTACTACCCGGGCCAAGGCTGAAGAACTGGGTGTGAAGCCGTTGGCCACCATAATCGCCATGGTGAGCACCGGAGCCAATCCGTCCATGCTGCCGATCGCTCCGGCGGTGGGGATCAAGCAGTGTTTTGCCAAGACCGGCTTAACCCTGGACGATATGGAGCTGGTTGAAATCAACGAGGCCTTTGCCTGCGTTCCACTGGTCAGCGCCAAAATCCTGGCTGATGGCGATGACGCCAAGTACCAGGCCATTAAAGCCAAGATGAATGTGAACGGCGGGGCTATCGCGGTCGGCCACGCCAACTGCGCCAGCGGCGCCCGGATCATCATCACCATGATGTATGAACTGATGCGGCGCGGTGGCGGTATGGGCGTTGTCGGCATCTGCGGCGGCCTGACCCAGGGTGACGCGGCCATTATCAAGGTGGAGGCCTAGGATAAATCGCAGCAATTGTTATGCTAATATTTTTGAACTGGATATATCAGGAAGAGGGTGAATTGGGTGACCCAGAAAAAAGCCAAGGACGTCGTCAAAGAACTTCAGGCCGAGTACTACGCGGGCGCGCTTAAGGCTAAGGAAGAGGGCAAAACCGTGGCCTGGGTGACATCCATAGCTCCCAGAGAAATCCTGGAGGCGATGGATATAGTCACCATGTACCCGGAAAATCATGCGGCTGCGGTTGGGGCAAAAAAAGACTCGATGAATATGATCGCGATTTCCGAAGCGATGGGTTATTCATCGGATATCTGTTCCTATGCCAGGGTAAACATGGGCTACGTGGAGGCCGGGGACTGTGCGGCCGGTAAAATGCCAACGCCGGATCTGGTATTCTGCTGCAACAATATCTGCAACACGGTTACAAAATGGTACGAAATCCTTGCCCGCCGCCTGAATGTGCCGTTAGTCATGATCGACACCCCTTTCAGTCATGGCGATGAAGTTGATGACCACGCGGCTGAGTATATGGTTGGACAGTTTAAAGAGGCCATCAGGCAGCTGGAACAGATTACCGGCCGCAAGTTCGACTATGATCGGTTCCGCGAAGTTCTGGCATTATCCAGCAAGGCGGCTACCATCTGGCATGAGTCCCTGGAACTGGGACGGGCCATTCCTTCACCTCTTAATGGCCTGGATTTCTTTAACTATATGGCTTTGGCTGTCTGTATGCGCGGCAATCAAAAAGCAGTCGATTTCTTTACGCTGCTGCGGGACGAACTGGCCGAAAAGAAGGCTCGGGGCGAGTCAGCCATCGGTGGAGAAAAATATCGGATTCTCTGGGATGGGATTCCCTTCTGGTATGACCTCAAATTCATGTCCGACTGCCTGCGCTCTTACCAGGCCTGTATGGTGGCATCGACCTATCCGGACAATTGGTCCCTGATCTATGACATCGATGATTTGAAAACTGTAGCCCGCGCCTATGCTTCGATCTATGTGAATACCAATTTTAACTCCCGCATTAAAAAGATGGTCAAAATGGTTACAGATTTCTCCGTTGACGGGGTGATCATGCACGTCAATCGCAGCTGCAAACCCCAGGATTTCGCCCAGTATGCCATGGCTCGGGAGACAACTCGATTAACTGGCGTGCCGGTGGTTCTGGTGGATGGCGACCAGACCGACCCGAGAGCCTTTTCTCAAGCCCAATTCGAGACCAGGGTGCAGGCCCTGTTTGAAATGATCGAGCAGCGGAAAAGGAACGCACGTTAAGGAGGTGTGCCTGAATGTCTAATATCGACAGTATTTTGGCTAATTTTAAAAACACAGCACTGCACCCCGGACGGATGGCGGCCAAGTGGAAAGAAGAGACCGGGCGCAAGGTCGTCGGCTGCCTGCCTATTCATAACGTCGAAGAGCTGGTGCACGCCGCGGGCATGCTGCCGGTGGGGTTATGGGGTGGACAGACCACTATAACCAGGGCCAATGAGTATCTACCGGCTTTTGCCTGCTCGATCATGAAGGCGGTAATGGAGTTTTCCATGACCGGGGTATATCGGGATCTCGATGCTGTCATCTCGCCGTCCACCTGTGACACCATGCGCTGTATCCCCCTGATGATGCGGTTGGCTGTTCCCGAGCTGCCGGTGCTGGGACTGGTTCTGCCCGACAACCGAAAAAACGAGTCTGCAATCAATTACCTGGCGGCTGAGTATAAAAAACTGGCTGTGGCGTTAGAAGAGATATCTGGTCAACCCGTGACCGATCATGGACTGCAGCAAAGTATCGAGATCTACAATGATCATCGCCGGGCGATGAACAGTTTCCTCGAAGCAGCGGCCGATCACTGTGAGGTAATTACCCCTTACTACCGGCACATGGTCATCAAATCATCATTTTTTGTTCCCAGAGAAGTCCATACCGAATGGCTGCTGGAGTTGACCGCCGAACTGAAAAAACTGCCCCAAAGCACCTGGCAGGGACAGCGGGTGGTGGTTACCGGCATTATGGCTGAGCCGTATGCTCTACTGAAAATGTTCGAGAAATTCAATCTGGCCATCGTTGGTGATGATCTGGCCCAGGGTTCGCGGCAGTTTAGAACCGAGGCTCCAGGCGGTACAGACCCGTATCTGCGTTTAGCCAATAAGTTTGCCCAGTTCGAGGGGTGTTCCTGCGTCCACGATCCCTACAAGCTACGCGGGAGAATAATTGCGGATTTAGTTGAGAAACAGCAGGCTGACGGGGTTGTCGTATTGATGATGAAGTTCTGTGACCCGGAAGAATACGATTACCCATTTGTGAAGCAGGACCTGGATAAGGCCGGGATCCCGTCCGTTTACGTGGAGATCGAGCAGCAGATGGAGTCTATGGAACAGATCAGAACCAGGCTGCAGGCTTTCTCCGAAATCCTGGCGGCCAGGAGATAGATTTAGTTGATTGAGGGGGTAACCTGGCTTGTACACCATGGGAATCGATATCGGGTCTTCGTCGTCAAAGGTGGTCATCCTGGAGGACGGTAAAAAAATCGCCGGGGAAGCGGTTATTCCGGTTGGCACCGGCACCAGCGGCCCGACTCGGGCACTGGACGAAGCCCTAAAACGGGCTGGCCTTACTCTCGATGATATCGCCTGGACTGTGGCCACCGGCTACGGTAGAATGACCTTTGGCGCTGCGAATGAGCAGATCAGTGAAATAAGCTGCCAGGCCAAAGGGGTGCATCACCTGCTGCCCGCTGCCCGCACGATTATCGACATCGGCGGCCAGGATGCCAAAGCCATCCAGCTTGACGACCAGGGGTTCGTCACCAAGTTTGTGATGAACGAAAAGTGTGCTGCCGGGACCGGCCGCTTTCTGGAAGTGATGGCCCGGGTACTGGAGTGTGAGGTCAGTCAGCTGGCTCAGATAGCTGAAGAGGCTGCCCAGGTGGTCACCATCAGCAGCACCTGCACCGTGTTCGCGGAATCCGAAGTGATTTCCCAACTGGCGGCTGGCCGGTCCAGAGCCGATGTGGTGGCCGGCATTCACCAGTCGGTAGCCCGGCGGGTTGCCGGGTTGGTCGGGCGGGTAGGACTGGTCCCTCAGGTGGTGCTGACCGGCGGTGTGGCGAAAAACGCGGGAGTCGTCAAAGCCCTGGAACAGGAATTGAAGACCCCCATCACGATTGCCCCGATGCCTCAAATCACCGCGGCACTGGGCGCGGCATTGTATGCTTACCAAAGTGGGAGCAAGGGTTGCGAATCCTTCAACAGCAGGTGAACAGTTGAATTTCGGTAAACAGACACCGCAGGAAGCGACCAATATTTACAGAAATTTGAATTAGTAAGTTAATTTACCAAGTTGAGGGCTCTGCTCACCGCGTTAACAGAAAATGGTTCGGACTTGTACGTACGGCCCGGTAGAGCCTTGTTATTCTGGAAAGGAGGTATAGGGAACTTTAAACCTTACCGGTATCACCAATCACCCAAGCCACTGTCCTTTATAAACATTAAGAAGGGGGATTGCGAATGTCCAAGAAGATTAGAGTAATTGTCGCCCTGGTGATGGTTTTAGCGTTTGCCGCCTCTGTCGCGGGCTGCGGCGGCAGCGGTACCAACGCACCCAAGGAAGAACCGAAAGCCGCCGATGGTCCTATCGTACTCCATATGGCAGCCACTTCCTCTCCGGATCACTCCTATTTCCGGGCCGCTGATATCATGATTGATATGATCGACAAGGGCACCGGCGGAAAGGTGAAAGCCGTGAAGGAGTTCGGCGGCGTGCACGGCGGCGAGCGCCAGACCACGGAAGCCTGTATGCGCGGCGAGCTGGATATTCAATGGTGCTCTGACGTGGGTCTTACCGCGGCCATTCCTTCAGTCGGTTTCACCCAGATGCCGTTCCTGTTCAAGGACTATGCCGATGTCGACAAGCGGTACCTGAACGGCTGGATGGGCGAAGTAGTCGCCAAGCGGCTGGAAGAAAAAGGCATGATCGTCCTGGCCTTTGGTGAAAACGATTTCCGGGCGCTGACCAACTCCAAGAAGCCTATTACCAACAAGGAAGACCTGAAAGGCATGAAGCTCCGGGTGCCGGAGATCCCCTTCTACCTGGACTTCTTTAAAGAATTAGGCACCCTGCCGACTCCGATGGCGGTAACCGAACTCCCGACCGCGCTGCAGCAGAAGACCATCGACGGCCAGGACAACGGGGCTATCTTAACCTGGGCCTATGGCTACTGGCAGTTCCAGAAATACTTCACCAAGTCCAACCATATCTACAGCGGGATGGAGATCTGTATCAGCAAGAAGACCTGGGACAAGCTGACCCCGGATCAGCAGAAGGTCGTCAAGGAAGCCGCTCAGGCCGCGGCCAAGAAGCAGGTCGAACTGAACCGGTCCGATGTGGCTCAGTTCTGGAAGAACATGTCCGACAAGGGTGTCGAGGTTATCGACGCCTCCCCGGAACTGAAGAACGCCATGCAGGAAGCGGCCAAGAAGGTCTGGGAAAACCCGAAGAATTCTGAAACCTACGGTAAAGACATTATGGACCGGATCATCAAGGAAGCCGCAGCAAATTAAATGACACGCTAAATCAGGTAAGTGCACGGTCTGGCGTCTGACCTGGGCCGTGCACTGATTTAGCCCCGAAAATATTTGGAAGGGAGGAATCCCAGTGCTGCGTGCCATACAGCGTATTGATGCCATACTGGCGCAGATCGAGTATTGCATTACAGTTCCCATATTTCTGGCAATGCTTACCCTGATGTGCATTCAGGTGGTCTGCCGGTATTTCCTTGAACTGCCGCTGGCCTGGTCGGAGGAACTCTGCCGTTACTTCTTCGTCGCTTCCACTTTCATGGGCGGGGCCATCGCCACCAAGGAGCGGAACCACATCGAGATCAACTTCGTCGAGGTTCTGATTCAAAGATTTTTCCCCGCCCTGAATACCCAGATTAAAGCGGCCAAGGTTATGAACGTATTTCGAGATTTAGTCACTATCTTACTGCTGTCGTTCGTCTGCTATGAAACATGGGCGCTGGTGTCTGACCAGATCAGATTCGAGATGATGTCCCCGGCCATGTCGATCCCCATGGCGATAGTGACGGGCAGTATCCTGTTAGGTTGTGCTTTAGCGATTGTCCACAGTTTTTTCCATCTCATCCTGAACCCGAACGACATCGGGGCCACCGGGTATGAGTTCTGGACCGGTGAAGCTACCGGCTGCGGCCAAACGACCGGAGGTGACAAAACGACATGCTGCTAATAATGGTGTTTATTCTCGTTTTTGTGATAAGCGCCTGCCTGCGGATACCGGTCCCATTCGCGGCCGCCCTGGGCGGAATGGCTGGAATGCTGGTAGGGGGGATACCCTTTAGGACCATCCCGGGGGCTATCTTCGGCAGCCTGGACTCATTTCCCTTTCTGGCTATCCCGGCCTTCATCTTCTCTGGCGACCTGATGGCCCTGGGCGGAATCTCCACCGCTCTTCTCAACTGGATCCACGCCATCTGCGGCCGGATCAAAGGCAGCCTGGCCGCCACGGTGATTATTACCTCGGCTCTGTTCGGCACCATCACCGGTTCATCGGTGGCCACGGTCAGCGCCATCGGCGGCATGATGCTGCCGGAACTGGTCAAGGCTGGTTACAGCCGGAGCTACGCGACCGCGATGATCGCCGCTTCGGGCTTTTTGGGCATCCTGATCCCTCCCAGTATTCCGGGTGTGGTGTACGCGATCACAGCCGGCCAGCCGATTTCAGATGTGTGGTTGTCCACAGCCACCGCCGGGGTGCTGGTCACTGTAGCTTATATCATCTACAACCGGATCTTTTTCGCTCACATGGAGAAACAGCCGGAAGGAAAGTTTTCGTTCCAGGATTATTCCAACAACATACGAAAAAAATCCCCCCGGGCCCTGGTCGCCCTGCTGATGCCGGTCATCATCTTTGTCGGTGTGTACGGCGGGATACTGACCCCCACGGAGGCTGGAGCGGTTGCAGTGGCCTATGGCCTGCTGGCTGGCTGGGTAATCTTTCCGCTGTTGTTTAAAGACAAGGACAATGAGGGACTGATCGCGGTTACCAAAAAGAGCGCCGTGACCAGCGCCGCCATCTGCCTCCTGATCGGGTTCGCTTCCGTGCCCAGCACCATGTTCACCTATGGTCAAGGAGCAGAGGCTATTACCAAGTGGCTGTTTGGCATTACCGAATCGCCTATAATCTTCCTGCTGCTGGTCAACGCCATGCTGCTGATCGTCGGGATGTTTATGGAGACCAATACCAGCATCCTGCTGCTGGCCCCGATCTTGGTCCCGGCCGCTAGGGCCTATGGGGTCGATCCGGTTCACTTCGGCGCTATTATGCTCCTGAACCTGGAGATCGGCATGATTACCCCGCCCTTCGCCTGCAACCTGTTTGTCGGCTGCCGTCTGGCGGGTATATCCATGGATAAGATTGTCCGCCCGATTCTCGGGTTTATATTCGTGTGTCTTCCGATCCTGCTGGCGATCACCTATATTCCAGCCTTGAGTTTAGCGGTGGTAAATTTGTTCAAATAAAACGCTGCAGTTACGATCCTGGTTAAGGAGGGCGAGCATGGAAAACTTATTTAAACTGGATGGGAAAGTAGCGATTGTCACCGGGGCCGGGAGCGGCCTGGGTGAGGCCATGGCCCACGCCCTGGCTAAGGCAGGGGCTTCCGTGGCGGTAGCTGCCCATAAACTATCTGACGCCCAACAGGTGACCGCGGATATCCAGAGCCTGGGCGGTAAAGCCATTCCGATAGGCGTCGATGTCGGCGATTCCGCCAGTGTGGAAGAAATGGTGAAGGAAACTTTAGGAAGTCTGGGCACCATCGACATCCTGGTCAACAACGCCGGCATCAACCGGCGCGGTCCCTGTGTGAGCATGGCTGAGGAAGACTGGGATGAGGTGATCCGGGTCAACTTGAAGGGGGCCTGGCTCTGCTCGCGGGCGGTCGGACCGGTCTTACTGGAGAAAAAGAAAGGCAAAGTCATCAACATCGCCTCTACAATGGGAGCGGTAGCCCTGCCTGAGCGCGCACCGTATGCCTCCAGCAAGGGCGCCATGATTCAGCTGACCAAGACGCTGGCTTTGGAATGGGCTAAATACAATATCAATGTCAACGCTATCGGACCGGGGTATTTTTTGACCAAGCTGAACCGAAGGTTAATGGACGATCCGGCGGTATTCAATGAATTGACCAGTCGAATTCCCATGGGCAGATGGGCGGAACCGGAAGAAATCGGCGGTCCGGTCGTATTTCTGGCCTCAGATGCATCTAACTACATGACCGGTCAAGTTCTGTTCGTTGAAGGCGGTTATCTCAGCTGGTAATCTCCGAAGCCCTGCAGTGCATTACACGTTGAACGGAAAAGAGGAAGTGGTTCTATATGAGTTGGAATGAATATTACAAATCCAGATTGATCACAGCCGATGAAGCCGCTGCCAAGATTAAAAACGGCGACCGTATAGTGATGGGGCATGGTGCCGGTGAGCCTCGGTTGATGCCCCAGGCACTGGTGAAAAGGCAAAACGAATTGGAAAACGTTGTTGTTACTCATGGGATCGCCCTGGGTCCCGGCCTATACTGCCAACCCGATGTCGATCACAACCGGATCAGACTCAGCACATGTTTTGCCGGCGGCAGTACCCGGAAAGCGGTCCAGGAGGGCCGAGCCGCCTTTGTCGCGATGCATTTCTCTGATGTCCCTAAGGCCTACCGGGAAAAATTCCTGGATATCAATGTAGCTGTCACTCATGTATCACCGCCGGATCGCTACGGATACTGCAGTTTGGGGATTTCGGTCGACTATGAGCGGGCAGCTATCGAATCCGCTGATCTGGTTATCGCTGAAGTCAACATCAATATGCCGAGAACCTATGGGAATACACTGGTCCATGTGAATGACATCGACTACTTCGTAGAGAGCAGCCAGCCGTTGATCGTGATGAGCAAACCGGACGTCGGCCCGGTAGAAGAAGCCATCGGCCGGCATATCGCCAGCCTGGTTGAAGACGGGGCGACCCTGCAGCTGGGGATCGGCGGTATCCCAAACGCTATTTTAAGTTTCTTAAGGGACAAAAACGATTTGGGCCTGCACTCAGAACTGCTGTCTGACGGCACCATGGAGCTGATCGAGGCCGGCGTCATCAACGGCAAGCGTAAAACCCTGCATCCCTGCAAAGCGTTAGCTACATTTGCCGCCGGCACGTCAGAACTGTATAAAAAACTGGACGGAAACCCGGCAGTCGAGTTTTACCCGGTGGAGTACATAAACGATTCGCACGTGATCAGCTTGAACGACAAGATGTTCTCCGTAAACTCAGCCATCCAGATCGACCTTCTGGGGCAGGTCTGCGCGGAAACCATCAATGCCAAACAGTTTAGCGGCATCGGCGGGCAGATGGATTTCGTACGAGGGGCTTGTCTATCCAAAGGCGGTAAAGCGGTCATCGCCATGCCGGCAACCGCTAAAAACGGCACGGTTTCAAAGATCGTAGCGGCCCTGCAGCCTGGTGACGCGGTAACCACACCCAGAAACGATGTTGACTACGTGGTGACTGAGAACGGGATCGCCCATCTGCGCGGCCAGGAAACCAGGGAGCGGGCCCGCCGCCTGATCGCCATCGCTGATCCCAAGTTCAGAGACGAGCTAAAATCTCAATTTGAGCATATTTACGCGTTAAAACTATAAAAAAGACTTGCCCAAAAAGGCAAGCCCAATAAAGAAACGTCTATCACCATAATAGAGAAAACTTTGAAACCTGTCAAACGATCCGGTTTGACAGCGGCTGGGTGGCCTGTTAAAAAGGATGCTGCTAATATAAGGAGGTTTTAGACATGGATTTTGCTCTTTCAAAAGAGCATGAAATGATCAGGCAGACGGTCAGGGATTTCGCCGAGAATGTCCTGGCGCCTAAGGTTGTCGATCGTGACGAGCGGGAGTATTACGACAAGGAAGTATTCTATCAGATGGGCAGTCTGGGCTTGACCGGCATACCGTTTGAACCGGAATGGGGCGGGGCCGGCATGGATTATGTCGCATACGCTATCGCGGTTGAGGAACTGGGCCGGGTCGACCCTTCCGCTTCTGACACCCTGTCTTCCCACCTCAGTCTGTGCGCCGGGCCGATCAAGGCCTACGGTAACGAAGCGCAGAAGAAGAAGTATCTGATTCCGCTGGTAACCGGTGAAAAGCAGGGCGCTTTTGGCTTGACCGAGTCCAACGCCGGCAGCGATGCCCTGGGCATGACCACCAGAGCGGTTCTGGATGGCGATGAATGGGTGCTTGACGGCCGCAAAATTTTTATCACCAACGCCGAAGCGTCGGATACCTATGTGGTTTTTGCCCGAACCGGCCCGGCCGAGTTAAAGGCCAAGGCTTTCAGCGCCTTCATTGTGGAAAAGGGAACGCCCGGGTTCAGCTTTGGCAAGTTTGAAAGGAAAATGGGTCTTCGGGGAACCCAGAACTGCGACCTGATTTTCGAGAACTGCCGCATTCCCAGGGAAAACCTGTTAGGTAAAGAGGGCGATGGCTTTAAGATGGCGATGGAGACCCTGGACGGGGGCCGAATCGGAATCGCCTCTCAAGCCGTCGGGCTTGCCCAGGGCGCCTTTGAGCAGGCGGCCGCTTACGCCAAAGAGAGGGTCCAGTTTGGCAAACCGATTTCCGCTCTGCAGGGGATCCAGTTTAAACTGGCTGACATGGCTGTCCAGATCAAAGCCTCCCGGCTGCTGACCTACGACGCTGCCTGGCGGAAAGGCCAGGGACTGCCTTATGGGATGGATGCCGCAATGGCAAAACTCAAGGCTTCTGAAACAGCCATGTGGGTAACCACCCAGGCGGTTCAGGTTTTCGGCGGATACGGTTACACCCGCGATTATCCGGTGGAACGCATGATGAGAGACGCGAAAATCTGTGAGATTTACGAAGGCACCAGCGAGATTCAGCGCGTCGTTATCAGCAACTACATTCTACGATAATGATTTGGGGGCTTTGGACATGGATTACGGTTCAAAGATCAAGAAATGGGAAGATCTAAAGGTTGGCGACAGTCAGAGCTTCAGCAAAACCATGACGGAAACCGACGTGATCATCTGGGTAGGCCTTACCGGTGACATGAATCCGATGCACATTGACAAGGAATACAGCAAGGGAACCAGATTCGGCGATGTCCTGGTCCCGGGAGTCCTGGTCCAGGGTCTGATATCAACGGTGGTTACCATGGTTGCATTAGGCAACGTCTATGCTAGCCAGAGCGTAAAGTTTATCAAGCCGGTTTTTATCGGCGATACGATCACCGCCACCGCGACGGTCATAGAAAAGGTCGAGGCAAAACACATGATCAGGCTGGAAACCAAGTGCGTCAACCAAAAGGGAGAACTGGTTATAATCGGCGAAGGCATGGATTTTATCTTAATGTAAACCTGTGGCCAGTAAGCTTTAAAATTTCAAATTTAACGATAACCCCTCCCCCCCTCCATAGACTGCTTTATTAAGAGGATTAAAGCAGTCCTTTTTTTCATTATCAGGCAGAATATGAACAAGGGTGATAGGTGGCAGAGGCTGAAGATGCCGCCCCTTAGATGGGGCGGCATTTTACCCTGACATGGTTTCGCGGTTTTTCTTATTGAAAACCTGGATTTTTCCCAAAACGGTTTAAGCTGTCTATTTATTAAATCCAAACAGCCTTGCTTTGGTGTCTGAAATCAGATAATGAGTGTCCCGCTCATAATTAAGGCCGTCCTGCAGCGTCATCTGCATCCCTTTGTTGTAGAGATCCTTGATCGCCGCTATCGCCTCCGCGCTGTTGGGTATAATCTGGTTGCTCAGGGCTATGGTTTCCTCCCTTAACCTGTCAGCCGGCACGACATGGTTAACCAGGCCATATTCCCGGGCCTCTTCCGCTGAAAACATCCGACACGTAAAAGATAACTCTTTTGCCTTGTTCACCCCCAGTATTCTGGGCATACGCTGAGTCAGCCCCCAGGTCGGCCTGAGACCCCACTTGGCATGGGTATCGGCAAATTTAGCTTCCTCCGAAGCTATTACTATATCGAATCCGAATAAGATTTCCAGAGCCCCGGTGAAAACGTACCCGTTGACCATCGCGATCACCGGCTTCGGACAGTTCTGAATCGCTGCGGTGACACCTGTGCCGGCGGCGTCTCTCTCGCCTCCCACCTCACCATTTTCTATTTTGGTCTCTCCCAGCGATTTTAGGTCCAAACCAGTGCAGAAAGCCCGGCCAGCCCCGGTCACCACCACGACGCGGACCGCTTCATCCCTGCCGGCGGTCTCGATCGCGTCGATCCATTCGTCCATCATCTCGGGACTCAAGGAGTTTAACCTTTCCTGCCGGTTTAAAGTGATCCAGGCAATACCTTCGGCGGTTTCGTACTGAATGTTTTGATAGGTCATGCTTCTTCCTCCTTTAAAACTTTATCCGCTCATTGCCTTTAACTGAAAACATCGGTTCCTTTCCCTATTCCCTAATCAAAGCCTCGTTATAATTATAGCAAATAAAATTAATATTATTACCTTTTTTTCCATAAAATTCATATTATATACCAAACCGGAGGCCATATGCCGCCGGGAATATTCAAGGGACTGTCCCCCCAGTGACAGTCCCTTGACATACTCCCATTTTTAGCGAGGGCTAAAGTATACGTGAGATCTCCTCGATCTGGTTGACGGTTTTGGCAAAATCCTGGACGGTTGCGGATATTTCTTCTGAAATAGCCGCCTGGTTCTGGCTGGATTTCGCTGTCTCCATGATTTTATCCGTCATTAAGGACAGGTTTTCTTTGATCGCCTCCAGCATGTTCCTGATCTTTTTTACTGAATTGAGGCTGTCATCACCCATCTTGCGGATCTCTTCCGCCACCACCGAAAACCCCCGCCCATGTTCTCCCGCATGCGCCGCCTCGATAGCGGCGTTGATTCCCAGCATCTTAGAACTGTCCGCGATGGACTTGATCATGCCCAGTATCTCGTCGGTATTGCCCAGATGATCGTTGATGCTGTTCTGTATGCTCATCAGGTGTTCAACCGTATTCGCCAGAATACTCGCCGAAGACGCCATCTCTTCGGTGGTGGCCGATATCGCCTGGGCTGACGCGGCTATATTTTGAGCGGCTTCCAAAAGGACGTTCTGGCTCCTTAGACTGAATCCCATCCCCAGGCCCCCGATAATCTGGCCATCTTTATTCTTTACCGGCATAGCGCAGGCCTTGAAGCTGATGCCCACATCTTCTCTCGGGACCTCAAACGAGACATACCCCTGGGACTGCATCGCCTGATATATCGGATTGTTCGGGGGAACCTTCGTCCCCACCACGTCGCCGGGTATAATAACCTCCCGGCCCGGCATGTAGGCTAAAAATTTTTCAGTATCACTTATCTGCACCATGGTGTCCAGAGGAAACATCTTCTGCAGCACTGGGGCCATCATCGTAAGCACGTCCAAAATCTCGTCGTCCGATAGAAAGTTTCCGGTTTCAATCTCAGCCATGTTTATTCCTCCTGCTAATTAGTGTGGAAAATGCTTGAAATAACTGTAAAATATAGGGATATTATACAATGGCAAATTTTATTATACAAGTATATGAATTTTAAAATTAATTGCGCCTCCGGTGTCGATGGTCACATACATTTTGAGGCTGATGTGAATAAAGGCGGGTCGTGTGGAGTCAACCTTCGATCTTCTGCAGCAGGTCCCGTAGCATGCGGGCACCCAGGACCGCCTGGGCCCGGTAGTGGTTGTTGAAGGCCACGAACACCTTCGCGGATTCTTCCCTGAGCTTCTCGATCCCCGGCACCCACTCCTCCAGTTCTGCCGGGGAGTAGGTATAGTCGTACCGCTCGAAAGACTGTTCGGGCTGCCACCACTTGGCGGCGTTGCGCCCGTGAAAACGGACGTAGGACAGCGGCCAGGTGGAGACCGCGCACGGTTTGACCAGCCCCTTGAGCTGCGGCTCGTCGACGCAGGTGTACCCTATCTGCAGCTGCTTCAGGAAGTCCAGGACCGCCGGCCGGTCCCAACCCTGGTTGCGAAACTCCACGATAGTGGGTGCGTCCCGCAGGATATCCTTCAGCCGAGCCAGGTAGGTCCGGTTCTCCTCCCGGTTGTGAAAGGAGTAGGGGAACTGCAGCAGGACCGCTCCGAGTTTCCCCGCCTCGCGCAGGGGGGCCAGGGAGTAGATGAACTTCCGGGCGTCCTCCTCGACGGTGTCCGTCCGGCCGTGGGTCAGCGACTGGTAGGCCTTGACGGTGAATACGAATCCTCCGGGGGTCTTTTGGGCCAGCCCCTCCATCATCTTCAGCCCCGGGAGCTGGTAGTAGGTCGAGTTGATCTCGGTGAAGGAAAACTCCTGGGCGTAATACGCCAGCATGTCCTTCTTGGCCAGCTTGACGGGGTAGAAGCAGCCGCGCCAGTCTTCGTAGCTGTAACCAGATGTACCTATCCGCAGCTCGCCCGCCACTGCCTCCACCTCCTGAAAAATCCCTCCGCTCCAGCGGTTGATACAATTATACCCGCTGGCGGACCGGTTTGTTAACCGTGCGGTATCCATGGTAAAGAAAAGATGGATGGCAGTTTAAAAATAAACATTATACATTATAATGCATAATGTTTATCTGTTATAATAAAGGGGTAGTCAATCGGTTAGTGGTTTTTGCTATCATAAGACGATGATAAGAAGGGAGGTCTTAATGATGAATGGGTGCCCGATCTCCTACACCGATCCGTGCGGTCAGTGCGCTCAGTACGGAAAATGCGCCCCCAGCCAGGCCGTGCAGAAGGTAGAAGCCCTGGAGGGACATATCCAGGACCTGAAGAAACTGGTGGAGCAGATGCTGGAGAAGAAATAGGTAAACCGGCCATAGCCTGCCGCCCCCTCGGCAGTGATGGTTTCCCCCTCGCAAAAATGGATTCCCCGCGGGAATCCATTTTTATTATACCGCTCTGAGATCATTACTCTGGAGTGCAATTATAAAGTATTATGAGCCTCGGCCGGTTGAAGGACGGCTTTTCGACGGGTTATAATAATATTGGAAAATAATACGGTGCCAGCGCTGGCACTCAAGTAGGCAACGATGCCCACAGCCGGTTTGTCGTATACCGGCAGGTGGGCGTTTTTTGTTATCCAGAGGTAAAAAAAGGGATTCCCGGTAAGGTAAGCGCGGCTGAGGCTGTCACCTTCGCCAAAGTCTTGGCAGCAGCCAAGTTTTAGAATATGGATCTGGCAGGTAGAACTCTGGAAAGGAGGGATTCCGATGACCGGTTGCCCGATCGCCTACTCCGATCCCTGCGGTGAATGCGCCCAGTATGGAAACTGCGCCCCCAGCCAAGCGGTAAAGAAGGTGGAGACGCTGGAAAGCCACATCCAGGACCTGAAGAAGATGGTGGAACAACTGATGGAGAAGAAGTAAACCGAAGACGCCGCCGGTTGAAGCTTTTTGACTGTGGCCTGGTCTCCCGTACGGGAGACCAGGTTTTTTGTGTTTCCTGAGAACTGTACGCTGATCCGGCCAACCCGCGGTACTGATCGGGGGATACAAGGTGCGAAGCCAAGAAGTATACAGGGCTGAACCCGAATAAGTCATATACATCCCGGTATAATTTTGATATTTTATTTAAAGACGTTACGTCGTATAGAAAAAGGCCTGAAAGCCTAAAATAATGCAGTAATTTCCAGTTGCTGCATTCAAGGAGATGCACTGTATGAAAGGAATAGGGATAGTCGACAGCACCCTGCGGGACGCTCAGCAGTCGCTCTGGCAGGGCAAACTGGCGCCCGAAGACGTGGCACCGATACTAGGAAAGATCGATGCAGCGGGGTACCACTCGATCGAGGTCTGGGGGGGCGATGTCTTCGCCGCTTCCCTGCGGCACCTGCGCCGCGACCCCTGGGAGGTACTGAGGGCTTACCGCGAGGGGATAAGAAACACCCCGCTCCAGGCCACCATCAAGGGCATGTACCTGGTCGGCAGCGAGCCGAACCCGCTAGACATCGTGGAGCGGTTTATCTGCAAGACCTACGATTACGGGGTGACCATCTTCCGCCTGTTCGACCCGTTAAACGACTGGCGGAACCTCGAACTTCCCATCAGGCTGGTCAAGAAGGCGGGCGGCCACGCGCAGGCCTCCATCAGCTACACCCGCAGCCCGGTCCACAACGAGGACTATTTCGTGAGCCAGGCCCGGCAGTTCGTCAAGCTGGGTGTGGATTCCATCTGCATCATGGACGCGGCGGGGTCCCTCAACCAGTCCTCGGTCGCTTCCCTGGTCAAGGCGGTCAAGGCCAAGGTGGGCGTACCGGTCGACCTTCACGCGCATTACAACGGAGGGATGGCCATCGGTATCTACCTCAGCGCCGCCGAAGCGGGAGTGGACTTTATAGACGCCGCCTCGGCTCCCACCTCATTCGGCATCTCGCTTCCCCCGGTGGAGAGCCTGGTGTACTGCCTGCACGAGGGTGGATACGACACCAGACTGGAAGAGTCGTCCCTGCTCGCCATCACCGACTTTATCGAAGAGGTCCGAGAGCGGAAAGGTTTCCCGCGTGGAATCACCTCGGTGGACAACCTGCGCGCGTTCGAGCACCAGGTCCCGGGGTGGATACTCAGCGTGGTCGAGGAACAGCTCCCGACCGAAGGGATAGAGGGCGGGCTGCCCTCGGTGCTGGAAGAGATGGCCCGGGTCAGGGCCGACCTGGGGTACCCGCACCTGACCGACTTTATCGGCAGGATGGTGGCGGACCAGGCGGTCATCAACCTGAAATCCGGGGAGAGGTATCACCGGGCCTCCGACGCGATAAAGAACTACCTGCGCGGTCTTTACGGCCGGCCCCCGGGGCCGGTGGACCCGGGTTTTATAAAAGAACTGGTGGGAACCGTGCCCGCCCTGAAGGGGAGGCCGGTCGACTACCTGGCCTACCGGTGGGACCGGGTGAGGGATGAGCTGAAGGGGATAAGCGACCGCGAGGAGGACATCCTGACCTACTCACTGTTCCCCGAACTGGCGCACCGGCTGTTCGGGCCCCGGGTGGGTTCGGACCAGCGTGAAACGGAAGGATTGGACGAGACCAAAGTGCCGCCGGCGGCGGGACGAATAACAGAATCGGACTTGGAGGAGGAAACCGAGGTGAAGATCAGCGACTTAAAGGAATTGATAGGATACCTGGACGGAAGCGGGATTACCGAGATTTCACTGGAGAACGGGGACTTCAAGGTCCAGATCAAGCGATCGACAGGGGAGAGGAAGACGGGAGAACCGGCTGAATCGGGAACCCTGGAATCCAGGGACGCGATCCCGACGGCCGGGGGGAAGGCGTCCGACCCCCAGCCGTTGCCCGACTTCAAGAAGAGCGGCAAGCTGATCCCGGTCATAGCCCCGATAGTAGGGAGGTTCTACCGTTCCCAGGCTCCCGGGAGCCCTCCCTTCGTGGAGGTGGGGACCCGGGTGTCGCCCGGAGACGCCCTCTGCATAGTCGAGGCCATGAAGGTGATGAACGAGGTGGAAGCCGAGGCAGAGGGGATAGTGGTAGAGATACTGGCCGAAAACGGCAAGCCGGTGGAGTACGGGCAGACCATCATGCTGCTGGCCCAGGGGGTGTCGCCCGGTGTTTAGAAAGGTTCTGGTGGCCAACCGGGGGGAGATCGCGGTCAGGATCATCCGCGCCTGCCACGAGCTGGACATTTCCACCGTCGCGGTATACTCGGAGGCGGACCGGGAATCGCTGCACGTCCACATGGCCGATGAGGCGGTATGCATCGGGCCGGCCGTCCCAGCCCGCAGTTATCTGAACATCCCGGCCCTGATCAGCGCGGCCAAGGTTACCGCGTCGGAGGCGATCCACCCCGGGTACGGATTTCTGGCCGAAAACGCTTACTTCGCCAAGATGTGCACCACCTATGGGATAACCTTTATCGGCCCCACCTCCCGCACCATCGAACTGGCGGGCAACAAGATAGAGGCCCGTCATATCGCGAGCCAGGTGGGGGTACCGGTCATCCCCGGCACCGAGTTTCCGCTGGTCGACGAGTACCAGGTCAAGGAGGCCGTCAAACAGCTGGGTCTGCCGGTCATCATCAAGGCCTCGGCGGGCGGCGGCGGGCGGGGGATGCGGGTGGTGCACACCTCCGAGGAGATCATGGACATCGTGGCCCGAGCGCAGACCGAGGCGGAAAACGCCTTCGGACGTAAAGACGTTTACCTGGAGAAGTACATCGAGGAGCCGAGGCACATCGAGTTTCAGCTGCTGGCCGACAGCTTCGGGCAGGTGATCCACCTGGGCGAGCGCGACTGCTCGGTGCAGAGACGCCACCAGAAGCTGATCGAGGAGGCACCCTGCCCGGTGCTGACCAGTGAGATGCGCCAGGAGATCGGGGAGCTTTCGGTAAAGCTGGGCAAGGCGATAAATCTGAGAAGCGCGGCTACGGTGGAGTACCTGATGGATAAAACCGGCAACTTCTACTTCATCGAGATCAATCCCCGCATCCAGGTGGAACACGGGATCACCGAGTTCGTCACCGGGATAGACCTGGTGCGGGAACAGATAAGGCTGGCGGCCGGGGAACGCCTGGAACTGAAGCAGGAGGATATCAGCTGGGTCGGCTGCGCCATGGAGTGCCGCATCAACGCGGAGGACCCGGACCACGACTTCCGCCCCTCGCCCGGCTCGCTGAAGAATTATCTGGCCCCGGGAGGGCCGGGGGTGAGGGTGGACAGCGTTGCCTGCCCCGGCTACAACATACCGTTTCACTACGACTCGATGATCGCCAAGGTGATAGTGCACGCCCGCACCCGACCGGAGGCCATCAACCGCATGAAACGGTCCTTGAAGGAGATGGTCGTGGACGGGGTCAAGACCACCATCCCGTTCCACCTGCGGGTCCTGAGCAACGCCTTCTTCATCCAGGGGGAGGTAAACACCAACTTCGTCCAGCGGCGGTTGGGCGAGTAAAGAAGAGAGCGAGAAAGCGGGCGGGGACACCCGCCTCAGACTGTCGACAAAAAACCACACCACACCTAAAGGATCGCATTCAATCTCATCAGGGCCGGGCCATACTCTGTGGTGTCCTGTCGCCCGGTATTCCCGTCGCTGTTCTGCCAACTGTTCAGGCCGACATGCACAAAGGGGTTGGGAAAAAGCAAAACGTGCATCCTTGCACTTTGCTTTCTCGCGACCTCCTGTCGCTCGCCCCTTTTTGCCGGTCGACCTTCACAGGGCAGAAAGACGCTCCGCGCCATAAGGGGCTCATGCCCCCACAGAGTATGTCCACTATTTGAGGCCGATTGAATGCTGGTGCACATGTGTCAATATTTTAGAAGGGCATTGTCTACACTCTGGCGGGAGCCGAAACCGGCTCCCGTTTTCTATGATTACATTCAACTCGCTTACACTTCACCCTATCCCCAACCACCGCGGAATATATAGCGTTTGTGCAATAAAGTACATTCCTATCTATAAGTTGTTGCCAAGTAACCGTGCCGGTGGTAAAATCTAATCAACTGGTTCGACCATTAAACCACTGAGGTGGACAGCACATGTTTGAGACGGTGAAGAAGAAGAACCTCTACGAGATCATCGCCAGCCAGGTTATGCAGAAGATCGCCGACGGGGAGTTCAAGCCCGGTCAGCAGCTTCCCGGGGAGCGGGAGCTGGCCCTCCAGTTGGGGGTCAACCGGGGGTCGCTGCGCGAAGCCCTCCGGGTGCTGGAACTGATGCGGGTTTTAGAAAAACGGGTCGGTGAGGGCGTCTTTGTGCGCGACCCCGCCAGAGAGACCAGTCTGGAGGCGATAGTGTTCCGGTTTCTGGTCGAGGACGGCCTGGACCGGGAAATGATGGAGAGCGCCTTCGAGGCCATCGTCATCATCGAGTCCAACCTGGCCCGGCTGGCCGCCCGGCGCGCCGGCCCGGAGGGCCGGGCGGCCCTGGAGGAACTCGCCGCCCGGATGGATGGATCGATGGAGGAGGCGGGGGCCTTCACCGACCTGGACCAGGAGTTCCACCTGCTGGTGGGGAGGCTGGGCAGCAGCTCCGTACTCTTTTCCATGGCTTCGACCATGTGGATAATCATGAAGCGATACGCCGCGGCCCTGCACCTCGCACCCCAGCGCCGCGAGAACTGCGCCGCCGGCCACCGCCGGATAACCGCGGCCATCCTCGCCGGGGACGAAGCGGGGGCGGGCCGGGAGATGGAGATTCACCTCAAAGGGGCCTTAAAAGCGATCTTCCACAGCCAGCACACAGAGAAGGAATAAGCCTATCCGCAGCAGCGCATAAAGGAGAGATGGAGATGAACTTCAGCAGCGGTCCTTAGTCATTCTGAAAGGAGAATGGACGATGGACAGTACCAACGCTGAGCTTCCCTGGTCAAGGAGCTACGACCGGGAGGTGCCGATGACTCTCTCTTACCCGGAGCAGCCGGTCTTCGAGCTTTTCCTGAGATCCGCGCGGGACAACCCCGACCGGACGGCCCTGCTGTTTTTCGGCACGGCTATGAGCTACAGCCGGCTCAAACGGCACGTGGAAAGCATGGTATCGGCGCTCGCGGACCTGGGGATCGGACGGGGGTGCCGGGTCGCGCTTCTGCTGCCCAACTCCCCGCAGTACGTCATCAGCTATTACAGCATCATGATGACCGGGGCGACGGTGGTCCCGATGAACCCGCTCAACACCGAGACGGAACTCATGTACATCCTGCGCGACGGGGGAGTGCGCGCGGTCGTCGCCCTGGACCTCTTCGCCGACCGGGTTGAATCGGTGCGGCGGAAGTTCCGCGAGGCGGGCGAGCCTCACCTGCTGGAGCACGTCTACTACACCTCCCTGCGCGAATTCATGCCCTTTCCTCTGAAACAGCTCTATCCGCTGAGTCAAAAACTGCCCCCCGGGACCAAAGAACACCTGTCGGGGAGCCGACGGTTCATTGACCTGATCCGGCACTCCCCCCGACCCTATAAACCACCCGAGGTCGATATCTACAAAGACGAGGCCGTGCTGATCTATACCGGGGGCACCACCGGCCGGCCCAAGGGCGTCATGCTCTCCCACCGCGCCCTGGTGGTCAACCCCAGCCACGGCGGGGCCTGGGTGCAGGTGACCCCCGAGGACCGGCTGCTGACCGTGCTTCCCGTCTTCCACGGGTTCGGGATGAGCGTGTGCATGAACCTGCCGGTCATCTACGGAGCCTCGATGGTGCTGCTGCCCCGGTTCAACGTCAGGGAGGTGCTGCGGGCCATCCACCGATACCGCCCCACGCTTTTCGCCGGGGTGCCCACCATGTACATCGGACTGATAAACCACCCCGAGCTTTCCCGGTACGACCTGTCCTCCCTGCGCGGGTGCTTCGCCGGCGCTTCCGCCCTGGCGCCGGAGGTGAAGCGCCGGTTCGAGGAGCTGACCGGCGGCAGGCTGATGGAGGGATACGGCCTGACCGAGGCGGTCACCGCCAAGTGCTGCAACCCATTCCGCGGGGCGAACAAGACCGGCAGCATCGGCGTCCCCTTCCCCGACACCGTGATGCGGGTGGTCGACCTCGAGACCGGGGAGACGGAGATGCCCCCGGGAGAGATCGGCGAATTCGTCCTCCAGAGCCCCGACATGATGCTGGGCTACTACAACCGCCCCGAAGAGAACGCCTCCGCGGTCAGAAACGGCTGGCTTCACACCGGGGACCTGGGCTACATGGACGAGGACGGGTACTTCTTCATGGTCGACCGGCTGAAAGACCTGATAATAACCGGCGGGTTCAACGTCTACCCGCGGGAGGTGGAGGACGTCCTGCACCAGCACCCCGCGGTCAGGGAGACCAGCGTGATAGGGGTCAGGGGCGAGTTCCAGGACGAGGTGGTCAAGGCCTTCGTCACCTTAAAGGACGGGTGCGCCGCCGATCCCGGGGAGATAATCCGCTTCTGCCGGCAGCACCTGGTGCCTTACAAGGTCCCGCGTCAGGTCGAGATCTGCCCCGACCTGCCCAAGAGCATCATCGGCAAGATACTGAAGCAGCCCCTGCGGGAACAGAGCGATAAAACCGCCGCCCTTTAGGCGGCCGACGGAGGTTCGATTATGGAAAAAGACTTGAACATGGACGCGAAACCAGGGCTGGAGCTGCTGCTGGAAGAATCCTCACTGAAAGGAGCGCGCCGCGCCGAACGCTACCCCAGCCGCCGGTTCTTCGGCTTCTTCTGCAGCTACTGGCCGGAAGAGCTGGTCCTGGCCGCCGGCCTGGAGCCGTTCCGGCTGCTGCCCCAGGTCAGCGGGGCCACCCCGGCCGAGCTTCCCGCCTACAGCTGCTCGCTGGCGAGGGGATGCCTGGCCGCGGCCCTGGAAGGACAGTGCCAGGACCTGGCGGGGGTCGGGTTCGCCCACACCTGCGACACCATGCAGAGCCTGGGGGGTATCTGGAAGGATGCCGTACCCGGTCTCCCGGTCCTGTTCATGGTTCCCCCGGTCAGGCTCGATGCCCCCGGCGCCCAGAAGTACTTCAAGAGCCAACTGCTGGCGATGCGCCGGGGGCTGGAAACGATATCCGGACGCCGGATCGGGGATGAAGACCTGGGTCGGGCGGTGAAGCTCTGTCAGCGGATCAGGAGCCAGGCGGGTGAGCTGGATAAGCTCCGCCCCGGGCTCCCCTCGCACCTGACCGCGGCGGTGATGCGGGCCGGCCAGGTGATGCCCCGCGAAGCATACGCGAAAACGCTCGATGCCGCCATGCCGCTGCTGCGGGAGATGGCGGCCGGTCCCGGCGGGAGGGTGCGCTTGATGGTAAGCGGGGCGGTGATGGAGGACGACGGGCTGTTTCAGATGCTGGAAGGGCTGGGAGGCCGGGTTGTGGCGGACGACACCTGCACCGGCTACCGTCATTACCAGGACCCCGCCGCGGCGGAGGAGACCGATCTCCTCGACGCCATCGTCCAGCGTTTCACCCGCATGCCTCCCTGTCCCTGCCGCTGCCGCGCCTTGGATGAACGGATCGACTACCTGGAGGACCTGGCCCGGGAGAGGCAGGCCCAGGGGGTGCTCCTGGTGATACGCAAGTACTGCGAACCGCACGCCTGGGATTCCGTGCCGCTGTCCGACCGTCTCAGAAAAAAAGGCACCCGCACCATGGTGCTGGAGCTGGAGGGCTCCGATATAGGAGGGCCGGAACGCACCCGCCTGCAGGCCTTCCTGGAAAGCCTCTATTAATTCGGGCCGCCCGAAGAAGGAGAGAGCTTATGGCTAAAAAACGAAGCTACCCGATTTTGGAAACCACCCGGCTCCTGGAAAAGACCCTGACTCGCTACTACCTGAAGTCCAAGTACCACCATCTCTGGGGGAAACCACTGAGGAGGCCCCTGGCCTGGGTCACCAGCGGGGCCCCGGTGGAGCTTTTGCTGGCCATGGGCGTCCACCCGGTATACCCCGAGCAGTACGGGGCCCTCTGCACCACCAGGCGGGCGTCGGGCGAGCTGTGCCAGGCGGCCGAGGCCGCCGGGTTTTCCCAGGACCTCTGCTCTTACGCCCGTTCCCACCTGGGCTCGATCCTGCAGCCGGAGAAGGCTCCCCTGAAGGGACTGCCCCGTCCCGACCTGCTGGTCTGCTGCAACAACATCTGCGGCACCGTCCTCAAGTGGTACGAGGCCCTGTCGCGCCACTTCCAGGCCCCCCTGCTGTTCCTGGACACCCCTTTCCTGCCGGGCGAGCTGACCCCCCCGGCCCACGAATACGTGCAGGAACAGCTCAGAGAGATGATTTCCTTCCTGAAACAGCTTACCGGACGCCGCTTCGACCCCGAGGAACTCAGGCGCCGGCTTCAGCTCAGCGACCAGGCGGTAGGGCTCTGGAAGGAGATCCGTGAACTCTGCCGAAACCGCCCCTCTCCGCTTAACGGGACCGACCTGTTCATCCACATGGCCCCGATCGTGGTGCTCCGGGGGACCCAGGGGGCGGTCGACTACTACCTCCACCTCCGGGACGAGGTCCGGCAGCGGGTCCAGAACGGGAAGGCGGCGGTCGAGGGGGAGAAGATACGCCTGGTCTGGGACAACATCGCGATCTGGACTCGGCTCTTCGGGTTCTTCAAGACCTTCACCGACCACCAGGCCTGCTTCGTCACCGACACCTACACCGGGGGCTGGGCGATGGATATCGCCCCCGGCGACCCGGTCGAGAGCCTGGCATCCACCTACACCGAGGTCTTCCTTAACCGCTCGCCGGAGTATCGCGCCCGGCAGATCATCGAACTGATACGTGACTACAGCGCCGACGGCTTCGTCATGCACTCCAACCGCTCCTGCAAGCCCTACTCCCACGTCCAGGAGGTCATCCGGCGCCGGGTCACGCGGGAGACCGGGGTCCCGGGCCTGATCGTGGAGGCTGACATGGCAGACCCGCGCGCGTACGCCGACGAGCCCATCCGCAACCGGGTCCAGGCATACCTGGAAGCGCTCGGCGGCATCTAGCACTATCGGAAACCAAGTTTTCTTTGCACTCCGAAGCAAGTGCAACTAAAGCTCTCGCTGCAGTCTTTGACTTTGCGACAGTCAAGTTTTTCTATGGAGGTTTGATATGGGCCGGTACTACCTGGGAGTCGACATAGGCTCCCTCACCACCAAGGTGGTGCTGTTGAACGAGGCCGGAGAAGTGGTTGCCCAGACCTTCAGCCGTTCCGGCTACAGCGGCCGGGAGGTCGCCGCCCGCCTGGCGTCCTCACTGCTTTCGGAGCGGGGGATCGGGGAAAGGGAGGTCGCCGCCACGGTGGCCACCGGGTACGGGAGGGTCACCTTTACCGCCGACCGCGAGGTATCGGAGATCACCTGCCAGGCCCGGGGCGTTTCCCACCTGTTCGGTTCCGCCCGCACCATCATCGATATCGGCGGCCAGGACAGCAAGGTCATAAGGACCGCTGCCGGCGGCAGGGTGATGGACTTCGCTATGAACGAAAAGTGCGCCGCGGGGACCGGCCGTTTCCTGGAGGTGATGGCCGGGGCCCTGGAGACCCGGCTGGAGGAGATAGGGGAGATGGCCCTCGCGGCGAAGGGAAAATGTCCTATCTCGTCGTTTTGTACCGTATTCGCCGAGTCGGAGGTGATCTCCCACATCTCCGCCGGGACCCCCCGGGAGGACATCCTGGCGGGGGTGTGCGAGTCGGTGGCCAAAAGGGTAGCGGTGATGACCACCCGCACCGGGACGGAACCCGATGTGGTGTTCACCGGAGGGGTCGCCCTCAACCGGGGTGTCGTGTCGGCCCTGGAAAAGCAGCTGGGGTGCCGCCTGCTGATCCCCAGCCAGCCGGAGCTGACCGCCGCCCTGGGAGCCGCGCTGTTCGCCCGGGACCTCCACGCGGGGTGATCCCCTCTCCTGGACCGGATGCCCGGTCCCGGTCTTTACACGATTACCAAAGAGCGAGCGGGAGCCGGTTTCGGCCCCCGCTTTTTTTCGTCATTCAGCGATCGATAAGGGTTTAAAACCCGCTGGAGATCGCGGAAAACATCGCGATGCCCATAATAAGGCTTGCCAGGAGAGAGAGTAGTGACAGGGCTATCATCACGATGGCGTAGATGAAGGTTATCTTCAGGTATGAGTTCAGGCTCTGCAGCATCAGGGACAGTTTTTCCGGGCTGGGATCCTGGGTCATGAGGATATCGTCCGCCCGCTGTTTCGCCTTCCTCAGCATGACCCCCATGATGATTACGATTACCCCCGGAAGTGCCCCGATGATGAACGCGAAAAGGCCGCAAAATGCTAATAACGCCCCCAAAATGATTGTAAGGATGCCGGCCAAACCAGCCCACTTGCTGGTCTCGCTAAGTGTATAACGGTCTACCAAGAAAAACACCTCCTTCCTTTTTTAATGATAGTTCGACAATTTCCGTTTTTTTACCTGCTGAATATGACCCTATTAATATATAAAAACGGGGAATAGATATAATCCCTGAATAAACACCTCCGAGGGAAGTTTTTATAAAAAGTTTATAAACCCTTTATCGGCAGTTTATCTCTACACGATACGATGGCCTTACCAACAAAAAAGGAGGTCATCGACCCATGAACAAGATCAAGCTTTTGTACGACGTGGTTAAAGCGATGAGGGACAAAAACGAATTCCAGGGGGTCGTCAAGGCCCGAGGGACCTGCGACAGCGTGGAGGTCATGAGGTTCGAAAACGAGTTCCAAAAGAATCTGGCCACCGGCCTGACCAAGGCCAGGATCAACACGGTGCTGGACCATGACGGGAAGCAGGTCAAGCACGAGAGCAGCACCGAGATCTACGGCTGCTTCCCGGACCACTGCGGTGGACACCACCGGCGCTTCCACCGGTTCCACTCCGAACACCACCGCTGCTGCGGGGGACGGGCTAAGCTGACCAAGCTGGCCTTCATCCTGAACGCCCTGAACAACCTGAAGGTCGAGGAGCAGGCCGACAAGTCGGTGGTCCTGACCCTGAACCTGACCGAGATCCCCGAGGACCTGAAGGCCGAGATCCACGCCCGGATGGCCGAGAAGCACCACCGGGAGATGTGCTGCCTGAAAGGGGTCACTGCGGTCGAAAACCCGCAGGCCGCCCTGACCGTCTGGCTCACGAAAAACAGCGAGGTGGAGAGGGTGATACTGACTGCCAGCGCGAAGCTCGTCAAAGAAGGTGGCGAAACCAAGGCGGCGGAGCTGTCCGCGGAGATAAAGCTGAACTGGTAGTGAGCGGTACTGTAAGCAACCCGGGAGATAATCGGAGTCACTGTAAAACGTGCTCAATATTTGTAGGGTGGCGGGGTTCGCGGCACCGGGGCCGTCCCCGCTATTCCCGAAAAGACTCGAAATGGTTACAATAAAGTAAACAATGCACGAGGATGGAGCGACACCATGTACAGATACCGAAGGAGACCCGAGGAGATAAAACAGTGCCGGGTCGGGCCGCACCGCCAGGAGTTTTACCGGTACCACCGGTACTTCCGGCTGCACCGGCCGCTGTTCCTGCTGTTCACCCTGCTGATAATCTACCTCCTGTTCTCCTGGGTCGGTTACAAGGCCATCGGCATCATCTTCGCGGTGTTCATCGTCCTCAAGGAGGGCATCAGCCTCTTCTTCTTCTGGCGCCTGGAGAAGAGGATATTCCAGCCCATCGTCAGGCTGAACGAAGGGGTGCAGGAGATAGCCCGGGGCAACTACAACGTCACCGTCCAGACCACCGTCCACAACGAGATCGGCCAGCTGATAAACTCGTTCAATCGGATGGCCCGCCAGCTGCAGGAGAGCGAGCGGCTGAAGCTCGCCTACGAGGAAAGCCGCCGGACCCTGGTGGCCAACATCTCCCACGACCTGAAGACCCCCATCGCCACCATCCAGGGCTACATCGAGGCCATCCAGGCCGGCGCGGTCCCGCCCGAGAAGGTGGACAAGTACCTGCAGACCATCCAGAACAACACCGCCTATATCAACAAGCTGATCGACGACCTGCTGCTGTTCTCGCAGCTCGACGTGAAAAAGCTGGAGTTCCACTTCGAGGACGTCAGGATAAAAGGGTTCCTCTCCGACCTCATGGAGGAGTTCCGCTTCGAACTCGAAGAAAAAGGCCACCAGCTCCTCTACCGGGATCGGCTGGAGGAGGAGCTGGTGGCCAGTATAGACCTGAAGCGGATAAACCAGGCCATCCGCAACATCATCGGCAACGCCGTAAAGTACGGACCCGACCGGGGGCTGGAACTGCGGGTCGACCTGTACCGGCGCGGCGACTACGCCGCCGTTGACATAGAGGACAACGGGCCGGGGATACCCGAGGACAAGCTGCCCCATATCTTCGAGCGGTTCTACCGCGTCGACACCGAGCGCACCAAGGACTTGATGAGCACCGGCCTGGGCCTGGCCATCACCCGGGAACTGATCGAGGCCCACCAGGGCAGGGTCAGTGCATCCAGCACCGTGGGCCAGGGCTCCCGCTTCACCATCGAGCTGCCGGTGAAAAGTAAGCCGGGAGATGAAAAAAGCAACAGTAAGCTTGAGTGAGCTCGACATCTACCAAACAACAGAGGCGATAATCGGATAACCTGTGATTGGAGCGATAAAAAGCTTAATATGTGAAGCGGGAAAATCGCAGTAGTTAAAGAGTTATATAAAAGCCCGAATGAGCTGAACTCCTCCTAATGGTGAGATAATAAAAACGAGGTAAAAAGAAGCGAATGAGGGCTGATATGAGCGGTACCGCCAACAACAAAGGAAATAATCGGATAACCTATAATTGGAGCGACTAAAAGCTTGATCGCTAGATTACCTGAACCGGAGTAGGGATATTATGAAACGCATCTTAGTGATAGAGGACGATAGCAATATTGCCGAGCTACAGCGGGACTACCTGCAGCTCAACGGCTACCGGGTGGACACCGTCTCCGACGGCGAGGAGGGACTGCAGCGGGCCCTCTCGGGGGACTACGACCTGGTGACCGTTGACCTGATGCTGCCCAACCGGCACGGCTTCGAGATAGTCAGGGAGGTCCGCCGGACTATGGAAATACCGCTGATCATCATCTCCGCCCGCGGCGAGGACATCGACAAGATAAGGGGGCTGGGGTCCGGAGCCGACGACTACCTCACCAAGCCCTTCAGCCTGACTGAATTGGCGGCCCGGATAAAGTCCCACCTCGAGCGCTACGAGCGGCTGCTGGGCAGGAAGAACGGCGCCGGGGTCATCCACCGGGGCGGGCTGGAGATAAACACCGTCTCCCACCAGGTCTACGTGAACGGCCGGGAAACCGCCATGACCGCCAAGGAATACGAGCTGCTGGTGTTCCTCGCCTCGAACCCCAACATCGTCTTCAGCAAGGATCGGCTCTACGACGCCATCTGGGGGGAGGACTACTGCGGCGAGATCGCCACCGTGGCGGTGCACATCCAGAAGATACGCAAGAAGATAGAAAAAGACCCGTCCAACCCCGAGTACATCGAAACCCTCTGGGGCAGCGGGTATAGGTTTAACGGATGATTGTTGTTAATACAGTGAACCGAATAATTCAGATGGTATAATGATAGAACCTCTCTAGGGAGGTTTTTTTATATGAATTTCTGACGAAATATTTCACCAAACGCAGCACCGCCTAAAATCAGCACAGCGCCAACTATTTGTTCCAGGCTTAGTTTTTCCCCCAGCAGGGCGGCCGAAAAAAGCAGAGCCGAAAGGGGCTCCAGATAGCCGCAGATTGCTACGGTCTGCACGGGCAGATCCCCGATGGAAGAAAAATAAAAATAGCAGCCGATTCCTGTGTTTACAATGCCCAGCAACAAAATCGGCACCAGATTTTCCGATGCGATATTGACGGAGAATCCTTGCTTCAGGCAGAGGAATACCGCAACTGTTATAAAGCTCGTAATCAGCTGCCACATAGAATTTTCAAGCCCGGTTATGCTTACCGCCTTTTTATTAAATACCACCATAATGGCATACATGATAGCCGATAGTATTCCGCAAATCAATCCCCAGGAAGTTCTTCCCTGTGACAGGGCCTGTCCATTAACACAAAACATGCCGATTAATACAGCAAGAAATCCGAGCAGTTTGGGGCTTGTCATCTTTTCCCTGAATATAACTGGTGAAAGGATCATGACAATCACCGGACCGCAATAATAGGCAAGAGTTGCAATGCTGACACCGACTTGTGCGTATGCTTCATAAAGAAACATCCAGCTTGCACTCATTGCCACGCCGGAAATTACCAGATACAGAAAGTGCGGCCGGTTTTTGTAAAACCGCGTTTTCTGTTTTGAAAAAATAAATATCAGAGACAGAAACAGGCTGCCGATCAATGTCCTGGTAAAAACAATTTCGTAGCTGCTTAATAAAATATAGCTTGCAACGATGCCGTTTGAGCCAAACAGAAGGAGTGCTGCTAAATATTTGAAATACGCCTTTTTAGTCTTTATATCATAATTCATGAATAACTGTTCCTTTATAAACCTGTCATTTGCCCCAGTATCTTATCCAGTTGCTGGTTAAAAACTTCCCGTTTTATTTACTGCTTTTATCGGGTTATATATTGACATTATGGTGCCTCGCGGATTATATAAAGTTTTTACAAGCAATTTTTGCTTTTTATTATACCAAAAAGGGTTTGTTTAAAAGTAAGTACTTTCGTAATCCCTGATCATGTCAATGACGACTTGACCTTTTCTGGAGAAATGGAAACCCTGCCCTCAAAAGCCAAAAGGGTATCTAATCTTCCTTTTTCCTGTAACCAAAACCACTAAATGGAATATCATATATCGACGGCATCTCCCGTTAACCCAAACTCAGATCTCGAAAGGAGGCAGTATTATGGCCGATACGGGCGTACAGGTCCAGTCTTTCCCGTTTAATATACCTGGTATGCTGGTGGGGCTGTTTCTGGCTGGATTAGGCATATTCCTGGTTGGATCACCCACCTCTGGTCCGGTGACCAGGTTCGTTGGGTTTATCTTGTTCTTAGTTGGCGTGATTGTATTTGCTCTCTAGTCTCTCCTGCTATCAAAACCGGCAGAGCCCTCTGGAAAGCGGAGGGCTCTTTAATTTTGGCCCAGCAGCCGGAAGCGGGAGCCGCTTCCCCCGGCTTCCTTCATTTCATATGTTTTTCTTTTTAACCGAAGTCAACAAAATGAATATAATGTAGTATCTGCCAGAAATGAAATCCAAAGGGGGTTTTCCCAACAATGTGCTTTTGCAGTGGTTATTGGATGGGACCGACGGCAGCGGGGATTCAGCCGCGGCCGGGTTATTGGACGGGACAGGCGCCGGCGGGGTTTTGGCCGCCGGGTTATCGGATAGGAAAGAAACCGGCCGTACCGGAGACGAAACCGGAACCGAAGCCGGAGCCTAAACCGGAGCCGAGGGTCAGGATCTTACCCGAGGCCCCCGGAGCCGCCTCGGGGATAGGGACTGGCGTCAGCGGCGCGGTCCCGGGTCTCGGCCTTGGTATCTGCCAGCTCGCTGCGGGTGTCGCCATCCTGCTGGTTATCTGCAGCTGCTTCGGCGGCTGCCTCGCTTTTTAAAAACCTGAGATGGGGTTTAAAAGCCCCATTTTTTTTTGCCGGTCCCAGGTTGCAAAAATTTTACAGACCGGTGCTATAATTGCTGTGAATTGTTTTGACAAGGAGGGGGAGCGTAAAAAGACCAGGATGACTTATTTTTGTT
Organism: Bacillota bacterium; assembly: GCA_013178275.1. Taxonomy (GTDB): domain Bacteria; phylum Bacillota; class Ch66; order Ch66; family Ch109; genus Ch109. Next base: position 29,626 of record JABLWZ010000010.1, on the reverse strand, counting down.
AAATCGTAGAAAACTAGGATGAAAGGTGTAGTACCGGGAATAAAAATCTTTTATTATAGTTTTATAGTCCAAGCCATATCAAGGAGGTATGAGAATGTTCTGTACAAACTGCGGCTCCAATGTGGGAGACGCCAACTTCTGCACCGAGTGCGGCACGCGGCTCCGAGCCGCTGCGCCTCAGGCCGCGCCCCCGGCGCCGGCTGTCCCTCAGCCGGCAGCCCCCCCGGTCGATTACTCAGCGATGGCGGACAACATTATCGAGTATCAGATCTACGGGGACGACATGCAGTTGGTGGAGATAGAGCTGGACCCCGGCGAGGGGATCCGGGCCGAGGCCGGGGCCATGACCTACATGACCCAGGGCATAGAGATGGAGACAACCGCCAGCGGCGGCTTCATGGGCGGCCTGAAGCGGGCCCTGACCGGGGAGAGCTTCTTCATCACCAGCTTCACCAACAAGGGGAGAGGCAAGCAGCAGCTAGGCTTCGGGGCTCCTTACCCGGGTAAGATCATTCCTCTGGACCTGGCTGAACTGGGCGGGACCTTCATGTGCCAGAAGGACTCGTATCTCTGCTCGGCCATGGGGGTCAACGTCGAGATAGCCTTCACCAAAAGGATTGGCGCGGGCCTCTTCGGGGGCGAGGGATTCATCCTGCAGAAGCTGGTGGGTAAAGGCCTGGCCTTTGTCCACGCTGGCGGCACCATCATAAAGAAGGAACTGGCCCCGGGCGAGAGGCTGCGGGTGGACACCGGCTGCCTGGTCGCCTTCGCGCCCTCGGTGGACTACGACATCGCCATGGTCGGTGGGTTTAAAAACATGCTCTTCGGCGGCGAGGGTTTATTCCTGGCCACCATGACCGGCCCCGGGCTGGTCTACCTCCAGAGCCTGCCGCTCTCGCGCCTGGCGGACCGGATCATCTCTTCCACCCGGGCGGGCGGGAAGAAGGGAGAGATGTCGGGTATAAGCAGTGTCACCAACATCGGCGGGGGGCTCCTGGGCAGTATCTTCGGCGACGACTAGCACAACCTGAAAGAATAAAAAGGGCGGGAACCTTCGAAGGCCCCGCCCTTTTTCTATGCTTACGCGGCACGTCCCATCGCGGCCGCGATCAGCCTCAGCTCCTCCATCAGGGCGGCGTACTCGTCCGGGTCCAGTGACTGGGGGCCGTCGCAGAGGGCCCGCTTCGGATCGGGGTGGACCTCGATCAGCAGCCCGTCGGCGCCCGCCGCGACAGCCGCCCGGGCCATGGGGGTCACCAGCCGCCGGTCCCCGGTGGCGTGGCTGGGGTCGACTATCACCGGCAGGTGGGCCAGGGATTTGACCACCGGGATGGCGCTGAGGTCGAGCGTGTTGCGGGTCGCGTTCTCAAAGGTGCGGATGCCCCGCTCGCACAGGACCACGTTCTCGTTGCCCTCGGATACGATGTACTCGGCGGCCATCAGCCATTCCTCGATGGTGGCCGAGAAACCCCGCTTCAGCAGCACCGGCCGTCCGCAGCGGCCGACCAGGCGCAGCAGCTGGTAGTTCTGCATGTTGCGCGCCCCCACCTGGACCATGTCTACGTACTCCAGCGACATCTCCAGGCTGGCCTGGTCGATCACCTCGGTGACCGAGGCCAGGTTGGCCGCCTCCGCGGCCTCCGCCAGCATCTTCAGCCCCTCCAGCTCCAGGCCCTGGAAGCTGTAAGGCGAGGTGCGGGGTTTGAAGGCTCCACCGCGGAGTATCGTGGCCCCCGCCCGTGACACCGCCTGGGCGGCGCTGTGCATCTGCTCCGGGTTTTCCACCGCGCAGGGGCCCGCGATGGATACCAGGTTGGAGCCGCCGATCAGGGCGTTCTTTACCCTCACCACGCTGCCCTCCTCCCGGATCTCCCGGCTCACCAGCTTGTAAGGTTTCATGATCGGTATCACCTTCATTACCCCCGGGATGGTCTCCAGCCCCAGGGAGCTGATGATCTGGCGGTCGCCCACCGCGCCGATCACCAGCCGTTTCACCCCCCGGATGCAGTGGATCTCGAACCCGTTCTCCTCCAGCCGCCTCTGTACCGCGTCCACCTGTTCCTCACCAGCGCTCAGGTCCATTACCACAACCATGTTAAACGACCTCCTATAAAAAAATGCCTGCCGCTCCCCGATTAGGGACGAAAGCGACAGACTTCCGCGGTACCACCCTGGTTGGCCTTAAACGGCCCGCTTTTAGCTGGTACGGGAGAGGCGGACCACGGGCACCGGTCAGGTGGTTAAAAACAAAAGCCTCTCGCCCATCAGGGACGAGAAGCTGGTGCTTTCGCGATACCACCCTGGTTGACCGGTCCTGCGACGCGGTCCACCTTGACCAGGTACGGGAATTGCCTTCCGATACCCCCTCCCAGGTAACGTCGGGAGATTACGTCCCAACCTACTTGCCGCTTCCGCGGTTTCAGCCGGCGTCTCCGGAGAGAACTTCAGCGGGGCATCCCTGGGAGCGCTCACAGTCTATGACGCTCCCTCCCTGAGAGGAACGGTCTTCGCCTACTTTTCTCCTTCATGGACTTTGTCTGATAGATTATGGATAATATTATAATTCCCGAGGCTTAAAAAAGCAAGTCAGGACCAGTGATAATATTTTTTATTTTAACCAGTAGATGCTGAACCAGTCGGGCAGGTAATTGCCGTAGTAGCCGGGGTCCCCGCTGATGCCCCTGACCAGTTCCTGCTCGGTTCCCCCCGAGAGCGGCTGGGCGTACAGGGAACCCGAGTAGAAGGTGTTTAGACGCATAAATACCAGTGTTTTGCCGTCCGCTGAGGGACAGGGATTATAATCAGCGGTGTTATCGGGGCCGGAGGTCAGGGCCGCTTCTTGGCCGTCTTTGCCCCTCAGCCAGATTCGCTGCCCCTCCACCAGCACCTCTTCAGCTTCAATCGCCTTATTGCTATAGTGGTTTTCTTTCCCCCGGCAGAAGAGAACGCCTTCAGTTTGACCGGATAGCATTGCCGGTCGGGTGTCTGCCTGACCGGTTTTTCCGCAGTTAGTCAATTGATAGGAAGACAGGTCCAACCAGGTGAGCTGTTTGTTGTACCCGGCGTCCCGGCCGCCGCCCTGAATGTAGGCCAGGTGACTGCTGTCCGGCGACCACGAGATCCACTCGGGATACCTTAAGCCGTTCGGCAGATCGAAGGTCTTATTCTCCTTGGTGTCCAGCACCCGGCAGCGGACCTCGTCCGCGGAAAGGGAACCCGAGTTCAGCTGCAGGTGATAGGCCAGGTAGCGGCCGTCGGGAGACCACTTCGGGAAGCTGGCCTTGCGGGTGTACATCTCATCTACTAAGACCCCGGACTCCCCTAGGGTCAGGAGGTTGGACTGCTCGCCCTCGAGGTTTACGTTCTGGATCGTGATCGGGCGCAGTCGGGTTCGGGGCAGAGTAACGGTCAGGCTCTGGCCGCTGGGATGCCAGGTGAAGTCCAGGTCCTCGCCAGGGGCGCCCTGGTAAAGAGCCCGGGAATCTATCTTGTCGTTTTCGATGCTGGCGATTTTTATCTCATACACAAAGGAACTGTCAGAAGATTCCCCGGTTAAATAAGCAATGGCATCACCGGTCGGCGACCACGAGGCAGCCGCATAATCAAGACATTCCTCGATACGGACGGCGCCGGTCCCATCGACCTTGACCACGCAGAGGTATTTCTTATCGGGATAACCGCTATTCGTTACATCGGCCTCCTGGTAGGCGAGCCACTTGCCGTCTGGGGACCATCCGACGATTTCAACCCAGTTAGCGGTCTTTAATTTAAGCGGGGCGGATCCGACCTGGCTGCCGTCGAGCAGCCAGAGCTGATGGTTGCTGGTGAAGGCGATCCGAGCCGGGAAAGTGGATGCCTCTACCCTCTCGGGTGTAAATACCGGGCGCGGTTTCACCGTGGTTATGTTTATCGCTCCGGTTACCTCATCCCAACCGACACGGTATCCCAGGGCGAACGACAGGAATCGCAACGAGACCCACAGATGGCCGTCGATGATTCGCGACGGGGAGGTATTGAGGGTTTGGCCGTTATTGATGACCTCTGTGCTGCCGGGCTTGAAGACGATGGACTTATCAACCTTGGTTACTGTGGCCTCCCTGGCCTGGGGATTCCAGTCGACCTTGGCCCCCATCGCGTCGCATATGGCCGCCAGCGGCACCAGGTTGGTGCCGTTTTCCAGCAGCAACGGCTGCCCCAGTTCCACCGGTTGACCGTCAAGCGTTATCCGTACCTGGTCGGCGTAAGCGGGCAGACACCATATTCCTCCTACTAGAACACAGATAAGGGCTGCCATAGACAGCAGGCAAAGGTGTCTGAACATAAACGCCCTCCTTAGTGGTGGTCTCGCCAGCCTAACCGAGACCACACTCAACGTGATTAACGGCCCACGTAAGGCTAAAGCTACTGCCGCCAGTGATGTTTTGAAATAGCGATTTAACGTGAATTTCCAATAATAATTTTTCCGAGCGGGTTAATACTATCAATGAATCCAATAGGTGCTTTTTTTAGGAGGTGAGAAGGTGATAAAGAGCTTCTTTGGGGACCCCAGGAACAAGGATCGGGAAACCAAGAGGCAACACTACGCAGAGATCGAGGGTGGTATCAAGATAAACCCGGTGCCGATCACCGCTGGTGACAAGGTCAACGTGCTGTACGACGGGGTGCTGGCTGACAGCGGGGCGGATAAGGTTTACCTTCATGCCGGCTACGGCCATCCTCAGGACTGGCGTGAGGTTATCGACCAGCCGATGGTCAGAACCAACGGCGGCTGGGAGGCCACCATGAGGGTCGAGAACGCCAGCCGGTTCAATTTCTGCTTCAAGGACAGCGCCGGCAACTGGGACAACAACCAAGGCAGAAACTGGTCCTACGAGATCCACTACGGCGGATTATAATCCATAAAAAAAGTGATAAACAGGAGGTACTTTAATCGATGACCACCAAGTTCGAGTCCGGAGGAGTAACCATCTATCCGTCCCCCGCACGCACGGGCGACATGGTTACCATCAGCTACGACGGCATACTCGCCAAGTCGGGGGCGGACCAGGTCTACCTGCACGCTGGATACGACAATGACTGGAAAGAGCAGCAGTACCTGAAGATGGTGAAGACCAGCCGCGGATGGGAAAAAACCTTTAACGTGAACCATGCCAACAAGCTGAACTTCTGCTTTAAGGACAGCGCGAACAACTGGGACAACAACATGGGCAAAAACTGGGCCGTTCCCATCGAAGGGTTCCGCTACTAAAGATTTAACACGCCGGATCCCCACTGTTACGCACGGTGGGGATTTCTTATTTGTAAAAAAATGTAATCCCGGGGATATGTTACTTGACGTAGCTGGGGTATTATAACATAATAATAGTATATATAATTTTGAAAAATCAACATCGACGCTGTAGGGTGTTCCGAAAGGAATTAAACGGCGGAAATTGGTGAAAGACCAATGCAGCCTCCGCTACTGTGAGCGTGACGAAACCTCAAGTTGCCACTGGATTATTCATCTGGGAAGGTGAGGGGGAGGATGAGCGCGAGCCAGGAAACCCGGCCCTATGGGTAGTTTGATCTTCGGAGAGAAGAGCAGATGCTTCAGCCGCCCGAGGCGACTGAACAAAGTACTATCTTGGCTTCGTGGAAGCCTTTTTTATTTGCAGAAAATTCTGAAGGGGCGGGCATGAAGATTAAGAGACTGGTTATCGCGGGCACCCACAGCGGCTCGGGCAAGACCACCATCGCCATCGGCCTGATGGCCGCTTTCGCCCGGCGCGGCCTCAAGGTGCAGCCCTTCAAGGTGGGTCCCGATTACATCGACAGCGCCTACCACACCCAGGTGGTGGGCCGGGCCTCGCGCAACCTGGACGACTGGATGCTTCCACCCGCTGTACTCCGTCACCTGTTTACCCGGTCGGCGGCCAGCGCGGACATCGCCCTGGTCGAAGGGGTGATGGGCCTCTACGACGGTATAGGCTCCACCCCGGCCGGCAGCACCGCGGCGGTCGCGAAGACCATCCGGACCCCGGTCATCCTGGTGGTGGACGCGGGGGGCATGTCGACCAGCGCCGCGGCCCAGGTCCTGGGCTACCAGCAGTACGACCGCGATCTCCCACTCCAGGGAGTCATCATAAACCGGGCCGCTCCCGGCCGCCACTACGAATCCATGCGGGAGGCTATCGAGAGGGCCACCGGGGTCCGGGTGCTGGGATGCCTGCCTCCCGACCGCGAGCTTTTCCTCCCCAGCCGGCACCTGGGACTGGTGCCCACCGGCGAGATGGACGGGATGCGGGAACGGATGGATAGGCTGTGCTCCCTGATAGAGACCCATATCGACCTTGAGGGACTGCTGCGGCTGGCCGCCGGCGCGCCGGACCTGCCCTACGCCGAAAACCCGATAGAGTCTCTTGACCATGACCGCGGAACGCCGGTAAAGCTGGCCGTCGCCAGCGACCGCGCCTTCAACTTCTACTACCAGGACAGCCTGGACCTGCTCGAAGACATGGGAGCCGAACTCATTCGCTTCAGCCCCATCGGGGACGGGTGCATACCCCCGGAGGCCGCCGGGGTCTATCTGGGGGGCGGGTTTCCCGAGGTCTTCGCGGCGGACTTGGCCGCGAACCGTCCCATGCTCGACAGCCTCAACCGGCGGCTTAACGCCGGGCTCCCCTGCTATGCCGAGTGCGGGGGCCTGATGTACCTGACCGGGGGGATGGTCGACCGGTCGGGGGCCATGCGGCCGATGGCCGGGGTCCTGGGGGGCGCCGCCCGCATGACCGATAAGCTGCAGCGATTCGGCTACGTGGAGGTCAGGCTGAAGGGTCACTGCCTGCTCGGCGGACCCGGCGACCGGATACGCGGACACGAGTTCCATTACTCGGAGGTGGACGGGGTGGAGGCGGCTCACGCCTACCGTATCACCTCCGCCCAGGGGGACCGGGAATGGGAAGGCGGATACATAAAGAACAACGTGCTGGCGGGTTACCCGCACCTGCACTTTTGGAACAACCCGAGACTGGCACTGAATTTTTTGGACCACTGCCGACGGCGAAGAGAGGTAATCGAGCATTGACAGCCAGGTGCCTGATGATCCAGGGGACCGCGTCCTCGGTCGGCAAGAGCCTGCTGACGGCGGCCATCTGCCGCATCCTGAAGCAGGACGGACTGAAGGTCGCCCCCTTCAAGTCGCAGAACATGTCGCTCAACTCCTTCATCACCAGGGAGGGGGGGGAGATGGGCCGGGCCCAGGTGGTGCAGGCGGAGGCCTGCGGGATCGAGCCCCACGTCACGATGAACCCGATCCTCCTGAAGCCGACCGCTGACCAGAGGAGCCAGGTGATAGTGCTGGGAAAGGTCTACGACAACCTCTCCGCCGCCGAGTACTACCAGGTGCGGCCTACCCTGCGGGACACCGTGCGGCAGGCCTACCAGCGGCTGGCGGACGAATACGACGTGATCGTGATCGAGGGGGCGGGCAGTCCGGCCGAGATCAACCTCCAGGCCGACGACCTGGTGAACATGGGGATGGCGGGGATGGTGGACGCCCCGGTCCTGCTGGTGGGCGACATCGACCGGGGCGGGGTATTCGCCTCGGTGGCGGGCACCGTGTGGCTGCTGCCGGAGGAGGACCGGAGGCGGGTCAAGGGGGTCATCATCAACAAGTTCCGCGGCGACGTGGAGATACTTCGGCCGGGGCTCGTCCAGCTGGAGAAACTCATCTCGGTCCCGGTGCTGGGCGTGGTCCCGTACCTGGACGTTCAGATAGACGAGGAGGACGCGGCGGTCAACCTGCTCGAACAGCCGCCCGGGAACGGCACGGCGCTGGGAAAGGATTCAATCCATATAGACGTCGTACGGCTGCCCCGCATCTCAAACTTCACGGACTTCGCCGCCCTGGAGCGGCAGCCGGGGGTGGTGCTGCGCTACGTGCGGAGGCCCGGGGAGATAGCGAACCCCGACCTGGTGATAATCCCCGGGTCCAAGAACACCATCGGGGACCTTGAGTGGCTACGAGAGAGCGGCATCGCCGGCCGGATACTGGAGCACCACCGGCAGGGAGGCTGCCTGATGGGGGTCTGCGGCGGCTATCAGATGCTGGGGCGGGAGATCCAGGACCCGTTCCACACCGAGAGCGAAAAGGACCGGGCTTCGGGACTGGGACTGCTGGACGTGGTGACGGTCTTCGCCGAGGAGAAGGTCACGGTACAGGTGAAGGGGGAGGTCCTGCCCGCCGGCTGCCTGCTGCAGGGGATGGCGGGGGTGGACTTCGAGGGGTACGAGATCCACCTGGGCCGGTCGGACCTGGGAAAAGAGGCTGAACCCGCACTGCTGCTCGAACACCCGAACGGGGTGCGCCGCCGGGAAGGGGCGGTCAGCCCGTCAGGGCGGGTGCTGGGGGTGTATGTGCACGGATTCTTCGACAGCCCGACCCTGGCGCGAGGGCTGGTGAACAACCTGCGGCTCCGCCGGGGGCTCACGGCAGCCGGCCACGAATCCATCGACCCCGACCGCTTCAAGCAGCGGGAGTACGACCGGCTGGCTGCGGCGGTGCGGCACAGCCTGGACCTGGAAAAGGTTTATCAGATAGCGGGGATATAGACCAGGAAGACCCGGGAGGGAGACCATGCTTTACGACCTGGCAGCGGCTTTTTTGCTGGATTTGGCCCTGGGGGACCCCCGGTGGCTGCCGCACCCGGTGCGGATGCTCGGCTGGCTGATTGCCCGCCTGGAGGGCCTGATCCGCCGCGCCTTCCACGGCGAATGGGGGCTGAGGCTGGGCGGGGTCCTGCTGGCGGTGAGCGTGGTGTCCGCCGGGTACTTGTCGGCCTGGCTGCTGCTGCAGGGGGCCGCGAGGCTGGGGGAAGCCGCGTATCACGCGGTCGACATCGTGCTGCTCTACACCCTGCTCTGCACCCGCAGCCTCGACCTGGAAGCGCGCCAGGTCCATACCGCGCTGGTGCGGCAGGACATCGCCGGGGCGAGGCACTGGCTCTCCCGCATCGTGGGACGCGACACCCAGGACCTCACCCCTCCCGAGGTGGCCCGGGGAGCGGTGGAGACCGTGGCCGAAAACCTGGTGGACGGAATCATATCGCCATTATTATTCATTCTCATCGGGGGCGCCCCGCTGGGGATGGCCTTCAAGGCCGTCAGCACCCTGGACTCGATGGTGGGGTACCGCAACGAGAGGTATCGGCATCTGGGCTGGGCATCGGCCCGTCTGGACGATATAGCCAACTGGATACCGGCGCGCCTGGCGGGCTGGGTTATAATCCCCCTCGCGGCTTGGCTGACCGGGCTCAGCCTTCGGGGCTCATGGAGGGTGGTGCTGCGGGATTCGAAGAACCACAGCAGTCCCAACAGCGGGTGGTCGGAGGCGGCCTTCGCCGGGGCGCTGGGAATCCAGGTTGGCGGAACCAACTACTACTTCGGAAAACCCGTCTTCAAGCCGACCATCGGTGACGGGGCGGCGGTCATCGCACCCGAGCACATCATCGGGGCGATCCGCATCATGTACGTCTCCTCGGTGCTGGCGCTGCTGATCGGCAGCGGGCTGTGGTTAATAATCAGGGGGGTATTTTAGATGCATATCATGGAGGGGTATTTACCAGTGGAACACGCGGTGGGATGGACCGTGGCCGCAGCCCCGTTCGTCGCCTACGGGGTGGTTAAGCTGACCCGGGTGGTGAAAGAAAAACCCGAGACCAAGATGGTGCTGGGGGTGGCGGGCGCATTCACCTTCATCCTTTCCGCGCTGAAGCTGCCTTCGGTGACCGGCAGCAGTTCCCACCCGACCGGTACGGGACTGGGAGCGGTGCTGTTCGGCCCCCCGGTGGTGTCGGTGCTGGGCTTCATCGTGCTGCTGTTCCAGGCCCTGCTGCTGGCGCACGGAGGATTGACCACCCTGGGAGCCAATACCTTTTCCATGGCCATCGTGGGTCCGTGGGCGGCCTGGGCGGTTTACCGATTCGGCAGCCGCATCGGTCTTTCCACCCCCGTGAGCGTATTCTTCGCCGCCTTCCTGGGGGACCTGACGACCTATCTCGTCACCTCCGCCCAACTGGCGATCGCGTTTCCCGACCCGTCCGGGGGTTTTGCCGCCTCCCTGGCCAAGTTTACCGGGGTGTTCGCGCTGACCCAGCTTCCGCTGGCGGTGGTGGAGGGGCTGCTCACGGTGCTGGTGATGAACTGGCTGTACCGGTACAGCAGCCGCGAGATTCAGGACCTAATGGCGTGGTCGCCAACGGAGGTGAGTTAGATGCTGTCACGCAAGCAGCAGATAGGAATCGTTCTCGCGATATTAATCATCTGTCTGTCCCCCTTCTGGCTGGCCGATACAGCGGATAAGGAAGAGGCATTCACCGGGGCCGACGGGCAGGCGGAGACGCTCGTCCAGGAGATTACCCCGGATTATGAACCCTGGTTCAGCTCCATCTGGGAACCCCCCAGCGGAGAGATAGAGAGCCTGCTGTTCGCCCTGCAGGCTGCGATAGGAGCGGGTTTCCTGGGATACTACCTGGGTTATCACCGCCGGAAAAGTAAGGGTGGGGCATAGTGCTGATCGACGAATACGCCTGGAACAGCCCGCTGCGGTCCAGGCATCCATCGGAAAAGACCCAGATCATGGCCGCGGGGATGCTGGTCGGTTTCCTCAGCGGCAGCATGGTACTCAACCTGGCTGTGTTCGGGTTTTACGGCCTGCTCACCGTGTGGTGGGGTCGGGTGCGGCTTCGGGACTACGGCTGCCTGCTGCTGCTGCCGGGCTTCTTCCTGGCCGCCGGGGTACTGCTGCTGCCGATCTCCTATCAACCCGGCGTCGAATGCTGGCGGACCTGGAACATGGGCGGGGCGTCCTGGGGGATAACCTATGCGGGTCTGGAGCAGGCGGGGCTTCTCCTGACCCGGGCCCTGGCCATGCTGGCGGCCATGTACTTCCTGTGCCTGACCACCCCGGTGGTCGAGATTGTCTCCTTCCTCCGGGCGAAAAATCTGCCGGAGGTGCTCTGCGACCTGATGTACCTGGTCTACCGGGGGATATTCCTGATCGCCGCCGCCAGCGAGGAGGTCCGCCGGGCCCAGGAACTCAGGCTCGGCTACAGTGGCTGGCGGACCTCCCTGAACTCGATGTCCCTTTTGATATCCTCGGTGCTCAGACAGAGCTTTCGGCGTTCCGGCCAGATGACAGTGGCCATGATGGCCCGGGGCGCCGACGGACAGCTTCCCGCAGTGCCCCTGCCCTACCCGTTTTCAGCGGCCCGGGCGGCGGGATTCTGGGCGGCGGCGGTGGCGGCCATCGCCCTGCCGCATATCGAGAACCTGTTTTGAGGAGCGGGATGGATACAATTTTGAGCGTACACGAACTTCATTATAGATACCCCGGCCCCGGGAGCGGGCTGTCGGATGTGAGCTGCGGAATACCCGCGGGCCGGCGCACTGTCTTCCTGGGAGCCAACGGGGCGGGCAAGTCGACCCTGCTGCATGCCCTGAGCGGCGTACTGCGCCCCCAGCGGGGCGAGGTCCGCTACCAGGGCCAGCCCCTGGACTATTCCAGGGAAGGGATGAAGGCCCTGCGCTCCCGGATCGGGCTGGTAATGCAGCAGCCCGATGTCCAGCTTTTCTGCCCCCAGGTGTTCCAGGACGTGGCCTACGGTCCCACCAACCTGGGACTCTCCCCGCGGGAGGTGCGGGAGCGGGTGGAGGATGCCCTGGAGGCGGTGGGGGTGGCCGGCTGCAGCCAGAACCCGGTCCACTGCCTCAGTTACGGAGAGAAGCAGCGGGTGGCGATAGCCGGGGTGCTGGCGATGCAGCCCGCGGTGATGCTCCTGGACGAGCCCACCGCCGAACTTGACAGCGCGGGGATAGACGCGCTGCTGGTGGAACTCGAGAAGCTCAGGCGAAACGGCGCCACCCTGGTGATGGCCACCCACGACATCGACCTGGCCTGGCGCTGGGGGGACCACTTCCTGGTGATGGAGGAGGGACGGGTCAAATGGGAGGGGGAGCACGGACAGCTCGCCCGGGACACCAGCCTCTTCGAACACCTGAACTTGAGGATGCCTACCGTCGGACCGATCTATCTCAGCCTGGTCCGCCAGGGGATGATATCCTCCCGGCACGTCCTGCCGAGGGACGCGGGCGAACTGGTGGAGCTGCTGGAGACCAAATAAAAACAGGGGGTAGAACCTTGGAGGACAGCACCGGCAAAAAAGCGATACTGATAGCCGCTTTCGGCACCAGCTATCCCGAGGTCCGCCGCGCCGCTATCGACCCTATCGTCGAGAAGACCAGGCTCCGTTACCCCGGGTACGAGCTGAGGCTGGCCTACACCTCGGAGATGATAATCCGCAAGCTCAAGGAGCGGGACGGGGTCTTGATCGACAACCCGCTGGAGGCCCTGGCGAGGCTGAGGGAGGACGGGTTCGACACCGTGGTCATCCAGCCGCTGCACATCGTGCCGGGTTACGAGTGGAAGAAGGTCGCGAGGGCGATCCGCCGCCACCGGCCGGGGTTCTCCCGGTTGGCCCTGGGCCGGCCGCTGCTGTTCTTCAGCCGGGGGGAATCCACCCCCGACGACTACGGCGCGGCGGTCGAAGCCCTGCGGACCCAGCTGCCTCCCCCGACCCCGGAACAGGCGGTGCTGCTGATGGCTCACGGAAGCACCGACCCCGCCAACGCCTGTTACGTCTGCTTCGCCCGCGTTCTACGGGAGAGCGGCCTGGAGCGGGTGATGCTGGCCTCGGTGGAGGGGTATCCCACCCTGGAGGATATAGAGGACGAGCTGAAGGCCGATAACATCGAGAAGATAACCCTGATGCCCTTCATGCTGGTGGCGGGAGACCACGCCATAAACGACATGGCGGGCGAGGAGGAGGACTCCTGGAAGCGGCGGCTGCAGCGGGAGGGTTACCAGGTGGAGGCCGTCCTGCTCGGTCTGGGGGAAAACGAGGGGTTTCAGGAAATCTATCTGCGGCATATCCAGGACGCCATCGACGGGACCTACGACCGTTACCTGGCGATGGACCTGGATTGAGAATGAGGGGTGACAGCGTGGCGGGGGTATTCTACGGCATGGGAGTCGGCACCGGGGACCCGGAGCTGCTGACCGTCAAAGCGCAGCGGGTGCTGGCGGGACTGGATGTTCTGCTGGCCCCCGTATCACGCGAGGGACGAGACAGCCTGGCCCTGAAGACAGTGAGGGAGTATGTACCGCAGACCACCGAGCTGATGCTGCGGCGGTTCCCCATGGTCCGGGACCAGTCGGAACTAGACGCGGCCTTCGACTCCATAGCGGGAGAGGTGGAGGCGCTGGTGAGGCAGGGCCGGTCCGTGGGGTTCGTGACCCTGGGGGACCCGATGCTCTACTCGACCTACGTGTACCTGCTGAAAAACCTTAAATCGCGGGGCGTGGAGACCCAGACCATCCCCGGGATAACCTCCTACTCGGCGGTCAGCAGCCGGCTGGGCATCCCGCTTGCGGAGAAGGACGAAAAGGTCGCCATCGTCCCCACCGTCTACCAGGACCGGGACCTCCCGGGGATACTGGAGCGGTTCGATACGGTGGTTCTGCTGAAGGCCTCCGGCGACTGCGGGCCGGTCATAGACCAGCTGCAGGCGGCGGGTCTGAAAGACAGCGCGGTGTTCGTATCCCGACTGGGACTGGATCGGGAGATCATCGTGCACGACCTCGACCTGGTCCGGGGCCTGGACGCGGACTACCTCTCCATGATAATAGTGAGGAAACCGAAGGAGAAACAGCAGGGGGTGAAGAGATGAGCTACCTGAAGTCGCCCCAGGGGATCGAAAGACGCAGCTTCGAGATCATCCGCGAGGAACTCGGCCCCCGGTCCTGGAGCCGGGAAGAGGAGCGCATCATCACCCGCATCATCCACACCACCGCCGACTTCAGCTTCGCCGAGGCCACCGAGATCAGCCCCGGCGCGGTGGAAAGCGCGATGAAGGCGCTCCGGGAGGGGGCCCGCCTGGTGACCGACACCAACATGGCCCGGGCGGGTATAAACAAGACCGCTCTGGAGCGGTTTGGGGGAAAGGTCAGCTGCTGCATGGCCTGGCAGAGGGTGGCCAGGCTCGCGGCCGAGCGGGGAACCACCCGGGCGGCGGTGTCCATGCGCCTGGCGGCCAAAGACCGGAGGAACCGCATCTACGTGATCGGCAACGCCCCGACCGCCCTGTTCGAGCTGAAGGCGATGATCGAGGAGGGTATAACCCGGCCTGACCTGGTCATCGGCGTCCCGGTCGGGTTCGTGGGGGCCATGGAGTCCAAGGAGGCGATCCGGGAGGCGGGGGTCCCCTACATCGTCACCCGAGGCCGCCGGGGCGGGAGCAGCGTAGCGGCGGCGATCGTGAACGCCCTGCTCTACCTGGCGGGAGAAGATCATGCTTGAATACGTGTTCGTCAATGGAAAACGGCTGAGACGGGGCTACAGCACCGGTTCGTGCGCCGCCGCAGCCGCGAGGGCAGCGGCCCGGATGCTGTTCAAAGGGGAGCGGACGGCCGGGATCGAGATCGACCTTCCCCGGGGGGACACCCTGGTGCTCCAGGTGGACAACCTCGAAGCCGGCCCCGGGTACGCCGAGTGTTCGGTGAGGAAGGACGGCGGGGACGACCCCGACGCGACCACCGGGCTGGAGGTGTTCGCCCGGGTGGAGAGCGCGCCGCCTGGGATCGAGATTCACGGCGGGCCGGGGGTGGGCACGGTCACCCGGCCGGGCCTGCTGATAGAGGTAGGCCAGCCGGCCATCAACCCGGCGCCGCGGCGGATGATAGAGCACGAGGTGAGGAAGGAGCTGCCAGCCGGTGGAGGGGCCCGGGTCACCATCAGCGTTCCCGGGGGAGAACCCGTGGCGGAAAAGACCTTCAACCCCCGGCTGGGGATTATCGGCGGCATCTCCATCCTGGGCACCACCGGGATAGTGGAGCCGATGTCCGAGGAGGGGCTCAAGGAGTCGCTGGGGCTCGGCCTGAAGATGCTGGCCGGCGAAGGGGAGCACCGGGTGGTGCTGGTCCCCGGGAGTTACGGGGAGGATTTCGCGATTAAGCGGTTGGGGATACCGCCCCGGCTGGTGATCGAGATGAGCAACTTCGTGGGGTACATGCTGGACCGCTGCGTCGAGTACGGTTTCCGGGAGGCCCTGCTGGTGGGGCACCTCGGCAAGCTGGTCAAGGTGGCGGGCGGTATATTCCACACCCACAGCCGGGTCGCGGACGCCCGGCTGGAGATAATGACTGCGGCGGCGGCCCTGCACGGGGCGGACGCCGACACCCTGGAACGGGTCATGGGATGCGCCACCACCGAGGCGGTGGTGGACCTGATCGAGGAGCGGGGCATCCCGGGGGTCTACGGTTACCTGGCGGACCGGGTCAGCGAAAGGTGCCGCCAACGGGTGGGAACCGGTTTGAAGATAGGGACAATCGTCTACTCCCAGCGCCGGGGACTGCTGGCGATGGACCCATCGGCCCGGGAGATGCTGGAAGGGATAAAAATCCATTGAAGACAGGCGGCAGCGAAATGCGAAAGATAGCGGTGATCGGGATGGGGCCGGGGGACCCTGACTACGTTCTCCCGGCGGCGGTGAAAACGGCGGGCCGGTGTCGGGTGCTGGTCGGGTCTTCCCGTCTGCTCAGGCTGATGGCGGAGCTGGACCCGGCCACCGAGCATATATCGATAGAAATCACCAGCGACCTGAAAAGGATAATCGAAAGGATAGAGCGGGACTACCCCGACCAGATGGTGGGGTTTCTGGTCTCGGGTGACCCGGGGGTATACAGCCTCCTGAACATGCTGAAGCGCCGCTACCGGGAGCAGGAGATCGAGGTGGTCCCGGGCATCAGCTCGGTCCAGTACCTGTATGCCCGGATCGGCCGGCCCTGGTCGGGATGCCGCATCCTCAGCCTTCACGGGCGCGAGGACCAGGACCTGGTCAAAGAGGTGGCGAAGGGCGGCGCGGTGGCGATCCTTACCGACCCGAAGAACGACCCCGCGAAGATCGCCGGGCGCCTCTCGGGTGAGGGGATAAGGGGTAAGCGGGTCTTCGTGGGGAGCGACCTCGGCGGGCCCTACGAGAGCGTCGTCAGCGGGAGCCTGACGGAGATAAGCGGGATGAGGTTCGAGCACATGAACGTGATGGTGATCGAAGATGAGGAATAACAACACTAACAATGTCCCCGGGATACCCGACGACCGGTTCGTTCGGGGAGCGGTCCCGATGACCAAGGAAGAGGTCCGGACAGTGACCATCAGCAAGCTGCGCCCCGAAAAGGGGTCGGTGGTCTGGGACATCGGGGCGGGCACCGGCTCGCTGTCCGTCGAGGCCGCCCGGCTCGCGCGGGAAGGGCGGGTATACGCCGTCGAGCGCCTGCCCCAGGGGGTGGAGCTGATCGAGGCCAACCGCCAGCGGTTCCAGCTGGACAATATAGAGGTCGTCGCGGGGACGGCCCCCGGGGCGCTGGCCGGCCTGCCCGACCCCGACCGGGTGATCGTCGGCGGCAGCGGGGGAGAGCTGAGCGCCATCATGGAGACCGTGAAGGGCCGCCTCACCCCGGGCGGGGTGGTGGTGATAAACTGCGTCACCGTGGAGACCCTGGCCCGGGCGATGGAGTGCCTGCGGGAACTCGGGTTCCAGTCGATCGAGGGGGTAGGGCTGACCGTCACCAGGCTCGTCGCGGCCGGGAACTACCACCGGTTCGACGGGGGCAACCCGGTGTTCATCCTCTCGGGAAAGAAGGAGTGAAAGGTATTGACGGGAAAGGTATACTTCATCGGGGCCGGCCCTGGTGACCCCGAGCTGATAACCCTGAAAGGAAAGCGGCTGATCGAGCGGGCGGACGTCATAATCTACGCCGGCTCGCTGGTCAACCCCGAGGTGATCGGGTGCCGGAGGGAAGGAGCGGAGGTCTATAACAGCGCCCAGATGACCCTGGATCAGGTGATCGGGGTTATGGAGCGCAGTACTGCCGCCGGGAAATCCGTCGCCCGGGTCCATACCGGCGACCCCAGCATCTTCGGGGCCATCCGGGAGCAGTTCGACCGGCTGCGGCAGTCGGGGATAGAGTTCGAGGTGGTCCCGGGGGTCAGTTCGTTCCTGGGAGCGGCGGCGGAGCTGCGGCAGGAGTACACCCTGCCGGGGGTCTCCCAGACGGTGATACTCACCCGCCGGGAGGGTCGCACCCCGGTCCCGCCGGGCGAGAAATTGTCGGAACTGGCGCGGCACCGCGCCTCCCTGGTGATATTCCTCAGCGCCGGGATGATGGACCAGGTGGTGGAGGAGCTGAGGGAGGGCTACCCCCGGGAGACCCCGGTGGCTGTGTTCCAGAAGGCGACCTGGCCCGACCAGCTGGTCATCCGGGGAGTCCTGGGGGACATAGCGGAAAAGGTGCGGGAGGCCGAGGTGGACAAGACCGCGCTGATCCTGGTGGGGGACTTCCTGGGCGACGACTACGAACTCTCCCGCCTCTACAGCGAGAATTTCAGCCACGGCTTCCGCGAAGCCGTCAGGGATTAAACCATGAAGATCTGCGTATTCGCGATCACCAGGCAGGGGAGTTCCCTGGCCCGGGAGGTAAAGGACCGGATGCGGGCGGAGGGACGCCGGGTGGAGCTTTTCATCTGGAAGGAACACGCCCGGGAATCCGAGGGGGAGCACCCGATCGGGGGGGACCTCGCTGATAAGGTCGGGGAGTGCTTCAGACGCTTCGACGGCATGGTCATGATAATGGCGTCGGGGATAGCGGTGCGGCTCATCGCGCCTCACCTGGCCGACAAGCGCCGCGACCCGGCGGTGGTGGTGATGGACGAGAAGGGCAGCTTCGCCATCAGCCTCCTCTCGGGGCACCTGGGAGGGGCCAACCGGCTGGCCCGGGAGCTGGGTGACCTGCTGGGGGCGGTCCCGGTGATAACCACCTCCACCGATGTCAACCAGACCCTGGCCCTGGACGAACTGGCTCGGGAGAGGGGCTGGAGGGTGGAGAACCCGGAGGTCCTGAAAAAAGTCAGCGCCGCCCTGGTAAACGGCGAGCGGGTGCTGATGCTGGCGGACTCCCCGCGCTGCCTGGAACCGCTTCCCCGCCCGGACAACCTGGACCTGGTTGAGCTGGACGGGGCGGACCGGGTTCCACCGGGAAACAACCAGGGGTACCGGGCCGCGGCGGTCATCAGCACCCGGGATGCGGTCCCCGAGCTTCCCGTGCCCACCCTGGTCATCCGGCCCGCTGCCGTGGTGGTGGGCATCGGCTGCCGAAAGGGGGCCAGCCGGGAGTCGATAATAGAGGCCGTAGCGGGCGGGCTGAAGAAAGCCGACCGCAGCCCGGGGGCAATGAGGTGTCTGGCCACCATAGACCTGAAGCAGGACGAGCCGGGGCTGCTGGCGGCGGCCGAATCCCTGGGACTGCCGCTCTTGGCTTTTGAACGGCGGAGGATAGCCGAGATCGAAGACCGGTTCCCGTCCTCCGAATGGGTAAAGAGCAGGGTCGGCGTGGGAGCGGTCTGCGAGCCCGCCGCCTACCTGGCGGGGAAAAATCCGTTCCGGGTGCTGGGCAAGACCAGGTTTGACGGGGTTACCGTCTCGGTCTACGAGGATACCGAATAAAAGCGGGAAGGGGTACGACATGGCAGCCAACGGCCGGGTTCTGATAGTGGGGATAGGCTCGGGGGAGAGGGACACCCTCACCAGCGAGGCGCTGCAGGCCATCGCGGAGAGCGACGCGATCGTCGGCTACAAGACCTACACCGATTTGATAAAAAACCTCATCGACGGCCAGGAGGTGGTCAGCTCGGGCATGGGCCGGGAGGTCGACCGGGGGATAAAGGCGCTGGAACTGGCGGAGCGGGGGATGACGGTGGCGGTCATCAGCAGCGGCGACCCCGGGGTTTACGGGATGGCGGGGGTGATGCTGGAGCTGATGCAGCAGAGGGATTCAACCATCCCGGTCCGGGTGATCCCGGGCCTGACCGCGGCGCAGCTCGCCGCGGCGGCTCTCGGCGCACCGTTGATGAACGACTACGCGGTGATCAGCCTAAGCGACCTGATGACCCCCTGGGAGGTCATCGAGAAGCGGCTGGACCTGTGCGCTCAGGCGGACATGGTGATCTGCCTTTACAACCCCCGGAGCCACGGCCGGACCGAGCAGATAGAGCGGGCAGCGGAGATAATCTCCCGCCACCAGCCCCCGGACACCCCGGTAGGGGCGGTGAGGAACGCGGGCCGCAGCGGGCAGGAGGTGCTGCGGAGCGACCTGGGATCACTGGGGCGACTCGACCTCGATATGTCCTCGCTGGTGGTGGTGGGCAACCAGACCACCTACTTCACGGGAGGAAAGATGATCACCCCCAGGGGGTATAAGCTATGATCCTGCTCCTGGGAGGCACGAGGGAATCGGTCGAGGCGGCGGAAAGGCTGCGGCTTATGGGAATCCCCCACCTGGTGACGGTCGCCACCGATGAGGGAAGGGAGGCTCTGGGCGGCAGTGACCAGGCGGTCCGGTCCGGCTCGCTGGACTGCGAAGGTTTAAAAGCACTGATAAAGGAAAAGGCGGTGGAACTGGTGCTCGACTGCACCCACCCGTTCGCGGTGGAGGCGTCGTCGAACGCCATCCGGGCTTGCGCCGACCTAAGGGTCCGCTACCTGCGGCTCGAACGGGAGGGTTTGAAGCGTCAGGACTACCCCGGGCTCGTCCGGGCCGAGGGGTTCAGGGAGGCCGCCGCCATCGCGGCCGAATCCGAGGGGCCGGTGATGCTCACCATCGGGGTGAGGCACCTGGGCGAGTTCGTGCCCGGGAAACCCGGGGGACCGCGTACGATCGCCCGTGTCCTGCCTACCCCGGCGTCCATCCAGCGGTGCCGGGAGCTGGGATTCGCCAGCCGGGACATCATAGCCGCCCAGGGGCCGTTCAGCGCCGGGCTCAACCAGGCGATATTCGAGGAGTACCAGATCAGGATGGTGGTCACCAAGGACAGCGGCGAGACCGGCGGGGTGGAGGCCAAGCTGGAGGCGGTGATGCGTATGGGGATAAAGCTGGTCCTGATCAACCGGCCGAAGATTTTATATCCAGAAATTGTATTTACAGTTGACGACCTTATAAATGAAGTAGTAAAATAAAAGTGAAAATTGAATAAATACGGCCCGCTACAGGTGCCCCCGAGGGGGAGAATAGGGAAACAGCATGGCTCCTCACCAGAGCCAGCAGGCTTGCGGTCCCGCCACTGTGACCGGGGAGCGGCCTTCCAATCAGCCACTGGGATTTTTCCTGGGAAGGCGGGAGGCGGCGATGAGCCGGCAGCCAGGAGACCTGCCTGTCGTGGATGACTCCGCTCAAATCGAGGGGAGGAGCCGGAGGATGATGGAAAAGTCCTCGGCCGATTGCGGCCGGGGCTTTCTGTTCTTTCTAACTCAAGGGAAACGACAGCAGCCGCCGCAGAACACTAAAATACAAGGGGGAATCGGAGATGTCGCTACTGGAAAAGACGGTGCTGTCGATCGGGGAACTGGACCGCAAGGCGATGGCCGAGGCGCGGGCCCGGCAGGACATCCTGACCAAGCCGGCGGGGAGCCTGGGGGTGCTGGAGGAACTGGCCATCAGGGTGGCGGGGATCACCGGCGAGAGCCGCCCGGCAATCGGGGACAAGGTGATACTGACCATGGCCGGGGACCACGGGGTGGTGGACGAGGGAGTCAGCGCCTTCCCCGCCGAGGTGACGGTCCAGATGCTGGGCAACTTCGTGAACGGGGGGGCCGCGATCAATGTCCTGGCCCGCCACGTGGGGGCGCGGGTGGTGGTGGCCGACCTGGGGGTGGCGGCTCCTATCAGCCTGGAGGGGGTCATCGACCGCAAGGTGAGGCCCGGCGCCGGCAACATCGCCCGCGGGCCGGCCATGTCGCTGGATGAGGCCCGGGCCGCGCTGGAGGCGGGCATCGAGATAGCCAACCGGGAGATAGACCGGGGAGCGAGGCTGATCGGGACCGGAGACATGGGGATAGGCAACACTACCCCCAGTAGCGCCATCCTGGCGGTCTTCAGCGGACTGCCGGCGGAGAAGGCCGTCGGGCGCGGCACCGGGATCGACGACCCGGGTTGGAAGAGGAAGGTGGACGCGATAAATCGGGCGATCGAGGTCAACCGGCCCGACCCCCGCGACGGTCTGGACGTCCTGGCCAAGGTGGGCGGGCTGGAGATCGGCGGGCTGGCTGGGAGCATCCTGGCGGCTGCTGCCCGCCGGGTGCCGGTCCTGATCGACGGTTTTATCTCCGGGGCGGCGGCGTTGGTGGCTTACCGCATCCAGCCCCGGTCGCGCGGGTTCATGATCGCCTCCCACCAGTCGGTGGAGCCCGGGCACCGGGTCATGCTGTCACTGCTGGGGCTGGAACCGCTGCTGAAGATGAACCTGCGCCTCGGCGAGGGCACCGGGGCCGCGCTGGCCATGAGCCTGGTGGACGCGGCGCTGAAGATCCAGAGCGAGATGGCCACCTTCGAGGAGGCCGGGGTTTCCAACAAGGATTGAACGGTCCCCCCAGGGCGATTGTCGATGTCCCCGGGGGATGGATATAATTAAGGCAGCATCCAAATAAAGGAGAGTCAGCACATGGAGGAAGAGGGGAGACTGGTTCTCGTCACCGGGGGCGCCCGCAGCGGCAAGAGCCGGTTCGCCGAGGAACTGGCGGCGCGCTGGGCGGGAGCCGGGCGGAAGGTGGTCTACCTGGCCACCGCCGGGGTGGAAGACAGCGAGATGAGGGAGCGGGTGCAGCGGCACCGGGAGCGGCGCCCCGCCCACTGGGTGACCGTCGAGGAGACCCACCGGGCGGAAGAGGTCATCCGCGAGATTGGAGGCGGGGCCGGGGTGATACTCCTGGACTGCCTGACCCTGCTGCTCAGCAACTGGCTGTTAAACCCCGAACCGCTCGGCCGGCAGCCGCTGACCGACTGGGACGACCGGGAGCGGATCGAGGAGATCGAGCGGGACCTCCTGGGGAGGATGGAATCACTGGCGCGGACCGCGAGCGAGGCCCGGGCCCGGGTGATCGTGGTGAGCAGCGAGGTGGGGATGGGGCTGGTGCCCGAGTATCCCCTGGGCAGGGTCTACCGCGACCTGCTGGGTCTCAGCAACCAGGCCGTCGCGGCCCGGGCGGACCAGGTCTACGCAATGTTTTCCGGGATCCCGGTGAAGATAAAGGGCTGAGGAGGGGGTTATCTATCTGGGCAGCATCCTGGTCGCTTTTCAATTTCTGACCCGTCTGCCGCTGCCCGCCGGGGGAGAGATCACTCCGGCCCGGCTGGTGGCGGCTTCCGCCTGGTTCCCCCTGGTGGGGTGCGCCCTGGGAGCGGGGCTGGCCGCCCTGACTTACGCGTTGGGGCTGGTCTTCCCGCCTTCCGTCACCGCGGCCCTGTGGCTGGTGATATCCACCCTGGTCACCGGCGGTCTGCACCTGGACGGGCTGATGGACACCGCCGACGGTTTGATGGGCGGGAGGGAACCGTCGCGGATACTCGAAATCATGCGCGACAGCCGCGTCGGGGCGATGGGGGGCCTGGCCGCGGTACTCACGCTGCTTCTGAAGTGGACCCTGCTCAGCGCCTGGCTGACACCCGGGCCGGGGACCGCCCAGGTCGCCGCCCTGATCCTGATGCCCACCCTCGGCCGCTGGACCATGGTAGGGGCGATCTCGTTCTTTCCCTACGCCCGCCCGGAAGGGGGGCTGGGCAGACCGTTCGCCGACGGGATAAAGAGGACCCACCTGCTGACAGCCACTGTCATTGCTCTGGTGGTGGCCTGGTTGACCCAGGGGCCGCAGGGCTTGATTATCATGGCCGCGGTGGGGCTGGCGGCGCTGGCCGCCGCCCGGCTGATCGCTTCGCGGATCGGGGGGATGACCGGCGACACCTACGGGACGATCAACGAGCTGTCCGAGCTGACGGCTTTACTGCTGATGGCGGCCTTGATGAGATTCTGGTAAAGGGGTGACGAGAGATGGAAGCGGCGGTCCAGAAACACGGGGGAAACATAGTCGAGGCGGCATCCAGGTACCAACGGGATGCCCGGAGCTTCATCGACTTCAGTGCCAACATCAACCCGCTGGGGGTTCCGGTGTCGGTAAAACGGGTGATCATCGAGAACCTGGACCTGCTGGTCCATTACCCCGACCCCGGGTGCCGGGCCCTGAAAGAAGCGCTGTCGGGGTCCATCGGGGTGCCGGTGGAGAGCATCATCGTCGGCAACGGCGGTTCTGAGCTGATATACCTCCTGGCCCGGGTCATCAAACCTAAAAAGGCGCTGATCCTCCATCCCACCTTCAGCGAGTACGGCGACGCGGTGCTGGCGGCTGGGGGAGAGGTGGAGTCCCTGCTGGCCTCGCCCGGGACCGGGTTTTACCACGACCTGTCCGCTATGCCGAGGCTTCCCCAGATGGAAGGGGTGGAGATGATATTCCTCTGCAACCCCAACAATCCCACCGGCCGAACCTGGACCCGGGAAGAGGTGCTGGGGCTGGCCGGGTGGTCGGCCGCGAGGGGGATCTGGCTGGTGGTGGACGAGGCCTTCATGGACTTCGTGGACGACTGGGCGGAGCGGGAGGTCATCGCCGCCGCGTCGAGCCGAAGCCGCCTGATAGTGACCCGCTCGATGACCAAGTTCTTCGCCCTGGCCGGGCTGCGCCTCGGGTACGCGGTGGCGTCCCGGGATACTGTCGAGCGCCTGGAGGCATCGCGCGAACCCTGGAGCGTGAACTGGCTGGCCCAGGTGGCGGGGGTGGCGGCGCTGGCGGACAAGGACTACCAGGCGCGCACCCGCGAGTGGATAGAAGAGGAGAGGAGGTACATGGCCCGGGAACTTTCCGCGATAGCCGGCCTCGAATCCTGGCCGACCGAAACCAACTACATGCTGCTGCGGATAAAGCGCGAGAACCGGTATACCCGGGACCTGCAGGCGGTCCTGGGGCCCCGGGGGCTGCTGATACGCGACGGCTCGTCCTTCCCCGGGCTCGGGCCGGACTACTTCCGCGTCGCCATCCGTTCCCGGCCGGAGAACCAGCGGCTGCTGGACGAACTGCGGAGGGCGCTGGCTCAGCTTTGAGCAGTTCTCGAATCACGTACCATGTTCTTTCGGCCGTAGACACTTAGAATGAATCCAATCCCCGCCATCTGCATGAGCAGGTGCAGGCCGCTGTAGCTGACAAACGGCAGCGTCATACCGGTTATCGGCGCGAACCCAAGCGTCATCAGGATATTCCAGGCAAATTGAACCGCAAAGATGCTGACCACCCCGATCACCAGCAGGCGACCGTAGGAATCGCTGGTCTGCCCGGCCAGCTTGGCGATGTAGACGATAAAGGTTACGACCAGGGCTGCGATTGCTATCCCGACCACCCAGCCAAAGGTATAAACCAGGTAGGCGAAAATCAACTCGTTGCTGATCGCTGGAAGGTGCTGCGACGGAAAGGTGAAACCCTGTCCCCACAAACCGGCGGAATGAATCGCCTCAAATGTCTTAAGGTAAATGTACCCGCTCCCCTGCGGGTCGCGATGAGCGTACAGGAAGGAAAAAAACCTGTCTAAACGATAGGGTTCCAGCGAAAGATACAGCATCGCTACGACAGCGAGTACGGCTGTCAATGTAAAAACCTGGCCTCGTTTAGCCCCGGAGAATAAAGCGAGAGCCGTACCGGCCGCCACGAAGACGATCGCTGCCGATAAAGAAGGAACGGCAAGGTACAGGAAAAGCGGTACCCCGATCAATCCCGACGCCTTCACAAAACCGCCCGGCTGGTCCCAGTCCCACTCAGAAAAGATACCGGCCAGGGCGACTATAAAAAAGTACGGCGAGGCTTCAATAAAATTAATATTTACCCGCACGGCGCCCAAAAAGATGGTGGGTACTCTATTGGGCAGGGACCCGATCAAAAACAGAGCGGACATCAGCAGTGTCCCGGCGTAAAGAAAGCGTGAATATGATTTGAACCGCCGGTAGTCCAACAGATAGATACTGATGGCTACCAGTACGCCAAGCAGCAGAAAAACCAGGCGGCTGGTAAACTGTGAGGTATTAGAGTAAATCAGGTGGTTGACTTCCATGGCATAAAGAGCCAGCAGTCCCAGGCCGATCAGGGGTGCGACGATGGCGAGCAGCCTCCACTCGAAACGTGGTCGATGGGTTCGGTGCAGCTGCTTTCCCAAACCATCCGCGTCCCCCATCTGGATGATCGCTTTTTCTACGGCCTCCTCTTCAGAAAAGCCCGCCCGAACCAGTTCTTCGGCAGTGTCCTGTATGTGACCCAGGAGCTCCTGGGAAATAGGCTCATGTATCTCTCGGCGTTTTATCTGGCTGCATACCGAAGCCAGATAATCCCGGACCTTCTGATGATGCTCTAACTCCATACAATCGCCTCCCCGATAACCTGATCCACCGCCGAACGGAAAACCCTCCATTCAGCCTGCTTTTCTCTCAGATGTAGACGCCCGGCGTCGGTCAGGCGGTAATACTTGCGCCTTCGTGCCCCCTCACCTTCGGCCCAGTAAGATTCAACCATCCCGTCCGCTTCGAGCGCGTGCAGGATCGGGTAAAGCGTGCCTTCCTTGAATGTAAACACCCCGTCCGAGTCCCGCTCGATCACCTTGATGATCTGGTAGCCGTAAGCGGGCTGGCGCTCAAGTAAGGTCAGGATTAGGAACCCAGTACTGCCTTTGACCAGCTCCTTGTTGATTCTCACCGTTCTCCCCCTTTACCGGTCACTCGTTGCCCAAATCATGCATCGTTAAACGATGCATAGTATATCTATGTATAAGCGTACAGGAAAAATTAGCGCAGCGCAAGGGAGAAATTTGCAGGCGGGAAAGAAAAGCGGCGAAGCAGGTGGCGAGGCTAGAAGAACGCGTTCGCCACCCGTCGTTTTCACCCTCGATCGGGTCCCACCAGCGGGTGGTACAATTCCGTCCTTCTCCGCCGCAGAAACTCCTTGGACCGGACCTCCCGGCCGGCCCGCTGGCTGCTTTCCGTGCTTACCTCCCTGACCAGCAGCCCCTCGTGCGGGTGCAGCATCATCTCCTGCTCGGACCTGGCCCGGCGGTAGGCAGCCGGGTCGAAGACCCCGGTGCCCCGGTACTCCTGGGACGAAGCGTCATCGCCGGCGGGGTTGGCGACAGCCAGGTAGCAGCCGTTCTCCCAGGCCCGGGACCGGCCCAGGCACCAGTGGTAAGGGTCGCTGGTGGTCAGGACGTTGACCGGGTGGGGAATGCGGGTCCCCCCAAGGGCCAGGGGCGGCGGCAGCCGGCCGTCTCCCGCGACGCAGACCAGGTCGGCTCCGGCCGAGGCCAGGCAGCGGACGGATTCGGGATACTCCAGGTCGCCTCCCAGCAGGAGGCCCACCCGGCCCACCGGGGTATAGAAGGTCTCGTCCAGGCTCGGGCCCGGCCTGAGACCGGCCTCTGTCAGTTCATCGGGCAGGTGCGCCTGGCGGTAGTAGCCGATGATCCCCTCGGGACCCCAGAGCACAGCCGTCTTGTAGAGGTCCTTGCCGGTGTCCTCCAGCATGCCCCAGACCAGGTACATATGGAGGCCCTTCGCCAGTCCGCCCAGGCGCTCCACCTCGGGGCCGGTCAGGCCTGCCGCCAGGGAGCGCAGGCTCTCCCGGCCTTTTTCCGTGGTACTTATCAGGTCCGGCAGCACCAGCAGCTTCAACTGCGGGTGCTCGGCCTTGGCTTTCCTGATCAGGGGCTCCGCCAGTTCGACCTGCCGCGTCATCCCGCCTTCGGCCAGCCGCATCTGCAGCACCCCGACCTCGCCGCTGCCTTCGGGGGGGAGGGGTCGGTAGCCGTAGAGCCCGAAAAACTGGCTGGGAGGCCAGCGGTAGGTGTCCAGCATCAGGCTGTGGTAGAGTTCGGGGCGCCGGGTCTGGCTGTTCACGGCCCGCTCCAGGTCCAGCTCGGCCATCACCACGCCGTTACCGTCGTCCCGATATTCGATGACCCGGCCGTCTGGCCCGATGACGCAGCTCCCGCCTGAAAACTGGATGCCCCGTTCACGCCCCCAGCGGTCGGCCGCGACGATGTATACCCCGTTTTCCCAGGCGCGGGTTATCCAGGTGGCGGCCGGGCACTTCTCGCCCAGCCAGCCGGTGGGGCAGCAGATAATCTTCGCCCCCTTGCCCGCCAGGATGCGGACGGTCTCCGGGAACTCCATGTCGGCGCAGATGGCGATGCCGATGGTGCCGACCTCGGTTTCCCACACCGGGAGGCCGAGGTCGCCGGCCGCCGCCCACTTGTGGTCGGAGAGGAACAGGTGGTTCTTGCGGTAGTGACCGATCAGACCCCCGGGCCCGACCAGGACCGCCGAGTTGTAGTATATCCCGGTGGCGTCGTCGACCTCCAGCATCCCCGCCACCAGGTGACAGCGCCAGCGGGAGCAGAGCTCCTCGAAGAAACGGGTGGTGGGCCCGGGGACGGTCTCCACCAGCAGCGAGGCCTCCTCCCGAGAGTACCAGCACATCCCGGTGGTTCCCGTCTCGGGCAGCACTATCAGCCTGGCCCCCCGCGAGGCGGCCGATTCTATCAATTCACCCAGGTGATACCGGTTGGATTGCTTGTCCAGCGGGTCAGGCTCATACTGTACCGCCGCCGCCAATAATTTCATAGTCAATACCTCCTTTATGAACCCCGAGTGCATGTCTTCCTAATTTAACGATTAATCCAATCAGAGTAGGCTCGATTATTTCCGCAGTAGCTAACAGTACCCCTCAAGATAAGTTATTCGCAGCGGTACCGCGGATTACCTGCCGGAAAGTCTAAAGCTTGAACGAGCTGGCCTCCACCACTGGGGAACAATAAGACAGTGTTGTAGAAGCGAGTGAAAGCTGAAAAGAGGGGTACTGTCAACAACAGAGGCAATAATCGGATAACCTATAATTGGAGTGACAGAAAACTTGATTGGTAAATAAAAAGAAATGCACTAAGAGTTTATAAAGGAATACTAAAGCTTGTATAGAACCCCTCCCGCTGCCGCAGACTAGGAAGTGGCAGGGAAGCTTGAACGAGCTGGCCTCCACCACTGGGGAACAATAAGACAGTGTTGTAGAAGCGAGTGAAAGCTGAAATCAGGGGTACTGTCAACAACCGGGGCAATAATCGAACCACCTGTAATTGGGGCGACAGAAAGCTTAATCGGTAAATAGAAAGAACTGCACTAAGGAGGTAATATATCGTGAAAGTACTTATGCTCTCCTGGGAGTACCCGCCGCACTTTGTGGGCGGCTTGGGGCAGCACGTCTACGAGATAACCCGGGCCATGGCCCGCCGGGGGGTGGAGGTGCACGTCCTGACCCTGGAGGCGGAGGGTGCCCGAGGGTTTCAGTCAATCAACGGCGTGAATGTGCACCGGGTAGCGCCCTACCACCTTTCCACCCCCGATTTTATCACCTGGATACTGCAGATAAACGTCTCCTTCCTGGAAAAGGCCCTGGCCCTGCTGCCCGAGCTGGGGAAACTGGACCTGGTACACGGCCACGACTGGCTGGTGGCCCATGCTTCCCGGGCGATCAAGCACTCCCAGCGCCTGCCCCTGATCGCCACCATCCACGCCACCGAGTACGGGCGCAACAACGGCCTGCACAACGACATGCAGCGCTACATAAGCAGCGTCGAGTGGTTCCTCTCCTTCGAGGCCTGGCGGGTGATCGCCTGCAGCCTCTACATGCGCGACGAGCTGCAGCGGGTGTTTCAACTCCCCGACGACAAGATCACCCTTATCCCCAACGGTGTGGATGTCCGGGACTTCGAGGTGGTTTCCCACTACAAGGAGGAGCTGGCTCAGTTCCGTTCCCAGTACGCTCACCCCGATGAAAAGATAGTGTTCTACGTCGGGAGGCTGGTGCACGAGAAAGGGGTGCAGCTGCTCATCGAGGCCGCCCCCAAGATCTTGGCGGGATACCCCCAGACCAAGCTGGTCATAGCGGGGCGGGGGGCGAACGAGGGTTACCTGCACGACCTGGCGAGGAGCCGGGGGATAGAGAATCGGGTCTACTTCACGGGTTACATCGACGACCCGACCAGAAACCGCTTGTACCAGTGTTCGGACGTCGCGGTCTGCCCCAGCCTCTACGAGCCCTTCGGCATGGTGGCGCTGGAGGCCATGGCGGCGGGGGCTCCGGTGGTGGTCTCCGACACCGGCGGTATCTCCGAGCTGGTGGAGGAGGGGATAACCGGCCTGAAGTTCAACACCGGCTCGGCCGATTCGCTGGCCAGCCGGGTCCTTGAGATCATTCAGCAGCCGGAGAAGGCCAGGCGGATGCGGGAGCGGGCGTACAAAAAGGCGGTCGCCCTGTACTCCTGGGACACCATCGCCGGAAACACCATCGAACTCTACGAGGATGTCATGAACGAGTACAACCAGAGCATCTGGCTCAAGTCTTCGGCCCGCCCGTCCCTGAGAAGCTACCCCGCTTAAGGCGTAATGCGGACGGCGCAGCTGTCGGAAGGCATAAACCCCGGACCTTCTAATGCAGGTAGGTGTGACTAGGGGGCTGTCGCACTAACAGCCATAAGAAAAGAACAAAAGACGGTGACTGGCAGTGCCAGAAGCCGTCTTTTGCCGTAAAATATAGTCGATGAAAACAAACATTTTACGGCCAGATTATACATCAA
>JABLWZ010000001.1 GCA_013178275.1 Bacillota bacterium | reverse complement strand
ACACGAGGCCTAACCTCAAAGGTCAAGACGCTGCCCTCTGACTTGCGATAGGAATTCTATATTTCTTAGTAGATACCCTTCCGCTGTTATGCGGGGATTTAACTGACTCTATTATACGAGGGTCAACCTAGTTGACCCTATGCCCCCGCAGGGCTCACCCACTATTTGGGGCCTTGAATGCTGGGGTAAGAGAATAAACCCCAGCGGCGTGTCCTGCACCTTAGGACTTGGCGACAGACAAGTTTTTCTTAGCTCGCGACGGGAACCGCTTCCGCACCGGCCCTTTCCCGATGGTGGGCCAATAATTGTCCGGGTTTATGCCTATGATGGGCCGAAATCTGTTATCATGGTTTTAGTTACCTTGGATACGGGCGGATGTGAATGATATCAGTGGCATCGTAATGACCGCCGGGGGTGTAGGCGACATGGTCGGGCTCGCATACCTGGCGAGGCTCCCCGGCAGCGCCCTGGTGCGGGATTACCCGGACCAGATCGGCTGTGACGCATACATCCCCCTGGAATAGGAGGGGCCGGTTTTGACCGCTGTAAAGATCGGGGTCGGAGGGCTGGTCAGAAACCAGCAGGGCCAGCTGCTGCTGGTCAAGCACAACTACCGAAGCTACTGGTGGGATACCTGGATCCTCCCCGGCGGGATGCTGGAGCCGGGGGAGAGCCTGAAGGAATGCGCCCGCCGCGAGATCAAGGAGGAGACCGGTCTCGACGCGGAGATCGGCGATCACCTGATAACCTTCGAGCGGATAGTCAGGGATGGGGAGTCCTTGCTGCACGTCATCTACATCGACTATTGGGCCGAGGTGTCGGCAGACGCGCCCCTCCAACCCGGCGACGACGTCGGGGAGGCGGTCTGGGTTGACCCCGGGGGACTGCGTGATATCTGGTATGAGATCCACGTGGACGCCAGAACCATCCTGGAAGCGGCGGGGTATTCGACCGGGGTGTGAAGAGAATATCCGGATAGTTGGAGAATCATAAAAACAGTCGAGGTTAAGGGGGTTTAACGCTCTTGGAAAAAACCATATACTTAGAAAGATTCGAAGGCAAGTACAAGTTCCTGAGCAACCTGTGGCCCTGCCGTATCTACTTGGACGGCATCGAGTTCCACACCGTGGAGCATGCCTACCAGGCCGCCAAGGTCGCCGACCAGCAGCTGAAGAAGAGGATCGCCTCCTGCCGAAGCGCCGGGGAGGCCAGGCAGGTCGCCAGCAAGATGCCCCTGCGCCCGGACTGGAAGGAGGTCAAGCTGCAGATCATGGAGGAGCTGATCCGCAAGAAGTTCCTGCTGAACCGGACCCTGGGCGCCGACCTGATGTCCACCTACCCGGCCGATATCGTGATTGGGAGCATGACCGGGGATACCTTCTGGGGGGTGCATGAGGGGGTCGGGCTGAACCTCCTGGGCAAGATTTTGATGAAGGTACGGGAAGAGCTGATCGAGGAGAAGCGGCCCCCGGGTGAGGGAAATAATAATAACTGATTTTAAAATGCAGGAAATAGCTTGATCTATAACGAACCAAATAATATCGGTCATCAAAACGGCGATTATTGTACAGCAATTTGCCCGTTTTTTATTTATTTCATCCCCGTCCGTTGGGAAGACCCGAGTGCTCGATTTCATTCAGGATAGGAGGAGGAGTATGAAAAAGATACCTCTGGTGGAACTGCAGCAGCGCATCGACCGGCTGCAGCAGGGGATGGCGGCGGTGGGGATGGATGCGGCCGTGCTGGTGCAGAACGCTGACCTGTTCTACTTCACCGGGACGGTGCAGCAGGGATTCCTGTACGTGCCGGTGGAAGGGGAAGCCGTGTTTTTTGCCCGCAAGGTGCTGGAGCGGGTGAAGTCGGAATCGGCCCTGGAGCGGATCGTCCCGGCGCGCAGCCCGAAGGATGTGGCGAAGTGGATCGGCGACCAGGAACTGAAGGCCCCGACCCGGTTGGGGATGGAGCTGGATATACTGCCCTACAACCAGTACCTCCGCTATCAGCAGGCCTTTGGCCCGGCTGAGATCGCCGACGTGTCGGCGATCGTGCGCTCGATCAGGGCTGTCAAGTCCGAATACGAACTGGGGATAATCAGGGACGTGGCGAGGCTTTCGAACTTCATGGTCCAGACCGCCCGCGGCAGCCTGAGGGAAGGGATGACCGAGATAGAGCTTTCAGCGGCGGTGGAGGCCGCCAGCCGGATCGCGGGGCACCAGGGATTCCTCCGCAACCGTGGGTTCGGCGGGGAGGTCTACTGGGGGCACCTGATCTCGGGAGCGGACGCTGCGCTGTCTACTTTCGCCGACAGCCCCACCGGGGGCCGCGGCCTGACCAGGGCCTTCGGGCAGGGCTCGGGATACAAGGTGATAAAAAAGAACGAACCGGTGGTCTTCGACCTGGTGGCGGGAAAGAACGGTTACATTGTCGACCAGACCCGCATCATGTCTATCGGCCCGCTGCCTTCGAAGCTGGATAAGGCTTACCGCGTGGCGATGGAGATAATGAAGGAACTGGGAGCGATGATCGCACCCGGTGTCGCGGCCATGGAGCTTTATCAAAAGGCCCAGGATATCGCTGACGCCAACGGACTGGGAGACCACTTCATGGGATACGCCGAAAAGGCTGGCTTTTGCGGCCACGGGGTCGGGATCGAGCTGGACGAACTGCCGGTGATAGTCCCGGGGGCCAAGACCAGGCTGGCCGCGGGGATGGTGTTTGCCCTGGAGCCCAAGTTCACCTTCCCCGGGGAAGGGGTGGTAGGCGTGGAGGACACCTTCATCGTGACCGCCAGCGGCAGTGAGAAGGTCACCGCCGCTGACTACCGGGTGGAGGTCTGATTTTATCGACGGAGGCAGTCATGCGACTAATCTACCAATCCGGGTACTCGACCACCGTGCATCGGGAGGGGGATGAACTGCTGGCGGAAAGCTACCTCCTGAGTTCGGTCATGGAGGCCACCGCGACGCTGCGGGTGGACGCGAGCCGCTTTCGGGTCAGGCACGCGCGGTGGGATATCTACCGCTCACCCGGCGGCAGCCTGAACCGAGGCAAGGAACTGCCTCAGTTAAACGGTATCGAGGCTTACTTCCAGGAAGCCCGCCAGCTGCTGCAGGCGGTGGGGGACGAAGGGAACGGCATCCCCCGCGAGCTGTTCAACGAGTGCG
This sequence comes from Bacillota bacterium, assembly GCA_013178275.1. Classification (GTDB taxonomy): domain Bacteria; phylum Bacillota; class Ch66; order Ch66; family Ch109; genus Ch109. The sequence continues at coordinate 343,546 of JABLWZ010000001.1, read as the reverse complement.
TCAACGGCATCATCCAAGCGGAGACCTTCCTCTATGCCGAGCGGGGGTTCCGGTCGCCCCGGGAGTACGAGGAGTTCTGGGAAAAGTTCTACACCAACTCCTGCCGTTATTACAAGCACCTGGAGCGGACCACCCAAACCTGGTACGACTTCGTGGGCGATCCCGGCCGGCAGGGGAGGCTGTTCAACCGCTACAAAAGCTGCCAGGTTTTCAGGACCATGGACGGCACCCTGGTGGCGAACGGGAGCTTCGTCGATTCCTTTCACGAGCTGGGGGTTTCCATGCTGTTGGACGCGAGCGGCCTGATTACCGCCATCAGCGGCAACTTCATCCGCCCCCCCGACCAGATCTGCGTCGAGAGCGAGAAGCACCTGGCGTCACTGCCGGGCAGGTTCATCTCCGACATGAGCAAGAAGGACGTGATCGCGGCGGTGGGAGGCGCCGAGGGCTGCATGCACCTGATGGACATCGTGAACGAGGTGCGTAAGGCTGCCGCAGCTGCTCTGGCGGAGCCGCGCCCGGACGCGCTCGGGATGCTCCAGTAGCCTCGGGGCCATGCCTGGCTTGACAATCCCCGGGGGGTACCGTATGATTGATTTAATCCTAGACGGAGGTGGAAGACATGATCGACTGGGTCCGCAAGGCATTTTATCTCGGGTTGGGGACCATGGTGGTGACCAAGGAAAAAGCGGAACAGATCATGGACGAGCTGGTCAAGACCGGCAACCTGGAAAAGAGTGAGGCCGCTAAGATGCTGGATGAGCTGGTGGAAAAAGGCCAGCAGCAGAAAGCGGCGATAACCGAAGCGGTCAAAAAGGAGTTCGCGGAGTTCCGTACCGACATGGGGATAATAACCCGCAAGGAGTTCAGTGATCTCGAGGCCAGCATCCAGGAGATCAATGAGCGCCTGAAGAAACTCGAGGAGAGGCTCTCCTCCGGACAATAGACTGACCCGCGGCGGATTGTGAACCACGAGCTCCTGTCTTTTTTTCAGGTGGGGGCTCGTTACCAATTTCGGGCATTTTTATGCTGACGGTCCAACTGTTTCGAGAGGCTCGAGGTGAAACGACTGACTCTGGCTAGACGTTCCAAACACCTGTCCCGCTATCGGGAGATAGTCAACGTACTGGCCCGCCACGGTTATGGATTCATAGCCGACCAGGCGGGGCTCAGGGGGCTGCTGAGCCGCCACAGCCTGGAGGAGGGCGACCGGGGGGCGGGGGTCATGACGCCGCCGCAGCGCCTGATAAAGGCGCTGGGAGAACTGGGGCCGACCTTCATCAAGCTGGGGCAGCTGATGAGCACCCGCCCCGACATCGTCCCGCGCGATTACCTGGTCGAGCTGGAGAAGCTGCAGGACCAGGTGCCGGCGTTCCCCTTCGAGCAGGTGGAGGAACTGCTGCAGCGGGAGCTGGAGTTAGACCGGGATCAGGTGTTCCAGTCGATCGAACCGGTGCCCCTGGCCTCCGCCTCCATCGGACAGGTCCACCGGGCCCGGCTTAAGACCGGCGAGGATGCGGTGGTCAAGGTACAGCGGCCGGACGTTGAGAGGATTATCGAGACCGACGTCGAGGTGATGTTCGACGTTGCCCGGCTGCTTGAGGCGCGCACCGCGTGGGGAAAGCACTACGGCCTGGTGGGGATAATGGAGGAGTTCGCCCACTCCCTGCTCGGAGAACTCGACTACGGCAGAGAGGGAAGAAACGCTGACCGCATGGCGCAGCTTTTTGCCGGCGACCAGAGGGTGGCCATCCCCCGGGTCTTCTGGGAGATCAGCACGCGCCGGGTGCTGGTCATGGAATACGTAGATTTTATCAAGATCTCCTCGGTTGACCGGCTGCGCGAGGAGAAAATAGACCCCCGGGTGGTGGCCCGCAACCTGGTGGAGAGCGTACTCATGCAGGTTTACGAGTTCGGCTTTTTCCACACCGATCCCCATCCCGGCAACCTGGGGGTGCTGCCGGAGGGGCGTCTGCTGCTGATGGACTTCGGCCAGGTGGGGAGGATCGACGAACCCACCCGGGAGAAGGCGGTGGACCTGATCCTGGCGATGGTCCGCTATGACGCGGAAGGGGTCATGAAATCGCTGCTGGAGATCGGGATCGTGAGGGATCGGGTAGACCGGGCCTCGCTCCGCCGGGACCTGGTCCGGCTGCAGGACAAGTACTACGGTCTCCCGCTCGTCGAGATCCACGTGGGTGAGGCCTTAAAAGAGCTGGTCGACCTGTCCTTCACTTACCGGGTGCGCATACCCTCGGAGTTCGTCCTGGCTATCAAGTGCCTTATGACCACCGAGGGGGTGCTGGAGCAGCTCGACCCCAAGCTGAGCCTGCTGGAGATGGCCGAGGGGTTCGCCAAGGGGGTGCTGCGGAAGCGGATGGAACCCGCGCGGCTGAAAAAGACCCTGTCCAAGACCCTGCTGGAGATGACGGGGCTGGCGCAGTCGATACCCCGGCGGACGGAAAACGTCTTGAGCCTGATCGAGGCGGGAGAGGTCAAGCTCCAGCTGGAACACCACAACCTGAGGCCGCTGTCACGCTCGGTCAATACCTTCACCAACCGCCTTTCATTGAGCATCCTGATCGGGAGCCTGGTGATAGGCTCGTCGTTTATAGCCCGTTCCACCGATGGTTTTCTAAGGACGATCCCGATCGCGGAAATCGGATTCATAGCCGCCGCGGCTATGAGCGTCTGGCTTATCCTTTCCATCATCCGGTCGGGAAGGTACTAACCTTTGATTAAGAGGGTGGATTTTTGAGCCGAAGTAAAACCCTGGTCCTGGGAGAAGAGGATTTTGCCCGCCGGCTGGCTGATGGCCTGTCCGGGTGCGGCCCGGTGGAGGTTATACCCTGGGATGACGGGTGCCGGATCTGGTCCCTGGGGAATGACGCGGACGGCATCCAGATGGTGGTCCGGGACCGGGACCAGGGGAGCCGCGTCTACCGGGAGTTCAGGGGCGACAGCCTGGTGCTGGCCTTAAAGACCGGGTTCGTACTGCCGCCGTTTGCGGTGGAGGCTTTAAAGATCGATCCAAGGATAATCCCGCTCACCGAGCTTGCTTCCCGGCTGGGGGTCGACTACCCGCCGCCAGCCGAGCATCACAATGCTGATTCTTATAATCCCCTCGAGGGCAGGCCCAGCCAGGCGGCCATTATCGTCGACGGCGTGGGCCTCGAGTCGACCGCTCCCACCCGGGCGGCCCTGCTCTGCGCCGCCTCCCTGGCCGGGGACGGCGCCGGGGTGACGGTCTTTTACCGTTCCCTGGCCTTGGCGGGCGGGGAGAACGACCGCTGCCACAACCAGGCCCGCGACGCCGGGGTCGGGTTCATCCGCTACCAGGAGCTGCCCGCCATCGAACGCGGCTCCGATGGGAGGATCAGCCTGGGCTTCGCCGACGCCTCGCTCCCTGACCGTTTTCGGCTTACATTGTCGGTCGACCTGCTGGCCCTGGCGGAGGAGCATCGGGAGACGGCCCTGCAGGACGAGGTTTTCAGGCTGCTGGGGTGGGAGCAGCACCTGGGCGGGTTCAACCTGGATGACAACAACCTTCACTACTGGCAAACCCGAAGCCCCCGCCGCGGTCTGTACTGGGTAACCTCCGAGTCCTGGCGGGAGCAGCTTCCGGCCGTGGTGGACAGCATCCGGGAATCGGCTCATACCAGCCGACCCCCGGAAACCGTGAAGGCGTACCGGGTCATCGACCCCTACCGTTGCCAGCTGTGCCTCACCTGCCGCCGGGCCTGTCCCCACGGGGCGATCGAGGTGGACAGCCGCTCTGACCGACCCGAGCGCGGGATGATGTACCAGGCGGCGGCCCGGATAGAGCCGGAACGCTGCTTCGACTGCGGTATCTGTGAGCCGGGATGCCCGGCCATGGCGATAGGAAGGGCTGATAACCGGCCGGCGGAGATGGTTCTCGGGGTGGACACCGACCGGCTGCTGATCCCCGCGAGCGAGGCGGAACTGGCCGGCGCGCCGTACCGGATTACCGCCTTCGCCTGCAAAAACTCGGGGTACCTGGCGGTGAAGGAGGCGGCCGTTGAGGGCGAACAGATGCGGTATGGACCGGAGACCGACTGGACGGCCGCGGTCAGGGTCAGGCTGGTGAACTGCGCCGGGGATGTCAGCGCCCTGGACGTCTGGGACGAGCTGTCCCGGGGAGCAGATGGAATCATCGTCTGGTCCTGCCACCCGGGGGCCTGCCAGCACCTGCGGGGCAGCCAGCTCACCCGGCGGAGGATGGAGAGGCTGGGAAAAGAGCTGCGGACGGCGAGAGGAAAGGAGCCGCCCCTGCTGTTTCAGGCGGTGGCGCCGAACAACCCTTTCATTATATTAGACACCATACACAGACTGACCCTGCGGATAAAACAGAACCGGGGAGGGGTTAACCGGTGATAACCGGAGAGAGGAAGCCGCTACGAGAGATACTGGGTATGCTGGAGGGGCACCGGCGGCTGCTGGTGCTTGGATGTCGGGGTTGCGTCACGGTGTGCCTGGCGGGAGGGGACCGACAGGTGGCGGAGACCGCCGCCGCGCTGCGCGCCGCCGACGCCCGCGTCTCGGTGCTGGAACACAGCCTGGAGCGGCAGTGCGAGTATGAGATGGTCGATACCCTGTGGTCCCTGCACGGACAGATCGACGCGGTGCTTTCGCTGGCCTGCGGTATCGGGGTGCAGGCGGTGGCCGAACGTTTCCCCGACCTCCCGGTCTTTCCCGGGGTCAACACCAGCTTCCTGGGGCTGCCGGTCAAGGCCGGGACCTGGGAAGAACGGTGCCAGGCCTGCGGCGACTGCCTGCTCGACCGGACCGGGGGGATCTGCCCGGTTTCCCGTTGCGCCAAAAGCTTGATGAACGGTCCCTGCGGCGGCTCGCAGAACGGGCTCTGCGAGATCGGCCGCGATACCCCCTGCGCCTGGGCCCTGATCCACGAGCGGCTGGCGGGACGGGGGCAGCTGCACCTGCTGGAGGCGTACCGGCCCCCCAAGAACTGGGGGACTTCCAGGGACGGCGGGCCGCGCAGACTGGTCCACGAAGACTGGCGGGAGGTCGATGTCGATTGAAATCGGGCAGCAGATTGGAAAAGGTTCTGGCCGCCGGGCACTTCGCGGTGACTGCGGAGATCGGACCGCCGAAGAGCTGTGACCCGGGGGTGATACGGAGGCACGGGGAGAGGCTCCGCGGGTACGCGGACGCCTTCAACGTGACCGACAACCAGACCGCGATCGCACGGCTGTCCAGCGTGGCGGGTTCGGCCATCCTGGCCGGCATGGGGCTGGAGCCAGTGATGCAGATGACCTGCCGCGACCGCAACCGGATCGGACTGCAGTCCGACCTGCTTGGAGCGGCTGCCCTGGGGATCAAGAACGTGCTCTGCCTGACCGGGGACCACCAGAGCTTCGGCAACCACCCCGAGGCCAAGAACGTGTACGACCTGGATTCGATACAGCTGATTCGGACCCTGAAAGACATGCGCGATGAGGGACGGTTCCTGTGCGGGGACGAGATGAAGGTCCGGCCCGCGATCTTCATCGGCTGCGCCGCCAACCCCTTCGCCGATCCGTTCGAGTTCCGGGTCGCGCGGCTGGAGAAGAAGGCGGCGGCGGGGGCTGATTTCGTACAGACCCAGTGTGTCTTGGATATCGAACGTTTTCGGCAGTTCATGGAGCTGGCGGAGAAGCGGGGGTTGACCCGCCGGGTCCACATCATGGCCGGGGTGATGCCCATCAAGTCAGGCCGGATGGCCCGGTACATGCAGAAGAACGTGGCGGGGATGATGGTCCCCGAGGAGGTCTGCTTGAGGCTCGAACAGTCCGAGGACCTGAAACAGACCGCCGTCGAGCTGGTGGTGGAGCAGATACAGGCCGTGCGCCAGATACCCGGAGTGGCCGGGGTGCACATCATGGCGGTGGCCTGGGAGGAGATAGTACCCATCATAGTCGAGCGGGCGGGACTCTATCCACGGCCGGCGGTGCCCGACGAACAGCCCGCCGGTTAAGCAGATAAGGGGTTGACGATGAAAGCGCCAGTGCTTTTGATAGGCGGCGGGGTGGCCGGGATGACGGCCGCCCTGGAGGCTGCCAAAGGAGCGGAGAGGGTCATACTGGTGGAGGCGGGGACCCGGCTGGGCGGCCACGCCGCCCTGCTGAGCTGCAAGGCGACCGATTCCTGCCAGCGCTGCGGCGCCTGCCAGGCCAGGCTGCTGGAGGAAGCGGTGAAAAGCGCCGGGAACATCGAGGTGGTTTTCGACTGCCAGGTGACCGAGGTAAAGCCTCTGCCCGAGGAGAAGGGCTTCCTCCTCTGCCTGTCGAGGAACGGACAGGTCAACCAGGTGGAGGCGCAGGTCGTGATAGCGGCGACCGGGTTTTTGCCTTACGACGCCCACGGCTGGGGAGAGTATGGGTATGGGAGGTATCCCCGGGTCATCACCACCCTCGACCTGGAGTCCTGCTGGCTGAATACCCCCGGCCCGGCCGAGCTGTACCCGGGGCTGAAAAGGGCGGCGTTTGTACAGTGTGTGGGCAGCCGGACCAGCCGTGAGGGGGGAAGCCGGTACTGCTCCCGGGTCTGCTGCGGCAGCACCGCGAGGAGCCTGGCCAAGCTCGGCTGGGAGCACCCGGGCATCGAGCTTACCGTTTTCCACATGGACCTCCAGTGGAACCGGGCGAAGCTGCGGCGGTTCTCCGGGATTCCCGGGATCAGGCTGGTGCGGTCGATCCCTTCGCGCATCTACCAGCTGCCGGGCGCAGGGGTCACTGTGAAGTGGGAGAACGCGGCGGGGGGACACGAGGAGGAGACGTTCGACCTGGTGGTGCTGGCGGTGGGGATGACCGGCAGCCAGTCGGGGTTAGAGCTGGAGGCCCTGCAGGGATACCCGGGGTTCTTCCTGACCGGGGCGGCGGAAAAGGCGATGGACATAAGGGAGAGCATGGCCCGTGGGATACAGGCGGGGATCAGGGCCCGGAGGCTCCTGGAGTCGGGCCCCGGCACCGGGGGCGGAGGGTAAAATCCGTTAGAAAAGGGACAAATCGGTGATTGACACATGAAAACCTGAGTGCTAAAATGTCAGATAACAATCAAAAAGAGGTATCGGTGATGAACCGGAAGAGTACCTGGGAAACAGCGGTCCAAGAGAGCCGGCGCTGGTGGGATGCCGGTACCGTTCCCGGAGAACGCCGCCGGTGAGCTGAAGATTTAATGAGCGGGCCTTAAAGGCCAACTAGGGTGGTACCGCGAGAACAGATCTCTCGTCCCTTGGCAGGGAAGAGGGGTTTTTTAGTTTAAGGGTATTTTCAGGACAAACGAACGATAAGGGGGTTTTGGGATTGCAGGAGATACTGAAGCTTCTCGAAGAGAACTGCCGCTTGCGGCCCGAGGAGATCGCCACCATGCTAGGCCTGAGCCAGGAACAAATCGCGGCTGCGCTCGCCAAGCTGGAGGAGGACAAGGTGATTCTCGGCTACAAGGCGCTGGTCAACTGGGACAAGGCCGGCGGCAACGGGGTTACCGCCAAGATCGAGGTCAAGGTGACCCCGGAGCGGGAGGTCGGGTTCGACAAGATAGCGGAAAGGATCGGGAGGTTCCCCCAGGTAAAGAGCGTCTATTTGATGTCGGGTACCTACGACCTTCTGGTGGAGGTCGAGGGGAAGACCATGAAAGACGTGGCCATGTTCGTGACCGAAAAGCTCGCCACCCTGGACAACGTCCAGGGGACCGTCACCCACTTCCTGCTGAAGAAGTACAAACAGGACGGGATAATCTTCGAGGACAAAGAAGAAGAGTTCAGATTGGTGGTGACCCCATGACCAGCGCCAGAGCGTGGGACCCGGGGGCCCTGGTGTCGCCGGTCGTCAGGAATCTACCCCCATCGGGAATCCGCAGATTTTTCGAACTGGTTTCGCAGACCAAGGGCATAGTCTCGCTGGGGATTGGAGAGCCCGATTTCGCGACCCCCTGGCACGCGCGCGAGGCGTCGGTCTATTACCTGGAAAAGGGCCACACCAGCTACACCTCCAACTGGGGGATGCCGCTGCTGCGGGAGGAGATCGCCCGCTACCTGGCCCGCCAGTACAACCTGATCTACAACCCCGAGAAACAGGTGCTGGTCACCGTGGGGGTGAGCGAGGCGGTAGACCTGGCACTGCGGGTGGTGATGAACCCCGGGGATGAGGTCCTGATCCCCGAGCCCGCGTTCGTTTCCTACAGCCCCATCACTATCGTGGCCGGCGGAAGGCCGGTGCCGGTGGCCACCCGGATGGAGGACGAGTTCCGGGTCACCCCGGAGGCGCTGGAGGCCGCCATCAACGAGCGCACCAAGGCCCTGATCCTGTCTTACCCCAACAACCCCACCGGCGCGATCATGCCCCGGGAGAACCTGGAGGGAATCGCCGAGGTGGCGAGGCGTCACAACCTCCTGGTCATCTCCGACGAGATTTACTCGGAACTCACCTACGAGGATAGACACACCTCCATCGCGTCCCTGCCCGATATGTACGACCGGGTCCTGCTGCTGAACGGGTTTTCCAAGGCCTACGCCATGACCGGGTGGAGGATTGGGTACGCCGCGGGCCACGAGGAGATAATCGCCGCCATGTGCAAGCTGCACCAGTACACCATCATGTGCGCCCCGACCCAGGCGCAGTATGCGGCGATCGAGGCGCTCAAGAACGGGGATGACGAGAAGGAGCGTATGATCCGCTCTTACGACCAGCGGCGGCGGCTGTTCCTTAAAGGCATACAGGAGCTTGGACTCGAATGCTTCGAGCCCAAAGGGGCCTTCTACGCCTTCCCCTCGATCAAGAAGACGGGGATGGACAGCGAGCAGTTCGCGCAGCGGCTGCTGCTCGAAGAGAAGGTCGCGGTGGTGCCGGGGAACGCGTTCGGTGAGAGCGGGGAAGGACATATCCGCTGCTGCTACGCGGTGGCGACCAGGGATATCGAGACCGCCCTGGAGAGGATCGGGAGGATGCTGAGCCGGATCGGCGCATGAATCAGGAAGGAGAAAATTAGCGAAATAAGTCGAATATACGAGAAAAATGATTGAAAATTAATAATTCCGCCATTTGTAAACTGGAAGGATTTCGAGAAAAACGTGGCGAAACTTAATTAATAAATATACCAATAAAAATCACCTAAAAATTACCAAAAATTACCTGCTAATTTAGTTAATGATATTTAAGGCTCGCTTATTTGTCAGTTACACTGTTGTTGACCTGGATAGATTAAGAGCGAGAGCGGGGGATGTACAGGTGATAGCCGCGTTTAGTCAAGCCGACATACGAGTCCTTAACCAGTTATCGGTGCTGAACCCTGAATCCAAGCGTGAGTTACATGATTATCTGGAGTTTATGGTTGCCCGGCAGTGTCGAAACGAGTTTAAGTCGCAGTTATTGAATAACAACTGGTTGTTTAACAACCTGCTGGCGCTCACGAACCTGAACGATAACGGGGAAAACTACTGCGAGGAGGTTTTGGAACGGTTAAGGCGGATGAAAGGACTCTGCCAGTCTGTGTTTGAGCAGTTGACGGAGAAGTACGGTGGGCTCCTGGGCGAGATCAAGGGCTACGAGGGGATCGCGGAAGGCATGATGAACAGCCTGCTGCAGATCCAGGAAGCGGCTCAGGCGGGCGACCCGAAGCGCACCAAGAACGAAATATTGGATATGTTCGAGAGTTATAAATCAGCCGGCCGGGGAAATCGGCCCAAGGTAAGAGCGATGTGAAACCCGGCCCGAAATCAGGGAGAGGTAACCTATGAGAATACAGTTTTTAGGAGCCGCTTCTACAGTGACCGGCTCCTGTTTTTTGATGGAGACCAAGGAACACCGGTTCCTGGTGGACTGCGGTATGTTCCAGGGCGGCAAGACGCTGAAGGAGCGCAACTACCAGAACTTCCTTTTCGACCCGGGCAAGATCGACTTCGTCCTCCTGACCCATGCCCACATCGACCATTCGGGGCTGATTCCCAAGCTGTACCGACTGGGATACCGGGGACCCATCTACAGCACCGAGCCCACCGCCGACCTCTGCGAGGTACTGCTCCCGGACAGCGCCCACATCCAGGAGATGGAGGTGGAGCGTAAGAACCGCAAGCGGGACCGCAACGGCCAGAACAACATCCAGGCGATTTACACCGTGGAGGATGCGGAGGCCTGCATGAGGCTGTTCCGGAAGGTCGAGTACAACGAGCCGATCAACTTCGGCGAGGAGCTGATAGTCCGCTTCCGGGACGCGGGACACATACTGGGGTCGGCCATACTGGAGATCTGGTGCAAAGAGAGCGAGTACGAGACCAAGCTGGTGTTCAGCGGCGACCTGGGCAACCACGACCGGCCGCTGATAAAGGACCCCACCCCGATCGAGTACGCCGACTACCTGTTCCTGGAGTCTACCTACGGCAACCGGCTGCACCCGACGGACACCAACCCGGAGGAGAAGCTCCGGGACATTATCGTCCGCACCATCGGACGCGGCGGCAACGTGATCATACCGGCCTTCGCGGTGGCCCGCACCCAGGACCTGATATTCAACCTGAACAGCATGGTGCGCAGCAAGAAGATCCCGCCGGTGCCGATTATCATCGACAGTCCGCTGGCGGTCAAGGCCACGGAGATCTTCCGCACCCATATCGACGAAATGGACGCCGAGACCACGGAACTGGTCAGGCAGGGCAAGAACCCGCTGGAGGTGCCAGGACTGAGATTCTCAGTGACCACGGATGAGTCCAAGGCCTTAAACAGCCTGAAAGGCGGGGCCATCATCATCTCGGCCAGCGGGATGGCCGACGCGGGGCGGATCAAGCATCACCTCAAGCACAACCTGTGGCGTCCGCAGTCATCGATCGTGTTCGTGGGCTTCCAGGCGCAGGGTACCCTGGGGAGAAACATCGTCGACGGGGCCAAGGTGGTCACCATCCACGGCGAGGAAGTGGCGGTCAAGGCCGAAATCTGCAACATCGAGGGATTCTCGGGACACGCCGACCAGACCGGGCTGCTGAACTGGGTGAAGAACTTCAAGATAGGCCCGGGCAAGATTTTCCTGGTCCACGGGGAACCTGAATCCAGCATCGAACTGGGCCGGCTGATCGGCCAGGAGACCCGCATACCGACCTATATACCCAACTGGCAGGAGGTAGTCGAGCTGCCGCCCTTCGCGCACCTGCGCAGCGGCAAGGCGGCTGCGGAAGCGGCGGCGGCGATGGAGGCCGCTCCTGCTCCCGAACCCGTCAGGATCTCCTCGGAAGAGGACCTGGCGGTGACCGCCGAGCACGCCTATTTTAATTTGAGGATGAAGCTGCGGGAGATGGTCGAGCAGGATATGGACCAGCACCGTTTTGCCGAACTCCTGAGGAAGATCAAGGAGATAGAAAACAATATCGACTTTTTGAGCCATAAATATTAGAATCCAATCGACCCGGCCGGTGTTCTGCCGGCCTTTTCTATGGCTTTATAAAAGACATCTTTACGTGGTATAATTACCCTAGTCTTTAGACAGGGAAGCGGAAGGGGCGTTGAAATGGACGGAGTAAACCTGATTGACGGTTTCGCGGAAACCTTGGTGCTCGAAGGGTTTACCAGTATCCCCAACCGCCTGCTTCGGTCGTACGCCAATCTGGGGATCAAAGACCGCGAACTGATAATCCTGCTGCACCTCATCTACCTTAGAGGCGTCGAGGGCGACGGTTATCCCAGTTCGGACCGGCTGCAGGGGTTGACCAGCGCCACGCCGGCCGAGGTCGAAGCCGATCTGGCCAACCTGATCGAGAAGAAGATCGTGGGTATCAAGAAGCGGGTCAACCAGAAGACGGGTGATGCCGAACCGTACTACAGCCTGGAGGGACTGTTTTACCTGCTGTCCGAGGTGTGGGCGATCGAGAAGATCAACGAGATCGAGGCGCTGAAGCGCAAGCCCGGGTCGCGCCCGGACCAGGCGCCGGCCAAGAACCCGGAGAACCTGCCGCGCATCTACAAGGCCTTCGAGAAGGAGTTCGGGAGGCCGTTCAGCCCGATCGAGGGGGAACTCATCGGCGACTGGGCCAGGGACTATCCCGCGGAACTGGTGCTGGAGGCCTTGAAGATAGCGGTGCTGAACGGAACCTTCAGCCTCAGATATATAGAAAGGATACTGCAGGACTGGCAGCGTAAAAACGTACGCACCCTGGAAGAGGTCAGGAGGCTGGAGGAGGAGTATATAGAGAGGAAGGCAGCTCCCAAGGGGAAGAAAGGGGGCGCCTCCAAGAAGAGTCCCAAGGAGGATAAGACTGAATGGAATTATGGATGGTAGAGCAGAATACCCCCGGCTACAGCGTCAACTGGAAGATTAAGCAGACGCTGTACCGAGAAACCACCCGGTTCCAGGAACTGGAGGTACTCGAAACCGAAGAACTGGGGAGGGTCATGGTGCTGGACGGCAACATTCAGGTCACCGAGGTGGACGAGTTTATCTACCACGAGATGATAGCCCACGTCCCCCTGTACACCCATCCCCGGCCGCGGGAGGTCCTGATTATCGGCGGCGGCGATGGGGGAACCGCGAGAGAGGCGCTGAAACACGAGGGTGTCAGCATCGAGCTGGTGGAGATCGATCCCAGCGTGGTGGAGGCCTCGAAGCGGTACCTGCCGCAGATGGGCGGAGCCCTGGACGACCCGCGGGTCAAGGTGATAATAGGCGATGGCATCGAGTACATAGAGAAGTGCCAGAAGAAATACGACGTGGTCATCATAGACTCCTCCGACCCGGTAGGGCCGGCGGTCGGCTTGTTCAGCGAGGGATTCTACCGCCAGGTGCACCGGGTGCTGAACGAGGACGGGCTACTGATAGCCCAGACCGAATCTCCCAGCTTTAACCGGGACCTGCTGGCGGGCGTCAACCAGACCCTGAAGGATATTTTTCCCCTGGTGCGGGTGTGCCTGACCAGCATCCCCTGCTACCTGGCGGGTTTCTGGACCTTTACCGTGGCCTCCAAGCGCTACGACCCCACGGGTGAGATCCGCCGGGCGGGGCTTGACAGCGGTTACCGTTACTACACCCCGGAGGTGCACCAGGCGGCTTTCGTATTACCGCCCTTCATCAAGGCGATACTGCGGGAGTAATCAGATATAGGCCGCTATAGAGAGAAACTATAGAGCAGGATTTTTTTATAAGAAGGGGGAAGTTCATGGGAGATCTGATGTTAGGCAATGAGGCTATCGCCCGGGGAGCGTACGAGGCCGGGGTCAAGGTGGGAACGGCCTATCCAGGTACGCCCAGCACGGAAATCATCGAGAACCTGTCCCGATACCCGGGGGTCTACACCGAATGGGCTCCAAACGAGAAGGTCGCCCTGGAGGTGGGGATCGGTTCGTCGATCGCGGGCGCCAGGACATTGGTGGCCATGAAGCACGTGGGAGTCAACGTCGCGGCGGACCCCCTCCTTACCCTCGCCTACACCGGGGTCAGCGGGGGACTGGTCCTGATCACGGCCGATGACCCGGGGATGCACAGCTCGCAGAACGAACAGGACAACCGGGGCTATGCCCGGATGGCCAAGCTTCCGATACTGGAACCCAGCGACAGCCAGGAGGCCAAGGACATGGTGAGGCTGTCCCTGGAACTCAGCGAAGAGTACGACAGCCCGGTGCTGCTCAGGATCACCACCCGGCTGGCTCACTCCCAGAGCATAGTGGAGACTGCCGAGCCCAGCCAGGTAGAACTCAAACCCTACCAGAAGGACGCCGCCAAGTACGTCATGCTGCCGGTGAACGCCCGGGCAAGGCACGCCAAGGTGGAGGAGAGGCGGCAGAAGCTGGAGGAACTCGCGGAGACCATACCCATCAACCGTATCGAATGGGGGGACCGCCGGATCGGGATCATCACCAGCGGGGTGGTTTACCAGTACGCCAAGGAGGTGCTTCCCGACGCCTCGTATCTAAAACTGGGGATGACCAACCCCCTGCCCCGCAGGCTGATCGAGGAGTTCGTCCGCGGGGTCGAGACCGCCTACGTGATCGAGGAACTGGAGCCGATCATCGAGGAATCGGTGAGGAGCTGGGGACTGCCGGTGCACGGCAAGGACCTGATGCCCCGCATGGGCGAGCTTTCACCCGAGATAATCGCGAACCGGGTCCTGGGAGAAACGGTTTCCATAAGCCATCCGGCACCGGCCGCGCTGCCTCCGCGGCCGCCGATGATGTGTCCCGGCTGTCCCCACCGAGGGATGTTCTTCGAGCTGAACCGCTCCAAGGTGGTCGTCAGCGGGGATATCGGGTGCTACACCCTGGGCGCCTCGCCTCCGCTCAGCAGCATGGACACCACCATCTGCATGGGAGCCAGCATCGGGGCGGCGCTCGGCATGGAGAAGGCGCGGGGGAAGGAATTCGCCCGCAAGCTGGTGGCGGTGATCGGTGACTCCACCTTCATCCACTCGGGGATAACCCCGCTGGTCGACGTGGTCTACAACGGCGGGACCACCACGGTCATCATCCTGGACAACCGGACCACCGCCATGACCGGCCACCAGAACCACCCCGGCACCGGGAAGCGGGTGTCGGGTGAAACGGCCCCGAGCCTGGACCTGGAGGCCCTGGTCAGGGCCATCGGGATCGAGCGGGTCAGGGTGATCGACCCGCTGAACGTGAAGGAAACCCGTCAGGTGCTGAAGGAGGAGCTGGCGGCGGAAGCCCCGTCGGTGATTATCTCCCGCCGGCCCTGCGTGCTGATCGATAAGACCGTCCGGCCGCCGCTTGCTGTCGACCAGGAGAAGTGCAACGGCTGTACCGCCTGCATCCGGACCGGATGCCCCGGGCTGGAGCTGTACGAGGAGAAAAAGGTGAGGATCAACACCCAGTTCTGCACCTCCTGCACCCTGTGCGCCCAGATCTGTCCTTTGGACGCAATCGTGGAAGGGGGGACGGCCAATGGGTAAGGTAGTGAATGTGATCATCGTCGGGGTCGGCGGACAGGGCACGCTCCTGTCCAGCCGGGTGCTCGCCAAGGCCGCGATGTTAAACGGTTTCGACGTGAAGATGTCGGAGGTCCACGGGATGGCGCAGCGCGGCGGCAGCGTGGTAACCCAGGTAAGGTTCGGGCCCAAGGTGTATTCCCCCCTGATCAGGATGGGCGAGGCGGATGTGGTCCTGGCCTTCGAGAAGCTGGAGGCGCTCAGGCTGATGCCCTACCTGGCCGAGGGAGGCCGCCTGATCGTCAACGACCTGGCGATCAACCCGCTGCCGGTCATGATCCGGGCCGCCAAGTACCCGGACCAGGAGGCCGCCGCGGTCAAGGAACAGATGAAAAACTCCTGTTTCTTCAATGCCACCGCCATCGCGGAGGGACTGGGCGAGCCCAGAGCCGCCAACCTGGTCCTGCTGGGGGCGATGGCCAGGTATCTGGACATCCCCGAACCGGTCTGGGAGGAAGCGATAAAGGCCACCGTCCCGGCCAAGGCGCAGGAGGTAAACCTCGCGGCGTTCAAGGCGGGAGAGAAGGCCTGAAGTAATAAAATATTTTAAAAAGCATAAGATTTAGCTTAAATAAGAAGATGTCTTACCGGCATCTTCTACCTTTACCTGGAGGCGACTATGACGAAAAGCATCGAAGCGATCGCCCGGCCGGGCATCTTTGAGATCAGGCCGTACGTGCCGGGCAAACCGATCGAGGAGGTCGAGCGGGAGCTGGGTCTCGGGCGCGACCAGATCATCAAGCTGGCTTCCAACGAGAACCCGGCGGGTCCTTCGCCGCTGGCGGTGGCTGCCATGCAGCAGGCAGCGATGAGGACCAATCGGTACCCCGACAGCCACTGCTACGAATTGAAGCAGGCCCTGGCGGAGCACTGCCGGGTGCCGGCGGACCACCTGGTGGTGGGCAACGGTTCCGACGAGGTGCTGAAGCTGATCGCCGAGGCCTTCCTGCAGGAAGGGGAGGAGGTTGTCTACGGGGCCCCGACCTTCGTCGAGTACGAGTTCGTGACCCGGGTGATGGGCGGGACCCCGGTGGAGGTGCCGCTGAAGAACTTCACCTACGACCTGGAGGCCATCGCCGGGGAGGTCAATGAGAGGACCAAGCTGATATTCATCTGCAACCCCAACAACCCGACCGGCACCATCGTGACCGGGACGGAGACCGAGAGGTTTCTCACGCGGGTACCGGAGGACGTACTAGTGGTGTTCGACGAAGCCTACCGCGAATACGTCACCGACCCGGCGTACCCCGATACCCGGGAGTACGTCATAAACCGGAACAACGTGATTATACTGCGGACATTCTCCAAGATTTACGCCCTGGCGGGGCTGCGGATAGGCTACGGTATCGCGAGCCCGGAGGTGATAGGATGCCTGATGCGGGTGCGGGAACCGTTCAACGTGAACTCGATGGCCCAGGCGGCGGCCGCGGCCAGCCTGAGGGACGCGGACTACCTGGAGGAAACCTGCCGGGTCAACCTCGAGGGGCGGGAATACCTGTACCGGGAACTGTCCGCGCTGTGCCTCGATTTCGTTCCCACCCAGACGAACTTCATCTTTATAGCCATGCCCCGGTCGGGGAGCGAGGTGGTCGACGGGCTGATGCGGATGGGGGTTATAGTCCGGCCGTGCCGCTCCTTCGGCTATCCCGACCACATCCGGGTGACCATCGGCACCCGGGAGCAGAACCAGCGGTTTATATCCGCGCTGCGAGAGGTGCTGGGCGGGTGAAAGGGCGCGGCGGCTTTACGGCCGAAACGGACGGGGCTTCACCAGTCGTGGAAGTCCCCGGGCAGAAAAACAGCATCTTCTTCCGGCGGCGCTGGCCCTGGCCGGGAGGCCCCGGCCAACTGGGGGAGTCCCTGAAGCAAGTCCTGGAGGCAATCGGGGCGGTGGACCCGGTCCTGGTGTGTCTGGGTTCCCCCGACAACCCGGGAGACGAACTCGGACCGCTGGTCGGGAGTATACTCTGCGGCCGCCGGACCGGACTCCCGGTGTACGGGACCATGGAGTGGCCGATCCACTCTGAAAACCTGGAGCACAGCCTCGCGCTCATCATGCAGAGCCATCCCCGGAGCGAGCTGCTGGTAGTCGACGCGGCCACCGGGGCGCAGGGGACGATCGGCACGGTCACGGTACGCAGCGGTATGACCTGGCCCGGCCTCGGCCTGGGGAAGACCATCCTCCCGCTGGGGGATATCTCGGTTACCGCCGTGGTGAGAGCGAGGGCCGGGACCCGGTGGGGGTGGATGGTCCGCCTGCTCAGGGGAAGACCCGGGTACTGGGCCCGGACCCTGGCCGGGGTCGTCGCGGAGGGGATAGTTTCAGGGCTGGTACCGTCGTCTGAGAATAATTGACAGTCATAAAACGGAGGGATGAGCAGTATGGGATACCAGGAGGACCTGGCCAAGCTGGCCCAGATGTTTAAGAGTTCCAAGCGGGCCATCGTCCTGACCGGGGCGGGGATCAGTACCGAGAGCGGGATACCCGACTTCCGCAGCCCCGGGACCGGTCTGTGGGAGAAGATGGACCCCATGGAGGAGGCGTCCCGGCAGGCCTTCGCCCGGAACCCGGTGAGGTTCTACCAGCACGGGTTCGCTCCTTTCTTCATGGTGCTGGAGGCAAAACCCAACCCGGCCCACGAGGTGCTGGCCTGGATGGAAAAGGAGGGTTTTATCGTCGGGGTGATAACCCAGAACATCGACGGCCTGCACCAGAAGGCGGGCTCCCGCAACGTCCGCGAGGTGCACGGACACATGCGGTCTGGGACCTGCACGGGCTGCCGCGAGGTCTACCCCGTCAGCTACATCCTGGAAGAGAAAAACCAGGGCCGCGCCCCCAAGTGCGACTGCGGCTCCTACATCCGTCCCGATGTCACCCTGTTCGGCGACCCGATGCCCAACGACTTCTGGCAGTCGGTACAGGAAGCCCAGAAGTGCGACCTGATGCTGGTGGTGGGCAGCAGCCTGGAGGTGAGCCCGGCCAACTCCCTGCCGCAGCAGGTGGACCGGGTGGCGATCATCAACCTGGGCCCCACGGGTTACGACCGCAAGGCGGACCTGGTGATCAGGGAGAAGGCCGGCCGGACCCTGCTGGAACTGAAGGAGCTGCTGCAAAAAGGTTAGCGGCGGCAAGCAGGGATTAGACAAGGTATTGTCGAAGAGAAACAACTGATCATCAAGTTATTTTTTCAGAGGTGCCGGATGACTTTACGCTTCATCTCCCTGGCCTCTTCCAGCCGTTACGGCAACGCCTACCTGGTGGAGGGCCCGAAGGAGACCCGCATCCTTATCGACTGCGGCCTGCGCATCAGGCGGATGGAGGAATCCCTTCGCTGCCTCGGTATCGACCCCGCCACCATCCAGGCGGTTTTCATCACCCACGAACACATCGACCACACCCAGGCCCTGAAGCCGAAGACACCCTTCCCCCAGAAATACGGCATCCCGGTGTATGCCAGCCCCCGGCTCTGGCGCAAAATAAAGGGAGAGATCGGGCATATCGATCCGCAGCTCACCCGGGTCATCTCCGAGGACAGCCGGGAGAGCGTCGGGGAACTGGACATAACCTCTTTCGGCAAGCCCCACGACGCGGTGGAACCGCTGGGGTTCATCGTCCGCAGCCGGCTGGATCAGCTCGGGGTGCTGACCGACCTGGGGAACATCACCTCCCAGATAATGAGCCGCCTGAAAGGGTCGGAGCACCTCATCTTTGAAAGCAACCACGACCTGAAGCTGGAGCGCAGTTCAGGAAGGCCCTGGTCGCTGATCCGGCGGGTACTGAGCGATGACGGCCACCTCTCCAACGACCAGGCGGCGGCCGCCCTTTCCCGGCTGGTGGGCGTCGATACCCGCAACATCGCGCTGGGGCACCTGAGCCTCGACTGCAATACCCCGCGGCTGGCGCTGGAGACGGTGGGGAGAGCCCTGGCCGGCACGGCCTTCGAGGGGACGCTGGCCGCCCTGCCGGCCGAGCGGAGCAGCGAGTGGTTTAAATGATTAAAAACATGGTTGAATTAGAAAAATGGAAAGTGTATAGTTAAAGGGCAAGGAAAAATTTAGGAGGTGTCGTTATGCCAAAACATGAACTTCCAGCCCTGCCGTACCCCTACGACGCACTGGAACCCCACTACGACGAGGCGACAGTACGCATCCATCACGACATCCATCACCAGGGATACGTGGACGGATTGAACAAAGCGGAGGATAAACTGGCGGAAGCCCGGGAGAAAAACGACTACGCACTGATCAAGCACTGGGAGAAGGAGTTGGCCTTCCACGGTTCCGGCCACATACTGCACAGCCTGTTCTGGCTGGGGATGAAACCGCAGGGTGGTGGAGAACCGGGCGGCCGGCTGAAGCAGCAGATCGAGAAGGACTTCGGAAGCTTCGCCGCCTTCAAGGCGCAGTTCACCGCCGCTACCGTGGGGGTGGAGGGTTCCGGCTGGGGGATTCTGGTCTGGTCTCCCATGTTCAAACAGCTGCAGGTGATGCAGGCGGAGAAGCACCAGAACCTGGCCCAGTGGGGAGTGATACCGCTCCTGGTCTGCGACGTCTGGGAGCACGCGTACTACCTGAAGTACCAGAACAAACGGGCGGCCTTCGTGGAGGCCTGGTGGAACCTGGTCAACTGGGGATGGGTGGAGCAGAAACTTAACGGCCTGGCATAGGCTATTGTCGGTGGATAATAAAGTTATATACTAAACAATAAAGATGTATACTAAAATATTTAGAAATTAGACCGAGTCAATAAAACTCGGTCTAATTTATTTTTACAAATATTTTCATAAAATTGATTTTAAACCGAAGAAGCAATTTTGTATCAAATTTTATTATCTAAATCCAGCATGTAGCCGAAACGGGGGAGGCCGACAATCAAATGGCCATAAGGCTCAAGTTTCCTTCTCAACCTGTAAACAAGAGTATTGATCTCATTATTACCCACATCTGAAGCAGTGCCTTCAGAATCAAGACGTTCAGGCCAAATGGTAATTCTTATAAGATCATTGCTCACGGCTCTTGATTGATTATTATAAAAAAGAAGCAGAAGATCAAAGTCTTTGCCGGAAAGAGACAAGGTTTTAC
The DNA here is from genome assembly GCA_013178275.1 of Bacillota bacterium. Lineage (GTDB taxonomy): Bacteria > Bacillota > Ch66 > Ch66 > Ch109 > Ch109. Next base: position 323,529 of record JABLWZ010000001.1, on the reverse strand, counting down.
CATTAATCAAGAATTCACGTCTGTCATTATTAAAATAAATGATAGGAATCTCTTTTGGGGCCAGAGCGTCTGTCGTCTCTTCACCATTGATATTTGTATGTCGGGGAAACACCAACTTAAAGACCACGACACCTTCGCAGAGCGTTATTATATCGTCGTGTTGAATGCGATAGTCCTGAAACGGACTCAGTTTCAGATTGTTTAGACGAGTGCCATGTTTACTGTCCAAATCCTGGATGGCAAATTGGTCGTTTTTTCTTTTCAAAAGCAGATGCCTTCGGGAAATAGCCGAGTTGGAAAAAGAAATATCAGGAAGGGTGTCGCCACTGATCCGACCAATCAAAACCTCCGGTTTCAGGATATTTATCAATTCATTGACCTTGTACGGCTCTCCTTTTTTAACTACAAGCAGTGGGCTATCCATAGGCACCTCTTATTATCAAAGATATTGATAGGAAGCTGTTAGAAAAACGTGATGAATATTATATAGCTTTGTCGGATTTTATAGTGTAAAATACAAAAAAGACAATTATATCTAATTGAATTATAAGTTTGAATTTGATTATGGGTCAAGATAAAATATGAAAAATATATCATTAGCCGCAGCTGCTGGCGTACATATCGGTTACATCAGAGAAAATAACGAGGACAATTTTTACTTTAACGGGATTAACCTGAATGAGACGAACCGGGAAATCCCGGTAGTCTATGAAAACAGAAGCAACGATACGCTGCAGCTGTATGCAGTTTGTGACGGCATGGGCGGCGAAGCTCATGGGGAACTCGCCTCGTTGATCGCGACGGACACTTTGCGAAAATATCAGGATATGCTTCAGAAGATACATTACCACAGCCTGGAAAAATATATAGACATGTACATCAATGAAGTAAACAACCTGATCGGTGATAAGGTCAGAGAACACGGCGGGAAAAGGATCGGCACAACGATCGCCCTTCTGGCTTTGGAAGGAGATCGGGCGCATATATTCAATATCGGAGACAGCAGGGTTTATCTCCTGAGGTCTAAAACAATCCGGCAGATCTCCGAGGATCACACCCCGGCTATGCGCTCGGTAAAGATGGGTCTGATGACCATGGAGCAGGCAAAAACACATCCCCACCGGAACAAGTTGACGCAGTATCTAGGCTTATCCCAGCAGGAAATGACAGTTAAGCCTTTTTATGACCTGGTTCAGGTAAAGTATAACGACCGATTTTTGCTGTGCAGCGATGGTCTGACAGACATGGTTGCCCAGGAAGAAATCGAAACGATTCTTAATCAGGACAAACCGGAAAGAAACCTGATTATAGAATTGATTGACAAAGCTTTACATCATGGCGGAAGAGACAATATCACCGCTATCGTCATCACTGCCGGAAAGAACGGACAGGTTATCGGATGAAAGTAATCGAAAGCAGATACAGGATTGTCAAAATACTTGGTAGCGGAGGCATGGGCACGGTTTATCTGGCCGAAAGTCTTTCGCTGGGAACCTTGTGGGCGATCAAGGCGATTAACAAAAAAGCGGACAGTAATTATGATTTGCTGGCGGAACCCAATATTTTAAAGAAGCTTAACCACCCTGCCCTACCCAGGATCGTGGACATTGAACCGGATGAAGACTGTTTATACATCATAGAAGATTACATCGAAGGAACCCCGCTGGACAGGCAGTTGCAGGCCAGGAAGTACTTTGACGAAGCGACCGTCATCGAGTGGGCCAAACAGCTCTGCGAAGTACTTTTGTATCTGCACGGGCAAAAGCCCAATCCGATCATCTACCGCGACCTGAAGCCATCCAATATTATTGTTAGCAGTGACAACCGGGTGAAGGTTATCGACTTCGGGATCGCGCGTGAATACAAGACTGACAGCGGCAGCGATACCAGCTATATGGGAACCCGCGGCTACGCCGCCCCCGAACAGTATGGCACATCACAGACCGATGAGCGGACGGATATTTATTCGCTCGGGGTAACGATGTATCATCTGCTGACCGGGAAAAGCCCCAATGAACCGCCTTATGAATTTCAACCTTTGAGAAGCATAAACCAGAAGTTTTCCGAAGGAATCGAGTATATTGTGTATAAATGCGTGCAGAACGACCCCGCGAACCGATATCAAAACGCCGGGGAACTTTTGCATGACTTGGACAATATCCATATCTTTAACAGCGTTTATAAAAAACAAAAAGCGATTGAAAAAGTCAGATACGTTATGAAAACCGCGATGGTACTTGCCTTCGCGTTTTTAATTTACGCCGGCACCGGCCAGCTCGCGGCCGAACAACTTGAGAAATACGAAAAACTGGTTGCCGAAGGGTACGAAGCTCTTAGAGTAAACCAGTTCACCGCGGCGGAAACAGCCTTTGATCAGGCGCGAAAAGTGAAAAAGGAGAATAATGACGCCTACCTGGGAACGGCGCAGATATATTTTAAGCAGGGAAGTTATGAACAATGCCTGGCCTATCTCGAACAGACCGCCGCGAAACTGGCATACCTGCCCCAGGATAGCCGATACAATTATCTGGCGGGCACCGTGTATTACGAACAGCGGGACTATGAGAAAGCCCTGGTTTATTTGGAAAGGGCGGTTAAGGCTTCGCCCCTGGAAGAGGATTATATACGGGACTTGGCGGTCTGCCATGCCAAACTGGGAGACCTGTCCCGGGCCCAAGAACTGCTGGACGAAATCCGCGCCATTGAAAAGACGGATGATGTTTCAGAGTTCGTTAAAGCCCAGGTGATGCTGGCGGCAGGCAGGCAGGACGAAGCCGTAGCCGGTTTTAATCAGGTGATCGCTACCACCGGTAACGAAGTGATCAAGAAAAAGGCCTATGCGGAGCTGTCAAATATATATAAAGACAACCGAGGAAACATCCCCGGCGCCCTGGAAAAGCAGATTGATATCCTGGAAAGGGCATCCCGTGATTTAAAAGACAAAGACGACCTAATCCTTACGGAAATGCTGGCCGAGGCCTATTTTACGGCCCAGCGGTATGACAACTCCGTACAGGAGTTTAATAAACTCTTGAATATCGGCTACCAACGGCCCTATATCTATAGAAATATCGCAATTATCCAACAGCAGCAGGGTGATTATCAGGCGGCGGAAAATACTTTGAAAAATATGATTGAGAAGTATCCTGATGATTATACCTGCTACCTGCGTCTGGCTTTCCTGTACCTGGAGGCGGAAGGGAAGAAGCCGCAGTCAGCGCGGAATTATCAAAAGGTCGTGAATAACTACAACCTGGCGGTTCGATTCAATCCGGGCGGTGCGGCGACAACCGACCTCCTGCCGCTGAGAAACGCCATTAATGAACTGTATGCCAAGGGCTGGCTTTAATAACTGGTTAGGCGGGAGAAAAGATGCTTACCAAAGGGATGGTCATGCTCATCTGTGGAGGGCTCGGCCTTATCGGGACGATAATCTGGATTGTCGTCGATGTTGCCAATAAAGGCAGACGTGAAGAAATGCGCGTGAAGATGGCCACCAAAAACATGGCCGGCGCGTCTGCCGGGATTAAGAGTTTTGAGGATGCAACGGGTTCCCTCCTGCCGGAAACGACAGGCAGCGGAGCAACGGAAAGCATATACCTGACCAATAGTTTCTTGTCCGCGGAAGGCAACGGCCCGAAATCAGGGGCTTTCCTGACAGAAGCGGTTCATCTCGGGAAGGGGATTACCTCTTCAGAAAATGCCGGTCTCAATGATGAGAGTACAGCAGGCCTTTATATAGACAGCCGGCCGGAAACAGAAGGATTATTTACCGATGATGACACTGAAGGATTAAGCGAGGCATTGACCGGTCGCGCGGCGGACGAAACCGAAGCGTTATAAAGAATTCGGTCTTCGACAGAGTAGAAAAAATGTTGGGGGGATACAGCATGAAAAAGCAGGTGGCCTTAATCGTTTTGACTTTGGTTTTAAGCTTAATCTTATGCGCCTGTGGTCAAAAGCAGACGGCCGGCGATTGGCAGCAGCAGTACGACCTGGGTATCAAATTATTGTCGGAAGGCAAATATGAAGAAGCGATCATCGCTTTCACCGCGGCCATCAAGATTGATCCCAAGCGGGCCCCTGCCTATATCGGACGCGGTGACGCTTATGTACAGTTGGACGAACAGCTTGATCTGGCGCAGGCCGATTACGAAAAAGCCATCGAGTTGGATGAGGGCATCGCGGAGGGCTACCTGGGTCTGGCTGACGTGTATATCCGCAGGGGGGACTACGCCAAGGCTTTAGAAATCATTTCCCAGGGGCTGGAAAAGACCGGAGATGAAAAGCTGGCGGCCAAGAAAGCGGAGCTGGAGAAGGGAAACATCGTTGACTCCTCCAGCCAGGAACGCAGGATGAGCGCCTACGATGCAAACGGAACCTTGATTTATTACCACGAGTTTACCTATGAAAAGGGGAGACGGTCCGGCGTCACCTCATATAACGCTTCCGGCGGGATTACCGGCCATGTGGATCTGACCAATAATGAGGAAGATTATATTATCTTTAGTGATGGCGAAGTAAGTGTTGGGGATGAAGGTGCAGGAAATGTAATTTATGAACACGATGAGAAAGGCCGCGTAATCCAGGAGAGCCAGTATTCTTCCGATGGAGAGTTAGAGGAATATATACTCTTTGAATACAATTCTGATGGAAGAACTGAGCGTAACTCGGGGTACAGCCCGGATGGCTCGTTGAAATGGTATTATACCTATCAGTATGATGATAATGGAAATAAAATTGGCTATACTCATTATGACGGTGCTGGGAATATCGTCGAGCGTACGGAATACAGCCGATAATCGACGTTCTCGGGTTGGAAAAGGCGCATAAATTTAACCGTTTGACGCATCATACTGTTTTTAAGCTTCGCGATCAGACAATCCAGCAGCCTGCCGAACGGCACGTTGAATATTTTCAAAGGTGTCAGGAAAATATCAGGGATCTGTTAGAACGGTATTATTGATTACCCCCTCCTACCTGGTTACGCTGAAAGTAACCAAAATTCCGGCCAAGGTTGTGAAAGGAGAGGGAGTGGGTGTTATAAATAGTTTATTTGATTCTGTTTTTGTGCTGCTGAGACAGTTATAGTGCCCCCCGTTGTCGCTGCCCATTGTAAAACCGTATGTATTGACTAATAAAATGTGTATTGAAGGGAGAGATGACATTGTTTAAAAGAGCGGCCGGTTTATTATTAATAATGGTTATGATGATTGTTTTGATGCCAGCAGCAAAAGTACACGCGGTAACAGAGTTTGGGAACCCAATTTCTATTGGTAATGGACTTTTTAATATGGGAATCAAATCGGACGGAAGCCTTTGGGCGTGGGGGGTTAATGGGAATGGTGCATTTGGAGATGGTCAGTTTTTTAATCACGAGTTTCATATCCCAGAAGTGAAGATTCCCAAAAAAATAATGGAAAACGTCGTATCTGTCAGCACCGGGTATTACCTTACTATGGCCATCAAGTCGGATGGAAGCCTCTGGGGGTGGGGATATAATAATTCCGGCCAAGTTGGTAATAGTAAAGATAGTTTTGCCGTCACCATTCCAGTTAAAATTATGGACGATGTAATTTCTGTCAGTGCTTGTGGAAAGCAAACTGCGGCAGTCAAATCCGACGGAAGTCTTTGGGTATGGGGACAAACAGAATATCATCCTTGGGCAAGGGGACCTGAAGGAGCAACTAGAAATTATGCTCCAGTTAAAATCATGGATGACGTGATTTCTGTCAGCACAGGAGACATCCACAGTATGGCCATCAAATCGGATGGAAGCCTCTGGGGATGGGGAGAGCATCGATTACTTGGCGTTGGTTCATCGGAATGGGAAAAACAATTAATCCCGGTAAAAATCATGGATGATGTGATCTCTGTCAGCACAGGAGAAGACCACACTGTGGCCATCAAGTCGGATGGAAGCCTGTGGGGGTGGGGTAGGAACTCCGATTACCCGCTTACTAATGCTGTTAAAGGAAATGTGCAAGATGTATATCGCCAACCCCTTCAAACTATTCCAGTAAAAATCATGGATGACGTGATCTCTGTCAGCGCAGGAAATGGCTACACTATGGCCATCAAGTCGGATGGAAGCCTGTGGGCATGGGGCAGTAATGTTACTCGTCAGATTGGCGTAGGTAAAGGTGGTATACCTTCGCCTGAGCCGGCTCCGGTAAAAATCTTGGACGAGGTTGCGTATGTCTGTGCAGGAGATTCCTATGCCATGGCAATCAAAAAGGACGGGAGTCTTTTCCGATGGGGGAACACTTATGAGAATAGTCCTACCGAGTTCAAAGATATGGAAAATATGGCCATTCCGAATGGTGGGTTGGATAATACGGAAACCGCCCTTCCAGCATCTGCCACTGTATTTGTCAATAACAAGCCGGTTGCCTTCCCGGTTTATAACATTAGCGGATACAACTATTTCAAGCTGAGGGACTTAGCCATGGCTCTCGACGGCACAGCGAAACAGTTTGCTGTAAACTATGACGCTTCGTCAAAGGCCATAGCACTTACAACCGGTCAGCCATACACGCGGGTAGGCGGAGAGCTGTCGGTTACCGGAAGCAATTTCTCCGCTGCCGCCTCACCCACAAAGTCACCGCTCTATCTGAATGGTCAGAAAATCGAGCTGATTGCCTATAACATCGGAGGCAGCAATTATTTCATGCTGAGGGATATTGGCCGGGCAATCGATTTTGACGTCACCTGGGATTCGGTTTCAAATACCATCAGGATAGACACCACCAAGAGATACAGTGGTTAAACTGTTTTCCAGCCGCGCGATCAGGCAATCCAGCCCGCCGAACGGCACGTCGAATATTTTCAAAGCTGTCAGGAAAATATCAGGGATTTGTTAGAACGGTGATATTTATTACCCGCTCCTATATTGTTACTCTGAAAGTGGCCAAACTTCAGGCCAAAATGAAATGAGGGGAGCGGGATATTTATGAAGAGACTGCGCAAAACGATTTATTGGATTCTGGTCGTTGTACTGCTGATTCCATCATCCGCGCTGGCTGCCGGGGAGAAGTACACGTATTCCGACTGGAGCGCCTGGCAGGCGGTGCCGGTCAGTCCGTCGGATACCGTTGAGGTCGAAACGAGGACGGTGGAAGATACCGCGGCGAAAACGGCATACACCTATGAATACTGGCGTTACTGGAATTCAGCGGCGGGCAAGTACCTATACAAGGGCAATGGAAACTTAGGCGGGACGTATTACAGTGTAACCCTTGACAGCAAACTAAAATTTTACACGAATACCAGCGACGGCGCGGCGTATTTAGTCGGTGGCGGCCGACATATAAACTTCGACCGGGAACTCTGGTATAACCAGAGAGAGGTTGTAACCACAGTGGTAACCGGGCAGAGAACGGAGTACAGATCCAGAACTAAAACCATCGTCAAAGATAATGCCGCCCCGGTCAAGGTCAAACCAGCTCCGGCTCCGGTTAAGCCAGCCCCGGCTCCGAAGAAGCCGGTCTCGACCCCCGCGGCCGGCGCGGTAACCGGGGGAGACAATTTCAGCAAACCGCCCGGAGCGATTGGAAATATAAAAATCTCCAAAACCAGTTATCTAGAAGGCGAAAACATCGTTATCAGTTGGTCGGGCGCGGCAAACGCGAGTAAATATGGGTTAACGGTACGTAAATCACCATATGCGGGCGACAGCAGCATCGTGTACAACAATCGGATCAGCGGCACCAGCGTAAACATCGGTACCCTGAAAGCCGGGAACTACCGTTTTGCCATGCGGGCTTACAATTCTGCAGGGGATGCCGGCCCGGTCAGCAGCATTATATATTTTACCGTCAGCCGGGCTACGATACCGAATGCCGACAAACAAAAAAATCAAAACCCAATCTTGCCGGTGGACATAAATGCGGGAGCCTGGACGGCTTCAACTTATAACGGGACTGGAGGACATTGGGGGACAGCCTACAGGGCCATAGACTTAAATATGCTCAATGATAAGGAAGCAGGATTGCCGGTGAAAGCTGTTGCAAACGGTAAAATTGTTAAAATCCATCCGAATTATGGAGAGGTGCACATCGAGCATACCGTACCGCTCATTTTAAATGACGGGAGCAGAACTTACCATACCTGGTACACCGTTTATGCGCATATGAATATCGCCGCAGGTTTAAAAGAAGGCGACGTAATCGAACAAGGTACAATAATCGGCAATATATCCAACGTTAGTCCTGCAAAAATCAATATTCACTTACATTTTGCCATAACGACACGCTTAGATGGCGGTAAATACGTGAGCAAGGCTGAAGTATTCAATATGGATACGATTTCACCTCGATGGCTCGGTGGAGACTATTTAAAACTGGTGTATACACCTTATGGTTCCAGGCTTTACGATTCGACTTCCATAGCGCCGGCCAGCAATTAAACCCGTAGATCACGTATCGATCTACCCGGCAGGGTTTTATAAAGAGTCCGTGACTCAATAAATGAAAGGGGAGAGAGGCTTGAAAAGGAAGGCTATAATAATCCTTTTACTGATATCCATAGCGGCCATGGTTTGTGTCGGGTGTGCCGCTGCCCATGTATGTGACAAGTGCGGGAAAACCTTTTCCGGCACAGCATATTATGACGCCTTTGATTATGATACGACCTGGTGTGCCAAATGCGCCACAAAGTATTACGCTCCTTTCCCGATCAATAATTGGGCCAAAAAATAATGGAGTGTTTCTTTGATAATGTCGGGGAAAACATCGGGGATTCCTTTTATCCAGGGATTGTTTAAGGGTCTTACCAAGTCTGTCTATACTGGGCTCAGGTGGCTGCTTCGTGGCAAAGGTCTGCTGACCACCGGGCGGAAAGGAGGTGTGTAGTGAATAGTTATCACGGGAGTTCCCCCTTTGTAAGGCTTTGTCTGATCGGTCGCCTGCGGAATTCTACAAAGGGCGGGAACTCCCCGGCCTCATACTCTGAAATACAGGTTCTTCAAGGTCCCCAGAGGTGTTCTTGGCAGTTGACTTTTTCGGGGAACTGATTGGCTGGAAGCTTATCCGGTGTAACCAGCGAAAACGTTTAAAAAAGCTAAATACTTGAGAGACAAAGCATGAAATGAGGTGTCTGGTCAATGGCTTTTTGCATTAAATGCGGGCAGGAGATGGATGAGAGCGACCGGTTTTGTACGAACTGCGGGACGACAAATCCAACGGCGGGGGGGCCGTCAGGGCAGGCCAATCCCTCCGTCAGTAAAGTGCAGGCCTATTTCGGGGAGATGAAGGACCTGGTCCTGGGTGTGATATTAGCCCCGATAGCATCTACCCGGGCTGTCGCCCGGAATCCCTATTTTGAAGTTTCTTTCATAACCGCGCTGACCCTGGTGCTGATACAGGGCCTGCTGGCAATGTGGGCGGCGAAAGTGCTGGTCGGCAGCGCGGCGGATATTGTCCGCGAATTTTTACCGTATAGTTCCCGGTCCCGGATAGATATCCCGTACGGCCGGATTTTTCTCTCTACTTGTCTGATGTCCACGACCGCTTTCGGTGGAATGTTTGCCGGTACGGCACTCGTAGGGCGCTACCTTTTCGGCGGCCGGGGCAGCAGTCTGTCGGCCTGGAATGCGGTGGTGGCGTCGTCCGTCCCCATGGTGTGCGGTTTTGCCCTGGCTATCGTCGCGACCCTGATCACCTGGAAACTGGGTATAGTATTCATATGGATGGGATCTATTCTCTCTATGCTCTGTGTCTATGCGGGGGTCATGGAATCCATGGATATCTCGGAAAACCGGGCGGCCTTCTCTGTTCCCTTGATTTACGCCGTAATGTTTATCGTGCAGTATATTGTTTTAAGTTTGTTCAGTTAAAAAAGGGGTGAAAACGTTGAGGTGCCCTAACTGTCAGGCAGATACCATCAAAGAGTCGGCAAATTTTTGCCCAAAGTGCGGCCATAACTTCACAGAAGAACCGGGGACAAATTTACCGACAGCCCCCGCGCTGCCCAATATAAGCCTGCACATAAGCCGGAACGTCAAAATAGCCGCTGGAGTCATCGCGGCGGTTGTCTGTGCAGTTCTGCTGGTCAGCTTTATCTTTAAACCTGCCGCCCCGGAAGATGTCGCGGGGGATTTTATCAAGGCCCTTAAATCCGGGGATTATGACAAAGCGTTTAAATACCTTGACGATACCGAGTTTATCGGCCGGCCGCTTCTGAACGAGGAAAACTTCGGACTGGCCAGCAGGGAGAAGTTTAAGGCGATAACCGAATACCGGCTTGACATCAGCAGCCTCGACCCCGACGACTACACCACCCAGACCTTCAACACCGTGTTCGGTCTGGGAGGGGAACGCGGGAAGTTGAAGCTGGTCCTGGTCAACAGGGGCACCAGGAATAAACCGGACTGGAAGATTGACCCGTCCGTTTTTTTAAAGGTCACCACGATTCAAACCCTGAAGGACGTCAGCGTGACCGTAAACGGCGTACCAGTTACGGTCGCCAGTGGAGCCGCCCGGCTGGACACGTTTGACGGCTGCCCCCTGAAAATAAGCTTCACCCATCCGAACATCAGCCCGGTGGAAAAAGAAGCCAAGTCGGGAGACGCCGTGAGGCACACCACTCCGGTGGTGAGCGACAGCGTAAAAAGCTCGGCCCAGGAGCTGGTCAAGGGGTACTTAAACGGGCTTCAGGAGGCGGTGAAAAATACGGACATCAAGCCGGTCGCGCAGTATCTGAAGCCCGACAGCAGCGGCTGGAACAATGTCAAAAGAGGCTTGGACTATAATTCCCAGGGCGGTGTCTACTCATTAATGGAAGTCAAAAATGTCAGTTTTGGCGAAATCATTTTAAATGGTGACGTAAAAAAAGTAAAAGCCAGGTACACTTGGGCCGGCAGGGAAGAAACCAAAAAACTGGGGGAGGAGCCGGTCTTTACCAGTGACGATACTGTTCAAAGATCCTTCACGGCAGAAATCGAACAGCAGAGCGACGGCCGCTGGCTGATTGTCAGGGCGGAATAGTTTTAAACATGGTGTGGGCTGAGGTATTATAAGAAACTGTTTATTTGGCTTAGTTCCCCCAGAAAAAGTCAACCGCTAAAAACACCTCTGGAAACCTTGAAAAACCTGAATTTCAGGGCGTAAAGCCTGGGAGTCCCTCGGCCATCTGTAGGATTCTCCGAGCGACCAGCCAGCAAAACCTTACAGAGGGGGAGCCCCCGTGATAATCATCCGCTCCATCTCAAAGCGGCCGGCGAGTGGATTCATTATAGAAACGGACCTGAGGATTATAAATATTAGGGGGTTACGGCATGAACAGACGGATGGTCCTGACCGTGGCAGTGGTACTGGTTTTGGCGGCCGCCGGGGTTTCCCTGGCCACCGGTAGCCTGGACCCTGCCGAGCGGCAGCTAAAGCTGGCTTATAAGCTATTGAACGAAGGTAAGTACGAAGAGGCCATCCTGGCCTTCCAAAATGTGATCGAGATCGAGCCGCGAAATACCGAAGCCTATGCCGGGTTGGGCCTAGCCTACGCGCATAACGGCCAGTACGACAAGGCCTTTGCGACCGTGAACGGCGCTCTCGCGATGGGCCTGGACGACCCGGAACTCCTGCACGAGGCGATGGTCGAGATATACCTGAAAAAGGGCGACGAGAGCGGGGCCAGGCGCTACATCCGCACGATAACCGACCAAAAAATACTGGACTATTTGAAGAAGAAGTTTCCGGAATTATTTGAGAGTATGTCAGGCCAGAGAGAAAATGAAGCTGCGGTAAGCCAGCGGGAAAACCAGGTCGTTAAATTCAAGGACCCCTGTTTTGAAAAGGCGATCAGGGTCATGCTCGATAAGCCCAATGGAGATATTTGGAGCGATGAGTTGGCAGAAATTGATAAAATTAGGATTGATGGGCCTGTGATATATCGGGGAGAAGCATCAATCGTATATGATAAAAATGATTACGGATTAAGTGATATATGGTTTGATGGCAATCCGATACCTTATGGAGGGATAAAAAGCGCAGATGATCTGATATGGTTCCCGAACTTAAAAAATTTAGGTTTAAATTTTAACAGAATCAATGACATAAGTGCATTAAAGAATTCAACCAATTTACGGGGACTTAATTTATATAATAACCAAATCAACGATATCAGCGCGTTAAAAGATTTAACCAATTTACAAGGCATTAGTTTAGAGGATAATCAAATCAGCGACATCAGCGCGTTAAAAGATTTAATCAATTTAGAGCGCCTTTATTTATCGGATAATCAAATCAGCGACATCAGTGCTTTATCAAACTTAAGAAATTTGAATCAGCTTGGTTTAAGTCACAACCGAATAAGTGATATTAACACGTTATCAAACTTAAGAAATCTAACACGGCTTTTCTTAAATTACAATCAAATCAGCGATATCAGCGTGTTAAAAAATTTAACCAATTTAGAGACACTTGATTTAGGAAGCAATCGGCAAATCAGCGACATCGGGACGTTAAAAGATTTAACCAATTTAAAGAAACTTTATTTATCGGTAAATCAAATCAGTGACATAAGTGTTTTATCAAATTTAACCAATTTAGAGGACCTAGATTTATCGGAGAATCCAATCAGCGATTATACCCCGGCTTTAAACCTGCCCAATTTACGTCAAGATGACAGAAAGCGAATTGAGGATCTTGCCAGATAAAACTAATGGCGTATTACACTGCGAAATATAAAAATCGGGAGAGGGTAATATGAATAGACGGATGATTTTTATTATCGCCGCGGTCTTGGTGCTGGCGGCTGCCGGGATTGTCCTGGCCGCCAGCGGGACGCTTAATCTTGCCGAGCGGCAGTTAAAGCTGGCCTGCAAACTTATGGATGAAGGGAAATATGAAGAAGCCATCTTGGCCTTCCAGAAGGTTATCGAGATCGATCCGCGAAAGACCGAAGCTTATGCCGGGCTGAGTTTGGCCTACGCCAATACCGGTCAGGTTGATAAAGCTACAGACATCATTAAATTAGCCTTGGTCATGAACTTGGATGAAATAGAATTGCTGCATGGCGCTATGGTGGATATCTACCTGATTCAAAACAATGAAGCAGGAGCCAGAGCGTATCTTGCATCGATCATAGATGAAAAAATCCTGGCGTATCTGAAGCAGGAATACGCGGACCTGTTCGAAGAGAAGGCAGCGGGTGCCGTCCCCGAACCTACGCCAGGCGTATCAGAAGAACCGGCGGACAGTAATACAGAAGGGTCTAAAATTTTAAATTTCAATAGTGAAAAACAACTGTCATATGCGGAATATACCATAAACGGAATCCATGTTTCCAGCGGTTTTGGTGATCCGCTTAAGACTGAATCAGTTAATTTTGACGGAACCTTTACGGGAAATCGTTCGGGTGAATTTTCTGAAACAAAATATTACAACGGTTTTCAAGAAGAATTTCACGGGGTATATGCATCGGATATTGGTTACAGGTTTTATACAATTACAGATAAAAGTGTATACGGCCCAAGGAATATCAGGGTTGGTGATAGTTTTCAAGAAGTTCTGAAGAAATTCCCGAGCACTGTCGAAGTGAAATTTGACCCTCCATCGTATTCTGACGCGGCTACATCGAAAATGATAAGTTCAGGCATGGCAGAGGTAAAAGGCCAACAATTCCCAAGTGCGGTTATGCTGAATACTGATAAGGCCGGCAAAAAATACTTGGATTGCCTGATCTATGTTCAAGAGTATAATCATACGTACCATTCAGCCACCATCGCATTTGTTAGAGATGTGGTAAGTGAAATCCGTATTGCTCCTTGAACTTGCTTAGAATTTGACCGTAGAGTAGAAAAAATGTTGGGAGGATATTACATGAATAAACGAGTGATCTCGGTTATAACAGTAGCCCTGATTTTGACGATCGCCGGGATTGCCCTGGCCACCGGCGGCCTGGACTCTGCCGAACGACAGCTAAAGCTGGCCTATAAGCTGTTGGACGAAGGGAAATATGAAGAAGCCATTTTAGCCTTCCAGAAGGTTATCGAGATCGATCCGCGAAAGACCGAAGCTTATGCCGGGTTGAGCCTGGCCTACGCGCATAACGGCCAGTATGACAAGGCTATTGCGACAGTGAACGGCGCTCTCGCGATGGGACTGGACAACCCGGAACTGCTGCACGAGGCGATGGTCGAGATATACCTGCAGCAGGGCGACGAGAACGGGGCCAGAGTGTATCTTGCAACGATTACGGATAAAAAAACCCTGGCGTATCTGAAGCAGGAATATGCGGACCTGTTCGAAGAGAAGGCAGCGAATGCCATCCCCGAACCGACGCCGGGCGTATCAGGAGAGCCGGCGAAGGAAATCGCCAATATATCTAGTCCCATAAATGAAGCTGTCATAAGAGATTTATTTAGAAAAACGTTAAATGAAGAGGAGCTTAAATATAACTTAGATGATATTAAATGGCAGAAAGGCTGTTTCACCAAAACTGATTCTGTCGAGGCAATAGTTTCTATTTACGATAGAAACCAGTCTCATGCTTCAAGATGGTCTGAAATATGGCTGTTAAGATACGAATCTGATTGGGTGCTGGATAGAAAAATAGCCGATGTGGATAGTGTTTCATTTATAGTGGTTGATATAGAAAAAGACGGCAAACAGGAGGTTTGGGTTACGCAAACAGGTGGAGGGACGGGCCGTATAGGAACGCGGGGAGAGCTTTTATCTTTTAGTCCTGGCACTCAATCGGTTCTTTATTCGAATGAAGGATTCGAAAATTATGAAGAAGGGAAAAAGGAATGCAAAAAACATGATATTGATTTTCAGGATATCGATAACGATGGAATTTTGGAAATAATTGATGAGGAAACAAAAGAGTATTATTCTCAAACAGGAGGATCGGGGCCTCCGGAATATGTTAAAACATCATCTATCACTAATAAATCAACTTATAAAATGGAAAATGGTCATTTTTTACAAATTGACAACTAAAAAATATTCAGTTTAATTTTGCAGTCTGGAACAAACCTCGGAGACGGTTCTTCTGGTTTGGTAATTACCAGGCGGCAAAAAGTTGCGGTCCGTACCGGCACCCGAAACCTGCCGCCGGGCAGGATAGAATGAAGCCCCGCAGGGGCGGAAAGGAGAATGCACTGGAACTGATTTTACTTTCGTGTCTTGGTGAAAGAGATTAGACAATACATACGAGGAGGGAAAGGGATGTTGAAAAAACAGAAGATCATGTATTTCATCGCGGGGATGGTGGCTATGGCCATATTTAGCGCCACGGTTGCACCGGCGGTGGCCGATATGGTCCAAAAGCAGATCACCGTGGCGACCGGGGTCAATATCTACGTGGATGACGTCAAGCTAAACCCGGTGGATTCCAGCGGCAGACCCCTGGAAGCCTTTATCTACAACGGGACCACCTATCTTCCGCTGCGCGCGGTGTCCGAAGCGATGAACAAACCGGTTTTTTGGGACGGTAAAACCAGAAGCGTGTATTTGGGTAAGCACGATTCCAGCGAACCGGCGGTGCTGCTGAAGGATTTGGATTATTTTAATAGTGGCGATTATAAATTCCAGTTTGAAAACAATGTTAAGGATAATTTGGGCAATGAATACAGCTATGGCATTAGCAAATATGGAGCTTTATCTAGTTATGCTGAATGTTGGCAATCCTATCTTATCAACGGCCGGTACAGCCGGATGAAAGGAAAGTTTGTCCTTGATTATGATACACGTTCTACTTCGGATGAATCCAGATTGAGGGTATATGGCGATGGCCGGCTGATTTACGAGTCTCCTAACATGACTGCCGGAGTCCATCCGGTTGATTTTGATGTAGATCTAACCGGGGTTTTGGAGCTAAAAGTTGAGATAGCGGGTAGTGGTGGTATAACTTATTTAGTCAACACCGGCCTTTATCAGTAAAGCAATTGGACGGCGGGGGACTGAAGGCAGAGCCCGGTTCCCCGCCGCTAATAAATGCGGAATATACCATAAACGGAAATCCATGTTTCCAGCTGTTTTGGTACGCCGCTTAAGGCTGAATCAGTTAATTGGAGTGAGGATGTTCGGAGATTTGATAACAGGGGAGTGCCTACGTTACCGATACCATGGGGGCGGTTAAATAAGCCAACTGGAGAGGAGAAAAATGCGCTGTGAAAAAATTGAGTATTGCAATGTTAATTGTAATATTATTCAGCCTCATACCGGTTACCCAGGCGCCGGCCTCGGCAGGCTTCGGCACGACTAGGTGGGGTTCATAGTGTGGTTATAAAGACCGACGGCAACCTTTGGGCTTGGGGAAGGAACTGGTATGGACAGGTTGGGGACGGAACAACTGATGATAGGAATACATCGTAAAAATCATGACCGGCGTGGCTTTACTGGGCAAAGTGAACAAGCCGGTTGAGCCCGCCCTTATATACGATACCCCTGACCCGGGAGCGTCGGTCGCTCTGCCGACTGACAAACTGGAGGCTGTAGCAGACCAGGCCGCTGCCGTATCCGCCGTCCAGTCCGCCGCTTCCGGCATGACCACTGAACAGAAACAGTCGGCGACCGGCATCGACCTGGCGACGCTTTTCGCTGAGGAAGCCGTCGCGAGGGCGGCCCAGAGTGAAGTGAGGTGTTTATGAAGATCTGGTAACAGGGGAGTGGCTTTGCATACCGATACCATGCTGTTAATACCTACCCGGGCTGTGGCCTGTTTATACACCTGCCATTGCCCGAGACCCAACAGCCGGGGATAAGAACCGGGCTATAGAGTATCGCTAAAAACATACGACTTTCCGAAAGCGGTATTACAAGGGGGGGTAAATTTGAAATGTCCGAATTGTGCGAGAGAAAATATTAAGGCTGGAGCCATTTTCTGTCCCGATTGCGGGGTTACGCTAGACAGCAGCAGCCGCCAAACAACCGGGGACGGCGGCCAGCAATCCATAAAAAGCGGACCGGCAGCCAGAGAAGTCCCGAAAAAGGGCAAACTTAAATCCATCCTGATCGGTCTGGCGGTTATCGTTTTACTCAGCGCGGGCACTGTGGCGTATTTCTTTAATCCTTTAGGTCCCGACAAGAAGGTCAATGAATTCCTGATGGCGCTTCAGTCCGAGCAGTATGAAAAGGCTTACGGATACTTTGACGACAGCGACTTTATCGGGCAGAGATATCTGAGCCTGGAGAGCTTCAAAACGGCTTTTAGCAATAAAAAAGTTCTGGACTACAAGCTCACCATGCCATCGAACACGTCCGACGACTATATGCTCCCGGTCAAAGCCGATGTGGTTCTGAGCCTGGGTGGGGATCGCAAGGAGCTTAAGTTGACCCTGGTCAACAAAGGTAACCGCTACTTACCGCAGTGGAAAATCCAACCGGGGCCATTCGAGGTAAAGAGCAACGTGAGTACCTTGTCGGGGATAAAGGTAGCTTTAAACGATAATGAGGTGACCCTCGATCGGGGGAAAGCATCCATTCCGATGTTTATCAACCTCCCGGTAAAGGCCGAGTTTTCCAGCCCGGATGTAAAGACAGTCACGATCAATGGGGTGGCCGGGGATAACCTTAGTGTCAATGCCTTCCAGCCAAGCGAACAGTTGGGCAGGCAGTTGGGCGGTCTCATCGTCAACTACAACAACGAATGGATAAAGGCGGTATACAACAAGAGTACTGATCCGATTACCCAGTACATAAAACTCAACTCCAAGAGATGGACAGAAGATATAGATTATATCAACCGGCTAAAGCAGAGCAGCAACAAAGAGGTATATAAAATAAAAGACATCAAAACTGGGACCCCGGTCTTTACCAGCGGCTTTGATCGGGTCACCATAGACACCAATGAAGCCTGGTCAGTGGATACTCAAGACTCGACCGGCAGATCCATCAGATATGAAGACCGTTTAATAAACTGGCGGTATACATTGGAAAAACAGGATAACAACAGGTGGTTGATCACGGAGTCCAATAAAATCTAGATAGACGGGTGGGGTTGGGGGCACCTTTTGTTATAAATGTGGGGAGCAGTTAGACCCTGATACCAGGTTCTGCATGAAATGTGGTACG
This sequence comes from Bacillota bacterium, assembly GCA_013178275.1. Taxonomy (GTDB): domain Bacteria; phylum Bacillota; class Ch66; order Ch66; family Ch109; genus Ch109. The sequence goes on along the minus strand of JABLWZ010000001.1, from coordinate 305,515 downwards.
GCTCAAGGGACAGCATCTTCGCCAACACCGCCACCTCAAAAGAAAAGAACGTTTAATAATTAAAATACCAAGACAAACGACCTGGTGTATTATCGCCAGGCCATTTGTCTTTACCTGAACCAAAAAATTGGGATTGATTTTGGAGGTTAACCGGTATATATTGTAAATAGTAGACAAATCGGATTGTATTAATCCGAATATGAGGTTGCAATGCAGATTACCAGGCAGACAGAGTATGCGGTAAAAATCCTGATGGAATTGGCCAGTCATCCATTTGGCCAGATGGTTTCCAGCCGGTCGATCGCGGAGAATAAACAGATACCGGAGCATTTTTTACAAAAAACCATTCAGCTTTTAGTCAAGGCCGGCATGGTCACCAGCCAGAAGGGCAGGGGAGGTGGGGTGCGTCTCGTCCGCCCGGGCGATGAGTTCACTATCTATGACGTCCTGGTCGCGATTGAGGGGCCGCTGGCGATTAATGTGTGCCTGAAGCAGTTTTACGAGTGCCCCAACCTGAAGACCTGCCGGGTTAGAAAACTATTTGGTGAGGCGCAGAACGCCCTGTTCGATGTGCTTAATGGGAAAACCATCGCCGAACTCGTAAATGAAAATGAATAATGGCGATACGCTTTATGTCAGAAAGGAGGAAGCCAAAATGACAATTCTGGACCAAGCGGTACTCTTGTTAACCGGACTGACGGCTCTCTACCTGATCGTTTATTTCTATCGGAACAAAGACCAGGGCACTCATAACGTCTACTACTTATTGGCGTTCCTGGTCCTGCTGGCGGCGGGCCTGCTGCTTATCGCTTTAGGATACGGCATCCTGGCCAATCCCCTGGTGGTTATCGTTTCTACCCTGATTCCCGCTCTTTTAGCGATCGGCCTGATAACCCAGTTCAATCCGCGGCAAAGCCGCTCATACCTGATCCTGGCGATCGTCGGAGTCCTGCTCATCGCAGCAACCCGGTTCACCGGCCCGGCCGGATTGGCGACCGCCGTTCTGGCATTGGTTCACAGCATCTTTGGGCTTACCATCTTCTTTATCCCTATCCTCGCCTATCGCCAGGGGGTGGTCCCCAGTTCGTTCGGCTGGGTCACGGTGGGGGGAACGCTGATCAGTGTCGGCGGGATAGCCCTGGCCTTCCTTAAGGCTGGGGTGCCGATCCTCTCCAAAGAAATCATCTTCGCCATCCTGGCCCCGATTCTGCTTTTGATGACGCTCAGCTATGCCTGGGGCTTCAGGAAGACTTTTCCGGATCAAAGAATTTCATCCCATTAACTCAGGGCAAGGAAACGGGGTATGACCAGTTTCAGCTTTTAGAAGCAGCTGAATCGATCATACCCCTCGATCCCGATTTGCCGGGGAAGCGGGTGAAAAGCGGTGAATGCGATAACCCAAAGATTGAGATACCTGTTTACCTCGACCAAAGGGCTGCTGTTGATGAATATAGCCCTCGTCAGCCTGGTCGCGGCGGTGATGAGCACCCTGTCCGGCCCCATGATCGAGTGGGGGGGGCGGGATATCACCGTCCGCCTGCTGGGGATGAAGCTGGCGGCCGCTGAGCGGGAGGGCCGGATCGTGATGCTGTACCACTCTTTCGCGATGCCGGTGATCGCCCTGCTGGTTTACCTGGTGACGGCCAACGTCCGGATGCGGGAGAACTGGAGGGCATATATCAACGGAACAGTCACCGCGGGTTATCTGGTGTCCATGTTTTCCGGTCTGGGGTACGCCTACTTAGGGCACGACATGGCCCTGCACGGGCTGTGGCTGGTAGGGCTGTCGCTGATGTTTTTTTCCGGGGTGATGCTGGCGGTGGCCTTGTGGCCGTGGAACCGGGAATACAATCTGCCCCGGGATACCCATTACTCGCATACCCGCAGCGGTCTTGACCTGGAAAGAACCGCCTACTGGCTGGTAGCAGTAGCCCTCCTGGGCTCCGCTGGGCTGGGTGCTTGGGCCGGTTCTCATTACGGCACCGGTTTCGAGACCTTCCTCGCTGAGGATATCGTAAGGTCGCCGCATAAGACGGCCTTTGAGCTGGCGGTGATAGGCCACCTGCATATCATGCTGGCGCTGATGGGGATCGCGATCACCCTGCTGCTGGGCCGGTGGTTCAACTTTCGGGGGATCTGGCATGTGCTGGCCATGCCCTCGATGGTGATAGGGACCGTGACCCTCACCATGGGCTCCTGGTCAGTGGTGCCTTACGAGCGCACAGCCCATACCATCATCTACGTCGGCTCCGTCTTCGCTCTCCTGGGCGGCCTCTTCCTGGTTATCTTCGGGCTGGGCGCCATTATCAAGGAAAGGCTGGCCGAACTGGGGATTGAAAAGGCTGCCGCCGCCCAGAAGATAAAGGCCCTGGTGCACGACCCGTTGAGGTTCGGGGTGCTGTGGCAGATGATCTATATGAACTTCACCACCAGCTTCGTGGGCATATTCATGGCCATCAAGCTGGACGAGATAATCCGAGTGGCGCCGCATCGGGATGAGAGGATAGAACTGGTCGGGCACTGGCACATCCTGGCCGCGATCATAGCCATCCTTATACTCTTCTACTTCGCCGACCGCATCGGGTTGAAAGGCATAGCCCGCCAGCTGTTCGGCTGGGGGGTGATCATCGGCTCGGACATCGCCTTCGGGGCGGTGACCGTCTTTGCCTTGAAGCGTCTGTTCGTGAGCGAGTATATGCAGCAGCCCGTAGTCAACACCACCATGCTGCTTACCGACTTCGGGCTGGGGCTGGTTATGTTCCTCCTGGCCGCATTCCTTTTCTGGAGGCTGATCGACCTGCTTAAGAGTCGAGGGCAATGGAGGGAAGAACTTGATGAAGACGGGTTCGAGGCCACCGCGACGGATAGCGGGAAGAAGAAACCGGCTGGCAGAGCGGGCATGCTGACCATTGTCATCTTCACCCTGCTTTTACCGGGGTGCGGCCAGGCGCCCATCAGCAGCGATGCCGTGACCCGGCACCCGGCCTCGGGAATCGACCCGGGTTCGTGGGTTAAAATCCCCCGGGGCCCATTTTTACAGGGCCAGTTCAACCACCCGGTGGACATCGACTATGACTACGAGATCATGGTGACCGAGGTGACCAACGTCCAGTACGCGAGATACCTGGATGAGGCCTGGAAGGAAGGGAAGGTCAGGGTCAGCGACGGCAAGGTGCTGGGGTTTTATCCCGGCGATGTGTTCAACGGAGGCAAACATGAGCAGAGGATAGAAGCCCGGGATTACCCGCACCTGGACCTGGAAGACCCGGCGGCCAGGATCGGCTTCGACGGTAAAAACTTCGGGGTAAAACCCGGGTACGAAAACCACCCGGTGACCATGGTGACCTGGTTTGGGGCCAAGGCTTACGCGGATTTCTATAGATACCGCCTGCCTACCGACGACGAGTGGGAGAAAGCCGCTCGCGGCACTGACGGGCGCCCTTACCCCTGGGGGGGAGAAGCGGGCGAGGCCTACTTGAACTATTATCAGAGCGGCGACCCGTTTGAAACGGATTCGGGATTCAGCGACACGACTCCGGTCGGTTTTTATAGCGGGAAAAAGTATGGAGAATTTCAGACGATCGACGCCAAGAGTCCCTTCGGCTTATACGATACCGCGGGCAACGTCGGGGAATGGACCGGAAGCTTGTACGATCAGGTCCACTATCGGAACATCCGGGGCAGCAGCAAGGCATCCTATGCGATCGACGCCCGGGTATGGAAAACAAACAGCGCTCAGCCGGAATACGCCGGACCAAGCACCGGGTTCAGGTGTGCCAGGGATATCGGGAGGCAATAGCCCGAGTTTATAATACTCCCTTGAGTAGTACAATAAGAGCTGAGGAGGTGTCGAGTTATTTCAACCGGCTATGAGGGATTCTTTTTAAGTACCGAGCTGGCAGTTGCATAAGTCGATAAGATGGGCGGAGCCCGAATTCATTCAAAGGAGGACTTTTTGTGGGTAACTTTGATTATAAGCACCGGTTAGACAGGTGTAGCAGCCTTATGAAAGAGGAAGGCATAGACGTATTGATACTTACTAAACCTTCAAACATGTTCTATCTTACCGGGGACAGCCGATTATGCGCTTTCGCCATGGTTACCCAGGAGGGGAAAGTAGCTCTGGGCATGCCTCAAACTGATATCGACGATGTAAAACAGTTAGCTCGATTTGACCACCTAGTTGGTTTTGAGGACGAGGTGGGAATGATACACTCGCTAGCCCACTATTTCATGCATTTCGGAATTAAACAGGGTGTTTTAGGGTTAGAATACACCTTTCTCACCCAGTCCATGATGAGCATGTTAACCCACCCCCATGGTAAACCGAAAGGGGTAACGGTAAAAGATTGCACCTCAATTATGTCAAAACTGCGGTTGGTAAAAGATGAAGAAGAAATCGAACATATCAGAGCCGCTGCCAAGGTGAGCGAGATGGGTATGAGGGCAGCCGTGGAAGCTATCAAGCCGGGAGTGACAGAGAGCCAGATAGCAGCCGAGGCGGAGTATGCCATGCGGCAGAATGGCGCAGAGGGGTTTTGGCGGACGTACGTGGCTTCCGGGCCAAGAACTAATATCGCCCACGGATTGCCAACCCTCAGAAAACTTCAAGACGGCGATCTGGTGATGATAGATATTCATCCCATTGTCAATAATTACAGTGCTGACATATGCCGTACGGTTTGCGTCGGAAAGCCTACTGGCGAACAGCAGGCGGCCTATGACCTTTTCCTTAAGGCTCAGGAAATGACCATCAATAAGGTTAAGGCTGGCGCGGGGATGATAGATTTAGAGGGCACAATGCATGGGGTTTTCAAGGATGCCGGGCATGATGAACATATTTTCGGCCCACCCATTCATGGTTTAGGCATTGATTTCGAAGAGGCGCCGCTGCCACCTGGCCACGCCTTCTTCCATGGCGAAAAGGCACCGGATCCGTTAGAGAAAAACACGGTTATCGCAGTAGGGAACTGTGGTCTTTATGTCGGTCCTTGGGCGGTTCGGATCGAGGATACAGTAGTTGTTGGCCAGGAAGGGCCTGAGGTGCTTACTAATTATCCAAAATCGTTGTTTAAGTAATGGGTAGAGAGAAGCCTCGTTAATGAAAGGTCGGAGAATGAATTAAATGCTCAGACCATCCTTACCAAAAAGAGGCTGGCGTTCTTTTCCCGATGGCCGATAAATACCTGCCGGCGACTAAGCAGGACGAGCTGTTCGAGGAATTTGAGAAGATAGCGGTGGAGAGAGTAGGACAGGGAAAACCCGAGGAGTTTCGCCGGCGGTTGGAGGAACTCGGCCGGGTATATTTAAACCATGAGGCCGGCCATGGACACGGACATTAACCATAAGAAGGGAGAGATTGACATGATGCCGATTGGACCGCTGATGATCGAGCACCGCCTCATCGAGCGGATGATCAAGCAGTTTCAAAAAGAGCTGGATACCATCAGGGACTCGAAACCGGCCAATCTGGATTTCGTTGATCAGGCAGTCGATTTTATCAGGACGTATGCGGACCGCTGCCACCATGGCAAAGAGGAGGACATTCTCTTTCGGGACATGGAGCGGAAACCTCTCACCGATGAACTCAGGAAGATCCGGGATGAACTCGTAGAAGAACATAAATGGGCGAGAGCGATGACCGGGAAACTGGTAACCGCCAAGGCGAAGTACCTGGAAGGCGACATCGCGGCCCTGGGTGAGCTGATCAAAACCGGAGAAGAACTGATCGGGTTTTACCCGGTGCACATCATAAAAGAAGACAAGCACTTCTTTCTCCCGGTCATGAAATACTTCTCCCGGGAGGAGCAGGACAAGATGCTGGAGGAGTTTTTCCAGTTCGACCAGCGGCTGATCCACGAAAAATACCGGAAAGAGGTCGAGGATATGGAAAGGGGTGCTGGATAATGGCGAAGTACGAGTGTACAGTCTGCGGCTACGTTTATGACCCGGCGCAAGGTGACCCTGAGAACGGGGTTAACCCGGGGACTCGGTTCGAAGAACTGCCGAGCGACTGGGTCTGCCCTCTCTGCGGAGTGGAGAAAACGGAGTTTGAGCCAGTGAATGAATAGAGGAGGGGATTCCAGTTGGAGATCGTCAGGATCGCGGATATACCCGCGAAAGGAACCCCAAGAGGGGTCCAGGGGAGGTCACTAGTCGATCTGCCCGATGTAAGCGTTATGAACCTGATACTTTCGGCCGGCGATAAAGTCCCTGAACACGTAACCCCGGTAGACGTCCTCTTTCATGTATTAGAAGGCGAGGGTACGGTCATCATCGGGGAAGAAAAGGCGAAGGTCAAAGCGGGAGAGATTATCATCAGCCCCGCCAATATACCCCACGCTTTGGAGGCTGACTGCGGATCGAACTTCAGTTTTCTGGTCATCAAAACCCCAAATCCGAAAAAGAAGCTGTAAAGGAAGAAGACCGGGCTAGTTAAATAAAAACGGTAAATACAGCTTGAGCTGTCCCACCTCTTGAAACGGGCAGGCGGGATGGGACATGCCCAGTTTACCATCGCCACCTACTCACTCATCCGACTGGCGCTCCCGGAGGCTAAATAATCAACGCTGACTATATCCCCTTGAAAAGGTCGATCACCAGGAACAAAGACTGCTGCCGGATCGAGCAAGAGTTCCTGAACCGCGACCTTTTCTAGGGGTTTGTCTTTCTGGCCAGCAGCGCTTCCTCCCGGATCAGCGGGCTGCTGTCCTGGCTGAGCGTCGACAGGATGTCCCGGGCCCAGTCCCGGTCTATCGCTCCCAGGGCGTGCAGCGCCGTGACCCGGTGGAGCTGTTTCGGCGAGTAGATGCGGAAGACCTGGTTGGTGGCCGGGTGGTAACCCTGGATGAAGCCTTTGCGGATGGCCCGGCCGTAGACATGCAGGCTTATCGAGGTGCTGTCCTCGTAGGGCGACATGCTGTGGATGCCTTCATCGATGGGCAGAACGAAGGTGATCTGACCGGGTAAAAGGACAGATTCCGAGCTTATAGTCAGCTCTGAGTAACCAGGCTTATCGCCCTTGTCCAGACGGCGGTACTTCAGTTCCCTGGTCCGGCCGGCCAACCCGCCTACTATCCCCCAGGAGCCGTGGTCGTGGGGCGGGTAGGGTGTATTCGATTCCCAGATGAACAGGCGGATGGAAAAGGCTCCCTCGGGGTCGCGGTACAGGGTGATGTCGTTGGGGTCGATGGCGGGGAAGAAGTCGGCGGCGAAACCGGCATCCAGCGCCAGGTGTTCCAGCAGGTCGCGGGTGAAGTCGGGGCTGCTGATAAGCTCTTTGACCAGGACCGCGCCCTCGGCGAAGATCTTTTCCTGGCTGGGATTTTTAGCCAGCAGTTCGGACAGGTCACGGACAAATCCATTCAGGCTGCTCTGTGCTTCCATATTTTTACCTCCTAGACGATAGTTTTTAAAAGTCCGGCTAACGCTCTATTTTCGGGGCCCGGCCGTACCTGCGGATGTGGTTCCAGGAACGGTACCGGGGATCGTCGGGGTTGGCGGCGAGCGCTTCCTTCTCTTCCAGGTACTTTTTACCCAGGGTCTTCTCCTGGTAAAGCTCGCGGTCTTTGCCGACGGGGCAGACCTTGGTGCAGACGCCGCAGGGGTATATCCGCTGGCGGACCAGTTCCTCGGAATGTGACAGGCAGGCCATCTTGTCGTAATCCCCCAGCACCCGGTCCTCCCGCATGGTCAGGGCGTTGGCGGGACAGCACTTGACGCAGAAGCCGCACTTTATGCACAGGTCCTTCTCCTGCATCGGGTCGGGCTCTACCTCCAGCGAGGTGAAGACCGAGATCAGCCTGACCCGCGGCCCGAATTCCTTGGTCAGCAGCACGTTGTTGGCCCCGACCGTGCCCAGCCCGGCGTAAACAGCAGCGACCACGTGGGAGAAGGCGGCCCGGGGGTTCTCCCGCAGGGCCCTCATGCTGCCGTAACCGTCCCGGGTGAAGAAGATCGAGGGGTATCCCCGGCTGTTCAGGTATCTTACGGTTTTGTAGGCGAGGCCGTCCAACTCCTGGTTTGCGGTACGGTACAGCTCCATGTGCAGCACCGAAGGGGTGGTGTCAACCATCGGCAGCGGCATCTGCAGGCCCAGGACGATCACGGTCCTGGCCAGCGGCCAGATCGACTGGGGGCGGAAATCCGCCGGGACCTCGTTCCTCTCCTCCCAGCGGCGGACGGAACTGAAGCCGATCAGGTCGGCGCCCAGGGCGCGGAGGTGGTTGATTAGCTCCTGTTTCATATTATCAATACCGCCTTTTATTAATCACCCTTAATTTTTCGTCAGGGGAGAATCAAACTCCTCCTGCAGGCGCTGTTGAATTCAAGGGATTAAAATAAAGCGTAAAGGATAGAACAAATGCAACCACCTGGAAGTAATATAGAACAGCCGGCATGAGTAATTTAGACCATGAGGTTTTGGTTAAATACCCGGACGGCTGTGGTATAATGTTTATACCCAGGTGCAGGGGACAGCGGCATCCCGAATATCTAACAAAAGATCATAAATATACCTGCTATTATAGATATTTCCTGGGAAATAAAAACCGGGTAATGGTCGAGACTGCCGAACGAGCCAGCCCCAACGAAAAAAGACAGTTTCTTAATACCTGAAGAGAGTGAGGGTAATCCTTGAGCCGGGTAATAATCTTCGATTTCGACGATACACTGGTAGAGACCACCGGGGTTTTCAATATCGCCCGGGCGGACTTCTGCAGGAGGATGCACGACCTGGGGATAAGCATCCCCGGGCTGGAACACCTGGTTGACGAACTGGATGTAAAGAACGTCAAAGAGGCCGGGTACTTTGCCGCGCACTGTTTCCCCACCGCGCTGCGGGAGGCTTATGAACACTGCTGCCGGGTCAACCGGATTCAGGTCCAGGATCATATCCGCAGTGAGGTGGAGGGCTTGGGCTGGTCGGTCTTCCATCAGAAACCGAGTACCATCGACCATGCCCATAATGTGCTGGAGCACCTGCAGAAGCATTACCCGCTGGTGCTTCTGACCAAAGGGGAGCAGGACTTTCAGAAGCGGAGGATCGAGGAGAGCGGTCTAAAGGGGTATTTTTCCGAGACCATCATCGTCGGGGATAAGAACCGGGAGCTGTTCCAGGGGCTGATCCAAAGCCTTAAGGTGATCCCGGCGGATTCATGGTCGGTGGGCAACAGCGTTAAATCGGACATCAATCCCGCGCTTCAGGCCGGGTTCAAGGCCATCCACTTCGCGGGCACCACCTGGCATTACGAGTATGCCGAGCCGATAGGATCACACCACAAGGCCGATTCCCTGTTAGAGGTCAAAGAGATAATATTAGGGAAATCGGGCCAGGCCAGCCAAGCGGATGAGGCGGAGGAGATAATCGGTCGAGCAGAGGAATAAATTATTGAAAGCAAATAAGGCATCTTAATTTAGGGGGGGTACTGTTACCCCTCCTTTTTATTTTGGATGGGCTTGTACGATGAATTTGCAACAGCACCCTCTGGAGGCCGGGAATTTCAGCCGCTAAGAGCACAATACCGGTTAATGTCAATAGTAAAACCACTGGCGCCGGCCAGTGGTTATGCACAAAAAACATCAGAGGACAAAGAGCAGGTACAGTTTTAAATCCACTTGTTTTTGCGGAAGAAGCGGAGCATCGACCAGGACAGCAGCGCGGTGGCCGCTACTATGACCCAGAACATGTACTTGAATTCGATGGTCCCCTCCAGCGGGAGCGGAACGTTCATCCCGAACAGGCCGGTGATGAAGGTCAGCGGCAGCATGATGGTGGATATGATGGTGAGCACCCGGATTACCTCGTTGGTACGGTTGGAGGTGAGCGAGAAGAAGGAATCCAGGACGTTGTTGACCAGGTCGCGGTAGGTGTCCGTGGTATCGGCGATACGCTCCATGTGGTCCGCCAGGTCCATGTAAAACGGCTGGTTGTCGGGGCTGACATCGAAGGAGTACCGGCCGCCGACACTGGCGAAGATGCGGCGCTGGGGCAGCACCACCTTGCGGAGCAGCAGGATGGTCCTTTTCAGGGCCAGGATCTCGTCGGTGACCTCTTCCGCGGGGTTGATGTAGATCTCGTCTTCCAGATCGTCGATACGCTCGCCCAGGCGTTCGGCGATGGGGAAGTAGTCGTCCACGATGGCGTCGACGATGGAATAGAGCAGGTAATCGGGGCCCCGATCCATCAGGCGGCTCTGGGACAGGCACTGTTTGACGATCTTGCCGACCGCCGCCAGGGGGCGTTTATGGATGGTCACGATATAGTTCTTGCCCAAAAAGACGTCGAGTTCGGAGGTGGTGATCTCCTCGTCCTCGCTCTCCTCGTCGTAGTGGAGGGCGTGGAAAACGAAGAAATAGTACTTGTCGTACTTGTCGACCTTGGCCCGGGGGCTGAGCTGCAGGCAGTCCTCGATAGCCAGGGGGTGGAAGTCGAATACCTTGCCGATGTAGTTCAGCTCCAGGTCGTCGCAGTGGAATAGGTCAACCCAAAGCAGATCGTCGGGCGAACTGAGGTAGTCCTCAATCCTTCCGAGGTCGATGTCGTGAAGGATCTTCTTTTCCTCATCACGGTAGAAATAGGTCTTGATCAAGCATGTTCACCCCCGGTCACGCTGTTATTATAGCACCTATCACACCCGTGGGCAAAAAGAAACATTAAAAAAAGACCGGGCGGGAAAGAATAAAAAAGTATCCTTTCAGGCGAGGAGATGGGCTATGGCTGGACGCAGGACGGCGTTCCTGATGGTTGTGGTGTTGATAGCGTCGGCATCGGCGCTGGCAGGCAGGATGCTTCCGCATCCCGAGGGTTTTCAGCCGGCGCTGGCTCTGCCCCGGGTGCCCAACGCCTCGGAGGCTTACGATATCAACGGCAGGCTGATAGGATCGCTGACCCCGGAGTACCGAAAAGAGGTCGACATCGACAATGTCAGCCCCTATCTCCTGGACGCGATCGTGTCGGTCGAGGACATCCGTTTCTACAAGCACCCGGGGATCGACCCGATCGCGGTTGGCCGGGCGCTGCTGATCGACCTGCGGGAGGGGAGGATAGTCGAGGGGGGCAGCACCATCACCCAGCAGACCGCCAAGAACGTGTTCCTGTCACAGGAGAGGACCTGGAAGAGGAAGTTCAAGGAACTCTACTACGCCCTGCTGCTGGAACACTACTACACCAAGAAGGAGATCCTGGAGCTGTATATCAACCAGATCTACTTCGGGCACGGGGCCTATGGGATAGAGTCGGCCGCGCGCACCTTTTTCAACAAATCCTCATCCGAGCTGAGCCTGCCGGAGGCGGCGCTCCTCGCGGGGCTGACCCGGTCCCCCGCGGCCTACTCACCCTTCAACCACCCGGAAAACGCCAAACACCGCCGCGACGTGGTGCTGGACCGGATGGTGGAGGCGGGCCGGTTGGACGAGGGAACCGCGCGCCAGGCCGAGGCGCAGCCGATCGAGGTGGTCGAGGGCAGCCGCCAGGTGCAGCCGGCCGCGTTCGTGCTGCAGGCGGTCAGGGATTACCTGGTCAACAAGTACCCCGATCTCTCCAACCAGCTGATGAACGCGGGGATAAAGGTCTACACCACCATCGACCTGGACATGCAGCAGGCCGCCGAGACCGCGTTTTACCACGGGCTGGCCGACATGCCGGCCGACCTGGAGGGCGCCCTGGTCAGCGTCGACCCCGGCAACGGTTACATCAAGGCCCTGGTAGGGGGGAGGAACCTGAACCGGGCCGAGTTCAACCGGGCGCTGGAGGCGAGGCGGCAGCCGGGCTCGGCGATGAAAGCCTTCCTGTACACCGCGGCGATAGACACCGGGATGACAGCGGCCAGCCTGATCCAGTGCGACCCGGTCTACTTCCCCCAGCCCGACGGGACCGTTTACCAGCCGATGGATTACGGCGACCAGCCTTACCACTACCGCCCCTTCACGCTGAAGGAGGCGCTGATGATATCGGACAACGTGGTCGCGGTTAAGCTGAACCAGCAGGTAGGCCCGCCGGTCATGGCGGACTACGCCAGGAGGATGGGGATAAAGAGCCCGCTTCGGGCGTATATATCGCTGGCGCTGGGGACCTCCGAGGTGACCCCCCTGGAGATGGCCGCCGCATACTGCCCTCTGGCCAACGGCGGTGTGGGGGTCGAACCGCTTTTAGTCCTCCGGGTGACCGGAGCCAGGGGAGATATAATAGAAGAAAACTTTCCGAAGCTCCGGCAGTCCATCGACCCGCAGACAGCCTACATCGCGGCCGACATGCTGAAAGGGGTGCTGCAGCCGGGGGGGACCGCCAGCCACCTGAACCGGATAGTGGGACGGCCGGCCGCGGGCAAGACCGGCACCACCAATGAGCGGAGGGATGCCTGGTTCGTCGGGTTTACACCCGACCTCTCCACCGCGGTCTACGCGGGGTACGACACCCCCGAAAAGTCGGTGGGGGTGGGCGGCCGGGTGGCGGGGCCCATCTGGGCGGAATTCACCAGAGAGGCGTTGAAGGACATCCCTCCCCGTGATTTTACGATGCCCCCGGGTATGGTCAGCCTGTCTATCTGTGCCGACACCGGATGGGTGGCGGAGCCGGGCTGCGTCCGGCCCATCCTTATGGTTTTCCGCCCGGGAACCGAGCCGGGAGCGTTCTGGTGGCCCCCGCCGACCGGACAGCCGGGAGGAGCGCCGGCCGCTCCCGATAAAAAGCTTCTATTATATATGCGTACATTTCCAGAATGGCTTCCAAGATCAGACCGCAACTTGTTGCCTTTTTAAAGAAATAAGTATAAAATTATACAGAAAACAGAAAAAATTTTGACAAAGCAAAAAATAATATCAATTCGATACATTATAGCATCAATGACGATGCGTAAATGAATCACAATAACCGATAGAGAAAGTCAATAAACCCAATTAATTACATATATGTAAGGATGTGCCGATACAAATTTGTATCGGCACTATTTTTTTTGAATCTTAATTCATCCCTGTACAAAGGCGTTTTTAGGATTTGGACCGGCTGGAACGTCACTTGCATTTATTTCCAGTACCATACTGTTTAGAAAGAGAAATTATGAGGGGGGGAGTTAAGAAATCTGGCTGCTGTTTAGAGAAAAGGCTATTTGAAAGAGGTGTAAAAATGAAAGAAGTAGTTATCGTCAGCGCCGCACGTACTCCGTTTGGCCGATTTGGAGGGGGTTTGATGCCGTTTTCCGCCACCGACCTCGGTGGAATAGTCATAAAGGAGGCGGTGAAAAGGGCGAACCTGGCGCCAGAGCAGATCGAATACGTTTACATGGGTGAAGTGCTTCAGGGTGGGGTAGGACAGATACCGTCAAGGCAGGCGACCAGGAAGGCGGGGCTCCCCTGGGAGGTGCCTTCGGTCACGGTCAACAAGGTGTGCGCATCGGGTATGATCGGGGTTGCCCTGGCGGCCAAGGCCATAGCCCTGGGCGAGGTGGATATCGCGGTAGGCGGTGGGATGGAGAGCATGAGCAACTCCCCTTATTTCGCGCCGGGAATACGCTGGGGACAGCGGATGGGCAACGGCAAGCTGGTCGACCTGATGGTCAACGACGGGCTGTGGTGCTCCTTCCATGACCGGCACATGGCTGTACATGGGTCGGTGGTGGCGAAGGAGTTTAACATCAGCCGGGAAGAGCAGGACCAGTGGGCGGTCAGGAGCCAGAAGTACGCCGCTGACGCTATTGTCGCCGGACGGCTGAAAGAAGAGATCGTTCCGGTAGAGGTAACTGTCAGGGGCAAGACCAGCATCGTGGACACCGACGAAGGCCCGCGGGGCGACACCACCTATGAATCCCTGGCCAAACTGCCGCCGATCTTTGTTAAGGACGGGACCGTGACCGCGGGCAACGCGCCGAGCGTGAACGACGGGGCCGGGGCGCTGGTGGTGATGTCCAAGGAGAAGGCGGCCGAGCTTGGCCTCCAGCCGCTGGCCACCATCGTGGGACACGCCGAGGTGGCGCAGGAAGCCGCCTACATAGCCACCGTACCCGGGCTGGCCACCAACAAGCTCCTTAAGAAGACCGGCAAGAGCCTCAGCGACATCAAACTGATCGAGGCCAACGAGGCGTTCGCGGCGGTATCCCTGGTGAGCGGCAAGATCACCGGTTGGAACCCTGACATCGTCAATGTCAACGGCGGGGCCATTGCGTTCGGTCATCCGATCGGGGCCAGCGGCGCCCGCATCATCATGACCCTGATATACGAACTGAGGCGCCGGGGCGGCGGGTTCGGCATAGCGGCCATCTGCAGCGGGGCGGCCCAGGGCGACGCTATGATGATCAGGGTTGACTAGGTGTCGTAAATAAACGCCAAAGAAATAAAGGAGGACGAGTTTGTGGAGATTAAAAAGATTTTTGTAATCGGAGCCGGACAGATGGGTGGGGGGATCGGACAGGTTTCCGCGCAGGCGGGCTTCCAGGTGGTGCAGTACGACCTGACCGACGAGTTAGTGGCCAAGGGCCTGAAGGTAATGGACAAGAACCTCTCGCGTGACGTGGAAAAAGGCAAGCGGACCGCCGAAGAAAAAGACGCCATCCTCGGTCGGATCAAGGGGTCCACCTCGCTGGAGGACGCCGCCGACGCCGACCTGACGGTAGAAGCGGTCGTAGAGAACATGGCCGTCAAGAGCAAGATCTTCAGCGAACTGGATAAGATCTGCAAACCCGACGCCATACTCGCTTCCAACACCTCGTCGCTGCCGATCACCGAGATCGCGGCGGTCACCAAGCGGCCCGACAAGGTCATCGGGATGCACTTCATGAACCCGGTGCCGGTGATGCGGCTGGTGGAAGTCATCCGGGGGCTGGGCACCTCCGACGAGACCTACAAGGTCATCGAAGCGGCCAGCATCAAGATGGGCAAGACCCCGGTCGAGGTCAAGGACGTGCCCGGCTTCATCTCCAACCGGGTACTGCAGGTGATGATCAACGAGGCCATCTTCTGCCTGGGTGAAGGCGTGGCGAGCGCCGAAGGGATCGACAACGTCATGAAGCTGGGGATGAACCATCCCATGGGTCCGCTGGCTCTGGCCGACCTGATCGGTTTGGACACCATCCTCTCGATCATGAACGTCCTGGTGGACGGCTACGGGGATCCCAAGTACCGTCCAGCCCCGCTGCTGAGGCAGTACGTGAAGGCCGGCTGGCTGGGCCGCAAGACCGGGAAAGGCTTCTACACCTACTAGGATTCAGGGGAGGAATAAAAAATGGCCTGGAATAACGTTTTGTTGGAAAAAGACGGAGCGGTGGGCATCCTCACCGTCAATCGGCCGAAAGCTCTGAACGCGCTGAACGGCGACACCCTGACCGAGATCGCGCTGGCCCTGGACGAAATAGACAAAGACGACGAGATCAAGGTCGTCATCCTGACCGGGTCGGGAGACAAGGCGTTCGTGGCGGGTGCGGACATCGTGGCGATGCAGACCCTGAGCCCGATGGAGGCGAAGGGATTCGCCCTGCTGGGGCAGCAGGTGTTCAGCAAGCTGGAGAAGTTCAGAAAACCGGTGATCGCGGCCATCAACGGGTTCACCCTGGGCGGCGGCTGCGAACTGGCGATGTCCTGCGACATCCGTATCGCCACCCCCAAGAGCCTGTTCGGCCAGCCCGAGGTCAACCTAGGGGTCATCCCGGGGTTCGCCGGGACCCAGCGGCTGCCCCGGCTGGTGGGCAAAGGAAGGGCTAAAGAACTCATCTACTCCGCGGTGAACATCAACGCGGAGGAGGCATACCGTATCGGTCTGGTCAACAAGGTGGTGGAAGAGGCCCAGCTGATGGAAGAGGCCAAGAAGATGGCCAATAAGATCGCGTCCAAGGGACAGATCGCCGTGCGGCTGGCTAAAGAGGCCATCAACGAGGGCATGGAGATGGACCTCGACAAGGCCATGATCCACGAAGCCGACCTGTTCGGCCTGTGCTTCTCCACCGAGGAACAGCGGGAAGGCATGACCGCCTTCATCGAGAAGCGGCCGGCCAAGTTCACCGGGAAGTAAAAGGAAAAACCGGAAGGGAGATGAAGGAGTGGACTTTAAACTCTCGGAAGACCAAATGATGTTCCGCGACAGCATCCGTAAATTCGCCCAGAATGAGATAGCCCCGCTGGCTCCGATAATTGACCGGGAGCACCGGTTCCCGAGCGAAACCTTTAAGAAGTTCGGAGAACTGGGATACATGGGATTCCCCTTCCCTGAAAAATACGGCGGATCAGACCTCGACTATGTCTCGACCGCGCTCTTCATCGAAGAGGTGGCCAAGTGCTGCGCCAGCACCGCGGTGGTCATGTCGGTGCACCTGGGCCTGGGCTGCATGTCTCTGTATATGTTCGGCACCGAAGAACAGAAACAGAAGTTCCTGATCCCGCAGTGCACGGGTGAGATGATCGGCGCTTTCGCCCTGACCGAGTCCACCGCCGGCTCGGACGCGGCCGGACTCCGCACCTCGGCGGTCCGCAAAGGCGACAAGTACATCATCAACGGGGAAAAGATATTCATCACCAACGGCGGCTACGCCGGGATCTACGTGACCATGGTGCGGACCGACCCGAACAGCAAAGGGGCCAAGGGTGTCAGCACCTTCATCGTGGAAAAGGACGCCCCCGGCCTTATCATCGGCAAACCCGAGGAGAAGATGGGGCTAAACGGTTCCGCCACCGTGACCCTGACCTTCGAGGACTGCGAGGTCCCGGCCGAGAACCTCCTGCTCGAAGAAGGCAAAGGCTTCAACGTCGCGATGGGACTCCTGAACGGGGGCCGCATCGGGATTGCCTCCCAGGGGCTGGGGATCGCCCAGGGGTGCCTGGACCACACCATACCCTACATCAAGCAGCGGCAGCAGTTCGGCCGTCCGCTGGCCGCCAACCAGGGGGTACAGTGGATGGTAGCCGACATGGCCACCGAGATCGAAGCCGCCAGGCTCCTGATCCATCGGGCGGCCTGGCTCAAGGACAACGGACTGCCGCACGCCATGGAGGCCTCCATGGCCAAGCGGTACGCCACCGACACCGCGATGCGGGTGACCACCGACTGCGTACAGCTCTTCGGCGGTTATGGATACTGCAAGGAGTACCCGGTGGAGCGCTACATGCGCGACGCCAAGATCACCCAGATCTACGAGGGCACCAATCAGATCCAGCGGATAGTGATCGCGCGCCAGCTGCTGGCTGATTAGCCGCTGAAACGACTGAGGTGGGGAGACCTCCCCGGGTATCGGATGCGGCGGCTCCCCTCCTCGACAGCTGCTTCGCAAGCAAATATTTAATAATTATTAATATAAAACAATTAAATATACACGTTGACAGGATATTACATAGTTGTTAATATTTAACTACATCTACTTAGTGGCCCCCCGTAAAGATTAATCATCGCATGGTTTAGACACCAATAAAGGGACACTGATTATTACTTTAAAGGGGTCACAAATCCCGCACTCTTCCTGCCAATCAGCCGAACCAGTGTACTCACCATCAGAAGAACCGATTACCGCATAGACCGCACCCTTCTATGAACCAGTTTTTTAACTGACAGAAGCATTCCCCGGAGGATGCCATAGTAAGGAGGTGGTAGCACCGGTAATACGACCTGTTTCCGGTCGTATTTAAGCTTACTGTATTCGAGGCGTTTAATGGGTATCCCCGAAAATTCAGAGATCGTAGGAGGAGAGAAGAAATGCCGAGATCGCATATGGATCCTAAGAATGCAGAAATTCTGTCGCTGGAGGAAGCCGTAAAGAAATACACCCGCGACGGAATAAACATCGCTTTTAGCGGATTCACCGCTGGGGTCAGGAACCCGGTGGCGTTTGTTTGGGAAATGATAAGGCAGGGCCGCAAGGATCTGCATATTACGGACAAGCATGGCGGCGTATGCAGCTTTATGTTGAATGCGGCCAAGCGGATCAAGATATACGAAACCAACTGGTACGGCTGGGGAGAACTTGCCGGCAAGCTCGACAACAACTTCTCGCGGCAGTTCTTATCCGGGGACCTGCTGGCGGAAGAGTACGCACACGGGGCCACCGCCTTCAGGATGCTGGCGGGCGCTTTGGGGCTGCCCTTTATCCCCTATTACGCTCCGATCGGTTCCGACCTGTACAACCCCGAGTTCGACCGGCTGGGCAAGGCCGGTTTGAGAGACGGCAGCAATCCTCACATTCCCATGAAGAAATTCGACTATATCGAAGACCCCTTCTACGGAGACGGCAAACTGGTGCTGCTGCCGGCCATGCGCCCCGAAGTGGGTGTAATCCACGTGGCCCAGGCCGGCGAGAAAGGGACCGCCCGCTGGAGAGGAGTCAGCTCCCTCGACAAGGAGATCGCCCTGGCGTCGGAAAAAGTGATCCTGATCGCCGAGGAGATCGTACCCGAGTCCACCCTGCGGCAGTACCCCGAAGCCAACCAGATCCCGTACTTCATCGTGGATGCCATCGTCGAGCAGCCCTATGGGGCGCATCCTACCGCCAATCCCTATTACTACGACTACGACATGGCGTTCATGCAGGCGATGCAGGCGTCCTCCCGCGACGAGGAGTCGATGCAGAAGTGGCTTGACGAGTGGGTATTCGGGCCGAAGAACTGGGACGAGTACATCAGCAAGCTGGGAGCCAGCAAGCTGGCCTCGCTGAAGGCGGACGCCCTCACCGGCTACGGCACCAGGCAGATGCGGGGCAAGAAGCCGTCCCCGAAGGTGTTTGAGCCGCTTTCGGTCTCCAAGTTTGGGTATTAACGAGCATGGGAAGAGGGAGGATTTAAAATGAGTAAGTCGATACCAGAATTAATGAACCTGATTGAACAAATACCTGATACCCCGGCTAACGTGGGTGAGTTTAACCTGGTTGAGATGCTGGCTATCGCCGCCAGCCGGTTCGTAAGAGACGACGATATCGTCTTCGCCGGCACCGGGCTTCCCATGGTGGGGATGATGACCGCCCAGTTCCTCCAGTCGCCGCACTCCCTGCTGATTTACGAGTCGGGTATCTGCGACGGTAAGACTATGCACACCCCCGCCTTCGTGGCTGACCAGCGGGCAGCGTACATGTCCACCACCCTGGGCGGATTGATCGACACCTTCGGTTATTACCTGCAGCGCGGCAGGGTTACCCTGGGATACCTGGGAGGCGCGGCCATCGACAAGTACGGCGGGGTAAACGTCACTCAGATCGGGGACTACTTTAAACCCAAGAACCGCTTCACCGGCAGCGGCGGCAACTCCGATATCGGGACCATGGCCAAGCGGACGGTTTTCATCATCATGCAGGAGAAGAGAAGGTTCGTGGAGCGCAACGACTACACCACGACCCCCGGCTGGTACTGCTACGACTGGCCGAGCGGGGATTGGAAGCCCAAGAAAGAGGTCTGGAAGGGGACTCCCTTCGCGGAGTGCGGCCCGGATGCGGTCATCTCCAACATGGGTATCTTCAAGTTTGACGAGAATGGCTTGATCTACCTGGAGACCTACCACGCCGGGCTTTCCCCCGAGCAGGTAAAGGAGAACTGCTCCTTTGACCTGAACATCTCCCAGGTGAAAGGGGAGACCAAGAAACCCACCTATAGAGAACTGTTCGTGGTTCGTGAGTTCGTTGACCCCGAGCGCATTTTCTTACCCGATCCGGCTCCGGCCTATCCGCCTGACGTACTAAAAATAATCGAGTCCTAAGGTGATATAGCATCCTATTAAGGGAATCTCAGCTACCATGCCCTGGTCGGCTGAATAGAACCGTATAAAATATTTGGCCGACCAGGGATATCTTCCCCTGGAATAAAATGGCAGCAGGAAAAAGATGTGAATCTGACGAAATAATATATAATATTCGGACTGGGTGGGGGGTATCAGGAGTGCTGGTAAAACAGGTAATGAGTCCCAACCCCTTGGTCCTGGAAGAAAACAACACCCTCCAAGAAGCCGCACAGCTTTTCCGTCGCCACCGTATCGAAGGCGCCCCGGTGGTGGACATCAAGGGAAAGCTGGTGGGGATCCTCACCAAGAACCATCTCTTCCAGGCCATTATCGACCAGACCCCGGGGGAGACCCCGGTAAGCACCGTAATGAATCCAAACGTGGCTACCATATGTGAAGACCTGCCTTCCGAACAGGCCTGGATGGAAAAGGTGGGGAGGCTGCCGGTCCTGGACAAGAACGGCGAGCTGGTCGGGATAATAACCCGGACCGACATGATCGCGGCCTACTCCCAGGAGATCGAGACGGCCAACAACCGCCTGAACACCATCCTCCAGTCTGCCTACGACGCGATAATAGCGGTGGGCAAGGACAGCCGGATCATCATCTTCAACGCCGCCGCGGAGAAGATCCTGGGTATCCCCGGCAGCGTCTGCATCGGTAAACCGGTCGAGCAGATCATCCCCGGTCTGGCCATGGAGCAGACCCTCATCTCCGGCGAGGCGAGCACCGCCCAGCTTTTCTCTCACGGGTCGGTGGTCTGTATCGGCAACCGCTCGCCCATCATCGAGGACGGGAAGATCAACGGGGCGGTGGCCATATTCCACGAGCAGTCGGATTACGAGCTGGTAAGCCGGGAGCTTCGTTTTACCCAGGGCATCAATGAAGAACTGGAAGCGATAATCGAGTCGTCCTACGACGGCTTCTTCATAGTGGACGAAAAGGGAGCCTGCCTGCGCATCAATACCGCCTATACCCGCATCACCGGCCTGGAACCGAGCCAGGTGGTCGGCCAGCCGATGGAGGACCTGGTGCGGCAGGGGCATTTTTCCCGCTGCATACCGATGAACATGCTGGAGAAAAAGAAGCCGGTATCGATCATCAGCCGGATCAAAAACGGAAAGAAGGTCCTGATAACCGGCAACCCGGTGTTCGACCAGTCCGACAACCTGCTCTGGGTGGTGTGCAACGTCCGCGACCTCACCGAACTGAACTGGCTGAAGGAGGAGCTGGAGCACAGCCAGGAACTGACCCGCCGCTACTCACTGGAACTCGAACAGCTCCGGCGGAACATACAGGGGATAAACGACGTGGTGGTCAGGAGCCCGGCCATGCAGCAGGTGGTGGAACTGGGCCTCAGGGTCGCCCAGGTCGATTCGACCGTGCTGATTCTCGGAGAGTCGGGGGTGGGCAAGGAGGTCATAGCCAAGCTGATACACAGCCAGTCGTCCCGACAGGACGGCCCCTTCATCCAGGTAAACTGCGCCGCCATACCGGAGAGCCTGCTGGAGTCGGAACTGTTCGGCTACGAGCGGGGTTCCTTCACCGGCGCCCGCCAGGAAGGAAAGCCGGGCATGTTCGAGCTGGCGCAGAAGGGAACCATTTTCCTCGACGAGATCGGAGAACTGCCCTTAAACCTCCAGGCCAAGCTGCTCAAGGTGCTGCAGGACAAGGAGGTCATGCGGATCGGGGGTTCCCGGCAGATCAAGCTGGACATCCGGATTATCTGCGCCACCAACAAGAACCTGGGAGAGATGGCCAAGAAGGGACAGTTCCGGGAAGACGTCTACTACCGGCTGAACGTCTTCCCGATCCAGATACCGCCGCTTCGGGCGAGGAAAGAGGACATCGGACTCCTGGTTTACCACTTCCAGGAGCGGTTCAACCAGAAGTACGGACTCAACAAGCGGTTTTCCACCGAGGTCATCGACCTCTTCTGTCAGTACGACTGGCCCGGCAACATCCGCGAGCTGGAGAACGTGGTGGAACGGCTGATGATCCTGGTGGCCGAGTCGGTCATCATACCCAATCACCTGCCCGCCAACATGAGGTCCTATCTCCCGGGCGATTCCCATGTGGCGGTTTCCCAGATCATGCCGCTTCGCAACGCGGTCGAGGAAGTCGAGAAGCAGCTTCTGCTCCGGGCCATCCGCAACTACCGCACCACCCGCAAAATCGCCGAGGTGCTCGGCCTCAGCCAGCCCAGCGTGGTGCGCAAGCTGAACAAGTACCGCATCGTTTTCACCGAAGGCGACCAGACCATCCCCGGATCGGGGTTTTAAATAGATATAACCCAACCATAGAAAAAGGGGGCCCGCCACAGGGCCCTTATTTTTTTCCGTGGGGTAAAAACCGGGTTAAAATATAAATAATCATAAAAAAAATGAAGTACCCCGTCAAATCACGGCGTCTAAACATATAAAGGGGGGATTGGAGCTGGAAGACGAAGCGATTATCAGGTCGGTGCTGGAAGGCGACCAAAAAGCCTTTGCCGACCTGGTGGAAAAATACCAGCGTCCAATCTACAACCTGGCCGGACAAATGGTAGGGTTTGGAGAAGATGCCCGGGACCTGACCCAGGAGATATTCCTGACCATCTATCGAAAACTCGGCAGCTTCAAGGGGGAGAGCCGTTTCTCCACCTGGATCTACCGGGTGGCCAGCAACCAGGCCATCGACTGGGTACGAAAAAAAAGACGGCCGGGTCTCAGCCCTGATTACCGGGGACCGACCCGGGAGCCCACGCCTGAGGAGGCGTACCTGGCGAAGGAAGGGGCCCAGAGGCTTAGAAGGCTGCTGGACGGACTCCCCGAGAAATACCGTATCGCGCTGGTGCTGCACTACTACCACGGTTTCTCCTACCAGCAGATAGCGGAGACCCTGGAGGTCAGCCAGCGTACAGTGGAGACCCGTATCTACCGCGGACGCCTGAAGCTCCGCGAACAGTTGGGACCGAAACCAAAAACAACCGGGAAAGGGGGTGACGAAGATGCGGTGTCAATGGCTGAAAAAGAAGCGGTTTCCGGACGGCCGGCAGCCGGAGGATAGGAGCGAAATCGAAACGCATCTCTCAGGCTGCCCGGACTGCAGGCCGGGACAGATCGCCTGGCCGGAGGTCGATACCCTGCTGGAACAGATGCCGGTTTTCGATCCCCCGCCCGATATGCTGGCCGCGATAATGGCCGAGGTCGAGCGTCAGCCGGCCGTCAGGCCGGGCCTTCGGACGCGCTGGTCGGGATGGCGGGCAGAGACCTCCCAGCGGCTGGAGCGGGCACTAGGTTCCGAACTCTGGAACCCGGCGATCAACCTGGTCACCTCCTTTGCCGCGGTCCTGCTCTTTTTTACCCAGTGGAGCCGGTTCTCGGTCGTCAACCAGCTGCTGAACCTCAGCCAGTCGAGAGACGGGATGGGATACGTCTTACAGGCGCTCAACAACCAGGAGTTCCAGGACCTCATGTGGAGTGTCAAGGTCGGGGCGACGGGCGCTTATTACAGTTTCTTAACCTACTGGATTAACTAGAAGAAATGGAGTTGATAAAAAATGACGGTGAGGGAAGAAGAGAACCTGGTCCAGAACAACCCCCAGCGGTCAAAAGCCAGAGGTGCGGCATTCATCCTCTCCCTTATCCCCGGCGGGGGCTACATGTACCTGGGGCTTATGAACCGGGGACTGCAGACCATGCTGATATTTGTAGGCACCATCTTCCTTTCCAACCTGTTGAACCTGGACGCGCTGGCGGGCCTGGTGATCCCGGTCCTGATGCTCTACACCATCTTCGACACCCAGCAGCTCTGGAGCGAGCTGACCCTGAAGGGCCAGGCGGTCGACCGAGGGTTCTGGGCCTGGAGTTCAATCGGGTTGAAGAACCCGGTAGCCTCGAACGGAGTGCACAGAGAGCCGGCCAGACCGAGCGCCGGGCCGGGTCCGGGGAATGAAGCGGCGGGCGCCGGGGTGACGGCCCCTCCAGCGAACAGTTCAGAAACGGAGGCGGGAGAGATGTACAACAACGCTCAGACGGCCGAGACCCAAAGGACCGCTCCAGACCCGGAAACGCCGGGCGGCGACCTGGAGTGGAGCCAGGAGCAACCGCATAAGAAGCAGCGCCGCAGGTTTATACTGGCCTACGTCTTCATCGGCCTGGGAGTGCTGGCCCTGGTCAACAACCTGTTCCCCAGCCTGATGATCGAGCGCGCGTGGCGGCTGGCGGGGATGCCTCTCATACTGATAACCCTGGGTTTGATCATCCTCTTCAGAAACCTTGACGGACGGAAGGGGGAGGAGCGGGGTGAGTAGAAAGCACGCGGTCCGGGTGGGGGTTTTGACCCTGGCCCTGACCCTGATCGGTCTGGGAGCGGTATGGTTGGCGCAGAACCTGACCGGCGTTTCATACTTCAGCCACCTTACCCGCTGGTGGCCGGTGCTGCTGATCCTGTTGGGTGCAGAATACCTGCTGCGGCACGGCCGGTACGATTCCGAGGTCCCGGTCCGATGGAGTGTCGGCAGCCTGATACTGATCTTCCTCATCTGCGGTGGACTGGCCACCGCGGCCTGGGTCCCCGCGGTTCCACTGCAGCAGGTGCGGGACCTGGTCGTCGAGGAGATACAGGTCGAAGAGCCGTATCACTTCGACCTCGATCCGATCCAGGACATCCCGGGCCGGACGGTCCGGATCGAAAACACCGCGGGGCAGGTTCAGGTACGAGGATCGAGCGACGGGATGGTCCATGTAAGCGGGACCATGGGCTACATCAGGCAGAATCTGGAGACCGGCGGCGGTGTTCCCGGACAGGTCAGGGCCGTCCCCGGCGATTCCCTCCGGGTAACAGCGGAAAATAATGAAGGGTTCAAACTGCGGTACGTGAACTACGAGGTCCAGCTTCCCCCGGGGATAAACCTGGAGGTAAAGAACGGGTCGGGCCGGGTAAGGGTGACCGGGGTGGACGGCAGCCTGGGGATCGAGAACCAGAACGGCGAGGTCACCGCCAGCGAGATACGGGGCAAGGTGGCGGTCAGAAACAGTAACGGGAACGTCCACCTGCAGAACGTGACCGGAGATGCCGCGCTCCGTACCGAGCTGGGGATGATCGATATCAACGGGTTCCAGGGTTCGCTTTTAGCCGAATCGAACCAGGGGACCATCAACGTCAGGACCGACAAGCCGGTGACTGAAAACTGGGACCTCAAGACCTCTATGGGTTCGATCGAGGCCCGCATCCCGGAGGATTCGAGCGTGGTGCTGGAGGCCAGCACCCAGTCGGGCTCAATCAACGGTTCCAGCAGACTTAACTGGCAGAGCCAGAACGGTAAGAAGGTCTCCCGCCTGGGCGACGGCCAGGGGACCATCCGGATGTCCGTGCATCGGGGCAGCATCAACGTCAACGTGGCCGACTGAACTCCAAGGCCAGGGATCGATCAGGGGACGGCTGAGTTGAAAGAGACTCGGCCGTTCTTCGTTTCGGAGAAAAATCAATTGACTGAGGGTCGTCTCCCAGGTGAGTCAAGACCGGTGGTGTTTGTTATAATCTTCTCAATGTTTTGAAAAATATTTTTATTTCCGGCAGGATTTTCTGCCGGCGACGTATAAATAAAATAATAAGGTTTCAGTCATTGAAATGCAAACCCTCCTTCACTACACTGACCTCCTTGCAGGGAGGTTTTTTTTTGGCATTTTTTTATAACCGGCCTTCCTTTTGGCCCTGTTCAATCAATACAGCAGGAAATGCGAGAGGAGGTGTCGAAAGTAATTCGGAAAACCATCATAGAATAGTCCGAGACTCGACTAGCGTAAGAAAGGGTGCAGAGATTGATAAAACAGAGATTGCGGGTTCCAGCCGAAAAGGTGCGTCTGTACTGTGACCTCTCTCAGTTGAGTTTTAAGTCCACCCAGGATATACCGCCCCTGGAAGGCCTGATGGGGCAGGAGAGGGCCCGGCGGGCGCTGGAGTTCGGCCTGCAGGTCAAAAACCGGGGCTACAACATCTTCATGTCCGGCCCCAGCGGTACCGGCAAGACCACCTTCGCCCGGGCGATGGCGAAGGAGTTCGCCAAGTCCGGGGCTACCCCTCCCGACTGGCTGTACGTATACAACTTCTCCGACCGGGAAAAACCTCAGTCCATGTCGTTGCCGGCGGGCCGCGGGGCCGAGTACCGCGACTCGATGCGAAACCTGATCGAGGAGATAAAGACCGAGATACCCCGGGTGTTCTCGGGCGAGGAATTCGAGCGACTGAAAGGGAAGGTGCTGGAGGAGTTTTACTCCAAGACCAACGACCTCTACCAGGAGCTGGAGAATTTCGCGGGCGAGCTGCAGTTTTCCATCAGCAAGACCGCCAACGGCCTGGCCAGCGTGCCGCTGGCCAACGGTCAGCCGATCGGCCAGGAGGAATACGAAAACCTGTCCGAGGAGGAAAAAGAAGAGATACAGGGACGCAACCGCCGGGTCCAGGAAAAGATGAACGAGACCATGCGCCGCTACCGTGAGCTGGAGCGGGAGACCAAGCAGTCGGTATCCAACCTGGAACAGAAGGTGGGGCTCGATACCATCGGACCGCTGATCGGCGAGGTGAGGGCCCGCTTCGCAGACTTCCCCCAGGTGATCGCCTACCTGGAGGAGGTGGAGAAGGACATCCTGGAAAACCTGGACAGTTTCTCCGACAAAGAGGAACCCCAGAACCCGATGATGATGTTCCGCCGTTTCAACCGGGTCAGCGTTATGGGACGCTATATACCGAACCTCCTGGTAGACAACTCCCAGGTCCAGGGGCGGCCGGTCATAGAGGAGAACAACCCGACCTTCAGCAAACTGTTCGGCACCATCGATTACGAGGCGGAGTTCGGGGTCCTGTCGACCGACTTCTCCAAGCTGAAGCGGGGGGCCATCCACGCGGCCAACGGGGGTTACCTGCTGCTGCAGCTCAGTGACCTGGTAAAAAACCCGATCCTCTGGGAGAACCTGAAGCGGACCCTGCGCAACAACGAGATAGTGATCGAGAGCATCTTCCGCAACCTGAACCTGGGCGGCGCTGTGACCCTGGAGCCCGAGGCCATCCCTCTCGACCTGAAGGTCATCGTCATAGGCGAACCCTACATTTTCGACCTGCTGCACCAGTACGACGAGGAGTTCCGGAAGCTGTTCAAAATCAAAGTGGACTTCGACTACGAGATAAACCGCACCCCGGACAACCTGATGGAGTATACCCGTTTCGTCAGCGCCACCTGCCACAAGGAGAACCTGCTTCCCTTCAACCAGGCAGCCATCGCCCGCATCATAGATTACAGCTCCCGCCTGGCGGATGACCAGCGCAAGATGTCCACCCTGCTGAACCGGATGCGCGACCTGGTGGTGGAGGCCTCGACCTGGGCGGCCAGGGAGGGGTTCGAGTCCGTGGGGGCGGAGCAGGTGGAAAAGGCGATCAGTGAAAAGGAGTACCGTTCCAACCGAATCGAGCTGCGCCTCCAGGAGTCCATCCTCGAAGGAACCATCATGATCGAAACCGAGGGGAAGGTGGTAGGCCAGGTCAACGGCCTGGCGGTGTACCAGTTGGGAGACCACACCTTCGGCAAACCGTCGCGGATAACCGCCCGCACCTACATGGGTGAAAAAGGGGTGGTCAATATAGAGCGGGAAAGCCGCATGAGCGGCCAAATACACGACAAGGGGGTGCTGACCCTGAGCGGATACCTCGGGGGACAGTACGCCCACGACAAACCCCTCACCCTGTCGGCCAGTCTCGGTTTCGAGCAGCTCTACGGCGGGGTGGAGGGAGACAGCGCCTCCAGCGCCGAGCTGTTCGCCCTGCTTTCGAGCCTCTCGAGCCGGGCCATCGACCAGAGCATAGCCGTCACCGGCTCGGTCGACCAGATGGGGTGCATCCAACCGATCGGCGGGGTAAACTACAAGATCGAGGGATTCTTCAAGATCTGCCGCGACCGCGGGCTGACCGGCGAGCAGGGAGTGATCATCCCGCACCAGAACGTCAAACAGCTGATGCTGGATGAGGAAGTGGTGGAAGCCGTCCGCCAGAACAAGTTCCATATCTGGGCCATCTCTCACATCGACGAGGGGATAGAGATACTGACCGGGGTTGAAGCGGGCAGGAAGCGGAAAAACGGCGGCTTTAAACCCGGAACCATACACCACCTGGTCAACTCACAGCTCAAGACCTGGGGGAAAAAGCGGGGGCCAGCGGATAAACCGAAGGCCGACAAGGGAACCGCCCGGGGGAACCGGCGCGGCCCGGAGCGCGAGAAGTAGGTCGGTTACAACGTACAGCGGGGAGGGTAGAAGGTTTTGCGATTACGAAAAAAGGGTCTTATCCATACGACAGCACTGGCCATCCTGCTCGCCGCTCTGATGTGGGCAGGGACCGGGTGCCAGTTGTTCGAAACCGGCCAGCAGCCGGCGGCCGAGAACATGATAAAGGTGGAGGTGCACTTCACCGGGGGGTCACAGCCGCTGGTAGGATACTTCAAGTCGTTGAACTTCGAACAGGATGGCATGTTCTACCAGGGCGGCGCCTCAACCATTCCCATGTACGACGAACAGGGCAACCAGACTGCGCTGGTCAACCTCGGTCGGGTCGAGTATATAAAAATTTTACCTTAGAGGATTTTAAGGAGGGTGAACCTGAATGGAACAGGAGAAGAAGGACACCGTGGTTACCCGCTGCGCTTTCTGCGGCAAAAAGTCGGAGGTGGACCCGGTTCACAAGGACTACGACAAGATCCGTTTGAACCCCAAGACCATATATATCTGCGACTACTGCAACAACAAGCTCCGCTTCGACGCCGACGAGTCCAACAAGCCCAGGAAGCCGATGTAGCCAGGGGTGATACGATTTGGAAAGGGTATGGTTCAACAGCCGAAGAGGAGAACGCCTGGCCGGGGTACTGCACCGGCCGAAGGGGACGCCGCGCCGGGGGATGATCCTCACCCACGGATTTCGCGGCAGCAAGGAAGGCGGGGGCAAGGCAGTGGAACTCGCGGAACAGATCTCGGACCGGGGCCTGGCGGTGCTGCGTTTTGACTTCGCCGGGGTCGGGGAGAGTGAGGGGGAGTTCGACCGGATAACGTTATCCCGCCAGGTGGCTGACCTGCAGGGGGCGCTGGACTGGTTCCTCGGGACCGGTCCGCTGGACACCTTCGTCGTAGGCCGCAGCTTCGGCGGCAGCACCGCGCTGGCCGCCGCCGCCCTGGATCAAAGGATCAGGGGACTCTGTCTGTGGTCTACCCCCATCGACCTGGTCGCCACCTTCCGCCGTACCCTGGGAGGGCTGTTCGAGCAGCTGGAGGCGGGCCGGGAGGTCAGCATCAGGGACGACCATGGGGAGGGGTTCGGTCTCAGACCCGAGTTCGTCACCGACGCGAAGCGGCATGACCTGTACCGGGACCTGGAGCGGGTAGCGGGACGCCCGATCCTGTTTCTGCACGGGGAAGGCGATGAGACCGTCAGCCTGGAGCAGGCCGAGCAGGGGTACCAGGTGGCGGGCCATCCCAAGGAGCTGGTGGTGATAAAAGGGGGAGACCACCAGTTCACCCGGACCTGGGAGTCGGCCTGGCAGGCCCTGTTCAGCTGGATAGAAAAGCTCCCGGGATAAAGAGACCGAGGCTGTAACGCCCAAGTCGAAAAGGCTTGGGTGTTTTGTTTTTCTTCGCGCTATCGGAAAGTATTAGAGGACTTTCCGATGCAAGCAAGTGCACATTAAGATCATGCTATAAATCAAGGCCGCATTCAATCTTGGTCAGGGCCGGGCCTCGCCCTGGCGGTGTCCTGTCGCTCCATACTCCCTCTGCTGTACTGCCAGCTGCTTATGCTTCGGGTAGATGGGGTAATAAGGCCGAATATGCAATCCATGCACTCGGCCTTCTCGCGACCTCCTGTCGCTCGCCCCACTTCTACCAGTCAGCATTCGCAGGGCAGTAAGACGCAGAGCACCATAACGGGCTCCTGACCCCGCATGGCTCACCCACTATTTGCTACATTAATTTCAAGGCTAAGGAACGGATTCCTATCGAGCCTTGTTTATCTCATGCCTAAGCTATAATGAGGGGAGTAATCGGTCTGACGTACCCACAATTGGACTAATAACGTCCGCGCCCTAAACCGTCAGCCATCCCCTTGTTGTAGCGTTCGTTTTAAGCAGGTTGAACCACCGGGAATCCGGAGCGTTCGTGTCACCAAGCAAATTGAATCGGCAATGAGATATGGGTGGTCGCCGATTGCACATCATTAAACTTGGAGGAATGTGAATGAACGCTGTTGGGATCGACGTTTCCAAGGGAAAAAGCATGGTCGCAGCCATGCGGCCCTTCGGAGAAGTGGTGGTCAAACCCTTTGAGGTCCGTCACACCGCCAGTGAGCTCAGGAAGCTGGCAGACTTCCTGAAACTCCTGGACGGTGAAACCCGGGTAATCATGGAGTTTACCGGCAAGTATTATCAGCCCATTGCTCGTTATCTCCATGAAGCAGGAATTTTTGTCAGCGCGGTCCATGCAAAGCTAATCCATGACTACGGTAACAACTCCATCCGTAAGGTCAAAACCGACAAGGCAGACGCTGTGAAAATCGCCAACTATGGCCTGACCAACTGGGTTTCTCTGGTGAAGTATACCCCCGAAGACGATACCCGTCTGTTATTGAAGACCTACAACCGTCAGTACCACCAGTACATGAAAATGAAGGTTGCTCTAAAGAACAATCTCATTGCCCTGCTCGATCAAACCTTCCCTGGCGCCAACACCCTGTTCTCCAGTCCTGCTAAAGCGGACGGACACGAGAAATGGGTGGACTTCACCTCGAAATTCTGGCATTGTGAATGCGTCAGTAAGCTGACTAAGGCTAAATTTACTGCCCAATACAACAAGTGGTGCACCAAGGCCGGATACCGTGGCAGCGACTCCAAGGCAGCAGAAATCCATGAGATGGCTTGCCGGCAAGTTCCTACATTGCCGTGCAACGGAGCCACAAAACAACTTGTTGAGCAGGCTGTTGCACAGATCAATGCGATTGCGTCCACCTTGGCCTTTGTGGGCCAGGAGATGCAGCGGCTGGCTGCACTGCTGCCAGAGTATACCGTGGTGATGGCGATGTACGGCGTAGGTAATGTCCTTGGTCCCCAGCTCATGGCGGAGATTGGTGATGTGCGCCGCTTTCGGCGCAAACAGTCTCTTATCGCTTTTGCCGGGGTCGATGCTCCACCCTTCCAGTCCGGTATCTTTGAATCAAAAGACCGTAGTATCTCCAAGCGTGGATCGCCCTGGCTTCGCAAAACGCTGTTTCAAGTTATGATTGGCTTGCTCCAAACCGCTCCTGCCGATAATGCGGTATTTCAGTTCCTGAACAGAAAGCGGGCAGAGAGCAAACGTTACTATGTCTACATGATCGCCGGTTGCAACAAATTCCTGCGTATTTACTACGCACGTGTGAAAGAATCCCTGGACACCCTTTATTCTGCCGCATAAGTTACCTACCCTGAATATTTCTTTTGGCTGACGCAATTCTGCGGCTGCTTAGTATATAATACTCCTTTTTACCTATTCAAACAGTTTGCTTTTTTTGCCCTTGACATTACTTTGCAGGTTTGGGGCCGATTGAATGCTGTTGCAAGAGAAGAAACCCCAGCGGCGTGTCCTGCACTGCCGCAACCGCCGCTGAACTATAAGACCGCAAGACAACGTCCAAATTTTGTAGCAGTACTGAGCGTGGCGGAGGAACAGAATCGGGGTGAGCAGACAGGACGTCTGCGAGCCATTCCTCCAAAAGCGATTGGAGGATACTTCAATCGCTTTTGATAGCACAGGATGTGCGTTGGAAAGGGTTCCCCCGATTATGGACGGAGCAGCTCATAGTACTGCTAGAAGAATGGGACTTTCGGCGGGATTATTGCGAAGGGAAGAGCGGTTTGAAATTTAACATACGCCGCCGTGTTTAAATAGCAGTTCTTTACTTTACCTACACCTTGGGACTTGGCGACAGACAAGTTTTTCTTCGCGGTTCTTTTAATTATAGACACCAGCGGCCCCGGAAGGCCTTTCCGGACGAATCGGGAAAAAGGCTTCGACAGCCGCCCGCCGAGTTGCGGCAGCAAAACCGAGAGGTTATCAATATATAACAAAATACACTGAAGGTAAAGCCTTTAAAAGCGAAGAACTTGATACTGTAACAAAAACGAAGTAGGAGGTTTGATTCAGTGGCCAAGAATCGACCGCAGAATAAGGGTTTCAATACTGGGCGCCAGAACTACCTCGCCCCCAAAAGCATACCGGTGACCGAAATATCCAAGAACGGCCAGACGAAGGACAGCCTGCTGCAGAAAATAAACCAGGCGATCGACCAGCTCAACGCCGGCGAACCGGTAAACCCTGCGAAAAATAAAGTGGAACCGGCCCCGGTGGCGGCCGCGGTTGCGGATATACCAGTCGTGAACCCCAATCGGCCGCCGGCGGATGAACCAGTCGCGGGTAAAGGCCGGGCGACCAACGCCAGCACGGCTCCGTTGGCGCTGCCCCTGCCCGGCAAGGCGTCCGGCAACCTCTCCTTCCTGGAAGAACTGAAGGAGCTGGAGGAGGACCTGGAGGCCGCCTACGAGATCGAGCAGGTCCAGACCCTGGACAACCGATTGAAGAGAAAAGAGGTGCTGGTTCAGGAGCAGCAGAAAAAGATAAAGTCCCTCAAGCAGAGGATAACCCGCCTGGAGGAGGAGGCCAGAAACCGCAACCGGACCATCGCCAGCTACCAGTCCGAGCTGATACACTTCAGCAAGGACCTGGAGGACCGGACCAAGACGATCAAGACCCTGGAAGAAACGGTGGGGGAGCTGCGAAAGAAGGTGAGCGCAGGCAACGAGGCGGCGCCCCTCAACGAGAAGCTGAAGCTGGCGGAGAAGGAGATCGCCGGCCTCAGGACGGAACTGAAGCAGAAGCAGCAGGACCTGCTCCTGGTAGGGAGGGATTTAAAGGAAAGCAAGCGGGTTTACAAAGAGCTGCAGGAATCGTTCGACATCCTGCTGGCCCAGAACACCAGCCTGGAGAAGCAGAGCAGCGACCTGAAGCGGGTCAAGGAGGAGATGGACACCCGCTACACCAAGACCCTGGACAACCTGAAGGCGGAGGTCCGCCTGCGCCAGGGCGAGTGCAGCAAGATGCTGCGGGAGCTGCAGGAGACCAAGAAAGAGAAGGAGGACCTGGAGCGGTTGGTCGACGGACTGGAACTGAAGGCGGAGATGCTGAGTTCCAACAACTCGTCGCTGCAGCGCAAACTGGACAAGGTCAATCGCCAGAAGGGACAGCTGGAGGACCAGATAAACCACGGGCTGGTCAGATTCGCGCTCTCCCTGGTACGGCTGTTCGGCCGGGGGACCGACTCGTCCTCCTCCGTTTCCTCATAAAGACGGATAATGCAGGCGCGAACCCCGGACCGCGGGAGGTCCGGGGTTTTTACGCTGTAAAACAATTAAGGCGGGAATCCTCTCCCGCCTTTTCCGGTATCGGTTGTTTAATAGAATTTCTTGCTCTGGTAATACTCGTAGAGCTGATTCAGCATCTCCCCGAACCGCTGGAAGTGCACCACTTCCCGCGACCGCAGGAACTTCAGGGTGTCGGTGGCCCCCGGGTCGTCGGACAGGTTTATCAGCCACTCGTAGGTCGAGCGGGCCTTCTGCTCGGCCGCCATGTTCTCGTAGATGTCGGTGATCGGGTCCCCCTTGCTTTGAATGTAAGCCGCCGTCCAGGGGACCCCGTCCCCGTTCACGAAATAGATCCCCCGATCGTGGTCGGCGTAGTACCCCTCCATGCCCTCGGCCTTGATCTGCTCTATGCTCGCGTCCTTGATCAGGTTGAAGACTATCGTGGCGACGATCTCCATGTGCGCAAGCTCCTCGGTTCCGATATCTGTCAGCAGCGCCTTGGCCTGGGGGAGGGGCATGGTGTAGCGCTGGGTGAGGTAGCGCAGGGAGGCGCCCAGCTCACCGTCCGGCCCGCCGTACTGGGTTATGATGGCCTTGGCCAGCTTGGGGTTGGGCCCGTCGACCCGTACCGGGTATTCCAGTTTCTTCTCGTAAATCCACATCTTGCCGTATCCCTCCTTAAAAGACCATTTCCCAGGGCCACGGGTCGCATATCCACTTCCAGGCCTGTTTGTTCGGGGTACGGCCGGAGACGGTCAGGGGACCGTATTTGCTTTCGTAATCCCTTTTTAACTTTTTAAGCTGCTGGTTTGTGGAATAGAAGTCGTTTAAGGCCTTGCGGTCATCGGGGTGGGTGTCCAGGTAGAGGTTGAACTCCACCGCGGTGAACTCCAGGGCCATGATGGCTATCAGTTCCCGTTTCTGGTCTCTGTCCATCTATTGAAACACCACCTTCAGGATGTAATCGTTTTTAGCCGTGGTCCATCTTTTCATAAGGACGATAAAGTTCGGGGAATATGGTTCCCCGCTTCAAACCCTCCATGGGCTGCCAGCGTTCGTTATAGGTCTGATTCGGTATATAGGCGCGCGCCAGTTGCTTGGCGGGTTTTTCCTTGTCTTTCATGGTGGTACTGAATACCTCCTTTCAGTCGCCAGGTTAATGCATTATATTCGCTGTTATGGCCGGGAGTTACATATACTTTGGGAGCGGACGGAGTGATGACAGTTTTTGCCGGGATAGCTGCAATACAATCCAGGGAAACTAGCTTAAAAAAGAGGTGATACCTTTGGGAACCAAAGGCAGTGAAAGCGACAAGCCCACGACCGACAAGTCCACGGCCCAGGGAGGCCAGTCCACCGGGACCCGGGTGGAGGTCACCCTGCCGATGAACCAGGGATTGGGGTTGACCCCGCCGATCTTTGCCCCGCCGGCGGTTGGCCCGTTTATCCAGCCGGCCGCTACCAGCTCGGGCCTGTTCGGGGTTATAGCGCCGATGGGTCTACCCGGCACGACCCCGGTACCGACCAGCCCGCCGAACATCATCGTCACGGTTCCTCCCCGCGAGGGAAGAGGAGCCGGCGGCGCCGGGATGCGGAGCAAAAGCGATAGTGGCGAGGGTTCTGAAGGGGAATCGGATCAGGCTCAAGAGGAATAAAGCGGGTAAAGGATCAAAGCAGCCGGAGCAGTCCCAGGATGATCTCGACCGATATCAAAATCACGATGGCCCACTCCAGCATCATACTGCGCTGGTTTATCACCTCGCCGCTCAATAGGCTGTAGTTCTGCTGGATCAGGGCCACCTTGCGCTCGACGCTCTCCATCCAGGCGCGGGTGCGGAAGGCGGTCAGCGCGGTGCCGTAAACGCGGGCATAGAAAACGTCGCCGGTCACCTTTAACGAGTTATGAATCCGCTCGGTGACCTCCGTGATGTCCAAAACCAGCTCCATCAGGCGCTTCATCAGGCGGCGGTACTTGCTCAGGCGGCCGAACCCGTACCCGACCGCCTCTATCTCTTTGTACATCTTCTCCATCTCTTTATCCAGCAGCCGGTCGTAATACCTCAGTTCGAGCAGCTCCACCACGGCAAACTCCAGCAGGTCGGGGATGTCGGAGCCGCCGGTGGCGTCGTAGACCAGGGCCGCGTCCCAGGTGATGATGGTCAGGTCTTCCGGGCCGTAGGAAAGCGAGTGGCGCAGGGTATCGTTCCTTGACTGCTGGCTCAGGGGCTCGTCTTCCGCCAGCAGCAGGGGCGCGGGGTCCCAGGATTCGTCCCAGGAGGTGAAGAAGTACAGGGTATAGTCCTCCATGAAGTCCTGGCCGCTGGGTTTGGTCAGGGCCGGCCCCAGCAGCTGGCAGACCGATCTCTTCTGGTTCAGGAAGGCGTCTTCCAGCTCGTCGCCGGTCCGGCTGGCTTCATCGCTGCCCTGGCCCGGCGTCTCCACCGACACGATGCCGGAATCGTTCAAGCACTCACCCTCGGCGGTCAGTACTATCCCCAGGCGCTTGATCTCCTCGAAGCTTCGGTCTCCAAGCTCGACCTTCAAGGCGATCCCGATCACCCCCAGGTCGTATATCTTGCCGCTGAAGCTCCCCAGCACGGTGGTCCCGTCTTTGAGCCGGATCCTGGTCCCGCCGAGGTCTACGGTGACCGGCGGGTCCCGGAACTGGACCGAGCGGCAGGAGAACCGGGTCAGCCTGACCCTCGACGCGGTGCGGGTCTGGGACAGTATCTCCTCCACCTTCGCCAGGTCGATCTCTTCCGCTATATCGAAAAACCGGTACAACCACAGCGAGTTAACCATGGTCTTCTCCACTTCAGGCGTTTTATCAGTATAGTTATTTCCGCAAAACATGCAGCTTAACCCACCTTCACCGTATTAAACCAATTATAGCGTTTTTTAGTTAAGCCTGAATGAATTCCCGGTTAATTTTTACTTTCGGCAGCGTAAAAAAACCAGGACAGCCCTATAGACTGTCCTGGTTATTCTAATTACAGCGTTCTACAAACGGGCGATTATAGCGTCGGCCATCTGGGAGGTGCCGACAGCAGTCGGGTCGTTGCGGTCAGGCTTCATATCGTAGGTGACGTACTTACCCTCGGCGATCACCGCCGCCACCGCCTGCTCCACCCGTCGGGCGGCCTCCAGCTCGCCCATGTGTTCCAGCATCAGCTTGCCCGAGAGCAGGACCGCGGTGGGGTTCACCTTGTTCATCCCCTTGTACTTGGGGGCCGATCCGTGGGTGGCCTCGAAGACCGCCGCCTCGTAGCCGAGGTTGGCGCCCGGGGCCACGCCCAGCCCACCTACCAGGCCGGCGCACAGGTCTGAGAGGATGTCCCCGTACAGGTTCTCGGTGACGATCACGTCGTAAGCCTCGGGGCGCTGCACCAGCTGCATGCACATGGCGTCGACCAGCACCTCCTCATACTCTATCCCGGGGTACTCGGCCGCGATCTCCTGCGCTGTCCGGTAAAAAAGCCCGTCGGTGAACTTCATGATGTTGGCCTTGGCCACGGCGGTGACCTTGCGGCGTCCGTTCTTCACCGCGTAGTCGAAGGCGAACCGGATGATCTTCCGGCTGCCCTCGGCCGAGATCGGCTTGATGGAGATGGCCGACGGGTTCTTTATCTTGCCGTTGCTCATCGAACGGATGGTTTCAGCCTCCGGGGACCCGAGGTCAAACTCCACCCCGGCATACAGGTCCTCGCTGTTTTCCCGGATCAGAACCAGGTCTATATCGGAATAGCGGGAACGGACTCCCGGGTAGCTCTTGCATGGACGGAGACAGGCATAGAGTTCGAGGCTGTGCCTCAGGGCCACGTTCACACTCCTGAAGCCGGTTCCGATAGGCGTGGTGATGGGACCCTTCAGGGCGATCCGGTTTCGGCGGACGCTCTCCAGGACCGGTTCGGGGAGGGGAGTTCCGTACTTATCCATAACGTCGCTGCCGGCTTCCATCAGTTCCCACTCGATATCAACCCCGGTGGCGTCGATCACCCGGCGGGTCGCTTCGACCAATTCGGGGCCGGTGCCGTCTCCAGGTATTAAGGTGACTTTGTAGGTCAAGGTTGTTTACGCTCCTTTCCCAATAAAGCTTGTTAAAAACCGCACAATAATAATATCACAAAAAAGGGCAGATATTGGCATCCCCGGCAAAGTATACAGTAATACATGGCGCCCAAAAGGAAAAACCCCTCGAAAAACGAGCGGCTTTCATAATCATGGTGCGCCCGACAGGAATCGAACCTGTGCTCCTGGCTCCGGAGGCCAGCGCTCTATCCCCTGAGCTACGGGCGCCTGGAGCGGGTGATGGGAATCGAACCCACGTAACTAGCTTGGAAGGCTAGGGCTCTACCATTGAGCTACACCCGCAAAAAAGCTTTCATTTGTCGCTTTAAACCTACCGATCAAGCTTTTTATCGCTTTTAACCAAACGGATCCGACTATTTCCAATGCGGCTGACGGTCCCGCTTGCGAGCTACACCCGCAAACGCAAAGCTATTATAGCACACCCCCGAAAACAAGTCAAACCGACTCCGGCCCATGGCCGAAGCGGAATTTTGCAGTACTCAGCTTTATGGCCCAGCCGGTTTAACCGCATACTAAATGCATCCCCGGGAGGAAACTGGGCTTGATGGGCGAAATCTATATAGAGGGATTACCAACTGGGTACACAGAAAGGAGAGAGACCAGACCTTGCCAGAAGGAAAAACCGGACTGGTTTTATTTATCAACTTTCAATTCAGCAATTACCAGCCTCTGCCCGCAGGCATTGCGGCCGGGTTTACGGCCTGGGTGGATACCCTGGAAGCGGCGGTTTACGATCACCTGAATTTTAACGCGGGGCTCCTGGTAGCCGGACCCCTGCTGAACGCCCTCCAGGCGGAGGAGTACCACCCGGCCCTGCTCCGCCTCAGAACCCTGGCGGCATCGGGCCAGCTGGGCATAATCGCGTCTCCCCTGGACAACAACCTGGTGGAGCTGTCCAGCCGTACCGATGACTTCTATTATCAGCTGAGCAACTACGCGGCATTGGCAGCGATGACCTTCGGGGTCAGGTCGCCCAGCTGGGAGGGGATATACTGCCCCCAGGGAAGACTCTCCGAGCATCCCCGGCGGAGCCTGGGCCGCGTCGCCGCGGAGCTGAACGCCTCGCCTCTTTTAGTGGTCGAGCTTGAAAAACCCGGGACCGGGGACCCGGGTAAAGACGATAGTCAATCCCGAATAATCATACTGCAGGAGATCGCGGAAACCTTATCCTACCAGGCCCCGGTGCATCTGAGATACGACGCTGCCGGGTACAAGCCGGGCGAGGTGATAGGAGATGTCAGGGGGCAGGGGACCGGGTCCGTAGTGGTGGAAGTCAGGCTTGACTTCTCGCGGGGGCCGGAGGAGATCGCCGCCGGGGCGCTCTGTTTCGAGGCGCTGGCGAAGGAACTGGTCGAAGACCCCGGCATAGAACTTCTGGGGTTCCGGGACTACCTGAGGCGGGCGCTGGGCAACGGAAAGGTTCTGGACACCCGGACTCCCATGCCGGAGACCACGCGCCACCTCCTGAGAGACCTGGAAGAGCAGCAGGGACGGCTGGAGACCCAGGTGCTGTGGAACCTGCGCCAGCGTTACCCGGCTGCCCAGGACTGGCTGGACCTGCTGGGTTTTGGCCTGGCGGACTCCACCCGGCGGTTTGAGATCATGGAAGAACTCCTGTCCCGCTACTTTCCCCAGACCCGCCTGCTGGCCTACCGTCTCCTGCATCGGCTGCGCAACCTGGCCTACCCCGATTATTTTCAGGAAGCGGCGAAATACCCTAAGCAGCAGGCGATCCTCATGCTGGCCCAGCGGTTGAGCCGTTCCCAGATGGCGCTCCTCAACCAGCGCGACCCGGGCCAGGGAATGCTGGAAAAGCGTGACTGGGACCGGGACGGCGGCCAGGAGATGGTCATCAGCACCGAGCGGCAGGAACTGGTGGTGCGGCCCGAAACCGGCGGCGTCATCTATCACCGGTTCGTTCATCCCGAGGTCCCGGTGGGCTCGGTGGAACTGACCTACTGGATCGAGAACCGGCTCAAGTACGGCTCGGGTATGGACTTTACCGGTTACGGGGCCCTGGCGGTAGGTGACCGAAACGGTTGGGGCGAAAGCTGCGTCTGCTTCCAGACCGGGGAGAGCGCCTCGCCGTCGATACCGGCTGCAATCCCCCGGCTGGAGATAGAGGACTCGGTGATAGAAGGCGGGGGCCTGGAGGTCAGGGTCAGCCGCAGGGAGATCCACGAGACCGAAAAAGGAGAAGCGGTCGTCGATATAGAGCAGACCTATCGGCTGCTGGATCAGGACCTGGAGTACCGGGTCAGGGCGCGGGTCACTCCCGGCCACTGCCAGGCCTTCCTGGGTATCGGGCAGCCGGCGGCTGCGGATGGAAACCCCGGGGAAGGGCGGATCCAGTATATTGAGCACGGATCTCCCACGTTCAGCCAGGGGAACACCTCACGGTACCTGATCTCTCCCGAGGAGGGAGCGGACGTCCGGATGACCGTCAGGTGTGAGTTTTAGTACCCGGCTTGGCTTTTTTCTTCCCGCCGGCCGAAGATTTCTGGAAGGAAAAAAAGAGAGCGGAATAGAATAGAAATAGAGCCATTCATAGCCAACAGTTCGATGGAGGGAATGAACCATGATCGACCTTCAGAAGGTCCTGACCGTCGTTCTGGCTGGAGGAGAAGGCAGCCGTCTATACCCGCTCACCCGGCACCGGGCCAAGCCGGCGGTACCCTTCGGCGGCAAGTACCGAATCATCGATTTTACCCTGAGCAACGCGGTAAACTCGGGTCTGCGGCGGGCCATGGTACTGACCCAGTACAAGTCGCATTCCCTGGAGATACACATCCGGGAGTCCTGGGGATTTCTGAGCGGGGCTTTAGGGGAGTACGTATATTCTATTCCGCCGCAGCAGCGAATAAACAAGAACTGGTACCTGGGAACCGGGGACGCGATCTACCAGAACCTCTACCATATCAAAATGGCCAACCCGACCTATCTGCTGGTGCTCTCCGGCGACCACATCTACAAGATGGACTACCGTCACATGCTGAACTTTCACGTCCAGACCGGGGCGGAAGCCACGATCGGGGTGATAGAGGTGGACCGCGCGCAGGCCTCAGGTTTCGGGGTGGTGCAGACGGATCCCCAGAGCGGGATAACCGGGTTCGTCGAGAAACCCAAGGCCCCCGAGGTTTTAAAACAGCTGCCGCCAAAGGTGCTGGCCTCCATGGGGATCTATATCTTTCACATCAAGTCCCTGATCGAGTCCCTGGAGCACGACGCCTCAAACCTGCAGTCGAACCATGACTTTGGAAAAGACATCATTCCCCGGATGGTGCAGAGTTCCCGGCGGGTATTCGCTTACCAGTTCAGGGACCCGGGGAGTGATACCGCCCCGTACTGGCGGGACGTGGGCACCCTGGACGCCTATTACGAGGCCAACATGGACCTGATTTCGGTGGTCCCCAAGCTGAACCTCTACGATAACGAGTGGCCTTTTCGAACCGCATCGCAGCAGGCTCCCCCGGCCAAGTTCGTGTTTTCCCAGCCGGCCAACCAACGGGTAGGTATGGCTCTGGATTCGATAGTCTGCGACGGCTGTGTGATAAGCGGGGGAAAGGTTATGAGTTCGGTCCTCTCGACCAACGTGCGGGTCAACAGCTACGCCGACGTGAGGGAGTCGGTGGTTATGTCGGGGGTGCACATAGGAAGAAACTGCCGCATCCGGCGGGCCATCATAGATAAAAATGTATACATTCCCCCCAACACGATAATCGGTTATGATACTAAAAATGACAAAAAACGGTTCACGGTTACTGATTCAGGCATAGCAGTTATTCCCAAGGGACAGGTTATTGAGGATTGAGGAGCCTTTCGCCATGAAGAAGACTGATCTGGTGCTTCCCGAGAGTTACGGGGTAAACCGCCTGATAATCCTGCCTTGTGACGCCAAGAATCTGTTCGCCTTCTGGGAGATATCCGAGGAGATCTGGTCAGGCCACGAGCAGTTCTTTCTGATTCTTAACCGGCTGCCCGACAGCCATACGGAGATAGAAGGGCCATTCATAAACCAGGTTCCGCTGCATGCCCGGACGGGTTCCCTGTACCTGAAGGTACCCTCGGGCGCTTCGATCTGTGCCGAGATCACGATAGCCGGCCTGACCAGCAACACCGTCCTGATGCCGCGTCCTTTCGGGGCGAGACCAGAGGTGCAGCTGCACGTTTACGCGTTATCTCCCTAAGGTGGTGAATGAGTTTGACTAATGGACTTTTAATGCTGGTATTTCACGCCCACCTGCCCTATGTACGGCACTCGGAAAAGGATTATTGCCTGGAGGAGAACTGGCTGTTCGAGGCCATTACCGAAACCTACGTCCCCCTGCTCATGGCCTTTGAACACCTGACCGAGGAAAAGATCGACTTTCGACTTACGATGACCCTGTCTCCAACCCTCCTCGCCATGCTCTCGGACGGGTTTCTGCAGAACCGCTACCACCGATACCTAAAGAAAGCCCTGGAGCTTGCGGACAAGGAAAAGATAAGGACCTGGGGTCACCCCCATTTCCACCAGCTGGCCCGTTTTTACCGAGCCAGGCTGCACCACATCGAAGACCTGTTCTTCAAACGGTACCGGGGCAACCTGGTCAGCGCCTTCCGGAGGTTCCAGGACGAGGGCCGGCTCGAGATAATCACCTGTGCCGCCACCCACGGGTTTCTCCCCTTGATGCAGGCGGATACCCGGTCGATAAACACCCAGATCCGGGTGGGGGTGGAGACCTACCGCGAGTTCCTATTCCGATCCCCCCAGGGCATCTGGCTCCCCGAGTGCGCCTACTACCCGGGGCTGGAAAAAGAGCTGCTGAAGCACGGCCTGGGGTACTTCTTCATCGACACCTCCGGGGTCGAACAGGCGGAGCCCGCCAGCCCCTACGGGGTGCACGCCCCCATAACCACGCCCAACGGGATGCTGGCGTTTGGACGGGACCAGGATACCTCCCGCCAGGTATGGTGCGCCCAGACGGGTTACCCGGGAGACCCGGTGTACCGGGACTTCTACCGCGACCTGGGGTTCGACCTCGACCTGTCCTATATCGCGCCGTACATCGACCCGGCGGGCATCCGCACCTTCACCGGGTTCAAATACTACCGGGTCAGCGACAAGGGACTGCAAAAACATCCCTATGATTACCATATCGCATTTGACCGTGCGCGGCAGCACGCCCAGGACTTCGTGTCCCAGATCACCGAACGGTGTTCCCGGATGTGCGATGAAATGGACCGGGAGCCGCTGGTGGTTTCCGCCTATGACGCCGAACTGCTGGGTCACTGGTGGTTCGAGGGCCCGCTGTGGCTGGAGCAGGTGATCCGGCTGATAAGCGCCCAGGATGAGGTCCAGATGATCACCCCGGGGGAGTACGCCAAGCTCTATCCCGAGAACCCGGTGAGCGTTCCGGCCCCGTCCTCCTGGGGCAGCCAGGGATACTACAGCACCTGGCTCAACAAGACCAACGACTGGGTATACCCGCACCTGTACGCCGCGGCCGAGCAGATGGGGGAACTGGTGGCCCGCTACCCGAGCGCGGAAGGCGTCAGGCTCCGGGCCCTGAACCAGGCCCTGCGTGAGCTGCTGCTGGCCCAGAGCAGCGACTGGGCGTTTATCATGAACAACCGCACCACGGTGGAATACGCCAAGGAGCGGTTCAAGCAGCACCTGGCCAACTTCTCGCTTTTGTATCAGCGGTTGGTCGCCGCGGACGTCGACGAGGCCGGCCTGGAAGAAACGGTCAGCCGGCTGGAGTCGCTCCATCCCCTCTTCCCGCGATTGGATTACCGGTACTTTTCCTGACGGCAGGGAGGTGTCCTGATGAGGATTTTGCTTGCGGCGGCCGAGGTGAACCCCTTCGCCAAGACCGGCGGGTTGGCGGATGTGGCGGCTTCCCTGTCCCGGGCGATTATGTCCGCAGGCCACGACATCAGGGTGGTCCTCCCCGCTTACAGATGCGTCGACCCATGGCGGGAGCGGTTCACTCAGACCGGCGAGGGGATAAGGGTGAGACTGGGACCGGACGAGGACCGCGCGCAGATCTGGGAGGGGAACCTCGAAGGTCTCCGGGTATACCTGATCGGCAACCAGGAACTCTACAACCGGGACGGACTATACGGTGAGCCGGGTGGGAGCGATTATCCAGACAACGCCCGGCGATTCGCTTTTTTCTGCCGCGCGGCCCTGGAGATGCTGAAAAGCATCTCTTTCCATCCCGAGGTCATCCACTGCAACGACTGGCATACCGCCCTGATCCCCGTCTACCTGAAAACCCTCATGAGGGATGACCCCTTCTATCAACCCGTGCGTTCAGTCTTCACCATCCACAACCTGGGGTACCAGGGACGGTTCGATGTCTCCCAGCGGGAGCAGCTCGGGCTGGATGACCACCCGGAGCTGTCGGGGTACCTGGAGTTTCACGGCGGCATCAACCTGATGCAGGGGGGGATAAGGGCCGCCGACCTGGTCACCACGGTCAGCCCCACCTATGCCCGGGAGGTCCAGGAGGTGGAACTGGGTTTCGGACTGGAGGGAGAGATACGGGCGAGGGCGGAGAGGTTCTACGGGATCTTAAACGGGATAGACGAAAAGGAGTGGAACCCCGAAAGCGACCCGTGGATCAGCCCGGCATATAACTCCGGCGGCTCTGGCCTCGGCAAGTACAGCAACAAGAAGAGACTGCGGCAGGAGCTGGGGCTGGAGGATTCCGACGCGCCGCTGCTGGCGGTGGTCAGCCGTCTGGCCGAGCAGAAGGGGATCGATCTCCTGCTGGAGGTGCTCCCGGCGCTGCTGCAGGAGGGCACCCAGGTGGCGGTGCTGGGGACCGGGGACCCGGGGACCGAGGGCCAGCTTTCGCAGCTGGCGGCGAGATTTCCCGGGCGCTGCTCGTTCAATTCGATCTTTTCCAATCCTCTGGCTCACCGCATCTATGCCGGGGCCGATATACTTATGGTGCCCTCACGTTACGAACCCTGCGGGCTTACCCAGATGATCGGGCTGAGGTACGGGACAGTGCCGCTGGTCCGGGCGACCGGGGGACTGGCGGACACGGTGCTGGATGTCGGCGATTCATCGGGAAAAGGCAACGGATTCGTATTTCGTGGCTACCAGGCTTCGGAAATGCTGGAAACCTGCCAGCGGGCATTGGCTTTTT
Source organism: Bacillota bacterium (assembly GCA_013178275.1). Lineage (GTDB taxonomy): Bacteria > Bacillota > Ch66 > Ch66 > Ch109 > Ch109. The sequence continues at coordinate 261,207 of JABLWZ010000001.1, read as the reverse complement.
ACCGTAAACCCGAGGAATGGAGCCAGTTAGTAAAAAGGGGGATGAATGCTGACTATTCCTGGAAACGTTCAGCCCTGGAATATATCGCCCTGTACTACAAAGTTAGCGTTGAATAAAAAAAACCACCATTCCCAGGGAAATAAAATCCTTTGAAGTTAACCTGCCATCCAGTATAATGGTAATCGTCATAAAAGGAGCCGAAGGTTGGTGGACAGGCCTTGGCGGATTACCAGGACGGACTTGTGGCGATAGACATCGAGACCAGCGGCCTCATCCCGGGGAGAGACGAGATCATCGAGGTAGCCGCTGTGAAGCTCTCCGGGGGAGAGCCGGCTCTGGAATTCCATTCCCTCATTCGGCCGATGGGAGAACTCCCTCGGGTGATAACCCGCATCACCGGCCTTACCAGCTCCGATCTCGAGGACGCCCCCGAGATCGAACAGGTGCTGCCGCGGTTCCTGGATTTCGTCGGCGGCCACACCCTGATCGCCCACAACTCCGGTTTTGACCTGGGATTCATCCAGGCCAAACTGGGCCAGAAGATGACCAACCCCTCACTGGACACGCTCGAACTTTCCCGGATCGTCTATCCCCAGGCGGGCAGCTACCGACTGGCCGCGATCACCCGCTGGCTGGGACTGGAGTCCGACAACTACCACCGGGCGCTCGACGACGCCCGGCTGACCGCCCGGCTGTTTCAGAAGCTGGACGGGCAGCTTAAGCAATGGAACCCGTCGCTGCTCAACGAGATCAACCAGATCGGGCGCACCTTCAGCTGGCCGCTCCTCGACTACTTCACCCACCTTGAGGGCTATCAGACCCGGAGGTTTTTTTCGCTCGAACTCAACCGGCCGGACAGCACCCAGCCGGCCGCGGACCAGGATGAGTTTTTCTCTCCCCCGAGGCCGGGGCGGGAGGAAAAATACACGGAAACCGTGGAAATCCCGACGGATCTGCTGGAGGGGATGATCGCTCCCGATGGCCCCTGCTCCCAGATATTTCCCGACTTTGAGATACGCCCCCAGCAGCTTACGATGCTGCAGCAGGTCGCCGAGGCCTTAAACCAGGACTGCCACCTGCTGGTGGAGGCGGGGACCGGGAGCGGAAAGTCGCTGGCCTACCTCCTGCCCTCGGTGGTTTGGGCGATGGCCAACCGGCAGCGGGTGGTCGTCTCGACCCATACCCTGACCCTGCAGCAGCAGCTGCTGGAGCACGACCTGCCGCTCCTGCAGACGGTCCTGGGGCTGCTCGCCGACGATGAGCAACACCCGATCCAGGAGATAATCTCCAGAGAGAAGCTGGCAAACTTAAAAATAGCCCTGGCCAAGGGCCGGAACAACTACCTGTGCCTGCGGAGGTGGTACGGGCTCCACCCCGAAAGGAACGTGTACGAGCCCGAGCAGAAGAGCTTCTTTATCCGGCTCCTGAGCTGGATCAACCAGACCAGCACCGGCGACAGCCGGGAACTGAACCTGACCGACAACCAGCCCTGGTGGCACATGGTCGGATCGGACGCCGAATCCTGCTGGGGGCGAAAGTGTCCCCATTTCCAGGACCGCTGCTTCTTCATGCGCTCCCGGCGCCAGTGGGAGGAGGCCGACCTGATAGTGGCCAACCACGCCCTGATGCTTTCGGACCTCAACGCCGAGTCCAAGGTCCTGCCGGCCTACGAGCGGCTGGTGATCGACGAGGCGCACCACCTGGAAGACCTGGCCAGCGAGCACCTGGGGGTCCAGGTCGGCGAATCGGCAATGATGAATTTCCTGCGCTACCTTTACCACCAGGGGTACTCCGGTCCCAGCGGCATCCTGGCCAACCTTCGGCAGGAGATCGACCGGGGGTTCTGGAGCCAGGTGCCTGAGACGGGACCAAACAGCGAGGCCCTGCTGTCGCCGGCGGCGGATGCCGTCAAGGAATGCCAGCGCCTGGCCGAGCGCTTTTTTTCCAGTCTCAAGCAGTATATCAACCGGCAGTCCGGAAACACGGGTTACAGCCGCCAGTACCTAAGGCTGCTCCCCGGGCACCGGGAAAACAGCGAATGGAACCAGATCGAGATAGCACTGGACAACCTGGCGGCGGGGATGCGGCAGCTGATGTCCGAACTGGAACAGCTGGAGTCGAGAATCCCCGAGCTGGAGGGAGAGGAAACCTGGAGCGGAAACCGCCGTGAACTATCCGCCAGGATCATCCTGGGGCGAAAGCTGATCACCAACCTCGAACAGGTCATGGCGCTGGAACAGTCCGGCTGGGTTCACTGGGCGGAGATAGAGGAGCGGGGGAGCGGACAGCTGGTGTACCTGAAGGCATCCCCGGTCGAGGTCGAGGAGTACCTGAACTCGCTGCTGTTTATACCCAAGAAGACGGTCGTCCTGACCTCGGCCACCATCACCGTGGAGAACAGCTTCAACTACTTTATCGAGCGGGTGGGCCTGGACCGGTCCGAAAAGAAGCTGTCCCGGCTGCAGCTGGATTCCCCGTTCAGCTTTGAAAAACAGGCACTGCTCTACATCCCCCGGGGGCTTCCCGATCCGTCGCGGGTGGGGGACGAGGGGTTTGCCTCGGCCATCGCCCCGATACTGATCGACCTGGTCAGCATGGTGAAGGGGAGGACGCTGGTGCTGTTCACCTCAAACTACCTGCTGCGGGAAACCTATTACCGGGTCAAGAACGCCCTGGAGGAAGAGGACATCCTGGTACTGGGACACAACATCGACGGGGGGCAGTCGAGGCTCCTGGAGGAGTTCCGGGAGACCCCGCGGGCGGTTATACTGGGCAGCAGCAGCCTCTGGGAAGGGGTGGACATCCCGGGGGAGGCCTTAAGCTGCGTGGTGATCGTGAAGCTCCCGTTCGGGACCCCGAACCTTCCGATAGTGGAAGCCCGCCTGGAGTCCCTGGAGCGGAGAAACCGAAACGGCTTTTACAGCTACACCATGCCCCAGGCCATCCTGCGCCTTAAACAGGGATTCGGTCGACTTATCAGGACTCAGAACGATCGGGGGATGGTGGTCATCATGGACAACCGGATAATCGACAAGGCATACGGGAGGAGGTTCCTGAGATCACTCCCGGTCAACCACCACCTGCGCGGGGAGTTTCCAGCCATCAGAAACCGGCTCCGCGATTGGATGGGTGACGCACCGAAAGCGGTCCCAGAGACCAGTTGAAGAGATTGCCGGGGGAAATGAACCCACCTGGAACCGGCGGCAGAGGCATCGGAAAAAACCCTGGTCCTAGTCCTTCCAATCCGTATACTACTTGGGGTTTAGGACTCAGGTAGGATTTTAAGAAATTAATCATAACCTGGCAGGAATGGAAAATCTGACGTCGAATTAAAGGAGAATCTAAATCAGATTAACCCAAGCATATCTTCACGATTCGACACATTTCGCCTTTAGAATTTCCAGCAGATTTGACCCGGAGGGAAGCTTTCCATATGAACCTAAAACTTAATCAAGAATACCGACCCGAGAACGACTCTGAATCAAATATCACGGTCACCCTGGACTTTATTCCGATCGCACATCTGGAAGAAAAACAGTACTTCAAACTGTTATCGCTTCAGCTTATATCGCAGATAGCCAAGTGCACCAAGGTGCAGCAGCCGTTGAATCTCCCCATCCCGGCCAACTGCCGGGAGTTCTGCCGCGTATTGAAACACCTGGCGGAGTTGGACATCGACCGGATAACACTCGTCACCGAGGGGTGGGAGAGGCTCCCGGAACCGCGCAAGCAAAAATTTCTGGGCCTGTTTCAACCCTCCCGGTCAAGGCGTTTTCCACCCGCCTACAAGAAGAAGTTCAAACTGGTCGGATTCGCATAATTGAAGCACGACTATATAAAGAAGGCACACGAAGAAAACTTGGCTATCGCCAAGCCTCTGGTGCAAGCGATAGCCCAAGTTGCACTTGCTTGCATCGGAAAGTCCCCTAATATACTTTCCGATAGCGTAAAAAAGGTGCCCGGCCGTGGGGTGCCTTTTAAGTTTTTACATATATATAATCATAAGGCCAATTGGATCGGGGGCTTTCCCCGCGCACCGAAAGGTGATAAAATGAGTTAGAGTATTTAAAATGGGGGTAGATATGCGGGATTTCCCGATAGCTGTAGAAGGTTTTGTCTATATCGGGGTGCTGGCGGTTGTCTGTGTAGTGACCTACCTGTGGCGCCCCTGGGTGGTTATAATCCCGATCATCCTGCTGCTGTTCGTCGCGTTTTTCTTCCGCAACCCGGCGAGGGTGATACCCCAGGATCCAGGCCTGATAGTCTCCCCGGCCGACGGGGTGGTGCAGCGTGTCGAAAAGGTGTACGAAGGGGACTACCTCCACGCGGAGGCCCAGAGGGTTTCGATCTTTTTAAACATATTCAACGTCCATATAAACCGGACCCCGATGCAGGGCCGGGTGGAGCACCTCGATTACCGGAAGGGGAAGTTCCTGCCGGCGTTCCAGGAAGCGGCATCGGCTGAAAACGAGCAGAACCGTTTGGGGATAAGCAACGGAAGTCATAAAATAATGGTGACCCAGATCGCTGGCCTGATCGCCCGAAGAGTGGTATGCTGGGTGCAGCCGGGGGATGAGATGCAGAGGGGAGACCGGTTCGGTCTTATCAAATTCGGTTCATGTACGGAAGTCTACCTTCCGCTTGATATTGAGATAGAGGTAAAAAAAGGAGACCAGGTCAAGGGTGGAGAAACCATAATAGGGAGGGCAAAATAGCATGAGACCTCCAGTAAAACCGATGGTACCAAACGCGTTTACCTTGATGAACCTTCTTTTGGGCATACTGTCCCTTACCTACACCATGAGTGGGAGTTTTACCCTGGCCGCTATCGCCATTCTGCTGTCCGCCGCTTTGGACCGGGTCGACGGCAACCTGGCGCGGAGACTGGGTGTAAGTTCTGACTTCGGCAAGGAACTGGATTCCCTGGCGGACCTGGTATCTTTTGGAGTTGCCCCCGCTATCCTGGCTTACGCCGCGGTACTGAACCCGCCGCTTGGGGTCTGGGGACTGGTGATCGCGATTCTTTTCGCCGCCTGTGGAGCGATCCGACTGGCGCGGTTCAACATCCTGAACATCGGGGACCACTTCCTGGGGGTGCCCATAACCATCGCCGGCGGATTGATCGCCGCCGCCATGCTTATCGCCAACCGCCTTCCTTTCTGGGCCATGGCTTTTGTGATGGTTTCGCTTTCGGCCCTGATGGTGAGCAAGATCAGGATACCAAAGATGTAGCAGACTCTGTGAACCGGACCTGGGGTGAGCACCCCAGGTCTTTTTAACTTATCAGACAACCATGCCGCTGTCGCGTCATCACCGATGAGGGAAAATAGGTGTAATAGCACGTAAAATTTTAAGGCTAGAAAGTATATACGGGAATTTTCCGATACGAGCAAGTACACTTCGAAGCAAGTGCAGCTACGGCCCCCACCCTTGGCGGTAGCCTAGCTTTATTCGCAACTAAGGCCATCGCCTTCGTTCGGCACTTAACTTTAATAAGGCCTGGCTGGATTTTTCTAAGCACAAAATAAGCGATTAAGTGCCGAACTTTACGACAGCCAAGTCCAGCTTGGCGACAAGCTAAAACGGCCTCTTCCGAATAGTTGCTGAGCATTAAGATCATGCGATAAATCAAGGCCGCATTCAATCTTGGTTAGGGCTGGGCCTCACCCTGCGGTGTCCTGTCGCTCCATACTCCCACCGCTTACGCGGATTACCCGGTCATTATACCTTGCTCATACTTTTCTATATCGCCAGATGTTGTTTATACTTCAAGCTGGAGAAAGGGTCTTCGACCCTGCTGTACTGCCAACTGCTTATGCTTCGGGTAGATGGGGTAATAAGGCCGAATATGCATCCATGCACTCGGCCTTCTCGCGACCTCCTGTCGCTCGCCCCTCATCTACCAGTCAGCATTCCCCTGCTTCGCAGGTTGTCTAGATGCAATTTCTCATACAAACTTTCTCTTAGGTTCCGAACACTCCCTATGACCCTCCCCCGATTTGATGGACACAGAGATAAGATATAAAGTAAGAATAGGAGGTGCTGTGTTCATGGGGGAAATACGAAGATCGTTTAGTGAAGAATTCAAACGAGAAGCAGTAGATTTGACCTATTCAAGCGGAAAGACCATCACTGAGGTAGCCAACGATCTTGGAATCACTCGACAAATGCTCTCCCGTTGGCGTATGGCACAAGAAAGAATGGGTGATCGTGCCTTCCCTGGTCAAGGTAGGCTAACCAGAGGAACACCAGAGGAAGAAGAAATAAGAAAGCTAAAACGGGAATTAGCTGTTGTGAAAGAAGAACGTGACATATTAAAAAAAGCCATGGCCATCTTCTCAAGAACACCGAAATGATCTATCGGTTTATACGGGAGAACACGGTAGTATTCCGTGTTGAGACGATGTGCCGGATATTTAAGATCTCCCGATCTGGTTATTATAAATGGCTGCCCCGAAGTATCAGTCACCGCCGAAAGCAAGATAAAAATATAAAAACCGAGATTAAAAACATCTACCAGTCAAGTAGAGGAACTTACGGCAGTCCACGTATACATCGCCAGCTGGGTGTCCAAGGCATATACTGCGGAAAAAAACGAGTAGAACGCCTAATGAAAGAGAGTAAGATTAGGGCTATCCAAAAACGAAAATTCAAAGTAACCACGGATTCAAACCACAAATTTCCAGTGGCAGAAAACCTTTTAAACCGCAACTTTAAACCTAGTGGGCCTAATCTCTCCTGGGTATCAGATATAACCTACATCAGGACTAAAGAAGGCTGGTTATACCTAGCGGTAATTATGGACTTATACTCCCGCAAGGTTGTAGGGTGGGCAATGAGTAACCATATCAACCGAGAATTAGTCATAGAGGCATTAAAGATGGCAGCGCGGCAGCGTCGTCCCCCAAAAGGACTGATATTACATTCGGATCAAGGAAAGCAATATGCAAGCCATGATTACCAAGGCTGGATAAAGCACTATAAAATGGTATGTTCTATGAGCCGTAAGGGAAATTGTTTAGATAATTCAGTAGTGGAGAGTTTCTTTCATACATTAAAGACTGAATTAATTTATCATCGGCGATATGAAACTCGTAACCAGGCCAGAAAGGATATATTCGAGTACATAGAAGTTTTCTATAATCGAGTTCGCTTACATTCAGCTATTGGTTACACTAATCCGGAAAACTATGAAAAGCAGAGAAAAGTGGCTTAACTTGATGTCTATTTTATCGGGGGAAGACCACTATGTTCCATCCTGGAGAAAGGGTCTCCCTATGGTCGACCCTAGGGCAGTAATACGCAGAGCACCATAACGGGCTCATGCCCCCGCAGGGCTCACCCACTATTTGGGCCGATTGAATGCTGGTGCAACGAAGTTTCCAGCGGGGTATGGTAAAAGTGGTGGTATTTAACACACCGCTGGGCTTTTCTTTTATCTACACTCTGACTTGGCGATAGCCAAGTTTTTCTTAATTTACTTTAGTTAAGGCTCCCACCTGCCGCTGATCGTCCGGCGGCCGAAGGTTCTTGAATGCCAAATCCTGGAATAAATATATAAAAAAGTCCTGCGGGGTAAGAGCATGATCGCCCGATTCTTTTTATTCCTGGGAGAGATGACCGGGGGGGCCGTCTTTTCGAAGTACCTGATAGAGGAATACAGCCGGGAGACCGCCTTAGGGGTCTTCCTGACCGCCGCTGTCATCTACTGGCTTTTAAGGGGCAGAAAAAAGAAGAGTCTGGATATGGTGTTTCTGGGGGTGGGGGTGCTGGCGGTCACCGCCCTCGAGGGGCTGAAGGTGGCGCTGGCGGTATGGGTGGCGGTGCGCATCCTGGGGCTGGGAAACCGCACCGCGCTTCCGGCGGCGCTCCTGTCGCTTCCCATCTTCACGTCATTCATCTACCCCGACGACCTGCTGCTCACAGTAACTACTTTGGCGATGGTAACGATTAATAGACACCTTTTCTCACTGCGGCTAATATAATGGATTAAACGTATTAAAAAGTTGCCAGGAAAAGGGGTGAGGTTGTGAAGATCGTCTATATCCCTCTGCCCGGGTTTTTTAGAAGGCTGCTGCTCAAGATTATCCGCTGACAATAAAGCACAGGGTCTGGGATAGCCGAGGCGCGCCTCGGCTTTATTTCATATCTTAGTTTGCTCTGGATTCCAGGATGGCAGAACCCGGTGGAGAGGTCAGTTCTTCCAGGAGCGGGAACTTATCCGGCCTGCCGATCACGATCAGGATGTCGTTGGCCCGGATCACCTCATCACCGCCGGGACTGACGATCAGCTCGTTACCCCGGATGATTCCCACGATAGTCACCCCGGCCACGCCGCGGACCACGGAGGTGCGGATTACCTTGTCCACCAGCGGGGAGCTGGGATGAACCGTAACCTCTTCCAGAAGTATCTCCATGTTGGTGCGGTGAAGGACGGTTTCCACGAACTCCACAGTGGCGGGTTTCAGAATCGCGTTGGCCATCCTGAACCCACCCAGCACCGCGGGGCTGATGACCTTGTCGGCGCCGGCCCGGATCAGCTTGTTCTCCGACTCTGGCCGCTCCATCCGCGAGACTACCTTGATAGCGGGGTTGATGCTCTTGGCGGTCAGGGTCACGTAGACGTTATCCGAATCGCTGGAGAGGGCGCTGACCAGGCCCGAGGCCCTTTCGATCCCCGCCTGCATGAGGACATCATCCTTGGTGGCGTTTTCGCACAGGATAAGAATATTCTTGCCCCGCAGGCGGCGGCAGATATCCTCGTCCTGTTCGATGGCCACGAGCGGGACCTTGTCGACCCGCAGCCGATGTATAACGTTTTCCCCCACCCGTCCGGCTCCACAAACGATAATGTGGTGCTGCAGCTTCTGAATCTCTTTTTCCATACCCCGCCTCCCCAAGAAATGTCTCAACTCTCCCTCGACCACGATACTGATTAGGCTGGTCGAGGCGTAGGCGACCACGCCGACTCCCCCTACCAGCAGAAAGACCACGAACAATCGGCCGAAATCGTTATTTGGGACCACGTCGCCGAAACCGGTGGTGGTCATGGTCACCACCGTCGCGTACAGGGCCTTGATGAAGTCGAGCCCCATGATGTTCATGAAGCCGACTACCCCGATGAGCACGACTACCAGCAGAACCAGAAGGGACAGCAGGATTTTTTTGAAAGGTCCAACCGTCAAAATTAGCCCACCCTGTAAAAACAATACCCAAGGCTAATTTTAGCATTGGGTATCACCACATGCAACGCGGGGCCGGGTTGATAATATCAAATTACCTGGACTTGACAGCCACCCCGATTGCCCCGCCGGCGATTCCGGCCGCCAGGGAGACGGCTGTCTTGATAATAGTATCCTTCCACATCAGCTGCCCCGGGTAAAAGATGAGATTGACGATCAGCAGCAGCGCGATAAACACAACCGCTACCTCGAGTCCCATCAGCAGGCCGTTCTTACCTTCGCGGTAAGCGGCGAAACCGGCCCCCATAAAGATGACCAGGGCCAGGGAGGCGTACCCCCAGTTGGAACTCAGCTCCGGCATGGTGGTCAGGTGGATCAGGAGACCCACGATCACCCCCAGGAGAACCGCGAACAGGATACCGGCCAGAACCCCTCTGGTGACAGAGAAAAACTTGGCCATAAAAACCCCTCCCAGTGATATTTTTTAAAACCAGCAAAATTTAAATCGTCAATCCTCCAGTTTGGTTTTCTTAATACCTATCCATATGCTGACCGGTTGGTGTTATTCAAGAAATCTGGGAATAGAATGCTCCACTGGCAAATACCTTTTCACTAGAGGATGAGGTAGGAGGAAAAGGGAATTGACGGTAATCTTCAGCTACGGGCTGCTGGCCGGGCTGGCCACCACCCTGGGGTCGCTCCTGTTTATCGTCTTCGGCCCCCCGGGCCGGAGGTCCATAGGCTTCGCCCTGGGCCTGGCGAGCGGCGTTATGCTCGCGGTGGTGGTCATCGACCTGGTCCCCACCTCCCTGGAACACGGGGGGTGGACGAGCTGCCTGCTCGGCATGATCATCGGCTGCCTGCTGATAAAAATGGCTGACGCCCGGCTGGACAAGACCGAAAACACGGTCGACAGCCGGGCGGTTTTCAAGAAACTCGGGATCCTGACCGCCCTGGGGATAGCCCTGCACGACCTTCCGGAGGGGATGGCCATAGCCCTGGGCTACAGCGCCACAGAGCGCCTGGGACCGATTATCGCGCTCGCGATCGGGATACACAACATCCCGGAAGGGATAGCCATCACCGCACCCCTGAGGGCAGCGGGGGTATCGATGGCCAAGATCCTTTTCCTCAACCTGGTCGTGGCCCTGGTAACCCCGGCCGGGACCGGGGCCGGGCTGCTGCTGGCCAATCAGGTCCCGGGATGCCTATCGATGATGCTGGGGCTGGCCTCCGGGACGATGACCTACTTGGTCGCCTCTGCATTAGCCCCAGCCGCCTTCCGCACCAGCACCGGCCCGGGACTGACCGGGGCACTGGCCGGGACGCTCCTGATAGTGGCGGTCAACCAGGTGCTCTAACCCGTTCCGACATAATCCGTATAAACGCCGGTAAGGTGGGTCAACCTAAACGCAGCCAAAAACGCAAAAAAGGAGCATGACTTTGTCTGCCAACTGGATATACCTTCTGCTGGCGGCGGTCGCCGGTTCGGCGATGGCGTTCCAGGGAGCGATCAACGCCCTGCTGGGAAAGGTAGTGGGGATGCTGGAATCGACCCTGATCGTGCAGCTGATAGGCAGCCTGACCGCGTTTATACTGATCTACCTCTTTCACCTGGGGAAGGGGAGCCTCGGGATGATGCCCCAGGCCCCCTGGTATGCCTACCTCGGCGGTCTCCTCAACGTATTGATCCTCTTCGGGGTGGTTTTCAGCATACCCAAACTGGGCGTGGGCAGCGCCACCACCGCCATCGTGGTCCTTCAGCTCCTGACCGCGGTGATGATAGACCACTTCGGGATGTTTGGCGTCGACCGGTCCCCCTGCCGCTGGCTGGACCTGGTGGGCATCGCGATGCTGGGCGGGGCGGCCAAGATACTGCTCCGGTAAAAAGGGCCGTTGCCCCAATCGACGTTGTATCCCGGGGACTGTTGAAACGTCGGCTATTAACTATTTTTCTGCAGGTATTTGTTGTACGATTTATCCGCTGAAATGGGAGGAAATACCAGGCTCTCCAAGAAGTAATATGGCAAGTAAAGCCGAGAGGTGATTCCCCGATGGACCTGATCCAATGGCGTCAAACCCTTCAGTCGCGGCTCAGATCGATGGTGAGACCCCGGGACCCCGTGGGTGAGAGGGACGCATCCCGGGAGACTGCGGCGGCCCTTAGAGAGGGCAGGCGGCTCCTGGAAAAGGGAGAGGCTGGAGCGGCCATCGCCGTTTTCGAGGAGGTCCTGAGACAATCCCCGGGGAAGGTCGACGCGATTTACTGGCTGGGCCAGGCGCTGCACCAGTCAAGAGACTGGGAGTCGTCGATGGACGTCTGGCGGGAGTACCTCGACCAGAACCCGCAATCCCTGGAGGGCTGGAACCACAAGGGTGAGGCCCTGCTCCAACTGGGGCGCTACAAGGAGGCGGAAAACTGCTTCAACCGGGCCCTGAGCTTAAAGCCCGACCACCCCGATACCCTGAACAACCTCAGCATATGCTTCCTGGCCGAAAAGAGGTACCTCGATGCGCTCAGGTGCGGCGAGAGAGGCCTGAGGAGCAGCCCCCGCGACCCTATGCTGCTGGCCAACATCGGCTGCGCGCTTACCTGCCTGGGGAGGTTCGAAGACGCACTCCACTGCTTTGCGGAGGCCCGGGCCCTGGGTCATAGAGAACCTACCTTTATCAACAACTACGGGGTGGCGCTGGCGAAGGCGGGAAAGCACATCGCGGCTGCCGAGATATACCGGGAGCACCTGGACGTACTGGACCTGGATGACCCGGAGACGGTCTCCAACCTCGCCAGCGTGCTCGCCCAGGCGGGTTTCCACGAGGAGGCCCGGGGATACTTCCAGAAGGCGATAAGCATCTGCCCGCGGGATGTGACCCTGCTCAACAACCTGGCGATGTCCCTCGAGGCCAGCGGAAAACTGCCGGAGGCCCTGAAGACCTACGAACAGGCCCTGGCCATCAGGCCTGACCACCCGATAGTGCTGAACAACCAGGCGGTATGCCTGGAAAAACTGCGGCGCGAGGACGAGGCCGTGGAGAAACTGAGCCGGCTGCTGCGCATGAACCCCCAGAACCGGGCGGCCTGGGGAACCCTGGGGTCCCTGATGGTGAAGCGGGGGAGGGCGGACATGGCGGTAAGGTGCTACAACCTGGCCTGCGGCCTGGCGCACTACGAGACCGGCCGGGACATTCTGACCTCATGACCGGAGCGATATATCCGCTGCCCGATACTTGGCGACAGCCAAGTTTTCTATTGCACTTACTCTGAGGTGCTGGGGCTCATGCCCCGGCGTCATTTTTACCTATTTTTCCGGGAATGGGCTTTTTCAATCCGAGAGTTTAATGATAAAATGCATAATAGGTCGTTACTTGAAGAAAAGGCGGGTGAAAAGGGTTAAGGAGCGGCGGACCAAACCGGCAGCGGATTTATAGAATACTTGATTCCTGAATCGCAGTAAATCGACAACCGGCGCACCGACCTGACGAGTATGGATTTAGAAAGAATAAAAAAAGCGGTCAGAGAGATACTGGAGGCGATGGGCGAGAACCCCGAACGGGAAGGACTGCGGGGAACGCCGGACCGGGTCGCGGAGATGTACGAGGAGATATTCCACGGTCTCGAGAGGGACCCCAGGGAACGGCTGGAGGCCTTCTTTACCGAGCCTCACAGCGAGATGGTGCTGGTCAAGGACATTCCCTTCTACTCGATGTGCGAACACCACCTGCTTCCCTTCTTTGGACAGGCCCATGTCGCGTACATCCCCCGAAAGGGAAAGGTCACCGGCCTCAGCAAGCTGGCGCGGGTGGTCGAGGACTACGCGAAAAGGCCGCAGATGCAGGAGCGGCTCACCTCGCAGATCGCCGACACGATCATGGCGGCGCTCAACCCCATGGGGGTGATGGTGGTTATCGAGGCCGAGCACATGTGCATGACCATGCGGGGGATAAAGAAGCCCGGCTCCAAGACCCTGACCTCGGCGGTAAGAGGGGTGTTCCAGAACGAGGCCACCCGGGTGGAGGCCCTTTCCCTGATCAAAAGCCCTTAACCGGAGAGAGGAAACGAGATGTCCGACCAACCGAACCTGACCCCAGGCGGGAAGCTGATCCCCATGGCTACCCGGACCCTGGCGGAAAACGCGGAGCTTTACAAGGTCGTGGATTTTTTGAACAAAACCCTGAAACACAAGCAGCTGATGTTTGGCTTGACCAAAAACAGCCAGGATCAGACGATGACCATCTCGGTCTACGAGGTATAAATCCGGCATTTTTCGAGGTGAACTGCTGCAGATGGAAAACACAACCTCCCGTGACACGTCCGGGTTTATAAAAGAGGTCCTCAGCATTATCATCGTCGCCCTGGTCCTGGCGATGCTGATCAGGTTCTTCGTGGTGGAGGCCCGTTGGATACCCTCGGGCTCGATGAAGCCCACCATCCAGGAAAACGACCGAGTCCTGGTCAACCGTTTCATCTATCGGTTCCAGGACCCCGAGCGGCTCGATGTCATAGTGTTCGAACCCCCGCTCGAGACGGGCTACAAGGACGACTTCATCAAAAGGGTGATCGGACTGCCGGGAGACCGGGTGGAGGTCGCCAAGGGCCAGGTTTTCATCAACGGCCAGCCGCTGAAAGAGGACTACATCAACGAGAAGCCGAACTACAGCTTCGGCCCGGTCACCGTACCCCCCGGTTCATACTTCGTGATGGGGGACAACCGCAACCACAGCTTCGACAGCCACCAGTGGAACAGCTGGCTGACCAAGGAGCACATCAAGGGCAAAGCCTTCCTCACCTATTGGCCTCTCGGCCGATGGGGCAGTATGAAATAGATGAAAGTAGCGGGACTCAATGCTGATACTCCTTAGTAACGACGACGGTATCATGGCTCCTGGAATCCAGGCCCTGCGCCACGCTCTGAAGGGCCTGGCGGAACTGGCGGTTATCGCCCCGGACCGTGAAAGGAGCGCCACCGGACACAGTATCACCGTCCATCACCCGATCCGGGCCGAAAGGGTCGTCTTTACCGGCTCCCCCGACTGCGGGTGGGTAGTCGACGGCACCCCCGCCGACTGTGTAAAACTGGGGGTGTGCACCCTTTTGAATCCCCCGCCCGACCTGGTCATCTCGGGGATAAACCGGGGGGCCAACGTTGGTACGGACGTCCTCTACTCGGGGACCGTTTCCGCGGCCCTGGAGGCCTCCATCCTGGGGGTCGCCTCGATCGCGGTCTCACTGAACAGCTTCGATATCGGCGTCGACTACAGCTACGCCGCCAGCTTTACCCGCCAGCTCTGCGAGCAGCTGATGAAAAAAGAGATCAGCCCGGACCTGCTGCTGAACGTGAACATCCCGGCGGTTCCAGCCTCGGAGATGGCCGGGGCGGCCATTACCAAGCTGGGGATACGCCGCTACGAAGACGTGTTCACCGAACGGAAGGACCCCCGGGGCAAGACCTACTACTGGCTGGCCGGGGACATCGTCGACGACGAGCAGGACGAGGACACCGACGTCATGGCCCTGAAAAACAACAAGACATCGATCACGCCCATCCACTTCGATCTCACCAGCTATCACCAGATGCATCACCTCAGCCAGAGGCTGAAGCCCATCCTGAAATAGAATGCCGGAGCGGGAGTAATTAGCTTGTTCTTATACGATTTTATCCTGAACGCGGTCATCTTCCTGGTGATCTTCAACATCGGCCGTGCCGTCTCCTGGTTCAGGACCAGGCAGTGGCTGGGCGGCAACCCCGCTTACAGCATCTTTCTTCCCCTGGGGCTGGCATTTCTGCTGACCGTGGTCGACGATATCCGCCTGGGCTTCGCTTACCAGCTGGCCATCTTCCTCCTGGGAGCGCTGGGGGTCTACTGGCTGGCGGCTCAGCTCGGCCGCCGCAGCAGGTGGTAATCGCGCAGCAGCAGGGTGATTCCGTAAACCGTCAGACCGGCCCCGATCATCAGGAGCAGTAAGGGGACCGCGGGATAACCCGACTGGCCGAAATACAGCCCCACTGATTCGATTGCCAGCAGCATAAACCCGGCGGCTGCCAGGGAACTGGAGAGCCTCGGCGGACGTCCCGATCCGATGCAGGAGTAGAGGGGCGCGATATTCAGCAGCATCCCCAGCAGGTAGCTGAAAAGATAGGCCCAGGCCAGCGGGAGCAGCCCGCTCCCCCGGGACATGAAGACGCAGATCAGGGCGATGCGGACCAATGAATAGAACGTAGTATTTACCAGCACCCGGCGGGGACGGTTCAGGCCGTAGAGGATGCCGTTGGTGATCTGGATCAGGTACAGTCCGACACCGCCGAGGGCCAGGACCCGGAGGTAGGACATATCGTCGCTCAGACCGAAAACCAGGTGGGTTATCTCCTGCGGAAACCGGCAGAGGACCACCGTTATCGGGAGGCTCAGGGCCAGAACGATCTTGATCCCCTGGCTCGCGGCCTTCTCGATATAGGCCGTATCCCCCCGCGCTCGGGCGTTGGCGACGGCCGGCAGCAGGTTGGCGCTGACGGCCAGGGTGCTGATGCCGGGTATGGTGATCAGGGTGAGCGCGACCCCCATGAACTGCCCGTAGAGGGCGGTCGCCTGCTCGGGAGAGCACCCGCCCTGGAGCAGGAAGCGCGGGATTAGCACCGCCTCGATGTTGAGAACCACCGCTGACAGGAGCCGGTTGAGGGTGGCGGGGGCCGCGAAGTGCGCGATCCGGTCCGTCACCGGACCCGTTGACCGGGACACCGTATTGTCACCCGGCCGGGAGGCGGCCTGGCGCCCCCGCTGCAGGCAGTATACGGCCAGCATCAGCAGCAGGCCGACCGCTTCACCCATGACCACCCCCGAGGCATAACCCGCAGCGGCCCAGCCGATCCCCAGGGGCAGCAGGTAATAGGCCATGTACAGGCCGCCGGCCACCCGGGTGGTCTGTTCCAGCATCTGGGCCAGGGCCGGGACCCCCATCCGCTGTACTCCCTGGAAATAGGCCCTCAGGGATGAGGCGGCAGCGATCACCGGCAGGGAGCAGCCCAGGACCAAGAGGCACCCCCGGATGCGGTGGTCAGCAAGCTGGAAGCGGGCGATCAGCGGCCAGGAGAAGGCGATCAGGACCGCGAATACTACCCCGAGCAGGGCCAGGGCCCAAAAAGACCAGCGCACGGCCCGGTAGACGGCCGGCAGGTTGCGGCGCGAAGACTCGTCCGCCACCAGCCGCGTCAGCGCGGGGGGGATCCCGGCGGTCGCCAGGACCAGACAGAGGGTGAAGATCGGCATCGACAGCTGATAAAGCCCGTACCCCTGCGTGCCGAGGAGCCTGACCGCCATCGCCTGGCTGAACACACCCAGGCAGCGGTTGTACAGGTTGACCGAGCCGAGGATTATCGTACCCCGTACCAGCGGCCGTTTGACCGGCATCGTGATCGCTCCTTTCCAAATCATACATATGTTGCCAGGGGGTCAAATAGAAGAATCCTCGGCCGGGCCCTAATCTCCCTTGACTACGCATTACGGAATCTGGTAAAGTATTAGAGTATCTTAACCATTGATATACTGGGGAAGCTATGAAGTGAAACAGATACCTAAATATAAAGGAGGAGAAAAGGTTTGAAGGTATACCCAACCGAAAGACTGCGCAATGTCGCTCTGATATCGCATGGCGGAGCCGGCAAGACCTCACTGGCGGAAACCATGGCTTTTAACGCAGGGCACACCACCAGAGTGGGAAAGGTAGAGGACGGAACCACTATCAGCGATTTTCATCCCGAAGAGATTAAAAGGAAGATGACCATCAACGCCACCCTGGTGCCGATAGAGTGGAAGGATAACAAGATAAACCTGATCGACACCCCGGGCTTCGCCGACTATGCCGCGGAGGTAAAAGCGGCCATGCGGGTGGTGGACAGTCTGATCGTTGTGGTGGAGGGCGTATCGGGGGTAGAGGTTCAAACCGAGGTCTACTGGGAAGAGGCGGAGAAGCACAACATCCCGCGCATCGCCTTCATCAACAAGCTCGACCGGGAAAACTCCAGCTTTTCCCGGACCCTGGAGCAGATGCGGGAAAACCTCGGCCACAAGGTGGTGCCGATCCAGCTGCCCATCGGTTCAGAGAACAGCTTCACCGGGATAGTCGACCTGCTGCACATGAAGGCCTTCACCTGGGAAGCGGGCGGCAAGTTCAAGGAGTCCGAGATACCCGCGGACATGGCGGATGAAGCCGCCAGTGCGCGTGAACAGCTGGTCGAGTCCTCCGCCGAGGGCAACGACGACCTGCTGACCAAGTACCTGGAAGGTGAGACCCTGACCCCGGAGGAGGTCTACGCGGGACTGAAAGCCGCCATCATCAAGGGGACGGTCGTACCCGTGCTCTGCGGTTCGGCGGGTAAGAACATCGGGGTCCATCAGCTGCTCGACCTGATAGTCGAGTCCCTGCCGTCCCCCGCGGACACCCTGGCCGCCGAGGGCAAGAACCTGAACGCCGAACCGACCGCGGCGCTGATCTTTAAGACCCTGGCCGACCCCTACGTGGGCAAGCTCAGCTTCTTCAGACTGTTCTCCGGTTCCATCAAGGCAGACAGCTTCCTTTACAACGCCAACCGGGAGAAGGAAGAGAAGATAGGTCAGATACTCGTCATGCGGGGTAAGAACCAGGACACGGTGACCGAACTCAAAGCGGGCGACATCGCCGCGGTCGCCAAGCTCGGCGAAACCACCACCGGCGATACCCTGTGCCAGAAGAACAACCAGGTGCAGCTGGAGGGGATCGAGTTCCCCGAGCCCCGATTCTCGGTGGCCATCGAGCCCAAGAGCAAGGGGGACGAGGACAAGCTGGGCAGCGCCATCAACCGCTTGATGGAAGAAGACCCGTCGATCCGCTGGACCAAGAACCCCGAAACCCGTCAGAACCTGCTCACCGGGATGGGAGAATCCCACCTGGACATCATCCTGGAACGCCTCCAGCGCAAGTTTGGGGTGGAGGTAAACACCAAAGACCCGATCGTCCCGTACCGCGAGACCATCCGCGGCACGGTGAAGGTCGAAGGAAAACACAAGAAGCAGACCGGCGGCCACGGCCAGTACGGCCATGTCTGGCTGGAGATCAGCCCCGGCTCCGGCAACGAATATGAGTTCACCGAGAGCCTCTTCGGCGGTTCGGTACCGAAGCAGTACGTGCCGGCGGTGGAAAAAGGGGTCAAGGAGTTCATGTCGGAGGGCGTGCTCGCGGGATACCCGGTCTCCGGGGTCAAGGTCAACCTCTACGACGGTTCCTATCATACCGTCGACTCCAACGAACTCTCCTTCAAGCTGGCCGCCATCATCGCCATGAAGAAGGGGATGGAGCAGGCGAAGCCGACCCTGCTGGAACCCATCGCCGAGGTCGAGGTAACGATACCCGAACAGTTCATGGGCGACATCATGGGGGACCTCACCGGCAAGCGGGGACGGATACTCGGGATGGAGCCCAAGGGAAGGTACCAGATCATCAAGGCCCAGGTCCCGGCGGCGGAGATGCAGCGCTACGCCATCGAGCTGAAGTCGATGACCCAGGGGCGCGGATTCTACAAGATGGACATCACCGGCTACGAGGAACTGCCGCCCAACATGGCGGAAAAGGTCATCGCGGCCCGCAAGGCAGAGAAGGCGGAAGAAAAGTAACCGGTTATATAAACGGCTGGATAATAAGAGGGCTGGTCCGTATAAAAGGACCAGCCCGTCGTTTTTCTTCGCCGTCTGCTTTTTTAAGCCTCTAAGATGGCGTCGGTGGGACAGTTTTCAGCGGCCTCCATCGCACAAGCCTCGTTGTCCGAGTCGATCTCGCTGGCCTGGGACTGAGCCTTTCCGTCGTCGTTCCAGTCGAAGACCTCGGGGCACAGATCGATGCACTGGCCGCACTCGATGCAGAGGTCCTGGTCCACGATCATCTTCATAAACTCTTCCTCCTTTTTTAAATAGACGACAATATTCTGCCCCGCCAGAAAAAAAATAAACCGGGCAGCGGTCATCGATTGACCGCGAACCCGGGTCGGCCGCGGCTGATTAAAAATGGATAGGCGCGGTGTCGGGTTCGATCACCTGGAAGGTGAAACCCTGTTCCTGCAGGCCCTTGATGATCCGGGGCAGGGCCTTGGCTGTCTGCTGCATCGTGTAAGAGTCGTGCAGCAGCACGATGATATAACTCTTGGTGCTGGCCTGCTGCAGGGTGATTCTGGTCATTTGGTCAGCGGTCAGTCCATTGACCACAGCATCGCCGGGGCAGACGTTCCAGTCGAAGTACTGGTATCCAGCCTCCGTCACCTTGGCCGCCAGAGCCGGCTTGAGGAAAGGCCTTGAGCCGCCGGGAGCCCGAAAGATCCGGGGGTGAAGCCCGGTCGCGCTGGCTATGGCGTTGTCGCAGGATTGTATCTCATCCAGCAGGACGTTGGAGTCCCGGTAGATGCTCTTGATGCGGTGGCTGTAGGAGTGGTTCCCTATCCGGTGGCCCTCGGCGGCTATCCGCTGCAGGACTTCCGGGTGTCTCTCAGCGTTGAAGCCGACCACGAAAAAGGTTCCTTTAACCTTGTGTTCGCGGAGCACGTCGAGGATTATCGGGGTTACCTCCTCGGAGGGACCGTCGTCAAAGGTCAGGAAAGCGATTTTTTTGGCCGAGGGGTTGGTGTTTTTAATCGGTTTGTCAGATGGATAGTCATCGGAGACAGTCGGGTTTTGAGGGGGATCTTTAACTGGCGGCTCCGTAGCTGGCGGCTCGGCAGCCGGCGGATCGGGGGCCTTTGCCGCGGTCTGCTCGACGGGCGGAGGCGCGGGAGCCGGGTCTGGCGGCGGAGAGGAAGCAGCCGCTGAACTGGAAACCTTAACCAGAGGTGCATCCATCGAAATCAACCATGCTCCGGAAGCGGTGCTCAGAGCGATAGAAAACACCATTAGTGAAAGGATGACCGCAAACGCTACGATTGAACGGACCGCATCTCCCCGCATATTTTTCCTCCAGGCTGACTAATCCGTTAGTATTTCGACACTTTGAACCACAATCCTGCAGGAAAAAAGGCAAAAGAATCATCCCGGTAAAATATTTCTTTACCAAGGAGGAGTTTGCACAAAGATGTTGAAATAATAATAAAAATATGCGGAACTGCTGTTAATAGAATAGGGAAATCTGTGATAAGGGCAAAGCGCTCCGAAAGGGCGTGACGCAAAGCCAAGGGGCTAAAGGTAAAACCTATGCCAGCCTGGTTGCCACCGAGGATGACCGGTCTTCACGGGAGAACTGTTTGCCCCATCACAATTGATGGGGCTTGTTGCTTCGGCAATTAATACCGGGGAAAGGATGATAGCTCTGAACAGGAACCAGATATCACTGGTCCTCACCGCAGAGGAAAAAGAGGCGCTCTACCGGTTGTTTTTCGTTCCGACCGCCAGGGCCGGGAAGAGGAAAGCAGGAACCATGCGGGCCCGGCGGCTGCTGACCTACAACTCGAGACTGAAAAGGGTTCTGCACTAGGGACGCGGTTTTTGTTGGGGTAGATCCACCGGGAAGGATTGAATGAAGCGGTGGATCAGGTACTCTAGTACAGCTATCCCCAAAGCCACCAGCAACACGCTCCAGAAATTGATGTAGATGGATACCTTGACGATAAAGGCAAAGCCCCAGACCATGACCGCACTCACCAGAAAATCCGCCAAAGAAGTGCTCAGCGGTCCCCAACTGGACAAGCGGGTCAAGTCTATCAGGTAAAGGGCAAGCCCGACCAGCCAGGAAAGGGTTATAACCTGACCCGGGGTATAGAAACTGAGCATATTGGGCATCAACCGTATGAAAACGAATACCAACAAAGGGAAAAGGATGAACTTGGCCAAAAGCCCGTTGAAGTTTTTCATATGCGAAAACGAACCTCCTTTCATCTATCTTTTGCTTAAACCGCACTGACTATTCGCAAGTCCTGTCCACATCTACCTGCCCCCCGGCCGCCAAGAACCGGGAGCAGAAATATACCTCCAACCAGATGAATAAAATAGGTTAACCAGAAAAAATTGCAAAAAAAATGTAAAAAGCCTTTAATTTTATGGCACAATATAACCCGGAGGACCTATGTCAGGTGATAAAGTGACGATCCCCTTGATTGCCGCGCATCGAGGGTCTACCGATTCAGCCCGCGAAAACACCCGGGAGGCATTTTCCCGGGCTGTCGAGCTGGGGGCTGACATGATAGAGATCGACGTACGAAGGTCCGCCGATGGGGTTTTGCTGGTCCACCACGACCGTTTCGTCACCAGAGACAATCGGGAGTACGTCATCGCGGAGGTCGATTACCGAGCACTGGGGTCCCTGGCGGACTACCAGATACCGCGGCTGGAAGAAGTCCTGGCGGAGTTTGGCAGACACATCCGGTTCGACATCGAGCTGAAAGAAACCGGCTACGAAGAGTACTTCCTCGACGCTGTTTTAAAGCATATCCCGCGGGGACGGTTTGTATGCACCTCCTTCCACGACTCTACGGTGGCGGCGCTGAAAAAGATGGACCCGGCGGTGCCGGTGGGCCTGCTGCTGGGAGAAAGGGACCCGGTCAACCTACTGAACACGAGGCTGACGGAGATGTTTCCCTGGAGACGCCGAAAACGCTGCGGCGCGGATTTCCTCGCGCCCCACTACGCCCTAGCCAGCTACCGGTTCGTGAAGGCCGCCGCGGCAAAACGGATACCCCTCTATATCTGGACGGTGAACCAACCCCGTCTGATCGAGAGGTTCTGCCGCTGGCGGGTAGATGTGGTGATAACCGATCACGCACAGAAAGCGATCGACATCAGGGACGGACTGAGCGGATGAAGACTGCTTAAAAAAATATAGAGGAGGAAAACGGGATGAAGATAGAAAAGCCGGGCTCGACAGCACTGCAGCCGGTGCCGGTGGTACTGGTAACCTCGGTCGATGACCAGAACCGGCCGAACATCATCACCATCGCCTGGGCGGGAACGGTGTGCTCCGAGCCCCCGATGGTGGGCATCGGCATCAGGCCGTCCAGGTACTCACACGGGTTGATCAAGAAGAACCGGCAGTTCGTGATCAACCTCCCGACCCAGTCCCTGCTGCGGGTTACCGACTACTGCGGGGTGGTGTCGGGCCGCGACGTGGATAAGTTCGCAGCCACCGGGCTCACCCCCCGGCCGGCCTCGAAGGTGGCGCCGCCCCTGATCGAGGAATGCCCGGTCAACCTGGAGTGCGAGGTGCGGCAGGTCCTGGAGCTGGGGAGCCACGACCTGTTCCTGGCGGAGGTGCTGGCCGTCCATATCGATGAATCGGCGCTGGATCCCCGGGGAAGGATCGACAATGAAAGGTTCAACCCGGTGGCGTACAACGGGCAGATAGACTACCTCGGGGTAGGGGCCCCCACCGGGAGCTACGGATTTTCCGCCAAAAAATAATCCCCGACGTAAGAACATGCATATAAATGATTACAGCAGCTATATAGTGTAAAAATAATTTACACCGCTCGCCTTCAGAAAGAACTTGTATAAATAGTATAAATATGTTAGTTTAACTATAAAACAGTGAACAGAATAAAATACTATTATCTCGATGGATTTATATAAAAACCGAGGACCGTCTGGATGCAGGTGAATCAAGTATCTGGTAAAGAGAGGGGCGCCCTGATGCGAGCGAGGGCAAGATATCAGTATTGGGAGGTATCCGAAAAGTGAGTACAGTGGAACCAATTCGTGACGTAAAAAAGATTGACGCCATCAAGAGGATTCTGAAAAAAGAAAGCCCGCGCAACTACCTGCTTTTTACCCTGGGTATCAACACCGGGCTTAAGGTATCCGACCTGCTGCGGTTAAAGGTTACCGACGTCGTGGACAGCAAGAACCGGGTCAAGGACTTCCTGATCGTGAATGACCGGAAGAACGGGCAGGGGAAGAAGTTCATCCTCAACCAGACGGTCAAGGGAGCCATCAACGACTACATGGAAAGCGTCCGCGGGATCAAGATGGACCAGTACCTGTTCGCCTCCCGCAAGGGGGAAAACCAGCCGATCAGCCGCATCCAGGCCTGGCAGGTTTTAAACGACGCGGCGCAGCGGGTGGGGATAGTCAGCCCCATCGGGACCCACACCCTGCGCAAGACCTTCGGCTACCACGCCTACCGCCAGGGGACGGATGTGGCCCACCTGCAGAAGATATTCAACCACCTGGCGCCCAGCATCACCCTGAGGTACATCGGGGTGACCGAGGAAGAACTGGACCAGGTGCAGATAAACCTTAACCTGTGAAAACAGCTATGCCGGCATAAAGATAACGTAAAAACCTCTGCCAAGAGGTTTTTTGTTTTGCAATGAGCAGTTGACCTAAAACTGGGTCAGGAAAAACCGGCGGCGTATGGGACTATCTCGGACAGCTATGACCACTATACACATGAGGCCAATTCAAATATAATGGAATTGGATAGATCAGGAGAGGAGCCGGTATTACAGCCCCACGTTAGGACGGTTCCTGACCAGGGATGCTCACAGGTATATCAGTAATTCGGCAATAAAGAAAGGCAAATAGGGATGTGCGATGGTTGAAAGCGTTGTGAAAAAAAGGGGATATAAGTATAGAATTAAGCATTTTTCCTGGCAGCTGTTTTCAGCAGTCTCGGGTTTGGTGGGATTTGGGCTGCTTCTTGCTTACTCAAGAACGCTGTCAGAAGAGGTAAGTTTTTTCTACTACTTTATAATTGCCGTTTTCGCTTTCATCGCCTATTTTAACATACCGGGACAGTTGTATTTTGATGATGAAGTTATCGAGTGTGGCAGGGATAAAATAAGGTGGGAGGATATTGAGGAGGTTTATTTTTCATCAATCGCGATGGAATTCTTGAATCCTTTTATCAGGATAATACCTAAAAAAGGAAAACCGTTTAATATTAACCCCAAAAGGTATCGTAAAAGCAGAGAAATTCGAGAAACCTTTGAGTCTTTGTGCAGGGCTAGGTCCATCAAGTGCCATGTTAATGACCGGGGGTTGTACTAGGAGGCTGATCACTGGTGATAACGGGGACGGTTGGACGGTTCTCTTGACCGGCCCACTCCCGGCAGCGTATGCAGGTTTCAAACCAGTTCTTGTCTTTATATGGATCCCGCCGAAAGTATATCCCCATAGCTCACTTCCCACCGACAACACGAAAAGGGCCAGGGAGCGATGCTCCCTGGCCCGGCTGATCCGCCTGAAAACCGCGGATATTGGTGTGTAGGCCCCCGCACCGGGGTGCGGGGTGGATGTCCCGGTCCATGCCTACCGGGATATGATAACCAAAAAAAGGGAAAGTAGCAACCGAACATGAGGGCTGATTTGGAAGACCCTGAATGGGGACATCGGGATGGAGCCCAAAGAATCGGGGAAAACAACAACCCCGGGGTTTTAAAAAAAACCCGGGGTTTAAAATTCTTGGCAGGGGCGGCAGGACTCGAACCCGCAACCAATGGCTTTGGAGGCCACTACTCTACCATTGAGCTACACCCCTGCGTAAAAATGCCGCATGGCTATTTTATCAAAGACCGGGGCGGATGGCAATAGGAGGACCTGAAGATAATAAGCCGAGGGGAGCGCCAAGTTCTGGCAGGGCGGGTTATAAAGATTATGATTTTGGCAGGCGGATAGAGGTATTTCCAATCCAGGCCTCGAATAAATCTACTATTATGGATGTGGAGAGGGTGCTGCCGATGAACATAGATTTGCACATCCACACGACCGCTTCTGACGGGGCCACCCCGCCGCGGGACGCCATGGACGAGGCCGCTGCCCGGGGACTTGGGGTCATCAGCCTGACCGACCACGAAAGCATCGAGGGGTACCTGGAGATCCGCGGAGAGGCCGCGGATCGGGGGATAAAGGTCCTGGCCGGGGTGGAGCTGCTGACCACCTACCGCAGCCGGGAGATCCATCTGCTGGGCTACCTCTTCGATCCTGACTGCCGGCTGATGCGCGACCGTCTCCACGAGCTGAGGGAGCAGCGTAACCAGGTGGCTTCCCAGATCGTTGATAATTTAAGGCAGCACGGGTTCAACATCGACTACGACCATGTGGCGGGGATAGCGAACAACAACGTCGCCATCGGCAAGAACCACATCCTGCACGCGATCTACGAGGCGGGATACATCTCCACCCAGGACGAGATGGTGCAGGTGCTGCGAAAATACCTTACCAGAAATACCGAAACTTACGTGGAGTTCACCAAAAACCCGCTGGGGGAGGCGGTGGAGCTGATCCGGGAGTGCCGCGGCATTCCGGTCCTGGCCCATCCCGGGATCATACGCGATGAACAGCTGGTGCAGGACATCATCCGACGTTTCGGACTGCCGGGGATTGAGGTATACTACTACTACTTCGGCAACCGGGACGAGATGATCGAGCGCTACGAGACCCTGGCCCGGGAGTGGGGACTGCTGGCCACCGGAGGCAGCGACTACCATGGAAGGTTCGCCCCGGTCACCATGGGTGATCTCACCATCCCGCCGGTGATCGTGGAGCGGCTGGAGGAGTACCACCGCAGCCTGAACGTCTGAGGGCGAAAGGGATTACCCGACCGGTGGGCCGGCGAAAGTGAATTCTTTGAATCGAGGAGGCGGACCTAATGAAGAAAAGGGTAGCGGTGCTGAAGGGCGGCACCTCGGCGGAGAGGGAGGTTTCCCTCCGCAGCGGGCAGGCGGTATACCAGGCCCTGCTGGAGGCGGGTTATGACGCATATCAGATCGACGTGGACGCCACGATCGGGAAAAGGCTGTTGGAGGACCGCCCGGAGGTGGCCTTTATAGCCCTGCACGGCGCCCTGGGTGAGGACGGGACCATGCAGGGGCTGCTGGAGATACTGGGGATACCCTACACCGGCCCGGGGGTGCTGGCCAGCGCCCTGGGGTTGAATAAGCTCATGGCCAAGAAGGTCTTCTGTTTCGAGGGGATTCCTACCCCGCCGTTCGTGGTGGTGAACCAGAAAGAGGCCCGTACGGCAGGCGTATCCGCGGTGGTGGAGCGGGTCGTCTCCCAGCTTTCGCTGCCGGTGGTGGTGAAGCCGGTTACCCAGGGGTCCACCATCGGTATCTCGTTCGTGCATGAGGCGGAAAAGCTGGAGGCCGCGCTGGAACTGGCCTTTTCCTACGACCCCCAGGTGCTGATAGAAAAGATGATATCGGGGGTGGAGGTCACCTCGTCGATCCTGGGCGACGATCCCCCCCTGGTGCTGCCGCTGATAGAGATATACTCGGTCACCGGGGTATACGACTATGAAACCAAGTACACCCCGGGCATGAGCGACCACATAATACCGCCGCGCATCCCGGAGGAGCAGCAGGAGCGGGCCAAGCAGGCATGTCTCAGGGCGTACCAGGCGCTGGGCTGCCGGGGTCTTTCCCGGGTGGACTGCATAGTCGACCCGGAAGGCAACCCCTTTGTACTGGAGGTCAACACCGCGCCGGGGATGACTGCCACCAGCCTTTTCCCCGACGCCGCCCGGGCGGCGGGCATCGGTTTTCCCGAGCTGGTCAGCCGGCTGGTCGAGATGGCCCGCAACGGGTGACAAGAGTTTAACAAAAAACGAATATCCCCTATCCCTGTACGACACCAAGCTGGTATAATAAAACCATGAGCCAGATGTACAACGATCAGGTCGATGTTGGTCTCGACAGAGAAGGCCATCCGAAGTCATTCGTTTGGCGTAAGGCACTGTACCAGGTGACCAGTTTCTCCGTGGTGCAGGGCAGGCCGGTCTTCTCCAAGCTCTACGATGAGGCGAGGTACCGCTGCGAGACCAAGCAGGGCATCGTGTGTGAGCTGGTCAGGACCAACGACCAGTGGGTTTTAGAACAGGTCTGGGAGTACAAAGGGAAAACCCTGTTCATCGACGAGTAGTCGGTGACTTAATAGTGTTTGGTATCGTTGCCCTGCACAGGGTAACGTTTTTTTTCTTCCGGTGCCCGACCCTGATCCGGTCAGAGTTTCTCGACCTGGAAATTATTCAAATCTCTGGTGTTGTGTTACAATTTATTTTAAACCGGCGGGAAATCCGACGAGTCGATGGAGGATTCAATGGATATTAATTCCAAGGTGAAGACTACAGTCCTGGTGGTTTTACTGGCGGTCATAGTTATCACCGCCATGATCACCAACTTTTACATGGACTGGGTCTGGTTCGCCTCTGTAAATAAGCTCTCGGTTTTTCTCACCATCTTCTTCTCGCAGGTCGCCCTGCGGCTGGTGGTGGGGATAGGGCTTTTCCTGCTCTTTATGGGCAACTTTCTGGTCACCCGCCGCTCGCTGATGAACTTCCTGCAGGGAGGGGATGAACCCGCCAGGGTTATCCGCAAGCAGAAACCCTTCTGGGAGGTCTTCCTCCAGGGGCGCGGGCTGATAATATTCTTCCTGCTGCTGAGCTTTATCCTCGCCTACATAATCAGCCTCCTGGCCTCGCAGGACTGGATGGTGGTGCAGCAGTACTTCCACGCGGGCAGCTTCGAGGTGGTGGACCCCATCTTTTATAAGGACATCGGGTTCTACGTCTTCAAGCTCCCCTTCTACCAGATGATATACAACTACCTGATAGGCGGGATGCTGGCTACCGCCATCATCGTGGGCCTCATCTACATCGTCAGCAGTCCCTCGGCCTTTTTCAGAAACCCCCTAGGGGATTTCACCCGACCGAAGATCCACTTCTCGGTGCTGATAGCGCTGTTCTTTTTGATCAAGGCCTGGGGGTATAAGCTCAGCACCTACGAGCTGCTGTTCTCCAGCAACGGGGTGGTCTACGGGGCCAGCTACGCCGATATCCACGGCCGGCTGCTGGCGTACCAGAGCCTGGAAGCGGTGGCCGTCATCTGCGCGGTCCTGATCCTGGCCAACCTGTTCATCCGCAAGATCAAGTGGGTCCTCCTGAGCATCGTCATCCTGATCAGCGCCTCGCTGCTCCTGGGGTACGCCTACCCGGGGATGATTCAAAATTTCAGGGTGGTGCCCAACCAGTTCGCGATGGAGGAGCCCTACATCAACTACACCATCGAGTACACCAAAAAGGGATACAACCTCGATAACATCAAGCGGGTGGCCTTCCCCGCGGACAACAACCTGACCACCCAGATGGTCAAGGACAACCAGGACACCATCGAGAACGTCCGCCTCTGGGACTGGCAGCCGCTGAAACAGACCTACGGCCAGATACAGGAGATGCGACCGTACTACGGCTTCAAGGACATCGACATCGACCGCTACCACCTGAACGGCGAACTGCGGCAGGTGGCGCTGGCCGCCCGGGAGATAGACCAGACCAAGCTGCCCGAACAGGCCCAGACCTGGATCAACCAGAGGCTCAAGTACACCCACGGCTACGGGATGGCCATGAGCCCGGTCAACGAGGTCACCCCCGAGGGGCTGCCCGAGTTCTATATCCAGAACATACCCCCGGAGACCGACAAGGCGGGGATACCCCTGGAGCGGCCGGAGATCTACTACGGGGAGACCAACGACAGCTACGTGATAGTGAACGCCGCCACCCCGGAGTTCAACTACCCCAAGGGTGATGAAAACGTCGAGAGCTACTACCAGGAGACGGGCGGGATCATGCTGTCCTCTCCGTTCTGCCGCTCCATGTTCGCCATGGGCCTGGGCGACTATAAACTTCTGCTTTCCAACGAGGTGAACAGCCAGAGCCAGCTCCTGTACTACCGCAACATCCACGAGCGGGTCAGGAAGATCGCGCCCTTCCTGCGCTTCGACGAGGACCCCTACCTGGTGGTCAGCCAGGGGAGGCTGTACTGGATACAGGACGCCTACACCACCAGCGACCGCTACCCCTATTCGGAACCGACCGAGGGGTGGGGCAACTACGTCCGCAACTCGGTCAAGGTGGTGATCGACGCGTACAACGGCAGTACCGACTTCTATATCACCGACGAGGACGACCCGATCGTCAGGAGCTACCAGCTGATATTCCCCCGGCTGTTCCAGCCGATAGACAATATGCCGCCCGACATCAAGCGTCACCTGAGGTACCCCGAGGACCTGTTCAACCTCCAGGCCAGCATTTACAGCACCTACCACATGGAAGACCCGCTGGTCTTCTACAACAAGGAGGACAAGTGGAGCATCCCCGAGGAGCTGTTCGGCGGCAAGAAGGAGACCATGAAGCCGTACTACATGGTGATGAAGCTGCCGGGAGAAAGCCAGCCCGAGTTCCTGCTGATGCTGCCGTTTACCCCGGCCAAGCGGGAGAACATGGTCGGCTGGCTCTGCGCCCGCTCCGACGGGGAACGCTACGGCCAGATGCTGGTATACCACTTCCCGAAGCAGAAACTGGTTTACGGCCCCATGCAGATCGAGGCCCGGATAGAACAGGACGGCGAAATCTCCAAGGAACTTTCCCTGTGGAACCAGAAAGGGTCCAGCACCTTCCGCGGAAACATAATGGTGATACCGATCGAGCACTCCATCATCTACGTGGAGCCGCTGTACCTTCAGGCTGACCAGAGCCGCCTGCCCGAGCTGCGGCGGGTGGTGGTGGTCTACGGCGACCAGGTGGTGATGGACAAGACACTGGAGGCAGCGCTGGAGATGATATTCAAGGAGGTAAAACCCCCGCCCGCGCCGCCGGTACCCCCGGCGGCGGAAGAAGGGACCCTGCCTAACACCCTGTCCGTCCAGGAACTGGTCAAGAGCGCCCGCCAGACCTACAACGAGGCGCAGAAGAAGCTGAGCGCGGGCGACTGGGCCGGCTACGGCGAGAGCATCAAGGAACTGGATGCGATACTCAAAGAACTGGAGCGGACGACCGGAGCGGCGACGACCGGACCGACAACCACTGAAAGGAGCGGTACCAATCCTCGATGACCAGCACCAAAATTGTCTGCCTGGGGGACAGCATCACCTGGGGGTTCCCGTATGGACCGGAGTACTCCTGGGTCCACCTGGTGGCGCAAAGAAACGATCTTGACATGATAAACCGGGGTGTAAACGGAGACACCACCGAGGGGATGCTTTACCGGTTCCCATTTCAGGTGGTGGAGAAGAAACCCACCCACGTGGTGATCCTGGGAGGAGCCAACGACATAATCATCCGGGAATCACTGGACCGCATCCAGTACAACCTGGAAAAGATATGGGAAGAGAGCGTAAAGCACGGCATCACCCCGGTGCTGGGCCTGCCGATCCCACTGGGATGGGCGGAACCCGAGAGGAGGATGGCGCGTCTGCGCGGTTGGATCAAGGGGTTTGCCGAGGACAAGGGCGCCCTGACCATCGACTTCGCGTCGGCCTTTTTCCAGGGGGACGGGGAGATTCGGCACGACCTGCTGCTGGACGGCGGGCATCCCACCATCGAGGGCTACGCCGCCATGGCCGAGAAGGTCCTGCCGCAGGACCTGGGGTGGAGCTAGTAGTGTTCGAGCCCCGCGATCCCCGACGGGTCGCGGGGAGCGGCGGGCATCACCTCTGGCTCGCTTTCGAGGGACCAGTGCTTAATCTCCACCGAATCCAGCTCACGCCCGTCACTGTAGCGGGCGGTCAGGGAGGCGGCGATGGAAAGGTCCCCGGGGGTGATCGGCGAACCGTCGGTTTTGCTCAAAAGTGAAACCGGGCCGGGGTGGGCGGCGGCCTTGAGCAGGACCTCCCCGGGCTGGAGCGAAGACTGCAGGACCTCGTTTTCATCGTGCCGGCGGCCGGTTATCAGGTAAAACCCGCCTGGCCCGAAGAAGTGGCGGCCGACCTTCAGACGTTCCAGCTCCCGCCGGGAGGGTTCCGGGCGGCGGATAAAGAGGTGCCGCAGGCGCTCGGCGAAGGACGGAACGGTCAGCAGGCAGCCGCCGGCGGGAGAGGGATAGTCGGTGATCCCATAACGTTCGGTCAGTTCGATCTGGGCCCGGCGCGAGCGTCCGCTGATGTCCAGCAGCCGTTCCCGGTCGACCAGACCCCGTATCTCGGGTTCGGTCGGTGGGAGCAGCTTGGCGGAAAGCGGCCGCAGTATCAAGCCGGGGTACCCGGAGAGCCTTTCCACTATACCCAGCGCGTCCTTGTTCTGCGACATGGGACGCTGTTTCAGGACCTCGCCGGTGATTATGAAGTCGGCCCCGATCTGCTCCATGTACTTACCCGCCAGGTTCAGCATGAACCCGTGGCAGTCGATGCAGGGATTCAGGTTTTTACCGAACCCGTAGCGGGGATTCTTCAGCAGGGCCAGGTATTCTTCGCTGAAGTCGATGGTGTGGAGTCCGATACCCAGCTGCCGGGCCGCCTGGACCACGCTGTCCGAGCCGCCGAAGAACGGGCTGACGAAGTTTACCCCGTGCACCTCGATCCCCTGGTCCTGTATAACCTTTACCGCCAGCTGGCTGTCCAAGCCACCCGATATAAGAGAAACGGCTCTGGTCATTTTACTGCGACGCTCCTTTAGTAATTCTGATATCAGAAAAGTAAATTTACCGGTGTCAGGATTTTAATTTAAAATACTAGAGGGTCTTCATCCTCTCCATCCATTCGGAGGTATAGTCCTCCTCGGTTATCACGGTGACCCCCCGCTGCAGCAGCGCCTCGGCGGTGACCCCGTAGCCATCGATGACCTGGTGGGAAAAGCTGCCGTCGTAGATTTTGCCGCAGCCGCAGGAGGGACTACGGGCTTTCAGGACCGCCGCCTTGACGCCGTAAAAATCCGCCAGCCGGGCGACCTCCTCGGCCCCCTTGACGAACTGGGCGGTAACGTCCTTACCCGCCCGATTGACGACCCGTACCGGCTTATCCTCGTCTTCCTGCTGATGCTGCCACAGCAGTTCGGCAGCGGTCCCTCCACGTATCTCACAGGGGATGCGGGGGGTCGGCAGACCGCCCAGCTGCTCGGGACAAAGCGGCAGCAGTCCACCGCGGCGCATCTCCTCGATCAACTGGGGGTGGGAGTTGGACTTTTGGTCGTAGCGGGCGTTTATCCCAACCAGGCAGGCGCTCACGATAATCATTGCATCGACCTCCATGTAACGGAATAATTATAACCGTTATTAAAAATAAGTTAAAGGTGATAAAGTGCTGTTTAAACACAAACCTGCAAACCGGTATCTCACCTTTCCATTATTATTGATTATTGTTCTCTGGATTATTGCATCTCCGCTGGATAAAAAAACCGTTTACGGGGTGGAAGCGCCGCCCGAGTTCGAGGCCTCCGGGGTGGTTCTGATGGACGCCTCGTCAGGGTACGTCATCCACGGCCGAAACGCTAACGCCAGGATGCCCATGGCCAGCACCACCAAGATAATGACCGCGATGCTGGTGCTGGAACAGTCCCGCCTGGACGAGGTGGTCGCGACCCCGCAGGAGGCCAAAGAGCAGGATGGCACCGTGGTCTACCTGGAACCCGGCGAGACCAAGACCGTGGAACAGCTGCTGTACGCGGCGCTCCTGAACTCCGCCAACGACGCGGCCTGGACGCTGGCCGCCCATGAGGGCGAGGGATCGGTGGAGAGGTTCGTGGAGATGATGAACCGCCGGGCCAAAGAGCTGGGGGCGAACAACACCAACTTCACGAACCCCACCGGGCTGTCCGACCCGATGCACTATTCCACCCCCCGCGACATGGCGCTGATAACCCGGCAGGCACTGAATAACCAGGAGTTTCGCAAGATTATCACCACCAAGAGCCGCCCCTGGATCGGCAACCTGCACCAGGTCAACCTCTACAACCTGAACCGGCTGCTCTACAACTACCCCGGGATAACCGGGGTCAAGACGGGGTATACCAGTGACGCGAAGAACTGCCTGGTCGCCTCGGCCCAGAGAGATGGGCGGGAGATGATATCGGTGGTGCTGGGGTGCGACTCGACCATCTGGGAAAACACCGCCCGCCTGCTGGACTACGGTCTTAAAAACAGCACCAGCCTGCAGGTGGTTCAGAAAGACCAGGCATCCGCCCAGCTCCAGCTTTCCCGCGGGAGGTCGATAGACCTGCTGGCCTCCCGGGACCTGTGTGTCAACGCGCCAGAGGCGAATGGACTCAGCATCCAGACCCAGGCCTACGTGAATCAAAACCTGCCGGCCCCGATGCCGGCGGGGACCGTGGCCGGCTACCTGAACTGCACGGTCGGGGGGCAGCCCCTGGAACCGATACCACTCGTAACCGCCGCCGAGGTGCCGGCGGAGCGTTACCCGACCCTGCCGGTACTGATCGGCGGGTTCGTCGGCCTGGGGGGGATCATCTTCCTCGGCGGCCGAAACTGGAGGAAGAAAAAGCAGCACCGTTTCTCGACGGACCTGAAGATGTCGGCGCGGCGGGCTGACCGTCACGCACGGCGTTCCAGGTACAACGACTGGTAGGGACCGCAGCAGGATTCCCCAGGGTTCGCGCTGGACAACCATTCCGGGTGGTGCTAAAATTGGCGCGAGAAGAACCGAAAGGGGGAAGACCGGGTTGAACGGAGCGGGCAGGGCGTTTTACAAATCAGCCCTAGTACTGATAGCTTTCCTGTTGGGAGGGGCCCTGGTGGCCGCGGGGATAATCCCCGCCGGGTTTTTCAACCTCAAGCCCGGCGCGCCGGAGCCGCCCCCGTCTTCATCCACCACCGCCCCGGCGCAGACCCCGGCGGTGGTGATCGGACCTCTCAATGTCGCCGACACCGTGGCTCAGGCCAGCCCGGCGGTGGTCAACATCAACACCATCAACGAGACCCGGGTCGTGGACCCCTTTTTCGACGACCCGTTCTTCCGTGAGTTCTTCGGCAACCCGCGGGTAAGACCGCAGACCCAGGTGAACTATGGGATCGGCACCGGGTTCCTGATCACCCCGGAAGGCCATATCGTGACCAACGAACACGTGGTCAAGTCGGCCAGTACCATCGAGGTGACCGTCAACGGGATGGACAAGCCCCTCCCGGCCATAGTGGTGGGTTCCGACCACGAACTGGACCTGGCAGTCATCAAGATAGACGCGGGGAAAACGCTGCCCCAGCTGTCCCTCGGGGATTCGGGGGGGCTTAGGCCGGGTGACTGGGTGATAGCCATCGGCAACCCGTTCGGACTCGACCACACGGTGACCACCGGGGTGGTCAGCGCCCTGGGGAGGCCGGTGTCGGTGGAGGACCGGATATACCGCAACCTTATCCAGACCGACGCGGCGATCAACCCCGGCAACAGCGGAGGGCCGCTTTTGAACCTGCAGGGGCAGGTGGTGGGGATAAACACCGCGGTAAACGCCCAGGCCCAGGGGATCGGTTTCGCCATCCCGGTCAACACCGCCAAGGAGGTCCTCGACGACCTGATCAACAAGGGCCGGATATCACGGCCCTGGATGGGCATCTCCACCCAGGCCATCACCCCCGATATCGCCAGCAGCGCCAAGCTCCCCGACCTTAAAGGGGTCGTCATCATCGGCGTGGAACCGGGAAGCCCGGCCGCGCAGGCGAACCTCAGCGCCAAGGACATAATCCGTAAAATAGACGGGCAGCCGGTCCAGGGGCCGGACGACTTCACCAGCGAGGTGCGCAAGCGCAAGGTGGGGGACCAGGTCCGGCTGGAGATCATCCGGGACGGCCGGACCATTGAGGCGGTAGTGATACTGGGGGAACAGCCCTAGAATCATCAATTGTCGAACAATCCGACAAAGCACTGAGACAAAAACGTCGGGTTATGCTAAAATAATTGGATAAGAGAAGGAGGGGATGCCGTATGATGCCAGAGATGGGATCGGAACACAAGCTGTATAAACCCGTGCCGACCCTGGGGGGGGTAATCGGGTTCGCGGCGTTTGTGGTGCTGGTGGTTATCCTGGGCGGCGGTCTCAGCTTTTCCCTGGCCGAATCCAGCGCTTTGATGAAGGCCATGCTGATGATACCCTTCCTGATATTCGCCCTGTTCGGTTTTTACGTGGTGCTGGCGTTTTTCGCCATCAGCTACCGCATCGAGGACGACGGCCTCTATATCCGCTGGGGCCTGATGAACAAGAGGATACCCTGGGACAGCATACGCTCGATCGAGAGGATCAAGGGGATGCCCAAGGTGTGGCCGGTGTTCGGGGCCAACTGGCCGGGATACAGCGCCGGGGCTTTCACCATCAGCGGCCTGGGGGTTATGAGCGTCTTCGGCACTGAACTCGAAGACAACCTGGTGGTCCTGAGGACCGGGATAGGGGTATTCGGGGTGACCCCGGCCGAGGTGGCGGTTTTTCTGGAACTGGTGCAGAAGAAGACCAGCCTGATAGCCCAGCAGGTCGACCTGGACGAGATCCAGGAGGCGCTGCTGCAGCCGGTTCCCTCGGAGGACAACATCTACCTGGCGCTGGCGGGGTTGAACTTCATCTGCGTCATCGGCTATGTCGCTTACCTGGCCGCGTTCTTCCCCAGCAAGGTGAGCGAGGCCCTGGCCAAAGGGGTGGCGGCGCCGCCACGGGAGCTGGTCCTCCTGGCGGTGATAGCGGTCGCGATGTTCTTCATCAACATCTCGTCGGCCCGCAAGGTCTACCAGAACATGACCGCGGGCGGATACATGATGTGGGGGATCGGGATATTCATCACCATCTTCTTCGCCAGCCTGTCCATCTACGTGATCAGCTTCTCTTAAGAAAAACTTAACCGCCGTTGCCGACAACGGCGGTATTTTATACTCAAAAATTGCCCCGAAACCGGGGTTTTTGTTTTTTTGTCTAAAATGGATTAATTTAGCACTACTTGGAACGACTATGCAGAAACCCCATATAATGGAGTGATAAACTCGTAAAGGGGGGAAGAGGCAAGTGACTGAATTCGAAGATGATTTTGATGAAATACTGTCCGATGACGAATATGAAACATTAAACGAAATGAATAGCGATAATCGTGATGCTCTACGTGACGTAAATCGCAGGAGAAGACGGCGTCAGCGTCGATGCGATTGCTGCTGCGTAAATGTCATTGTTGTTCCCATGAGAGAAACGGCTCGCGAACCCAATAGAAAATGGTGGCAGCAGTTAAGAGGACCTGGGTGCTTATAAGATGAAGCTGGCCCGGGGAACCCCCGGGCCGTTTTGTTTTCTTTTTAGCGCTGTCGGCTACTTCAGCCCGCGCACCAGCAGCTGTACCGGGTGCAGGACCTCCACCGGCGACCCCGCTTCCCTCAGGCCGTGGCTGAGCTGCGTGATGCAGCTGGGGCAGGAGGTGGCGACCACCTGGGCCCCGGTCTCCAGGATCGAGTCGACCTTGCGGCCCAGTATCTTCATGGACAGGTCGTAGTGAGACATCCCGAAGGTGCCGGAACCGCCGCAGCAGACGTCCGCCTCTTTCATCTCCCTGAAGTCCAGGCCTTCGATGGACTGAAGCAGCTGGCGCGGCTGCTGGGTTATCTTCTGCGCCTTGGACAGGTGGCACGGGTCATGGTAGGTCACCCGCAGGGGAGCCTCGAACCTGGGTTTCAGGTCCTCCATCCCCAGCTTATCCACCAGCATGACGTTCAGGTCGACTACCCTGGTTTTCAGCCATTCGGCCGCCTCGATCAGCTTATCGAGATCGAACTCCCGGCCACGCTCGTCGACCAGCAGGCCGTCCGCGGCGGCCTCTTCCAGACCCTCCCGAGAATAGTACTTGCTGCTTAAGGCAGAGGTGCAGGAGGCGCAGTCGCTGACCACGAAATCTGCCCCGGAGTCGATCAGGGCCAGCAGGTTTTTGGCGGCCAGGCGCACAGTCAGGTCCTTCCTCCCGTTGGCCAGGTGGGGCAGTCCGCAGCAGTTGATGTTCTGGGGGATCACCACATCGGCCCCCGAACGGGTCAGGGCCTTTACCGCGGCCACCGGTATATCGGGCAGCAGCAGGTCGGAGGCGCAGCCCAGGAAGTAAGCCGCCCGGAGCTTGACCGGACCGACCGCCGGGTTGAACGAGGGCAGCTGGTTGTGGGCGGCGGCCCGGGGGACGCGTGCCAGGATTTTTTCCGCCTTGGGCAGATCCCCGGGCAGCAGGCGGGTGATTCCGAACAATCGGCCCAGGGACCGCAGGCCCAGGGTATCCGCCAGCGACATGGCCCCGATCGCGGTCCGCAGTCGTCCCGGGTGGGACCACATCCGTTCGAAGACCAGGTCGCGCACCGCCGAGGGACGCTGCTGGTTCACGAACGACCTCGCCTCGGCGACCATCTCGTGCACCGGGATGGCCGAGGGGCAGTTGCGGTAGCAGGTCTCGCACATCAGGCAGTCGCCCAGCTTCTCCGCCACCTTGTCGGAGGCGGGCAGCTGGCCGTCCCGGATCATCTGCACCAGGAAGACCTGGCCCCGGGGCGAGTAGTTCTCCGTCCCGTATTCCCGGAAGATCGGGCAGACGACACGGCACTGGCCGCAGCGCACGCACTTCTTTATCATATCCTTGACCACGGTGGTGTCTTTAAACACTGCTTAAGCCTCCTCCTTCGGGACCAGTTTGCCAGGGTTCATGATCCCCTTGGGGTCAAAGGCCTGCTTGATCATGCGCATTACTCCCACCGCCGCGCCGTGCTCCAGCTCGGCGTACTTGGCGCGCACCGCGCCCACGCCGTGTTCCCCGGTGGTGGTGCCGCCGACGGTTACCGCGTAGCGGTGGATGTCATCGACCAGCGCGTTGGCCATCTCGACCTCCTGCGGGATATCGGGGTCGATGACCGGGGCGGTGTGGACGTTGCCGTCACCGATGTGGCCGTAGTTGACCACCCTGACCCCGTGCTTGTCGCCCAGGGCCCGGATCGCCCGCAGCACCTCCGCCACCTTGGAGAGGGGAACGCTGATGTCCTCGCCCGCGAAGACCCGGGTACCGTCGGGGCGAACCCGGGCGGCGGCGGTAGCCACCACGCTGCGGCCTTCCCAGAGGCTGGCCATCCGCTTGGCGTCGGTGGCCCACTCGACACTGATCGCCCGCTGGCGGGCAACCTCGCATATCTTATTTCCTTCCCACTCGACGCTGTCGGGGTTGCCGTCCACCTCGAAGAGCAGTATGGCCTCGGCGTCGGGAAGGTTTATCTCGGGTTTGTACAGGTTGACCGCCTTGATCGCTGACTGGTCGAGGACCTCTATCCCCGAGGGCAGTATCCCCGACTGGTAGACCTCCAGCACAGAGGCGGGGGCGTCGTCCAGGGATTTGTAAACCGCCATCACGATGCCGCGTCCCTTGGGTTTCGGCCAGATGCGGAGCCGGACGCGGGTGATCACACCCAGTATCCCCTCGGAACCGACGAACAGCTTGGTGATGTTCATACCCGAGACGCTCTTCACGGCCCGCGAATGCAGCCCGCCGGTCACGATCACCTCACCGTTGGGGAGCACCACCTCGAGGCCCAGGACGTACTGTTCGGTGCACCCGTACTTAACCGCCCTCAGGCCGCTGGCGTTGTTGGCCACCATCCCGCCGATGGTGCACATCCGGGTGCTTCCCGGGTCGGGAGGGAAGAACATCCCCATCGCCGCGAGCTTCTCGTTCAGCCGGCCGTGGATCACCCCGGGCCGGACGATGACCTGCATGTTGGCGGCGTCGATCTCCTCAATGGTGTCCCAGGTCGACAGGTCCATCACGATGCCCCCCTGGACCGGCACGCTGCCGCAGGTTTCACCCGTGCCCGCGCCGCGGGGGGTGACGGGGATACTGTTTTCATATGCGAAACGCATCACGGCGCTGACTTCCTCGGTAGAACGCGGGGTCACCACCACGTCGGGCATAAACTTGTTCAACCGCGCCAGGAAGGAGCTGTCGAAAGAGTAATACATCAAATCCACCGGATCGGATATGATCCGACCAGGTTCCAAAATCTGCTCAAGCCCTTTGATAAGTTGAGAACGTTCCATCTTAGTGGTCAGCACCTCTTTCACCTTAATCTTGACCCGTGGTATGATAGTTTTACCTGAAGCCGATTATACCATATAAGACCCTCGGAGCGAGCTAAAACAATATTGTATACAGACGGAGGAAACAGCTGGTGGAACAGATACTGGAAAAACTGGGTGAACTGGTCCCAGCGGAAAGAATCAAGTACAACGAACCCATGTCGCGGCATACCACCTTCGCCATCGGGGGCCCGGCGGACGCCCTGGTCACCCCGGGGAGCGAGGAGGAGCTGGCGAGGCTGATAATCTTCGCCCGGGAGCACCGGCTGCCCCTGCTGGTGATCGGGCTGGGCAGCAACCTCCTGGTAAAGGACGGGGGGGTCCGGGGTCTGGTGGTAAAGATCGACCGCGGCCTGGGCCAGGTGGAGTTCAGGTCCGACCGGATGAGGGCGGGGGCCGGCATACCCCTGGCCGAACTCTCCAAAATGGCGGCCGGGGAGTCCCTGAGCGGCCTGGAGTTCGCGGTGGGTATCCCCGGGTCCCTGGGGGGAGCGCTGGTGATGAACGCGGGGGCCTACGGCGGCGAGATGAAGGATGTGGTGGAATCGGTGCGGGCCATCGACCAGCAGGGGGAGGTCCTGGAGCTGGACGCCGGGCAGCTGGATTACGGCTACCGGCACAGTTCGCTGCAGGGGAGCGGCCTGGTGGTAGTGAGCGCTGACCTGAAGCTGAAGGCCGGGGACCCCGCCGAGATAAAGGCCCGGATGCAGGAATACACCGAGAGGCGACAGGCAGTCCAGCCCCTGGAGCTGCCCAGCGCGGGGAGCGTGTTCCGCCGGCCGCCCGGGAAGTACGTGGGGCCGATGATCGAGGGATTAGGCCTCAAGGGTTTCAACGTTGGCGACGCCCAGGTCTCGGAGAAGCACGCGGGCTTCATCGTCAACCGCGGCCAGGCCACCGCCGGCGACGTGCTGGGGCTGATCGAGATAATCCAGCAGGTGGTGCAGGAGCACTGCGGGGTCCGGCTGGAGCCGGAGATACAGGTAGTGGGAGAGGACCTGGTGGGAAAACAGGCCTTCAAGAACATGCTTTCCGCGAAAGGGTTCAACCTATGAAATTCTCGCTCTCATCGGAGGGAAAAAACTGCTACCGCATCAAGCGGCAGGGGGACATGAAGGTCGACTGCCGGGTCTACCTGCGTCCGGCCCTCCGGGAGCGGTTCGACGAGGAGGGCGCCATCCAGCAGCTGGTGGACGCCGCCAGCCTGCCGGGGGTGGTGCCCGACGTGATCGGCCTGCCCGATATCCACGCGGGTTACGGGCTTCCCATCGGAGGGGTGGTGGCCACCGACGCCTCGAAAGGGGTGGTCTCGGCCGGGGCGGTCGGCATGGATATCAACTGCGGGGTGCGGCTACTGGCCTCGTCGATAGCGGCCGAGTCCCTGAACCAGGAACCCCTCACCAGACTGGTGCGAGCGATCGAGGAGCGGGTGCCGGCCGGCATCGGGAAGCGGAGCCAGCACTGCGAGATAGGGAAGAAGGAAGTGGACACCATACTGCACCAGGGGGTGAAGGCCCTCGCCAGCTGGGGTTATGGCGAGGAGGGCGAGCTGGAAAGCATCGAGGAGAGGGGAGCGATGGAGGGGGCCGACCTCGACGCCCTGACCCCCGCCTCCCGGAAGCGGCTCGACCAGGTGGGGACCCTGGGCGGCGGCAACCACTTCATCGAGATCGGGGTGGTGGAGGAGGTCTACGACCCCGACGCCGCGGAGACCTGCCGACTGCACCCCGGCTGCGTCACGGTCATGATACACACCGGGAGCCGCGGATTCGGGCACCAGATATGCACCGACTACAGCCGGATCATGCTGCAGGCCGCGCCCCGTTACGGGATAAGCCTGCCCAGCAAGGGTCTGGCGTCAGTACCGATAGGCTCCAGGGAGGGGCAGGACTACCTGAAGGCGATGACCTGCGCGGTCAACCTGGCGTTCGCCAACCGGCACCTGATAGCCTTCGACGTGCGCCGGGCCTTCGCCAGCGTGATGCGGGTGGACGGGGAAGAGCTGCAGCTGGTCTACGACGTGGCTCACAACATCGCCAAGTTCGAGGACCACCACGGCCGCAGCCTGCTGGTGCACCGCAAGGGGGCCACCCGAGCGCTGCCTCCCAACCACCCCGGCAACCCCCGGCGGTACCTGGGGACCGGGCACCCCGCCCTGGTGCCGGGGAGCATGGGGACCTCATCCTACGTGCTGCTGGGCGCCCCCCGGGGCAGCGAGACCTTCCACTCGGTCAACCACGGCGCGGGGAGGGTGCTGTCGCGCACCGCCGCGCGGAGGAACATCTCGAAGGAGGAGTTCGAGCGGTCGATGTCCGGGGTCCTATACCACGCCCGCAGCTACAAGGACCTGCTGGACGAATCGCCGATAGCATACAAGAACATAGACGAGGTAGTCGAAACGCTGGCGGAGATAGGCATCACCCGCAAGGTGGCGCGCCTCAGGCCGCTGGCGGTGATAAAGGGAGAGGGAGAAGATTAGCAGAGACAGCCGCGTTATATGCATCATCAATCCGCACTCCGCGAATCGAACCACCGGTAAAGCATGGCCTTCGATGGCCCGTGCGCTGCAGAGCGAAGGTCTGGAATTCGAATCCCGCATCACCACCCGCCCGGGGGAGGCGATCGAGATGGCCCGCCAGGCGCTCCTGGATGGATGCCGCCAGGTGGTGGCGGTGGGGGGAGACGGCACCGTCCACGAGGTCGTGAACGGATTCTTCCAGAACGGAACATTGATAAACCCCCGGGCGGTGCTCGGGGTGATACCCCGGGGGACCGGGTCGGACCTGGCCCGAACGCTGAACCTCCCCCACGGGCTGGCTCCGCTGGCGGAGATGCTTCAGACCCCGGGATGCCAGGGCTGGCGCAGCATCGACCTGGGGCGGATAACCTACCTCGACCACCAGGGGGATAGGGCCGAGCGGTACTTCGTCAACCTTTCCGACGTGGGCCTGGGAGGGGACACCTGCTGGAGGGTGAACAGCGCCTCCAAGGCGCTGGGAGGGTTCGCGTCGTTCCTGTGGGGCATGTTGGCCTCGCTGTCGAACTACCGCAACCAGGCGGTCTCGGTGGTGATAGACGAGGAAGAGGTGTACCGGGGCCGGGCGGTCACCGTAGCGGTGGCCAACGGACAGTACTTCGGCGGGGGGATGAGGATGGCTCCCCGGGCGGTGGTGGACGATGGGCTGTTCGACGTCGTGATCGCCAAGGACCTCAGCCGGCCTGACCTGCTGGCGAACCTGTACCGGGTGTACCGCGGCACCCACCTGACCCACCCCAAGATATCCTGGCACCGGGGCTCCCGGGTCCAGGTGCGGGCGCTCGAACCCGAACATCCACCGCTCCTGGAAGTGGACGGCGAACAGCTGGGACATGCCTCCGCCAGCTACGAGATACTGCCGTCGGCCCTGAAGATCATGGCAGCGGCCGGAGCTTCACCGCAGCCGGGGCAGGATTGAGCCGCCCGCGGGCATCACGATCACCCCGGCGTCCTCGCCCATCTCCCGGAGGGCCTGGTTTACCGCGTCGGTGCAGTTTTTGAAGGGACGGCAGCCCAGCCTCTCCACCAGCGAGTCCTCCAGATCCGAGACCAGGAACACCCGGGAGCGTTTCAGCACCATGGCGATGGCCGCGGCCTTGTGCCCGCCGAGTTCGAAGCGGCGCCCGAGCCGGTCCAGGAGGTCCTGCGGCTTCTCGGCCTCCATCACCCAGTTCTCGAAAACCGGCTCACCCAGCCCCTCCTTGCAGGAAGCCGCCAGGATGATTATCCCGCCGGGTTTCACGGCGTACTTGGCGTTGTCCAGGGCCTTCTGCGCCTGGTAAAGGTTCAGGTCCTTGGGAAAACCGCCCGGCGAGGTTATCACGACCTCCCCCAGACGGGGTATCTGCACTTGGTAAAGCTGGTCCAGGAAGCGGCAGCCCTGTCGGTGCGCCTTCTGGTGATGGCCCGCCACCGCCCGCACCACCTGCTTCTTGTCGTCCAGCACCACGTTCAGGATGAAGTCCACCGGCAGGTATTCCGTGATCTCCTCGATGTCCTCGCGGACCGGGTTGCCCTCCAGGACCCCCGCCATCGCGGTCTCCTCCACCATCATGCTGTGGTTGTTCTGGATCGCTTGGTGGGTGGATACCCCGGGGAAGATCGCCTTCACCCCGCCGCTGTAGCCAGCGAAATAGTGGTACTCGATGTTGCCGAGACAGATGCGCCGGTCCGCCTCCGCCACCGGGCGGAACACGTCCACCGGGGTGCCCCGGCGGGTCTGGCCCAGGTGCACGCAGTCGCCGGGGTCGCTGTCCAGGCAGCGGATGGACGAAAGCGGCATCCCGATGATCCTCTCCCGCTCCTCGTCGGTGTGGGGACGGTGGATCCCCAGGCCCAGCACCACCGTCACATCGTCCAGGCTGACCCGGGCCGACTTCAGCTCCTCCAGGACGAATGGCAGCACCAGGGCGGTCGGGAAGGGACGGGTGATGTCGCTGGTGACGATGGCGATCTTCTCGCCCGGCTTCACGATGCTGCGCAGGCGGGAACTGGCGATAGGGTTCTTCAGGGCGTCCAGTATCTCCTCCTCGGGACTGCGGGAGATCTCCATGACGTTCGGGTTCAGGACCTTGATTATCCTGCTTTTATCCAGCTCGAACTCGATCTGCTGGCGGTCGTATCCAAGACTGATGGTCCGCATGAGCAACTTACCCCTTCACTGTGATGTCCTGCTGCCAGGAAATTTTCTCTAGTATAGCACAACTAAACCAGGGTTGATACTTGTTCCGGACTGTGCTATAATCGTCCTGTGTTTTAAGTGGGCGATTAGCTCAGCTGGGAGAGCGCCTGGCTCGCATTCAGGAGGTCGAGGGTTCGAGTCCCTTATCGTCCACCAAAGTCAATCAACCCAGTCCGATGAAAAATTGGGCTGGGCTTTTTATGCTATCATACGTATGTCAACAATAGGGCTTATTGATTATATTCGGAACTCCGAATACAATCGTATCAGGCATATGGTTGGGGGAATGGCGAATGGAGTATGTATCCGCAAAGCAAACAGCCCAAAAATGGGGCATTTCCGAGAGGCGCGTCCAGACTCTGTGCGAGCAGGGCCGGATCGAAGGGGTATTCAGGCTGGGCCGCGCCTGGGCCATTCCCCAAGACGCAAAAAAGCCGGAAGACGCGAGAGTGGTGACGGGAAGGTATAAAAAAACCGGCTGCGAATTGTGAGGTTGCAGGATGGTCAGCAAATACAGTAAAGCTGTCAGGATTACCGTAAGCCTTGCCGCATTGCTCTGCCTTTCGGCTCTGCTGGTCTATGTCGCAATCTATAATACCCACCACAGCGGAATGCCGGCGGTGAAAGACGGGGTACTGGACCTGACCGGATGGGATATGGAAAAAGACGGTCCGGTGGCACTGGACGGCGAATGGGAGTTTTACTGGCAGGAATTTCTCCAGGAAAAGGACCTCGGCCGGCCTGAGATACAGGCTGAAAAGCTGCTAGTAAACGTGCCGGGCACCTGGGACAAGTACCAAAACGGCGCAGAGAGCTTCCCGGGGTTCGGCTACGCTACATACAGAATTAAGGTCATACCGGGCGATAACCGACTGGACGGCCTTAAAATCATGCCTGCCCTGACCGCTTCTAGTCTTATCGTAAACGGGAAAGAGTACGCCCTTTCCGGAACTCCCGGAACGGACGCTATGACTTCCATACCGGCAAGAGCGCCCGCGCTTGTCCGCATCGACGATAACGGCGG
This sequence comes from Bacillota bacterium, assembly GCA_013178275.1. GTDB lineage: Bacteria > Bacillota > Ch66 > Ch66 > Ch109 > Ch109. Next base: position 216,507 of record JABLWZ010000001.1, on the reverse strand, counting down.
CGTGCTGGACATTATCATCCATGTCTCAAACTTCACCGAAGCCCACGGAGGCTTATATGAAGGGATAAAGATAGGCTCTTACGGGCAGCTCCAGAGCGAGGACCGGCTGTCCTTCGCCAGAGACGCCTTTATACTCGGCTGCCTCTTTGTTATTGCGATATACTTTTTCTGCATATTCCTGATGCGGAGGAATTCAAAAGAAAGCCTCTATTTCTCCATCGGATGCGTCACCATCGCCCTCAAGCTGCTTTTTTCCGAGAACTATTTTATGCTCAGGCTGTTTCCGGACTTTCCCTATACACTGGCGGTATTTCTGTTTTTTATCAGCCTCTATTGGGGCGTATTCATGTTTTCGGTTTTCATAAACAGCTTTTATCCCGAGGAAGGCTCGAAAAAACTTGTACGTGTGCACTTTATTTTAGCCGCCGCCTTCACCGTGTTTTCCCTGGTTACCCCCTTCCGCGTCTTTACTGCCATCACACCCGCATACGACTGGATTAACCTTTCAGTCCTCGCCTATATCGTATTCGTCATATCAAAGGCGGCGTACAAAGGGCTTTTCGGCGCGCGCACGATTGTCATCGGCGTTCTCTTCATGGCGCTTGCGGTGGCTCACGACATCCTGAAGGGTTCCAATATCATAAACTCTCCCTTTGAAGCTTTAACCTCAATCGGTTCGGTCGTCCTGATCATTCTCCTCGCAGTCGTGCAGGCGGCGAGGCTCGCCAACGACCACCGGCAGCTTCAGATTGCGCTGGACAAGGTTCTCAGCAGCGAAACGGCATTCCTGCAGGCGCAGATCAAGCCGCATTTCCTGTACAATACCATCAACGCCATCATCGCCAGCTGCCACACCGACGCCGCGAAAGCAGCGGACATGCTGCTCGATTTATCGGACTATCTCCGTTACATGTTCGATTTCGATTCGGAGGAAAAGCTCGTTCCTCTGGAACGGGAGATAGAGGCGGTAAACGCCTATTTATCCCTTGAAAAGGCCCGGTTTGCCGGCAGCCTTGAATACAGCATTGAGATGGAAGACGACGAGAATATACTCATCCCGCCCATGCTGATCCAGCCGCTGGTCGAAAACGCGGTGCGCCACGGTCTGCGGAAGGTGGAGCGGGAAGGCCGCCTCACCATAAAGGGAGAAAAAACCGAAGGCTTCTATACCATTACCGTAGAGGACAACGGCGCGGGGATAGCGGAGGATGACCTTGAAAAAATCCTGCGCGGAGAAAAGAAGGAAGGCACCGGTACCGGGCTTAAGAACGTCCGCAAAAGGCTCGGCCATTTTTACGGTACGGACGTTGAGATAACGAGCATTCCCGGTACGGAGACAAAAATTTCCGTGAAGGTGAAAACAGGGTGAAAAAATGCTGAGAATAACACTCATTGACGACGAGCCCTCCGCGCTGAAAAACATGGAGCATATTTTATCGGAGCTTCCCCACGTTTGGATCGCGGGGATGTATACGGCTCCCGAACCAGCCCTCGCCGCCATAGAGGAAGACCGGCCGGACGCGGTGTTCGTGGATATAGAGATGCCGGGGAAAAACGGGCTGGAGCTTGCCGAGGAGCTGGCGGACAGGCATCCGAAAATCAGGGTGGTGTTTGTCACCGCTTATAACCAGTACGCCATAGCGGCCTTTGAGGCCAGCGCCGTGGACTACCTCTTAAAGCCGGTCAGAAAGGAACGTCTGGAAAAAACCCTCGCGCGGCTTGTAAAAAACGAAGAACACGAGCCGGTCGTTTCTGAAAGGGACCAAAGGATTAAGATACAGTGTTTCGGGAAATTCGAAGTCTCATCTTCCGCCGGCGCTCCCCTCAGCTTCCGGACCAGAAAGACGGAGGAACTGATGGCCCTTTTGATACACCTTCGGCACAAGGTGCTGTCGAGGGAAAAAATCATCGAGGCGCTGTGGCCGAAGTTCGACGCGGAAAAAGCCGGCGTACTGTTCCATACCACCCTTTACAACCTGAAAAAGGCTATAGGAGAGCTTGGCGGCGGCGTGGAACTGAAAAAGATTGCCGGCGGCTACAGCCTTCGCCTTTCCGACGCCGCCTGCGACGCGGAGGAACTGGAGAAACGGCTTGCTGACATGGGCAGGGTCCACGACCGGAACATCGACGAATATGAAGAAGCATTGAGCTTATATACGGGTGCCTATTTTGAGGAAGACGGATACCAGTGGGCCGACGGCAAAAGGCTTGAACTGCAAAACGTTTTGGCGGCGGCCTGCATGGACATGGCTCTGTATTACGAGGGCAAAGCCCTGCCCGAAAAAGCGGCCGACGCGGTGGACATCCTCCTGAGGATAGACGATATGAACGAGGCGGCCTATGAAACGCTCATACGGTGCTGTCGCAGGATGGGCAGCACCGGTCGGATGCTTGGAGCGTATGACCGCTATTGGTCGGTGATGAAAGAGCTCGGCCTGCCGCAAAAATCCCTCGAAAATATATGTGAATAAAAAAGTCGAATAAACTATTGCCGAAACCCGGCAGAAAATTTTTTCTGCCGGGCCTTTTGTTGCCCGAAGCCCCGCAGTTACGCCATCCCGAGCGAAACGAAGAAGTAAAAAACCTGTCCGGGAGATTTTGTCGAAAAATGTTCAGAAATTGTTCAGAGCGCGTTTTTTATAATATACCCGAATGAAAAACCGCGAGAGTGAAGTTGAGGTGAATGAGAAAATGCTCAGAGTGGTGCTCGTTGACGACGAGCCTTACGCGCTGAAGATAATGGAGCTTATTTTATCCGAGCTTCCCAATGTCTGTATCGCGGGAATGTACACGGCCGGGGAAAAGGCCCTGGCCGCTGTCGAAGAAGACCGGCCGGACGCGGTATTTATGGACATCGAGATGCCGGGGAAAAACGGGCTGGAACTGGCCAAGGTGCTTTCCGGCACCCATCCGGAAATCAAGGTCGTTTTTGTAACCGCCTATAACAAATACGCGGGAGCGATATCCGCGATCGGAGCGGACTATCTGCTCAAGCCGGTGAGGAAGGAGAGGCTGGAAAAAGCCCTTGACCGGCTTGGAAAAGGCCGTGGGTGCTCATGAAAAACCTGGTCGAAAATGTTCGGAGCGCGTTTTTTATGATGTTTGGATATGAAAAAAGCGGGGAGGTCAACCGGATGAAGAAAAGATTATTCAGTATCGTTTTAACCCTGTGCATGGTAATAAGCCTCATGCCGGGCTTTACGCCGGCGGCGGGCGCGGCGGTAACGGTGTGGGACGGCAGCATCAGCACATTCCTGACCGTGGTGGACATAACCGCTCCCTATAACAAAGACACAAACCCGCTCGCCATTTCGTCGTCGGCGGATTTGGCTTATTTGACAGAACAGGTCTTCGCAGCCGCAAACCTTGTGACTTATACCGACAGCACCGGCGCCGGAAAAACCACGGCGGCGAGGGCGGCAGGCTATAAGCTGACCGCCGATATCGTCCTCAACACCTGGGCGGACGACGGCGACGGCGTTGTGGAAAGCGCGGAGCTTAAAAATAACGCCGGCGCCGCGGCCCGCGCCTGGAGGCCCATCGGAACCAACGGCAAGGCGTTCACCGGCGTTTTCGACGGCGGAGGGCATACGGTCAGCGGCATATATTGTAATGGCGGCAATTATCGGGGGTTTTTCGGCTGGATAGACACCCCTGCTACGGTGAAAAATGTCGGCGTGGAGGATAGCTATATCGCCGGTACGTCTGGTATCGGGGGCGTTGTGGGTTATAGCTCGGGCACAGCCACAGTACAAAACTGCTACAATACCGGCAGCGTAAACGGGAGCGCCGACCCTGGTTATATCGGCGGCGTGGTTGGATATTTAGTTAGGGGGACAGTAGTGAACTGCTATAACACCGGCAGCGTAACCGGCAGCAGCACTGTCGGCGGCGTTGTGGGTTATGGCAGCGACGCGACAACCCAAATCCAATACTGCTACAATACCGGCAGCATAACCGGTAGCAGCAATAAGATAGGCGGCGTGGTCGGTGAGAGCAATGGTGCGGTGAAATACTGCTATAACGCCGGCGTCGTCAGCGGGGTTAGCTATACCGGCGGCGTCGCGGGAACGATGGCAGGCGCAATTGAAAACTGCTATAACAAAGGCAGCGTAACCGGGAGCGGCAGCGGCAACGGTTATGTAGGCGGCGTGGCCGGCAGTGCTGGTACGATAAAATTTTGCTACAACAGCGGCAGCGTCACGGCGCCGGCGGCCGCAGAGGCGACGACGCCGGCGGCGAGGCGGCGGGCAAGCCGACTTCGGAAATGAAAGTCGCCACACCATTTACCAACTTGGACTGGGACACGAGTGTTTGGATTTTCACGGCAGGCCTCTATCCACGCCTGAAGGGGATAAACTATACCGTCACTTTTGACCCGGCGGGCGGTACGGTAACGCCGGCCGTGAAGACGGTGACAAGCGGCTCCGCTTATGGCGAATTGCCTGAACCGGCGAGGTCTGGCTTCACCTTTGCCGGGTGGTACACAGGCATAAACGGCACAGGCGCGCGGGTGGAGGCGGATGATACCGCGGACATCAACACGCCGCAGACGCTGTATGCCCAATGGGAAATAAGCGCGGCGTCGGTGGCTATAACGGCCCCGGTGGCGGGAGCCGCCCCGCAAGACGCGGCGCAGGCGGAAACCTCGACCTCCAATGCCGACTATACGGTAACCGGCTTAACCTGGAACGAAGCGCTGACCGTAGAAGGAAAATTCAAGGGCGGCCAGGTCTATACGGCGACCATCATCCTGACCTCCAAGAACGGCAAGGAATTTCTGGCGGCCCCCTTTACCCCGACAGTGGCAGGCGCTTCCTCAGTTGGCGCCACCACCACCAGCGGGACGGGCGTCGGCAACACCCTGACCTTCACCGTGACCTTCGATGCTACTGCCCAGGTGGGGACGCTGGCCTTCAGCAGCGCGGCCTACAGCGTGGCGGAGAACGGCGGCAGCGTGACCATCACCGTCAACCGCAGCGGCGGCAGCGACGGGGCCGTTACCGTGGACTACGCCACCAGCAACGGAACCGCCACGGCGGGCAGCGACTACACCGCGGCCAGCGGGACATTGAGCTTTGCCGATGGAGAAACCAGCAAGACCTTCACGGTCAGTATAACCGACGACGCCGTCTACGAAGGCGGCGAGACCGTGAATCTAACCCTGAGCAACGCCACCGGCGGGGCGGACTTGGGGACGAGCGCCGCTGTGCTGACCATAACCGACAACGAAGTGCCCGCGCCGGGAGCGCCGACCATCCAATCGGCGATCGCGGGAGACGCCCATGTCGTTATCGCCTGGGACAGCGTGCCGGGAGCGGCCGGATACAAAATATACCTGAGCACCACCTCGGGTTCGTACGGGGCGGCGCTCGACACCGTGGCCGGCGCGGTGTACGGCTACGACGCGACCGGTCTCACGAACGGCACGACCTACTACTTTGTGGTCAAGGCGTCCAATCCGGGAGGGGACAGCGGCTATTCCAACGAGGTCAGCGCGACGCCGCAGGCGCCCGCGCCGGGAGCGCCGACCATCCAATCGGCGATCGCGGGAGACGCCCATGTCGTTATCGCCTGGGACAGCGTGGCGGAAGCGGCCGGATACAAAATATACCTGAGCACCACCTCGGGTTCGTACGGGGCGGCGCTCGACACCGTGGCCGGCGCGGTGTACGGCTACGACGCGACCGGTCTCACGAACGGCACGACCTACTACTTCGTGGTCAAGGCGTCCAATCCGGGAGGGGACAGCGGCTATTCCAACGAGGTCAGCGCGACGCCGGGGACCGTTCCGGGAGCGCCGACCGACGTAACGGCGACAGCCGGCAACGGCGAGGCCACAGTGAGCTTTAACCCGCCGGCGGATAACGGAGGAAGCGCCATCACCGGGTATACCGTGACTTCGAGCCCGGGTAATATTACGGCCACCGGAGCCGACACTCCGATTACCGTTACCGGGCTGGCGAACGGGACCGCCTATACCTTTACGGTAACGGCCGCCAACGCCGCCGGGACCGGCCCGGCCTCCGCCGCCTCCAACGCGGTAACCCCGCGCAGGCCTTCCGGCGGAGGCTCCGGCAGAACTGCATCGACCCCGGCATATAATGCACAGGTGAAGGCAGGAAGCGGCTATGAAACGAAAGTTCCGGTTACAGTCAATAATGATAGAACTGCCTCTATAGATATAAGCTCCGAGGACCTTGCCCAGGACAAGAATGTGACAATTACCATGCCCTCGATTCCCAACGTCGTCACCTATTCCGCCGGCATACCGGTGCCTGACCTGTCAATGAGTGATGAACAGGGTACGCTGACTCTCTATACCAATACGGGCAGCCTCATCATTCCGACGAACATGCTGACCGGGGTTTCGGGAATCAGCGGAAGCATGGCGCAGATCACCATCGGTCAGGGAGATAAGAGCAAGCTGCCGGAGGGTATAAAAGCCGCCATCGGTGACAAGCCGCTCATCCAGCTCTCGCTGTCCATCGACGGCAGACAGACCGACTGGAATAACCCCGGCGCTCCAGTGACGGTATCCATCCCTTATACGCCGCTTCCCGCGGAGCTTGATCATCCCGAGAGCATTGTCGTATGGCATTTAGACGGCTCGGGCAATTTAGTGACCATATCGAACGGGCGCTATGACGCGGCGACCGGAATGGTCACCTTTAATGCCGCCAGCTTTAGCGACTTTATGGTGGTATATAACCTGGTGAGTTTCAATGATGTGGCCGCGGGTGCGTGGTACCACAGGGCGGTTAGCTTCATCGCGGCACGGGGTATCACAACCGGCACCGGAGACGGCAGTTTCAGCCCCGGGGCCAAGTTGACCAGAGGCCAGTTCCTGGTGCTGCTGATGAACGCTTACGGCATTGCTCCCGATGCAAGGCCGCAGGATAACTTTGCGGACGCCGGAGACACATACTATACCGGCTATCTGGCAGCGGCGAAGAGGCTGGAGATTTCAGGCGGCATAGGAAACAACCTGTTTGCACCTGACAGAGAGATCACCCGGCAGGAAATGTTCACCCTGCTCTATAACGCATTGAAATCCATCGGGCAACTCCCGCCGGGCGGCTCCGGCAGGGCGCTTTCCGACTTCGCCGACGCTGGGCAGATCGACGCCTGGGCGAAGGACGCCATGACGTTGCTGGTCGAAAACGGAACTGTCAGCGGCAGCAGCGGAATGCTCATGCCGCTCAGCACCACCACCCGGGCGGAAATGGCGCAGGTGCTGTATAATTTGTTGTTGAAAACTCCCCCCGCATAGAAAGGCGGGGGATTCGTGGAAAGAAGCCGACTGCAGCGGCAGTCGGCTTCTTTTGCTTAGTTCACGGAGAGTTTGAGCTGTGGGTTCCAGTGGTGCAAGCCGATGTATGAACCAGGTTGGAAAAAATGTTAACCCTGATACGCCTGGTTGAACAGCATAACATAGCCATCCCTGGTTATTGCCCTTGGATTGCTGTCGTTGGAACCGTTCTTCACGGACATTTCCGCCAAAAGCTCAAAATCGTCAGGACTTACGTTCAGTGACTTTATCCCGGGCAACCCGATTTCCTGCGACAGTTGCCGAATAAGCTCTATACCTTTTACCGCCGCTTTGGAGTCATTCGTTTCATCGATTCCCATGGCCCTCGCTATTCTGGCGTATTTATGCTCCGCGGCCGGCAGGCTGTATTCCATGACGTACGGGAGCAGTATCGCGTTGCACATGCCGTGGGGCGCGTCGTAGATGCTGCCCAGCGCTTCCGCCATACAGTGCACCGAGGCCACGTCAGCGTGGCTGAAGGACAAGCCGGCCAGCAGGCTTCCCATCATCATTTTATCCCTTGCTTCCAGGTTGCTGCCGTTCCTGACTGCTTCCACGATATTTTTCGCGATGTATTCAACCGCGTATAAACCCACCGCTTCCGCTATGGGCTCGGTACAGTTGGCCGTATAACCCTCGATCGCGTGGGTCAGGGCGTCTATACCCGTGGCGGCGGTGATGAGCGGCGGAACCGTCAGGGTGAGTTCCGGGTCGATGATCGCCGTTTTTGCCGCTATCGCCGTACTTTTTATCGTAAACTTGAATCTCTCCTCGGTATCGGTTATCACCGAAGAAAAGGTAACCTCGCTGCCGGTGCCGGCGGTTGTCGGGATGGTCAAAAGAGGCAGGCAGTCATCCTTTATTTTTCCCTTTCCCTGATAGCTCCTGACCTTACCGCCCTGTCTGGCCAGGACCGCCACGGCCTTGGCGGCATCTATCGGGCTTCCCCCGCCGAAGGCCACCAGCGTGTCTATCGATTCCTCCCGGGCTTTTTCGGCGCAGGCCTCCACATTATAGTCTTTCGGATTCGCCTCGATCCCGTCGTACATGATGAAGCGAATCCCTTCCTTTTGGATGAGGCCGGCGAGCCTTTCTGCCATTTCGGTTTTGGCAAGGACTTTATCGGTGATAACCATGACGTTTTTGGCGTTCAGTAGTTTCAGTTCTTCGCCCAGGACCTGAATGATGCCCGTTCCGTACCTGATCTTGGTCGGAAGTAAAAAGTCAAAGGAATTAATCATAACTTTTACCTCTTTTCGTAATAATAATTAATTCTATCAGATATGCCGGTCCCAAGGAAGCGTTCTGTAAAGTCAATCTGAAAAGTATCGTTGAAACATTTACATAAAATTAACCTGCCGATTATAAAACCTTTTAGTCTATACTTTAAAATAAAAAAGGGGTGAAAATATGCCGGACTGCGTGGCCCACTACCAGTTTGGCCAGGATATTCTAAACCGTCTCGATGCGGATCTGAGGTCACGCGCGCTCGCTTATAAACGGGAATACGATACCGGGCTTCAGGGGCCGGACCTTTTTTACTTTTACCAGCCCTACCGTAAAACAGATGTCTCGGATTATGGCACCGCGTGTCACGAACAGCCCGCAATACGAATGTTCATTCCGATCCTGGCGGAGGTGCGTGAAAAAGCCGCCCTGTCCTACATGATGGGATTGATATGCCACTACACGCTGGACGCATGCTGCCATCCTTATATCGACGGGCACAGCCGGGATATTTCGGACCATCATCGGATGGAGGCAGCCTATGACCGGCATATCCTCTCGCGGTGCGGATCTGTAAGGTCAAGGCATCTGCTCGTGCATACCTCTGGGCTGGATCTTGAAGCGATCGCCTCCCTTTGGCCCGGCATGGACGCAGGTATAATCAGCAGATGCCTGAAATCCAGACGGTTTTATACCTGGCTGCTGGATCATAAAGGCCTTATACTTGTATTGGAAACCGTTGCGGGAAAGCACGGCGCGTTTTCCCCGATATCGCTTCCCAGCGCCGTATCCCCGGAACAGCGAGAGCACGCCCGGCGCCTGGACGAGCTTTATTCCCTGGCGCTTGACGAAGCTCCGGAAAGGATGCGCCGGGCCTGTGCGGCTATGGGCACCAGGCCGCGAGAGTTGGCAGGATTTAATATGAATTATGGAGGAGAAACTGGACATGAACCGGTTGGAGAAGAGCTGGATACTTTACGATGTGGGTAATTCGGCGTTTATCATACTGGTATCCACGATTATACCGATATACTTTAAAAACCTCGCTTCGACGGTTGGGATCAGCAACGCTGCATCCACTGCGTATTGGGGCTATGCCGCCAGTGTTTCTACGATCATCGTAGCCGTTCTCGGCCCCATACTCGGTTCCGTGGGCGATCTGCGCGGGTACAAAAAACCGCTGTTTTTCGGTTTCATGGCCGTGGGCGTCGCCGGCTGCCTGGGTCTTGCCCTGCCGGTCGGCTGGCTGGTCTTCCTTGGAATATTTATCATCGCCAAATCAGGGTTTTCCGGAAGCCTCATCTTTTATGACGCCATGCTGCCCGATATCACCGGCAGCGAGCGCGCGGATCTCATAAGCGCACACGGCTATGGCTGGGGCTATATCGGCAGTTGTATTCCGTTTGTGTCCTGTCTGGCGCTGATTCTTACCGCCAATGCGACCGGGTTAGGGACAGCGGCCGCAACCAAGCTGTCTTTTATCATCACCGCTCTGTGGTGGACGCTTTTCACCGTTCCGATTCTTCGCAGGTATCGCCAGGTGTACGCCCTCGAAAGCGGCGGCCACCCGGTGCGCGAAAGCTTGTCCCGCCTATGGCATACCCTTACCCATGTTCGCGAGCATAAAGGCATATTCTCGTTTCTGTTTGCTTTTTTCCTCTATATCGATGGAGTATATACGATTATAGAGATGGCGACCTCTTATGGAAAAGACGTGGGCATTTCCGATAACAACCTGCTGCTGGCGCTGCTGCTCACCCAGGTGGTGGCATTCCCCTGTGCCATATTATTCGCGCGGTTGACGAAAAAGCTGAAGGCGACGAATTTGATCCTCGTATCGATTTTGGGATACCTGGCCATTACGCTGTTTGCCCTCCAGCTGGACCGGGCCTGGGAGTTTTGGCTGCTTGCCGTCTGCGTCGCCGTTTTCCAGGGAGGCATACAGGCGCTTTCACGTTCCTATTTTTCGCGCATTATCCCCAAGGAGAATGCGAATGAGTTCTTTGGATTGTTCGATGTGTTCGGGAAAGGGGCCGCCTTTTTCGGTACGCTGCTGATGGGCGTTATAACCCAGGTGACCGGGCATTCAAGCTTTGGCGTGCTGGGAATCGCCGTATTGTTCGCGGTCGGTCTTTTCGCCTTCCGCCATCATGTCAGGCTGCATACTGACTCAGATTAAAATCAGCACCCGGTTCATGCCGATCGAGTATCCCTTTGCCAGTTACAACCTCAAAAATAAAACCGGATGCCGCGGTGCATCCGGTTTTTGTATTTCCGGTCGAGATTAAAACACCCTCCGCCGGCGGCGGAAGAACAGCAGGTAAAGTATCTCCAGTATTCCAAGGGTGTTGATTATCAGGAGGAAGAAGAACCAGACCGGCTGACTGCCGCGGGCGGAGTGCCAGAGGGCCAGCCCCTTCCAGAGAAAAGCCCAGACGATTACCAGCGCGAAAACCAGGGGGTGTTGGGCAAACCAGGCCTGCCACTGGCCGAAGAGTCCCACTGCCTGGTCAATACTCAAGATCAACCGCTCCTTTCATAATACGCTATAATAAAACTATATATTATCCAGCCTCCGGAGGCTATTATTTAGATCACATTTTTTACATATTAAGCCAACAATATTCATTAAAGAGAGAGACAGAATTGGGGAGGGCGCACCATGGACCTGATCAGGATAATCGAGGAAAACGTTTCGAGGCACCCGGAGAAAAGGTTCTTATTCAGGGAGAAGGAGCTTGACTACCAGCGGTTGTGGGAGAACGCAGAGAAAGTCAGACGATCCCTGAAGGGACTGGGGATATCAAAGGGGGACCGAATCGCCATCCAGATGGGCAAGCGGATGGAGTTTATCTACACCTACCTCGCCAACCTGATGCTGGGGAGCATCCTGGTTCCGCTGAACAACGCCTACACCAGGGACGAGATGGCGTACTTCCTGGCCGACTCGGAATCGAGGGTGCTGGTCACCGAGGCCTCGATCGCGGCCCGGCTCGGTCTCACCCGGGAGGAATTCCCGTTCCTGGAGCACCTGGTGGTGGTCGAGGACCGGGGTCAGGACCTGGAATCCATCGAGGCCCCCGGCATTTATATAATACGCTTCGGCTCGCTCCTTATGGAGGGTGGCTCGGGGATCGATTTCGACTTAGATCCTAAAAGCGTTACCCTGATTATCTACACCTCGGGGACCACCGGCCGCTCCAAGGGGGCGATGCTGACCCGGGACAATATTTTAAACAACCTGGAGTCCCTGCGGGAGGCCTGGGGGCACACCAGCCGGGACGTCCTGCTGCATACCCTGCCGTTGTTCCACGTGCACGGGCTGCTGGTGGCCCTGACCGGGGCTCTGCACTCGGGGATGGAGGTGGTGATGCGGTCCCGTTTCGAGCCGTTCGATGTCCTGGGGAACATAGAAAAGCACCGCTGCAGCGTTTTCATGGGGGTTCCTACCATGTACCAGCGGCTGCTGCAGATGGACGACCCCCGGCGGTTCGACCTATCGTCCATGCGGCTCTGGGTCTCCGGGTCTGCTCCCCTGACCGCCGCCGCCTTCGAGCGGTTCCGGAGGGCCTTCGGCCATACCATCCTGGAGCGCTACGGCATGTCGGAGACCGGGATGAACGTGTCCAACCCGCTGCAGGGAGAACGCAAACCCGGCAGCGTGGGGCGGCCCCTCCCGGGGGTGTCCGCCCGGGTGGTGGGTGACGACGGTGCGGATCTGGGGGCCGGACCGGTGGGTGAGATCTGGGTAAAGGGCCGCAACGTCTTCGCGGGATACTGGAGGATGCCGGAAAAGACCGGGGAGTCGTTCGTCGACGGCTGGTTCAGGACCGGGGACCTGGGATACTGGGACCGCGACGGGTACCTTTTCCTGGTCAGCCGCGCCAAGGACCTGGTGATCTCGGGGGGGCTGAACGTCTATCCCAAGGAGATCGAGGCCCTGATCGAGACCCTGGACGGGGTGGAAGAGGCGGCGGTCATCGGGCTGCCCGACGAGGACCTGGGGGAGCGGGTGACGGCGGTGGTGGCCCTAAGGAGCGGTGCCCGGACCGGCCGGGCGGACATCGAGAGACTGTGCCGCGACAACCTGGCGGGGTACAAGCGCCCCAAGGAGGTCCACCTGGTCGACGCCCTGCCCAAGAACACCATGGGCAAGGTGATGAAAAACGTCCTGCGGGAGCGGTACCGGGAAAAAACACCGGACCAGGGTCAGGACCGGCAGGAATAACCAGGCCGGCTTGTAGAAATAAAAGACTCGGCTGAATACATAAACCGGAGGAGCAACTTGGGTAAAGGATTTTCATTCATCCACGCCGCGGACCTGCACCTCGACAGTCCCTTCCGGGGGATCAGCCAGGAGGTGTCGGAGACCGGCGAGTACCGGCACATCGTCGAGAGGCTGCGGGACTGCACCTTTATCGCCCTTAAACGGCTGGTGGACCTCTGCCTGCAGGAGAGGGTGGATTTCCTGCTGTTGGCGGGGGACGTTTACGACCTTTCCAACCGCAGCCTGAGGGCGCAGCTCCGCTTCCGGGAAGAGACCCGGAGGCTGGCGGAGATGGGCATCCAGGTCTTCATAGTTACCGGGAACCACGACAGCTCCGACGGCTGGAGGGCTGACCTGGAGTTTCCGGAGACGGTGCACGTGTTTTCCGACCGGGAGGTCGAGAGCCGGCCGGTCATCCGGCAGGGACAGGAGGTTGCCCGGGTATACGGGATCAGCTATCCCCGCGCCGCGGTGACCGAAAACCTGGCGCTGCTGTTTCCCCGGCCGCCCCGGGAGCCGTTCTCCATCGCCATGCTGCACGCGAACGTCGGCTCCATCGAGGGTTACGACAACTACGCCCCCTGCCGGCTGGACGACCTGATCGGGAGCGGGTACGACTACTGGGCCCTGGGCCACATCCACAGCCACACCGTACTGCATACCGAGTTCACCAGGGTCATCTATCCCGGGTGCCACCAGGGGAGGAGCGTCCGCGAGATGGGTGCCAAGGGCTGCGTCCTGGTCAGGGTCGCGGAGGACCGCTCCCTGGAGTGCGAGTTCATGCCGACGGACAACGTCCGCTGGCACTTCATAGACCTGCCGATCGCCGGGCTCGGCACGGACACCGCGCTCCTGAACGCGCTGGAGGACCGGCTGTGGGGACTGAAGCAGAACAACCCACGGCTGGCCGGGGTGGTCAGGGTGCAGCTTAACGGGAGGGGACCCTTACATAAAAGACTCATGAACAACTCCTACCGGACCGACCTGCTGCAGCAGCTTCGGAGCCGTTACTCCACCCCGGTCGAGGACTTCGTCTGGATAGAGTCGCTGAACCTGAACGTCCAGCCCGAGATCGACAAAGAATCGGTCCGGCAATCCCAGACCCTGCTGGGGGACTTCCTCCGGCTGTCCCGCCAGGCCGCCCTTGACCCCGACCTGATGCGGCAGCTGAAGGCGGGGATGCAGGCGCTGCACCAGAACCACCCCCTCGGACGCTACCTGGATGAGCCGTCCGGGGAGGAGATGGAGCGGCTGCTGGCCGAGGCGGAGGACCTGGGGCTCGACCTGCTGGGGGGTGAGGACGGATGATGCGGCTGGCGGAGCTTAAGATCGAGGGCTTCGGGATACTGAACGACTTCTACCTCGGGCGGGAAGACCTGGGAGAAGGCCTGAACCTGGTCTACGGCCGCAACGAGGCGGGTAAATCGACCCTGATGGGGTTCATCCGCAGCATCCTCCTGGGGTTCAAGGTCAAGGGCTGGACCGAGACCCCGGCTTTGAGGGGCGGGCGGCTGGGAGGGCACCTGGTGCTCCTGGACGACGCCGGCCGGGAGTACCGCATCGAGAGGTACCAGACCGGGAAGAAAGACAGCCTCCAGGTGGACCCGGACCTGGCCTCGGCCATAGAAGGCCTGACCCCGGCGGTGTACCGGAACATTCTCGCCTTCGACGTGGACGAGCTGCGCCGTTTCGACGAGCTGTCGCAGCTGGAGGTCAGCGCCTACCTGTACGGGGCGGGCACCGGGGTGGCGGCCGATAAGCTCACCACCGCCATCAGCGGGCTGAAAAAGGAGATGGAGGAGCTGTTCAAGCCGTCGGGGAAGAACCCGCGGCTGAACCAGCTGGCGCTGGAGATCCACCGGCTGGACCGCGAGATATCCGAGCTGCAGCATCAGCACGAGGAGTTCTCCCGGTTCGGGGAGCGCGAGGCCGGGCTGGAGCGGGAGTGGTATTCCCTCACGGAGGAGCAGCGGCGGCTGGAGACCGAGGTCCGCCGGCTGGAAGAGATGAAACGCTCCCGGGAGATACTGGACGAGATCGAGGCGCTGCAGCGTCAGCTGGCGGAACTGCCCCCGATGGCGGGGTTCCCGGTCAACGGACTGGAACGGTACAGCCAGCTGGTGGAAGAGAGGAAGAACCTGCCGACAATCGCCGCTCCCTCCCTGTACTCCCTGGAGGACCGAGAAAACGCCCTGTCCGACCTGGAGTTCAACCTGAGGCGGCTGGAATCCCTCGACGGGGAGGAGGCCCATCTGGCGAAGCGCCGGGAGGACCTGGCGAGGCAGAACGAGATGCTGGAGGCGGAGCAGAGCATCGCCCCGATAGTCCCGCTCTGGGCGGGGGGGCTGCTGATCGGCCTGATGGCGGTGCTGACCTGGTTCGCCTTTTTAAACTACCCCGGCTTCGGGGCGGTCACCCTGGTTGTCACCCTGGCGCTGGGAGTCTTTATAACCGTCTCCGGGGTCAGGACCTCCAGAGGAAACGCCCGCCGCCGCGAGGCCAACCGGCAGAGTTCGGAGTACCTGAAGCAGCAGCTGGAACAGGTCGGTAAGGAGATCCAGAAGGCGAAAGAGGCCCGGGAGGACTACCAGGGATACAACCGCAAGCTGTTCCCGGTCGCCCTGGGGATGATAGACGGCACCTGGGAGGACATCAACCGGGGTATGCTCGAGCTGAACCGGGAAAAAGAGGTCCGCCAGCGCGGGTTCTATATCGAAAAGGAGCTGGCGGCCCTGATGAAGGCGGCCGGGGCCGGGGACGACGAGGAGTTCCGGCAGAAGGCCGATGCCGAGCGGCGGATCAGGGATACCAGAAAGAGGATCGAGACCTGCGAGGACCGGCTGCTGGTGATCAGCCAGCGGCAGGAAGGGGAACTGGAGAAGCTAAAACAGGACCTGGCCTCCCTCGATCGGGTCTCGATCGAGGAGGCGACCGGGCGGCACCAGGAGGGCCTGGCCGCTGTCAGCGAAGGCCTGAAGCGGGTGGGGGAAGAACTGGGCGCGCTGCGCGGGCAGAAGAAGAGCCTGGAGACCAGCGACCGGCTGGCGGAAAAGACCCTGGAGCGGGAGATGCGGCAGAACACCCTGGAGCAGGTGGCCGGGAGGTGGCAGGTCTGCTGCCTGTGCCGCCAGCTGATAGAGATGGCCAAGGAAAGACACGAACAGAACCGGCAGCCCGAGGTTATGCGGCTGGCCTCCCGGTTCTTCGAGGAGATGACCGCCGGCGGCTACCGCCGGGTGGTGGCGACGGTGGGCCGGCCGGACCAGATTGAGGTCGAGACCGCCGACGGGGCGAGAAAACCCGTGAAAGCCCTCAGCCGGGGGACCCTGTTCCAGCTGTACCTCTCGGTCAGGCTGGCGCTGGCCCAGATGTACCCGGCGGTGAAGCTCCCGATCATCCTCGATGAGGTGCTGGTGGACTTCGACCGGGAACGCCTGGAAGGGGCGCTACGGGTCCTGAGGCAGGTGGCGGGCGAGCGGCAGGTTATCTACTTTACCTGCCACCAGCACGTCGTCGAAGCGGTCGGCCGGGTTTTTGACCGTTACCGGCTGATAAAGATCGAGGAGGTGTCCGGGGCGGAGAGGGGCGTATAAAAAGGGCCCGGCGGGGGAAAGCTGATCGGTTGCGGGTGCTGGAAGTATTGACGTTTGTCCCCGGATGCGATATGGTTTTATTCAGAAATAATATATAATATTGTCCTAGCAGGGGGAGAGATTATGCCAACCTATACCTTCGAGTGCGAAAAATGCGGAACCTTCGATGTCAAGCTGACCGTGGACGACAGAAACCTGGAGACCTGTCCAAACTGCCAGGGTAAGGTAAGCCGAGTCTTCAAACCCAGTCGCAATTTTTACTCCTTCAGGGGCAACTGGTTTGCTGAGAAACGGACCAACCGGAAGATCATGGACATGGACGACCTGGAAGATCCCAACTTCGACTGGACCAAGGTCAACCACGATGACCTGGTCGAGTCCTACAAAGAGAAACGCTGGGGGACCAGGAACCCCGATCCCGAGATGGTGATCGACGATCTGACCAAGGGGGACCAGTCGGGAAAGGCATAGGAGCGAAAAAAAGGGCTCGGTCGAAAAAACGACCGGGCCTTTTGATTTTAATTGAAACTAATACCCCGCCGCCTTCTGCACCATGGCCTGGTGCAGGGTATCGATCTGGTTGGTGTTGTGGGTGCGGCTGTTCAGGAAGTGCAGGTCGAACATCCCTTCGAACCCGTTGCCGGCTATCGACTCGGTGCCGTGCGGCATCCCCGCCATGGACCCGGCGAAGACCCGGCCGCCCACCCTGACCAGGACCGCCCGGCGTTCCCAGGTCCAGGTCCCGCCGTAGATGGATTTCATCACATCGGTGTCGCTCTGGGTCAGGGGCTCGCAGTCGGCGTGGTTGGAGCCTCCGTAGCGCTTCACGTTAAACTCCCGGCCGGTCGCCAGATCGCGCACCACCGCCTGGCTGCAGGTATCGAAAATCCAGTTGACGTACTCCCAGTCCAGCCACTCGCCGTACCCCGTCTTGTAGGGAACCGAGGGCGCGGTCACCGTCACCGGGGTGGTAGAGTTCAGGGGGACGAACAGGGGCTGGTTGTACTGCAGCATGTCCGTGTGCAGGTGGTTGGTGGCGGTTATGGCGGCCTGGGAGGTCTTGTACTTCTGGGTCAGGTCCCAGAGGCACTGCCCGGAGGCGACGTGGACCAGAACCGTTCCGCTGGGCACCGTCCAGCTGGCGGTGGGGGGCACCGGGGCCGCCGGCTCCTTGGACGGGTCGTACCCGGGGATCAGCAGGGACTGACCGACGTTGAGATTGGTCGAGGTCAGGCTGTTGAGTTCCATGATCCTCTGCACGGTGGTCCCGTATTTTCCCGCCAGGATGTAGAGGGTATCACCCGACTTCACCGTATACTTCCCCGCCGCCGGCTCGGTGGGTGAGGCGGCCTTTACTCGCGGCACCCGCAGGGCCTGACCCACGTTCAGCATCTCGGAGGTCAGCTGGTTGAGGGACTTCAGCTCGGCCACGGTGGTCTGAAACTTTAAGCTGATGATGTACAGCGTATCCCCTGATTGGACCAGATACTCGACGTATATAGAACTGTCGGGCAGAATCAGGGTCTGGCCGGGGTATATCATTTCCGAGGTGAGCCCGTTCGCTGTATTGATCCCACTGACAGTGGTCCCGAAACGCTGGGCAATGATGTACAAGGTGTCGCCAGCCCTGACCCGGCAGGAGTTAGCGGTTAGATTGGGAATCTTCAAGACCTGGCCGACCCTCAGGTTGGTCGAGGTCAAACCGTTGATGCTGGTGAGGGCGTTGACGGTGGTGCCGTACCTGAGCGATATCAGGTACAGGGTATCGCCCGAGACCACGGTGTAGTTGAAATAAGTCTGCCCGGCGGCCAGCGCCGGGGTGACGGTCAGTGAGACAAGGAGCAGAGACAGGATCAGCAGGGAGGAGAGGGTACGGCGGTAACCAAAATGAAGCGGGGCCCTGGTAACAAAAGAAACCAGTTGTTTCATAAAAATCCCCCTTCAATGGTAAATATGGAATTGGAGTACCTGAACTTCTAATATTCGACATTCCTGGAAGAAATCCTTTTGAAGGGCGGATATATAGGCGCTGGCGTCGCTATTGAAAGGGTGGACCTAAGAGGCGGAAAGAAAAGAAATGCCTGATAAAATCATTCGGTAGGCAAGCCGGTATGATTTATAAGAACGCTCTTCGTGAATTCGATTGTGCTGTCGATGACCCGGCGGTCCTTGAGCAGGCTGAAGTGCCCGTGAGGGACCCGCCGAAGATCGGGCTTGCCCCATTCCTCCCACCACCGCTGGGTCCAGCTCGGGCGGACGATCCGGTCGTGGGAGCCCTGGACGAACTGTATCCGGTCCGGTCCCACCACCGGCTGACGGCGGGTGGGATCGAAGGTTTCGAGGCAGTTGGAGAGTTCCTGCCAGTGGATACCCGAGCCGAACATCCGGTCCTTCACCGGGCGGTAGTAGCTGGAATGGCGCAGGGCGCGCTCCAGCCAGGGGATGGGAGCCCACAGGGAGGCGAATGCCAGGCGCGGCTCCAGGGTGGCCAGCAGCCCGCCGATCAGGCCGCCCAGGTCGAACCCCAGTATGCCCGCCCCGCTGGCACCGTTGGCCAGCAGCCAGCTGACGGCCAGGCGGCAGTCAGCGAGGGCCTGGCCCATGGCCTCCATGATCTGGTACAGGTCAGGGGCGAAGAACCTCTCCCCGCTGAAACACCCCTCGGGGGTGCGTTCCAGGTGGTAGGGGATGGCCAGGATCAGGCAGTCGATCCCCTGCTCCAAAAACCCGCGGCAGATCTCACCGTACCGCTGGTATCCCTGGGTCAGCCAGCCGGGGATGATGAGGAGCGCCGGGCGTCCGGAAAGGGGTTCGAGCCGCGGCGGGGTATACAGCCGGCCGTGTACCAGGTTGTTCTCGCGGATGGGGGTCGTCACCGGGCTGGAATAAATCAGCTTGCTGACGCGCCCCCCGGGAAAGGACGATTCCCTGACCAGTGCCGCCTCGGGGGCCGAGCCGGGATCGAACCCGGTGATGTATTCCTGCTCCCAGAAGCCGTTGACGGTTTTTTCATTGGCGTCGATCCCTTCCAGGCCGTGAGAAAAGGCGAAAAGCCAGGCTGTACGGTACTCGGTGAAGATATCGTTGGCACGGGAAAAAAGTTTCAGCATTCAGCATCCTCCGCATACATTATATCATTGGGTAGGAAATTCAATCCATTTATATTAACGATTGTAAGAAACTGGGGTATGTGATACCATTTGTCTATGGTAATCCCTAGAAGTACTAGCGGTTATTTACTGGAGAGGGCGGGGGAGCACATTGAGGCGGCTGATAAGCCAGATAATTCCGACGAATCCGGTTATCGTTGCTTCTATGGAAAGGGCCGGGGATGTTCTGGAGAGGCTTAACCGGGACGGGATCAAGGCCGCCCTGGTATTGAACCCCGACGGGTCGATACTGGGTGTGGCGGTTCAGGATGAGATTAAGAACCTCCCCCCCAAGGAGCCGGTATCGAAGAGCCTCAGCTCCGAGTGGGGGACTGTGCCTTACGACGCGTCCCTGGAAGAGTCGATAAAGAACCGGTCGACCTGGATCGTCCCGGTCAGGGAGGACGGCACCCCCCTGGGGGTGATCCCGAGGAGCCGGATCACCGACACCATCTTCGATATATACGAGACCACCTTCAACCAGTTCAAAACTGTGCTCGACTCGGCCCATAACGGCATCATCGCGCTGGACCGGGACGGGATCATCACCCACTACAACGCCGCGGCCGAGGTGATGTTCGGGGTTCCCCAGCAGGAAGCGATCGGCCGCCACATCACCGAGGTCGACCCGGAGAGCACCCTGATGGACGTGGTCACCAGCGGTCAGGCCCAGATGACCCAAAAGCGGCAGATACCCCGAGCGCTGGTAATGAGCAACCGGCGGCCGATATTCCGAAACGGCGAAGTGGTCGGGGTGGTGGCCGTGTTCCAGGACATCTCGGAACTCGAATCGGCCTACACCGAGCTGAGATCGGTGCAGGAGCTGAACAAGGAGCTGGAGAGCATCCTGGAGTTTTCCCACGACGGGCTGGCCATCAGCGACGAGGAAGGACGGTTCGTCAGGGTGAGCCCCAGCTTCAGCAAGCTGGTGAATATCGACCTGGGGCATCTGATCGGACAGACCGCGTCCAGCCTCGACGAACAGAACGCCCTCATCTCCAAGGCGATCGGGATGGTGCTGGAGAACAAGACCCCGGTCTCCCTCACCGACAACAGCCCGTACGGGCAGATACTGGCGACCAGCATCCCGGTGTTCGACAACCAGGACCAGCTGGTTCGGATAGTGACCAACCTCCGTGACCTGTCGGAACTGAACGACCTGAAGCAGCAGGTCTTCCAGAGCAGCGAGCAGAGCCGCCGATACCTGGAGGAACTCGAAGAGTGGAGGGCCAGGTTCGTAGCCACCTCCGAGGTGGTCGCCTCCAGCCTGGCCATGCAGAGGGTGGTGGAACTCGCCCTGCACGTCGCCAAGGTCGATTCCACGGTCCTGATCTCCGGAGAGTCAGGGGTGGGCAAAGAGGTCGTGGCCAAGATGATCCACCGGGTCAGTCCCCGCCGCAACGGTCCCTTTATCGAGATAAACTGCGGGGCCATCCCCGAGACCCTGCTGGAATCGGAACTGTTCGGGTACGAGAAGGGGGCGTTCACCGGGGCCGCCCGGGAGGGGCGTACCGGAATATTCGAGCTGGCCAACAACGGCACCCTGCTGCTGGACGAGATCGGTGAGATACCGCTGAACCTCCAGGTAAAGCTGCTGAGAGCGCTGCAGGAGCAGGAGATCTACCGGGTCGGGGGCTCGAAGCCGATCAAGCTGAACGTCCGCATCATCGCGGCCAGCAACAAGAACCTCTGGCAGATGGTGAAGGAGCGGCACTTCCGGGAGGACCTGTTCTATCGACTGAACGTCGTCCCGATGGAGATACCCCCGCTCAGAAACCGGCGCGAGGACATCATCCCCATGACCAACCTCTTCCTGAAGCAGTGCAACGAGAAGTACGGGCTGAAGAAAAAGCTGCAGCCCGAGGTGTACCAGATTTTCGAAGGCTATATCTGGCCGGGCAACGTCCGGGAGCTGCAGAACCTGGTGGAGAGGCTGGTCGTGACCAGCAGCGCGGAGACCATAACCACCAAGAACCTGCCGCCCACCATACTCCAGAAGGCGTTCACCCCCCAGCCGATACA
This sequence comes from Bacillota bacterium, assembly GCA_013178275.1. Taxonomy (GTDB): domain Bacteria; phylum Bacillota; class Ch66; order Ch66; family Ch109; genus Ch109. The sequence continues at coordinate 194,937 of JABLWZ010000001.1, read as the reverse complement.
GGTGCAGGGGCTGACCACCCTCAAGGAGGCCGAGGAGATAGTGGAGAGGGAACTGGTCGCCCGCGCCCTGAGGGTGGGCAAGAGCACCCGCCGGGCGGCGGAGATACTGGGTGTAACCCACTCCACGATAATCAGGAAGATGAAGCAGTACGAACTCTCTGGTACAGACAGCAACCATAATGGTTCAGATGCGTACCACGGGCCGAACGGGGAATAGGGGCAGGAAAAACCTGTATACAAACGAGGCGAATCGTGATCGGGGTCTGCAGCGATGAGCAACCGACTCGATCGTGGTGCGGAAGTGAACCGCTAAAACTCGTTAGGATTAGAACAAGAAGCGAAAAACCCTTAAACGGGCTGTCCAGGAACGGGCGGGCCTTTTTTTATTGGCTGTGGTCCATCCGCGGTGGATAGGCATCGGTGGGTTTTCCCCAACAGCACCGGAAGCACCGGACGCGGGAATCCCGTGGATACTGGCGAGCCTTTTGCATTAAATACCGGTAACCATACCGGACTGGTCTATAAACACATTGAGAGGGGGAGAGCCAGATGACCGGGATCGCAGCGATGACAATATTCTGGATCTTTGTGGCCTTCTACGCCACGGTGAAGATAGCGTTCTTCATCTCGGTTTACCTGGTCACCAAGTCGATAGAGAGGCGGGCAATGAAAGACAAGCAGGACCGGATCGAGCACAACCGCCTGGTGGAGCTTCAGATGATGGTCGAAGAATACGAGCAGCAGGTCAAGACCGGTACCAAGGACAAAGAAATCTTCGGAGCCCGGCACAACCGGTTCATTGCTTAACCGGCTGCGCCGGGAGAAAATAATAGATTGTTCGAAAAAGTGCATAGCGGCGCGGTTTTTAACTGGTACAGCGGTGGAACGCGGTGGTGAATCGCTGTACCAGGTGGTGCAGCGATGACCTGGAGGATCAAACTCAGTAATATCAAGGGATACAGCCGAAAATGATTCATGTGAAACATTATACCTGGAACACTATTGAACCGCTTGTCATAGTAATTACGAGAACTTAAACCGAAAAGCACCGAATCGGGAGGGAACCGGCTCCCGATTTTTTGCTGCCCGAGGTATTCAAGGTCTATGTTATAGAAGGCACAAAACTTTATCTGCCTGGACTGCCGCCCTGAGGGCGGCGAAAAACCGGGCGGCCCCTGAATAATCTTGATAAAATTCATGCCAGTTTTCAAAAAGTTGGCACGTTAATTGCGTATTATTGATGGCAAATGGGACCGAGGGTAAAAAAGCAAGAGGAGGTATGGGTTATGGTCACACTAAAACTTTTCTGGGTACTGATAGCGTTTTATGTGGTAGCGAAGATATGTTTCTTCACCGGGGTGTACCTGGTTACCAAGGCCGTAGAGAGACGCGCGATAAGGGAGAAGAGGAAGCGCCTGGAGAACTACCGTATGTTCGAGCTGGAGACCGTCATGCAGGACCAGCATCGCGACTCCCGCAACCGGACCAAGGACCGCGAGCTGTTCGGGCTCCTGAGAAAGCGGTACGTAGCCTAAGCGTAAGACCCATACCCTCGAAAATATAAAGAGATCGAACAGACCTGCCTCCAGGTCTGTTTTTTCTGCCCGGAAAACCCTCTTTTATTGATTATATCGCGGCGCTGGGCTATCATTATTCCTTGAAGGGGGCGAAAAAAATGACCGAAAAGGGGAAGCCGAGCATCGAAGCAACAATCGACAGCGCTGAAAAGCTGTTCAACTCCGGGTTTAACTGCGCCGAATCGGTGCTGCTGTCCATCGCCAAACACTACGGCATAGAAGACCCGCCGGTGCCCAGGATCGCCACCGCCTTCGGCGGCGGAATGAGCCGCAGGCAGATGACCTGCGGGGCGCTGTCCGGGGGGTTGATGTCGATCGGGCTGATAAAAGGGCGCGACAGCGGGAAGGAAAAATCCGATCCCGCGTACAGCCTGGGAGGCGAGCTGATAGACTACTTCGCGAGCAAGAACCGGTCCACCAACTGCCGGGAGATCGTCGGGCTGGACTTTAATAACCACGCTGAGCACGAGCAGTTCAGGGCCAACGAGAGAAATACGATCTGCGTTCCGATGGTGCGGGACGTCTGCGGCTGGCTGCTGCAGCGGCTGTCCTGAGCCGAAAAAAACCTGAAACAGAAAATCGACCCCGCGGTTTTTACCCTCAATCAGTTCTTTTGCATTTGATACTTCGAGCTTCCGCCGGACCATAGGGTTAAAGCGGAAGCGTTTTTCTTAGGACCAAAGTTTGATTTCCGGCCCCGGAGGAGTTATTTTCTCTGTCATAGAATCATTAGAATAGACAAAGGAAAAAATTGTGAAGGGGTGCATAAAGATGGGCTTGATGTTAAGGTGGGGCCTGAACATACTGTGCATCTTGATCACCGCCAACCTGGTGAGCGGGTTCAACGTCACCTTCGGGGGAGCGGTTTTTGGGTCGGTCGTCCTGGGAATCGCAAACGCGGCCATCAGGCCGGTCGTACTCCTCCTGACCCTCCCGATCAACCTGCTGACCCTGGGCCTGTTCACCCTGGTGGTAAACGGACTGATGCTCTGGATCACCAGCGCACTGGTGCGCGGGTTCGAGATCACGGGGTTCGGGACCGCGATCATCGCTGCGCTGATACTCTCCATCTGCAGTTTCATCGTCAGCCTGGCGGTAAAGGAGAAGTGAAAAGGGGGAGGAGATAGTATTGGGACATGGGGTCAACTCCAGGCGGGAGGTCTACCTGGCCCTGGCGGAGAGGCTGAACCGAAACCCGCTGGGGGCGCCGGTCAACGACGTCCTGATGGAAGTGCTCTTCAGGCTGTACACCGAGACCGAGGCGGCGGTGGGCAGCCGGATGCCGATGAGACCCGTAACCCTCGAAAAGGCGGCGGAGGTTACCGGTATCGAGGCCGGCCGGCTGGACTCGATCCTGGACCAGATGGCGGATAAAGGACTTATAATGGACTTCTCCCGGCGGGGAGGGGCTTTATACGTTTTAGCTCCCATGGTTATCGGCTTCTTCGAGTACACCTTCATGCGGGCCCGCGAAGAGGTGGACATGAAAGAACTGGCCGAGCTTTTCGAGTCCTACTTTAAATACGATCAGGTGCGGGAGGAGTTTTTCGGCCGGGATACCCAGCTCTTCAAGACCCTGGTCTACGAAAAGCTCATCCCCGCGGTGGTGGAAACCGAGGTGCTGGACTACGAGCGGGCCTCGGAGATCATCCGCCGCTCGGGCGGGGGGGCATTATCCATGTGTTCCTGCCGCCACAAGGCCCGGCACCTGGGCAAGGCCTGCGGCGCGCCGCTGGAGGTCTGCACCACCCTGGGCAGCCCGGCGCAGTGGCTGGTTAAGCGAGGAATGGGGCGCCCGGCCTCGGTGGACGAGCTGCTGCGGGTGCTGGATCAGACCGAAAAGGAGGGCCTGGTCCACCTCGGCGACAACGTGCTGGATCAGCACATTTATATCTGCCACTGCTGCGGCTGCTGCTGCGAAGTCCTGAGGACCACGAGGGAGACCGGCCTCCTGGCGGCTCACCCCAGCAACTTTATCCCGGCCCTGGACCCGGACCTCTGTGCGGGGTGCGGGGTCTGCGCCGACAGCTGTCAGGTGGGCGCCATCGAGATGCGGGAAGACACGGCGGTGATTAAAGCGGACCTCTGCCTGGGCTGCGGCGCCTGCGCGGCCTCCTGTCCCACCGATGCCCTGGCGATGAAGCGCCGCGCTGTCCTGCACCATCCACCGGCTACCAAGGCCGAGCAGATGTCCCGCATGATGAAGGAGAAGAACCGCGCGTAACGGCAAAAGGGAATCGGGAGGCTGGCCCGATAGGCCAGTCTCCTTAACATTATTTAGGCAATTCCTGGGATGATGATATATAGGCCCCCAAAAGGACCCGGTTGCGGTACAATAGTAACTGAATCTACAAAATTCGAGCCAGGGGGTAATAACATCAAAAGAAGAATCATTCGCAGACCGGCGGCCGGGGTCACCCTGCTGCTGCTGGGGATAACGATGATAATCGCAGGTTTCTCGGCGGGAGAGTCCATCCAGGTGCTGCACAAGGCGGTCCGGGTCTGCCTTGAGTGCATAGGCATAGGATAGATGGAGGTGCGGCATGGCTGAGATACGGAGCTGGGTTCAGCTCGCGTCGGCGGTACTCTCCAACATCTACCTGCCGGGTTTCCTAAAAGGCGGCATCTACCAGGGAGGACTGAAGCAGGCGTGCGTGCCGTTCCTGAACTGCTACTCCTGTCCCGGGGCGCTGGGGGCGTGCCCGGTGGGGTCGATCCAGTCCCTGGCCGTGACGACCCAGCGCGTATCCCTGTACGTAGCCGGGATCGTGGCGGCGTTCGGGGCGCTTGGCGGGAGGTTTATCTGCGGCTGGCTCTGTCCCTTCGGGTGGTTCCAGGAGCTGGTGGCGAAAGCGACCCGGTTCAAGCTGCAGATATTCCGGCCCCTGCTCTGGCTGAAGTACCTGGTACTGCTCCTGACCGTGCTGCTACCGCTGGTGCTGGTAGAGGCGGAGACGGGGATCGCGGCGCCTTACTTCTGCAAGTACCTCTGCCCGGCGGGCACCCTGGAGGCTGGGTTACCCCTGCTGCTGCTGAACGGATCGCTGCGGTCCCTGGCGGGGAGCCTGTTCCTGTGGAAGGTGTCCGTCCTGGCGGTGTTCCTGATCGCGATGGTGGTCACCTGGAGGCCGTTCTGCCGGGTCGCCTGCCCCCTGGGGGCGTTTTACGCGCTCTGCAACCGGATAAGCCTGTTCCAGATGCGGGTCGACCAGGAAAGCTGCAGCGGGTGCGGTGCCTGTAAGCGGATCTGCCCGGCCCGGATAGAGATCTGGGAGAAACCCGACAGCCCCGAGTGTGTCCGCTGCCTGAAGTGTGTCGGTTCGTGTCCCGAACGGGCGCTGTCCTGGACCTTCGGGAGCTTTGGTCAGAGGTCGATTAAGTGTTAAAATAAGGATGTCATCCATACAGCACAGGAGGGAGAACATGAGAAAACACCGGCGCTTGATCCTGGCGGTCCTGGTGGTATTGTTCACTATGGCCGCCAGCGGCTGTGGGACGACCCAGAACCCGGGCGGCAAACCGCCCGGCGGGAACAACCCTCCAGCCAACAGCAGCGGCACAACCAGCCAGACCCCTTCCCCGGCGGATAACAGCCAGACTGGTAAGCCGGCCGCGGATCAACCCGCGGGCAAAACCAGCGAGTCGATCAAGCAGCCGTCGCAGGCGGCCAGTCCGCAGACGAATCAGCCCGGGGAGGCTCCCCCGGTGACCTCCGGACCGCCCAGGGTCGGCTCGGTCCTGCCGTCCTTCACCCTGGCGGACCGCGGCGGGCAAAGCGTCAGTTTCCCGACGGCGTTCTCGGGTAAGACGGTCTACCTCCTGTTCTTCTCCACCGGCTGAGGCCCCTGCGTCAGGGAGATGCTGCAGTTGCGGCAGAAGGCCGGGGAGTGGAGACAGCAGGGGATAGAGATCGTCATCGTGACCAGCGACAGCGAATCAGCGACCAACCAGTTCTTCGCGGAGAAACCCGTGGAGGCCACCGTGCTTTTAGACAGTGACGGAAGGGTGTTCGAAAAGTACGAGGTTTACGGGATACCCGCGAGTTTCCTGGCAGACCGCCAGGGGGTGCTGCGCTATCCCTCCGTGGGCTGGGACGATGATGGCGGTATGCAGAAGCTGCAGTCTCAAATCGATAATCTCTCGAAGTAGGAAGGAACAATGAAGCTAAACCACTACTGGCTTTTGAAGACCGAGCCGGATGAGTTTTCCTGGGACGACCTGGTCAAGGAGGGGGAAAGCGTGTGGGACGGGGTGAAGAACCCCACTGCCCTGAAAAACCTCTCGCGGATGCGGCCGGGCGACCAGGTGATCATCTACCACACCGGGAAGGAGAAGGCGGCGGTCGGTCTGGGCCGGGTCACCAGTGAGCCTTTTCCCGATCCCGTTCTGCACGACCCCCGGCGTCTGGTCGTGAAGATATCGCCGGTCAGGAAGATAAAACCGGTGAGCCTGGCCTCGATCAAGGCCAGCGGACGCTTCCCCGGGTGGGAGCTGGTGCGGCTGCCCCGGCTGTCCGTGGTCCCGGTCAGCCGCGAGCAGTGGGAGGCGTTAATCCAGTGGGGAGACACGGTATAGATAATGATATCGAGGATTGAAAGGTGGGTCCAATCATGTACTGGGACAACCCGGGAGAGTCGAATACCGACAATACCCTGGAGATGGCGGTCAAGCGCGCCGCGGAGCTGAACATCAAGCACCTGGTGGTGGCCTCCAACAGCGGGGACACCTGCCGCAAGCTGCTGGGGCGCGGGCTGAACCTGGTCTGCGTAACCCATCACGTCGGGTTCAATGGACCAGGAGTGGACGAGATGGGGGAGGAGACCAGGGAATACCTGAGGCAGCAGGGGGTCAAGGTCCTGACCACCACCCACCTGTTCGCGGGGGTGGACCGGGCCATTCGGATGAAGTTTGGCGGGGTCTACCCGGCGGAGATCATGGCCCAGACCCTGAGGATATTCGGCCAGGGGGTAAAGGTCGCCGTGGAGGTCGCGGTCATGGCGAAGGACGCGGGGCTGATCCCCCACGGCGAGGAGGTCGTGTCCATCGGCGGGACCTCGGAGGGCTCCGACGCCGCTGTAATCGTACTGCCCGCCCACTCCAACCAGTTCTTCAACACCGAGGTGCGGGAGGTCATCTGCATGCCCCGGCGCAAAACCCTCTGAACCCGATTTCAAGGAGGAGATTATATGAGGTTGCCCCCTTTCAAACTGGAGAGATACTTTGCCCGCTACGAGTTTAGGGCCGATCACATGCTCTGCGGGTCGGACTGCGAATCGCTCACGGTGAAGGAACTGCTGGACCTGGAGCCGGGAGCCGCGGAATCGTTTAACCGCCTCTGGCTGGGCTACACCGAGTCCCCGGGTGGCCCGGGCCTGCGGGCGGCCATAGCGGGGCTGTACAGGAAAATAGGGGTGGAGGATGTCCTGGTGCACACCGGGGCGGAGGAGGCCATCTTCAGCTTTATGAACGTCGTGCTGGAGCCGGGCGACCACGTCATAGTGCACTACCCCTGCTACCAGTCACTCCACGCGGTAGCCAAGGCCCTGGGCTGCGAGGTCAGCAAGTGGAAGGCCCGGGAGGAGGACGGCTGGGAGCTGGACCTGGAGTTCCTGAACAAGAACATCCGGCCCAACACCCGGGCCATCGTCATCAACTGCCCGCACAACCCCACCGGCTACCTGATGAGCCGCGAGAGCTGGCAGCAGGTGATCGAAACCGCCCGCGCCAACAAGCTTTACCTGTTCTCGGACGAGGTCTACCGTTTCCTGGAGTACAGCCCCGAGGACCGGCTGCCCGCGGCGGCCGACTGCTATGAAAAGGCGGTCTCCCTGGGGGTGATGTCCAAGTCGTTCGGACTGGCCGGCCTGCGGATCGGCTGGATAGCGACCAGGGACCACTCCCTGATGCGGAAGCTGGCGGCATTCAAGGACTACACCACCATCTGCAACAGCGGACCCAGCGAGTTCCTGGCTCAGCTGGCACTGAGGCACCGGGAGCGGATACTGGACCGCAACCTGGAGATCATCAGGGGCAACCTGGGAATCTTACATAATTTTTTCAGCGACTACCCGCACGTCTTCGACTGGCGCGCGCCGGTCGCCGGACCGATCGCCTTCCCCAGCTTGAAGGGCGGGGTCAGCGCCGAGGACTTTTCCCGCGACCTGCTGGAGAAGAAAGGGGTGCTGCTGCTGCCGGGCACGGTGTACGACAGCGGACGGTCGAACTTCCGGATCGGCTTCGGCCGCAGGAACCTGGGCCCGGGACTGGAGAAGTTCCGGGAGTACCTGGAGCAAAAATAGACGGGTTTGGGGAGAGGGGAAAGAGAATGAATCTTATCGACCTCAGGAGCGACACGGTTACCCATCCCACCGAGGAGATGCGGGAGGCCATGGCCCGGGCCGAGGTGGGGGACGACGTTTACGGCGACGACCCCACGGTCAACCGGCTGGAGGAGTACGCGGCCCAGCTGGTGGGAAAAGAGGCGGCCCTGTTCGTCCCCAGCGGCACCTTCGGCAACCAACTGGCCCTGATGACCCACTGCAAGCGGGGCGACGAAGTGATCCTGGACGAGACCTGCCATATCGTGGCCCACGAGGCCGGGGCGGCCGCCGTGCTGGCGGGGGTGAACCTGCGCACCACGGTCAATCCCAGCGGCCAGCTGATACCCGCCGCGGTGAAGTCTCGGATCAGGACCCCGGACGTCCACCACCCCGACACCGCTCTGATCTGCATGGAGAACGCCCACTCCAACGGCATCGTGGGCTCCCTGGAGTACATGTCGGACATCTACCGGCTGGCCCGGGAGAACGGCCTGCCGGTGCACCTGGACGGCGCGCGCCTGTTCAACGCGGCCGACTACCTGAAGGTAGACGCCAGGGAGATAGCCGGCCGGTGCGACTCGGTGATGTTCTGCCTCTCCAAGGGCCTCTGCGCCCCGGTCGGCTCGATGCTGGCGGGGACCCGGGGGTTCGTCGACCTCGCCCGCCGGGGCCGCAAGATAATGGGCGGTGGAATGCGGCAGGCCGGGATACTGGCGGCCGCCGGTCTGATAGCCCTGGAGAAGATGCGGCTCAGGGTGGGTGAAGACCGCGAAAACGCGCTGGCCCTGGGGCGGGAGATCGCGAAGCTGCCCGGGGTCAAAGTGAACCTGGAACAGATACATATCAACATGGTCTTCGCCGACCTGTCCGGGACCGGCGTCGATCCGGAGGCTTTCGCGGACGGCCTGCGGAAGCGGGGGATACTGATCAACTCCCCGGACAACGGGATACTCAGGCTGGTCACCCACTACTGGGTCAGGAGCGAGCACGTGAGCCAGGTCAGCCAGGCGATTAAGGAGGTCCTGGCGGGGTAGGAACATTACAGACGGGTCTACCGCCTGACGTCAGCGGCGCATGTCACATTTCAAACCGGCGATTGCCTTCGCATTGATCTCGCCGGGGGCAGACGGGGTGAAGTAATTACCACGTACCCCTTGCCATGTCACTCTGACTCTTAGCCTCAAATATGAAGCGCGGGGACGATTCCGGCGTCTAATCCCTGACGCCAGCGGCCCACCCAACATTTCAAACAGCTCTTTTCTTCGCATTAATCCCCCGCAAAATCTAATACTTCGGTACTATCCCGTAACTTATTATAAATGACGTTTATATAAACCCTTAAGGTTTATTTATTAAGAACAGCATCTTAAAACATTGCTTAAAACTAGCTCCGTCCAGAATCGGGTACCCTTTCGGAACGCACCTCCTGTGCTAACCGTAAAGCGATTGAAATACTATTCAATCGCTTTGCGGGGCGAAAGGCTCGCAGACATCCATGTCCGCTCGCCCGATTCTGGACTCCGCGGTCGCTTAGTTCCACCATGAAGTGGGATGATTGTCGCGGGGTCTTAATGCTCAGCGGCTGTATGATAGTGCGAGCCATGCCGCTGGAAGCGAGGTTTACAGTTTGGTCCCACATGTAAGCCAAGTTCACCATTGTGTCTGCTATTACTTGGGTGTCAGAAGGGTTATCCAGATACTGAATTATCAAGACAGCGGGGACGGTTCTGACTGTCAACTTTTTACCCTGGCAGCGATGAGAGGCTTATGGTCGGTTTTCCTGCTTCCTTGGCTGAGTGGGTTGACACCGGGTGACACCGGGGACGGTTCTCGCTGTCAACTTTTCTACCCCCCAGCGCCACATGCTACATTTTCACTCAAGTAATATGGTACAGTTTCAGCATGAGCCGATTGCAGATTAAACTGTCGAGGGGGCGGTTTGAAACCACTGAAAAAAGCAACCATAGCTTAAAGAATGAATGCAGTCTTATTTGCGATGCTGCCGGCCTAAATAAACTTTGCGGACAATTTGCGGACAATTGGCGGGAGTAGAGGCTGCTTTTATGGTATAATAATAATAATTAAGGTGGTCCATCTTTGGGCGGCCATTTTTGTTTTTGGGGGGAGAACCATGCACACCTATATTATTGGGCGAAGCACCCCGGCCAGCCCGACCCGGGGAAAAAGTTTGAACGCGCAGACCGCGTTTCTGACCGCTTACATCAGGAGTGGAAACGTCGCCCGGGCCGCCAGGCTGGCTGGTGTAAGCCGGACTGCCCATTATAACTGGTTAAAGAAAGACCGAAGATACCGGGAGGCGTTTGAGATGCTGGGTACTGCCGTATTCGATCTTCTGTATAAAGAGGCTATCCGGCGCGCGGTTGACGGTGTTGAAAGGCCGGTATTCTACCGGGGGGTGCAGTGCGGCTCCTACCGCCAATACTCCGATCGCCTGCTGATCAAGCTGTTGACCATATTCAAACCTGAGAAATATGAAAGCTGAAACAGAACCCGGGAGCCGGTTTAAAAAGTTCGCCTTTAGTCCGCGAAAAATGCATAAAAAGGGCCTGTTTTACGCTCCAATCTTACCTTTTAAAGGATGCGGTGGAGTGAACAAAGCTGATTTGCACTAAGGCTGATACCCTCTTCGAAGACCGGTTTTTTGCCAAACCGCGTTTTGTGTTTAAAAGTGTAAACTTAGTAATTCGTTATATAAATTATGCATATATTGAGCCGGGGCGGGACCTTTCCCAAATAACTTGACGCAATGTCAAGGGGACGGCAGACTGGCAGCACCTGACCCGACCGGCGGTGCTTTTTCTTTTCGATTGAATAACCTGTAATGGCGGAATGAAATATTTTTAGATTAATTATAAAATTGACCTTGACTGATATTGACTTTCCCTGACCAAGGTGCTACGATTTAAGCGAGTAAAAAACCCGATTCAGCAATCATACTAGTACTAAAACGTTGTGAGAATCATGGTGTTGATGACGCTCGATCTTATATCGACAGCGAAGGTAAAAGGGAGGTAGGTTTTAAATGGCTAAGGCGGTAGGCATCGATTTGGGCACCACCAACTCGGTGGTGGCGGTGATGGAGGGCGGCAAGCCCGAGGTAATTCTTAACGCGGAGGGTTCGAGGATCACCCCTTCCGTTGTGGCTTTCAAGGACAGCGGAGAGCGGATGGTCGGGCAGATAGCCAAGCGGCAGGCCGCGCTGAACCCGGAGAACACTTTTTATTCGGTGAAGCGGTTCATAGGAAGGCGCTACCCCGAGGTGGAGGACGAGCGCAAGCTGGTTCCCTACAAGGTGGCGGCCGGGCCTTCCGACGCAGTCCGTTTCGAGGTCAAGGACAAGAAGTACGCTCCCGAGGAGATCTCGGCGCTGGTCCTGAAGAAGCTGGTCGACGATGCGTCCAAGTACCTGGGAGAAAAGGTGACCGACGCGGTCATCACCGTCCCTGCGTACTTCAACGACGCGCAGCGCCAGGCCACCAAGGACGCGGGCAAGATCGCGGGACTGAACGTACTGCGGATCATAAACGAGCCGACCGCGGCCTCGCTGGCATACGGACTGGATAAGAAGGCCAACGAGACCATCCTGGTTTTCGACCTGGGCGGCGGGACCTTCGACGTCTCGATCCTCGACGTGGGTGAAGGGGTGTTCGAGGTCAAGGCCACCAACGGCGACACCCACCTGGGCGGCGACAACTTCGACAAAGAGATAGTTGACTGGATGGCTGACGAGTTCAAGAAGGACTATGGTATAGACCTGCGTAAAGACAAGCAGGCGCTGCAGCGGCTGATCGAGGCGGCGGAGAAGGCCAAGGTGGAACTCTCCAGCATGCTGGAGACCAACATCAGCCTGCCCTTCGTGACCGCGGACGCGTCCGGGCCGAAGCACCTGGAGATGAAGCTCAGCCGGGCCAAGTTCGAGGACCTGACCCACCACCTGGTGGAGCGCTGCCGGGGACCGGTCAGATCGGCCCTGGCGGACGCCAAGCTGACCGAGAAGGACATCGACGAGGTTATCCTGGTGGGCGGTTCCACCCGTCTGCCGGCGGTGCAGCGGCTGGTCAAGGAGATGATCGGCAAGGACCCGCACATGGGGGTCAACCCCGACGAGGTGGTGGCGGTGGGCGCGGCCATCCAGGCGGGCGTGCTCTCGGGCGAGGTAAAGGACGTGGTGCTGCTGGACGTGACCCCGCTTTCCCTGGGGGTCGAGACCCTGGGCGGTGTGATGACCCGGCTGATCGAGCGCAACACCACCATCCCCGCGAGACGCAGCCAGGTATTTTCGACCGCGGAAGACAACCAGCCGGCGGTGGACATCCACGTGCTGCAGGGTGAGAGGGAGATGGCGGCTGACAACCGTTCGCTGGGACTGTTCAAGCTGGACGGGATAGCGCCCGCGATGCGCGGGATGCCTCAGATCGAGGTGACCTTCGACATCGACGCCAATGGGATACTGAAGGTGGCGGCCAAGGACAAGGCGACCGGCAAGGAGCAGGAGGTAACCATCACTGGTTCCACCAACCTCGATAAGGCGGAGATCGACCGCATGGTCGACAACGCCAAGGCTAACGCCGAGGAGGACAAGAAGCGGCGGCAGGAGATCGAGACCCGCAACGAGGCCGACAGCCTGGTGTACCAGGTGGAACGCCAGCTCAAGGACCTGGGCGACAAGCTGCCGGTCCACGAGAAGGCGCGGGTGGAGCAGCTGGTGAACGACCTCAGGGCTGCCCTGAAGGAAAACGCTCCCATCGACCGGATCCGCAGCCTGCACAGCGACCTGCAGCAGGCGGCCCACACCCTGTCGGAAAGCGCCTACCAGCAGAGGAACGCGGGCCCGGAAGCCGCCGGAGCGGCGGGCCGGGGCGCCGCCGACCCCAACGTGGTGGACGCGGAGTATGAAGAAAGATAAGGAGTCGGACATGGAGATGAACCATTCCGAGATCAAGGACCTGGATATAGATACCCTGAAGAAGGAACTGGAAGAGGAGAAGAACCGGCACCTGCGGACCCTGGCCGACTTCGACAACTACCGCAAGCGGGTGGAGCGGGACGCCGAGAGGAGAAACAGCGAGGCCAAGCGGGCGATACTGCTCGACCTGCTCGGCCTCCACAACCAGCTCGAGCCGTCGCTGAAGCTGGTCCGGGACGATTCGGTGGCCCAGGGACTACGGCTGATCTACCGGCAGTTCATCGACCTGCTGGCGAAAAACGGGGTGGTTCCGTACGCCAGCCTGGGCCAGCCGTTCAACCCCGAGGAGCAGGAGGGCCTGGGCTACGTGGAGACCTTCGAGTACCCCGAGGGGTACGTGGCGGAGGAGCTGACCCGGGGATTCAAGATGGGAGACGAGATCCTGCAGCCGGCGAGGGTGCGGGTGGCGAAACGGGGGCTTTAGTCCATGGCGGTAACCTATCAGGACTACTATGAAATACTGGGTGTGAAACGGGATGCCTCGGAGAGCGACATCAAGGCGGCTTATCGCAAGCTCGCCCGCAAGTGGCATCCCGACCTGCATACCGACAAGAAAAAAGCGGAAGCAGAAGAGAAGTTCAAGAAGATAAACGAGGCCTACGAGGTCCTGAGCGACCCCGAGAAGCGCTCCAAGTACGACCGGCTGGGGAGCAACTGGAGGATGGGGCAGGACTTCGAGCCGCCCCCGGACATGGATGGGGTCCGCTATTACACCTCGGCCGACTTCGGAGACGAGTTCCCGGGCGGCTTCAGCGACTTCTTCGAGACCCTCTTCGGGGGACAGCGTTTTTCCGGGGCGGAGGGGTTCCGCCGGGGTGACGGGTTCGGACGCGCCGGCGGCTTCAGCCGCGGACCGGTGCGGGGACACGACGCGGAGAGCGAGATCGAACTCAGCCTGGAGGACGCCTACCACGGGATAACGAGAACGGTTCAGATTTCGGGAGAGGCGGTTTGCCCCGATTGCCGGGGTTCCGGGACTCAGGGAAGGGGTTTTTGTACGAGATGCGGCGGCACCGGAACCCTTTCCGATGTCAAGACCCTGGAGGTCAAGATACCTCCCGGGGTGCACGAGGGAAACCGCATCCGCCTCAAGGGCCGTGGTGGAGAAGGCCTGGCGGGAGGGGAGCGGGGCGACCTCTATCTGAAGGTGCACATCCTGCCTCACCCGATTTTTAATGTAAAAGGAAGCGACCTGGAGACGGAGATGGTGGTGTTCCCCGACCAGGCGGTGCTGGGGGACAAGGTGACGGTGCCCACCCTGGACGGGTCGGTCAGCGTGTCGGTGCCTTCCGGCAGCCACGCCGGGACCAAGCTGCGTCTGAGAGGCAAGGGCCTGCCGCTGAAGGGCGGCGGGAGAGGCGACCAGTACGTCAAGCTAGTGATAGATACCCCGGACAGCGTAAGCGAGAAGGAAAAGAAGGCGTATCAGCACCTGCGGGACTTGAGAACGAAACAGGAGTAGGTTATGAGTCTGATATTCTATTACCGCGACGGAGAAGAAGGAAGGCTGGCGGTGGACAGCCTGGATTTTCACCCCGAGATGCTGGAGGTCCTCCAGCAGATGGGTATCATCGAGATCCGGGAGGGGTTCATAGAGCGCAGCCACCTGCAGCGCGTCTACAAGACCATGCGGCTGCGGCGCGGCCTGGGGGTAAACCTGCCGGGCGCGGCCGTGATACTGGACCTGCTGGATCGGATCGATCAGCTCCAGGCCGAGGTAGAGAGTTTGAAGAGGGGTAGGTGAGAAGTTTTGGACATCAACAGATTTACCCAGAAGTCGAGGGAGGCGCTTAACGGCGCGCAGAACCTGGCCGCCGAGAGGTACAACCAGGAGGTGACCGGCAGGCACCTGCTTTCAGCCATGCTGGAGCTGGAGGGCGGGATGACCCAGCGCTTCCTGGAACAGGCCGGGGCTAAGCTGCCCGAGTTCAAAAGGCAGCTGGACGAGATGATCGGCCGGCTCCCGGCGGTCCACGGCTACCAGGGCAGCCTGCACCTCGGCGCCAGCCTGGCCCGGGTCCTGGCGCGGGCCGAGAAGGAGGCCCAGTCGCTCAAGGACGACTACGTGAGCCTGGAGCACCTGCTGCTGGCCCTGATGGAAGAGGGGGAGGAAGACCTGCGCGGCCTGTTCCGCCAGCAGGGGGTATCCCGGGATTCGCTTTTGAACGCGTTAAAGGATGTCCGTGGGTCGCAGCGGGTGACCAGCGAGAACCCCGAGGACACCTACGAGGCGCTTGAAAAATACGGGCGCGACCTGACCCGCCTGGCCCAGGAGGGAAAGCTCGACCCGGTGATCGGCCGGGACGAGGAGATCCGCCGGGTGATGGAGATACTCTCCCGGCGCACCAAGAACAACCCGGTCCTAATCGGGGAGCCGGGGGTCGGCAAGACCGCCATCGTGGAAGGGCTGGCCAGGAGGATCGTGGCCCTGGACGTCCCCGAGGGACTGAAAGACAAGCGGGTGATAGCCCTCGACATGGGCTCGCTGGTGGCCGGGGCCAAGTATAGAGGCGAGTTCGAGGAGAGGCTGAAGGCGGTCCTGAAGGAGGTCCAGAAGTCAGAGGGGCGGATCATGCTCTTCATCGACGAGCTGCACACCGTGGTAGGAGCGGGGGCGGCCGAAGGGGCCATGGACGCCAGCAATTTATTGAAGCCGATGCTGGCCCGGGGTGAGCTGCGGGCGATCGGGGCCACTACCCTGAACGAGTACCGCAAGCACATCGAAAAAGACGCCGCGCTGGAGCGGAGGTTCCAGCCGGTGATGGTGAACCCGCCCTCGGTGGAAGACACCATCTCCATCCTGCGCGGCCTGAAGGAGCGCTACGAGGTCCACCACGGGGTGAGGATCCAGGACGCGGCGCTGGTGGCGGCGGCGATGCTCTCGGACCGCTACATCTCAGACCGCTTCCTCCCCGACAAGGCCATCGACCTGATGGACGAGGCGGCGGCCAAGCTGCGCACCGAGATCGACAGCATGCCGACAGCACTTGACGAGATAACCCGGCGGGTGATGCAGCTGGAGATAGAGGAGGCGGCGCTGAAGAAGGAGAAGGACCAGGCCTCCCTGGAGCGGCTGGCGTCCATCCAGAAGGAACTGGCTGACCTGCGGGGCGAGGCGGACGCCATGAAGGCCCAGTGGCAGGCGGAGAAGCAGGCCATCGCCCGGGTTCGGCAGATCAAGCGGGACATCGAGGAGGTCCGCAACGAGATAGAGAAGGCCGAGCGGGTATACGACCTCAACAAGGTCGCCGAGCTGAAGTTCGGGAAGATGAACGAGCTGGAGCGGAGGCTGAGGTCCGAGGAGGAGACCCTGGCGGGCAAACAGAAACACATGATGTTGCTGAAGGAAGAGGTCGACGAGGAAGACATCGCCCGGGTGGTCAGCCGCTGGACCGGGGTGCCGGTCAGCAAGCTGCTGGAAGGCGAGAAGGAGAAGCTGGTCCACCTGGATGAGATACTCCACCAGCGGGTGATCGGGCAGGACGAGGCGGTGCAGGCGGTGGCCGACGCGGTGATACGCGCCCGCAGCGGCCTGAAGGACCCGAACCGGCCCATCGGCAGCTTCATCTTCCTGGGGCCGACCGGGGTGGGCAAGACCGAGCTGGCGCGGGCGCTGGCGGAGGCGATGTTCGACGACGAGCGCAGTATGGTGCGGATCGACATGTCGGAGTACATGGAGAAGCATACCGTGGCCCGGCTGGTCGGGGCCCCACCCGGCTACGTCGGTTACGACGAGGGCGGTCAGTTGACCGAGGCGGTCAGGAGGAAGCCTTACTGCGTGGTGCTGTTCGACGAGATCGAGAAGGCCCACCACGACGTCTTCAACGCCCTGCTGCAGATACTCGACGACGGGCGGCTGACCGACGGACAGGGCCGGACCGTGAACTTCAAGAACACCATAGTGATCATGACCTCGAACATCGGCAGCCACGAGATACTGGGGTACCAGGAGCGGGGCGGCGACTACGAGGCGATGAAGGAGTCGGTGATGGTACTGCTGCGGCAGCACTTCCGGCCCGAGTTCCTGAACCGGGTGGACGAGGCGATAGTGTTCCACGCCCTGGAGAAGGAGCAGATAAAGAAGATAACCGTGATCCTGCTGCAGAAGCTGGCCGCGAGACTTCGGCAGACCATCCGCACCGGGCTTGACTGGGACGATCGGGCGGTGGAGTACCTGGCGGACAAGGGGTACGATCCCGCCTACGGGGCGCGGCCCCTGAAGCGGGTCATCCAGCAGGAGGTCGAGACCGCCCTCTCCCGCCGGCTGGTGCGGGGAGACATCCCGCCCGGCAGCGAGATAAGGCTGGTCGGGGAGGATGGAGGAATTTCCATCCGGCTGGCAGGTGAAACCGCCGTCTCCGCGGAATAAGAAAAAAGGACACTATCCGCCGAGAGGTAATAAAGGATGCCGGAGTCACCGCCGAGACTGACCGAGAGGGAAGAGAAGCTGATCGCTTACCTTCGCAGCGAATCGGGACCGGACCGCAGCATCGACGCGGCTTGGGCGCTGATCAGGTTCGCGGCCGACCTGGACTCCGAAGCCGAGCGGCTGAAGCGAATGGAAGGCCAGGACCGGTCCGAACTGATAAAAGAACTCCGGAGAAAGAGCCGGGGACTGAAGGCGCTGAGCCGGATAATCGGCGGCGGATAGGCGTTAGCCGCGGGTTTAGCAAGACAAAATGAGACAGTCGTCTGTGAGAATAATAAGGCAGAGGATTTTTCCTTTGCCTTATTAGATAAAAGGGGGGGTGTAATTAATGAGGGTACTTAAAATATTCTTCCTGACGCTGCTGCCGATTTTAATGGTCGGCTGCAGTCCGGCCACTCCTCAAGGCAGCGGCCCGGATCCAGGAGCCGGCACCGGCACGGAAACGCCGGCAACGGTGAGTATCAAGCTGGTAGAGGCCTACCCCGGTCTGTCGTTCGATCAGCCGCTGGATTATCGCCATGCCGGCGACGACATCGACCGGGTCTTTGTGGTCGAGAAGACCGGCCGGATACTGGTGTTTCAGAACGATCCTCAGGTTCAGGCCGCCCGGGTGTTTCTGGACCTGACCGGGCTGGTTGACAGCCGGGCCTCGGAGAAGGGGCTGCTGGGTCTCGCTTTCCATCCCGACTACAAGCACAATCGCTACTTCTACGTCAACTACACCGACAGCAGCGGCACCGTCATAGCACGTTACCAGACCGACCCCGCTGATCCCAACCGGGGACTGCCAGACAGCGCAAAGGTTCTCCTTGCCTTTCCCCAGCCTTATTCCAATCACAACGGCGGCAACCTGGCGTTCGGGCCCGATGGTTACCTCTACATAGCCACCGGCGACGGTGGTTCGCAGGGGGACCCCCAGAAAAACGCCCAGAACCGCGGCAGCTTATTAGGAAAAATACTGCGGATCGACGTCGATAAACCCGGCGCGGACAAACCCTACAGCATCCCGGGCGACAACCCGTTTTTCGGCAATACCCAAGGATTCCGGGAAGAAGTCTACGCCTATGGGCTCAGAAACCCGTGGAGGTTCAGCTTTGACCGGGAACGGGGCTGGTTGTGGGCTGCCGATGTGGGCCAGAACAAGATCGAAGAGATAGACATCATCCAAAAGGGGGCCAATTACGGCTGGAACCTGATGGAGGGCAGCCAGCGTTATTCCGCGTCGGCAGACTTTGATAAGACCGGGCTGACCCTGCCGGTCTGGGAATACGAACACTCGCTGGGCAACTCCGTCACCGGCGGCTACGTATACTATGGGAGTAAAACCCCTTCCCTGAAAGGAGCTTACATTTACGGAGACTTCGGAAGCGGTATGATCTGGGCTTTAAGGCTTGGCACCGACCTGAAACCGGATAACCGGCTCCTGATAGACTCTAAACTGAATATCTCATCCTTCGGGGTGGATCAAAACAACGAACTGTACATAGTCGATTACAGCGGCAAGATATACCGGCTGCTCGAATAACCCGCACCGGTTTCTCCCGTAAACAGCCGTACTTTCGCCTGGCCGGCTCCAGGCCCCGCCCGCCGCGAAAAAAGGAACTATAGACGAAGGGCCCAAAAAAGCCTTAAAATGGTATAAGGTAAAATGGAACCGGGTCTAGATGCATTTGTTGGAGGGTGGGTAATGATCAAGGACAGCGGCGACCGGCATCAGTTCGAGAGCGGTGCGGTAAGAGATATGCAGGAAGGCAAGGGCCGGTGCGACCTGCTCCCGCCGATGGCTATTCTTCGGCTGGCCAGGCACTTCGAGGCGGGGGCGAAGAAGTACGGGGACCGTAACTGGGAGAAGGGCATACCGATCAACAGCTTCATCGACAGCGCGATACGGCACATCATGAAGTACATGGACCACCAGGAAGATGAGGACCACCTCTGTGCGGCGGCCTGGAACCTGATGTGCGCGATGGAGACGGAGGAGCGCCACGGGTACAAGTTCAAGTGAAACCCCGATCTCCAGCGTGTCCTGAAGGGCATAAGAGGCGATAAAGGGTCGGGCGCGGAAGTGGATGCCAGCGGTTTTTTAAGACGCTACTGCGGGGAGATCGAGGTATAAAGAAGAACGGTGCATTCTTTACGCACCGTTCTTTTAGTCTCTTCGGTTATGAAACCGGTATCACTCACCCGGTTTGGCGGGGCCGTGGCATTCGACGGTGAATCACCAGCTGTAGTCGAATGAACCGTCATAGTATTCTACGTTAAGGCTGGAATCGTCATTATCCCTCAACAGCCCGGTGATTGTCGCGCCGTCGAAATTGGTGCCGTCGATTTCGTCTTCGATTTTCGATTCTACGTCCTCCATCAGTTCTTCCAGATCGGAGTCGTCTACCTCGGTCAGGTCGTCGTAATCATTCGCGCTACTGAAGTCTAGCCTGATGGTGTACGACAGATCGTTCTCGTTTCCGCTCAGGCTTATGGTGGTGACTATATCTTCATCATTAAAATATTTGTCCCCGACGTCATCGAAATAGCTGTCGAGCGTATCCTCTATCTCGCTCACGCTGGTCTCATCCTCGTCATCATCCCAGCTGTACGTGTAATCACCATCTTCATACTCGGCGTAGTAGCTGGAGTGGCCGTTGTCCTTTACCTTACCGATGATATCAGCACTTTCATAATCAGTGTCCTCGACCGCGTCTTCGATTTCCGATGTCACGTCTTCCATGAAGCTTTCTATATCGTCCTGGTCAACATCGGTCAGGTCCGTATAATCATCCGCGTCGTCGAAGTCGAGCTTGACCGTGTAGGATAATTCGTCCTCGTCACCGCTCAGACTTACAGACACTTCGATGCCATTGTCGTTAAAATAATCGTCTCCCGCGTCCTCGAAGTAATCCGCCAGGTCATCCTCTATATCGCTCAAACTGGCATCATCGCCGTTTTCAAGTTCATCGATCTTGGTGTTGAGCGAAGCTATTTGATTTTTCAGGGCGGTTATTTCGGCGTCTTTCTGCCTTATCTGCTCCTGTAAACTCGTTACGCTGTCGTTGGTTTTATCAGAGATCAGCACCCGGTAGCCTGTTGGGTCCCAATAAATGGATTTGTCCCCGAAGTTATCCATCAGATAGCGGAGGGGTACATATGTAGTGTCGTTGATGATGTAGGGCTGGCTGGCCCCGGTCAGCTCATTCCCGTTGTAGAGGATTTTGACCCCCAGATAAGCTTGTACGGTCTGGCTGCTGGAGGCTGCATAGATCGCTGATATTGAACCGAAAACAAGGACCAGCACACAAATCGCTGTAATAAGTAACCCCTTTTTTAGATTTTTCATCTTATTATCTCCTCTTGCAGATTTTAAATAGTTCTATATTGATTTTACTAAAGAAATATAGAAGAAAAGGGAAAATTATTTAAAAAAATTAAGTAATAATTAAAAAATAAACGGCTGAAATATGAATTCCTGAAAATGTAGTGATATAGATAAGAATTAGTTGAATTGCGACACTCCCCTCCAAGATTCTCCAATATATACAATAACATATTTAGGGAACGGCAGGTAGATAAAGTGGATTTAGTTTAAGGTTCCTGAACTATAGATTCATCGGATTGCCCTGGGATGCGGGCCCCGGCCTCCAGCCGGCCCGGGCTCGAAAGGCCGGCGGGTCTCAGGTACATGCAGACGGAGCCGGCGACGATCAGGACAATCCCCAGCAGGAGATGCACGCCTATCTGCTCGCCCAGCAGCAGCCAGGCCAGCAGCGCGGCCAGGGCGGGCTTGACGAAGAAGACCACGCTGCCCATGCTGGCCGAGGTCAGCCGCATACCCTGGAAGTAGAAGAAGAACCCCAGGCCGCTTCCGACTATGCCGAGGTAGAGAAGGGGCCAGAGGCTGGCCGGGGTTATCCCGGCCGCCAGGGGCGCCCTAAACAGGGGAAACAGCAGCAGCAGCGCCAGGCTGCCGGTGATGAAGGTGAAGCAGTTCTGAACTATCCCGCCGTAGCGGTCGATCCCTTTTTTGCCCAGCACCGTGAACAGGGACCAGACGATCGCGGACGCCAGGACCAGCAGAACCCCTTTCAGGCTGCCCGCCGGCGCGGAGAAGGGCCGCATTATCACGAATACCCCGGCCAGCCCCAGCACCAGGGCCAGGATGGTGGTCCGGCTGATCTTCTCCCCCAGGAACAGGAAGGCGAAGGGGACGGTGAAGACGGGATTGGCGCAGAACACCACCGCCACCGTCGAGGCCGGGGAATACATGAGCGAGGCCTGGAAGAGGCTGTTGCTGAGGACGATGCAGAGCACACCCAGGCCCGCGAAGTACCTGAAGTCGTCAAACCTGAGAGTGATGCCCCGGCGCCTGATCTCCAGGAGGGCGAGGGGCAGCAGCACCAGGCTCCCTATGGCGAAGCGCCAGAGATTTATCTGAAGTGGGTGCAGGCTGTAGGCTATCGTCTTCGCCACCAGTTCCATGGTGCTCAAAGACAGGGTGGCCAGTCCCAGGCATGCCAGGCCGGGTCTTGATGGTTTCATTTTATATCCTTATTAATATTTATAATATTATGCCTGATGCAGTTTTCTCGTGTTACCGATCAAGCTTTCTGCCGCTCCAATTACAGGTTGTTTGATTATTTCCACTGTTGTTGACAGTACCCCTCTTGTCAGCTTTCACTCGCCTCTAGTAACATTGGCACCACTTATTATGCCTAGGGTTGAGGCCAGCTCGCTCAAGCTTAAATCTTCTTATTAAATGCCGGGTTGCAGTCCAGGGTCGCGAAGTAGTCGGCCGGGGTTTCCGCGCGTCGGATCAACTCGGTCCCGCCGTCCTCCTTGAGCAGCACCTCGGCGGACCTCAGCTTGCCGTTGTAGTTGTACCCCATGGCGTAGCCGTGAGCGCCGGTGTCGTGGATGACGACCAGGTCGCCGATGTCGATGCGGGGCAGCAGCCGGTCGACCGCGAACTTGTCGTTGTTTTCACACAAACCCCCGGTCACGTCATATAAGTGGTCATGGGGATCGTTCTCCCGGCCCATCACGGTGAGGTGGTGGTACGCGCCGTACATCGCGGGGCGCATCAGGTCCGCCGCGCACGCGTCGAGGCCGATGTAGTTCTTGTGGATGCTCTTCTGGTGCACCGCGGTCGTAACCAGGCAGCCGTACGGCCCGAGCATGTACCTTCCGAGTTCGGTGTATATCGCGATGTCACCCATGCCAGCCGGGACCAGGATCTCCTCGAAGGCCCTTTTGACGGCCTGACCGATGGCCAGGATGTCCACCGGACGCTGGTCCGGGAGGTAGGGTATGCCGATGCCACCGGAGAGGTTGATGAAGGCGATATGCGCGCCGGTCTTCGAGTTCAGGTCGACGGCGGTCTGAAAGAGCCGTCTCGCGAGGGCCGGGTAGTACTCGCCGGCCAGGGTGTTGCTTACCAGAAAGGAGTGCAGACCGAAGTGCTTGACTCCCTTGCCGAAGAGGGTCCGGAAGCCTTCTTCCAGATGCTCCCGGGTGAACCCGTACTTCGCTTCCTGGGGGGTGTCCATGATGGCGTTGTTGATGACGAAGGCTCCCCCGGGGTTGAAGCGGCAGGATATGGTTTCGGGGATCCCAGCGATTTTTTCCAGGAACCCGATGTGGGTGATGTCGTCGAGGTTGATGACTGCATCCAGCTCTCGGGCAAGGATGAAGTCCTCCCTCGGGGTGACGTTCGACGAGAACATGATGTCCGTTCCGCTGAAGCCGGCCTTTTCGGCCATCAGGAGTTCGGTGAAGGATGAGCAGTCCACTCCGCAGCCTTCCTCTTTAAGGATCTTGAGGATCGAGGGATTGGGCGTGGCCTTGACCGCGAAATACTCTTTGAACCCCGGGTTCCAGGAGAAGGCCTGCATCAGCTTACGCGCGTTTTGCCTGATCCCTTTCTCGTCGTAAAGGTGAAAGGGGGTGGGGTATTCACGGGTGATCTCCTTCAGCCGGGTAAGGGTGACAAAGGTCTTCTTCATCTGTCTGCCGCCTTTCGTGATTTAAATCAATTATCATTTATGCCTAATGCAGTTCTCCCGTGTTATCAATCAAGCTTTCTGTCGCTCCAATCCGAGGTTGTCTGATTATCGCCCCAGTGGTTGACAGTACCGCTCAGTTTCAGCTTTCACTCGCCTCTAGCGGCGTTAATTCATTTGCTCGGCACTTATCGTGCCGAGGTGTTGAGTCGGATCGTTCAAGCTTAACATATAGCAATATTTTCCATGACAATCCGTTAGCAATCATGATATAGAAATAACTATATACCAAACTTTTATCAATTTAAATACAGGTTGTGGTACAATCTATCAATCCTCGACAGCCGGCGGCTCGGGAGGAGAATCGCGGCTCCCCAGAGAATAAGAGTAGGAAAAAAGATCGGGATGGTTGGTTATGAAAGAAACACTCGACCGGTTGAAACCAGAGATGCTTCAAATGCAGAAGCTGCTGCGGGGGGAGGCTGAGGTGCTCAGGCACATGTCCTGCGAGCAGTGCCTGCTGAAGTCCCGCGCGGAGAAGCTGGAGAAGGCCGCGGACCGGCTCAAGTTCTGGATAGAGGCGCTGGGCAACTGAATCAAAACTAAACATAACCGGGAGGTCTACGATGCAATCTTCGTCGTCCGGATCGCCAGCGTTCAAGGTGACCGTCCTTTCGCTGGCCCACATGCTCAACGACTGGTACATGAACTTTATCCAGACTCTGCTGCCTTTCCTGATCGCGGCTGGTATGCAGCTGACCAAAGGGGCCTTCCTGGTCTCGATCTTCACCGTCAGCTCATCCCTGATCCAGCCGCTGGCCGGCTACCTGGTCGACCAGAAGAACCAGCGCTGGATGGTCTACGTGGGCACCCTGTGGATGTCAATCCTGCTGTCGCTGGCGGGCCTGATCGAAAACTACCTGGTGTTCCTGGTGGTGGTCATGCTGGCCGGCCTGGGGACCGCCGCCTTTCACCCCCAGGCCTCGGCGATGGTGAGTTCCATCAGCGGTGAGCGAAAGGGATTCTTCCAGGCGATGTTCATGGCGGGAGGAAACATCGGCTGGGCGCTGACCCCGCTGATGGCGGTCCCGGTGATAGAGCGCTACGGGCTCCATATCACCCCGGTCTTCATCGTGCCGGGGCTGGTGGTGGCTGTTATGCTGTACCTCTACGCGCCCCGGACCCAGTCCGCCGCCAAGAAGCAGTCCGAACCGCTGTGGCCGGTGCTGCGGGAAGCCGGACCCGAGCTACTGAAGGTGGTCTCGGTGGTCGCGGTGCGTTCCCTGGCCTACTTCGGGCTGATCGCTTTCCTGCCGCTATACCTGCAGAGCCAGGGCATACCGCTGGTGTCGGGAAGCCGCATGCTCTTCATGATGCTGTTCTGTGGGGCCATGGGCGGGCTGATCGGGGGGCACCTGTCCGATACCTGGGGGAGGAAAACGGTGATAGTGGGTTCGCTGCTGCTGGCGACCCCGCTGTACTACCTGTTCATGCACCTCGGCGGGGGGATGAGCTGGATAAGTTGGGTGCTACTGGCGCTGGCGGGGATGTCGCTGATGTCCTCGTTCTCGGTGACTACAGTCATCGCCCAGGAGACCATCAGCAAGAACGCGGCCATGGCCGCCGGCCTGATGCTGGGGTTCAGCATCGGGATGGGTGGACTGGGCGTGGGTCTGGTAGGTATGCTGGCAGAGTCCCGTGGGATTCCCTTCGCGGTGAACTTCCTGATCTGGCTGCCGTTGGTCGCCGCGCTGCTGGGCATGACGATTAAGCGGAGACCGGTTCTGAAAGCCTAGAGGATTCGAAGATGAAGATCGAAGGAAAAAAGAAGTACCTTATCGCAGTGCTGGTGATAGCCTGTCTGCTTATGGGTGGTCTGCTGGTCAGGCAGAGTGTGATGCTTTTCCACGGGATCAAGCAGGTCAGGCTTCCGAGCCATGAGCGGAGGGAGAACCGGCTGCCGGGCATCCATTCCTTCATGCACGTCGATGAGGTGGCCAAAAAACTCGGGATGAGCGAGGCGGAGGTCTTCAAAGGCCTCGGGATCACCCCGCGGCCGGGGGACGAGAAGCTCACGCTCCACGCCCTAAGGAAGAAGTACGGCATCACCCCCGAAGAGATGCAGTCCCGGATGCAGAAGATGATCGAGCAGCGGCCTGATCGGAGCGGCCCATGAGCGATTACATCTCTGTTCTGATAGAATACTTTCGCCAATACCACATCGCTATCCTGGGCCTGACCATCGTGCTGCAGAACAACGGGGTGCCGCTGGGGTCGAACTTCCTGGTCATGGCGGCCGGGGCCTTCGCCTTCTCCGGCGAGTTCAGCCTCTACACCCTCGGTGGACAGGTCCTATTTTTCTCGCTGCTGGGAGACAGCGTGAGCTACCTGCTCTGGAGAAAGGCGGGGCTGGGGCTGCTGGACCGGTATCCCCGGCTGGACCGCCGCATCAGACCGGGACTCGGCCGGGTGGAAGAGCACTTCCAGGTACGGGGCGGGGTCACCGTGCTTTTCAGCCGTTTCCCGCTGTCGGCCTTGAACCCGGTCGTAAACATCACGGCGGGGCTCGGCCGCTACCGGTACGTGCCGTTTATCGTGATCGCGGCTGTGGGCGAGGTGCTGTGGGGCGGGTTCAACCTGGGAGTGGGGTACTGGTTCGGCGAGGAGTGGGAGCAGATCGCTGGACTACTCAGCCAGTTCGGGCAGATAATACTAATGGCGGTCCTGCTGGCGGTGATGGTCTACGCGGTGATAAAACTGCTGAAGAACAGGTCAGCCAGGCACCACGCCGAAGAGAAGGAGTATTATGAAGATATCAACGCCTAGGAGGCTGCTGTGAAACTGGCCATCTTCGACTATGACGGAACCCTTATCACGATAGACACCCTGCCCTGCCTGGGAAGGGAGTGGAAGCGGCAGGGGCGGTCCCGCCGGAGATACCTTGCGGCCTACGTCAAGGTGATGCCGTTCTTCGTGCTGTATAAAACCCGCCTGATATCCCGCGAGCGGATGAAGGAAAAGGCCCTGGCCTACTACCACGTGATGTATAGGGGAATGTCGGCGGAGGAGTGCGACGCCTTCTTCAACCAGGCCTGGCCGATGATGAAGCCCCATTTCGTACCCCGGATGCTGGAGGAGATAAGGAAGGCCAAGGATGAGGGGTTTCACACCGTGCTGCTCTCCGGGGCCTACGCCGGCCTGCTGAGGATAATCGGCGGGGACCTGGGAATGGACACGGTGATCGGGGCGGAAATGCCTTTCCGGGAAGGGGCTGTCGACCACCGGCGGCCGGTCCCGTTTATCGACGGGAGGGTCAAGCTGGCGCTGCTGAAGGACCGGTTCGCGGGGGAAACGGTGGACTGGAGCGCCAGCCGTTCTTACGCCGACAGCTTCAGCGACCTTCCGGTCCTGGAGGCGGTGGGGGAACCCGCGGCGGTGAACCCGGACCCGATGCTGCTGAACCACGCCAGCAGCAGGGGGTGGAGGGTTATCAAGGAGAGTTCACAATAATTCCCAGGGTATCGATAAAAATAATACTCAACTTCCGAATAGTTGCTGAGCATTAAGATCATGCGATAAAATCAAGACCGTATTCAATCTATGGCTATGGCTGGGCCTCGCCCTAGCGGTTCTCTGTCGCCTTACCTCTCGATCTGTGCTGCCTGCTGCTCATTCGAAGTACCTGATTTCGCGGGGGATTACATGTGAAGCCAAGAGCGGTTTGAAATTTAACATGCGCCGCCGTGTTTAAATAGCACTTTTTTAATTTGTCTATACCTTTGGAGTTGGCGATAGCCGAGTTTTTCTTTATCAGAGGGCTACATAATAACCCTGGTCACAGCCCACCAGCTTTTTCTCCTGCAGCCGGGCCAGATGCTTTTTGGTCATGATCACCTCGAAGGCTCTTATCCAATCGTCGATATGGTACCTTCGGGGGTAGATCAGTCCCCGGTCGACGACCTCCTCCAAACGCGCGGGCTGGTCGAGAACCTCCAGTATCCGGCGGTCGCGCTCGTCGATCACCCGCAGGTAGCGCTCCAGCCGGGGCAGGAACTCTTCTCGGGATAGCACCCCCAACTCGTGGCCGGTGATGAAGGTGGAGGCTGGGAGATCGGCGATCTTACGCGCGCTGGCGATGAAGTCGTCGATGTCGCCGTCCTTTACATACCAGGGCCCGAAATCGGTCAGGTCGATGTCCCCGGTGTAGACCGCCCGCTCATGGGGGAAGTAGAGGCAGCAGAAGCCGGCGGTATGGCCCGGCGCACCCACCACCTCCATTTCGGTGGAACCGAAGCTTAATTCCTCACCCCAGCGGATGACCCCGTCCAGGCGGGCGGTGGAGAGGACCCATTCGTGACGGTTCTGCAGGCTGTAGGGGCTGGCCGGGGTGCCGGGGTCCGATATACGGGCGATCCACCGGGGTATCCACCCACTGCCGTACACCTCGTCGAACCCGTATCGCAGAGCGATCTCCTCCAGCCTCCGGTAGCAGCCGCTCTCCAGCTCGCTGGCGTAGATGTCGGAGCGGTCGAAAAGGTAGTTGAAGGCTATGTGGTCCAGGTGGTAGTGGGTGTTCAGAACCAGGTCCACCCGGGACCGCTGTTTCAACCCGGCGAGTTTCTGCAGACCCGCACCCGGGTCGACCACCACCTTCACCTGGTCGTCGATGAAGAGGGTGTTGCCGAAGGGAAAGCGTCCGCCCTTTTCCCCGATTATCACCTCTATGTTCCCTACCCTGAGGTTATCCACAGCTGCTCCTCCTGCACGGTTTTACTCTAATATTACCGAAATTTCCAGAAGATGTACCGGATAATGTATTTTTTTCACGCTATCAGAAAGTATATAAGGGAACTTTCTGATGCAAGCAAGTGCACTCCGAAGCAAGTGCAACTAAGGTTCCTGCCTTCGGCAGGAACCCAGTTTTCTTCGTAGCTAAGGCTCTCGCCTTCGTCGAGGACTTGGCGATAGCCAAGTTTTTCTTCGTCAACTATTGATAACAGCTGTGCGAGAAAAGTATAATTCTATATAGTATGGAAACTCCAGAAATTAAATGAGTTTCCGTAGTACTTAGGAGAGGCAGGGACTGAATTCCATGAAAGCGAAACTGAAGTACATAATCGGGGGAGCGGTCGCGGTGATCCTGATCGCCGGCGTCTTCGCGTTCGTAATCAGCAACCAGAAGACCGGCAACGGCCTCGCGGTGACCACCGTGAAGGCGGCCATGGTGAGCCGGGACGGCGGCGCCTCCTACAACGGGAAGCTGGAAGCTCAGGCGTCCGCCAACGTGGTCTCCAAGGTGGCCGGGAAGGTGGGCTCGGTATCGGTGGACGTGGGCAGCCAGGTGAGAGAAGGGGACGTGATGGTGACCCTGGAGGCGAACGAGCTGGCGGCCAGCGTGGCTCAGGCGCAGGCGACCCTGGCGGTGGCGCGGTCCAGCCGGGAATCGGCCCTGATCGACTACGAGATCCAGAAAAGCAGCTACGCGCGGGGGAAGGAGCTGTTTGAGCAGAAGATCATCTCCCCGGCCGATTTTGACAGCCGGTACGACCAGCCGTTCAAAAAGGCCGAGGAGAACGCCCTGAACCTGACGGAGGCGCAGGTGAGGCAGGCCGGCGCGGCGCTTCAGCTGGCACAGGCCAATTACGCCAACAGCATCATAACCTCACCGATCGACGGGGTGGTGACGGCCCGCTCCATAAACCCGGGGGAGCTGGCGAGCACCAGCGCGGTGATCGTATCGGTGGCGAACCTGGATAAGGTCTACGCCGTGGTGACGGTGGGTGAAGAGGTCATCAACAAGCTCCAGGAGGGGAGCCAGGTGCCGGTGATGGTGGCGGCGGTAGCCGACCAGCCTATCGCGGGGACTATCACCAACATTGCACAGGCCATAAGCTCCACCACCAAGGGATACCAGGTGAAGATACTGCTGGAGAACCCTGACCACCACCTGAAGCCGGGGATGTTCTGCGAGGTGAAGCTGGGGGTCGGAGTGAACCAGATGGAGATGACGGTACCCAAGACAGCGGTGTTTAGCGAGGACGGAAAGGATTTCGTCTGGGTGGTGAACGGTGCGACGGCCCACAAACAGGAGGTCGTTCTCGGCCTGGTCGACCCGGTCAAGGCGGTCATCAGGAACGGCCTGACCGAGGGGCAGGAAGTCGTCGCGACCGGGGCGGATACCTTGAAGGAAGGGTCGAGCGTGAGCCAGCAGTAAGGATTCACTATCCGGATAAAGGAGAGTATGGGGATGGATAAAAAGAAGCTGATGATGATAGCGGTGGCGGTGGCCATGGTCCTTACCCTCTGCGGGGTCACCGGGTACTACTGGTACATGGGGACCTACTACGTCAGGACCGACGATGCCCGGGTCGACGGGACGATCGTAAATGTCAGTCCCCAGATAACCGGCAGGATATCGGAAATCTACGTGGCCGAGGGGGATACCGTGAAGGAGGGGGCCCTGATCGCGAGGCAGGTCGATTACAGCCTGTCCCAGGGGGTGAACCTCGATATGGCGGTTATAAAGTCACCGATCAATGGAACGGTCATAAAGAAGATCGGTAACGTGGGCGAGGTGGGGACGCCCGGCCAGCCCATCGTGATGGTGACGGACCTGGGCAATGTGTATATAACCGCTGACGTGGAGGAGACCGAGGTCAGCAAGATAAGGCCCGGCCAGCCCGTGGACTTCACCGTCGACGCCTTCCCGAGGGTGAAATTCACCGGCCAGGTGTCCTCGGTCGTAAACGCCACGGTATCCACCTTCTCACTGCTGTCTTCCCAGAACACCGGGGGCAACTTCACCAAGGTGGTGCAGCGGGTGTCGGTGAAGATCAGCATCAACGACGCCAAGGGGTGCCGCCTGATGCCGGGGATGAACTCGACGGTCAAAATACACGTCAGGTAGGTACGAGATATGATAGATGAAGTCAGCCACGATATCCCATGGCCGGCGTTGATGATACTCATCCTGGGCAGCTTCATGTCGATCCTGGACTCCAGCATCGTCAACGTGGCTCTCCCCAAGCTGATGTCCATCTTCGGGGTCAGCGCCGATGACATCCAGTGGGTGATGACCGCCTACCTGCTGACCTCGGGCGTGGTGGTCCCGATGACGGGCTACCTGAGCGACCGGTATGGAGGGAAGCGGCTTTACATAGCCTCACTGATCGTCTTTACCGTCGGTTCGGGCCTCTGCGCCTTAGCCTGGAGCAATAACTCGCTGATTTTCGCCCGGGTGCTGCAGGCGCTCGGGGGAGGGATGGTGATCCCGATCAGCATGGCGATGATGTTCAACCTGGTGCCGCGGGAGAAGATGGGGATGGCCATGGGGGTGTGGGGCATATCCGCGATGGTGGCCCCGGCGATCGGGCCGACCCTGGGGGGTTACCTGGTGGACAACTTCGGTTGGCCCTGGATCTTTACGATCAACATACCCATCGGCCTGTTCGCTGTTTTCATGTCCGGGGTGCTGCTTACCGAGACACCCCGCCGCACCGACCTGAAGCCCGACATCTTCGGGTCGATACTGGTGGCGATTGCCTGCTTCACCGTCCTGCTGGCCCTGAGCCAGGGACAGGATGAGGGCTGGACCTCGCTCTACATAGTAAACCTGATCATCATCTCGGTATTCACCTTTGTCCTGTTCGTGATCTGGGAGCTGAACACCCCGGAACCGCTGATCGACCTCCGGCTGCTGAAGAACCGGACCTTCACCCTGAGCCTGGTGGCGACTGCGCTGGCTTCGATCAGCATGTTCGGCATCATCTTCCTGATCCCGATGTTCCTGCAGAGTATAAGGGGGCTGACCCCCATGCAGTCGGGGTTCGCGATAATGCCCATGGCCCTGACCACCGCGGTGATGATGCCCATCAGCGGCCGCCTCTTCGACAAGGTGGGGGCGATGCCGCTCTGCCTGATCGGTTTTTCCATCGCCGCTTATTACACCTACGAGCTGCACTACCTTTCTTACAGCATGAGCATCTCAGACATCGAGTGGATACTGGTAAAAAGGGCCGTGGGTCTCGGCCTGGCGATGATGCCGGTCGGCACCGCCGGGATGAACACGATACCCCGATTTTTGGCCGCCCGCGCCTCTTCCTTGAACAACCTGGTGCGGCAGATATCGGCCTCGATGGGGATAGCCTTCGTCACCTACATGTTCCTGCACCGGCAGGTGTTCCAGATGGCCTGGATGAAGGAAACCGTAACCTGGTCCTCTCCCGCGTCCCTGAGCGCCATCAGCAAGATCAAGGCGGCGATGGTCGCGTACGGGACCTCCCCGGCGACTGCCGCCCAGGGGGCCAAGGCGGCGCTGGGCATGGTGATCTCGCGGGAGTCTCTGATAGCGGGCATCAACGACGCGATGGTGATTTCCACCTTGATCGCGATAACCATCATCCCCCTGAGCTTCTTCTTTTCCAAGAAGACGGTACAGGACGAGACCAAAAAGCAGTACGAGGTATTCGCCGGAATGATGCCAAACGGGAATAACGCCGGCGGCCCGCCGCCGGTTCACGCGGAATAGACGGGAAGGGGTGAAGCGACTTGGAGGATAAGGCCAGACAGAGGATCATCCAGACCGCCAGCGAGCTTTTCAATCAGCGCGGCTACCGCTCGGTCACCCTGGACGATATCGCCTATTCCCTGGGGATAAGCAAGAAAACCATCTACGGCTGCTTCGAGGGGAAAGAGGGAATAGCGGCGGCGATCATCGGTGAGCACTCGAAAAAGGTGATGAAGCGGATAGAGGATATCAAGGGAGAGGATATCGACCCGATCGAAAAGGTCATCGGGATAATCAACGCGGTCAAGGAGATGAGGAGCCAGATCAACCCCCAGTTCCTGCTGGACATCCAGAAGTACGCCCCGGACCTGTGGGAAAATCTGGAGTCCCTGAGGATAGAACGGACCATGCTGATGGAGTCCCTGATCAGGGACGCTCAGGAGAAGAGGCTGGTCAAGAAGATCAACCCCCGGATGGCGGTGGTGTTTTACGTGAGCGTGATCAACTACGCCCTCCGCCCTGACGTGATGATAAAGCACGGTTTTACCGTGGAAGAGGTCCTGGACACCCTGCGGGAGATATTTTTAGACGGGATCCGGGTCAGATAGTTTTAAAGGATCGGCTTTTCCAGACGGTAAAAAGGGCTGTGGATTACCTCTTTTTGAACGGCAGTCTGGTCAGCGATCTGCGGATTATGGTGTAGATGATGGAGAACAGGGCGTACAGCGGTATGACCACGACCGCCAGGATGAAGAAGAAGGGTTCTTCGAGCGGCTGTGACCAGAAGCGCCCGGTCAGGGCGTAGACCGCGTTGTGCAGTATAACGGAAAGCAGCCAGGCCGCCGGTATCAGGACGGCTTTTTTTGTAGTCAGCAAGAGGCAGCGGTCGTATTTGAAGGCCCGCTTTTCTTTTTTCTCGTTCATTGCCTTTCCTCTTGAAGAATTATTGGGCAAGAAAGTACAATCCGGGCGGTTTTCATTTTTTTAAAATATTAACAGCGGGATCGAAATGAGTATCAAAATTGATAAAGTTTAAAATTTGATATAAGAGTATTAAATTTGATAAAGCTTCGTAATGGCTCTTTATGTATATGATATCAGTAAAAACGCTTTCAGTGTGGGGGAAATCAACCGGTACAGAGGATTTGGGTTGGGAGGTGTTTGAGGTGAGTCCAGTAGAGGTGAAATTCATCGGCAGCGGGGACGCCTTCGGGAGCGGAGGGCGGCTGCAGTGCTGCCTGCTGGTGAAGGGCGGGGAGCCGGGTTTTCTGATCGACTGCGGGGCCTCTTCGATGATCGGGCTGAACCGGGCGGGAGAGGACCCGGAGCGGATCGGCTTGATACTGGCCAGCAACCTTCACGGCGACCACCTGGGAGGGGTGCCCTACTTCATCATCGACGCGCAGCTGAACCGAAAAAGGAAGGCTGAGCTGATCATCGCCGGGCCGCCGGGACTGAAAGAACGGCTGCCGCTGATAATGGACGCCTGCTTCCCGGGGGCGTCGACAGACCGGCTGAGGTTCCTGCTGCGGCTGGTGGAGCTGGCGCCGGGGAGGGAACTGAGTATCGACGGGATAACGGTCGCCTCATTCTCGGTCCCCAGCCGGGAGGGGGACCCCCACCTGGCGCTGAGGGTGGCGTGCGGGGGCAAGGTGATAGCTTACTCGGGCGATACGGAGTGGGACGAGGTGCTAGTGGCCGCCGCTGGAGGGGCTGACCTCTTCGTGGCCGAGTCCTACTTTTTCGAAAAGCAGGTTCGGTTCCACATGGACTACCGCACCCTGATCCGCCGTACCCGGGGCATGGGGATAAAAAGAATCGTCCTCACCCACATGAGTGAGGAAATGCTGGCTTCATTGGACCGGGTCGAGTGTGAATACGCTGAGGACGGAAAGACTTTGATAATCTAGGCCTTGATGAAGCGGCCGGCCGCCCGGCCCAACCAGGGGGTGTGCAGGCTGATGGCGTTTTCGGGACAGACCTCCTGGCAGCAGTAGCACCTGATGCAGCGGTCGTAGTCGTAGACCGGCGGCTGTGAATGGTCCTCGCCGTTCCAGTCCACCACCGCGGGCTTGACCGGGCACATATTGACGCAGATCCCGCATTTCACGCACCGTTCGGGGTCGATCTGAGGGCGCGGCACCAGCATATGGCGTATCCGCCGGTTCTTGAAGTCCATCATGCTGTTTTTGCGGCCGACGTTGAACCCGGACACCATGAGGCGGTCAGGGTCATCGCCCAGCAGGCGGATATCTTCCAGTTTAAAGGTCCCCAGACCCATCTGCTGGCCGGCCCTGGTGGTAGGGATCGACTCCGGGGCGACACCGATCAGCCGGCTGGCGGTCGCGTCGAGGGCGACCGGGTCGGCCGACAGCAGGAGCGCGTTCATCTGCCTGGGCTTTCCGTTGCGGGGGCCGTTGCCCTCCATGGCGGTTATGGCGTCGACCACGAACAGCCGGGGCTTCAGGCAGCGGTTCAGGTCGACCAGCATCCGGGAGAAGAGGGAAACGTCCTGCAGCTTCACGTGGAACTCGCCCTTGATGAAGCCGGGGATGCAGCCAAACTGGTTTTTTACCGCCCCGGTGAGTGTGGTGAGACCGTGGGTCTTGAACTTGGGTAGGCTTACCAGGCCATCGCTGGCGAGCACCGCCTCGGCGATGGTGAACTGCTTGTTCTGCAGCCCCCCGGGAAAGCTGACGACCCGGCCGTGCTGGAAGTCAGCCAGCTTTATGCCGAGGGCCTCGGCGGCGTCCTGTATCCCGGAGCGCCGGGCCACTTTTTCCAGGCTGCCGATGGCGGGCGAGTCGCCGTAGGTGAGGGAGGCGCCGACGCTCTGCAGCGATTCGGCCACTGCCCTGAAGACCGAGGGGTGGGTGGTGACGCACTCCTCCGGAGCGGCGGCGGCCAGCAGGTTGGGTTTGAGGAGTACCTTCTCCCCGGCCCGGACATAGCGCTGGGCCCCTCCGAGCAGCTCCAGACCTCTCTCCACCGCTGACTTTACCTCCCGGTAGTCGTATGACTCACACCGGATAAGTGCGACCTCGGACAATTCCATTTCTCCTTACCAGGGAATCCCCATTATACAGCTTTACCAGCACTCGGCTCATCTATCCGCCAGGGGTATCCCGTCCTCGCAGGGGACGCTGGTCTGGCACTTGCCGCAGCCGTGGAGCGGGTTGAAGCGCGGCTTTATCACATCGTCGAGGTAGTGCCGGCAGATCGACTTGTCCTTGCCGGCTTCGGTGATGGCCCCGGAGGGGCAGCGTTCGATACAGGCTCCGCACGCGCCGATGGTGAGCCAGGGGCAGTTGGAGGTATGGTCGGCATAAGGCCGGGGGCTCGGGGTGAGTTCCAGCGAGGTGATCGCGCTGCCGAAGCGCCCGGCGCAGCCCGCGGCGGTGATGAAGCTCTTGTTGAGGCCGAAGGTGCCGAGCCCGGCCGCGTAGGCGGCGTGCCGTTCGGACCAGTTCGAGTATACGCCGAAGTTCTTGAAGCGGCTGTCCAGGACCGGGGCGAGCGCCTCGCCGCCCAGACTTTTTAGAAAGTCGGCCAGGGCGGCGCGTACCACGTCGTTGAACACCTCACCGTCGATCCGCGAGGACAGCCACTCCCCGGAGGGGAACCCCGGCTCGTGGTTGCTCTCCCGCACCGGTTTGGAAAAGGGCATGAAGTAGGATACCACCGAACTGGCGCCGGGGAGCCATTCCCGGGGCGGGATATAATCGGGCCCGATGATGCCCGGGTCCCGGTAGCTTTCGAACAGGGGATCGTCCGCGGCAGCGATCGCCACCAGCGGTTTCTGGTAGATAACCATCCCGTTGTGGGCGGCGAGCCGGTTTCTCTCATCGATCGCGAACAGTTCATCGAGGAAGTCCTTAATCAATTTTGTTGTCATCATCGATCCCCTCCCGGCATATAATAAAAGGTTGCATTATGGTATTCAGGACGACGCTGGAAAACTCCTCTTTTTACGCTGCTCCGGCCGTTGGGGATTTCAGGTGGAAATATTAAGATTTAAACGTTGACATTTATTACCCGGCTTAGTATAATTCATCTTTGGGTGCCCAAGTACCCAATAACTTAGATCGAGGATAGGAGAAAATGAGGAACATCGGAATCATAGCCCATATCGATGCTGGAAAAACCACGACCACGGAGAGGATACTCTACTACACCGGGCGTACCCACAAGATGGGTGAAACCCATGACGGACAGTCGGTTATGGACTTTCTTCCCTCGGAGAAAGAACGGGGGATCACTATAACCTCGGCCGCCACTACCTGCCTTTGGAAGGGTGTCCAGATCAACATCGTCGATACCCCG
This sequence comes from Bacillota bacterium, assembly GCA_013178275.1. Classification (GTDB taxonomy): domain Bacteria; phylum Bacillota; class Ch66; order Ch66; family Ch109; genus Ch109. The sequence continues at coordinate 158,805 of JABLWZ010000001.1, read as the reverse complement.
GGGCACGTCGACTTCACCGCCGAGGTGGAGCGCAGCCTGCGGGTGCTCGACGGGGCGGTGGCCATCTTCTGCGGCAAGGGCGGGGTGGAGCCGCAGTCGGAAACCGTCTGGCGGCAGGCTGACAAGTACCGGGTCCCGAGGATCGCCTACATCAATAAGATGGACGCGGTCGGGGCCGACCACGAGCGGGTCGTCAAGCAGATCAAGGAGAGGCTGGGGGCCAACCCCCTGGCGGTGAACATACCCGCCTACCAGGGTGACGAACTGGTGGGGCTGATCGACTTGGTCAAGATGGTGTACATCACCTACTCCAACCGCCTGGGCACCGAAAGCGTGCGGGGGCCTATACCGTCGGACCTGGAGGCGAAGGCGGCTGAGTACCGAGGAGTACTGCTGGAGACCCTGGCCGAGCATGACGAGGAGATACTGGAAAGCTACCTGGAGGGTCAGGACGTGGGATCGACCACGATAATCCGGGCGCTGCGCGAGCTGACCATCGCCGGCCGGGTCGTACCGGTGCTGTGCGGGAGTTCTTACCGCAACATCGGGGTGCAGCCCCTGCTGGACGCGGTGGTGGATTATCTGCCGACCCCGCAGGAGATAGGAACCCTGGAAGCGATCGACGTGGAGAGCGACGAAACGATAACCCTGGATACCGACAACGACGGAGACCTGGCCGGGCTGGTGTTCAAGATCGTCACCGATCGGCACGTAGGCAAGCTGGCTTTTGTCCGGGTCTACTCGGGCCGGCTGGTGACCGGCGCGACGGTGTACAACTCGGTGAAGGATAAGCGGGAGCACGTTGGAAGGCTGCTCAAGATGCACGCCAACCATCGGGAGGAAATCGGGGAGATCAAGGCGGGCGACATCGGCGCGGTGATAGGAATGAAGGACGTGAGCACCGGCGACACCCTCTGCCTCTCGGAGCGGCCGATCAGGCTGGAGAGCATCGAGTTTCCCGAGCCGGTAATTTCGGTGGCCATAGAACCCGCCAAGCGGACTGACCAGGTGAAGGTGGCGGAGGCCCTCTCGCGCATATCGGCGGAGGACCCGACCTTCAAGGTTTCTGTCAACGAGGAGACCGGCCAGACCCTGATCTCGGGGATGGGCGAGCTGCACCTGGAGATAATCGCCGAGCGGCTGACCCGCGAGTTCAAGGTCGAGGCCAGCCTGGGGCAGCCGCAGGTGGCGTACAAGGAGACCATCACCCGGCCTGCCAACGGCGAGTGCCGCTATGTCAAGCAGACCGGCGGCCGCGGACAGTACGGGCACGTCAAGCTGGCGGTGGAACCCGCCGAAGGGTTCGGAGTCGAGTTCAAGATCGTGGGCGGGGCCATACCCCGGGAGTACTTCTCGGCTATCGAGGCCGGGATCAGGGAGGCGCTGGAAGAGGGACCAGTCAAGGAGTACCCGGTGGTCAACGTAAAGGTAACGGTGCTGGACGGGTCTTTCCACGAGGTGGATTCCTCGGAAATGGCCTTCAAGATGGCGGGAATGCTGGCGGCCAAGGATGCGCTGCGGAAGGCGGAACCGAAGCTCCTGGAGCCCGTCATGAAGCTGGAGATAACTACTCCCGAGGAGTATATCGGGAACATCATCAACAACCTGACCAGCAAGCGGGGGAGGCTGGAGTCCATGGACACCAGCATGAACACCCAGGTGGTCAAGAGCTTCGTGCCGCTTGCGGAGCTGTTCGGATACTCCACCGACATCCGGTCGCTTACCCAGGGTCGGGCGGGGTTCAACATGGAGTTCTCGCACTACGAGATCACCAGCCTGGCTTCGTAAGCCGCGAAGCAGCGATGACATCGATGCCTGCCTTTGAGGGCAGGCATTTTCGCTTTAGTGGACCAGTTAGATTTATGGTAATCAATCAACGGGCCGTGCCGCGGCAAACACCGCGGAAGATGTTGGACCGGGGCAATGTGCTTGCCATTATCCTGGTTAATGTTACAATCAATAGAGTGAGTAATTTCCATGGAAACAGGGGGAAGTAATGAAGCAAGAACAGGAACTGTCGACGTTCGATCTTGAAAAGTGCATTGAACTGCTGAAACACCCCAAGGAAAAGGTGCGAAAGTGGGCCAGCGAACGGCTGATGGCCTTCGGCGGCGAAGACGGCCGGCCGGCCCTGCTTCCGATGATAAGGGAGCGGCAGGACGAAATGGTGGTACCGGTGCTCGACTACCTCTCCGGGGCCAATTTTCAGCCTGCAGCCGGTGAAATTCTGGAGCTGTTCAGGGAGTCGGCGAAAAGCGAACCGGTCCGTTCGATAAGGGCATCATGGTGCGCCCAGGCCCTGGGAAAGCTGAATCACCAGCCGGCGCTGCCGGCTTTCGCGGAGTATATTAAAGAACACCCGGGGGACGTGGGGCTGCTGGGCATCTGCTATGGCCTGGGAGATATCGACTGCCCCGAGGCCCGGGAGCAGATCCTGGGGGTTGTAAAAGGGCTGGAGAAAACCAGGGACAGCGGCGTGCCCTACCTGGGTGACGTTGTGGTCGACGCCCTGCTCCGCCACGGATATCCCGAGGACGTGGGAGCGGTTTTGAGGCTCCAGAAGGCCTGGCAGAACGAGGGGCATAAAAACCCGCGAACCTATTCCATACTGGCCCGGACAGCCGGGGAGAACGAGGTATACCCGCGTCTCGAATCAGCCACACTGAGAGAAAATATCGATATGGCGGCCGCGGTCGAGGAGCAGCAGACTGTACTGGAGATCAGCCTCCAGGAGATGCTGGGGCAGCTGGTCTACCGGGGGCTGCAGGGCGGGTTGGAAAAGGAACAGCCCGCCGAGATCATCACCTGGTCGCGGCAGGCGGCGGAGGAACTGCTGCTCCAGAGGTACGGCGGGCTAGACGCACTGCGCGGTGATGAAAAGGAGCCAGCGCGGCGCTACGACGGGGAGGGACGGGTGCCGGGGCTGCCGGCCAAACTACGGGACCGGCTCAGCCTCCGAATCCTGGATGGGCTGAACGACCCCCGCTACCACATCCATCACAGCCAGATGGACCCCATGACCCATAAGCGGCAGGCCCTGCTGGCGATCTGCTGCCTGCTGGAGATCGCCGCCCGCCGGGACTACGCGGAGCTGCTGCTCAAGACGGATTCCCTCGAAGGATTGGTCGAGATGCTGACCGCCAGGCGCTGGCACGTCCCCGGAGAGGTCCTGGAGAGGGCGGCGGACGTGCTGGGACGCGACCCTGACGCACGGGTGATAGAAATCCTGATGCAGACGCTGAAATCGACCGAACCCGGTTACGGGTGCATGAGGGCCGCCCGGCTGCTGGGACGGGTGAGGCATGTCCCGGCCGTACCGGCCCTGATCGGCGGGCTGGTGAGCGAGCACACGTGGATGAGGGAAGCCTGCCGGGAGGCGTTGTCCAGGCTCGGGCCGCCGGTACTGGATACCCTGGAGGCCGGCTACAACGCCATCCCGCCCGATGCCTGGGCCGGGGTGGCCGAGGTTTTGTGCCGGCTCCCTTACGCCCGGTCGGCGGAAATCGCCTTCCGGGCCTGGCAGGACCCCCAGGTGCCGAAGACTGACAGCCTGGTAATGGTGCACGAGAAAGTGGGTAGCCCGGACTCGATAGCCTACCTCTGGGAGATCTACCAGGAGAGCCCAAAGATGGTCGGAAACAGCCTGGAACTGCTTTGCGACGTATACGAGATGGACTTCCCGGAGCTGGAAGAGGTGCGGGAGGCCAACCGGATCGAGGAGGAGGAGCAGAAGAGCTACCAGCACGGCATCTGGCAGGAGATACGGGGCGAGGCGCCACCCCAGGAAAAGTTCGAGATGATACTGAATCCCGACCAGCCGAAGAAGCCGGCCCCGGTCCAGTCGGATAAGCCGGGGAGAAACGACGCCTGCCCCTGCGGCAGCGGCAAGAAGTTCAAGAAGTGCTGCGGGAAAAAATAGTAAGGAAGATAGTTTAACGAAGAATTGACAAAGGAAGGTTAAGATGGACTGGAAACTGGCCGCGTGCATCGTGGTGATGTTCATAGGCCTGCTGGGCACCCTGTTTCCGCTGCTGCCGGGGATACCGCTGATATTCCTGGCCATGCTGGGATTCGACTGGGCGAACGGGTTTACCATCCTGGGCCCTTATTTCCTGCTCGCGATGTTCCTGCTCACCGCTCTCAGCGTGGCAGCCGACTACTTCTCGGGGGTGATCGGGGCTCACAAGTACGGGGCCTCCAGTCCCGGTAAGGTCGGGGCCCTGCTGGGAGGTATACTGGGACTGTTCTTCCTGCCGCTGGGGATCATCGTCGGTCCCCTGCTGGGCGTGTTCATCGGCGAGATGATAGCGGGCCGGACGCCCGAACAGGCGGTCCGGGGCGGGTTCGGGGTCCTGATCGGGATCGTCGCCGGGACGGTGGCCCGGGTGGTTATCGGACTGATAATGGTCTCCGCTTTTATGCTGCGTCTATTTCTATAACTCGGGGAGGGCTGATGAAACAGCGTTTTGATATGAAAACCGTTCTCGCGGTGGTATTCACCCTGGTCTTCTGGGCTTCCGCGTTCGCGGGGATCCGGGTAGGGCTGCAGGGCTACGGGCCAGGCCAGATGGCGCTGCTGAGGTTTCTGGTGGCCTCCCTGGTGCTGGCCGCGTATGCGGTGGTGAAAAAGATGAGGATGCCCGAGCCTCGGGACATACCGACCCTGGTGATAGCCGGGGTGCTGGGAATCAGCGTCTACCACACCGCCCTGAACTACGGCGAGATCACCGTCAGCGCGGGGGCGGCCAGCTTCCTGATCAACCTGAACCCTATCTTCACCGCCATCCTGGCGACCGCCTTCCTGGGGGAGCGCCTTCCCGTGATGGGCTGGGTGGGGATGGGGATAAGCTTTCTCGGAGCGGCGCTGCTGTCGCTGAAGCCGGGGGAGGGTCTGAACCTCGACTGGGGCGCCCTGCCGATACTGCTGGCGGCGGTCTGCACCTCCATATACTTCGTGACCCAGAAGCCCCTGCTGAAGAAGTACCGGCCCTTTGAGGTGACTACCTACACCATCTGGGCGGGAACGATTCTGCTGCTGGTGTTCCTGCCCGGGCTCACGGACACCGTAAAGGGGGCGTCCTTGAATTCGACCCTCGCCGTGGTGTACCTGGGTATCTTCCCCGCGGCCCTGGCTTACGTCACCTGGACCTATGTGCTCTCGAAGGTACCTGCCTCCCGTGCCGCGAGTTTCATGTACATATCGCCGCCGCTGGCGATGCTTATCGCCTTCCTGTGGCTGGGAGAGGTGCCGGGAAGCCTGGCCCTGATCGGCGGGGCAGCGGCGCTGGCGGGCGTGGTAGTGGTGAACCGGGCCTCGGCCCGGGCAAAGCTGGCGGAGCAAAAGCAATCGGTCGGTTAACCGTTGGGTTTTCGATATATGAAGGGGGAGGGATGGGATGAGTGACGGCAAGTATCACCTCGTCCTGCTGGCCGCGGTGCTGCTGGTGCTCCTGTGGTCGGGGATAAACCCCCACGACTACTTCACCTGGGTGCTGGAGGTGCTGCCGGCCCTGATCGCGATGGCGATCCTGGCGGCGGTCTACAAGCGGTTCAGGTTCACCCGGCTGGTATACACCCTGGCGGCCCTGCACATGATGATCCTGATAGTGGGGGGGCACTACACCTACGCCGAGGTCCCCCTCTTCGACTGGATAAAGGAGGCTTTCAACCTGTCCCGCAACCACTACGACCGGGTGGGACACCTGGCCCAGGGGTTCATACCCGCCATAGTGGCCCGGGAGGTACTATTACGGGTAACTACACTTAAACCGGGGAAGATGCTGTTTTTCATCGTGGTCTGCATCTGCCTCGCGTTCAGCGCCTTTTACGAGCTGATCGAGTGGTGGGTGGCGGTGGCGACGGGGACGGCCGCGGACGCCTTCCTCGGGTCCCAGGGGGACGTCTGGGACTCCCAGTGGGATATGTTCATGTGTATGCTGGGGTCGATAGCCTCCCAGCTGATATTTTCAAGGCTGCACGACCGGCAGCTGGCGCCGATCTTAAACCAGGAGCGGGAGGCGGACGCGTAATGGAGATGAAGGTAAAACAGGCGATAGTGAGAGGGGTGCCGGACACCTACCAGGACTGCATCAAGCCCGACCCGAACCAGACGATCGACCTGGAACTGGTGAGGCTCCAGCACCGCGCCTACTGTGAAACCCTGGAACGGCTGGGGGTCGAGGTGATCAGGATCGAGCCCGACGAGCGGTTTCCCGACTGCTGCTTCGTGGAGGACACCGCCATAGTGCTCGGAGATACCGCGATAATAGCCCGCCCGGCGGTGGAGTCCCGCTCCGGTGAGGCGGCGGCGGTCAGGGAGGTGCTGGGGGGAAGATTTAAACTCATCGAGATAGAGGCGCCGGGGTTTATCGACGGGGGCGATGCCCTTCGGATAGGGGACAGGCTGTACATCGGGGTATCGGGCCGGACCGACCGGCCGGCCATCGGCCAGGTGGCGCGCGCGGCCGAACGGTCGGGGATAGAGGTGATCCCGGTGGAGATAAGGGACACCCTGCACCTGAAGACGGCCTGTACATACATCGGCAACGGGTTTCTGGTGGTGAACCCCGGGTTCTTCGGCCCGAAAGAGTTTTCTCGCTATAAGACCATAACGGTTCCCCCGGAGGAGGGGTACTGCGCGAACTGCCTGGCTGTCAACGGCCGGGTGATAATCCCGGGCGGCCATCCCCGGACCCGGGGGATGATCGAGGTGGCCGGCTTCACGGTGGTGGAGTTGGGGATGTCCGAGTTTAAAAAAGGCGGCGGGGGTTTGACCTGCCTTTCAATACTGTTTTAAGCCTGGGGAAGAATAAAATAAGAGCGGAGGAAGAGATGAAAAAAGCGGTTATCGAGATGGACAAAGGGAAAGTGGTCATCGAGCTGTTCGAGAAGGAGGCCCCGGGGACGGTGGACAACTTCGCGAAGCTCATCAATGAGGGGTTCTATGACGGGCTCACGTTTCACCGGGTGATCCCCAGGTTCGTGGCCCAGGGCGGCTGCCCGGTCGGCAACGGGACCGGCGGCCCCGGCTACACCATACCCTGCGAGACCAAGGGGAATCCCCACCGGCACGAGCGGGGGTCGCTGTCCATGGCCCATCGCGGGCCGAACACCGGGGGCAGCCAGTTCTTCATCGTCTACGAACCGCAGCCCCACCTGGACGGGGTCCATACCGTGTTCGGCAAGGTGATCGAGGGGATGGACGTGGTGGACCAGATAGCCGCCGGGGACAAGATGAACAAGGTGACGGTGGTCGAGGAATAGGGAAATTGAAACCGCCCGAAGGGCGGTCAGTCTATCTACAAATCGTCATGCCTATTGGCACCACAATAAACGAAAAGATTAGGACTTACGTGGCGACAGTCAAGGTCGCATTCAATCTTAGTCAGGGCCGGGCCTCGCCCTGCGGTGTCCTGTCGCTCCATACTCCCTCTGCTGTACTGCCAACTGCTCATGCTTCGGGTAGATGGGGTAATAAGGTCGAATATGCATCCGTGCACTCGGCCTTCTCGCGACCTCCTGTCGCTCGCCCCTCATCTACCAGTCAGCATTCGCAGGGCAGTAAGACGCAGAGCACCATAACGGGCTCCTGCCCCCGCAGGGCTCACCCACTATTTGGGGTGGATTGAATGCTGGTGTAACGGAGTTTCCGGCGGGGTATAGTAAACCAGTACGGAGACAGGCCCCTAAACCGCCGTTAAACACCCGGGACGTGTCCCGCACCACCATAACAGCCGCTGAAGATAGGCCCTTCAACAGCGCCAACTGCATTAGGAAAAGCACGCCGTTAATAATTCTGGAAAGAGCGTACCTAAGCCGTTAGCTGAACTGTGCGCCGCGATGTAGCGAAGCTACCAAATTGCGGGGCTGAGTTTTGTCTATAGTCTGCGGGCCGACCTAATCGCGTCAGGTCGGCCCTTCTAGTCTTGTTTTTTAACGTTCTGACCGGCGGGATTGGGCAGGTCAGGCCTTGCCTTAGTCCTTCTTTATTCCCGCCAGGTACTTGGCCAGGTCTTTCTTGGCTTCGACGTTGTAGAAGGTCATTATCGCTATGTCTTCCATGATCGGCGAGCCGCCGCCGTGAACCCCCGCGACCTGCAGCGCGGTGGCCACTTCGGACGTGAGCACGTCGCTCGCCAGGTGGAAGGCCCGATAGTGGTCCTCCGGGGACACCCCTTCCCGCCTGGCGATATACTTCTTCACAAAGTCCCCCACCGCCGGGCTGTTGAACTCTTTTGAAAGCGGCAGGGTGGCGGGTATGCCGCCGGCCAGGTCGCAGAGGATGTTGTACTCGTGGTAGATGTTGTGTCCGGCGTGCCGCCGACCTACGTTGCAGCATACCACGTCGGGGACCTGGGTGCCGGATGGGGCCTTTTTCGACTTGACCGCCGCCGCCAGGCCCGCTGAGAAGACCAGCTCGGCCACGCTTATGACCTCGACCAGCTTCTCCTTGACGTGATCCATCTTTTCAATCCCCAGGTAGTCCGCCACCAGGGCGCAGGTGCCCATGATAACATCCCCGGTCCCGGCCTTGCATCCGCAGTAACTGTGGCGGTGGTAAAGGGCGAAGAGATGGGCCACCTCGCTCCCGAACTCGGTCTCGCCGTTTACGAAGATCCTTTCGTTCGGAACGAACACGTTGTCGAACACGGTGAAGCTCTCCACATCGCCCAGTTCAGCGATGGGGGCTTCCAGGTTGGGCTCGCGGTGGTGCTGGTAGGCGGACCGTCCGATAAGGTAGACGCCTTCTGTATCCGCGGGGATGGCGAAGGCGATGGCGTAGTCCTTCTCGTCCTTGCGCAGGGCCCTGGTCGGCACCACGATGATTTCGTCGGCATACGGGGCCATGGTGTTGTGGAGCTTGGCCCCCCGTACCACCACACCGTCGGGTCTCCTCTCTACCACGTGGAGGTACTGGTCGGGGTCAGGCTGTTCGGCCGGCCTAAATCTCCTATCCCCCTTGGGGTCGGTCTGGGCGCAGGCGCCGACCAGGTCGTTTTCCTGGAAATGCGCGAGGTATTTTTTCCACCGTTCGTGGTAATCGGTGCTGTACTTGATGTCGATGTTCTTGGTGGTCACCGACAGTGCGTTCATCACGTCCGTGCCCATACACCTCTGGATGCAGCCGCCCACGAGCGAGGTCATCATCCGGGTCATCTCCTGTTTGGCCATCAGGTCCTCGGGGTTCTGGTGGATATGGGTGAACCGGCTGATTCGGCTGCCGCTGATCGAAGAAGTCGCGGTCAGCTTGTACTTGGGGTCCTCGGCTAGGTCAAAGGTCTTCTGGATAGCCCGGCTCGCGTTCACTATTCTCGAGTCATCCCGGCCGATGATTTCCCCGTCCATGTAAATGTTCTTCCTCATTGCGGCCAGTTTAGCCAGGTAGTCTTTGGATGTTCTCATTTCCTATACCTCCTCTATTGGGGGATTGGGCTCCCGGGGGTTCGCTTTCAGGCTGCTTAGATCGTATTTGCTGACATCTGGGTGATTCAAGATTCGCGCCCGTGAAAAGTCGTCGGTGTACAACCGGTCAACCTGGTATTTCTCGATGGCCTCAAATACGGTCAGGGGCTCGAACTGGCTGAGCATGATATTGGTGGCACCCATGATCACGATCCCCAGCGCACCAGCCAGACCCGCGATCAGGTTGAGGGGCATGCAGGTAAGCTCTGTCAGGTCCCCGTTTAAATCACGGGTGTAGGCCATCTGGAGCGGATGGTATAGAAGGTCCCGGTGGTTCCATTCTTTTTTGGCGAGGCCGGAGTACTCGATGAGACCGATGTCTTTTTCCATGTCAATTTCTACTGCCTTCGAACCCGCGTCCATGGTTTCCTGGATCAGCATGAAATCGTCCGCGCCTTTGACCAGCTGCGGCATGAACCTCATGTCGTCTGTAAGGGTCAGGGAGGGCTGTTCAGGAAGGTAGTCGCTGAAATTGGTGGATACCACCTGTTTAACGGTCGGGAACCTGTTCCTGGTGCTGGTGATTCTTGGGATCAGAAGGTCCAGCGAGACTATCACCGACATCCTCGCGTCATTAACCGCGTAATCCAGCTCCGGTTCGCTGAAATACGGGTCCATGATGCAGGACACGCCGCCCATCTTTTGGATGCCGAAAAAGGCGATGATATACTGCGGGCAGCTGCCCATGAAGATGCCTACCCGGTCTCCCTTGTTCAGGCCCAGGTTTATCAGGTAATTGGCAAAACGGTTGGAAGACTCGTCAAGCTCTTTATAGCTGATTTCCCGGCCGTAAAAAATAATGGCCGTCTTTTCCGGGTGTTTATCCGCGTTTAACCTGAGGTATTTAAAAATCGGGGCCTTGCCGTAGAGATACACCGGCCTTTCTGGTATGTTTTTCAGCCAGTCTCTATCCATCCTTACCTACCCCTTAATCTGTCAGCTGATTTTTATTGGAGCCGCCCGGGAACTGCCTGGTCAAAATCGGTAGTGGATGTGGAAGTACTTCAATTCCTTTATCCCTAATTCTGATGTTTTGATAACTGCGGCAATCCTCCTGGGCGGCTCCATAACCATTACTTTTAACCTTATTTTTTCGCTGTCAAGCAGTTCACAACGGCCGGTTCGGCTTCAGGCCTACGCCCTGACTAGGAGCACAGTTCGTAAATCCCCGCGGCTCCCATCCCTCCGCCGATACACATGGAAACCATCCCGTACTTAACCTGGCGGCGTTCCATTTCATGCATCAGGGTGGCGGTCAGCTTCGCGCCCGTGCACCCGAGGGGATGGCCGAGGGCGATCGCCCCGCCGTTTACGTTGACGATGTCCTTGTTGATGCCCAGTTCGCGGCAGCTGTAGAGGGCCTGCGAGGCAAAGGCCTCGTTCAGCTCGATCAGCCCGATGTCCTTCAACTGCAGCCCGGTCCGCTTCAGGACCTTGGGAATAGCGAACACGGGGCCGACCCCCATCTCGTCGGGCCCGCAGCCTGCAACCGCGAAGCCCACGTACTTCAGGCGCGGCTTGATTCCCAGTTCTTTCGCCTTGTCAGCGGACATCACCAGCACGGCGGCCGCGCCGTCAGTGGTCTGCGAGGAGTTGCCGGCGGTGACGGTTCCACCCGGGACAAACGCGGGTTTCAGCTTGGCGAGCGCCGCCGCGGTTATGTCGAACCTCACGCCTTCATCGGTGTCGTACATTATCTCCTTGGTCTTGGGTTTGTTGTCGGGTCCCAGGGTGGTCATCTTGACCGGGACGGGTACGATTTCGTCTTTGAACCGGCCTTCCTTGATGGCGGCGGCCGCTTTCAGGTGGCTGCTCACGGCGAACTCGTCCTGTTCCTCCCGACTCACCCCGTACCTCCTGGCCACGTTCTCCGCCGTCTGGCCCATGGTGGTGTAAACCTTCCTCAATTCGGGGTCTTCCAGCATTTCGTTGCTGGGCCTGATTATCCCGCCCATGGCCACCATGCTCATGGATTCCACCCCGCCGGCCATTACCACGTCGCAGCGGTTGCTGATGATGGCCTCCGCCGCGAACGAGACCGCCTGCAGCCCGGAGGAGCAGAAGCGGTTTACCGTCACCGCCGAGGATTCCTGGGGAATGCCCGCGTGCAGCGCAGTGACCCTGGCTACGTTCATGCCCATGGACTGTTCCGGGGTGGAGCAGCCCCAGATGACGTCGTCGATGAGCGCGGGGTCTATCTTGGCCCTCCTGATCGCTTCTTCCATACACAGTTTTCCTAAGAAATCGGCCCTGGTATCTCTAAGGGTCCCTCGCGGGGCTCTCCCACCGGCGGTACGGACTGCTGAAACGATTACAGCTTCTTTCATCGTCATACTTCCTCCTTTTCCTAATTCCGCAGGGGTTTTCCCGTGGTCAACATGTGCTTGATGCGGTCCTGGGTCTTTTGTTCCTTGCAGAGGTTGATAAACGCCTCACGCTCCAGATCCAGGAGGTAATACTCGTTGATCATGGTGCCGGCGGTGGCATTGCCGCCGGACATGATGAACACGATCTGGTCGAATATGTGCATGTCGTATTCGCTGACCATGCCGGCATCCTGCATCACCTTGACCCCCATCCGGGCCAGGGAGGTGTTGTTGCGTCCCGGCGCCGCGAAGGCCTTCGGCGCTGGCGGGGAGTAGTTCTTCTCGATCATTTCGATGACTTTCTTCTTGGCATCGGCGATCAGCAGGTCGCTGCTCAAGGTTATGCCGTCGGACGGTTTCATGTAGCCCAACTTCACCGCTTCTTTGGCGCTCATGGAGACCTTGGCGGTTCCGATGTTCTGCAGGTAGGGGATGATGAAGTCGACCGCAAAGGCGGTGGTCCCTTTAATCCGGTCCAGCGCCCTGACGGTCATCTCCTTGACGCCGCCGCCCGCGGGTATCACGCCTACGCCTACCTCAACCAGGCCCATGTACAGCTCTCCCGCGGCCTGTACCGCCGAGCCGTGCAGAACCATTTCGCATCCTCCGCCGAGAGCCATCCCGTAAGGAGCGACGACGACCGGCTTTAAGGAGTACTTGTTGTCCATGTATACGTACTGGGTCTTTTTCAGCGCCTCGTCCGCCTCGGCCCACTTCTTGGCCTGGATGTAGGGCAGGATTTCGGTGAGGTCGGCACCCACGCAGAAGTTGCGACCGGAACCGGTGATGACCATCCCATCCCAGTTGCGCTCGAGTTCTTCCCGGGCCTCTCTCATGAAGTCAACCAGCGCGGTGGAGATCGCCGAGTTTTTGGTGTGGATCTCGAAGCAGAGCACGCCGTCGCCGATGTCGTACAGGGTGGCGGCTTTCGATTCCTTGACGACCTTGTTCTTCGCTTTCAGGTCCTTGAGCACGATGAACCCGGGGTCGACCGGTATGGGCAGGTACTTGTTTTCCTGGAGGGAGTAGTAGTAGTCCACCCCGCCCTCGCTCTTGTAGAAAGACTTGATCCCCGAGGCAAGCATCTTCTTGACCCAATCCGCTACCTGGCTGCCTTCGGCCTCCATCCGGGCGACGTACTTGTCGAGGTCCAGACCGCCCCACACCTCGAACGGCCCGACGGTATGGTTGTAGCCCCACTTTATGGCGCGGTCGACGTTGAGGATGTTGTCGGAGATCTCCGGGACCTTCGAGGTCGCGTACACGAAGTAGTACTTCATGTGCTCCCAGACGAACCTGGCGGCGGCATCGTCCCCGGAGAAGAAGGCCTCGAGTTTCCCCGCCAGGGTCTTCTGTTCCTTGGCGGCGGCGAAGCTGGCGTACTCAGTCGGCTTCGGCGGGACGTATTCCAGGGTGTTGATGTCGATCATGAACTTTTCCTTGCCCTGCTTCTTGTAGAAACCGCCCTTGGTCTTGGCGCCCAGCATCTTCTTGTCCAGCATCTGGTAGATGAAGGGAGGGAAGGTGAAGTTTTTCTTCTCTTCCGGGTCTGTTACGTTGTCGTGTACCACCGTGGCGGACAGGATACCGATATCGAGCCCCACCATGTCATACAGCGCGAAGGTCCCGGTGCCGGGGCGGCCGATGGCGGTCCCGGTCAGGGCGTCCGCCTCTGAAACGGTAAGTCCGTATTCCATCATCAGCTTGATTACCGAGGCGCCCAGGGAGGCCCCGATACGGTTGGCGATAAAGTTCGGGGTGTCCTTGCACATCACGATGCCCTTGCCCAGTATCTTCTCCCCGAAATCGGACATGAACTTGACTATTTCAGGCAGGGTCTCATTGCCGGGTATGATTTCCAGCAGCTTCATGTAGCGGACCGGGTTGAAGAAGTGGGTTCCCAGCCAGTACTTCTTGAACTCCGGCGGCATATCTTCGACTATGCTGTTTACCGAGATACCCGAGGTGTTGGTGCTGACTATGGTGCCGGGTTTGATGAACGGCTGGATCTTTTTGAGCACCTGCTTCTTGATGTCCAGCCTCTCGGGGACCACCTCGACCACCCAATCGCACTCGGAAAGCCATGCCAGGTTGTCTTCCATGTTTCCCACGGTGATCAGGTCGGCGTCCGCCTTGTCCATGATCACGGCGGGACGGGATTTCAGGACGAACTGCTGTTTGTTGTTGGCGGCGATCCGGTTCCTGACTGCAGGGCTTTCCAGGGTCAAGCCCTTGCTTTTTTCCTCGTCCAGCAGTTCATTCGGCACGATATCCAGGAGATAGCTGCGGATGCCGGCGTTGGCCAGGTGTGCCGCGATTCCGCTGCCCATCGTACCAGACCCAAGAATGGCTACTTTTCTTATCATCCTTCTCACAAGTAATACCTCCAATTCTTCGAGTATGTTTAAGGCTGGTATTTCAACCGCGATTAAAAGTCGATCCCCTTACTTGTCCCCCCTCTGCTTCTTTTTTGAATAGGTCCATAAACCTGTCAGCCGCTTCGATGCAGGTTTGCAATTTTTATTTGGTTGTTAGATTCTGGTTTTCACCCAGCGGATAAAGCAATTATTATGCCAATCTATGGCGTCGGCTGGAGAAAAAAAAGGGGACTCTTTTCGAGTCCGGATTTAGGAGTTTGAGCTGGGAGCTTTATACGCTTGGCATTAGCTGATTAATTGATAGCCTTGGGATAAAAAGTCGTAGAAGTACCTGGAGCCACCGATTTCGCGATAAAAACTGGTATAGCCGCTGTCCAGCAGCTGCACGACCCGGGCCGGAACCCCCCAGCCGTCCTTAACCAGGCGGTCGGCAACCCGCTCCAACCCGAGGGCGTCCCACAGTTCAAACGGCCCGAGCCGCCAGTAGTAGCCCCACTTCATTACCAGGTCTATCTCCAGGATGGTGTCCGCTATCTCGCCGATACGGTCCGCCGCGTAGACCAGGTCGTCCGACATCACCGTCCAGGCCAGTCGCGCCCCCCGGTCCGCGCTCACGAAGAGCGCCTTCACCCGGTCCGCCTCGTCTTTTATCCCCCCGACGTCTTTCAGGCAGGGAAAACTCGGGTCTTTCTTTTCGCGGTACTCCAGGGTCGCCAGGTCGATCACCTTTTCCTCGCCGCTGCCCGGCCGCAGGTAAAAACCCTGGCCGGACTTGTCCCCCAACCAGCCTTTCTCGATCATGCGCCGGGCGAATTCGGGCAGCCTGAAAAGCTCTCTTTTTTCGTCATCCAGCAGGTTCCGTTCGAGGTTGCGGGTAACGTTTCCGACTGTATCGAGCCCTATCGCGTCAATGGATTTGAACACCCCGGTCTGCGTCCGGCCCATGACCCGGCCGCAGATGCTGTCGACCTCCATAACGGTGTAGCCCTCTTTTTCGCACCGGTGGAAGACGTTCAAATAGCTGTGGGCTATCAGGCGGTTGGCTATAAAGTTCGGTGTATCCTTCACCACGATGGGGCCTTTTCTGAGGGTGGCGGCGAAAAAGCCCTTCATGAAGCCGAGAACCTCGGGGCGGGTGGCCGGGCCGGGCACCAGCTCTATCAGCTTGATGTAGGTGGGCGGATTGAAAAAATGGGTGCCCAAAAAGTTTTCCGCGAGTTCGGAAGAGAACCCCTGCGATATCTGGGCTATCGGTATCCCGGAGGTGTTGGTGCTCACTATGCTGCCTTTTCGGCGGTAAGCCTCGAGCTTCTGATAAAGCGCCTTCTTCACTTCCAGGTCCTCTATTATGGTTTCCAGTATCCAGTCGCACTGGCCTATCTTCTCGAAATCGTCTTCCAGGTTGCCTACCGTCACTTTGCCGAGATCGACCGGGCCAGCCCTCCCTGACTCCATCATCCGCTCTATCGCGGAACTGGCGAGCCGATTCCTCCAGGCCGGCGATCCCTCGGTGATGCCCTGAGCGCGGTCGCTCTCCGAGATACTCCGGGGAAGCAGGTCCAGGAGCAGGACCTCTATCCCACAGCCGGCCAGGTGGCAGGCTATCCCCGCCCCCATAACGCCCGCTCCCAGAACCGCCGCTTTTTTGATCTGAAAGTCCATGATGGTCCTCCTAATTAAAATGGCCTGACTATCCTGGCACACATCGTGCCATTCCCCCTGGCACGATGTGTGCCAGCCTGACAATTGCCAATTTTTTTAGCCCCCGGCCATCATGCCCCCGTCGACAACCAGGCACTGTCCCGTGATGTAGTCCGATGCCGCCGAGCTGAGGAAGACCACCGCTCCCTTGAGGTCATGGTCGCTTCCCAGTCGGTTCAGGGGAATGCGGGGCATCACCAGGTCGATGGTTTTCTTGAGCAGCCCGCTGCTCATATCGGTCGGGAAGTACCCCGGGGCGATGGCGTTTACGTTGATCCCGTACCTCGCCCACTTGACCGCCAGGTCCTTGGTCAGGGTGATTACCGCCCCTTTGCTGGCGTTATAAGGCACCGTGTTTTGAATCTCGGGTGGGGTGCCCATAAACCCGGCCAGGGAGGTGATGTTGATTATCTTTCCACCGCCCTGCTCTTTCATCTTCCTGGCTACCAACATCGAGAGCCGGTAGAGCCCGGTCAGGTTGATATCGATAACCCGGCTCCACCGGTCCATAGGAAAGTCCAGGGAGTCGGCGCCCCAGGTGGCTCCCGCGTTATTGACCAGGATGTCGATACGGCCGAAACGTCCGACCGCCTCGTTTATCAACCTCTCGCAGTCCTCGGCTTTGCTGACGTCACAGGCCGCCGGAAGGGTCGAGACCCCATACTCCTTTTCCAGCTCGGAACAGGTATTCAGGCACCGGTCTACCTTGCGCGCCGCGATTACCAGGTTGGCCCCGGCTTCGGCCAGTCCTGCGGCCATCTGCGCCCCCAGTCCGACCGATCCGCCGGTGACCACGGCGACCTTATTGGACAGGTTGAACATCTCGCCCAGCTTCATTGATAGCCCCCCTTAAGTCAAAGATTTTTATAATCCAATTTTAATGCTAACAGCGGTTGGTTTTAACCCAGATATTCATCTTCTCGGCTTCCGCGATCAGGCTGTCCCGGAAGGAGGGGTGCGCGATGTTTATCAAGGCTTCCGCCCTCTCCCAGGTCGACTTGCCTTTCAGGTTGGCGGTCCCGTATTCGGTAACCACGTAGTTGCACATGGCTCTCGGCACGGTCACAATCGCCCCCGGGGTCAGGGTCGGGACTATGCGTGACTTCAGATCTCCCTGCTTGTCCTCCACGACCGAGGTGATGCAGATCAGGCCTTTGCCCCCTCGGGAGTTGAAGGATGCGAATACGAAGTCCACCTGACCGCCGGTGCCGGATATCTGTCTCATCCCGCTCGATTCGGAACAGACCTGACCGTAAAGGTCGACCTCGATCGCGTTGTTGATCGATACCAGACGGTCGTTTTGGGCCGCTATGTACGGTGAGTTGGTGTAATCCACCTGATAGCTCGCCACTGCACGGTTGTTGTGCATGAAGTCATACAGCTTCTGCGTCCCCAGGGCGAAGGTGTAAGCGATCCGGCCTTTGTCCAGGTTCTTGCGGCTGCCGTTCATGACTCCCGACTCGTACATCTCCATATAGGCGTCCACCAGCATCTCGGTGTGGCCCCCCAGGTCCTTTAAGTCAGACCTGGCGATCGCCATCCCTATGGCGTTCGGCATCGCCCCGATCCCCAGCTGGATGCAGGAACCGTCCTCGATCATTCCCAGCACCTGCTCGGCCACCTTCAGGTCGGCCTCGCTGGGTTCAGCGTTTGGGACCTGGATCATCGGCTTGTTGTCAGACTCCACTATCATGTCGACGTCAGAGATGTGGATGGCCTCGTCGTTGCCCCCGAGGCAGATTGGCACACTTTCGTTGACCTCTACGATGACCCGCTTGGACTTTCTGGCGACCGTGGACTGAATAGAGTTTGACGGCCCGAAGTTGAAGTAGCCCTGGTTGTTCATCGGTGCCACCTTTACCATGAACACGTCGGGCTCGATAAATCGTTCATACAGTTCCGGGGCTTCATGGTAAAGCAGCGGAATGTAGTTGCACAGTCCCTTGTCGTGAAGCACCCGGCTGCCCCCGCTGAAGTGCCAGTCGTTGAAGATAAAGTGCTTCCTCGCCGGGTCAGCGAGGGCTACCGCCGCCAGCCCTGGGTAGCAGACCGACCTGACCTTTACTGACTGCAGCTCCTCCACCCTTTTGGCCAGGAACCCATCGAGGTAGGTCGGGGCCATTACAAAGTGCCCATAGTCCACCCAGTCACCCGACCTGACAACCCCTACCGCTTCTTCTGCTGTGGTTAGCTTCTGCTTATACTCGGATGTGTACTTCATTCTGCCAATCCCTTCCTAGAATGATGTTTTTAAGCTGTTCTCGGGTCAAGGGGTCACGCAACTTTCGTGCCATAATCCGCCGGGCATGGCCCCGGTCTGAAAAAATTAATCCCTAAATAGCCGCGGGGAGGTGCTTGACACCTCCCCGCGGTTATGATCGTGAACTGGCCTTATTAAACTCCGGCTAGCGGATGTAGTTCATCTTTCGCGCCTCGAAGGTCAACATATCCCTGAAATCAGGGTGCGCGATGTTTATCAGGTCCCTGACCCGAACGCTTATCTCGTTCCCCTTCAGGCTGGCTACCCCGTACTCGGTTACTATGTTGTCGACCTCGCTCCTGGCGGTGGTGACGATCATCCCCGGGGTCAAGATCGGCTTAATGGTGGAGTACATTTTGCCTTCTTTGTCGGTATAGGTCGAGTAAAGGGTCAGGTAGGACTGCCCACCCTTGGACCTCCAGGCGCCCTGAATAAAGTCGAGCTGGCCGCCGACCCCGGAGTACTGTTTGTACCCCACGCTCTCGGATGCGCACTGCCCGGTAAGGTCTACCTCCAGCGTCGCGTTCACCGAAACCATGTTGTCATTCAACCCGATTATATAAGGGTCGTTGACGTACGAGGTGCAGTGCATCTCGACCATCGGGTTGTTATTCAGAAAGTCGTAGAGTTTCTTGGACCCCAGGGCGAATGAGCCGATCATCTTGTTCCTGTTGTAGTTCTTTTTGGCGCAGGTTATCACTCCGTCGTAGTAGAGGTCGACCATCGAGTCGGTCAGCATCTCGGAGTGAACCCCCAGGTCTTTCTTGTCTTTCAGGTACTTGGCGACGGCGTTGGGCATCCCGCCGATACCGATCTGGATGCACGCCCCGTCCGACACTCTTTCGGCTATGAACTGCCCGATCATCTCGTCTTCTTTGGTCATCGGCACCTCCGGCAGTTCAACCAGGGGGGCGTGGTTTTCGACCACCGCGGCCACCTCGCTGATGTGGAACTGGTTGTTGCCGTATGTACGGGGCATATGCTCGTTGACTTCCAGGTAAAGGTCCCTGAACTTGCCGCTTCTCCACGATCCCCAGGCTAAATCCGCGTGGCTCCCGGAGCTGAAAAATCCGTGTTCGTCCATCGGCGAAACCACCGCGGTGATAACCGCCTTCTTTATATGGGGGGTGCGATCAGCGATTATCTCGATGCTGTGCCCCAGGCGGTTGGAGGTGTACGTGTACAAACCCTTCTGGCACCCCAGCCGGACGGCTACGCCTACAAACCCGCTGTTCATCTGCATCCGGTCCTGGATATCGGGACTCAAGACGTCCAGCCACTTAACGTCAACCCCACCGGTATAAACGATACCCTTTACATCGTTTTCACGGACCCTCTTGGCGGCGGCGTTCATTATCGCGGTCGGTTGGCCGTTGCCCAGAGGAGCGAAAATCCCGTCACCGTCCTGCAGCAGTTTCGCGCAGTCGTCCGCGCTGCACAACTTCTGCTGGTACATATCCTGCCATCGTTGGCGCATGTAAGATCAACCCCTTATAAATATATTGTTCGTTGCCCTTCGGGTTATCCCCTCCTTTGACGGACCGGTGGTTAAGGCTTTGTTCCCGGGCTACGATCACCCGGGGACCTGGCTATAAACCGCCGGTCCGCCTTTTCTTTTCCGTTACGTCCGGCTTAAAGAGTCGGTTTGCACGCTTTTTAGTACTCAAATATCTCGTCCGGTGCTTCGATAACCGAGGTGTCGCCAATCTTGACCAGATCGGCAACGTGCCATACATTGGGGACGGCGTTGTTCAGGTAGTACCTGGCCGATATGACCTTGCCCAGGTAGAAGTTATAGTCGTAGTGGCCTTCACCCAGTTCGGCCATCTTCTTCTTGGCGATAACCGCCTGGTCTAAAAGCAGATAGCCGCAGTAAAGCTGCGCGGTCGCGGTCAGTATCCGCCGCGCGAAAACGGCCATCAGGCCGATCTTCCCGGACTGGGCGTAGCCCGCGGCCATCATCTGGATACCCCGGTAAGCGGCCAGGGCCTTTTCCAGGTGTCCGATTTCCTTATCCATTCCTTCGAGGCTGCCTTTGTTAGCGCCGATGAAGTCCTCGATCTCCTTCAGGGTCATCCCGAACGGGACCCCTTTGCCCTGGGTCCATTTGCGCCCGATCAGGTCCATAGCCTGGATGAAGTTGGTGCCCTCCCAGATCGACCAGATCTTGCAGTCTCTCGCGGCGTTGGCGGCGGGGTAGTCTTCACAGTAACCGTAACCGCCATAGGACTGCAGGGACTCCGCGATCAGACCCCAGGCCTCGTCGCTGGGATAGGCCTTGCAGAGGGGGGTGAGTACGTCGAGTTTGCTCTGCGCCCATTTTCTCCGTTCCTTGTCTGGGGCAAACTCCCTGACATCCTCGTAGTAGTAGCACTTCGCGAGCAGCGCCCGGCAGGCCTCGGTGGTGGCCTTATTCAGGAGGTACATCCGCTTGACGTCCTCATGCTTGTTGATGGTTACCCGGCCCGACTTGGGGTTGGTCAGGAGGCGGCCCTGGACGCGCTCTTTTCCATAGTCCTTGGCGTTCCAGTAAGCGTTGGAGGCGACGGCGGTGGCGAGACGCCCGGTGTCAAGACGGGCCTCGTTCATCATGTTGAACATCTGCATTATGCCCTGGCCGACACCGTTCTCATCGGGAGGATTGCCGATAAGGTAAGCGCGGCACCCGTCGTTTTCACCCACCACCAGCTGTACGGTGGCCTGGCCTTTCAGTCCCATCTTGTGCTCTATCCCGGCGCTCTGAACGTCGTTGTCGACCACGGTGCCGTCTTCATTGATCCAGTACTTGGGCATGATAAACAGGGACAGCCCCTTGGTGCCCTTCGCCGCTCCGTCGATCCTGGCCAGGAAGAGGTGGATGATGTTCTCGACGTCGTCACGGTCGCCCACTGTGATGAATATCTTTTGGCCCTTGATCTTGTAGAGCCCCGGTTGATCGGTAGGATAGGCCTTGGACAGCATGTCTCCGACGTCGCTCCCCGCGCTGGGTTCGGTCAGGCACATGGTTCCACCCCAGGTGCCGTTCAACAGGTTGGGGAGGAATTTTTTCTTGAGTTCATCGCTGGCGTAGTGGTGAATGACACTGGCAACCGCACCCGCGTTCCCGACGTATGGCATCAGTGCCGCGTTCGCTCCGGACATGATCTCCCACAGCAGACCGAAGACTGTAAAAGGAAGGCATCCTTCCCCTGCGATGTCAAAGTTGCTGGCGCCCCAACCCTGGTCCTGCAGGAACCGGTGAGCTTTATGAAACGAGGGGGGGATATAGACCTTTCCGTCTTCAAAACGCACCCCAATGGTCTCGCCATCCTCAGCGGTCGGCGCTATAACCTCTTCCGCCACCTTTCTCACCTGGTCGACGATCGGGTCCAGGTCCTCTTTGCTGTAGTAGTTTTTATAACGGTCAAAGGCCAGGACCTCGTCGACCGGCAGCCATTCTTTCAGGATAAACTTGATGTCCCGGGTGTTGTAGGCGTATCTGTATGACATGTGCTTCACTCTCTTTCATAATTAGCAGTCTCCTGAACATCGACCCAAGACGTTCCTGGAATAAAAAAGGAGACTACCGGCTTTGATTTTAAACACTACCAGCGGCCACGACTTCGTATCTCAAACCAGAATCTACAAGCCTTTTTTCCATCCCCCTTCTTGTGTATTCCGGTATACCTTGCCGGTAGGCATTCGCAACATTCATGCCATAAACATTAATTGTGAAAAAACGAACTATGCTGAACCACCGGTCCTGAGCTTCTCGGGATTACCACATATCCCCAGAACTGGGCGGTCAGGCCGGCACTCCCCGTGGTGTGCCACGTTGTGCCAATCCGTGCCAGGATGGTATCGGAATAACTGTCCCCCATAATATAATCGACAGATACCTGCAGCGGATTTTTCCAGGTGGGCCATCCCTGGCAGCGGGATAAACCGGAGGTGGCACACGGAAGGCCGTCACAGTGGCATGGTTCGATGCCCCGCCCGGCCCAATAACCGGTGTCAGTTCATTGCGCGAAGAAAAACTTGGCTATCGCCAAGTCCTCGACGAAGGCGAGATCCTTAGTTACACTTGCTTGCATCAGAAAGTTCCCTTATATACTTTCTGATAGCGTAAAAAAAACCTCCCGGGTCATAAGGCCCGGGAGGGTTGGTGCTGTTAAATCAGATCGAGTTTACGATTACTGACACTGCTTCCGCCCGGGTCGCGTTGCCCTGGGGCCTGAAGGAACCGTCGGGGTATCCCTTGACACATCCTTCCTTCACCACCTCGGCCACGGAATCTACAGCCCAGGAAGAAATCTGTTCGTAATCCGTGAAGGCGCTGATTTCCGCTTTTTCCTGCAGCCTGGCCGCCTTCGCCACCATAACCGCCATCTGCTCCCGGGTTATGGGATCGTCCGGCCCGAATGTGCTGTCGTCGTAACCGCTGATGATCCCGTAGGCATATGCGGTCGCGATGTAATCCTTCGCCCAACTGTCCGCGGCATCAGAGAAGACCTTTCCGCCCTGCACCGGAAGTTTGAAGGCCTTAACTACCATCACCGAGAACTCCGCCCGGGTGATGGCGCCGTTCGGCTTGAACGTCCCGTCCGGGTAGCCGGAGACGATCCCCTGTTTCAGCAGGGAAATGATGCTGTCGCGAGCCCAGCAGCCGGCCAGGTCGCTCGGTTCCTTCGTCTCTGGAGCGGCCGATCTCGGTTCGGTCGGGGTGGTGACGTTCTCGTTGGGATCGGGTATATACGCCCCTCCTCCACCGCCACCGCCGCCGCCTTGGCTTAAATCAGTTTCGGAATAAGCCACGAAGGTGGTGAAATGAGATGTCCAGATAACCAAATTATTGCCTACCGTAAGGTAACCGTCGGCACTGCCGATAAGAGCCGCCGCGGAATCTGATGACATCTGATAGGTGATCGGGGTAAAGTTTCCATTCCGGATCCAGCCGGTACTCTTGCCGCCCTGGCCGTTAAGCTGCAGCCGCACCGGCTGATTCAGCGCCAGAGGTGTGTCACCGGCTCCGATCTCGATCGCCGCTCCCACGGTAGCCGGATTTCCGTTTACGGTCACGGTGGCGTTGTTGACGACCTGCGGCAGATTGATTATGCCGTTCCAGCTCGAAGGCCCGGTTACCACCGTTCCGGCTGGTATGCTCAGGGTAACGGTCCCCTGGGCGGTGGATGAGGTCACTCCTATCTGCGGCAGGGTCGCGCTGGCGCTCGATCCGGTAACGGTAGGACTTGTCGCCAGGGAAGCGTTGGTAACGCTCGCTGGGACCGTGATCTGGAGCGGACTGCCGCCTACGTCTACGGAAGGGTCGGCGGGAGTCACGGTGACCTGGGTACTGCCGCCCGGTTTGATGGTCAGCTGGTAGGTCCTGCTGTCCGAAGAGGTTCTGCTATCATGCACCGTGATCTGTACCTGCGCGGTCCCGCTCTGGGTCGGGGTCCCGGTGATCACGCCGCTGCCGGGGTTGATGGTAAGCCCCGCTGGCAGCCCGCTGGCGCTCCAGGTGTAGGGCAGGATGCCCTCGCTGGCCTGCATGGTCTGGTTATAGGTCACCCCGACCGTGCCGTCCGGCAGGCTGGTGGTGATGATGCCCAGTTCGGTGATATACAGCAGGAGGCCTTTCGCAACGCCGATATGGCTGCTGTCGGTAACGGTGATCTCCACGTTGAAGCTTCCGCCCTCGGTCGGGGTGCCGGTGATCTGACCGCTGCCGCTGATGCTGAGTCCCGGCGTCAGCCCGGTGGCGCTCCAGGTGTATGGCACGATGCCCCCGCTGGCCTGCATGGTCTGGTTGTAAGACACCCCGACCGCACCATCCGCCAAGCTGGTGGTGGTGATGTCCAGGTCGCTGATATACAGCAGGAGGCTTGCCACAATGCCGATTTGGTCGCTGTCGGTCACCGTGATCTCCACATTGAAACTCCCGCCCATAGTCGGGGTGCCGGTGATCTGGCCGCTGCTGCTGATGCTGAGTCCCGCTGGCAGCCCGCTGGCGCTCCAGGTGTAGCTCCCCTTCCCCCCGCTGGCCTCCAGCGCTGTGCTGTAAGGCTTCCCGGTCAGGCCGCTGGGCAGGCTGGTGGTGGTAATATCCAGGTCGCTGATATACAGCAGGAGATCCACCTCAGCGTCGGTATTGTCGTTGTCGATAACCGTGATTTTCACGTTGAAGCTCCCGCCCATAGTCGGGGTGCCGGTGATCTGGCCGCTGCTGCTGATGCCGAGTCCCGCTGGCAGCCCGGCGGCGCTCCAGGTGTATGACCCGGTGCCGCCGCTGGCCTCCACTGTGGCGCTGTAAGGCTCCCCGGCCAGGCCCTTGGGCAGGCTGGTGGTGGTGATCTCCAGGTCGGTGATATATAGCAGGAAGGTTGCCACAGCACCGATATGGTCGCTGTCGGTTACCGTGATCTCCACGCTGAAGCTCCCGCCCTCAGTCGGGATGCCGGTGATCTGGCCGCTGCTGCTGATGTTGAGTCCCGCTGGCAGCCCGCTGGCGCTCCAGGTATAGCTTCCCGCCCCCCCGCTGGCCTCCACTGTGGCGTTGTAAGGCTCCCCGGCCAGGCCCCTGGGCAGGCTGGTGGTAGTGATGTCCAGGTCGGTGATATACAGCAGGAAGTCTTCCGCAACGCTTATATGGTCGCTGTCGGTTACCGTGATCTCCACGTTGAACCTCCCCCCCGCAGTCGGGGTGCCGGTGATCTCCCCACTGCCGCTGATGCTGAGTCCCGGCGGCAGCCCGATGGCGCTCCAGGTATAGCCTCCCGCCCCCCCGCTGGCCTCCAGCACTGCGCTGTAAGGCTCCCTTGTCTGGCCGCTGGGCAGGCTGTCGGTGGCGATGTCCAGTTCGGTGATATACAGCAGGAAGTCTTTCGCCACGCCGATGTTATCGCTGTCGGTTACCGTGATTTCCACGGTGAACCTCCCCCCCGCAGTCGGGGTGCCGGTGATCTGACCGCTGCTGCTGATGCTGAGTCCATCCGGCAGCCCGGTGGCGCCCCAGGTGTATGACCCGGTTCCGCCGCTGGCCTCCACTGTGGCGCTGTAAGGCTCCCCGGCCAGGCCCCTGGGCAGGCTGTCGGTGGTGATGTCCAGGTCGGTGATATACAGCAGGAAGTCTTCCGCAACGCCGATGTTGTCGCTGTCGGTTACCGTGATCTCCACGGTGAAGCTCCCGCCCTCAGTCGGGGTGCCGGTGATCTGACCGCTGCCGCTGATGCTGAGTCCCGGCGGCAGCCCGGTGGCGCTCCAGGTATAGCCTCCCGCCCCCCCGCTGGCCTCCACTGTGACGCTGTAAGGCTTCCCGGTCAGACCCTTGGGCAGGCTCTCCGTAGTGATGTCCAGGTCGGTGATATACAGCAGGAAGTCTTTCGCCACGCCGATGTTGTCGCTGTCGGTTACCGTGATCTCCACGGTGAAGCTCCCACCCTCTGTCGGGGTGCCGGTGATCTGACCGCTGCCGCTGATGCTGAGTCCCGGCGGCAGCCCGCCGGCGCTCCAGGTATAGCCTCCCGCCCCCCCGCTGGCCTCCACTGTGGCGCTGTAAGGTTCCCCGGCCTGACCACTGGGCAGGCTCTCCGTGGTGATGTCCAGGTCGGTGATATACAGCAGGAATTCTTCCGCCACGCCGATGTTGTCGCTGTCGGTTACCGTGATCTCCGCGTCGAATCTCCCGCTCTCCGTTGGGGTCCCGCTGATCTCCCCGCTGCCGCTGATGCTGAGTCCCGGCGGCAGCCCGCTGCTGCTCCAGGTGTATGATCCGGTACCGCCAACAGCCTCCAGCGCTGCGCTGTAAGGCTTTCCGATCAGGCCGCTGGGCAGGCTCTCCGTGGTGATGTCCAGATCGGTAATATACAGCGGAAAGGTTTCCGCAACGCTTCTATTGCCGCTGTCGGTTACCGTGATCTCCACGTTGAAGCTCCCGCCCCCCGTCGGGGTGCCGGTGATCTCCCCGCTGTCGCTGATGCTGAGTCCCGGCGGTAGCCCGCTGGCGCTCCAGGTATATGGCCCGGTGCCGCCGCTGGCCTCCACTGTGGCGCTGTAAGGTTCCCCGGCCTGGCCGCTGGGCAGGCTCTCCGTGGTGATGTCCAACCCCTTGACCTCCAAGCTCAGGGTTTTCTCGGCGTAGTTGTCGCTGTTGTCGGTGACCGAGAAGGATATCCTATAGCTGCCGGCACGGGTCGGGGTGCCGCTGATCTCCCCGGTGCCGGCATTGAGTTCGAGTCCCGGCGGCAGGCCGGTATCTTCCCCGATCGCCACATCCCAGGTATAGGGCTCGATACCGCCGCTGGCGACCAAGGTGGCGGTGTAGGCCTCCCCGGGACTGCCGTCCGGCAGGCTCTCGGTGGTGATGGCCAGACCCTTGATCTTCAGGCTTAAGGTCTTGTCAGCTTTATTTTCGCCACTGTCCGTAACCTCAAAGGATATCTTATAGCTGCCGGCACGGGTCGGGGTGCCGCTGATCTCCCCTGAGCCGGCATTGAGTTCGAGCCCCGGCGGCAGGCCGGTATCTTCCCCGATCGCCACATCCCAAGTATAGGGCGCGGTGCCGCCGTTTGCCTCCAGGGTGGCGGTGTAGGCCTCCCCGGGACTGCCGTCCGGCAGGCTCTCGGTGGTGATGACCAATCCCTTGATCTCCAGGCTTAAGGTCTTGTAAGCTTTATTTTCGTCGCTGTCAGTAACTTCGAAGGATATCTTGTAGCTGCCGGCATTGGTCGGGGTGCCGCTGATCTCACCAGTGCTGGCGTTGAGTTCGAGCCCTGGCGGCAGGCTGGTCTCCTCATCGATCTCCGCCTCCCAGATATATGGCTCGGTTCCATCTTCAGCCTCCAGGGTGGCGCTGTAGGCCTGCCCGGTACGGCCGTCTGGCAGACTGTCGGTGGTGATGACCAACCCCTTGATCTTCAGGTCGAAGGTCTTCTCGGCATAGTTGTCGTTGCCGTCGGTGACCGAGAAAGATACCTTATAGCTGCCTGGACTGGTCGGCGTGCCGCTGATCTCCCCGGTGCCGGCATTGAGTTCGAGCCCCGGCGGCAGGCCGGTATCTTCCCCGATCGCCACATCCCAGGTATAGGGCTCAATGCCGCCGCTGGCCTCCAGGGTGACGGCGTATAACTCCCCGGGACTGCCGTCCGGCAGGCTCTCGGTGATGATGGCCAATCCCTTGATCTCCAGGTCTAAGGTCTTCTCGGCATGGTTTCCCTTGCCGTCGGTCACCGCGAAGGATACCAGGTAGCTGCCGGCACGGGTCGGCGTGCCGCTGATCTCCCCGGTGCCGGCATTGAGTTCAAGCCCCGGCGGCAGGCCGCGATCTTCCCCGATCGCCACATCCCAGGTATAGGGCGCGGTGCCGCCGCTGGCGGCCAAGGTGGCGGTGTAAGCCTCGCCGGTATTGCCGTCCGGCAGGCTGTCGGTGGTGATGGCTAACCCCTTGATCTCCAGGCTTAAGGTCTTGTAAGCATTATTATCGTTGCTATCCTTCACTTTAAATTCTATCTGGTAGCTGCCGGCGCTGGCCGGGGTGCCGCTGATCTCCCCGGTGCCGGCATTGAGGGCGAGCCCCGGCGGCAGGC
The DNA here is from genome assembly GCA_013178275.1 of Bacillota bacterium. Lineage (GTDB taxonomy): Bacteria > Bacillota > Ch66 > Ch66 > Ch109 > Ch109. The sequence goes on along the minus strand of JABLWZ010000001.1, from coordinate 131,075 downwards.
TGGCCTCCGCATCGATCACCGATTCCCAGGTATAGGGCTCGATACCGCCGCTGGCCTCCAGGGTGACGTTGTAAGGCGAGCCTACGCTGCCGTCCGGCAGGCTGTCGGTGGTGATGGCGAGGCCCTTGATCTTCAGGCCTAAGGTCTTCTGGGCCTTGTTGCCGCTGCTGTCGGTTACCGTGAAGGCGATCTGGTAGCTGCCGGCACGGGTCGGGGTGCCGCTGATCTCACCGGTGCTGGCATTGAGTGCGAGCCCCGAAGGCAGGCCGGTCTCCGCGCCGAGTACCTCCCAGGTATAGGGCTCGGTGCCATCTTCAGCCTCCAGGGTTGCGCTGTATGGTTGGCCCTTTTCGCCCTCCGGCAATTCGCTGGTGGCGATGGCCAGGCCCTTGATCTTCAGGCCCAAGGTCTTCCCTGCCTTGTTTCCGCTGCTGTCGGTTACCGTGAAGGCTATATGGTAGCTGCCGGCACGGGTCGGCGTGCCGCTGATCTCCCCGGTACTGGCATTGAGTGCGAGCCCCGAAGGCAGGCCGGTCTCCGCGCCGAGCACCTCCCAGGTATATGGCCCGGTGCCGTCTTCAGCCTCCAGGGTTGCGCTGTATGCTTGCCCGGTACGGCCGTCCGGCAGGCTGGTGGTGGTGATGGCCAGGCCCTTAATTTTCAGGTTCGGACTCCTTAGGGCCGTTTCTCCGTCGTGGTCGGTCACCGTCAGGTCGATCTGGAAGTCACCGGCCTGGGTCGGGGTGCCGGCGATCTCCCCGCTGCCGCTGATGCTGAGTCCCGGCGGCAGCCCGCTGGCGCTCCAGGTATAGGGTTCGGTGCCGCCTTTGGCCTCCAGGGTGGCGCTGTAAGCCTGCCCGGTTCTGCCGTCCGGCAGGCTCTCGGTGGTGATAGTGAGGCTCTTGACGGTCAGGGTCAGGTTCCTGCTGTCCTTGCTCCCCTCGCTGTCCGTTACTGTGGTGGTAATGGCGATATCGCCCTTGGTCGTCGGCGTGCCGGAGATCGTTCCGGTATCAGGGTCGATATTAAATCCTCCGGAAAGGTTGGCTGACCAGGTGTAGGGCGGTGCCCCCCCTAGGGCGGCCAGGGTAGTGCTGTAGGGTGTGTTGGTATAGGCGTCGGGCAAGCTGTCAGTGGTAATGCTGATCCCTTTGATATTCAGGCTGAAGTATTTTTTGGCGATTTGATTATGGCTGTCAGCCGCCGTCACGAATACAGAGAATGATCCCATTTCAGCCGGGACGCCGGAAATAACCCCGGTCTGGGGGTTGAGGTTAAGCCCCGGCGGCAGGTTGGTGGCGCTCCAGGTGTAGGGTGCCGTCCCGCCCTTGGCTGCTATGGCGGCGCTGTACGGCTGGTTCATGGTGCCGTCGGGCAAAGTGATTGAGCTGATGTAAAAGTCTTCGACGTACAGGAAGAAACTCTTGGCAGCGGTGACATGAAGCGCGGGGTCCGTGGAGTCGGAGACGCTTAAGACGACCCGCCACGCTCCGGCTGTGGTGGGTGTACCGGAAATAACGCCGGTCAGGGAATTAAGGCTCAGCCCCGGCGGCAGGAAATAGCCGGTGGTGCTGGTCGGGTCCCACCAGCCGTAATGGTAGGGCGGCTGCCCGCCATCGGCCTCAACCCCTGCGAGATAAGGCGCGCCTATGGTGGCGATCGGGAGGCTCTCGGTCGTGACTTCTAAAGTAGTTGGCGGAGAGTTAACAGTTGTATGTCCGGGTTCTTCATCTATCGTAATGATGCTCCTGAGTGAGTTTCCATTGCCCATACTGTCAGTTGCCTTGTAATAGAAATAACAGGTCCCAGCCTGTGACGGCGTGCCCGAGATTTCCCCGGTGCTGCTGTCGATAACGAGTCCCGGCGGCAGGCCGCTCCCGTTAACGGGCTCGATGCTGTAGGTGTAAGGCGGCAGTCCGCCGACGGCTTTCGGCGGGAATATATCGAAGGGTTCGTTCACGGAGCCGACTCCCAGTTCCCATGCATTCCATACCTGGGGTACCAGGTGGGTGTTGAAGCTCATGGACGGGGGATTGATGACCCATATGCCGTTGGCGCTGGCATTTTTCCCTTTGCTGTCTGATACTGATATCGCCACATCGAATCTGCCCACCTGCGTCGGGGTGCCAGAAAGCCGGCCGGAACTTTCGAGGCTGAATCCTGGAGGCAGACCGACGGCGCTCCAGGCGTAGGGCGGTATTCCTCCGCTGGGCGTGAGGTAGCCGTCGACGGGACAGCCCAAATCGAATTCTGGATTGTATGGGCGAAGGGTCAATGCTTGCCCTGCGGTGTTGGTGACATTATAGGTAATATTATTGCTGCTGGCGCTGTTCCCGGCGCTGTCCCTCACTGTGACCACCACCGTGTATGAGCCATCCTGCGTCGGTGTGCCGGTGATGCTGCATTTATACGAATAATAGTAAGTAGTGCCCATGACGTATTCCATACCCGGCTGCAGGCTGAGCCCCGGCGGCAGGCCGGTGGCGCTCCAGGTGTACGGCTGAAAACCGCCTTCAACTCGTAGAGATGCCCCGTAATCCCAAGAGCTGTAAATGAGTTGCATGCCGGTGACCGTTATCGTGAAATCCTTGCTGGTACTGTTGCCGGCGCTGTCGCTCACGGTAAGGACCACTGGATAGGTGCCTTCCTTGGTTACGGTGCCTCTGATAAAACACTGGCCGGGGATGTACGGGTCGGGAGCGAGATAGGTTTCCGGCGGCAGGCCGGCGGCGTCCCAGGTGTAGGGCGCGATGCCGCCTTGGGCCCAACTAGAGTCATATAGCTCATCGCCAAGCATAACTGTTTTATCAGCACGCGTGATGGTTATTCCGGTGATATTCAAATTGAGACTCTGGCTGGCGTTCTGGCCGGAGCTGTCGGACACCGAGACGCTTACCGGGAAGGCGCCGGCCTTGGTCGGGGTGCCGGAGATCGTCCCGCTGCCGGGGTCGATAACGAGTCCAGCGGGAAGTCCGGCGGCCTCCCAGGCGTATGGTTCGATCCCGTTGCTGGCTGTCAGGGTGGCGCTGTAAGCCTGCCCCGCGCTGCCCTCCGGCAGGCTCTCGGTGGTGATGGTCAGACCCTTGATCTTCAGGGTTAAAGTGCTGCTGGCGTTTTGACCGGAGCTGTCAGACACCGAGACGTTTACCTGGAAGTCTCCCGCCGCGGACGGGGTGCCGGAGATCTCGCCGCTGCCGCCATCTATTCCAAGTCCCTCAGGCAGTCCGGCGGCCTCCCAGGTATACGGCGCAAAACCGCCGCTGACCGTCAGGGTGGCGCTGTAGGACGAGCTGACGATGCCGTCCGGCAGGCTGTCGGTGGTGATGGTCAGGCCCGAGATCTTTAAGGCTAGGCTCTTGCTGGCCTTTTCATCGTTGATGTCGGTCACCGTGAGGTTTAACTGGAAGTCTCCCGCCGCGGACGGGGTGCCGGAGATCTCGCCGCTGCCGCCATCGATTCCGAGTCCCTCCGGCAGTCCGGCGGCCTCCCAGGTGTAGGGTGCGGTGCCGCCCAAAACCGTCAGGGCCGCGCTGTAGGGCGAGCCAACGAAGCCATCCGCCAGGCTGTCGGTGGTGATGACTGGCTTCTCGGGCTGCCTCTGCGGCTGGTAGGTAACGCTGACACCTTTCGCCAGCAGGGCGTCGATGTCGTTCATGGTCTGCGAACCATGGTTCAGGTTCAGGTAGTTGTCGCTTACATTCAGTGTCTTCAGAGCCGCGAGTTCAGTCAGGGCGCTGATGGTAAAGAGCCGGTTCTCGTGCAGGTCAAGTGTTTGCAGTTGGTTCATGTTAGACAGGGCGCTGAGGTCGCTGATCTGGTTGGAGCCCAGGCCCAGCTCCTGCAAGTTTACCAAGCCCTGCAGGGGGATGACATCTACAATCTGGTTGTAATTGAGGTTAAGGGCCTGTAGTTTGGTCAATCCTGCCAGCGGGCTGACGTCGCTGATCTGATCGCCGTCCAGGTAAAGGTTCTGCAGCTTGGTCAGGCCCGAAAGGAAGCTGATGTCGCCGATCTGCTCACCGCCGATCCAAAGAAAATTCAGGTTGGTCAGGCCGGACAGAACCTCGGGATTGCTGATCGGTTTATTATATGAAAGATAAAGCACCTCCAGGTTGGTCTTGCCGGAAAGGGCGCTGATATCGCTGACCTGGTTGCCATATAGAGAAAGGAATTTCAGTTTGGTCATGTTGGTAAGGACGCTGATGTCGCTGACCTGGTTGCTGCCTAAATCCAGCGTCGTCAGCTCGGTCAATCCGGACAGGGGGCTGATATCTTCGATCTTACAATTGTGAAGATCCAGCGTTTGAAGGTTGGTGGCATACTGGAGGCCGTCCAGGTACTGGATGTCGCTGTCACCCGCGGATAAGGAGGTCAGGGACTGCATGTCGCCGATGGTGATTAATCCGGGGGTGCCGGAGTTGCCCAGGGCGGCCCAGACAGCCGCCTGCAGGGTTGAGTCTGTGAAAGTAACCTCCTGACTGGCTTCCTCTACTTTGAGATTTAGGGTGGGCGGGCTGATAGCCGGGTTCTGCGGCGTAGCGTAGACAGCGGAGCTGACAGTCACATCTGTCTGATCGGGTCCGATTAAAATAACCTTGCCTTCCGCACCAGGACCGGGATCGCCAAACCCGGCGCCGCTGCTGGTCAGGCTGGCGCCCGCCTGAACGGGAGCGGGTGAAAGACTGTCTATGGTGGGGAACACCACTGTCGGCGACCAGCTGAAACCCGTGGTGGATGGAGATATCTCCAGCGCCGGGGCACCAGCGGCAGCGGCCGGCAGCGGTCCCACAGCCAGTGATGCAAGAACCAGTGTCATGACCATAAAAAGTCTCAACGTTTTGGCCTTTTTCCCTTTTAAGAAGATCATAACCCCCACTCCTCTACCCCCATATTTTTTCACGATTGTTTTATAGCTTGTCGGTCCTTAAATTTTAGCAAACCGGCGTTAAATTTTTGCGAAATAAGCTACTGTGGAAGGAAAAACGTAAAATTTCTCGAAAAAAGTGGTGAAGGTGAATAATATGCCGGCATCTCCGACTTTTAATGCACCGCTTTTTGGTGAGGGACACAGTAATGTTTCGTAAGAGAGGAGTGGGAAAAAGTGGGGAAAACCGGGAAAGATTAGGATAGAACCCAGTAATGACGGGGGTTTTAGGGTATAAAGAGGGAGTTAAAAAAATTGGGGCCGGGGACACGATATTTTTGTCGTGAACTTGATTTTGAAGATAACACCGGTTAGTAGCAAGATAAAAAAGCCTTGATACATAAGGGTTTCTTGTTTTAATAAACTGTCAAGGTAAGGAACTTGACAGTTGTTTTATTAACTCGGCGCAAATACTTGTAAATAAAGGGTTAAAAGGAATTATGTAAAATTGTGGTAAGGAACTAAGGTGCCTATATAAAAACAGCCTTACTCTTGTTAACAAGTACAGGAGAGCGGCTGTTTTTTTGTATTCTACCGGGATAGATAGTACATTTTATATCATTCATCTTTTAGCCGCTTATCTACAAACCGAGGATAAGGATCGTCTTGTGTTTCAAATTCATTTTTAATCTCTTCTAGAACTTCTAAATGTATTTTGTCATTTCTTACACGGTCAAATTCTGATACATACTGCTCGTACAGGTGTTTACACCGAAGCGTAAAGATGATTTTCCATTTCTCTGTTAAATCTCTAGTATATCTCTGAAAGATTGCTTCCCGTCGTTTATAATAATCCAGTTCTGACAACAATCCGTTTTCCCATTCTTCCTTTGAAGGCAGGTAGTTACCAAAATAAACCCTCTTAAGTATGTCTAATGTTGTATATAGATTTGATAACATTATATTTCTCTCGTCAACAATATTATTTCCATTAGATGCTTTTTTATCTATTTCAGCTTTTAAGATGGAATTAATTACTTCGTAGAAGTGATTCATAAGAGAAATAACTTTTCTTTTAATGTCATCTGGTTTATCCGCTATTTTTTCATCCATTTTTAAGACTTCATTAAAAAACATTTCTTCAGATGACCTTCTATAGTCTGATTTACCTGTTAAATAGCTCCCACTAACATTAAAAAAGTCCCCCAATGCTATAAGCGCATTAAAATTAGGGTTCCTTTTATTGTTTTCATATTGTATTATTGCACTTTTAGACAGGCCGACTGCTTTAGCTAATTCTGCCTGAGTTAGACCTTTTTCTTTTCGTAATTGTTTAAGCCTCTCACCTAAAGTTGCCACACTTATCACCCTACCATAGTTTTCCATAATTAATAGATTTTTAACCAAGACATAGTCATAACAGCCATGTCTTCGGAAGGCAAATTACAGGAGACTAACGTCCTTTTCCGTGGCAGTTAAGTAGAGCTTAGTGATACTGCCCACTAGGCGGAACGGGGACAATTGAAAAGCGTTAAACCGTATTACAATTATATCCAAAATTATTCAAATGAGCAACTTTATCTTACTAAAAACACTTGAAAATATTCATACGACTAATTATAATGGTGATAGGTTATTCGATTGAATAACTTCTAAAGGGGGTCCTGAAATGATTATAAAAGCTAAAACAAAAGAGCTAGTATCAATAAGGATAAGACAAGGTTTATCGCGGCATGCGCTCTCTCAAAAAGCCGGGTTAAACAAGTATGCTGTCGCAAGAATTGAAAAAGGATTAAATTCACCCAGTCCCAAAACGGCAAAAGCAATATCCGACGCACTTGGTTGTAATTTTGAAGAAATATTTATACTGCTCGAAGAAGCCAGTAACGCCTCTTAAAGATAAGCCTGTTATCGCGGCAATGGAGATAATTAACAAATATCAATCAAATGCGGAGGGGGTGGGAAGAAAATGTGGTTGAATACTAGGGAAGTTGCAAAAGTCTTGGGTATAACTGGAATGGCTGTAAGAAAACAGATTTCCAATGGCAAATATTCTGTAAGAGAAATACAGGCTCCCCAAGGCGGCGGTAACGGTGGCAAATCCTATCAAATACATTTTACTTCCCTGCCCCTGGAAGCAAGGAGAAAATATCTTGAGAAACTTGGTGCCGAGAAAATTGACGGAGTGGAATCCGGCCAGAACGCACCGGAGAATAAAGAAGCGGAACTCTCAACACTGGCCGGCTACATCAATAAATACGGCGTTGACGCAGTGGACAAGGCGCTGCAAATAGAAGCCGCCATAAGGGACATTGAAACCGCCCCTGACCGCTTGGAGGTCGGGCGCAGAGTCCACAAATGGACCAGGCTCTTTGATGTTACAGACAAGACTATCAGGAACTGGAGGAGAGATTACGCGGCCCACGGCTTGACAGGTTTATTCCGGAAAGAGCGGGCAGAAAAAGGAACCAGAAAAAGCACCTGCGAAGCCGCCGCTGATCGGCTGAAATTAATATTCCTGGCCGATAACAAAATCACTTTAAAAGAAGCTTTTCGGAAGTTAAAGAAAGAGCTTAACAACACCGGCCCGGATACCTGTTTAGAATGCTACTACTCCGGCCAGTGCGCGGATATGGACAAAAACGGCTGGAAAATCGGCTCATACAAAACAGCGCAGCGGATAGTCAAAGAAAAGGAATTGAAGGATTGAAGCCTTTTAAGAGGGGGGTGAGAAGAAATGTGGATAACCACAAAGCACGCAGCACTGCTTTTAAATATTTCAGAAAGAGCTATTCGGGGAAAAATTCAAGCTGGCTGTTATGAAGTCAGGGAAATTAGAAATGCTCAGGTTGGTGGGCGTGGTGGTAAATCCTATGAAATTCACATTTCTTCTCTACCTCCTCAAGCAAGGAAACAATACCTGGAAAATCTCCAGGATATGAAAAATGATGTCACAGAATCCGGCCAGAACGCACCGGAGAATAAAGAACCGGAATTTACAACACTGGCCGGCTACATCAATAAATACGGCGTTGACGCAGTGGACAAGGCGCTGCAAATAGAAGCCGCCATAAGGGACATTGAAACCGCCCCTGACCGCTTGGAGGTCGGGCGCAGAGTCCACAAATGGGCCAGGCTCTTTGATGTTACAGACACGACTATCAGGAACTGGAGGAGAGATTACGCGGCCCACGGCTTGACAGGTCTGTTCCGGAAGGAGCGGGCAGAAAAAGGAACCAGAAAAAGCACCTGTGAAGCCGCCGCTGATCGACTGAAATTAATATTCCTGGCCGATAATAAAATCACTCTCAAAGAAGCCTACAAGCAGTTAAAGAAAGAGCTTAACAACACCGGCCCGGATACCTGTTTAGAGTGCTACTACTCCGGCCAGTGCGCGGATATGGACAAAAACGGCTGGAAAATCGGCTCATACAAAACAGCGCAGCGGATAGTCAAAGAACTGGAGTACGGAGAGAAAAAGCGTTACCGGGAAGGCCTGCAGAAATGCCGGGCGGATGCCATGCCCAAAGGGCGGGTTGACTTTACCAAATACCTGGTTAACGAACGCTGGACAAGCGATCACCATACCTGTGATTTCTTCTGCGTGGACGAATACGGCTACCTGGCGAGGCCGCAGCTTACCGTGTGGGAGGATGTACGGTCAAGAGTCATTACCGGCCTTGTACTGAGCTTCCAGGGCAACTCCCATACAATCGGGCTTGCCTTTGCCCACGGGATACTGCCGAAACCGGGTTCACCAATAAAGGGCATCCCCAAAGAGACGTACATGGACAACGGCAAGGACTACCGTTCCCATTACCTGGGCCAACCTGAGAAGGTTACAGGCCGCCACGAGTATACCACTGAAATGCGTGGTCTGTTCTCAATGTTGAAAATTGAACCGCATTACTGCGAGCCTTACAGTCCGTGGAGCAAACCCCCAGAATCCTTTTTCCGGACATTTAAGATGCAATTTTCCGTACATCAGCCCGGATACACCGGCGGTTCACCGGACGAAAGGCCGGAAGGCCTTGATAAGGAGCTTAAAAAGCTGAAGGCTGAAGGTAAAATATTAACTCTACAAGCGGCTTACGACAAGATAATTGACTGGGTAATGAACGACTATCACCATCAAGTACATAGCGAACTAGGGGACACCCCAATGAATGTATATTTGAACGCCCCCAGGTATGAAGGCGGGACGGTATCCCAAAATGTGGCCGCAATACTGTTGTACCACACCGAGAAGAGAAAAGCCGGGCGCGACGGCATCCGCTTCAAAAACGCGCTATACAAAGACCGCGCCCTTTATCCGTTGCAAGACAAGTGGGTTCAGGTTCGATATGATCCCTTTGACCTCAGCAGCATTATTGTAGAGCACGAAGGCAAATTCGTCTGCATAGCCGAGAGGTACACGGCCATGCGGACCCAGGAGGACGTAGAGGCAAACGCCCAAGAGCAATCCTTTTACATGCGTAGGATTAAAGAAAAGTATGAAAAGTATGTTCGCGGTTCTACCCCGGCCAGGCGTAAAAAGTCCAAAGAGGTTGTTGTCGGGGAAACGCTGGACAAGCCGGAAGAAAAAGATGTTGTCCGCATAACCGGCCTGGAGCAGGCGGCCAAGGTGCGCCAGAAAAGCCAGGCCGGCAAGAAGCCCACTCCCCCGCCGGAGACAGAAGCGCCCGCCGGTTTTGAATGGTACCGGCTGGGATATGAGGAGTTTAAGAAAGCCGCTGCGGGAGATGAACAATAAACAAATACAAGAAAGGAGCGGATGTCTGTGAAAAGAGGCGAACTGAGCAGAAAGGGGCTATCGGTGGTTAGAGCCGAGGAGCCTCAAAAAGAAAGGCACGACAGCGGAAGCAGCCTGATTGAACTGGGAACCTGGGAAACGTCAGATTTCGTTCAATCAATCGGCATGTGCTTCCGCTGCCGCGAGGAGCGCACCATGGGACTCCTTATTGGGCCGCCCGGCTCCGGTAAGACCACTGTCATTAACTCCTTCGCCCAAAGGTTTAATGACACAGTGCTCATTACCGCCACGGTGACCATGGCCGTTAAGGACTTACTGGAAGTCATTGCAGGAGCAATCGGCGTTACCGTTTACGGCGGCAACAACCAACGGTTTAAACAAATTGCCGAAGCCCTGAAGCGCCATCCAGTAACCTTAATCGTCGATGAAACAGAAAATCTCATAACTAGGTCGAGTATATCAAAAATTGAAATACTCCGTCAACTGCACGACATGGCCGGAATCGGGGTTATATTTTGCGGCACGCCCAGGCTGGAAGAGCTAATAATCCGTGGCCCCAATGGCCGGGACAACCTTGCGCAGCTATATTCCCGCATTTTATACCGCTACAGGCTGAAGGGAATATCCGGCAAGGAAGTAACGAACATTCTCACACAATACACAGCAGACAAAGCGGCAGTTGATGAACTAACGGCCATTGCCACCAATACCGCCAGGGGCGGCCTTCGGATGTTCACCAATGTTCTGAGGCGGTGCCTGACCATATCACAGAACACGGGAGAACCGATAATTAAGGACATGGTACTGCAGGCGACGGGCATGATGATCATATAGCGGGAAACGCTGCCCCATGGTAAATATCGCTTACTGGAAAGGAGGTAACCAGGAAGACGGTATAAGAAGCGGCTGAACCGCTTCCGGTGTGAGAGCCTCGGAGGAATACGTTAAGCGAGGAGAAAGCCGTCATGGCATCAATAACAAAGCCCCAGGTCAGGAAAATATGGGCGACGTCTAAGGAATTGGGCCTTGATGAGGAAACAGTTTATACCATCGTCTACCGTGAAACGGGCTGTGACAGTATCTCAAGCCTCACAAAAGAACAAGGGGTAGACGTAATCAACGCCCTGGTGTCTCTAAAGGAACAGAGGCCGCTCCGGCCGGGGATGGCCACGGAAAAGCAATTGTGGCTCATCAACAAGCTGGTAAAAGACCTTGGTTGGGACGACAATCCCAAGAGGTTGCAGGGTTTTGTTAAGCGCCTGGTCAAGGTTGATAACCCGCGCTGGCTGACCCAGCAATCAGCCTCCAAAATAATCATTGGACTTAAAGCCATTCAGCGCCAGCAAATGGAGAAGCAGGCCGCCCGTGAATCGAGTCAGTAACCGGTGGAGATGTAAATCGGCGTTGGCGAATGCAGCCCCATATCAAGGACGTAAAACCAATATTCATTAAAAGGAGATGAAATGAATGGTAAACTTTGGTGACAGGTTTAATCAGTTTCTGCTGGAAAGAAAGGCGGAAGCCGCCGACGAGACTCTTAAAGGTGACCAGTATAAAGAATTCGTGGAACGGTATGATCTGCTACGTGCTCAATTAGTGGCAAGCATTACCAAAGACCTGCAGGACCTACTTATTCAATTAGAAGATTGCAAAAACGAGCAAGGTGCTTACGAAAACGAGGTAATATACAAAATCGGCTTTATGGATGGCGTCCAGTTCGGCCAAGGGGTCGTTATTGAGGAGGCCGGACAAGTGATAAAAGGCGTTACTGGATGCGTGCAGTTGCAGGCCGACGAGGAAGAAGATAAAAAGGTTTGGGAGATGCGCAATGCTAGTTAACAGAACGATTGATGAACAGCAAATAAACCGGATTAACATCACCAAAGAAGAGGCCCAGCGCCTCTTCTTCGTTTGTCATTCGGAAATGTTTCCGCTTTCCGGACCCAATATAAAGGCCTTTTAGAAGGCCCTACAATGGCCCTGACAGTAAAGTGAAGGGGGTAATACCAAGGCAAAATTATTAACGCGAAATAACGCAAAGTAACGCGGTTTTAACGCGATAGTAACGCGGGGGGTATCCCCAAATGTTTCTCGGACAGGAGGGCAAACAGATGGACAGGCCAACTGAAGAAGAAATGAAGGCTTGGAGGGCCAAGTATGGCGCGATTTTAGAGTTTAGCACAGAAGAAGGCTACCCCAATTACTGTTTTGTCTGCCGGATGCCAGATCGCCAGGCATTGCGGAGATATGTAAAAAGGGTTGCTAAAGATGTTTATGAAGCCGCATATAATCTGCTCCTTGAATGCCTGCTTTACCCGAGTGTTGAGGAGGCGCGCCGGCTGTTCAAGGAGAAGCCGGGAATACCCTTCGCGCTGGGAAGTGAGTTGCAGAAGGCCGTGGAAGCCGACTTGGAATTTTGCGTGAAGCGTTCATAAACATATTGCCCCGCCAGTTGATTAATAAAGCCTCAAATTACTTCAAGGAAAGGAGGGTAAACTTTGGAATCGCTGTTTAAGCTGGGTGTGATAGTCACGGCCATAGACAAACTGACCGGCCCGGCCCGTAAGATGGCCCAGGCCGTAGGAAACCTTGAAAAGTCTATTCAAGGGGCAAAGGGTATGGTGGAATTTGGGCAGCGCATGACCCTTTCCGGCGCGCTGATCCAGGGCGCAGCCGACAAGATGCGAAGCTCTGTTTTTAGCATCATGGAACCCCTGCAGGCGGTGGAGGATGCCTCCGCCCCCCTGGCCACGGTGGTCACTTCCACTATGGGCGGCGTGGAAAAGTCCCTGGAGGCGGCCACGGCGGCCGCCCTGGACTGGAGCAAGAACCACAGGGCCGCGGCGGACGAATTTATAAAAACGGCGTATATCATGGCCGGCGCGGGACTGAACGACATTCAGGCCATCGAGGGCACCAGGACGGCCCTGGCGGTGGCGACGGCCACCATGGGCAACAACGCAGAGGCGGCCAACCTGCTAGCCACGGTCTATAACAATATAGGCGATAAGACCGCAGACGTGCGGACTGAAATGGCCCGCCTGGGCGATGTTATCACGGCGACCCAGGGAGTTTTTCAGATCGCCGACATGGCCCAGTTGAGCGAAGGATTGAAATATGCTATGCCAGCCGCACAGATGGCATCAATGAGCTTTGAACAATTGTCCGCCGTAGTCGGCCAACTCAACAACGCCGGGCTGCAGGGCAGCATGGCCGGTACCGCCTTTGTGGCCACCATGCGGCAGATGACCAAGGCGTCAACCGAGCTAGGGTTTCAGGTGGCTAAGACGGCGGACGGCGGCGTGGACTTCATCGGCACCCTGGAAAACATCAAGAAGAAGTACGGCGACCTATCCAAGCTAAGCCCAGAGGTGCAGATGGCCTTCCAGCAGGCGTTTGGCGACGAAGGCCTGCGAGCGGTGGTACTACTGAGCAACCAGACCGATGTCATGCGCAAAAACCTGGATGCGGTCACCAACTCCATGGGCGCGACCACCAAGGCCCAGCAGACCATGGAGGCCACGGCCAGCGCCCAAATGCAAATACTCAAAAACAATATTGACGCCCTGAAAATGGACGTGGCCAAGGAACTGCTGCCGGTGCTGCAGGGCATCATTCCGGACTTAAAGGAGATTGTGACGCAGTTTTCAGGCTGGGCCAAGGAACACCCGGAGCTGATTAAGACCGGGGCGCTGCTGGCCATGGTGGGCACGGGACTGCTGATGCTCCTGGCCCCCATCCTTACCGTCGCCGGCGCGTTCATCACTATGGGGGGTTACGCCATACAAGGCGTTACCAAGGCCGTTCAGGGTATTCTCTGGATGAAGGGAAAACTGACCGACAAGGCCACCCTGGACGCCATCAAAAGAATAGAAACCGGCATGAGGGCAGGCTTCGGCGCCGGAGGACGGGCGGCCATGTCGGCGGGCCGCTGGGTGGTCTCCCTGGGCAAGAACCTGGGGCAGGCCGCCGTCAACGCCGGCAGGTTCGCCATGGTGGCCGGGGGCAAGGGCCTGGAGGCCGCCAAAGCCATGGGCCTGGCTGTGTTCAACTTCGGCAAGCAAGTCCTCTTTACGGCCATCCGGGCGCTGCCGGGGCTTATCGCCGGCGTCTGGAGTTTTACCGCCGCCCTGCTGGCCAACCCCATCACCTGGATTGTGCTGGCGATTATCGGACTGATCGCGGTCATCGTGCTACTGATAAAGAACTGGGATACCGTCAAGGCGGCGGTGATCAGCGCCTGGGAGACCATCAAGGGAGCCGTAAGCGCTGGCGTGGCCTTTGTCGGCAACCTGGCCAACAGCTTCTGGACGGTCATCAAGGGCGGCATAGACAAGGCCCTGGCCTGGCTGGGGGGATTATGGGACATGTTCAAGGAATCAGGCCGGGCACTCTGGGATGCCTTCACCGAGGGGTTGAAGTCTATCATCAGCAAGCCGGTGGAAGTGGTAAAGAGCGGGCTGCAAAAAATCCGCGACATGCTGCCGTTTTCCGATGCCAAGACAGGCCCGCTTTCTGAGCTGACCAAGAGCGGTCAGGCTATGATCACCACCTTCCAGGGCGGCGCGGAAAGAAAAATGGGCGGCCTGCAGAAGGCTATGGCTGCCGGCCTGGCCGGGATTGCCCTGGCTTTCCCCCTGCCCCCTCTCCCTTCCGCCCTACCGCCATTGAGCGGAGTGGCTCAGTACGAGGTGGTCCAGGGACCCCTTCCGGCAGTCCCGAAAGTGACGGATATTCTCACCGCCGAGGTGCCGGACCTGACAGGGTACTTCGCGGCACCGGCAAAAGCTGGGGCGGCTGGGGTGGCCGGACGACCCAGGCCGGTAACAATCAATGGGGACGTTCACCTGCACGTGGACAAGGTGGACAGCCCGGAAGACTTGTGGCAGGCGCTGCGGCGCTTTGCTGAGGAAGTGAGCGGGTAATTCAAGAGGCCGAGTCTACAATTAATGACTTAACGTGTTAGTAACGCGGGGGTGACGACATGGAGATAAAGGACGAAAAGCAGGCGCGGGAGGCCCGGTTAAAGCGGCACGACATCAGTGTGAAGCCGGACGGCAAGGAAAACACCTTCGCCGTCATCCTGGCCAGAGACATGGCCGGCCAGGTGCCGGAATGGATAAAGCTCCTTCCCTTCGGCCTGGTGAAGTCAGTCAAGGGCGACTTCAACGTGGATGAGGAAAGTCTGACTGAGATAATCGGTTACTTCGAGGCCAGGGGCAACGACGTGGTGATCGACTACGAGCACCAGACCCTGGACGGCGGCCAGGCACCGGCGGCGGGCTGGGTCAAGGAACTGCAGGACAGAGGCCCGGACGGCCTATGGGCCAGGGTGGACTGGACCGAACGGGCCAGGGAATACCTGGCGAACAAGGAATACCGCTACCTTTCCCCGGTGGTGCTGGTACGCCGGGCGGATAACAAGGCGGTGGCCATTCATTCGGTAGCGCTGACCAACGCCCCGGCCATGTCCGGGGTGCGGCCAATAGTCAACAATATCACCAAGGAGTTGGTGACCAGGGCGCTGCGAGAGGGTAAGATTGCCCCGGCCTTGAAGGAGTGGGCCGAACAGTACGCCCTGAAGGATCTGGATGGGTTCAAGGCGTTTCTGGACCAGGCCCCGCAGATGGTACCCTTAAGCCCGGCACCCGGTAGAGGCGGCGGCAAGCTCGGCGCTGGCGCGGATGAAGTGCAGATGTCGGTTAACAAGCTGCTGGGGGTTTCTGAGGAAGACTTTAAAAAATATGGCCAGGAGGCATATAACCATTCGGGTATGATCCTGACCAACAAGGCCGGCTTTTACGGTCAAAGTGATGATATACAGGTAAAGGTAAATAAGTTGCTGGGTATTTCCGAAGAAGACTTTAAAAAATATGGCCAGGTTTAGACGCAAAAACAAGTCTGATTTTCTTTGAATGTCTTAAATTAAGGGTAAAGCCCTTAAAATCATAGAAAGGGGTAAAAATATGACCAGGAATACTGATATAGCAGTAACCAAACAAAACCTATGGAAAGAAGCACTTGAAGCCACTATCTCCAAAATGCGGCTTGAAATTAACGGAGACCAAAAGAAGATATGCGAACTGGAAAGAGAGGCTACTGAGCTAAGGAGAAGCCCAAACTATTACCCCGGCTCTGACCTAAGCGCCAAGGTAAACGGCATCCAACTTGATATCAACAGGCTACGCTTTCAAATTAACGCGAATCAAGAACGCCTGGACAAGTTTCAAAAGCAGCTAGCCCTGGGCTATATTCCAAGTGATAAGTTGGTGGAGTTAATCAACCTTAAGGCCCAGATGAGAGAACAAAAAGCGGTGACGGAGGAATCTTTGGCGGAGATTGCCGCCTCAAGAAATGAGTTGAAAGCAGAGATTGAACGGCTTGAACTAGAGGGACAGTTTTTAAGGCAATTTGGGAAGACCCCTCTCGAAGTTAAAAGGGCCGAAAACATCCAGGAGCGCTTACAGGAACTAAAACAAGGGCTTGCGGATTTAGATGAGGGGGAAAAAGGTTTTAAGGCTGTTATGCTGGCAAATGAGTGCCAGAGTTCTATAACCTTACCAGGACTAGAAATACCCGTTAACAAGCTCCGCCAGTTGGAGCAAGAATTAGATATAGAAACCAGGGGCTTTATTAATGACATACAGCAGGAATGGGATCAGCAAATGGCGGAAATTAACAAGGCAGCGGAGGCATTGCGAGAAGCTATTAAGGGGCTGGGCTATATCAAAGCCAAAGTATATCTGAGGGACAAAGAATTGGCAGAAGCAGGTTATCCCGAAACTGGCCTGGCAGGTAAATGTCAGTTGCCCATTACCGAAGGCCTGCAGTTTTCTCCCCAATTAATTCGCGGACTTTTCTCCCAAGGGGAGAGCATTGGCAAGGATTGACTTAGGCACCATCATCCTCTTTACTATAGAGTTCAAGGGGGGCGGTAATAACCCGTCCCCTTGAACCCATCCTTTTAAAAGCTCACACCATGCATGGCTGGAAAACGGTTATTGCAGCCCTTTGTGATTACGGGATTCGTTCCAGCCTTCCTTAAGCGCCCCTCCCCATGCATAGAGGACGTCTATTATAGAAACAAAAAGCAATGCCAGTAACGGTATTCCATATCGAATAAATACATAGGCCAAGCCCAGCAAAGTGCCAATCCCAAAGAAGAAAAAGAAGACGCCTAATCCAGGCATTAAGATCACCCCCAAAGAACTTATACACTCTCATAATAGACCGTAAAACTAAAGACTTGCAAGCCAAAGTTTGATATTCAGACGAGGAGGCTATAGTTGTGAGTATGGGCAGCATTTTTCAAAACCAACAGTTGAAAGACCTTCTACCCAATATTAAACCGGAAGACTTGACGGCACCATATGACAGCATTGCCGGGATAATAGGGGTGGAGAACACCCTAAAATTGGCCGAAGAGTTCGAGGGAACCACGGTTTACTTCCGGAAGATTACCATGCAAAACATCATTAGGGAACATTTATACGAGCAAATACGGACGGAATTTGACGGCCAAAATTATCAGCAACTATGTAAAAAATATGGATTTAGCCAGGCCTGGATCAGAAAGATTGTAACGTCGGGCTTTAGAAAAGGGTAAAAGAATCGAATCTAAAGGAGGCGGTAATGGAATTATGCCAACTGAAAAAATGGAAAGCATATCCAAAAGGCTTAAAGCCATTCGATTAGATTATGGGCTATCACAAGTAGATTTTGCCAAAAGAATTGGCATAACAAATGCATATGTTTCTAAGATAGAAAAAGGAAAAACCATTCCCTCAGAGGCACTCATTCGCTTGATTTGTAAAGAATTTAAAATAAATGAATTGTGGCTAAAGAATGGGGAATCTCCGGTTTACCTTGGTGGAGAGGTGAATCGGCCTTGGCCAGGTGTTGATGAAGCTAACAAAAAACTGGGCAATATAGAAAGACACTTATTGGTAATAATTAACCTTCTTAGAGACAAGAAGCCACGGCGGAGAAGTGGAAAGCATATATCGAAGATAACACTGCTTGGGTTAGAAAAAGACGTCGAAAAATTGATTTCCGAAGGCAAGACATATAGAGAAATAGCAGATTGCATTTATAAAAAAACCGGCAAGAAAGTGAGTAAGGCATCAATTGGGCGCTTCTTTCAAGCCAAGAAGCGTTAAGCGCCCCTTCCCTTTATTGATGCTACCCCACTACCTCTTAACGGGGTTGGTAGGGTTAAAGAAGGAGCGCCAGAAGTATGGATACCTTTATTCGTCTAATGCTTTGGGCCATCTCTTAAGCCGCTTAAGTTGTCCTGTGTTAGTAATTCGGTATACTGCTAAAATCCCGTTAACGTTTCTTAGAACGACATAGTATTTGCCATTATATTCTACTTCCTCGCTGCTGTTTGAAGGTTGTTGCATGTTCGGGCCACCCGTGCGATAATACGCTGAAATAGCACGATTTAAAAAACCTGTATTCATATTCTGTACCTCCTTTACCTATATTATCAATATAACATTGCCAATATAATATTGTCAATATAGATAAAGGGTACAGGGGTAATAAACACCAACTGGATGTCTTTTTGTTCCTTGTTAGGGGCCGTTTTAATGGCCTGGGAGGAGTCTGGCAAGGGTGTATTACTTGATATTGTTATAGAGCTTGCAGGGTAAAATTAGGCCGGGGATAAAAGAAGAGTCGCCCCGGCAAGAAAATTTCCGTGAAATTTTAACGTGTCCCTCGCGAAATTTTATCGTGTCGCGTATCACTTTTTCCGGTTCGGGTGAAAAATTTACTGGTGCGACAGCGCCTGCAGACCCTGGGGAAGAGATTGCTCTCCCACCGGGTCACTACGGTGGTGGCTCCGGCCGGTTATGGGAAAACGGCCTGGGTTTCCTCCCTGCTGGATGAACCAGACTGGCCGGCTACGGTGTGGCTCAGCCTGGACCACCATGACGCCGAACCTCCCAACCTGCTCCACCACATTATTCGCTCGGTTAAAAGAAGATGTAGCAGTTTTGGCCAGGACTCCCTGCGTACTTTGATGAGCCTGGAGAATATGGGACGGGAATGGTCCATAGCCGCCCTGGCCCTTCTGGAGGAGTTGCCCCGGGAGCAGCAGCTGGTACTGGTCTTTGACGACCTGCACCTTATTTATAAAAACGAGCTGAGCTGCACCATCATGGAATTTCTGCTCAACCGCTTACCGGGAAACGTTCATGCCGCCCTCCTGGCCCGTCATAAACCTCCCTTCGACCTGTACCGCCAGGAACTGAACGACGAACTGCTGGAGATACACAGCAAGGACCTGCTGTTCACGAACGAAGAAGCCCGTGACTTGTTTTCACTGATGGATATCAATGTTTCCAGTCCTGACGCCGAGGACCTGAATAACCGGGCGGAAGGCTGGGCGGTGGGGCTGCGTCTGTTGGGCAACTATATCAAGCGGTCCGGGGGCGGGATCGATGACGCCCTGCATCACTTGCAAACAGCCGACTCCAGCTTTTACCGTTACCTGATCCACGAAATCCTTGAGACCATGCCGGATAATGAAAGGGATTTTATCCTGGATGCGTCCCTGCTACCTTACCTGGAGGCCGGGTTGTGCGATGCCGCCCTCCGGCTGGATAACAGCGCCTCCCTGATAAAAGCGCTGCAGGCCTACGGCCTGTTCCACGCCCTGGAAAATGAAAAAGGGGCCTGGCGTATACATCACCTGCTCGCCAGCTGGATGCAGGACAGAACGATGGAACTGCGGTCGGGGCAGTATATAGCCGGCCTAAGAGACCGGACGGCCTTGTACCTGGAGAAGAGCGGTGATATCAACCGGGCTGTCGAACAGGCGGTTATAAACTCCAACTGGGATATGGCAGCCGGCCTTATCCGAAAATACGGCTACGACTATTTTATCCGGGCGGGCAAGGGGGATATCCTTTTTCAGTGGATAGAAAGGTTTCCGGAGGATCTGGTGGCCGCGGACTGCTGGCTGCTGTACTTCAAAGGCGCAAGTATAACCCACACTGATGATCAGCAGGCTTTTCAGGTCTGGTCAAAGGCGGCTGATATAGCTGTTCAGACCGGCGATGTCAAGTGCGAGGCCTGCTGTATGCTGGCCCTGCAGCTTTCCTCGATCTACTGTGGCGACTTGAAGAAGAGCGAGGAGGCGGCCCTGCGCTTTAAACGTCAGCCGGCCCTGATGTCCAATCCTCTGTCACGCCCCGAAGCCCTGATCACCGCAATGATGATAGCCATACAGGCGGACAACCCACGGGAAGGGTTGGACCTGAGCCGCCAGGTCCTGCGCCTCAAGCTGATCCCGGAACAGCATATGAACGCCCTCTCCCTGTACGCCTTTTTCTTTTTCCGGTTGGGAAATCAAACCCGGGCGCGCCAGTTGGTGGAAAAAGCCCTGGCCCTGCCTATCGCCCAGGAAAATGAACGCCTGTTTTTAATGAGTTCCATAATCGGCGGCCTGATTTTAGACGCCAGCGATGACGAGCCGGCCCTCATGGAGACCTGCCAGCTGCATCTCAACCTGGGGCAGAAGTATAACATGCCCATCGTTTCAGCCCGCGCGCTCTACTTCCGGGGACGTATGCATTACCGGAATGGACGGTTCCGGGAGGCGGAGCAGGATTTGGACAGTTCTTTCCACTATTACACCTCAGCGGGAGTTACCTCTGTTGCCTGCATGGTCGCGCTCGTGGCCATGCCCGCGCGAATCCGCAATGGAGAGAACCCCGGCGAACTCCTGCAGGAGTCGCTGGAACTGCTGGACAAGTTTGAGGAGGCTCCCTATGGACAGGGAATCGACTATTGGGTTTGTTCCCTGGCTGGAATCGTGGCTTTGGAAGCTGGAGAGCTGGAAACAGCCGGGCAGCTTTTCGAGAAGGCGGCCAACCGCTGGCGTGAGATCGGGGCCAAACAAAACCTGGCGGGCACCAACTTACTGACCACCCACCTGCTCCTGCTGCAGGGGCGGGAAAAGGCCGCCGACAAGCTCCTGCGCTCGGCGCTTGGAACGGCGGAGACCTGGCAGTGGAAAAACTTCTGGGAGTGGCATGATCTAACCATCTATACCGTGTGCCGGCGGGCCCTGCAGAAGAATATCCATCCTCACTGGGCCGCCCACCTGTTGGGCCGATGGTTCCCAGCCCGTTCACGGCAGGAACTGGGCTGCCTTTTGATTTCCGAGGATGAACAGGTCCGTAAGGCAGCGACAGTCTTTTTTCAAGAAGAATTCAATAAAACGGGTAAAGCTGTGATTCATGCCTTTTATTTAGGTGGATTCAGGGTATTTGTAAATGGCCAGCTGGTTGAAGAACCGGAATGGCGAACGCAGAAGGCGGAAAACCTGTTTAAATACCTGGCGGTTGAACGAAAGCAGCTGTCCAAAGAGCATATTGTTCAGCATCTATGGCCGGGGACTGAAACTCAATCAGGAGACATCAAGCTGCGCACCACCTTAAATCATGTACGCAAAGCCTTAGCTTCGGATTGTGTGCTGACCTGGAGAGGCAAGATCTATCTGCACCCGGAGATCGAAATATATAACGATTATGAACTTTTCATGCGGGAAGCCGCCCAGGCTTTAAGTTATGGAAAGGAACACCACCCCCAGGCTGTTTCCGCTCTGGAACACGCAATAAAAATCTACCATGGGGAATTTTTACCGGATGATACTTATGATGATTGGACCGGCAGCTACCGCCTGCGCCTGAACTCCCTGTACCTGGAGGTCCTGCTGGAACTGGCCCGGGCTCTGGAGCGCAGGAATAACCTGGCCGCGGCCTTGCAGGCCTGCTATCAGTATCTGGCCCTGGAGCCGCTCGATGAACCGGCGGTACGGCTGACCATGGGAATCCTCGACCGTATGGGCAAAAAGGCCAAAGCCATCGCACTGTTTAAGACGCTTACCTCTTCCCTGGAGCATGAGTTCAACGCCGTACCGGAGACGGAGACGGTGAGGCTTTACGAAAGAATTCGGAATCCTGTCCACCAATAATTCCCGTACAACTGTCATCAGCCTTGGTTACTGCAGTCCTGCCGCGTCAATAAAGCAGTATAAACCGTCCGAATCCTCCCTACTCTTTTACTCAAGGATATTAAGTAACCGGGGCGGGTGAACCGGGCCCGATGCTGACGGAGTAAAAACATCCCCGGCATCGGAAGCCGGTCTCTGTCGGGATATAGCTTTTTGTCAGTACCGGAGAAAAAAATAATCCCGGGTCGGGATATAGGACTATAATATTATTTAACCCCAGATTATACAGAACGAGGTGCTTTTCTTATGAGTCCAGCTTTTGCCGATAGAATGACGAACATCCACAAGTCTTTTATCCGCGAGATCCTGAAGGTGACTGTCAATCCCGAGGTGATATCTTTTGCCGGGGGACTCCCCAATCCCGGGTCCTTCCCGGTCGAGGAGCTGCAGGAAGCGACCCGCAAGGTCCTCGAGTCCGACGGCAGCAATGCCCTTCAGTACAGCACGACCGAAGGGTATCTCCCGCTGCGGGAGTATATCGCGGCCAGGTATTTAAAGAGAAAGGGTTTGAGTATAAACCCCGACGATATCCTGATCACCACCGGGTCGCAGCAGGGACTCGATCTGCTGGGGAAGGTATTCATCAACCAGGATGACGATATAGTCATCGAGCGCCCGGGGTACCTGGGGGCCATCCAGGCGCTCGCGGTCTTCGAACCGAGGTTCCACGCGGTTCAACTGCTCGACGACGGGATCGACCTGGACCGACTGGCGAAGACCCTGAAGGAATCCAATCCCAAGCTGTTTTACGCGGTCCCGAACTTTCAAAACCCCTCCGGGATAACCTACGACTCAGCGAACCGGGAGACCGCGGCGGGCATCCTGCGTAATCACGACACTATCTTCATCGAGGACGACCCGTACGGGGAGCTGAGGTTCATGGGGCACGACATGCCTTCGATGAAGACCTATTTGGGAGACAACGCCGTTCTCCTGGGCTCCTTCTCTAAAATCGTGGCTCCCGGGATGCGGTTGGGCTGGGTATGCGCCAAACCCGAAATCATGGACAAACTGATCGTGGCCAAACAGGCGGCTGACCTGCACACCAACTACTTTTCACAGCGGGTCGTGCATCAGTACCTGGTTGACAACGACCTCGACAGCCATATCCAGAAGATAAGGGCGCTCTACAAGGGACAGCGGGACTGTATGGTAGCGGCTATCGAGCGGTATTTCCCTGAGGAGATAACGAGCACCAAGCCCGAGGGCGGCATGTTCCTTTGGGCCACCCTCCCCGAGGGCGTGTCCTCTTTGGAGTTATTCGACCTGGCCGCCAGGGAGAATGTCGCGTTCGTGCCGGGCGACCCTTTCTACGTCAATGAAAAGGGGACCAACACGATGAGGCTGAACTACACCAACTCCAACGAAACGGCCATCGAAGAGGGGATCAGGCGGCTGGCGAACGTGATCAAGCGGTTTATGGCGGGCAGAAGGAACGGCTAGAAAAAAAGACTGCGCGAAGAAAACCAACCGGCCCGGCTCCGGGCCGGTTGGTTTTTTTACATTATCAGAAAGTATAAGCAGGACTTTCTGATAATAAGCAAGTGCAACTAAGGCTCTCTCCTTCGCCAGAGGCTTGGCGATAGCCAAGTTTTCTTCGTCAGTCTGGATGATAAAGCCGGGGTTGATGTCCGGGCACAAAACAATTGAACCTGCACCCTAAACCCTGATAACCCGGTATCCCGGGCTGACCTCAACGTTATTTTTTATGGCTTTCCATACCGGGGCTGCTTCCCCGGCCAGCCCGATCGCGTTTTCGATGTCTGAATCATCGGCATCCCTGGATTCCAAAACCGCCTCGAAGCAAATCCTTTGAAGCGCTAAAGGCTGTAAGCTGGTTATGCCCTTTGCATTCATCTTGAACCCGGAAACGTCTTTTGCTTTACTTCTCAATAAATACACGATTGTCGTGCTTACGCATCCAGCAAAGCTCATGAGCAGCAATTCAAGACCCTTGTAACCCTGCCCCTCACCGAGCGGGGGTTGAAAATCGAATTCAACCGGTCGCTCGGGATTGGTCTCCGATACCCCTGTAAAATGGACCTTTTGATCGGTCAATCTGATGTTTACCTCTAATCCGTTGTTCATGATAATCCCCCTTTCCTGACCCTATCCCATTCCGGTTTTGCTGTCTCGTACTCATAGGGGCAATGGCAGACCGATGTATTTACCAGACTATGGTTTTTTTAAGGGCGCATACCTCGCTATAATTTTTTCCGCCGTTTTTACCCCGTCTACCGCGGATGACATTATTCCCCCGGCGTAGCCCGCTCCTTCTCCCACCGGATACAGGCCCTGGATATTCGATAGATAGTCTTGGTCCCGGTTTATCCTGACCGGGGAAGAACTCCTGGTTTCGACCCCGGTCAAAATGCTGTCCGGCATGGCAAAGCCCTTGATCCTGGTATCAAAGTTAACTATGGCTTCTTTCAGCGTTGCTGTGACATAAGCGGGTAAGCAGTTTTTAAGCTGGGCGAAGGCAACGCCCGGTTTATAGGTAGGCTTTACACCGCCCCATCCACTGCTGGGCTGATCAGCAAGAAAATCGACCAGCAGCTGGGCCGGGGCCCGGTAATTCCCCCCTCCCAACTGGTAGGCCAACTGTTCCCACCTTCTCTGAAACTCGATCCCGGCCAAAGGGTGCTGACTGGGGAAGTCGGCCGGGGTAACCCCCACCAGTAATGCTGAGTTAGCGTTCTGCCCGTCTCTTTTATATTCACTCATGCCGTTGGTAACCAGGCAGTGCTCTTCCGAAGCGGCGGCGACCACATATCCGCCCGGGCACATACAGAAGGTATAAGCGGATCGTCCTCCCTTCGCGTGATACGCAAGCTTGTAATCGGCCGCTCCCAGTCCGGGATATCCGGCAGCGGCGCCATACTGCGCCTGGTCGATAAAATCCTGGGGATGCTCGATCCTGACCCCTATGGAAAAAGGTTTTTGGCTCATGGCTATACCCCGGTGATGCAGCGCCTCGAAGGTATCCCGGGCGCTGTGTCCTATCGCCAGGCAGACGACACTGCAGTCGAGCCTCTCACTTTCGTTAATGACCAGACCCGCTGTTTTCCCGTCCTTGATGATGAAGTCAGTAACTTTAGCCTTGAATCTTACCTCCCCACCAGAGGCGATAATCTCCTGCCGGATGTTTTTGACCGTTGATTTGAGCCGATCCGTTCCCACATGAGGCTTGCTCTTGTAAAGTATCTCTGGCGGTGCGCCGGCTGCTATGAACTCCTCCAATACCATGCGACACCTTCTGTCATTTATCAGTGTAGTGAGCTTCCCGTCAGAGAAGGTGCCGGCTCCACCTTCCCCAAACTGTACATTGCTTTCGGTATCAAGCTGACCGCTGTTCCAGAACCGGTTTATTTTGGCGGTCCGGGTTTCTACGTCTTCCCCTCTTTCGAGGAGGATGGGCTGATAGCCGTTTTTAGCGAGCAGCAGCCCGGCGAAAAGGCCTGCCGGGCCCATCCCTATCACTACCGGGCGTTGGTCCAGCCTCTCATTCCCCAGTGTCGCGCATTGATAGGCCAGGTCCGGGGCGGGCGTTATCCCTCTGCCCCGGTATCTGCCTTGTACTCTCGACTCGTTACGGACCTCAACGTCTACAGTATAGACATAGGTTATTTCCTCTTTTTTTCTGGCATCGATTGATTTTTTAAATATCTTGAAATCTATCAGCTCCGGCTCATCAATCCTGAGCCGGGAAAGAATGCTGTACCGTAAAGCCGATATTTCCACATCTAAATCTGCAGCCCGGGTTATCCCTATTTTGATATCTGCAATCCTGATCATAGAACCTCCGGTCGTTGATTCTGGCCAGCCTACCTCATAACAGCTCAAAGCGCCGCGCTCTGTCCGGCGATAAACCCGGATGACCACGCCCACTGAAGATTGAAACCACCGCACAGCCCATCTATATCGATAATCTCACCGGCGAAAAAGAGTCCTTTGACCAGCTTCGATTCCATGGTGTCCTGATTTATCTCCCTGGTATCGATGCCGCCGGCAGTAACCTGGGCGCTGGTCCAGCCCTTGGTCCCCCTGATCTGGAACCTCCAGTCGGCCAAGATATCCGCTATCGCTTCCTGCTCTTTTGCGGATATATCAGCGGCCGGGCGCTTTAATTCATTAATTCCCGCTTCTTTCAGGACCACCGGGATCAATCTTTTGTTTATCAGGCCAACAAAACTGAAGTCGACCGGTTTTCTTGCCCCGCTGCGCAGTCGTTCGCTGACGAGTTCTCTTATCGCTTCTTTCGGCATCGTGTCGATGACGTTTATTTTTAAATGTGCTGCTTCTCCTTTATTTAACAGCTCTCCCGCCTTTCTGCTGATCTGCAGGATGGGCGGACCAGATACCCCATAATTGGTAAAGAGAATATCCCCCCGGTCTTTAGCCGCCGACTTATTCTTATGTATTATTTCAGCGGTCCCAACGAATTTAACCCCTTCAATGCGTTTAAAAAAGGGGCCTTCAAGTTTTAATTGCACCAAGGCCGGAAAGATATCTATGATGGTATGTCCCAGCTTTGCCGCCAGGTCGTAGCCGCCTCCGTCAGAACCGCTGGAGGGCATCGCCTTGCCGCCGGCGGCGATGATGACCCTTTCGCCCCGGTACACCTTTCCATCCCCCAGCCCGATGATAAACATATCCTTTTTCTTGGCTATATCTTTTACCTCGGCCTCGCTGACAACATTGATTCCCAGCTCGTTCAATTCATACAGAAACACGTCGAGGATGCTTGAAGCCTGGTCGGACATAGGAAAGACCTTGCCCAAATCCTCTACCTTATGGGCGATCCCCAGTCCCTCGAAAAATTCGATGGTTTCATCCACCGAAAACCTCGATAACGCACTGTAGGCAAACCTGGGATTGGCGCCATGATAACAAGCGGCATCGGCGTTTATATTAGTGAAGTTGCACCGTCCATTGCCGGTGGCGAGCAGCTTCTTGCCCACCCGCGGATTCTTCTCCAGTATCGTGACCTCGGCGCCCAGTCTTCTTGCAGAAATAGCAGCTATCATACCAGCTGCCCCGCCGCCCACAACTATAACCTGCCTCTTTGTCTTCATTTGTTTTTCCCTCTGCAGTTTAACTTGCTCTTTTTTAGTTTACATAAAAACCTGGTTTTCACAAATACCAGGGAAGTGATGCTATAACATATAGCCCCTTCTTCGATTTCTCGGGTTATTTAAATAACAAAATTCCTCTTCACTGGCTAATTGTTCCGATTATGTTTGATTCAATTTATCCAAAAACTAAGACATTCTTTTTAGATTAGAGGAAGTCTGATGTTTGAATGGCTATTTAATGCTATAAGAAGAACCATAAAAAAGCGTCAAACAGAAAGCCAGCGGGAACCTAGCCTACAGTCGGAAACCAGGGAAATCTCTTCCAGCCTTAAGCAAAATAAAAAGATAGTCAAGGAGATATTCGACCGTTGCGACGACCTGGTAATCCACGAGTTTCGTCTTGGACAAACCGGTGCTGTGGAAGCGATGCTGGTCTTCTTTGGGCCTATGGTCGACCAGGAAATGTTGCAAAAAAGTCTTTTACACAGCCTGCTGAAGGTCGACTGGATACCAAGGATGGCAGGAACCGCCTGGCTGAAGGAAAGCGTCATACCATCAGGGGAAGCCACGGAGAAAAACACCTGGTTAGAAGTGGGTAACGGAATAGCCAAGGGATTGGTGGCGCTGTTCACCGAAGGGCAGAAACACGTTATCCTGATACCGATAAGGGAGGACGTCAAACGACAGGTCTCCCAGCCGGTGATGGAAACTACCGTCAGGGGTCCACAGGCAGCCTTCAACGAAGACCTGCGGACCAACATCGCCCTGCTGCGTAAGTTCCTTCCCACCTCCCGGCTGGCGTTGGAGAACTTCAAGATCGGCGAATTGTCCAAGACCGAAGTAAGCATGGTCTATCTGAAAGGATACGTCAAAACAGAGCTGATCGAGGAGGTAAAATCACGGATCCAGCGTATCAAGACAGATGCAGCCCAGGACAGCGGTTATATAGAAGAATTTATCCAGGACAACCGCTGGTCGGTTTTTGCCGCGATAGAGCCCACGGAAAGACCCGATCGGTTAGCCGGCTACCTGGTGGAGGGGTATGTGGGGCTTCTCTTTGATACCACCCCTTTCGCCCTGACACTTCCGACGACTCTTGCCTCCCAGGTGCAGAGCCCCGATGACTATATGAACCGCTACTGGTTCTCCTCGTTCATCCGGCTGCTACGCTGGGGAGGGTTAGCGTTCTCGCTAATGCTCCCGTCGTTTTACATCTCGGTTACTACCTTTCACCAGGAACTTATTCCCACCCCTCTGCTTTTATCTGTCGCGGCAGCCCGCGAAAGGGTGCCCTTCCCCGGCTTCATGGAAGCTCTGTTTATGGAATTGACCTTCGAGATACTGCGGGAAGCGGGGGTGCGCATACCCAAGTCATTCGGACAGACCATCAGTATAGTGGGGGCGATAGTTATCGGACAGGCGGCGGTGAGCGCCGGCCTGGTATCGCCGGTAATGGTTATAGTGGTGGCCCTGACGGCCATCGCGTCTTATACCATTCCCTCGGTCACCCTGGCAAACAGCGTGCGGATACTCCGGTTCCCCCTGATGATGGCCTCGGCCTTCATGGGTCTGTTTGGAATGATGGTGGGTTTATCGATCCTGGCCTACCACCTGTGTTCACTGAGGTCTTTCGGGGTTCCCTACCTATCTCCCCTCGCCCCGTTAAGCTTTAGCGACCTGAAAGACACCCTCATCCGAGCACCCGCCTGGAAGATGAACCTTCGGCCGAGACTGGTTGGCATCGCGGAACCCCAGAGACAACACAGCGATCTGAAACCAGATCCCCCGGCAACCAGGGTTGGTCGAAGTCCCTGGAGAAGGGGGAACCGGTAGATGCTGGATAACGGCCGCATCAGCAGTATACAGCTGACCATGCTACTGGCCATGGTGGAAGCACCTACCGCAGTATTGCTTGTCCCAAGTCTAATAGCGGAACAGGCTGGTCCCGATGCCTGGATATCGGTATTAGTACCCATGTCCTTGTATGGATTAGCTGTCGCCCTGGTATGCATTGCCCTGGCCCGGCGCTTTCCATTCCAGGTTTTTACCGAGTACCTGCCGAAGGTTATTGGCTGGTTTCCGGGGAAACTCCTGGCTTTAGCTTACAGCCTGGTCTTTATTCATATAACCTCGTTGATACTGGCCGAGTGTTCAAGGTTTATCGGCACGGCATTTCTAAGGGAGACCCCGAACCTACCGATTTATTTGGTCATTCTTAGTGCGGTGATTTACGGAACTTACCTAGGCATCGAGGTAATAGCCCGCCAAAATGAACTGGTATTCCCGGCGTTCTTATTTTCAATACTGATGACGATTATCCTGGTAGCTAACAACATAGACCTAAACAACCTCCGCCCGGTTCTGGCCAAGGGGGTTATGCCGATTATTAAGGGGTCGTATTCTGCCGCCATTTGGCGGGGAGAGGTTTTTCTGCTCCTAATGCTGTTCCCCTACCTAAACCAGAAGAATGAGGCGTTTAATTCAGCGGTGTCTATGATCTTAATCATGATGTCAGCGGGAACCCTGATAATGGTAACGACCATCGGGGTGTTCGGTCCGCTGGTCACCGCTCACCTGGTATACCCATACTACAGTTTGGCGCGCTACATTTCACTGGCGAAAATTTTAGAGCGTATGGAACTGTACCTGGTAATTTTCTGGATAGCCGGGGTAATCGTAAAGCTGGCGGTTTTTTTACACTCCAGCTGTATTGCCGCGGCCTCTACCTTAAACCTGAAGAATTATCGGTTGACTATCATCCCGGTCGCCTTGATAACCATAGCTTTATGCGAGGTATTGTACTCCTCGGATTACTTAAGACTAATAATTTTTTTTAAACAGGTCTGGCCCTTCTATGGCTGTACCATTGAATTGATAATCCCCAGCTTAATACTTCTGATAGCAGTAATTTTGGGGAAAGGAAAAAAAAGCGGTGAGGGTACAAAATAAACGCGTTATGACGGCTCTAATCGTTTTATTGATCTCTCTCTCCCTGATTACCACTGGCTGCACAAATCGGAGAGAGATGACGGATATAAGTATTGTTACCGCTTCCGGTTATGACCGTGTTATGGTGGACGGCAAACCCATGACTATAACAACCATGTACTGCATAAAACCATCAAGCACGGAAGGAGGAGTAAGTGGGGGAGCAGCTAATAAGGGAGTGACATTTTCTGCTATGGGACAGAATATCGTTGACTCAGCTGTAAATTTCAACCTACGTATGCCAAGAGGATATTTTATAAGCGATATTCAGGTAATGCTACTAGGTGAGGAATTCGCCAAGGAAGGGATAAGCGATTACATTGATCTTTTTACACGTCAAAGAGAAATACGCCCTCGCACCCTGGTAGCCGTTTGTCAAGGTAAGGCGTACGACGTTCTTCAGGCCCAACCAGAACTTGAGTCATTGTTGTCGGGAGAAATTGCTAACAAGATTCAGGGGGGCGCTATCAGGGCTTCTAAAGCTATCAATACTGATTTGTTTCAGGTAATGCGTGACTCTTTAACCCCGGGTAAGGAAGTTGTGGTACCGTATATAAAAGTTGTGCCCCGGCTGGAACAAAGCTTGTTAGCAGAGGGGGACAACCAAACGGGTTCTTCCGGCGGTAAAAGCGGGGAGACGGGTGTTCAGCCAAAAAGAGTTGTAACGGTATCCGGCTCGGCGGTGTTTCTTGGTGACCGAATGGTGGGGCTACTGGACGACGAAGAAACCCAGGGAATGTTACTTATTGACAACAAAGCCAGATATGGGACTATAACAACAAAGTTGGAGGATCGTAATAGCAATATTTCTTTATTGCTGACTAAGATTCCGGATACTGAAGTAAAGCCAATGATTCATGACGATGTAATCAAATTTGAAATTAAGATTAAAGGAAGAGGAGAACTAGCGTCAGAAGAAAACGCGGTAGTCGGTATTAACAAAGAAGATTTTAAAAAGGCGGAAGAACTTATAAACAAAGTGGTGGTAAACCGCTGCCAGAGAGCGGTAGACAAGAGCCAGGAGTTGAAGTCGGATGTATTTGGTTTCGGCGCGATGCTCGCAGTGGCAAGGCCCAAATACTGGGAGGAAATCAAGGACCGGTGGGGAGAGATCTTCCCTTCGATAAAAGTAAATATAACAGCGGATTTTAAAATAGAAAATACCGGGCTTATGAATAATCCAATTCAGATCCGATAGAAAAGAGGAAACTGTCCCTCTTTTTCAGGGAATCTTATCCATCAACTTTTTTGAGATATCGGACAGGAATGGCAAAAAACAATGCTATTATTCCTATAATACTTATGTCTTCTATAAGCCCTTATCCCAAGCCCAATGGCTACGTATAGCATTGATGGAATAATTCCATTGATCGGGGAAACAAGGATCTCTTTTCCTGAAGCAATGCTGATATATCCTGAGATAACTATGAGATTTGTAAATGAATCTTCAACCATATGTAATATGACGCATGGCCAAATTGATTCTGTTACCCTAAAAAGTTCTGTAAACATCACCGACCAGCTTATTAATGTAATAAAAGCAACAACAGTATATATTCCTCGGCTGACATGCATTACCGATTGTATATCTGTCTGAGGTAGAAAGACCAGGTAATAGGGGATATGCCATAAACCCCATACACACCCGACTACAAGATATATTTTCCAGTCGGTAAGATTAAATTTCAGGAGCTGTGAAGTTAGATAACCACGCCATGCCGTCTCCTCAAAAAAGTCGATGATAAAGTTTATATACAAAGAACTGCAAAACGCAAGAATTAACCGTTTGACATTGAGAGCGGACAGGTCCATCCAATTCGTTAAAGCACCAATTATCAAGACTATAGATGTTACAACAGGAAATATCAAAACAGAAGCCAGGTACCATTTTAAATTTCCTTTTAATTTGGACCTGAAACCGAATTCTTCCCAGTTGACCCTCGAAAATAATATGATTATCACTGCGGTCAATAGGGGCAATACCAACCATATCCCCATACCAAGAGAATCGCCTTGGGGTTGTTCGGGAATAAATGAGTCTACAGCAACACCTAACCACCCGCTGGCAATAACCATAAAAACAAATATGCCTAGGTTACGGATCAATTTTTTATTCATTTACGAACTCCTCCTGCACCTCTACCGCAAACTAAATTTTCTTATTAAGTCTGGCTGACTGTATTAAATCGTTCGCTGTACTCGTTAATATATCTATCAGATCCTGCTTTTTATAATCTTCCTGCAGTAAGCCGTTAGCCACCATTACCGAGAGCCCTAGTTGAAATATCTTCATTTTTAACAGTATGGTTTTTAGCTCATCATCTGTAAAACCTTCCATTTCGGGGTCCTTTTTCATCTCCTCGATTAAAGCGGGGATCACTTTATCATCGTAGTTTTTCATGTAGCTATTGTTTCTCATAACTAGATCTCTGAAAAGCACGCTATACTCTATTGCGAATCTTAAACTTGCCATCCCGATATCTTGAAATGGGTTCCCTGTACTTTCTTCAATTAAAAGCCGTTGACTGACACTTACAATCCTATCTATTAGAGCTTCAAATAGCTGATTAACACTATCAAAGTTTACATAAATAGGTGCAACTGAGCTGCCCATTTTTTCGGCTACTTTCCTTATGGTTATATTGTCTATACCTTCTGTTTTCGCTATCTCAAAAGCCGCATCAAGTATTTGTTCCTTCGTAAATTTAACCCGAGGACCCATCTAGCACCGCCCTTTAAATAACATGTGTTATATAACTTATGCTATACCGAATGGTTATTTATTGCAAGACCTTTTTTTTCCTGTGAATCTCTCAGCAACAATATCGAAAAAACACTCAACTGATAGAAATTAGAAGAAAATATTTCGTCTAATTGTCTTGTAGCCATTCATTTTGTCCTTTTACCCTTGAAATTTTTAACCTTTTATTTAGAGAAAAAGATTCTCCTTTTGTCAGATCAATATTTAGTGTTATTTCCGGGACTAATTCTTTGC
This sequence comes from Bacillota bacterium, assembly GCA_013178275.1. Lineage (GTDB taxonomy): Bacteria > Bacillota > Ch66 > Ch66 > Ch109 > Ch109. Next base: position 98,375 of record JABLWZ010000001.1, on the reverse strand, counting down.
CAAAAAAATTTAACCCCAATTAATTGCCAAACGGCAATTAATTGGGGTTAAAAGACAGGAGTGATACTTTGACCATAACCTGGCCAACTTGGAGCCATAAGTTGGCCAGGGCTATTTTTTACCCCTTGATTTTACTGGCCTTTGAAGAAGTACTATTTTCGTAAAGACCCACTTTTAGAAGCATAAAGTGGCCAGGAGTTACATTATAGAGCAAGAGATTCCTAAATTAAGATTCTTCCTTTTCTTTTCTGTGATCTGTAAAAAAGATATTTTGGTTTTAATATTTTACAGAGCGATTTAAATCTATCAATGCTCTATTGTATAAACTCGAAGCTATTGATTATAGTGTCAGCCTCTTTCAAATAATCGTTAAATAGATCTTGCTCTGCCGTGTAATTTAAACAGTACAATTTTTTGTTCTTTACAGTCCACACTTCTTTGGATTTATAATCTTTTTTATCACTGTATGCTGTAAATGTATAAATTAATTGATAGGCTGGGCCGCCGGAAAGTAACGTGCTTTCAGAAACCTCTATAATAAGGTTATTATAGTCTTTCTTTCTGTTTTTAATTATCGATTGTGTCGTTTCGTCCAGAGTGTGGCCCCAGGAACTCTTTACAGATACATTTACTTCAGCCGGTTCCCTATCATCCACTGATTTTTGAAACGTAACTAATATTCTAGCTGTTCGTCTCCACTCTGGGGGGCAATTTATTTTAAATTTGTAATCGGAGTCACTATAAACCTTGTAACCACTTGCCGAATAAACCGGTGACTTCTCTTCAATAAAAGCAAGCGGGTTCTGGAAAGTTTTATCTCCGTACAAAATCGTATTAAAGCTCAAAATCAACCCGGTTATGACCAAAAGGCAAGCGCCGGCCTTTTTAACGAAAGGTATCAAGCTTTTTACTTCTCCACCGGCATGGCTGATGGTCAAGAGTTCCACGTACGGTACCGGGGCTCGCCGGTACCACCCTCTGACCACCACCTCCTTGCCCTGGAAGGCGCCAGCCTTTATTATGGCGAACAGTGCTTCCCAGATGCCGAGAGGCTGGCGCAGGTCCAGAAAAATAATACCTGACTCGTCCTGCATGACGAAGTCCTCGGAGAAGATGTAGCCGGGAACGCCCCGCCCGATAATCTTCCCCCTGAGTGTGCATGGAACCGGCCGTACGTTTGAGACCTTTACGTGCCGCAGCAGGGAGGCTACGCTCATTTCCGGGAAACTCCGGCGGCGGTAGGAGAAGTAATAGCGGAGCAGGAATCCCGCTCCCAGGGCGGTGATGAGCAGGGGAACGACGAATCCCCAGTCATAGTTGGGCACCAGATTTAAGACTGAGATGCCTAATATGAGCAGCAATAACGCTAACGGCAGGAGCGGCGCCAGGTAAATCAGCAGGTCTAAAAAGAACTCATCCCAATAGGACTCGGGTTGTGCATCGTCAAATTCTATGTAGGGGGCTTTTCCCATGCTGATCGACTGGTTGGAGAGGTAATTAAGCCGATTGGCGACCAGGGGGTGGGTGGAGTTTAATTCGTACCATTTCGCCCATGGATTCCATAGGTCCCAGCGCATGGCCGATTTTATGTTTGCCTGCCCGCCGCGATGGACGTCGACCTGGTAACTGCTGACTGCGAGGGCAAGGGCGGCATTGCTGTCGAAAATACCCATCGCGCTTACCGCCTTTAAATACGGTTTCCGTGCCTGCCTTTCCTCTTCCTCTTCCTCTTTTGGTTTTTCCCGACCGGCTAGACCATAAGCTATTTTAACCAGGGCGCTGGCAAGCAGGGTGGGGTCGCCGGTGACCTCACCCGAGAACCGGTCGGCATAGTATTCTCGGGTGCGGGAGAAGGCCAGGACTAAGTATTCGCTTATAAAATACAGCACGTAAGAACCGATGGCTATTATCAAGGTATAGTTCTTACCGCGGTCATCCCGAAATCCTGAAAAGGTACTGTAAATGTAATAGAGGATCAGGGGAACCAATTGGACCACGGTCATCAGGAACATGTCCCAGTGAACGGCGTGCCCGATTTCATGCGCCACTACCGCTTCTACTTCAGCTGGTTCAAGGAGATCGAGTATCCCACGGGAAATAACGATACGGGCATTTTTGGGGGTATGGCCGTAGGTGAATGCCTGAGGGGCCCCGTCATCGATTATACCGAAACGGGGAAATGGAATACCTTTTTCCTGGCAGACCCGGTCCACGAATTCCCGCAGGTGGGTGGGGAGTTTGTCGGGTGTGAGCCAATTCATCTTAAACATGAGAAAAAGGGAAAGGTCCATCGACCACGGGCCCAGGATGAATTGAATTATGACGACCGCGATACCGGTGGCTACGGCAAATTCCACATTGAGTACGTCCAGCGCTACAATGGTTATCAGCACTATTCCTAAAAGAAGATATAGACCTATCAGGGTTATGGCGGAGCGAAAAAAAAGGTTGGGCAGTCCAAGGAGGACGGATGACGCAATCGCCCCAAGCATAGGGGTTTTCCCGACGGATATACTACCGGTGTCAAGATCGAACTCAATGTTTTTTTCTGTGTCGATCAGCTGTTTCAAATCTCCAGCATCCAACCACAGTCCTCCGCTTCCGCAGGCATGAAGCTTGGCACCTCCAGGGTAGGAGATTTCCGTCATGGGATCGCCGTTTTTAGGGGAACACTTGGTTCTGGGACCGGAGTTTTTACTCGCCTTGCTCAGTTTATCGGCAACTTCCTCTGGTTCGCGCGAAAAGCAGTATATCTCTCCCCGGTCGAGCCATACTCCATGGCAGCTTTCGCAAAATTCGACTTCTACCCCTTGTCGGGTCAACACCGGCTGAAGGTCTTTATCGCTACAGTTTGGGCACCGCACCTCAAAACCTCCTTCAGCGTAAAAAGATGTATGAACTGTGCTCTTTCAGAATTTTAAAAAGCATAAAGTTTGCCACATAATCCATTGACTATATATGTGTGTATACGACAAGCAACAACAGATTCCTCTTCTGGTTTCTATATACAATTGTTTAAAGTGCTTAAAACAGAAGATTTATTATGTTTTGAAACAATAAGTCGGCCAAAAGAAATTGGAAGCATAAAGTGGCCATCGCGGCCACTTTATGCTTCCAATCTCAAACAAACAACTCGTGTTTCCAAGTCAATGGCGGGAGTGTGTGGGAATCGAACCCACCCACGACAGGATCGCTGCCGCGCGGCTGGATTTGAAGTCCAGGAGAGCCACCAGGCCCAGTCCACCCCCGTGAAATACATCTACCATTATATCATATAGCGGTGGTTAATCAACCTTAAGCCTTGGCACCGTTGGATTCTGGAGATTGGCCCCTCGGAAGGGTATTTTTACCATCTCCCCCATAAAAAGCGGGCCAAAGAAGGGAGTCCAGTAGCGCTAAAAATACGGTTTAGTTCCACTGGACCCCATATCCATGGCTTCAGAAATTAGAGATTCATCACCCTCGATCCCCTTTTTGTTATGGCCGTTTGATTAAGAAAGGGGATTTGTTTAATGGCAAAGAAAACTGTACTTAAATTCAATCGGAATGCCCCTCAGACCTGGGAGGATGCCTTACAGGAGTTTCTATGGTATAAACAAGCCGAAGGGATTAGCGAAACCACTGCAAACGATTATAGAACCCATATAAGCATGTTCTATAAGTCCTTCCCTGCTGCCTACGAGGAAGAACAGCTAAAGCGGTCTGTCCTTGAATATATGGCAAAACCAGCCAAACCTGCTTACTACAACCTTAAACTCATTTATCTACGGGCATTCTTCAACTGGAGCGTTAAGGAAGGAATTTACTGCTCGAATCCTCTAACAGGCTTCAAAAAACGTAAAGCTGATGGAAGGGTAGTTAATCTGACAGAGGAAAGCCTGCGTAAACTTCTAAGTCTCCCCGACAAGAGTACATTTGCAGGACTCCGAGACTATACAATTTTTCTGATTTCTCTGGACACAGGCATTAGACCAAAGGAACTCTTCTCTCTAATACCTTCAGATTTTAATCTACGCTCTTTAGAGGTCAATGTACGAAGTGAAATCTCAAAGACCAGGTCTTCTAGAAGCTTGCCGCTTTCTCCAGCAACGGCTAAAGCAGTCAGGGATTTAATAGCTGCCCGGCATAAATCCTGGGATGAAAACACTCCTGTATTCTGTACCATTGACGGTATTATGTTAAGCCGTTCAACATGGGGTAAACGGATGGTGGAATACTCTAAAAAGCTTGGTGTAAAAATATGTCCGTATTTTCTCCGACATGCCTTCGCACTTCAGTTCCTCCGCAACGGAGGCCATGCTTTGGCACTACAGCGAACCTTGGGACATTCAGACCTTAGCATGACTAAACGTTATATTGCATTAACCGAAAGTGATATTCGATTACAACACCATAAAGCCAGTCCTTTAAATAAACTGATTCCTAAACGGAATCGGGTAAGAAAAGTCACTTAACCAATAAATAAAGTAGCTTGCCCGTTTTCTGTGGCAAGCTACTTTATTATCTATGTCTCTTTTACCATAACTTTTTTCTTGCATGTGAGGCACTCGCAGAGGCTGAGAATAAGCCGTTTAAGGTGATTTTGCTACGTTTTTGTTTTGTTAGAGCGGGTTTTGGCTGATCAGTTTCTTTCTTGGTTATCGTCGGAAATATCGTCAATCAAAAAATTCGGGTAGAATTCTTTGATTTCGGAAATAACAGTTTGAGCTTGAGAAAATGACTTTTGTTTTAGAATATCAATCTCTGCAAATCTATGGGCATTGTTACCAGTCATAGCCAGTTCTGTATTAACTACCTGAGCGAACGCATTATATGTAGTCCAAAGCCCATATAATTCTAAAATTTCAACTAGCAGTTTGTGAAATTTTTTCCCACCTAAAATACCTGAAGAGATTATGTTTTCGGCCAGAACTGTACGATATGGCATAACCATAAATAGCGCTCCTGGTGTAGCCGGTTTATCGCGTATCTTAATAAGATCATTCCATAGAGAACTGAGGAGAGTCTTTCTGAGTGCTTTTTTATTTATTGTCTCTTTAATCCACGCTAAACAATAACCTATAATTACTCCTATTAAAGGAATTATTTTATCGATTGATATTAAACTGTTAGCATCCATTTATAATATCCCTTCTAAATTAATGATCTCTATGATTCGCCGTATAATGTCACTACATACGTCTTGCATTTTATTTTTAAATCTTTGATTAATTCTTGACATGTACATTCTTGTTCTGTTCAGTAGCGCATCTAATGAAATATCATTATCATATGCAAAATTTTAACCTCTCGCATGCAATCTATCAATTTATCTATATTTTATCCATATAAACATCCTTATATACTATCTTATTGCATTCGATGGCACTAACGAGGGCTGGGAATATGCCATTTAATGTGAATTACTGTGGTTTTTGTTTGATCCGTTCGTTTTTGGCTGATCCGTTGGTTTAATGATGCTAGGGATGCTCAATGCAAAAAAAAAATTATGTTACAGGGATCTACACTGCAATGGTTCACCCTTTAATTTCTACGGGTACAGATATAACGTCATTCATATTTTGACTAGAATTTAAAAAACCATTATCGTCTGCGAGTAGAATTATCTTTTCATTCTGTTCGTATCGTGCTATTGATGCAACATCTTCATATTTAAATTTAAAATGAATAGGGCGTGTATTATCTTTTAGAAGTTCTGCTTTAAGTATAATCACAAACACTTTTGTATTATTCGCCGTAAGTGAAAAGGGTGGCATTACAGTATTATTATCTATTGTAAAAAATAAATTCACTGCATTTCCGGCACCAACATTCGATACATTGTATTGGATAATATAGCATCTTCGCGAGAAATCAAGTCCATTAATTATCTCATCTGTCGAGTTTTTCTTTTCGAATTTTTTTAATAAATATGGCAGATCATAACTATTGCTAATGCCTTCTTTCTCATCAAAAGGATACTCAACAAAAACTGCTCTATTGGTGACTTGTTTTATTGCTTTTTCTCTATCGAAAATAGGTTGATACTCTGTTTGCAGACGAGGCTTGATAGATAATTTCCGCTCACCTTTTTGATTTTCTTGTGTAAATATTATAGTTAATACAACAGCCGTAATTGTTGTAGCAGCACCTAATACAGTTCCGCAATAGCCTAAAACTTCACCAGCTTTCCAATTTGCGACAAGCCAATTGTAGGGGGCAGTTATCTCGAACAAGCTATGTACTATTATGATTGGAAGCATGAATAAAGAAAATGCAATTATAGCCGACCAAAGCTTATGCTCTTGGGACCATTTTATTAGTTTCACTTACATCTACCACCATTTTGACAAACTCATCAGGCGTTTACGTCAATCGTCTCAATGTCTAAAAAGATAAATGAATTTATTAACCAATTGCCTTTCGATTTCATCCCTCACTGTTTATTCGCCATGAATTTCTATCCTCCTACATAATTCTACCATTACTATTTGCGGTATTTCCACATCCCCTTTAAAATTAATATAAGGAGATGATATAACATGCCGAGGGACTTAGGACACTTCCATGTCTGGGAGAACTGCTATCACAGTACATACGGAAAAGAAACCGCCTTGAGATACGCTGAACGCACATACTGCCAAGCGGGAGAATTATACTACACTCACAACGGGAGGAAGGTCTCAGATGATAGTCCCCGCTGCCCTGACTGGCACAAATGCAAAGGACTCGATAGTGTGTTGCGGAAAAAGAAGAAGTGCGGGTAGAGAAGGGCTGACTAAGAGATAAAAAATGCTCATAAAGCCCACGGTCCCGATGTACTCTCTGCTAAACGCGGTTTTAGTGATAAAAAAAGAGCTGTCATCGGCAGCAATCACCTAATCAAAACAACGGTATAAGAATTGAAAGGAAGCAGCGATTGCTTCCTTAATCTTTTTATCGGAGGTGTGTTATGAAGGACAAGGAAATCGTGGCGTTCGACGAGAGCGGTTTTATTACTCGTGAGTTTCAGGATTGCGATCAGTGCGGATCAAAAGGAACTATGAAAATCTACACCTGTACGTTTAAAACCTGGACACAAACTGAGCGTAGCTGTAGTGTGTGCCTTTACTTGGAGCGGAGAATATTTAGGGAGCTAGGCGTTCAGGATACTTGACCCCCTAACGCTTGGTCTTGGCCTTCCGATCCAGCAGGTCGAGGTATTGCCGATTAATGTTTATTAGGTAGCGGATCTCCTCAGCGTCCCTTCCCCTTACCAGGGCAGTGAGTTCGTCTATAAGACCATCCGCTTTACTCGCCTTAACATTACTAGCCAGGAGGTAATCGACTGTCACGTTAAGCGCGTTGGCTATCCTAACCACGACTTCAAGGGACGGATTCTTCTCCCCTCTTTCAACCTGTCCGATATAACTTTCGTTGCAGCCGACCATTTCTGCGAGCTGTTCTTGGGTTAAACGGGCTCTCTTCCTCTCCTCACGTATCCTGGTCCCTAGTTTACGGAGTATCATTAGTACACCTCTCCTTCGTCTAAACTAATCTTGTTATGGCTGACGAAGGCATTGAAGTGACTAATGGTACTTTATATATTGACTATAGGTATTGTAATGGCATACTATCAGATTGTGTAGAAAGTAATGGAATCAGAAGCATTGGAAAGGAGTTGGATATGGCTAGAAAATCCCCGTTAAAAGACATTAAATTCCTTGACGCGCTGGTAGAGGAGATTAAGAAAGTAAACTATCGGCAAATCAATTCCCTGTGTCAGAAGGATTTCACCATTGGTCTCGTCGGATCCGACAAAGATATTGCCGCGATGAAAGACTGGCTGTTTTTATTCCCGTATATGCTCGCCTTCGGCAATCACCCCACGGTTCAGGGCGTTTTTAACGCTGCCCCCGACAGAATGGACAACTGGCTGACCATTATTCCTTTAGAAAGCCCTAAAGACCTGGATGACAAGATAATAAAATCGAATGATTTCTGCTTGGTCAGCCCTGCTCTGATCAACGATGTAAAAAGAGTGAACGTCGCCGCTTACGCTTTCGACGCGTCAGATGTGGATGTTTTACCGAAGCAGATCCTGACCAACCATCCGGAAATCAGTTTTGCTCTCGCTCATCGTTTCCCTATTTTCAGAGTCTCCCACGCGAACAGGGAAATAACCGATACCGCTTTTCAAAATCTGGCCTGGGCCATTGGAACCGCCGCGCCGAACGTTATCCCCGGACCGCAGCAACTGGTGACCGGACCCATTGAAGCGGTTTCGGATTTCGCCATCCTTACCACCAACGAGGTTAAAATGCTGTTTGTGCTGACGGGCAGCTGCGGCTATCATGTCAACCCCTTAAAACTGTTAGTCGAGTTCGGGATCCTTTATTCCACGGCCAAATTGGCGCAAACCGCCGCCACGAACGTGGCCGGAAAGTTTTCCGCCATCGGTATCGCGGCGAAAGGAGGGCTGGCGTTCGCTTTCACCCACGCGATCGGCGACGCCCTGTTCTTCTATCTCACCACCGGACAAAAGGTAGGCAGGGAGTTCTTTGAGGATAAGATCAAAGCTTATTTTGACCAGGGTAAAATAAAGGCCACGGAACTTCTAAAAGATAAATTGGGAACTCAATCAAAAGCTGGGCCTTCAGCAAAATAAGGTCAAGCAAATCCGATCTTCGCTTACTAAAAGCATAAAATTTAATCAATGATATAAATTTTTTCAAGGCGGTGTGAAAATGGAGCTTACCCCGGAAGAAAGAAAAAAAATTTACGAAGAGGAAAAGGCGCGGCTAGAATCCGATTTAAAAGTAAGTAGACTGGATGCCAAAAAGAAAAAGGAATTAATCTGGATATTTACGGTTACGGTCATAGTCGTCTTTATATTTGCAATAATAATTCGATCACATTCTCAGACTCCAATCTTAACGGATAATAGTAAAACCAATATTTCTACTAACAGTAATTCGGCAACAATTATTAGTGATCAAGAACCTAATGAAAACAGTCTATTAGACGCTGCAATTATATCATTTAATGATTCTAAAAATTATACCTCTAAAAGTTTAATATGCGGAATCAGTTCCTACGCAACATTAAAAAGAAATGACGGTTTATACCTACAATTCGTCATTTCACCTTCACCCTCTAAAGCGGCCGATACACAATATGCAATATTTAAAATGGAAGGAGATAGGTGGAAGCTTATTTTTTCGGGGCACTGTGTTTTTGATGATGATCCACCTTTGATTAAAGAACTACACAACTCTTTTAATAATAAACCAATGGTAAAGAGCATAATTTTAGACTATTCCCGGGACAAAGTGTATTACGCATCTGAATCACTGCCGACATATCAAGACATTTCAAATATAGATCGGGAGATAAAATCAATTGAAGAAGAGCTTAAAAGTACTTCTTTCCCAATCGACTTCGATATATTAGAAAGGAAATCCTCTAATTTACTAGTTGGTACTTATTATAGTTCAATTGTCAAAATCAACGGAAAAACAAAGGGGATAGGATTATTAAAGCTGTTCGATAATACTTATTACTCGCCGCGGCCAAACTCCCTTCGATTAAGCTGTATTTGTGTGGGAACGGAAGAAATAACATTAGGGACAGGTGTATTCCAAGGAATAGTTTTACAACAAGTAAATGACGAGTATTGGGCCGTCCAAAAGAGTAGGCGCTTAGATTTAAAGGCTCAAAAACTCACTTTAGAGCAAAAATGGGAAAAGTATTATTAATATTTGATAGAGGTCAAGAAGCGCATATAATCCACCATGTCATTTCAACGGTATACGAATAAACAACGAATGAGGCCGAGGCTAAGCGAAATATCAGTAATGCCTTTTGGATAATAGCTAACCCTCCTCCAGGAGAATATCTTGACTGCCATAAATAAATATCTGCGTTTCATCTTAAGTTGAAAGGAGGCGTTTTTATCAGCCAGTTTTTTGATATAAACTCCGCAATTACAAAGATGATCCTACAGTCAAAAGTAAACGATACTGATGAGTTCAAGAAACTCCCTAAAGAAGAGCAAGAAGCAGTCTTACGACATCTAGAATACCTTAATAAGCAAACCCGCCTTCCGTTCCCGATATCAAAAAAGCCAGATAATGGTCCTTAAAGAGTTATGGGGAAGCTTATTAGCCTATTTTGGCAAGGTCCCGCTGTGTAATTTCAGGGAGCAATCCAGACTTGTTTATTTTTGGGTTCTGCCTCCCTCTCTGCTGCCGGTTTACGTTTTTGGTGATTGGAGTATTGTTGGCCATGGGCGTTAGGTAGCCGTCAGGAGCGATACTTTCAGCGGCGCTATGTTTGTTGGTGTTCCCTGCGTGGTCGACGGTAGACTGCTATACTTTGGAGGCGTGGAGAGCAACAACTGGTGGCGGGGTATAACGTGGTTTTTGGCTGGGATAGGTCTGTATCACATCAGTCTTCTTCTGGGCACAGGTTTAGCCGCTTTGTTATAAGTTCATATGGAGGTGAATATGTGGATAATAACGCAAACATCAATGACAATAAACAAGATACTCCTACCCAAACCTATTACCACAAAAATGGCCAGGCCAGGAAATTAGTCTTCGGTTATCGGGATCCCTTGTATGGCCCTAGAATTGTCGAGTTCGATGAGAAAGGCAGGCGTATACGGGAGATCTGGCTGATCGGCGGATCTCGCCACCGTGAGGATGGGCCTGCAGTAAGACTGTATGACCAGTTTGGGGACCTAAAAGAAGAGGAGTATTTTCTGGCTGGGATAAAGGTATCCTGCCGCGAGGTATGGGAGGAGAGCGTTAAGGAGCACCGACTTCATTGGGAAAAGGATACCGATTATTTCACATGGAAACACATCATTCGACAACAAGAGTATGAAACTGAGGCCAGGCGGAATATAGGCAATGACTTTTGGATAGGAATACCTCCTGCGGAATACTATGATTGCTTTTAGGTATCCACTGTAACCTCTTCCCATTATAAACAAGATTAAGGCTAGATTTAATGTTTCCATCTCTACCAGCTCTCCGCGATGAAATCGGGATTTTTGGCGGATAGGTGCTTTGTAGTAAATCTTGACTATCCATCGCCTTAAAAGGAAATCGAAAGGGACAGGCTTGGTTGGTCTACCTGTCCCACGTGTTGTTTCTTTTTATCACAACGTTAGAATCGGTCTAATAAATCCTGCTCGGACTTTTTACCCGGGTCTTCAGGATTATCAGTTTTGGATTCTTCCTGATTTTCGTGTTCATCATCCATGTGCTCCTTCGTGTCCCTTGAATCCATAAGTCTTTTATAAATTGATTCTATAGGGGTTTCTGTGTTTAAGGTGCACAAAGGGTCACTGGCAAGCTGATTGACCGCCTGGTGGAGATCTTTTACCTCGGCCTTGATCCGCAGGCCCTTCCAGATGTTGACCCCGCCGCTCCGCGAACTTTCATACCCTCGGTTCGAGAGGTTCATGCCGAAGAGCTTCTGGCTGAGCGGTTCCTCGCCGTTGTCACGGCACCATTTACCGTAGTGCTCGAACAGCACCGCCGCCTTCTCACGGTAGTTCCTGCCCTCTTCGCAGCAGTCCATGATAAACTCTCCGATATCGTCCATCTCGGCCCGGTATTTGTTGGTGGCCGCCAGGACCTTGGCCGGTGGATTCAGGCCGTGTTCCTGCCATGAGAGACAACCCTTGATCGCCCAGTTGAGTATCCCGGGGAGTTCTTTTTTTAATTTCTCGGGTAGATCAAGGTCCAGTTTATCGTCAGAGATAGTAACCTCAAACGGTACCAGCAGGACCCTGCGCCAGATGCCGTTGTCGTTGCCGGCGATGATGGGTTTGTGGTTGGTTGTTAGGACTAGCTTGAACTGCGCGTCAAACTCGAAGAGTTCGCCGTATAAATGCCTGCCAGGCAATCTGTCCCGACCAGTAAACTGCTTGATTACCGCCTCGTCGAGCCTTCTTCCCTGATCCGCCTCCACTGCTGTTACGAACCGAGCGCCTTTTAGCCTGGCGACATCGATTGGTATCGAATCGTTCCTTTTCCGTAACAGCGTGGAGGTTGGAGTCTGCTTCGCGTAGTCATCGCCGATGGCCATCCTGAAGGTCTCAATCAAGGTGGTTTTGCCGTTCTTACCATTTCCCCAGAATATGAAGAAAACGTTCTCTTTGATGGCCCCGGCGAGGCTGCTGCCGAACATCCGCTGTAGGAAGCTCACCATCTCCTCGTCGTCGTTCATTATCTCCCGGATAAACTTCTCAAATCTGGGGCAGTCCGCCGCAGGATCGTACTCGACGTCGGACATCTTGGTAATAAGATCCTTCGGGTCATGCGGCCGTATATCCCCAGTCCGTAAATCTATCGTACCGTTGGCCGCGTTGAACAGCCACTGGTTAGCGTCAAGTTCGTCGGGAATAACCGGAATCCCTTCTTCGCTCTGGGCCAGGGTAAGCAGGTCTTTCCTGGCCTTGGCGGACTCGGATTTAAAGGCGTGCTTCAGCAGAGCCTTTCTTTTTTCCAGGTCTTCGATGTAGGGAGCATATTCATAGATACTCCGCACGGTCTTCTTGGCCAGTTCCTGAACTTCAGCGGCAGCGTTCCGGATAAAACGCCCCTGCTCGTAGACATACCAGCATTTAAAGTGATGGCAGTACTTGGCGATGGCTCGGTGCTGATCGGCGAACCGCTCGGCATTGCCAGTGTCGGTTAGCGCATATTCTTTGAGGCCGTCGGTTCCAGCCGGTTCGTACCTTGATATGCTCCTGGCTATTCCCTCAACTTCGTCCTCGTCGAGGGGCGGTACGCAGCGGATCTTGTTCTCCTCTTGCAAGGCTGCCAGGATGGCTTCGTAGCTGATTCCTCTGTACCTCATGGTTCCAGCCAAACTCGCCAGGGTATTATTCCGGCTGCTCTCCTTGATCGGCCCTTCGATTTTCGGGGCCTTCAGCCGTCCTTCATTCGTTTCCCCCAAGATCAGCTTGATCAACCAGTTTGGCATTTCCGCCGGTTCTTTTTCACCTGGGGCCTTTCCTTCGACCCACTGGTATCGGTTACCACATCTATGTAGACTGGGAGCCGCGACTATCTGCCCTCTGTCGGCGCGGATGTCTATCCCAGGTCTGATGTCAGTTTTATTGGGTATATGGAAGCCAGGGTGCTTGAAGATTATATGTCTTCCGCCCGATCCGGTGATGGCGGTTACGGTTTCAGGGAGTTCTCCGTGTTCGCCGATGAGTTCCTGCAGGCTCTCGAAGCCGCCGTGGTCCTTATCGATATCCAGGGCCACTATGTCGGATGCTTTTCCCGTGGCTATCCCGATGTTGGCCTGCGGCCAGTTATTCCACCAAAGGGTTATGGTCTTGATATCCATGGTTGCTTGTTGGGGCCAGTCTTTGATTCTTGGGTGTTTACCTGTGGCTTCACAGGTTTCAAGTCCGCAAGAGCATTTCCCCGAAGGGGTTAGATTATGTAAGGGTATTACTTGTAAGCCTTGACTGGCGTAGCGCAGCGCCGAATTAAGCAGTTGATTTCCAGATTCAGGTTCTGGTGTTAAAATAGATATAGACACATATGATTCCTCCTGTTGACGTCCGATTCCGAGTCGGACCGATATAAATTTTTTGCGAGATCATAATAATAACCTCATCTTTCTGCCGCATTGCGGCTTTTTACTTTCTTAGTTGGTTTTAGGGTTTTGTAATAACTCGTCAAGTGCCCAGTTGGGAATCAGGATTTTCTTATCCCCTAAGCGGACCGATTTTAAGTTACCGCTTTTTATGGCTCGGTAGACTGCGTTCCGGGATAACCCCGTCTGCTCTACAACCTCTTTAGGGCTATATGCTAACCTTGGTGTCATACTATATCACCTCCGTTTTGTTCTTATGTGTATAGTATAACATATATAATGTATATATACAATACACATAATTATATTCTATCGGTATTAATTACATATCACCCCGTATCGGTATAAAAAAGCAGCACCACCTGGTATTCCAGGGATGCTGCCGTTTTATCATTAGTTAACTGTCGACTTTTTCAGTTTGATTATTTTACTACCCCTATTAACGCCCGATGTGCAGGGTTCATTGGTGTATTCGATTCCGGCTGCCAGTAGATTAGACTTGATGTCGTTTAAACCTCTGGTCAGCTGATTGGGCAGTTCCGGGAAGCTCTTATGCCTTGATATTCCTAGTTTAGTCGCTACCGGTTTGAGATCGCTAAACAACTTAGTTGGAGTACCAACCCACGATTCTTTGTCCGACATAAAAGTGGTTAGAGTGTAAGCAATCGGGTTACCACCCAAGGTATCCTGGTTTATCAGACCCATGTTCTCCCGCAGGTCCTGGAGAAACTGATTTCCACCAATTCCAGCAGCTTCAGCAATCGCATAACCCCACGTTGCAAAGCCAGTTAATCTTGGCAGTTCTTCGAGTTGCACATCTGGATAGATCCTCATGGCTTCAGATAATATTTCGAGCATCGATCCGAAGATATGTGGCCTATCGACTTCAAAAGCCCGCCAGAACTCGTTCTCTTCTTTGCGGGATCGGTCGCTTATCCGATCCACGCGTATCAGCAACATACGGTCCTGCAAGTCTGATTTTGTTGCCGCTGGGTTGATCCCGTTGATCATAACGCAGTTGCGAAACGATTCTATGACCTCGGTACTATTAGTAAACAGCTTTCTGACCGAGACCCCAGTCCCCGTGACAGTCTGGCAGAGCAGATTACTGTCCTCCCCACTCAGATAGCTGACATTATCAAAAGCTACTGCGTGGTTTTTTACCAGGGTCATTATCATATCCCTACGTATTCTTGGAAAGGCTAGTAAGTCTTCTCCCGCCGGGTCAACCAGCCTCTTGGTAACCCGGCAGAGTGTTGATTTCCCTCCGCCTTTCTCACCAGAGAAATACAGCAACGGGTGCGATATGTCTGGGACTAAACAGGTTATGCCGTATATCTTGATCAGCCGCCGCTCGCTCTCAGCTGGGATGCTGTTTATGTAAGCATCGAGTTTCGAGAGATCCTGAATAGAGGCTTTGGTAACCATCTGCGGCGCTGTATTGATAAACCGCTGAAACTGAGCTGGTAAATGCGGTTTTATTCCCCACCTACCTGGAGTAATCTCCACACATTGCCATTCCGGGTTGCAGAGATCATAGTAGATGGTGTTAACATCACCTGCTATCCGTAGATTCGGATTCACCTCGGCCCCCTTATACATCGCTATGGACTTGGCTCCATCGATGGCCTGCCGTATTATACGCGGGTTTGGGAGCTTATTCTCCTCTTCGTGGTATTTGTTGGCCAACCATCTTTCGAACATCTCACTCTCTAGTTCCCAGGTTTCGTTATGGCCGTTAACGTCGAAAACCACGTAGGCCACCTTGAACCGGTTCCTAAAGAACTTGCATTTGTCCAAATACCCCGTCAGTATTTCCAACTGGCTTTTCGGGACTGCATTGGGTGGTTGCTTACCATTAGGCTCCTTACCACCCGTTGGTTCTCCGTCTTCAGGGTTTTGAGAATCCTCTTCTTCCCTAGTGTTGTAACCCAGAATTTGCTGCCAATCAACATCGTTATGATCATTGTCTACCGGTAAATACCCGGTTTGAAATAAGTTATTCATTGATTTAAGCTCCTTTTGTTAATTTTCAATGTTCCTTATTACCCCGCAGCGCTTCCTCATAGCTGGAGATAATGGTTTTAGGGTGTAGCTCTTAAGCTGCGTTTGATATCGTTTCTTTATGAGGCTATTCCTCGCCTCAGGACTAATCCGTATCCCACGGGCTTTTTCCATGACCAGCCCGTTTATTCCTGTCTGTAAACCCGCTCTCCTTCACTCCTCCTTCCGAGTACCTCCCAGACGACAAAGCCCACCAGGTGCTGTTGGTGGGCAAAAACACTTAAGGTGCCCACGTAGCCAGCACACCTAAGCCTACCACTGTTGCAGTACACCTAGATTACTGGGACGATAGCACCTCAGAAATTCGGCTAATATATGCCGCCCGAGAATATTCGGGTGAGGAAAAAAGTTACATCCCTTGTTATTTAATCGCAATATAGTATAAACCCCGGCAATTCCCTATGTCAACACCCAGAAAAAATTTTTTCGCTCCCTCGCGGTTTTATTTTTATGGCCGCAGAATTATCAGATTCATCTATCCATGCAAAACCCAACAACATCTAAGGGTAGCTACGGATAGGTCCTTTTGGCCTATTGTCATCCGCCATGAATAATCTGCGGTATAAGAAAAAAAAGGAGGTGATAAACATGCGAGCGATTATGCAGCCCGAAATCAAGGATGCCGCAATCAGGACGGGACTCAACATTCTGAAGCTTGGTGCCCTTGCCGGTGCAGCCGTCTTCTCGAATCAGATGTTCAAAACCATGGCTCTCTCCGCCATAGAACACGCCAGAACCGACTTCCTTACGGTCCGCGATCTGGTGAGAGGCTAATCGGAACCTGGCAGCAGATGCTGCCTTTTTTATTCACCACCCCCACCATGAAATTCCTGTAAAGAAAGGAGAACATTTATGCTGGACTTTTTAAACAACCCCAAGACCCAGGAAACTATCGGCAGGACTTTCCTGAACACGGTTAAACTCGGCATTGTAGCTGGTCTGTTCTTCGCTGTACAGAACGCCTTTTACAAGCACAGCAACGAGACCATCGGGTCGGCTACCCAGGTTATAACCAACGTCCTGCCAAGTGCCGAATAAGCCCCTACTCACAACCAATAAATGGAGGTGATCGTTATATACGACCCCATTGACAACCCTGACTTCTGGGACGTAAACCGACAGGTCCTCAGCCAGAACCGATACTCACCGCCACGCTCAGAACCACCTGACGAGCTCGGCCAGGCGGTAAGACAGACTACCTCACGAGTAGCCAAGGGTGCTTACAATTCACCCGAAAGCCGCCAAGAACCCCTTTTCAATAAGGAGCTGCAAATCGTCTGTGCGGTCATGTTCCTCAAGGTGCTGCTCTGGGTCGTTTACCGTGAGGCCCAGTCTATGGACCTGGAGATATTTAACCTGTAGGAGGTATGCCCATGAATGAAAAGCAGTTCAACCCCGCCGAGCACCTAACCACCCTGGTAAAAAAGAGGAAAGTAAAAGACGCTGCCACTGGCCAGGAACGCTGGGTGGAAGAGAAAACGTTGTACCTGGAGACGAAATGGCGGTTGATGTGGTTCAGGAGCGTGTTTCCTGATGGATTTATCGACACCAAGGAGATTGAAGTTACGGACGAATATGCACGGATCGAGGCAACCGTCTACGACCATGACCCAGACGATGGTGGTAGGAGGCTTGGCAAAGGCCGCCGACAGGTCTGGGCAGCCGACACCAAGTATTTCGTTTCTACAGCGGAAACGTTGGCTATTGGAAGGGCACTCTCTGCAGCAGGGTTCGGTTCTCAATTCTGCGATGATTTCTCCGAAGACGACCTGAACATCGCCGACAGCCCGATCAAAACACCAGATAAACCGCTCCTTATAGAAAACAAAGCCCAAGCCGTCCCCGACGCCAACACCATCTACAAAGCGGCGGCGCGGAAAGGTCTTTCCAGGGATGATACGAATCTCCTGATTAACATCCGTTACCAGCAGGACTACGCGGAACAACTGAACGATGAGGAACGGCTGGAGTTCATGAAAGGCCTGCAGGAAAACTCAAAAGAACGGCTGACGAACTTCGTCTCTCGTGTGAAGGCCAGTATGATCGAAGGACCCAGCCAGGTTGCATAATGATTAAGAGCCAGGAGTTTCAACTGCGCCTGGCTCTTTCTTCCAATTGTCTACTTTATTTTATTCTTTCGAACTTTGGCTTTACCAAATCATCCGTCCATTTTTGAGTAAATTCCTCAAGCTTAAACTTTTCATAACCCTCAAGGAATTTCACATGGTGAGGTATCCAGCCTCCGTTTTTACTAATTATATGATTCCAAGCTGGCGCTTGGAAGCCTGTTCCGCTGAGTAAGGTTCGGAACGGCAAAGTTTTTTGATAATTTATGGTATGGGGTTAGAGACCTCAAAGTAAGGGCTGCAGAATTTCTCTTTCCCCAAATAAAGGGCAGAATAATTGAAAATCCTAATCAGTTCGACTAAAGAGTGCAAAAAGCCAGGAGTATATATTTTCCTGGCCTTCTTTTTTAGTACAATTTTAATTATCGCTATCCAAAGGAAGCAATATTACATAAAAAAATGATACCGTCTTCAACACGTTTCTTGACCATCTTAAGTTTTGCCATACTATACTTGCCAGCAATACCATGGGTCCCTTCACTTAGCACATGAAATAGCTCTAATATGTTCGTTATGTCATCGTAGGCAAATTGCCCAACTGATACATCAAGTCCCTTTTTTGTAAGCAAATATGCTATTTTTGCGCGCCTTGTGGCATTACCTCGCTCAGTTTTCTCACAGTTTGGATTAGCGGCAAATACTGCAGAATCTGGAGCTGTGATTTCGATTGCTTCAGTAAATATTTCTCTTGCACTCGTGCAGAAATGTCTGGTGGCATCTGGATTAGCTGGATTAAGCGAAAACACAGCACCTTTCCATCGAGCATCTAAATCCTCTGAAATTGCAGCGAGTTGATTACCAATTGCTAAATCATGTTCAGAGAAAAACTCCGGTTCTTTGTCATCTAAGATGGCGTTCGCTGTGGCCAGATTATTTGCGTGCTCTTGTTCGATTAAGTCATAAATAAATTCCTGCTGTGGAGATAGGTTTTCTAAATAGTCACTGATTCCAATGACATTGTTATATGAATTATTCATGGCCAATGAAGATATACGATAGTTGTATTGGATCCGAGTCGTTGTCGTAGTTGATTGGAGTTGGCGAAGTTGGTTATTAATTATTGTCCTGTTGCGGCGCACATTTGCATTATGTGTTCTAACGGCTTGATTGTACTTATTGACTGCAGTTTTGAGCTTTCGATTATAGTCATTAACGGCATTGTTGTAATTACGGATTGCTTGTTTTTGCTTATTTTGAAGTTGCTGCATTTTACTTTTAAATTGTGAAGCATTAATTTTCCGAGCCATTTTCACACCTCCCGAGCCCTTTCGATTTGGGCATCGTTTTCGCAAAGGATGCATTTGCTTTTTTTGAGTATAATCACCTTCATTCCTTTTGAATTCTTACTATATGCTGCCAACCAAATAAGAACAAGTGTTTTTAAAATTGTATCATAAGATCTGAAAAAATACGAGGGTAAATTGAATTTTCTGCCATTTTACCGCTTAAAAGAAACTACGCGCGGCATTTCCATATAAACCACATATTAAAGGGAAGAGTATGTTTCCCATACAGTCCAACTCCAGTCTCAATAAATCCCGTCGCTCAATTATCCTTCGGAATGCCCTTATAGGACTTAACGCCCGCAAACCTTTATGAATACAGGAAAAACAAAAGACCGCCAACAAAAATCGACGGTCTTTTTGATGGTCAGAGGGTTTCGAAACCAATCACTATTTTATGCTATTATTTGTATATTTTTGGTATAATCTATCCGGATCCCGCGCTAATTTTCTAGTAAGGGGGGGATGGATATGGCCAAAACCGAAAAGGGCAAAAAAATAGTACCTGTCAAGCCGTATACTAAAAAGGTTAACGGTAAGCCAGTACAAGTTAAGCCTCATCGGCGGTCAACGCCAAACTAAACCTGGGTTTCTTGGGGTTTCCTCCTGGACTAATCTTTAGTCCACTGGGGCGCGGGATCCATCTAAGTATATTTTTTTCTAAAGAGTATTAATTAATACCACCATTATTAGTCGCATTGTATAATATCATTATTATTCTTCATTAGGAAAAAGTTGATTTTGCTGAGCCCTTGGTTGGTGATGTGATACCTTGGTAACTTTGTAAGCTTTATTTACCATACAATTCACATCATGATCAAAAGCCTTTGTGACTTCCAGATCAACAGTTAAAATGTCGCCTTTCGCAAACTGTGCATGTCCGGAGTCGACCTGATTCCAGAAGTTGTTATCTACTATATGAGCAGATATCTTATTCCCCTGATAGATAAACTCCCATTTCCTTGATTTCTGGAAAACCAGTTTTAATATTGCTACCTCAACATTTAATATTGGCTCTTTTGATTCCTCCGACTCAAGCATTTCATTAGTTTTAGCTAATTCCGAGAAGTCCTTCCTTTCAGCTCGAAACGAACCTGCTATATTACCGTCTATCTCAAGGCCTTCTATTTCAGAATTCTCGGATAGTTTTTCAAATAAGTTCTCTATATGATCGTTTGCCTCTTGATCACTGCTATAAATTCTAAATACATTATCATGTACAACCATTTCTGATTTATTAATTATAATAATTACGCATCCATTATTTTGATTTATCAAATTGTCTGGGGTTTTCCCTTTTAGAAATTTTTTCAAAGCTAGTAAGGCTATGAGAATTTCAATTATATTTGCGATTGTATCTAAAGATTGAACGGGAGTGCCAAAAAAAGTATTAAAAAAAGTTGATGCAGCTTGGCTTAATTCTAATAACACGGAAAAACTACCTTTTTCCGTTGTTACAATGTTTATTCTTAATCTTTCACTAGGCATAACTTTGGCGGAAATACTTTTGAGCATTTCCGCAAGATGCAATAAGGAAGTAATTAGGGTATCAACATCTATCTGTTGTAACTGCCCCTCGTAGGTAACTTTTAATTCCAAGTGGTTTTTCATTGATACCACCTATAAAGTTAATTTAATATATTATTCGCAATAACTATCCAATATCCTTTAATATATACTAACCCTAGATATTTAAGCCTTGATTGTTTATAGTCTGTTCGCAGACCTCTCGATCTTTCAATAAAGCATTCTTGTACTGGAAACCCTATCCGTTAAGTAAGTTTTAGTTATCGAGGAAGATTCATATCTATAGTTAAACCAAAAACATCCATATGCTTTCCAGCTTCTTTAGCCTGAGCAATTAAATTTTCAAGCTTGCAGCAAGAATAACAGCCTTCAGGTTCATCGGGCATATTTTGCTCTGGAAGAAAAATTCCACATCTCTGTAGACTATTATCTGGTTTAAATTCTTTTACTTCCGCCATCGTAATGGCCATATCCCTTAATCCCTGATTATCAGCTTCTTTTATTAAATAACAAGCTAATTGTCTTTGATAAAGACGAACTGATAGCAAATAATTTGGTATGGTCTGATTAGTTAATTCACTACTAAAAGAAGTAGTATTATCAGATATAAAGCCAATCGAACTTAAATCGGAACGAATTAAGCTTTCAACTGCCCAAATCCTTTTTAATAACTCAACAGGAAATAATAATACCTCCAGTAGGTTTTCAATTTTATCAAATGAGCTGAATTCAATATTACGAAACAGATTAAGTGTTTCTTTAATTTTTTCTGTCTGAGACATATCTGTAACCCTTAAATTCCCATAACTAAACCTGAAGTAAAGGTCATCGAATTTTAAAATGTCTTTTCTCAATGAGCCAAAAACCCTGAGAAAAGCTCGCTCTATCTCAGTTCTCTTTGGTTCTTCCACCGATCTTTTTGTTTGAGTACCTAACGAGAATGTAGCTCTCGCCATAAACGCAGTAGCAATTGCCATAATTGCAGTAAATACACTTCCGATAGCAATCCAAGAAGTTTCGCTAATAAGTCATTCACTCCCCTCTATGATTCATCTTGTATATCCATTTAAACTTTTCGATGGTTTCCCAAAGTTACTATTGGGGAATAAGGCCTATTTGAAAAACCTTCAATGGATTCCCAATTGTAAAAACATATAACGCAATATTAGCAAGTTTTGTCTTTCTCTGTTCCTCAATCAATACATCACCGAACTTAGCATACTCATTTAGAATTGTACTAGTTTCCTCATCTGGAGGACTCCAATAAAAACCTTTATTATCTTCCCATTGAAGTGAATGAGCTAAAGCCCCTGCTATTAAATCAGGGACACATAGGAACTCCTTATGAATATCTAATATTGGTTTGGAATAACCAAATGCAGCTATTTTATGACCAATAACATCATTTGCAAGAAACCCCAATGCCTGTCCTAGTAAGTTTGTTCTCTTTTCAGTATCAATAATAACATCATTGTCAGTTATCCAATATAATTTGTGTCTTTCATTCAAAAGATGGCCTATTATTGGAAGATAGCAAATTGCTTTAACCATTCGTTGAGCCACATCGGTTTTTTCCTCTAGCCCTGCTTCTATTAATTCCTTTTTTAACAATTCTTTGTCCTTCAAATACGATGGAGTAGTAAAAATCTTTTTATCAAAAGCTAATAATAAGATAAGACCTGGAAAATCACGCACTTCATTTATCCATTTTGGAAAAGACCTAAATTTTAATCCGTCTTTTCTACCTTTATAATCTATTTTCCTCTCGGGAATATTAAAGTCCTTTTTAATATTAACCAATTTATCATACAATTGGCCACAAACATTCCAATCAACGAGATAAAAAGAAAATGTTTCATATTGGGCTAAGCTATTATCACCACTATAATCAGAGTAAATTGATAGTACTTCAGATTCTCTTCGGGTAATATCCGATAATTTGATGAATGGCACGGAATTTTTTGAAAGCACTTCTTTATAGAAAGGATTTACTTCTATATATTTTATCTGTTTAGTCATAATAACCTCCATTTAACTTTATTTGATAAATCCGTTTTAGCAAATTATATCACATTTTCTTTGTAGCATTCGTTTGTTTGAACACTTAAACCACCCAGCCAATTCAACGGTATAAGAAGAATAATGGATGTCTCAAACCCACATCCGAGGCAACGATCCACAGCCAGGCAATTAACGCCTGGCTTTATCTTTTTCATCGAGAGGAGGAATATATTGGCGAGACGAGGCCCGAACGAAGGAACCATTTATCAGAGAAAAGACGGACGTTGGGAAGGGAAAATATTTGTACGGTATGATTTAGACGGGCGTGCGAAAACAATCAGTGTTTACGGTAAGTCTCGAAAAGAAGTGCAGGATAAACTTCGCGATTTAGCTGACGCCAAAAGGAACAACGAGCTTATCGAGCCACATAAAACTACTTTGGGGCAATGGCTTGATTACTGGTTAGAAAATCACGCCGAAACAAGGGTATCAGCATCTACCTATGAGCTTTATTATTCACTAATCCGGTTACACATCAAGCCCATTCTGGGTTATATAAAACTACTTCAATTAAGACCCTCGGATATCCAACAATTCTATACGAAGAAGCTCAAAGAAGGTAAAGCAAGCCAGACAGTAAGGCATATGCATACCGTACTGAAAGGCTCGTTAAAGCAGGCAGCACGGGAAAGCATGATACCACGTAACATAATGGACCTTGTAGACCCGCCCAAAATCATCCGCCGCGAAATACGTCCTCTAACCAGAGAGGAAATTGAAGTATTCCTTGAAGTGATAAAAAAATCATATTACTACCCACTCTTTATGGGCTATTTATTTACTGGCCTCCGTCGCGGGGAACTTCTTGCGCTGCACTGGCGGGATGTCGATCTAGAGAAAGGTACTTTGACGGTAACTGAAACCCTCAATCGTCACAAACGGAAAGACAAAAATGAAAGGACCACAAACACAGAACTGCTTTTTGGGAGAACAAAAACGAAAAGCTCCCGTCGGACCATTCCTTTGCCAGAGGTATTGATTGAGTTATTGCGCGAACATAAAGCCAAGCAGGAGGCTCTCAAGAATCAACCTGATACTTTCTACCAAGATACCGATCTGGTCTTCGCTACACAGAAAGGAACCCCGATAGAGCCCAATAGCGTTCTTAGAGCCTTGAAGAGTATCCTGAAAAAGAATAAACTGCCTCAAATCTCTGTCCACGATCTGCGGCATACCTTTGCCACCTTGTTACTCAGTTTAGGCGAAAACCCAAAAGTAGTGGCTGAAATGATGGGTCATTCCAACGCTTCAGTTACTATTGACGTCTATTCCCATGTTGTACCAGGGCTAAAGGAACTGGCCGTGAAAAAACTGGATGCTTTCCTAAAGGAGAAAGGCCCTGCCGAATAAGCCGGGCCATATTCCTCCTTTAGGGGGCTACTATCGTCATTTACTGTCGTCACCAGTGCAGCAAAAAGCCCTCCGGTTTCCCGGAAGGCCTGCTATTCATGGTGGGCGATAACGGACTTGAACCGCTGACTTCTTGCATGTGAGGCAAGCGCTCTACCGACTGAGCTAATCGCCCGGGATGGTGACCCCTACGGGATTCGAACCCGTGTAACCGGCGTGAAAGGCCGGTGTCTTAACCGCTTGACCAAGGGGCCACATTTGTTTGACGGAATTAAATGTTACAGTAATTTGTCCCGCCTGTCAACTGAAAATATAGTCCAAAATAATCGTCTTATGCCGCTCTGGCCCAACTGCGATAAGATTGATCGGGGTTTCGGTGAGCTGCTCGATCCGGCGCAGGTAATTGCGGGCGCTGAGCGGCAGCTCTTCCTGGGTCTGGATCCTGGTGATGTCGGCCATCCAGCCCGGCCACTCTTCGTAGATGGGCTCGCAGTGGGCGAGTTCCGCCAGGGTGCTGGGCAGCTCTTCGATGATCTGTCCCTTGTACCGGTAGGCGGTGCAGATCTTGATGGTCTCCATCTCGTCGAGAATGTCGAGCTTGGTGATGGCCAGTTCGCTCAAGCCGTTGACCCTGACGGCGTAACGCAGGATGACGGTGTCCAGCCACCCGCACCGCCTCGGCCGGCCGGTGGTGGTGCCGTACTCGCGGCCCCGCTCCCGGATCTGCTGCCCCAGGTCGTCCAGGAGTTCGGTCGGGAATGGTCCTCCGCCGACCCTGGTGGTGTAGGCCTTGACGACCCCGATGACCCGGTTGATGTAGGTGGGCCCGATGCCGGCCCCGACCATCGCTCCTCCCGCCACCGGGTGGGAAGAGGTGACGAAGGGATAGGTGCCGTGGTCGATGTCGAGCAGGGTCCCCTGGGCTCCTTCGAAGAGGACCTTTTTGCCTTCCTTGAGCGCCTTGTAGACGATGATCGAGGTGTCGGTGACGTAAGGCCGTATCTCTTCGGCGTACTCCAGGTATTTGTCCAGTATCTCCTGGTAGGAGAAGGGTTCTGCGTTATAGTACTTGGTGAGCAGCTCGTTTTTGTCCTGCAGCACCAGGTCTAGCGTGGCGGCGAAGAAGTCGCGGTCGAGCAGGTCGGCGACCCTGATCCCCACCCGGGATATCTTATCCATGTAGGCGGGGCCGATCCCCCGCTTGGTGGTGCCTATCTTGTTGTCTCCCCGGCGGTCTTCTTCGAGTTCGTCTATCTTCTGGTGGTAAGGCATCAAAACCTGGGCGCGCGAACTGACCAGCAGGTTTTCTATGCTGACACCGCGTTTTTTCAGGTTTGCTATCTCCTGGATCAGCACGGCCGGGTCGAGTACGACCCCGTTGCCGATGACGCACTGGGTCTGGGGATAGAGTATCCCGGAGGGTATCAGGTGCAGGCGGAACTCCTGGTCTTTGACGACCACGGTGTGCCCGGCGTTGTTCCCTCCTTGAAAGCGAACGACCATGTCCGCTTTTTCGGCGAGGAAGTCGATTATCTTTCCTTTTCCTTCGTCCCCCCACTGACTTCCTACTACGATTACCCCTGCCACTAGCTCCACCTCTTAAAACCATGGTCCCAGGCATACTCCTGGGCCATTATCATGTTAGCAGTCAGCCAGGGCCATGTCAAGGAAAGTTAGGCCTACAGGGTGAAATATACAATTCGACATTTTCTGCGAGGGTTCAGGATTCGCGGGTGAACAGGGTAAAACGGGTGAATTCTTTGTGGAAGTATAGTTCTATCGAGCCGGTGGGCCCGTTGCGGTGCTTGGCGACTATGATGTCGGCGATGTTGGGCCGCTCGGAGTTGGGCAAATAGTAGTCTTCGCGGTAGATGAACATGACGATGTCGGAGTCCTGCTCCAGGGCCCCTGACTCCCGCAGGTGGCTGAGGTTCGGCCGCTTGTCGCTGGTCTGCTCGACCGCCCGGGAGAGCTGCGAGAGGGCCAGCACCGGTACGTCGAGTTCCCGGGCGAGGGACTTCAGGGAGCGCGATATCTCGGATATCTCCTGGGTGCGGTTCTCTGCCCGCCGGGTGGCCTGCATGAGCTGGAGGTAGTCGACCACCACCAGTGCCAGGTCTCCGTGCTCGGCCTTGAGGTGGCGGGCCTTGGCCCGCATCTGGTTGACGGTGACGCCGGGGGTGTCGTCGATGTAGAGCGGGGCGTCCGAGAGCTTGCCGATGGCCTTGGTCAGGGTGACCCACTCCTCCCCGCTGAGGCGGCCGGCCTTGAGCCGGGCGCTGTCGATGCGGGCCTCGGCGCACAGCAGCCTCAGCACCAGCTGCTCCTTGGCCATCTCCAGGCTGAATACCGCCACCGGGCGGCGGGAGTGCATGGAGACGTTCTGGGCGATGTTCATGGCCAGGCTGGTCTTGCCCATGGCGGGGCGGGCGGCCAGCAGGATCAGGTCTCCGGACTGGAGGTTGCCCAGCAGCCGGTCCAGGTCAATGAACTGGGTGGCGAGGCCGCTGGTCTGGACCCCCTTCTCCTGCATCTCCCCGATCTTTTCGTAGAGGTTGAGCAGGATGTCACCGAGCGAGGTGAAGGGCTGGCTGATCCCCTGCTGGGATATCTGCACGATCCGCTGCTCGGCCTCACCGAGAAGGGCGATGGCGTCCTCCCGGCCGTCGAAGCCCCGGTGCAGGAAGTGCTGGGACAGGTCGATCAGCGACCGCAGCAGGGACTTCTCCTTGACTATGCGGGCGTGGTGGTCGGCTGCCGCGGAGGTGGGCACCAGGGAACTCAGGTAGGTGACGTACTCGATCCCGCCCACGCGGTCGAGCTTGCTGTCTTTTTTAAGTTCCTCAACCAGGGTGATGAGGTCTACCGGCCGGTTCTCCTGGTTGAGGAGGATCATGGCGGCGTAGATGTCGCGGTGGCCGGCCCGGGAGAAGTCTTCGGGGTTCAGTATCCCCATGATCAGGGGGATGATTTCGCTGTCCAGGAGCATGGCCCCCAGCACGTACTGTTCGGCTTCGAGGCTTTCCGGCGGCTGCTTGTCGGTGATGGAGGTAAGCATTTTATCCCTTTCGGTTTCCGGTTCGGAAAATGATATTATTGTTTTCGTCAAATTCCGGGTAATTCCTGCCGGGGGAAGTTATCTTGCCGGCAGCGGGGTGCCCCGGCACTCGATTACCGCTATCGGCTGATTGATTAAACTGGAATACTTGAGGAGCTTTAGTTATAAACCAGTAGAATGTTTTTCTCATTATTCGGGTCAACGAAGACCGGCAGTTTAGCTCCCACATTGATAGCGCCTACATCGAGCAGGTTTACAATATCTTTATGCTCAATCTGATATGCCGGTCTGCCGGGTATGGTAATCAGCAGCAGGAATTTGACCTGGGGCTGTTCATTGATGTACGTCCCGGTCTGTTCACGGGCAAGTATCTCTGCAGTGCCCTGTATCCCGTTCTTGATAAGATTGGTTTCTCTATCATTGATTCTTTTGTAGTAAATGGATAATCCTTTTGAGGTTAAGAGCGGGAAAAAAATCGACGATGCTCCCATACTGTAATAGAAATACTTAAGGGAATGACCATCGTCAGTGAGGGCTTCAGGGGACGCCATGAATCCGGCGATAATAAATCCGATACCTATAAGTAAAAATGGACCAGTCGTAAATATATAAAGTCTTTTGGGTACTTTCCACACGAGAACACCCTCTTCCAAATCGAATGTCCAGAATGGCAACTGAGAATATTGGAGTTCATTTAAACGGGAAAACCTGAGGAATTTGAGTTATAAACCGCATTAAGACCTGTATTTTTAAAGCTTCACGGGTTCAGGAAAATATTTTTTTCATTATTGGGATCGACAAAAACTGGCAGCCGGGCTCCCACATTAATAGAACCCAAATCCAGCATGCTTACGACGTCTTTATGCACCACTTGATAGGGTTCTCTGCCGGGCAGGGTAATCAACAGCAGGAATTTGACCTGGGGAAGCTCGTTGATGTAGACTCCGGTCTGCTGCCGGCTGAGGATCTCAGCTATGCCTTGTATCCCGTTTTGAATAAGATGTTCTTCTCTGTCGTTGATTCGTTTGTAGTACATCAACACACCCGCTAATCCGATAATTGGAAAAACAATGCTTGACACTCCCGCCATGTAGTAGAAGTTCTTTAAGGAGTAGCCGTCGTCAGTAAGGGCTTCCGGGGACGCCATGAATCCGGCGGCGATCATTCCAATGCCAACCACTAAAGGTACGGCGATTACAGCCAAAGAGAGCCCTTTTGATACCTTCCACATGAAAAACACTCCCGATGTTTAGTCTTACCTAAATTTTGCAGCCGGAGGAACGCTGAAAGGACCCTCCGGCTGACGCTTGATTTAAGGCGTCTTTGAGAACGGATGCGGGCTGCCGGCCGGGGATGCCCCCTATCGGCTCAAAAACGCCTCCGGATCACTGGCCCTATCCCACCGGATAGGTCACCGTGACCTCCCGCAGTGCCGCGTTCCACTCCACCCGGCAGCCCAGGTTTTCGGCGATGAAGCGCAGCGGCAGCATGGTCCGGCCCGGGGGAACGATGATCGGAGTCACCGCCGGGTTAGCCGGGTCGATGGCGGTTTCTACTCCGTTCACCCGCGCCGTGCCGTTGTTGATCCACAGGACGATGGTCTGGCCGCCCAGTTGGACCGTGACCTGGTCCAGGGCTGCTTCCCAGCCGACTCTGGCACCCAGGGGCTCAGACACGTAGCGGATGGGCAGGAGGGTGCGGCCCCCTTCGATGATCGGCGCGGTGTCCATGGTCTGCACCCGGCCGGCGGTGTCGGAAGGACCCTGCACATAGTATTCGGTGGAGTCGATGTAGAAACGCAGAACCGTCTGGCTCGATGTTTCCGAAGTCTCCGTACTCTCCGGGGGTTCCACTGTTACCGCCGAAACGGCGGCACTCGCTTCATTCGAATAACTAGAATATATTCGGTCGCCCGATAATCCCTCATTAAAGGCTCTAACCCGGTAGGTATAGGTACCCTCGAAGAGGCCGGCGTCTGTGTAGTCGGCATCACCGCTGGATGTCTCGGCTACTTTCGCGAAAGGGCTGCTGGCGGTTTTGCGTTCCACTTCCACGCCGCTGTTTGAGCCGTTGTTGTCCCAGGTCAATCTGATGCTGCTGTCGGAAACGCTTTCAGCGGCCAGGTCTAATGGCGATAAGGGTGCAGCCAGCATCTCCGCCAGCTCAAATTCCCGCTCGTTGGAATAGCTCGAATTCCCCGCGCCGTTATAGGCGCGCACCCGGTAGGTATAGGCAGTGCCTGGAGTTGGCGTTATGCTGTCGTCGTAAGAAGTGACATTCGCTCCCACTGTGCCTAACTCGGCATAGGCCCCGCTGCCGGTTTTGCGTTCGATTCTAAAACCGGTTTCGTTGGAGGCATTGTCTTCCCAGGTCAAGGTGACGGTCGGAACATGATAGCTGCAGGCCAGTTCACTGGGAGCGGCCGGGACTGATTCGAGCGGAACCACCGGAATTAGCAAAGCAACCCCTCGAATAGTAAAGTCAGTGCTGCTCTGATCGACACATGCAAAATCGCCGTCGAGCAGCAGACGAACCGCGACCCTTACATGGCTCGAATTTACATTGGGCACGGTCCAGGAATAGGAATTGGTGTTCGGCACGGTCGCTATCTGGATCCATGCGGAATCATCGTACCTATAGCGGATTTGGGCCTGGAAGCCTTCCCCGTTGCTGGTCCAGGTGATGTTATGGGTTTCATTCCAGGCCCATTCCTCCCCTCCGTCGGGGGAAGTGACCCGCACCACCGCTTCCTCCGTGGTGGCAGACGCTGTGTTGCTAGGAGCTGAATCCCCGTCATCATTAAATGCGTTGACTCTGTAAGAATAATGGGTACCCGGTTTTAAGTTGATGTTTCCGTAATTAGTCCGGTTGGCAGCAACTTCGGCGATTTCAACGTAAACACCTTCGACCTCAGTCTCGCGAAGAATGCGAAAACCGTCTTCATCATCCGAGTTGTCCCGCCAGGATAACGCGATGCTGGTTGCATCGCCGGCCACCGCGATCAGGTGGCTGGCTGCATCCGGACGCGCCGCCATTGCTGCGTCCGGGACGAGCAGGCTGCTCAAGAGCACCAGGCATATCAACAGACCTTTTACCAGAATGCTTTTATTCATATTCTGCCTCCTTTTGCAATCTTGTACCTGAAGAACCGATAGACTTGCAGGACAAGGTTCTGCTCTCAATCACCTCTGTTTAACCATATTTTCCTGCTGAAGATGCAGAATTCATAATACCTCCATGCTTATTTAAAACCTTGGAGCCGGACCTGGCCCCAAAATGGCCGCCGCTCCCGGCTAGCGGGTGATGGTGATTCGCCGATCATCGCTGTCATAGTCCACCGCGGCGCCCAGGACTTCGCTGACGAAACGCAGGGGCACGAAGGTCCGTCCCGGCGGCAGTATGGCCGGAGCGCAGTCCATGCCCTGTTCCGTACCGTTGACCCGGACCAGCGTGGAGTCGATGGTCAGGACGATCTCGATATTGCCGTCTTTAATGACCACCTGGCGGGTCACCGCCCTCCATTCCACTTCCGCGCCCAGGACCTCGCTGATGAACCTGACCGGCACCATCGTCCTCCCCGCATCGGCATCGATGTAAGGCGTCGCGTCCAGGGTGTATGGTTGGCCGTCCACGGTGGCGGCGGTGCTGCCGATGGTCAGGGTGATCGTTTTCGGCAGGTCCGCTGCCGCGGCGATGATGTGGGTGAACCCGTGGCCGGAGGTCCTCCCGCTGCTGTCGGTGACGGTGACCGTGTATCGGCTGGTCCCCGCCGCGGCGGGGGTCCCGCTCAAGGCCCCGTTTTGCGCCAGGCTAAGCCCGAGAGGCAGGCCGCCTTCCGTCACCTCGAAGGTGTAGGGCGGTCTTCCTCCGCTGGCCGTAAAGGAGTGGGCGTAGGCGGCGCCCACGGTTCCGTCCGGAGGGTTCGCTGTACCGATGAGCAGCGCCGCCGTGCCGCCTCCGCCTCCCCCGCCGGAGGATCTGGTGCGTGCGCTCAGTTCATCCGACCAGGCGGACTCATTGCCGGCGCCGTCCACCGCATTGACGCGGAAAAGGTAAGTAGTGTGTGGGTCGAGGCCGATTTGATCGAAGGAGGCGACGGCCGGAGCGCCGGTCGCCGCCCATAAACCGCCCTCCGGTCTCATCTCTACCACGTAGTGGTCCACGCCGATATTATCGGTGGAGGCGTCCCAGGCCAGGCTGATGCCCGACGAGGTCCGCCCGGTCACCCGCAGGTTGGCCGGAATACTTGGCGCGGCCGTATCTTCCCTGACCCATACGGTGCTGTCGCCGTCGGTGTAGGTGCGGTAGCCGGGCTTGGTGGTGACAGCCTCATAATCGTCGATGCCTTTGTTGTCAATGCCAACCCTTAAATAAACCGGCGCCGTGATGACGCCGTCTATGGTGATCTCGCCGCTGTCAAAGGCATTGGCGCCGTAATTGCTTTCGGACGCGGCATTGCCTCCGACGGTAACGCTGCTGTCTGGGCCACTCGCAGACGCGCCGGCGGATGCGCCCTCCGCATCGCCGGTGATGACCACGCCTGCACCACTGCTGGCGTAGGCGCCGATACCGGCAACGCCGCTGGCACTGGCATTGCCGCCAACGGTAATGATGCTGTCCGCGTCCGCGGCATAAACGCCGAAGGATTCGCCTTCCGCGTCGCTGGTTACAGCCATGCTTCCGCCATTTTCGGCTCCAGCGCCGACACCGGCAGCGCCGCTGGCAACGGTATTGCCTCCGACGGTAACGCTGCTGTCCGGGCCGTTAGTAAAGGCGCCGTAGGATACCCCCTGGGTATCGCCGGCAACCTCAATATGTCCGCCATTCAAAGCATCGGCACCGAAGCTGCCTGCGCCGCTCGCGGCGGCATTGCCCCCCACGGTAATGCTACTGTCATCATCCCTGGCGTAAGCGCCGGCCATTATCCCCTGGACGTCGCCGGCGACCTCGATACTCCCGCCGCTTTCAGCCTCGGCACCGATTCCGCCGGCGCCGCCCGCAACGGCATTGCCGGTTACTACCACGCTTCCGTCTATCCGGGCGTATGCGCCGAACCCGTCAGCGCCGCTGGCGCTGGCATCGCCTCCGACGGTAACGCTGCTGTCCGCCTCGCTGGCGTATGCGCCGGCCAATACCCCATGGGCATCGCCGGTGATCTCGATACTCCCGCCGCTTTCAGCCTCGGCGCCGATCCCGCCGGCGCCGCTCGTAACGGCATTGCCGTTTACGATCACGCTTCCGTCTATTCGGGCGTACGCGCCGAACCCGTCAGCACCGCTGGCGCTGGCATCGCCTCCGACGGTAACGCTGCTGCCCGCCTCGCTGGCGGAAGCGCCGGCCAGTACCCCCTGGGCGGCGCCGGTAATCTCGATACTCCCGCCGCTTTCAGCCTCGGCGCCGATCCCGTTGGCGCCGCCCGCGACGGCATCGCCGGTTACGGTCACGCTTCCGCCTGCTCGCGCATACGCGCCGAACCCGTCGTCGCCGCTGGCGGTGGCATTGCCTCCGACGACAACGCTGCTGCCCGCGCCATTGGCAAACACGCCGCAGGATACGCCCTGGGCACTGCCGGCGATTTCAATATCTCCGCCATCTTCGGCCCGGGCACCGACCCCGCCGGCGCCGCTGGCGGCGGCGCTGGTCACGGCGGCCGAGCTGGCGGCGCCCGTAACCCACACTCCGTAACCATCGCCGGTGACGTTAAACGCGGCCGGGCCATCCAGGCCGGTCAAGCTCACCGCGCCGTCGGTCACACCGAGCCCTGCTTGCCCGGCTGCGGGATTGGTGACGTTCAGCGTATGACCGTCCAGATCAAAGGTGATGCTTATGCCGTTGATAGTGACGCCGCCGTCATAGTCGATGTCCTCCAACAGCCGGATGGTCTGACCGTCGGCCACCGCTGCCAGCGCCTCGTCCAATGTGGCATACTGCAACCCGCCGACGATTTCGCAGACCTCGCCCGCCGCGTGGGCGTTTGTGGGAGCGGCGGCGACGTAAGCCGCCGCCAGCAGGCATGCTAGCAGTAAGTATAGAACCCTTCTTAAACTAAACTCCAACGCGGCGGCCTTACCTCCTCTACGGTTTTTGGGGACCGTGCCCCGGCTGTCTCCCTCCCGCTGCCGGACCGCGGCATTTTCAGGTAAGCGGACCCGTCTCATTTGTTGTACGCCCCCTAACATTGCTTAATCTCTTCAAACAACTAAAAATTTTTCGCAATCATATGATAACGAAAATTTGTCAATTTTTTGTTAAATCCCTATAATCCGCTTGCAATGGATTCGTAAAAAGGCATATCTTTATTTATAAGAGATACCTGATTCTCGAAGAAGGGCCCCCGCCATGGCAAGTCTACCCCTGTTCTACACCCAGCTGGTCCCGCCGCACGTTAAAAACTCGATAAAACGTGCCGGCCTGAGGGACACCGGCCGGGCAATCCTGTCCCACCGTGTAACCACGGTGGTGGCCCCGGCCGGCTATGGAAAAAGCATCTGGGTTTCCTCTCTCCTGGAGGAACCGGGTTGGCCGCTTACCGCGTGGCTCACCCTGGACCGCCACGATATCGAGCCCTCATTCCTCCTTTATCACTTAATCCATTCGGTGAAAAGAATCCGGTCGGGGTTTGGCGGCCAGTCCCTGCGCACCATGAACAGCCTGGAGGACATAGGCCGGGACTGGCTCATAGGGGTTTCTGCCCTGATCGAGGAAATGTCCGCGGATGAAGAGCTGGTCCTGGTCCTGGATGATCTACACCTGATCGATAAAAACGCGGCGGCCCGCGGCCTCCTGGAACACCTGATCCGCTGGCTGCCCGCCGGGATACACCTGGTGCTGCTCAGCCGCAGCGATATAACCCTGAATCTGTACCGGGTAAAGCTCGATGGCGAGCTGTTTGAAGTTCGAAGCGCTGATCTGCTTTTTTCAGTTGAGGAGACGCGGGAACTCTTGCTGCTGATGGGTTTGGCCTTGGCTGAGGAGGACGTGCAGACGATTCACGTCCGCACCGAAGGGTGGGCCGCCGGGCTGCGCCTGCTGGGCATGCTGCTCCTGCAGGCGGGAGGTGACCTGAATAAAACGATGCTGGCTTTAAACAGCGAGGATGCCGATCTTTATACATACCTCAGCAGCGAACTGCTCGACTACCTGCCCGGCGATCTGCATGATTTCCTGCTCGATTCCTCCCTGCTGCCGTACCTGGAGCCGGCCCTGTGTACTGCCGCTTTACAGCGCGTAGACAGCGAGGACATGATCGTGCAGCTTCACGCGCAGGGTATACTGAGCCGGACCGAAAGTAAAAACCCGGTCTGGCGGCTGCACCATCTCATGGGTGAATTCCTGGAACAGAAAGTAAAGGCCCGGCGCCGGCCGGACCATATAATCCTTATCCGGCGCCGGGCCGCGGCTTTTCTGGAGGGCCGGGGAGACATCGACCGGGCGCTGGAGCAGCTGGCGGCCATCCCCGACTGGACCTCCATGGCTGGCCTGATCGGCACCCACGGCGATAAGTACTTCCTGCAGAGCGGTCGTCTGGACGCGCTGCACTCCTGGCTCAGCCGCCTGCCGGGGGAGGTTGTCGATCGTGACCAGTGGCTTTTGTATTTTAAAGGAATGAGCACTCTCCACAGCACGCCGGGTGAAGCCCTGGACGCCCTGTCCCGGGCCACCGACATCGCTGGGGAAAAGGGTGATCTGAAGTGCCAGCTCCGCTCCCTTTTCTTAATGATCGCTGCTTACACTTTTGCCAACAACCTTAAAAAAGTAAAGGAGACCGCCAGGAGGATTCCAGTGGTCGCCTCGCTTTTAAAGAGCCCCTGGTCGCGAGGAATGGTGCTGGTCGCGGCTTTAAGCCAGGCGGCCTGGGAGGACAATCTGCGCCGGGGGGTATGGTTGAGCTGGCTGGCCGGCAGCGTCAAACTGGACCCGGAATCGCAGATGGGGTACCTGATGTTCTCCAGCATGATCCAATTCCGGCTGGGGAATTTAACCTCCGCCCGGAAATTGATCGAAAAGGCCCTCCGCGATCCCTATGTTCAGGAAAATGAACGGTGGACCGGCACGGTTAACGTTATTTATACCTTTATCTGTATGCTGGCTGGCGAGCATGAGCGAATGGAGCATATCTGCGGTGAGCTGCTGAGTCTGGGGCGGAAATACGATGCGCCGCACCAGCTGGGAGTCGCCCACCGCCGCCTGGCCCACCTTCACCTGGTAAAGGAACGCCTGTACCAGGCAAGGCAGGAGTTTGAACTTTCCCGCGACGCTTTTTCCCGGGCCAACAATATCTTTATGGTCTATCTGACTGATCTGGACCTCGTTATGCTGCGTATAAAGGCCGGGGAAAACGCCGGGGACCTGCTCCCGGAGACAGAGTCCCTGCTGGACCGGCTGAAGACGGTCCCGGCCGGGCAGGGTTTCGACGACTACGCCCTGTCGGTAGCGGGA
Source organism: Bacillota bacterium (assembly GCA_013178275.1). Taxonomy (GTDB): domain Bacteria; phylum Bacillota; class Ch66; order Ch66; family Ch109; genus Ch109. Next base: position 62,880 of record JABLWZ010000001.1, on the reverse strand, counting down.
ATCATCGCCATGGAAGCCGGCCAGCTGGAACTGGCCGGGCAGCGTTTTTTGGAGGTAAGCCTGAAATGCAGGCAAAAGGGCGCCCGGCAGACCCTGGCCGGCACCCAGCTGCTGCTGGCCCGGGTGCGTCTGCTGCAGGGTGATGACGACGCGGCCGACCAGTATCTGCGTATAGCGCTGGGCTCCGCGGATGCCGAAAAGTGGGAATATTTCTGGGACTGGCATGCCGAAACCGTTTATTGCCTGTGCCGGCGCGCGCTGCTGAAAAAGATTCATCCGAATTGGGCGGCACATCTCATGCGGCGCTGGTTTCCGCGGCGCGCCAGCCAGGAGGCGGGCAGCATGCTGGCCTACCCGGACGAAAACGTGCGCAACTGTACCGTGGCGTTTTTACAGGACCTGATACGGGAGACGGGGGAGCAGCTTATCCACGTAAACTGCCTGGGCGGTTTTCACGTCTTTGTGAACGGGATCGAGATCGACCCGTCCGATTGGAAAACCAAAAAAGCGGAAAACCTGTTCAAGTTCTTGGTTATTGAAAGGAGTCAGCACCTCAAAGAAAAAATCATCGAGGTGCTGTGGCCGGAATCCGAACCCCGTTTAGGGGATCTCAGCCTGAGGATGGCCTTGACCAACGCGCGCAAAGCCCTCGGAATCAAAGGCCCCATCGGAGAGAGCCTGGTTCTCAAGCGGGGAATTATTTTTTTAAACCCCCGGCTGAGGGTCTGCACTGATTATGAATTATTCGTGTCGACGGCTCAACAAGCCATCGAGGAGGCTGACGCTGACAGTCCCGGGCTTATGGAGCTTTTGGGTCAGGCCGCCGGGTTCTACCGCGGCGATTTGCTGCCGGACAATATTTATGACGACTGGACCGCCGGCCTGCGCGTACAACTGTACAACCTCTACCTGCAGGTCCTCAAAAAGCAGATCGAGGTTTATCGCCGGCAGGGCAAGCTGTTGCCGGCGATAGAAATCGGCCGGCGTTACCTGGCTAAGGAACCGGCCGATGAACTGGTATGTAGGGTGACCATGGAACTGCTTTGGCAGAAGGGGCAAAAACGGCAGGCTCTGCTCCTTTACCAGGAACTGGCGGCTTTTACCGCCAGTGAATGCAACTCCGCTCTATCCAGCGAAACCATCGCGCTTTATGAAAAAATAAAATTATAGCGGTTCGCAGCGGTAGGTGCGGTTTTACATCGGGAACCCTATCGCTTTTTTCTCCGGCCGGTCCGCTAAATTACCAGCCCTATCGGTCTACACTGGTCGAACACCAGCGGCAGGGCCTCCTCGATACAGGAGACCGGCACCACGTTTATCCCTTTTATGTCCATGGGGACGTCCTTGAGGTTGTCCCAGGGGATGATGACGGTGTTTACCCCCGCCCGCTTGGCGCCGTATATCTTTTCGTTCAGCCCGCCGACCGGCTTTACCCGCCCCTGGATGGAGATCTCGCCGGTGATGGCGACGTCCTGCTTGACCCCCCAGCCCTTGATGCTGCTGAGTATCGCCAGGGTTACGGCCAGTCCCGCCGAGGGGCCTTCGATGCGGCCGCCGCCGATGACGTTGATGTGCAGGTCGTAGTTGGTGACCTCCTCCCCGGTCAGCTTGCGCAGGACCGAGGTGGCGTTGAAGACAGAGTCCTTGGCCATGCTGCCGGCGGCGTCGTTGAACCGGACGTATCCCTTGCCCCGATCGCGGGCGGGGAAGGACATGGCCTCGATCTCGATGATGGAGCCGAGGAAGCTGCTGACCCCTAATCCCAGCACCCTTCCGACTTCCAGGGTGACCGAGGCCTTGTGGGTGACGTAGGGGGTCATGCGGGAGGTCTGCAGGACCTCGTAGAGGTGCGTCTTGGTTATGGCCAGGGACGGGGCGGCATCACCGACCTCGGGCCCGGCCTCGAACACGCTCATGGCGTAGGCGTCGGCCAGCAGGTTGGTGGCTTTCCTCCCCTCCACGGTATACTCGCTGATCAGCTCGGGCAGGCCGGGTTCGAGTGTGACGCCGAGCTTGGCGGTGGAGTTTTTGACTATCTCCTGGATATGGACCGGGCCCAGCGGTTCGAAGTAGATCTCGGCGCAACGCGAGCGCAGTGCCGGGCTGATCTCCGAGGCGTCGCGGGTGGTAGCGCCGATCAGGAGGAAGTCAGCCGGCGCGCCTTCAGCGAACAGCTTCTTTATGTACTGCGGGATGTTCGCGTCACTGGGGTCGTAGTAGGAGGACTCGAACACCACCCGTTTGTCTTCGAGCACCTTCAAGAGCTTGGTCTGCAGCAGAGGGTCCAGCTCACCGATCTCGTCGATGAAGAGCACCCCTCCGTGGGCGTCGGTGACGAGCCCCGGCTTGGGCTCGGGTATCCCGACCTCGGCGAGGTCGCGGCGGGCCCCCTGGTAGATGGGGTCGTGAACAGAACCCAGCAGCGGGTTGGTCGACTCCCGGGGGTCCCAGCGCAGGGTGGCGCCATCGACTTCGATGAAGGGGGCGTTTTGACCGAATACGGCACCAGCCCGGTTTTTTACCTCTTCCAAGGCCAGCCGGGCTGAGGTGGTCTTGCCCACGCCGGGAGGCCCGTAGAGGATGATGTGCTGGGGGTAGGGGGTGGCCAGCTTGGATACCAGCGCCCGGATGGCCCGCTCCTGCCCCACCACCTCGGCCAGGTTCTTGGGCCGCAGGATGTCGATGGTGGAGGCGGTCAGCTTGACCTGACTCATCTTCTCCAGCATCGCCAGTCTTTTTAGGGTCTGGGCGTTCTCCGGCCCGGACTCTTCTTTGACTATCTGCAGTTTTATCTCCCGGATGTACTCGTCGTAACGCTGCTGCATCCGGTCGTTGATCTTCTTCTCTATCTTGTCTTCCACCGAGCGCCTTACCAGCATTTCGGCGATCTTTTCTTCGACCTGGTTTAAGACCTCGTTCATCTCCGAGGCCTTGGGCGGGTCCTCCAGGGTGGGGTCGCCGGTGACGAGCCGCTGCAGCCCCAGCACCCTTCGGGGTATGTCGCTGGAGCGTATGAGGTCAAGGGCTTCCAGCTTGGTGGCCTTTAAAACCAACCGGTCGGAGCCGTGGATGCTGGTGAGCAGATTGTACAGGGCGTCGACCTGCCGTACCATCTGATCCTCTACCCCGTTTTGGTTTTTTCCTTGTCCCCTGGTTCCTACCAGTCGGTTAAAAAGTCCTCGCATATGGGGATTAACTCCTTCTAGCCGGCCACCACTATCAGGTTAAATACGGTGGTGACTCCGGTGATTAGCCGGACGGCGATTTTATAAGTGCCCAGAGTCTTGATCGGCTCCTTCAACTCGATCTGCTTGCGGTCCAGGGTGATTCCATGCTCACCCTTCAAGGCGTCCACTATCTCGCGGGTGGTGACGCTGCCGAACAGCTTGCCGCCCTCTCCCACGCGCATGGGGACGGTAACCTCCAGCCCCTTGATCCGATCCGCCATCTGCTGTGCTTCACGCATCTGCCGGTCTTTTTTCCCCTGGCTGACCTCCTTTTGGTGCTGGAGGTCGCGAACCAGGCTGTCGGTGGCGGGAGTAGCGAGTTTTTTGGGGAACAGGAAGTTGCGGGCGTAACCCTCGGCTACTTCGACTATCGCTCCCTTGACCCCCAGCCCTTTGACGTTTTCTTTCAGGATAACTTTCATGGTTCCCCCTTCTAGCTAAAACGCTTCCGATAACCGAACAACGGGTCAAACAGTCCCAGGGCCATCAACATCATCAGTGTGAACCATATATAAACAAATCCCAGTACGACCAAGCCAATCTTCAGCCACATCGGCCAGGGCGCCTTCTGGTAGAAGAACACCGCCACCGAGGTGCCGAACACCACGAGCACCGGGGCGAACAGCATGAGGAGGTTTTCTCCGAAGAGTTTGACCGCCGGGTGCAGGTAGTTTCCCCCCAGCAGGGCCGCCAACCCGAGTATCACCCCGTAGGTCAGGTACCAGGGCAGCTGCCAGTCCATGAACCGTGGCAGCTCCACGATGTCGAGCCTCAACCTCTGACCGAGCAGGTGCAGCAGCAGAAAATTGAAGACCGCGGTCGCTATCGCTCCTATGGCCATAAAACTGGGCACCAGCCGTCTCAGGGTATCTACCAGCTGGCGGGTGATGGCTGCGAACTCTTCCTGGTTTATGCCCTCGCCCTGGATATTGTCCAAGAGCCCGGCCCGCTGGTACATCTCCATGGTCCGATTGTAGATCTCTTCCGAGGGTTTTACCGCCTCGTTCAGGGAAATCCCCTGGCTGTAGAGTGCAGCCAGCTCCATGGACAGGAAGGTGAGGATGGATATGATAATCCCCACCGTGATCACCGTCCCCAGGCGCCACCTGCGCTTCAGTCCTATCCCAAAAAACAGGCCGACCAGGGCGAACTGGGCCATGAACGCGGCCGCCGCGGCCGGCTCCGACACCCCGGAAACTACCAGGGCTGTGAGCGCTAAAACCAGCATGCCGGACCAGCAGGAGCGTTTTATAATTATCAGGCTGATCGGCAGGGTCCAGAGGATCATGCCCAGGCCGGGCATGTATTTGATTCCTGCCAGAGCCAAGATCGCGGCGGCTAAGGTAGCTATAACTACGTCCTTCGGAGCACTGTCGGAGAGACGCGGCTGCAAACTGATCAAAACTCCCTTCCCCGACCCTCCAGGTACCTCAACAGGTTGGACAGGTCGCTGTACCATTCCTCCACCTGGTGGCCCGATTCTATCAGCCGTCGGGTCGACGCCTCGAGCTGCAGGTCGAGCCGGGGATAGTTTATCCCCAGGTGGGGAGCCAGCAGATAGGCTGCCAGGAGCACGCTTCCCAGTGATTCCAGCACGTCGTCATCCCGGCCCTGGATGGTTGACCGAAACAGGCGGCTTACCGCCTCCAGCAGCTCCGCCTTCGACCACTCCACCACCTTGATCCGACGGGCGATATCCGACTCGCCAATTCTCGACATCTCATCACCCCGGCTCCTCAAACGGATAAGTTATTCGGCAATCGTGGTTTGATTTCCTGCTCTTCTGATTTCGGCGGGGCCTGTTTTTTCTGTTAAAGAGGGTATATAATGCCGATATATCCACATCGTGGGGGTTAACCACAAAATAAAAGCTCGACTGAGCTGACCTCCACACCTTGGCACGAAGCGCCGAGCAATAATCAAACAACCTCGGATTGGAGCGACAGAAGACTTGATCGGTAACCCGAGAGACCTGAACCGGGCATATGAAAAGGCTAAATTAAAAGAGAACCCGTTGGCACGAATTCTCTTGGTTTGCTGGTTGTCTGGTTTACTACTCGGTTGTAAACGGCAGCAGCGCGATGTTGCGGGCGCGCTTGATCGCCAGGGTGACCTGGCGCTGGTGGCTGGCACAGTTGCCGGAAATCCGACGGGGTAGAATCTTTCCCCGTTCGGTAATGTACTTGCGTATTTTACCGACGTCCTTGTAGTCGACGGATTCCACTTTCTCCACACAGAAGCTGCATACCCGTTTGCGCGGCCTTCTCCCACGCTCACGTTTCATTAAGCTGACCTCCTTAGCCTAGAAGGGGATCTCCTCCCCTAGATAGTCGTCGTCGTTCTCAACTCCCCGCGGCCCGGAGTCTCCCCCCCGGCTGTCCTTGGGGCTCAGGAACTGGACATTCTGGGCTATTACCCGCGCTACCCGCCGTTTCTGGCCGTCCTGGCCTTCGAACGACTGTATCTCAAGTCTTCCTTCCACCGCCGCGAGCCTTCCCTTGCTGAGGTAGTTGGCGCAGAGTTCCCCCAACTGCCTCCAGGCGACGATATCGATGAAGTCGGTCCCCCGCTCTCCACCCTGCTTGCTGGCGTACTGGCGGTCTACCGCCAGGGTGAAGGATGTGACCGGCACCCCGTTGGGGGTGAACCGCATCTCGGGGTCGCGGGTGAGCCGACCGATTAAGATGACTCGGTTCAGCATGGTAATACCCTCCTGCCCTATTCCTCTTTCCGGGTGATGAGGTATTTGATAACCTCGTCGCTGATCTTCATGATCCGTTCCAGTTCCTTTTCTGTCGCCGGCACTCCCTTGAAGTGCGTCAGCATGTAAAGGCCTTCCCGGAATCCCTTGACCTCGTAGGCCAGCCTGCGCTTGCCCCAGCGGTTGGAACTCTCCACCTCGCCCTGGTTGTCAGCTATCAGCTGGTTGTACTTCTCGATCACCGCGGCCGTCGCTTCCTCTTCGAGGTCCGGCCGGATGATATACATTAACTCGTAAGCCCGCAATCCTTTCACCTCCTCCCCTCGGACTAGCGGTCCCACCTCACGGGTGGAACAGGGATGGTCATGCAAAGGCTCGGCAATAATTATAGCACCGGAAGTACGGTAGAACAAGTTTTATCTGTGGTTTATTTTTTCTGACCCGGCCTGTCCGGCATTGAAATGAACTTAAAAAAGTCTCCGCTTTTCCTACAGCCGGCCCTTTACTATCAGGTTGGTCAGCTCGTTCAGCGGGGCCTCGGCGATTCGCGAGTGGCCGAACAGTCCCTTTAGAACCGCCAGGTGATCCCCGCCCTCCCCTTCTTTGAATCCGATGATGCAGTACGCCTGCAGCGGTGATTCGGAGTCGCGGGACACCAGGTCTCCCACCCGGAATATTTTGTTGGGAAAAACTCGTACCTTGGTCAAGTGCAACTCCCCCCACTGTAGCTTATGCGGGGGATGAAGGGTCTGTCACCGGTGCTTCAGATAAAATATAAAGGCATGGAATCCTGATGGGGTAAACAAGGGGCCGCTGATGTAAAGCTATTTTACTTCTGCGGCGCGGACCACCAGCCGGTGCTTGGAATCGCCGGCGATACAGGTGGTGAGGGTGAGTGCCGAGTATCCGCAGGGGCCGATCACGCTCCAGTCGGTGCTGTCAATGGTGAAGACCCGCTCGACCCGGTACTCGTAGGTGCGGTCTTCGAAAGTGAGTTTGACCGAGTCCCCCGGCTTCAGTTGGGGTACGCGGCGGAACGGGCTGCCGTCGGTATTCAGGTGCCCGGCGATGGCGGTGTTGCCCTCTCCCGGCAGGACTGACTCCTCGTACCACCCGGGGCCCTCGGCCAGGACCTCGGTGGAGGTCCCTTTCCGCACGACCCGGGAAAGTTTGATGGAAGGCGCCTCCAGCAGGGCCTCTTTAAACTCCCGGGGAGCGGGAGGCTGCGCCGGGGCTGCCGGTTCCCCGGCCGGTGCAGCGGTGTCCGGCGTGGCGTCCTTGAACGCGGCCTGCAGTTTATCCTGCTGGTAGCTGGAGTAAAAATGGTTGAAAAGGGGGTAAAGTGTAAACATTACCCCCAGAATGACCATCAATAATCCTATTTGTTTCCAGTGCTGAGGTTTATTCATTAATCCTTCCGTTTAGGCCATTTTACGGCGAATCGCCCAACCCGCTCCTACCAGGGCGATTCCCGGGAAGATGAACATCAGCATGTCGGCGCCGGTCTTGGGAAGTTCCTTGGCCGGGGCAGCCGGAGCAGCGGGAGCCGGGGCGGTTACCACCGGTTCGGCCGGGACATAAACCGGGGCGTGTTGGGGCGGTTCTTTGCCGATCTGGTCATAGTTGGGGTTGGGGATGTGGGTTCTGAACTCACGCTGTCTAGGGGTGTCGCTGCCATCCTGATCGTCGTCACCCGGATAGGCCGGATCACTGGGTCCTCCAGGTGGTTCGTAGGCGATGTCAGTAACAGCAAGCACTGCGGTACAGCTGAGTACGAACAATAAACCTACAATAACTGCGAGGGTAAGGGATAGATACCTCGATTTAAAAACTTTCATCACTTTTCCTCCCTTTTGTTAAAAAAATCTGCACCTCTTGTTGTCTTTCTCAGGTTTTTTTACAGTCAGGGCGGCACCTCCTTTATTTCCGTATCAAATACAAAAACCGTACAAGCATTTATGTACGGCCGGTTGCGCCACTGGCTAAATACAGTTCAGGCGCCCAAACTAAAACTGTATTTCATCGCTCTCCGATACCCGATTCGGTTTTCATGGTTCCCTGGGAGGTGAGTGTTTTTACACAAATTTTCCTAAATTATCGTGCTAATATAATACATCTTTTTAGTATATTATGGCAATATTTTTTAGAAAATTATCTTATTCTACCTAATTTTACTAAAAGGATACCGGTTGGGGTTTAAAAAAGATGTGACGGGTATCACACCTCATTAATCGGGGGTAACCTGCGGTTTTACCGGTAGGCGGTCCCGACGGTTGGGCTATTCCGCCGGAATATTCGAGCGCACCACGGTCTTTACGCTTTTTTCGAATCGGACCCGGGGGACCATGACCTGATGGCTGCACTTCAGGCAGCGGATGCGGATGTCCATCCCCAGACGGGTGATCTCCCACTCGTAACTCCCGCACGGGTGAGGTTTGCGCAGCCGTACCACGTCTCCCAGATAGAATTTAGGTATCTTTTTCCCTTCCACTTTCCTCACTCCTTGCCGGGTGTTCGGTGACAATGACCTGCTGGGTGGCGAACGATATCGACTCCTGCTCAAATGCCTCTTTCAGGCGGCGGCGAATCTCCCGCTCCACATCCCACTGTTTCAGGGGCAGGGTCTTGGCGATGACCCGGAGGGTGACCCCGTTTTGATCGAGTGCATTGACCCCAAGTACGGTGGGGTCCTCGGTGATGGACGGCAGTTCGGACTTCATACCCTCGACTACCTGGCGGGTGACGCTGAGGACCCGCTCGATCGGCTCATCGTAAGCGACCGTGATGTCCACCAGCGCCCGCATGCTGCCGCGGGTGAAGTTGGTAACCCGGGTGATCTCCCCGTTGGGTATGATGTGCACCTCTCCGCCCCAGTCCCGCAGCCGGGTCATCCTCAGCCCCAGTTCCTGGACCAGCCCGCTGGCCCCTCCGGCCTGGATGTAGTCGCCCACCACGTACTGGTTTTCGAAGACGATAAAGAACCCGCTGATGACGTCCCGAACCAGGTGCTGGGCGCCAAACCCGACCGCCAGCCCGATGATGCCCGCCCCCGCTATCAGGGAGGTGGTCCGGACCCCCACCTGGTCCAGAACCATCACCGCCGCCACGAAGTAGACCAGGTAACGGCAGACGCTCTGCAGCAGTGTGTTTATGGTCTGCATCCGCTGCTCGGCTTCTCCGGTCTTTAACCGGCGTTTTATAAACAGCCGGTTTATGAACAGGCAGGCAAACTTAAGAACCAACCAGGCTCCGATCAGGATCATGATAATCCTGGCCAGGCTCGAACCGGTGTTCAGCAGCCAGGTAGATACCTGCTCCCAGGTGAGTGAGGTGTTTATTATCGATCCCTCCCAATCTGGTATGGTCCCGGGTGGTTCCTAATCGTTCTTCCTGGTCCGGCCGGACATTTCCCGGATGGCATGACTGGCGCTGGCCCTGACCTTCCACTCCTCGTCCCGCTGCTTCAGCTCCTGCAGGGCGGGCAGCGCCTCCTGGCAGCCCATTTCACCCAGGGCCTGGGCGGCTCGGGCCCGGACCTCCGCTGAGCTGTCGGTGAGCAGCGGAATCAGCCGTGTCCCGGCCTCCTGGCCGCCGATACGTCCCAGGGCCTCGGCGGCACGACCTCTGATGTGGGGTGCCCTGTCCTGCAGCGCCCGGAAGAGTTCGTCGGTTATCCCGGCGCCGCCGATCTCACCCAGAATGGAGATAAGCACTCCCCGGGTGGGTTCGGTGACCCCGTCCATAGCCCTGAGGATCGGCTCCACGACCGGCGGCCCCAGTGCGAAAAGTATCTCGGCCACCCGGGCGGGAGTGGCCTTCACCGGCGGTTCGAGGGACTTTATCAGCGGGAGGACTATGTTCAGGTCATTCATGCGTTTCAGGGCGGTGGCGGTCACCAGCCGTACCTCATCCTGGGGATCTCCCAGGGCTTCCAGCAGCGGGGCCACCCCGCTTTGGGACTGCAGGAACCCGAGCAGTTCAGCGCCCTGTACCCTTTCGACCGGGTTGGAACTTTTCAGCATCTTGATCGACTGCTCCACGTACCCGTTTCGGGCCAGGCAGCAGGTGATCGCTATCTGCCTCTCGGGAGTCCAGAAGTCATAGTCTTTTAGCAGGACCCGGTATACTACCCAGGGGTCGGCCTTTTCGATTTTCCGTACCTGGCTGTAGGTAAGGGGACCCCGGCCCCGGGAAAGGGCTTTCGACAGCTTGGCGATTTTCAAAAGCTCCGGATTCTTGTTGCGGGGGCGGACCTTACCCCACAGAAAGAGAGATGGCACCAGCGCGAGAATCATGCCAGCGAGCGCGGCCATCCACCACTTGATTTCTACTTCCAACGGTTTCCCTCCCCCGCCGATGCTTACCCGTTAAAGGACCACTATCCCCGGCCCGGCCGCCTCGGTCACCCGTCCTATCTCCCACGCGGGCTCTCCCTGATCAGCCAGTTCTGAGAGCAGCCGGTCCTTTCTGCCGGGATCGACCGAGATCAATAGACCTCCCGAAGTCTGGGGGTCATACAGCAGGTCCTTCTCCTCCGTGGTTACCCGGTCTGCAAACTCTATCCGATCCGAGAGCTGGTTCTGGTTGGTGTAGGTCCCGGCGGGAACCAGGCCCATGCGGGCCATTTCCCGGGCCAGCGGAAGCCAGGGTACCCGGCTGCTGTCTATCTCCAGGGCCCATCCGCTCCCGGCCGACATCTCCAGGGCGTGTCCGAGCAGGCCGAACCCGGTGATATCGGTAGCGGCGGAAACCCCGATCTTCTGCATGGTCTCCGATGCCGCCCGGTTGGTGCGGGTCATGTATTCGATGGCCGGCCGGGCCTCCTCCTCGGTGATCATCTCTCCTTTGAGGGCGGTCACCAGCACCCCCGTGCCCAGGGGTTTGGTCAGCACCAGCGCTTCTCCCGGCCGGGCCCCCCGGTTGGTGACTATGCAATCCGGGTGGGCGATCCCGGTCACGGCCAGGCCGTACTTGGGTTCCTCGTCCTCTATGGTGTGGCCGCCCAATAGAACGGCCCCGCTGCTGGTCACCACCTCGGCCCCTCCGGCCAGGATTGCCTCCAGCACCTCCAGGTCCAGGGTCCTGGTCGGGAAGCAGACTATGTTCATGGCGGTCAGCGGCTTCCCGCCCATGGCGTACACGTCGCTCAGGGCGTTTGCCGCGGCGATTTGTCCGAAGGTGTAGGGGTCATCCACCAGGGGCGGAAAGAAGTCCACCGTCTGGATCAGGGCGGTCTGGTGATCCAGCCGGTATACCCCTGCGTCATCTGGAGACTCCAGTCCCACCAGGACGGCCGGGTTCTTCGGCTTCGGAAGGTTTTCCAGGACGCATTCCAGGACCCCCGGTCCTATTTTTGCCGCTCAGCCGGCGGCCTTGGCGTACTCGGTGAGTCTAATCTTCTTCATCTGCCCCTCCTTTCCCACCGGGTCGGGTCCGAGGTTTACCCCAGGGGCACACCGCCAGGCAGATTCCGCAGACCCGCTTCCCGAAACGGGAACGGACCTGGTCTTGATACTGGTCACACAGCTCCGGTGCTAGTCTTTCGTGCGGTCCTTCCCGCGGGTCGAAGACCCTTCCCTTAATGGCCTTGGCCGGGCAGGCTTCGATACAGAGGGTGCACCCGCCGCAGCGGTCCGGAACTGGCCGGTCCGCGGGCAGCGGCGCGTCGGTCAGCACGGTGACCAGCCTGACCGACGGGCCGTGGTCGGGTGTGATCAGGGAACCGCTTTTCCCGATCCATCCCAGACCCGCCAAACGCGCGGCCAGGCGGTGCGGAAAGATCCCGGCCAGCTTATCCCGGGCCACCCTCTGGGAGGAGGGCACCGGGAAGGACCGGAAGCCTTTTTTATACAGCTGGGTGGCTATCCTCAGCCCCAGGTCGTCGAGCCGGACGTTTACCACCCGGTAGTAGTGCAGGTAAGTATGGGATGGCCCGGCGGCGAGCTGGTCCAGCACCTCCCGCGGGAAACAGACGGCCATGGATACCGCTCGGTCCATCCCCCGCAGGTAATCACCGAACTCGTGAATCAGGTACGGCATGGCCTCGCTGATGTCCGCCACCCCGAACCGGTCGGCTCCCCAGTCTTCGGCCGATTTCCGCAGCTGTTTTTTTAAAGACTCGTATCGGTTCGGGTCGGGCTCTTGATTTACTGTACTCATGTCGGTAATCCTTTACCCGCCAGCAGGGTCTGCCAGAGTACGGTGAACAGGGCTTCCAGCCTGGGAACCAGCCAGGAACCGGTTACCGTGGCGCTTAAGGATTTTTCACCAGCCGCCGCGCTCTGGCCGGTCAGGGTGAAGACCGGCACCAGCAGCCCGCAGACCAGCGCCAGCACCAGTACCCGCGTCGTCAGGTTCAGGCCAAGCCCGATCAGCCGGTTCATTCCGTCGAACAGGCTGCCGTCAGCCAGCCGGCTGAAAAGTGAAGCCGCTACCGAGGCGGCGACCTTCACCAGCAGGGCGATCCCGATGAAGACCAGGACCTTTAACAGCAGATGAGAAAGGGCGAGGCTCAATAGGCCTCCCACCGTCGAGGGAACCTTGCTGGTTACTGCCGGGGCGGAGAGCGTCTGAAGCAGGAACTGCTGAAAGTAGTCCGGCACCGGCAGGTCCTGTACCACCGAGGGGTAGTAATCGGCGGGAAATACCGCGGTGCTCACCTTGGCAGCCGTGGAACTCCAGCTGAGCTTATCCAGAAATATGCTCTGCAGGTAGTAGGCGGCGTGGTAATCCCGGTTCAAGGCCTCCGCTACGGGTTGATAGTAATTATATGCCGTGACCACGCCGACTATCAAGCCCAGTACCCCGGCCAGTATTGAGAGAAAACCGCGCCGGTAACCGGACAATGCCGCGTGAACCAGTAGCACCAGCAGCACGATGTCGATCCAGGTCAAAATAATTCTCTCCTTTTAGGAGTTCTTATCACTAGTTTTATTTGACAGCCAGGCACTAATTCCTCTTTTTTTGTGCTCTGGTCAGAGACAGTGACATTTATTATTCTTTCCCTAAACCGTCTCAAACTGACATCCCCGGCGTAAAAAACGCCTTGTCTTACAGGTCCTGGTTTTACTGCTGCCTGCAGGTTAGATAGCCAAAATCTCATATATTTCTTAATTATTGGAGGAATTTAACTTATTATGTCGAACATACCTCTAGGCTCTTATTCTTTGGAGGCGAGATGTTACCCTACGTTCTCTGGACTACGCTGATTACCCTATTTATCACCATTGTTCTCATGCGGCTCAGGGAAAGGGTTAATCTGCCCGGCTCCTATATCCTGACCGGATCGATTATTTGTTTTGCCTTTACTGTCTTATTTCCGGTCGGACTCAGGTATATGAGACCGCTGACCGCGGTGCTGACTATCCTGGCGGCGGCCCTGCTGGCGGTCCTGGTGGCGCCCCGGTTTATAGAGAAAGGCCGTCTGGAAACGCCCGAATCGAATACCCATGTCCCAGACCAACCGGCCAGCGGTGGGTCTGTTTTGGGTACTTCAGCCAGCGCCTGGTCCTTGGCCGCTGCGCGTCTGAGAAGAGACGAAAGCCAGACCGACCTGCCGGATGTGGACGCGGATGGCGTCGAAGTCGAGCCGGTTATCGATTCGAGCATCGATTCGGCGGTAATCAGTGTGTCTTATATCGCTAAACCGGTAGATTTGACTGGAGCGGCTGACGAGGTGCGGCCCGATCCTGCGCCAGATACGCCGGAGATCCCACCCATCACGGATTCGGCGGCTGAAGGGATTCAGCCCGAAGCCGGTTTTGAACGTTTCAACCGACTGGAACCGGCCCTGGATGAGGTGGCGGCCACCGTTGATACCGGGCTGGACCCGCCGGCAGCGGTGATCGAACCGCCGGCAGCTGCTGTCGAGGGGGCGGTTCTGGAGACTCTCGTGGTGGAGGTGCCGCCCGAGGCGGTTGTGGAATCCGCCGATGATATGGTCGCGGCGGACGAACAGCCAGAGGCTGCTGCCCCGGTGATCGAGGAGTCCCTGACTGACTCCCGCTATGAGGCGGAGCCGGCCCTGGCGGCGGCGGATTATACCCCTGAAGATAAGGTCGAACTGGATGAGCACGTAGAATCACCTCCGCTGGCGGTCGAGGAACCGGCGGCTGACGCTGTACCGGTAGAAGCGGCTGCGGAGGAACCATCAGCGGGACTGGCGGAGGAACCGCTGGAAGCGACCGCCCCGGCCGCCGGGGATCTGGTGATCGAAGAAGAGCACTCAGAGGGACCGATAGTGGTACCTCTATTGGCGGTTGGGGAGGATTCGGCCGATGCCCGGCCGGTGGAGGAACCGATGGTGGCCGCTGATGTACTGGAGGACGGCGGTGCCCTGGCCGAACATTCTCCGGCGATAGATGAAACGTCCGCGGCGATCATTCCAGAACTGGAGACGCTCGTGGAACGGATGCCTGATTTGGAGGACGAGCTGGAAGCAGCGGATGAAACCGATGGGATAACTGAACCCGAGCCCCTGATCGAGGTAGTGCCGGAAACGGCCGAGGTTCCTGCCGAACTGATTAAAACCGCCGATTTGGTGGATTCTAATCTCGAGGACGAGCTTCCCACGGCGCCTGCATCTGGTTTTGTTTCCGGTTTAGTTTTGCCGTCTGAGCCCGATAATTATTTAGGGAGGGAGTTTATGGCTATTGAAAGACTGGATGCGGTGACGGCACCTCCCATGGAGCCCAGGACGCTTAGCGATTTGATCAATGAAGGTTTCGACGCCAAGGAGCAGGGCAGATGGGAAGATACTGTAAGGCTTTTCAAACAGGCGTTGGAGACCAACCGACATCCCGACCTTTCGGTCTTACTGGTATTGGAGGTAACCTGCCAGTATCGGGACCACGGTCTATACCAGCAGGCAATTGACTTTATCAACGGTTTCCTCAGTCTGCACAGCGTTCTTCTCGACGTCAACGGTTTGAGCACGATCAGGAACGAGCTGTATTATATCGAGAGCGTTTACGGCCTACTCAAACAGTCTGGAACCCCGGATCTGCCAAGCAGCAAAATACCGCGCTTGATCAGGATAAAGGCAGAGGAACTGTTCCTGCAGAAAAAAGTGTAACTATATAACATTATTTTGAAAGGAGTTACATCTTATGAAACGCAGTATAGAGATAGTCGGTTTGCCGGTGCTCAGCATCATTAAGGGTCGGGAAGTGGGTACGGTAAAGGAACTCCTGATCGACCCCAATCAGGGCGAGGTGGCTTTCCTGCTGCTCGGCCTAGAGAACTGGTACTCTCCCCCCGGGGTGCTGCCCTTTAAGGACGTCTCCGGGGTAGGTGAGTACGCGCTGACCATCGAGTACGACAACTCGATCACTCCCCTCGGCGAGATCCCCGAGGCCGCCCAACTGCTGGCGAACCAGGTAAAGGTGATCGGCACCAAGGTGATAACCCGTAAAGGGAAGTACATCGGTAAGGTCACCGAGATCATCATCGACGATGCCAACGGTAAGATCAGCGGCTGTGTGATCGAGCCCAAGGATGATCCCGGCGCGTCCCCGATCATTCCTGATACCAGCATCATCACCTTCGGCCAGGAGGTCCTGGTGATAAACGAAGAGGCCGCGACCGGGTCCAGCCTGGAAGCTCCTCCGGCTGCGCCGCCCGCTACGCCCGTCGTAGGAACCCCGGTTCCCACGGCACCCGCTCCAGTCCCTCCGGCCCCCGCGACCAACGGGGTCAACGGCATGAAGCTTTTCGAGGAGAGGCAGCGTCAGTCGGTGATAGGCAAGAAACTGGTGCGCACGATCCTGGATGACCAGGGCCAGGTAATCGCCGCCGAGGGAGAAACGGTGACCGAGGAACTCCTGGAACGGATCGAGAAGTTAGGAAAGTTCGTCGAGCTGTCGATGGGTGTTGAGCGGTAGGATACCCGAGGGGACGGAATCTTATGCGTCTAAAATCTTCCCGTGTTTGGGGAGTTGTGTTAACCTTTCAGTTGATCCTGACTCTGGTTTTGTCCAACGTCCTGACCTTCAAACCCTGGGACGACAAAATCAGCCAAGGGGCTTTTGCGTCGAACGTCGAAATCGGGGGTATGCCTCCGGCTCAAGCGGCGGAGGTCCTGTCGCGTTCGTTCGAGGATTCACTGAACAACCGGGTGGTGCTGCTCACCGACGGGGAAAGGAACTGGTCGGTATCCCTGAGCGACATCAATTTTAAGCCCGATTTTAATCAGACCGTGGACGCCGCTTATAATTTTGACCATCAGGGGAGCGTTTCCGAGCGGCTGACGAGGTCATGGACGCTGCGCCAGAATCAGGCCGATTTTCCCCTCCAGGGAACCTTCGATACCGATAAGATGGTCACCCTGCTGAACCAGATCGACTCCAGCACCTACCGGGAGCCTCAGTCGTCCAGGATCGAAAGCCCGGACGGAAACCTGGTCATCGTCAAGGAACAGCTCGGACGCCGGCTGAACCTGGAGGCCTCCCTCGATCAGATCAGACAGGACCTGAACGCTGGATTATCCACCCCTATCCCACTGGTTTTCGATACCCTGGAGCCGACGATCAGGGAATCAGATCTGCACGGAATCCACCAGATAATGGCTATCTACACCACCATCTATAACCCCAACGACGTCAACCGTTCAACCAACGTGGAGATTGCCGCCAGGACCATCAACGGCCTCCTGGTCAAGCCGGACCAGGTATTCTCGTTGAACGAGTCCCTCGGCCCGCGGGTCGCTGAAAAAGGCTACAAACCCGCACCTGTCTTTTCGAATCAGAAACTGGTCAAAGACATCGGGGGCGGCATCTGCCAGGTGGCGACCACTCTCTACAACGCTCTGCTGCAGACCCGCCTGGAAATAACGGAACGGTGGCCGCACTCATCTCCCATCACCTACGCACCGCTGGGTCTGGACGCGACCCTGGCCGGCAACACCTACGACCTCAAGTTCTTGAACAACACCGGGGTGCCGGTCTATATCAGCGCCACGGCGGAAAAGGGTATCGTAACGGTGACCATTTACGGGACCGCCGGCGAGGGCCAGGTGACCCGCCGCATCGTTACTGAAAAAGAGGTGGTGGCCCCCCCCACGGTGGTGAAATACGACCAGAACCTGCCCATGGGAGAATCCAAGGTGATCCAGAAAGGCAAGGAAGGATACAAGGTCAAGGTGTATCGGATAACCGAGGTCGCCGGCCAGGAGACCGGCCGCGAAATGCTCTCCGATAACTACTACCGGCCTCAACCGACGATCATCAACACCGGGGATCCGGGCACCGAGACCAAGGGTGAGATGAAGTAACTGCCATGCCTCCGCATCTCCCGCTTATATAGTTTTCAGGTCAAGGCCATGGATTGCTCGTTATATAAAAATTATAGAATGGTCCCTGAATCACCCTTCCGGGGTGATTGCTTTTGCTCTACATAATGGTAGATTTAGTCTAGCTGCTGCTGAATCAAGTCTGGAGGTGGCTTTTTTGAAGTGGGAAGGGGTCCTGTACGGAGCCGCCGGGTTCCTGGTGGTCGCCGCGATCCTCGCCTTTTTCATCTGGCGCAAGACCAGGTCCGCCTGGACCGGGTATGTGGAGGACCGCTATGTAGACGATGACGACAACTACACCGATTATTACGTGGTCTTCCGCACCGACCGGGGAAGGAGGGTTAAGATAAAGGTGTTTGAAGGCATGTATGACGAGTTCCGCCCCGGGGACCGGGTGGCTAAACAGAGCGGTGTCGACTGGCCTAACAAGCTACCGTAGGGAGAAAAAGGTATTGATTAAAAAACCGGGGCAGCCGTGATCGCGGCTGTCCCGGCTGTTTTTTATACGGACTTGATCAGATCTTGTTCGCCAGCTCCGAAAGGATTTCCGCCATGGAGGCCAGTTCGGAAACCGTGGCGGTCACCTCCTGGGTGGCTGCCGCCTGCTCCTGGCTCTGCTTCACGCTTCCCTGCGAGGCCTGAGCGACTATCCCTATCTTGTCGTCGATATCCCGGGTCAGTTTGCCGATCTGGTCGGCGGTCTCCTTGGACTGGTCGGAGAGTTTGCGTATCTCCTCCGCCACCACCCCGAATCCGCGCCCGTGCTCACCCGCCCGGGCAGCCTCGATGGCGGCGTTCAGCCCCAGCATCTTGGTCTGGTCAGCCACGCTCTTTATGAATCCGAGGATATCGTTGATCTGCTTCGAGATCCCCTGCACCTCTTGTACGTGTTCCGCCAGGTTGGTCTCGTTGATGTTGATCTCGTTGGCCGAGCTGGCTATCTCCTCCATGACCCCGGCCATCTCCTGGGTACTGGCCATCAGCTTCGTGGCCATCTCCCGCAGGTTTTCCGCCACGGCGCGGGGGAAGATCAGTCCGAAGGCCCCTATCGGCTCGTTGCTGTCCTCGTCGAACAGGGGGGTGCTGACGATCTGGCAGGGCACCCCAAAGGCTTTTGCATTGACATTGATAACCACCTGGGCCCGCTTCTTTATGGACTGGGGAGCCGCGTCCTGCGCGGTCATCTTGGTCCCTTCCTTGATCCCCTTGATGTCGAACTTGTCGGAGCCCTGCTTGTTGGTGATCTTCTCCAGGTCGGTGGCCAGCAATACCGCCCCCTCGGGGAAGGAATTGGCCAGGAGCGGCGCGAACTCCTTGAATGCCCGGTGGACCGGGTGGATCTTGGGCAGGAAGATGCCGCAGGTCCCCACCACCCGCTGGGAGTCGCCGCTGGCGAATATCGGGAATACCTTGATCTTCAAACGGATGCCGTAAACCTTTTGGTCAACAGTGCCCTCCACTACCTCCCGGGTCTGGATGCATTGCCTGATGAATCCCCTTTCTACCAGCTTTTCCCCCACCTTGACCCCTGCTAACTCCAGCCCCCGGTTAAGAACGTAATCGTACTCCTCCAGGTTCGAGGTGAAGTACACCACCCCTCCCTCGAAGGTTTCTGTGAGGTAGGGAGCAGCGGTCCTGAAAGCTGTTATCTCGTTGTTCATCTTGTGGAACGCTTCTTCCCGCGACTCGATCATGGACATCATCATGCTGGCCACCTGGGAGTCGGCCAGTACGGTCGAAGCCTGCTTTTTCTCCAGTATCAGCTCTTTGACCCGGGGACTGCCGGTGGCCTCGATCAGGATATCCAACCCCGGCTGGCCCAGAAGTTCCTCCAGGTTTGTAAATGTGGGAATCCCCTTTTCCCTTGCCAGCACCAGCCCCGGTACTCCTTCGTTCACGTCGCAGATACCCAGGATTTTGAACCCCTCTACACCAGAAAACTCGCGTAAAATTGAAGTGCCCCCTTTGCCTCCACCTACCACCCCGATGTTTGTCACGCTTCTCCCTCCCATTTATTTTTAATGGCCCCGGTCTGTTTATTATGTCTGTAGTGACCGTAAGCCTCCGCTGGCAAATAAACAAGGAGTTCTGTATGTATAATTCTACGTTAGTGCTGGGAATATTACAGTGATAATTGTCACGCGGATAGAGAAAGGTATATTGTAGCGGCTTCGGCCGCTGTTTATCTCTCTGTGCGCACCGAAGCACCTCGAATATCAATTGTAAGTTTTTGGAATTTCCATTGCCTGTTTATGGGTAATTTTTATATGGATTTTCTTTTCAAAGTTCTACAAGTTACGATAAAAATCCTGCAGAACATAAACCTTTTATTATATTCTCGTTATTTTTTTAAAGAACGTTAAGGGGATAATTCCAATCTAATGTTTATTATTTATAAAGCATCACATAGTCAGTCCTGTCTATTTGTGATAGTTTATTAAAAATCTAGTCTTTATCAAAGTTTTTTCTTGCATCGCGCTTCAACCGCCAGCCATAGTCTGCTGGGATATTACTCAGTACTTTCATATTGCCGGTCCTCTTCATATTGGTTGCTGGTCGTCTTATACAGCTTGCGGTTATGCAGCACCCAGATCTTTTCGGAGAACTCCCCGTCGGCGGTATTCTGCAGCACCCGCTCCATGTCGTACATACGGGCGTCGATCATATCCAGGTAGTGGAGCATCTCCGCCTCCGGGAACATCGGACGCCGCGGGCTGCCGAACTCGGGCTCGTAGTGGTGTGAAAGAACCATGTGCTGAAGCAGTATGACGGGCTCCCCTCCCAGACCCAGCTCCCCCGCCACCCGCTCTATCAGCTTTATCCCCTGAACGATGTGTCCCAGGAGATACCCCTCCCGGGTGTATACAGCGGAGGTTCCCAGCTCATCGGCGTCCATCTCCTCCAGCTTGGCGATATCGTGCAGGATGATGCCCGCAAACAGCAGGTCACGGTTCAACGCGGGATAGACCTCGCACATCCGCTCACCCGCCTGCAGCATCTTGTAGACGTGGTAGAGCAGCCCGGTCTTGATCGCGTGGTGGTTCTGCAGGGCAGCCGGGTATACCAGCAGCTTTTCCCGGCCGTCAGCCACGATGCGGCTGACGATCTGGTTTAAGGCCGGGTTCTCGATCTTGTTTATGTACTCCAGCAGTTCCCCGAACAGGTGTTCTGGGTCCTCAGGGGCCGCTGGGATGAAGTCCTCCAGCTTAATCCCGTCTTCTTCACCGGCGGGCCGTATCTTTTCGATCTTCAACTGCGGCCGTTTCTGCCACAGGGTGACACTGCCCCGGACCTTCACCAGCCGGTTCTTGCGGTAGGCCGATTCGTCGTTATCGCTGCAGTCCCAGAGCTTGGCCCCTATCTCGCCGGTCTGGTCGGCCAGCACCAGGTCCAGGTACTTGCGCTGGTTGACTGCGCTCTTGCACTCCACCTCTTTGACCAGGTAGTACCCCTGAGCGGTCTCCCCCGGCACGAGCTGGTTTATCTTCTTTTCGGTCATAATCCCCTCTCCCTTTTCCTCTCTATGCTGTTTGCATTTTTTCCCTATACAACAAATGGAACCACATCGCTGCCGATTTGGCAACCATATGGTTCCCGCGGTTTGTCTGGCCAGACCAAGTTTTTAGGGACCCAGGGTCTCCGGTTTGGTAAAGGCTATTTTTAATTCAAGCAGTATCTGTTACAATGTCAACATAAAAAATTCGCCGGTCTTTTTTACGGTTCTACAGTACAGTTCCTCTTTTTTCCCGCGGTTTACACGAAGCACCATCGATCGCGCAATTTGTCAAAATGGGTTTCTACACTTACCAGGCTTCCAGTTTTTGTATTAAAATAGTATATGTTTCGAGTACTCAATCGAACGGGGGAATTTCCTTGCCGAGAATGGACAGTGTTATCAGTAAAAGGCCACCCACCCTGGAATCGGGGCAGCCCCTGTCGCGTCTTCTGCTTCTATGGCAGCGGCCGGAGACCAACCTGGTCGGGGTAATCAACGGTTCCGGGAGGCTGATCGGTGTCCTGGGAAAGGGCTTGACCCCGGGAATGTTCGAGGAGGTCTCGCCTGATACCCCAGTCGATTCCTTGATGAGCACCGGGTTCACCCAGGTGGGTCCCGAACTGATGCTGGAAGAGACCTTTAACCTCCCGGGGGAGATACTGGCGGTGGTGGACGAAAAGTTTGGGGTCCTGGGGCTGTTTACCAAGCTGGAGTTATCGGATCTGGTCTACCGTCACCTGAGGTCCCGGGTCCAGGAACTCGACGCCATCATCAACGGCGCCATCTCCGGGGTGATCGCCATCAACCGGGAGGGCATCGTCACGGTGCTCAACCCGGCGGGAGAAAGGATCATCCGCCGCAAACGTGAAGACTGCATCGGCAAACCGCTGTCGGAGGTGGTCATCCCCTCCGGCCTGCTCGATATCCTCAGGACCGGTGAGGTGCATGTCAATAAGCGTCTGACCCTGGCCTTTTCCAAGGGTGTAAGGTTTTACTTGACCAACCGCAGCCCAGTCATAGAAAAAGGTCAGGTGGTGGGGGCGGTCGGGGTTTTCCAGGACGTGACCGATGCCGAATTCATGTCCCAGGAACTTACCTTCATCAAACAGGTCAACAAGGAACTGCAGGCGCTGATCGATTCGTCTTACGACGCGGTCCTGATCACCAACAACAAGGGGATCGTTCACCGGATCAATCAGGCCTACACCCGTATGACCGGGCATAAGGAGTCCGAGGTGATGAGTCGGCCCTTTTCTGAACTGCACCCCGAAAACGGCAGCGACATCTCCATCGTGGAGGAGGCCCTGGAACAGAAAAAGTCGGTTTCCCGCATCCAGGTTTCGCCGCTGGGCAACCGGCTGCTGTTTACCGCCAACCCGGTCCTGGATGAGGACGGCAGCATCTTCCGGCTGGTGATAAACGCCCGCGACCTCTCGGAGATCGAGATCCTGCGCAATGACCTGGACGAGAGCATCAGCCTGACCCGGCGGTACCGGGAGGAACTCGCCAACCTGCAGCTTACCAAGGAATTCAACCTGCACAGCAACTCGCCCGAGATGCAGCAGACCATCGACCTCTGCACCCGGGTGGCCCGGGTGGGCTCCACGGTTTTGCTGCTGGGAGAGTCAGGGGTGGGCAAGGAGGTTCTCGCCAAGCTTATCCACAGCCTGAGCGGCCATTCCGACGG
Source organism: Bacillota bacterium (assembly GCA_013178275.1). Lineage (GTDB taxonomy): Bacteria > Bacillota > Ch66 > Ch66 > Ch109 > Ch109. Next base: position 40,482 of record JABLWZ010000001.1, on the reverse strand, counting down.
ACCTTACGTGAAGATAAATTGCGGCGCGATCCCGGAGTCGCTTTTGGAGTCCGAGCTTTTTGGCTATGAACGCGGGGCCTTCAGCGGAGCCAGCAAGGAAGGCAAGGCTGGGCTGTTCGAGATGGCCAATAACGGCACCATCCTCCTGGATGAGATCGGGGAACTGCCCCTATCGCTCCAGGTCAAGCTGCTCCGGGTGCTGCAGGACAAGGAGTTTACCCGGCTGGGAGGGACCATCCCCAAGAGGGTGAATGTCCGCATCCTGGCCGCCTCCAACCGCGACCTGGAGCAGATGGTGGAGGAAGGTACGTTCCGCGAGGACCTCTTCTTCCGTCTTAACGTGGTGACGGTAAATATCCCCCCGCTCCGAAGACGTAAGGCCGATCTGATACCGCTGCTCTCGCACTTTAAGGAGTCCTTCTGCCGCAAGTACGGCATGGAGAAGAAGTTCGACCCGGAGGTAATCAAGATCTTTATGCGGTACGAATGGCCGGGCAACATCCGTGAGCTGGAAAACATCGTGGAGGGCCTGATCGTAACCACCGATGGGCCGAATATAACCCCCAGCTCCCTGCCTCCGGCCTTCCTGAAGAAGGTCGGGGCTTCAGAGGATGGGGTCTTCGATCAGGGACTGCTGCCGCTGAAAGAGGCGGTCCAGATCCTTGAAGACAAGCTGATAACCCGGGCCATGGAGAAGTATGGGAGCACCCACAAGGCGGCGGCTATACTGGGAGTCAATCAGTCCACCCTGGTCCGAAAGCTCGCCCGTAAGAAAAACGAGTCAGCCCCCGAGGTGTCAAAAAGGCCCCGGTAGTGATATTAGTCAGGACTGATTATCTTTCGTGATCAATGTGAAATGATGCCCTTGATAGGTATAATTGAAGCCCGGTGCAAGGTGCCGGGCTTTTTATTCTGTTTATCTGTCAGCGGTAAGGAAGCTCGACTGAGCTGGGAATGTGATTAGATATTTGAAGGTCTTTATCGATGCTGTTACCGCCCCGATGCATTATTGCATCGGGGGCGATCTGTTTTTGGCTTTAATTTACCAGGTAATATGGTTATGTCCGTTGATCGATGCCGAACCGCATCGGCGTCCCGACCGGGTACTGGATTGCACCTTTTTTCATTTGGCGGTAGCTGCTGTTGCGGAAGACTTCGGTACTCATCAGTAATGCCTTCCCTCCATGAAAAATGTCGATCCCCCGAAAACGATAAATTCGATGCGAAAAAGCATCGGCGGTGACCCGGGCCGATGCCATAAAATGCCTATAATCAGGGGTTTATTCACTTGGCATGATACTTGCGAATAATGTAACAAGGAGTTAGGGGGGGAGAAATATTAGACAGATAAAACCCGTTTTAAACAACAGTCTCTTACCCTACGAGAGACAGAAACACCTTCCGCATCTTTCGATGCCGGAAGAGGCCCCGGATGACCCGGTGGTTATTATAACCCTGACCACCAGAGGTCTATACACCGAGGCCGTTACTACCCTGAGCCAGCTACCCGAACGTCTGGCGACCTCGGGGGCGGCTTTCATCGAGGCCTGTGAGAATAATAAACCGGGTGACGACAAGAAACCACGGCGGCTTAAAATCGTCGCACCCAAAACCCAGAAGGGAGAGGTACCTACCTGCAGCTCCTGCCAACAGCCACTCGTACCAGGTTTTTACTACTGCCTCGACTGCTGGGAGGTTTTGGAGTAATCTCACTCTCACAATGGTCTCCCCAGGTGATCGATAGAATCGCCTGGTTTTTTTATTGCTCGTCCCGGTCCCGGGTTTTTTGACTCTTGCTCTTGCGGCAGAGGTAGCGCTGGGTCAGTCGGGTCTTTACCTTGTGGGCTCCCCCGCCCCCCCGCAGGAAGTGCTGATGCCCGATTTTTATCCGCCTGGGTCCAGCCATAGTTTTACCTCCTACTATCCAACGCCCCGGCCAGGTCTTCGATCAGGTCGTCAGGGTGCTCCAAGCCTACCGACAGCCGCAGCAGGTTTTCCGGGGCCCTGGTCCCGGGCCCCTCATAGGAGGCGCGGTGCTCGATCAGGCTGACCGGTCCACCCAGGCTGGTGGCACGAACGATAATCCGGACCCGGCCCGCCATGTCGAAGGCCTTTTCTCTCCCGCCGCGGACCTGGAAGGAGATGATCCCCCCGAATCCACCCATCTGTTGCTTCGCGATCTCCCATCCCGGGTGGCCAGTCAGCCCCGGGTAGTACACCCTTTCCACCTCTGGATGCCCCGCCAGGTACTCCGCTACTGCCAGGGCGTTCTCCGAGTGGGCGCGGACACGGTAGGGCAGGGTCTTCAATCCCCGCATTACCAGCCAGCACTCGAACGGCGAGGGGACCGCTCCCCCCAGATACTGAATCCTTTTTATCTTTTTGAAAAAGTCGTCATCCGCCCGGGATACGACTATCCCCCCCAGGACGTCACCGTGGCCTCCCAGGTACTTGGTGGTGGAGTGAACAACCAGGTCAGCCCCCAAGTCTAAAGGCCGGGTCAGCGCCGGTGTGGCCAGGGTGCTGTCGCAGACGCAGATGGCGTTGTTTGAATGCGCGATGGCCGCCGTTCTCTCGATATCGGTAATCCGGAGCAGCGGGTTGGAGGGGGTCTCCAGCCAGACCAGGCGGGTTTCTGGCCTTACTGCCGCTTCCAGCCGGCCGGGGTCGGTCAGGTCGACGAAGTCCAACCCGAGGCCCCAGGAAGACATCACATCCTCCAGCAGGTGCGCTGTTCCGCGATAGACGTCGTCCGGCGCGACGACGTGGTCCCCCGGGGCCAGTGACTGAAATACGCTCAGTATCGCCGCCATCCCGGAGGAGAACGCGGCCGCTCCGACCCCTCCCTCCAGAACGCACATGGCCTGCTCCAGGTCATCCCGGTTGGGATTGGCCCCCCTTGAATAGACGTACCCACCGGGGTAATCCCCATTTGCATCACGCTCAAAGGTGGTGGACAGGTTTATCGGCGGCGCGACCGATCTGGTGGCCTTGTCGATATGGAGCCCGGCGTGTACCGCCAGGGTCTCGATCCTCATTTTTTCACCCCCATTTTTTATCCAAGCAACCAGGTTATCTGTTTTATTTAAGCAAATATTACCTCAGTTGACTTGTAAAATCATGCTATTTTTTTAGCCCTGGCGTGTTGTGAGGTCTACTTTACCGAATACCGGGAAGCCGGCCTGAATAACCTGAAACCGGGGCTGCTAATCTTTTTTAAGAGTCAAAGGAGGATCAATCATGAGGGAAGAAGGGTACAGCGCCGAGCTGGTAAACGAGGAAATCCGTGATTCGACGGTTAAGATCGATTATCCCCGGGTGGAGGGTCTGCCAAATACTGCGGCGCAGAGGCGCATCAACGAGCAGATCAAATCCCTGGTAGACGACCTGACCACTAACCCCGACAACCTCCATCCGGCTTATGAGCCGGACAGTACGGAGATCACCCTGACGTACCAGGTGGGGGTCAACCTGAACGGGGTATTGAGCCTGTATTTCGAGGTTTATTCCTTCCCCGAGCAGGCGGCCAATGGACGTACTGTCGCGAGTTCCCTGAACTTCAGCCTGGATACCGGGCATAACTATCAGCTGTCTGAGCAGTTTGAGCCGGGCAGCGACTATCTGGACCGGATAAACGTCATCATCAAAGAAGAGTTCAAGAAAAAGGATTGGCCCCAGATCAATGAGTTTGAGAGCATTTCCCCGGAGCAGGGCTACTACCTGACCGAAAATACCCTGAATATCTATTTCCAGGAGGTCGAATACACCCCTCACTATGTGGGTATACCGGTGTTTGAGATCCCATACCTGGCTGTCTCCGACATGGCCGACCCCCGTGGACTCATAGCACCTATTATTGAAAAATCGGATTTTCCTTTATCAAGGACTGTCATTAATATCAGATACCGTTGAATGATTTATCCATTTCTTCTTTGGCACCATTCCTTGGTTGTTGTTTTATTGTGATTAGGCCCGGTTTTACAAATCTACAAATTATTTCCCGGGAAATAATTTCATGTCGATTTTTTTACGGGATGAGACTTTGTCTTTCCAAAAATCCCTTCTATTTTTTCCTGTCCGACATTTTATTATGTTTATTGTTTCGGAGGCCGTTTAAGATCTCGGATGGATATTGAGGCCGGTGGCGATGTGCTCGGTCTCCCGGGACCTGCTTTTTAAAATCGCTTGCACCAGGTTTAAAATCGCGAAAAAGGAAAAACCCCGTAAAAAGAAATAACGCCCTCTTCAGGAGCATTTTAATGAGCAGGACCTTCCAGCCCCGATCTATCGGCTCGCGGTTTTCTGCCCTCCCGCCCGGGACTCAAGTTCTTTCACCTCGGTGATAAGGTTTTCAAGCGGTATGTGCCACACCAACTGTCCCATCAGCACCAGGCTTATCGCTATCTTTTTATCCTCGGTCAGCAGATAGATGGATTTGCCGTCTGTAACGAAGGAAAGTTCGGTAAAAGGATCGATCAGGTTGAGCTGGCCTTCCTCTATCTGCCTCTGCAGATACTCGATGGCCCTGGCGATCTTGCGCAGGCTTATCTGCTCGTCCCGGAAACGCTTGATAAGCTTCAACTGAACCAGGTCGGAAAAGCTGTAGTAGCGAAGCGTCCCGCGGCCGCTGGCGGGGATGATCGAGGGTTTGAGCAGTCCCTTCTCGTCCCAGTACTGCAGCTGGCGCAGCGAGATCCCCAGGATTTTTGAGACTTGTTTTGAGGAATAGGCCTGCTGACGGTTTTCCACCGGCAAATACTCCACTGTCTTTTCTTAATCCAATGGTCCCTCCGGTTATTATAAGGGATAGGGCGGGAAATACAACCGTTTAAGAACTCCCCTGCCGGGTGTCAGGATGGCGCTGGTTTTATTGTTTTGGCCGGCGATTCGGCCTCATCCTCTGCCGCTGTCTTCTCCGGGAGGCCGGGATATCGTCGGTTTTGACCGCACCCGGGTTCAGTTCCGCGTTGGGAGTAAAAAGAACCCGGTTGGCGTTGGTCCTGCCAACGGCAGGTTCGTGGTGGGTCCCGATATAGTTAGGGTCTTTAAAGAACCTGGAAAACAACCGCTTAAACAAAGAAGATTCTCCCCCTACCGGATTTTTACCTCGCTGAAAAGGTAATGAACGTAAATTTCCAAGAGATGAATGTACCCCTACGTTATAAAACAAAAAAGTGCCTTATATATGATAGCACAAGATTCCAGGATTACCAACTGCTGATTTGCCCCTTTACCCCCGGTCGGGGACTATCCGGTAGCCGACCCCCCTGACGGTCTTGATCAGCTCCGGGTTTTAAGGGTCTTTTTCGACCTTGTCCCTCAGGTGGCTGATATTGACATCTACGATCCTGGTGTCGCCCTGGTAATCGTAGCCCCAGACCTTCTCCAGCAGGAGCCCTCTGGTCACCACCCGACCGCGGTTCTGGGCCATGTACGCGAGCAGTTCGAACTCCTTGGGGGTCAGAGACAACTCCTCCCCGTCGACCCTGGCCTCGTACTGGTCGAGGTCTATCACCAGCCGACCGATGGTTATCCGCCGTGACGCCTGCCACCCCGCCTCCTGGGACCGGCGCAGGACCGCCTTGACCCGGGCCACCAGTTCCCGGGGGCTGAAGGGTTTGGTAACATAGTCGTCGCAGCCCAACTCCAGGCCCATCACCCGGTCGATCTCCTCCCCCCGGGCGGTTAACATTATCACCGGAAGGTTCAGCTTTTCCTGGCGCATCTTCTTCAGCAGGGTGAGGCCGTCCACGCCTGGCAGCATCACGTCGAGCACCACCAGGTCCGGCCGCTCGCGGACGATCTTCTCCCAGGCATCATCCCCGCTCCGGGAAACGATGGTCTGGAATCCCTCTTTGTCCAGGTTGTAGTCGACCAGCTTGACGATACTGGCTTCATCGTCCACGATCAGGATCTTTTCTTTCATTCGAGCTTGTATCTCCCCGTTCGTCCCAAACTATATAGACGGCCGGCCCTTGGACCGGGCAAAAACAGCTTTGTTTTTCCATATTCTATCACTTACCCCAACCGGAAAAAAGTGGTGAAAAGCATAAAAAAGAGATGGCAGGCCTTTTATACCTGCCCAGTAGTGAAGTTGAAGTTTACGAGGTAGCCTTATTTTAAACCACGATTATTAAAACATTATTAAAAAAGGGTAAAAATTTTTCGGCAAACTGTCCCACTCGTCCACGGCGGAGTAACAGGTCCAGTGCAGCTAGAAGCGATGGAGAGCTTGGAATCAGGGGTACCCGTCAATCGCTGGGGCGATAATCGGATAACCTGCAAATGGAGCGACAGAAAACACGGGAGCCCTGCAGTAGCAATTTGATAGCCAGACGTTATTATATTCGTTATGCTAAAATAGGGGTAGAAAAACGGCCAGCGGGGTTCGAAGCAGACCATGACCAAGAAGATAAAGAAAAACTTGGCTGTCGCCAAGTCCTTGAATCAGATCGAGTACTTCATCAACCGGGAGCTGAGCTGGCTGGAGTTTAATCACCGGGTGCTGGAGGAGGCCCAGGACAAAAGGAACCCCCTGTTTGAAAGGCTCAAGTTAACCGCGATCGCGAGTTCCAACCTGGACGAGTTCTTCATGGTGAGGGTGGCCTCGATCTGGGACCAGATCAAGGCTGGCTTCGACCAGCCCGACGCCTCGGGCGCCACCCCCCGGGAAGTGATGGGTAAGGTGTCACAGCGCATCCACCAGATGATCGACGAGCAGTACCACTGTTTCCGCTACTCCTTAAAGACCCAGCTCCGAAGGAACAACCTCCGGCTCCTCCGCCTCAAGGACCTGCGCCCCAAGCAGAAGAAGTTTATTGCACGCCACTACTTCAAGGCCATCTATCCGGTGGTAACGCCGCTGGTGGTGGACCGAAGCCGCTCCTTCCCCCTGGTGCAGAACCGCAGCCTGAACATCGCCCTGTTCCTCGAAAACGAGGAGAAAAAGGGGCAGCCGCTGTTTGCCACGGTCCAGGTCCCTTCGGTGCTCGACCGGGTGCTGGAGCTGCCGGGCGATAAAAAGGAGCGCTGCTTCATCCTGCTGGAGGACGTGATCAAGACCAACCTCAAGTCCCTGTTTCGAGGCTTCCGCATCCTCTCCATCGGCTGCTACCGGGTCACCCGCAACGCCGACCTGGGGTTCGACGAGGAAGGGGCCGAGGACCTGTTGGAAACCATCCAGCAGTCCCTGAAGATGCGCCGATGGGGCTCGGTCGTTCGCCTGGAGGTCGAGCGGGACATGGACGCGTCACTTAGAGGCTTCCTGGAGGAGGCGTTCGAGGTGCCGGAGGGCGGGACCTACGAAATCTCGGGTCCGCTCGATTTGACCCTGCTGTTCAGGTTCGCCTCGCTGCCGGGGTATGACAGCCTCTGCTTCGACACCATCACCCCCCGCCGCGGGACAGTCTTTAAAGACGGCGGGGAGATGTTTAAGGCCATCGCCGGGAAGGATATGCTGCTGCACCATCCCTACGATTCCTTCGACCAGGTGGTGGATTTTATCCGCCTGGCGGCTGAGGACCCACAGGTGCTCGCGATAAAGCAGACCCTCTACCGGGTCAGCGGCAGCTCGCCTATCGTGGAAGCACTGGCCCAGGCCGTGGGACGGGGCAAGCAGGTCACCGTCCTGCTGGAGATCAGGGCCCGTTTCGACGAGGAGAACAACATCGTGTGGGCCAAGCGCCTGGAGCAGGCAGGCTGCCACGTGATATACGGGCTGGCGGGACTGAAGACCCACTGCAAGGTGACCCTGGTGGTACGCCAGGAGGAGGACGAACTCAGGCGATACGTCCACCTGGGGACCGGCAACTACAACGACGTGACCGCCAGGCTGTATACCGACCTGGGGCTGTTCACCGCCGACCCCGACATCGGGGATGACGCCTCGTCCCTGTTTAACTTCCTTTCGGGCCAATCCAGCATGCTGCCCATGCGCAAGCTTGTCACGGCGCCAGCCGGCATGCGGGAGAGATTCCTGTCCATGATCCGCGGCGAGGCCGCCAACGCCCGCCGGGGCGTCAAGGGCCGGATAATCGCCAAGGTCAACTCCCTGGTGGATGAGGAGATAATCCAAGCCCTCTACTGCGCCTCGAGCGCGGGGGTGGAGATAGACCTGATCGTGCGCGGTATCTGTTGCCTCAGGCCGGGTCTCCCGGGGGTGAGCGATAACATACGGGTGCGCAGCATCGTCGGGCGTTTCCTGGAACACAGCCGCATCTTCTATTTCTACAGCGCCGGGAACGAGAAGCTTTTTCTCTCCAGCGCCGACCTGATGAGCCGCAACCTCGACCACCGGGTGGAACTGCTTTTCCCGATCGAGGACCGTGATATCCATTCGCGCATCAAGAACCTCCTGGAGATAAACCTGAAGGATACTGAAAAGGCGCGGGCAATGAACCCGGACGGCAGCTACCGCCGGGTGCGCGACCGGAGCAAGGAACCCTTGAACGCCCAGGAGTTTTTCATCACCAGCAGCTAGGGGTGAACGGTATGAACCAAGTGAATCCCCCGCCGCCAAGGATCGCCGTAATCGATATAGGTTCGAACTCCATCCGGCTGGTCATGGCGTCGATAGGGAACGGGCGCTTTTTTAAGATCATCTACGATCAGAGCGTTTCGGTACGCCTGGAAGAGGGAATGGGAGAAGACGGGGGTATCCACCCCGACCGCCTCGAAAGAGCGGTCCGAACCCTCCGCGCATTTCGGGAGCAGTGCGATCGGCACCAGCCATTGGAGGTCATAGCGGTCGCCACGGAAGCGGTCCGGCGGGCCGCCAACCAAAGTGAATTCCTGGCCCGGGTTAAAGCAGAGACCGGTCTCACGGTGAAGGTGCTGTCGGGCCAAGAGGAGGCATTCTACGACTACCTGGCGGTGGTCAACAGCCTCTCCCTGAGCGACGGCCTGGTTATGGACCTGGGAGGGGGCAGCGCTGAACTGATCTGGATCTCTGACCGCAGGATTAGAGAGAGCGTCAGCCTGCCGTTCGGGTCCATCAGCCTGTCCCAGCGTTTTGGGCTCTATGACCGGGTACAGCCGCACGTCGAGAGAAGACTCTTCGACTATCTCTGCCGGCTCTACCAGGGAATCCCCTGGCTGAAGCAGGCGTCGCGGGAGGAGTTCGTGGGCATCGGCGGTTCGTTTCGCAACCTGGGTAAAATCGACCGCTGCCTCAAGGACTACCCCCTGAACCTGACCCATAACTACCGGCTGGGCCAGCACGACCTGCTGCAGATTTACCAGATGCTTAAATCCCAAGTACTTTCGGAACGCCAGGAGGTGAAGGGGCTCTCAGAGGACCGGGCGGACATCATAGTCGGGGCTGCCGCTGCCGTCAATGCCCTGGTGGAGTTCTGCGGGGCAAGGGAGGTCACCGTCAGCGGTAATGGGCTGCGGGAGGGTCTGATCTACAGCCGCCTCGTCCCTGGCGACGGGCTGGTCGAGGATGTCCTGGACTACTCCCTGGAGAGCAGCCTGTTCAACTACGGCATCGACGAGAAACATCCCCTCCAGGTGCTGCGGCTGGCACTTTCGCTTTACCGGCAGCTGCACCCGCAGCAGCCGCTGGACAGCAGCCGGGAGAAGGTCATAAAGACCGCCGCCATGCTGCACGATTGCGGGATCATGGTCCGATACTACCGCCACCACGACCACTCCTTCTATCTGATACTGAACTCGGAGATAAACGGGCTCAGCCACCGGGAACTGGTGCAGAGCGCGCATATCGCCGCTTCTCACGGCCGGCAGAGCAAGGCCGCGATGTCCCACTACCAGTCCCTGATCAGCAAGGAGGACCGGGCCTTTATCAAAAGGGCCGGGGTGATCCTGAAGATCGCCACCTGCCTGGACCAGTCGATGGATGGGGTGGTGGATGGCGTGGAGTGCGAGATAAACCACGATACGGTCCTCATCAGAACCGCCAGCCAGGGGAACGCGGAACTCGCCATCCGCGCCGCCCAGGAGACCGCCTCGGAGTTTAAGAAGGCGTTCAAGCAGGACCTGCTGGTGGTATAGGGGGTGCGGCGTATTTTAGTCAGCGACGCCTCGGTAATGGTCCCGGAAGTGATACGGGTGGTCTGCGACAAGTACCTGGACGACGGACACCAGAGGAGGCACCAGGAACAGGTGGTAGAGACCGCCTTGCTGGTCTTCGACCTGCTGGCGGGGAACTACCAGCTGACCGCCGGGGAGAGGCGTCTGCTCGAGTGTTCTGCCCGGCTGCACGACATCGGCCACTTCATCAGCGAGCAGCGGCACGACCTCCACTCCCAATATTTAATCCTCCAGGATGAAAACATGAATGTTTTACCCCAGGAAATACGCGGCTTGCTGGCGCTGATAGCCGGCGGCCACCGCAAGACCCCCCGCGGTGAGTTGAGGCAGTATCCCAGAGAAAAGCGGCAGCGAATCCTCCAGCTGATGTCCCTGCTGCGGTTCGCCGATGCCCTGGATTATACCCGCCAGACCAATGAACTACTGGATATCGTCACCGTCCGACGGGGAAAGCTGGTGCTGTCCCTGAAACAGGAGGTCAGCGAGGAGTTCGAGGCGAGGCTCCTGAAGCGGTCGCGCCTCCTAAAGAAGGCCTTCGGGCTGAAGCTGAGCATCGAGCCCCCTGCCTCTGAAGTTCAGGTCAGTTCAGCGGTTTCGACGTCCTAAACCCAGTTCACGTTCTTGAGCCCGCGCCGGATACCTCTCTGCCAGCGGTACCGGGGGTAGCCGACCAGTATCGAACAGACGACCTCCTGGTTCTCCGGGAGCTTCAGCACTTCGCGCAGCGCCCGATTTTTATTTACCGCCGGGGGGATCAGGGAATTGGCGCAGGCTCCCAGGCCCATCGCGTGCGCGGCCAGCAGCCCATAGGTCATGGCTATCGGGAGATCGATCAGGTGGTGCTCGGCCATTCGGTCCGCGTGGAACAGTATCATGGCCGGTGCTCCCCGGGTGATGGTGTCTCTTTCCCCACTCTTTAAACCCGGCAGCCGGTCCTTCATCAGCGGCTGCACATGGCCCTTCAGGGTCTTAAAGGTTTCCGCCCCCGCCCGCAGCCGGAGCATCGACCGGGAGACCGGGTTATCCAGCCAGCGGTCCAACTGATCGTAGAAGTCGATCAATTGCGTGAGCGCCTGTCTGACCGTGCTCCGGTCCTGGACCACGGTGAGTTCGGTCTTGTGCGGCGGGAAGCCCATGGGGGCGAAGGATATCGCTTCGACTATCCGCTCCAGGATCTCCCGGGGCACGGGTTTGTCCTTAAAGACGCGGACGGAACGGCGGCTCCAGATAAAATCCATGAACCGGTCGGCGTCCAATGCGTCCTTGGCCAGCCCGAAGAGGTCATGGTCATAGGACAGCCCCTCGACCAGAATCGCCTGGGCGGGGCAGACCGCCATGCAATGGCCGCACTGGAAACAGGTGGCCGCCCGCTCCTGGAGGATCAATACCTCCTTCGCCTCGTCCTGCCGTATCACCTCGGTGGGGCAGACCGCCGCGCATATCCCGCAGCGGGTGCACCGGTTCAGGTCCAGCTCATGGCTTGGCATCTTCTACACCCCCTTCACGGTTCCACCGGCCCTGCCGGTGACTCGGGAACCGATTTCGGCAGCCGGCCGAAGTAGCAGCGCAGGGGCGCGGCTGGGACCCCGATCAGGCAGTATCCGCAGTTTATGCAGCGGGACTCCTCCTGCCTCCCGGCCCTCATCTTCTCCACGATGTTGGGCTCGATGATGAAGGGTCGGCACATGGACACGTAATCGGCCCGGCCGCGCTCGATTATCTCCCTGATGGCGGACAGTTTCCTGATGCCCCCCAACACTATTACCGGTATATCAACGGCGGCCTTTATCCTCTCCGCCGCGGGGGTATTGTAGTTTTCCAGCCCGGGGTAGGTTTTTATGACCCGGGGAAGGAAGAACCGGGTGATCCGCTTCTTTAAGCTCGAGGCCCGGCGCAGCCGGGGATCCATCTCCAGGATGGCGTCCACTGGAACCCGGGGAACCCTGACCGTGTAAAAGAAGTCGTCGCTGCCGCAGGAGACCTCAACCGCGTCGAAGGAGGCCTGCTGCAGCAGTTGAGCCACGCGGACCGCCTCCTCCACCCGCATCCCGCCGGGCTGTGTTTCGTCACCGTTTATCTTCACTAGCATGGGATAATCCCCTACCAGCTCCCGAGACCGCTCCGCTATCTCCCGCAGCACCCGGGCCCTATTCTCGGTCGAACCGCCCCAGCGGTCGGTACGCCGGTTGAGCCAGGGGGAAAGGAACTCGGACAGCAGGTAGCCGTGAGCCGCGTGAATTTCCACACCGTCGTATCCAGCCAGCTTAGCCCTCTCGACCCCTCGGGCGAAGCTCTCCACTATCTCCGCGATCTGGACTTCGGTGAGTTCGACGGCGGTTTCACCCGTCAACTGATAGCGGTGGCGGGAAGGAGCCAGCGGCGGGCCTCCGGTGACCTCGGGCTTCACCATCCCACCCCCGTGGGCCAACTGCAGTATCAGGGGAGTGCCATAGGGTTTGATGGCCGCGGTTATCCTTTGATAAGCGGGTATCGCCTCGTCCCGGTCGATCAGGGGCATATTCGGCCAGGCCCGGCCTTCCCGCTGAACCCCGGCGTACCCGGTGATGATCGCACCCACTCCGCCCCGGGCCAACCGCTCGTAAATTTTCGCCAGCTCCTCCCGGGGGAACCCCTGGCTGCCTCCCATCCCCTCGTGGGTCGCAGCCCGGATGATACGGTTCTTTAACTCCATCCCGGCGAGCCGGGTGTTTTCGAAGACCTCCATCGCTGTCCCTCCGATCCTATAAAGTCGACAGGTAGTTCTCGAACCAACCGCACATGAACTGCTGGTAATCGACCCCATACCTCAGGGTGGCAAGCTGGAACTCGTTCGCCCGGTCCTCCACCCCTGGCCGGAGTCCCGCCAACCGGTCCCGCTTCCGCTGCAGGAACTCGATAAAATCGGCGATGAGTTCGCGCGCCCTTTCCCGGGGCAGAAACCCGAAGAAGAACAGCTTGACCAGGTGCTCCAGCCGGGATGGATGGACCACCATCGGTTCCTCCAACCAGGCCATAAACTTCGCGCGTCCCGCCTCGCGGATGCGGTAGTATTTTTTCAGCCGGCCGCCCTCGGTCTTCTCTTCGACGTCGATCAGGCCCTCCTTTTCCAACCGCTTCAGCGCCGGGTAGATACTGCCGAAGCTGGCGTCGTAAAAATTGACGGTGCTGAGGTTCATCCTCTGCTTGATGTCGTATCCCGTGCATTCGCGATCCATCAGGAATCCCAGGATGATGAATTCGAGCAACACTCTTCAGCCCTTTCATATCTACTCGCTATATATCGATTAGATATATTATAAGACATCGGCTCCCATTCAGTCAATCATTGAGAAAAAATCTTGATGATATATCACTATGCTATATAATATAATTAGATATTACTTTATGATATAGGGGTTTAAGCTGATGCCGAAGATCAACAAGACCAGGTATGCGATCCTGGGGGTCCTGAGCCTGAAACCCGGCTCGGGCTACGACATCAAGAAGTTCTGTGACGACTCCATTTTCTACTTCTGGAACGAGAACTACGGCCACCTCTACCCGGTGCTGAGGCAGCTGGAGAAAGATGGCCTGGTGACCAGGAGCAGTGAGCAGACCGAGGGAAAACCACCCCGCAACGTCTACTCCATCACCGACCAGGGGAGAGAGGAACTGCACCGGTGGCTGATGCTGCCGGTCGAGCCCTACCCCTTTCGGTCGGAACTGCTGCTGAAGATGTTCTTTGCCGTTAACATTCCACGGTCCAACCTGATCGAAAAGCTGGAACAAAAGATTCAAAACGAGTCAAGCCTAATGAGGGACTTCGCCGCTATCGAGGACCTCATCAAGAACCGGTTCGGGGGCCGGCCGGAGGCGGACCTGTGGCTGGCGACGCTGGATTACGGGAAGCGGATGACCCTGGCCGCTATCGAATGGAGCGAGGAGACCATCGGCAAGCTGAGGGAAGAGAAGACGAAGGAGGGAGACTGATGAGGGTTCTGGCCGTGAACAGCAGCCCCCGGGGTAAGAACGGGAATACCGAACAGCTGCTGCAGGCTTTTCTCAGGGGCGCTCAGTCGGCTGGCGCCGAGGCAGAGGTGGTCTACCTGAAGGACAAGAAGATCAACCACTGTCTGGGGTGCTACACCTGCTGGTTCAAGACCCCCGGGACCTGCGTGCACCAGGACGATATGCCCGAACTGCTGGAAAAAAGGAGGCGCTCCGATATCCTGGTTTACGCGACCCCGCTATACGTTTACACCGTTTCCGGGATGATGAGAGACTTCATGGACCGGGCCCTGCCGCTGGCCATGCCTCATATCGTGAAGTACGGGAACCGCTACGGCCATCCACGCCGTTACGCTGAAGACGATAAGGTGACCCGGGTGGTCCTGGTCTCCAACTGCGGGTTCCCCGACCGACAGTACTTCTCGGGTATGCTGGAGACCTTTCGCATCCTCTGTTCGAGTCCCTTCAACCAGCTGTCCGGGGCCATCCTCTGCTCCGGCGGAGCGCTGCTGGGGATCCCCCAGGCCCGCCCCCACATCCAGTGGTACCTGGACGCCTGCGAGTCGGCGGGACGGGAGGTGGTCGAATCGGGTCTCATCTCCCCCTCCACCAACGCGGTGCTGGAAAAGGATATCGCCGATATCGAGTCGTATGTGAAACAGGCCAACGAGCAATTCGACCGTGTCCTGGGGCTGTCCAGGCCAGTCTGAGATTCATCCGGCAGGTCGGTTTTATTGACCCCAGTGCAAAGAGCCCGACGGAAGAGTCGGGCTCTTAATTGCTTATCTATGTTCGGCTGTGCGGAGGGTTTTCGTCCACCTGCTCGATGGCTGCGTTAAGGTGCTTGAGGCTTATAGCGTACCGGCCACCTCGGCCAGTTTTTCTGCCATCTGGGCGGTTTCCATCACCGACGCTGTTATCTCCTCGGTAGCCGCGGCCTGTTCCTGGCTCTGTTTTACCGTCCCTTCCGAGGCGGCGACCGCCTTATTCACGTTTTGGTCGATCTCCTGAATGATTTTACGGATCTGGTCCGCGGTCTGTTTGGATTGGTCGGATAGTTTCCGAATCTCCTCGGCCACCACCCCGAATCCACGTCCGTGCTCGCCGGCGCGGGCCGCCTCTATCGCCGCGTTCAGCCCCAGCATCTTGGTCTGGTCAGCCACGTTCTTGATAAAATCGATTATCTCGACGATCTTGAGGGCGTTCCCCTGGATCTCCCGAATCTGCTCGGCGAGATGGGTTTCAGTCACGTTTATCTCACCGGCCGAGGCGGCGATCTCCTGCATCACGCTGGCCATCTCCTCGGTGCTGGCGTTCAATTTCGCCGCCATCTCCTGCAGGTTTATCGCCAGGTAACGGGGCACCGCGATCCCGAAGGACCCTACCACCTCATTGGTTTCATCGTCGCGCAGAGGGATGCCGGTCATCCGGATGCTGCCTTTCGCGCCTATGTCCGATATTATCATCCGGTTCTCCTTCATCGAACGGGTGGCCACATCCCCATCACTGATCGGCGTCCCCACCGTCAGCTTCTTGATATCGAACTTCTCTGAACCGTGCCGATAGGTCACCTTATCCAGGTCGGTAACCCCGATCCACGCCCCCTCGGGCTGGGCATTGGCCACTATCGGCGCGAAGTCGTCGAACGCCTTGGCCACCGGGTGCAACTTCGGCACGAAGACTCCATAGGTCCCCACGACCTCATCGGTGTCCTCGTCGATCAGCGGGGCCACCCATATCTGCAGCCGGCACCCGTATACTCTGGGGTCCAAGGTTCCCTCGATCTTCTGCCGGGTCTTTACACACCTTTCGATGAATCCACCGGCTTTGATCTTTTCCCCCAACCTGATCCGGTCTATGTTGATGTTCCTGCTCTCGACGTAATCATAACCCTCCAGGTCGGTGGTGAAGTAGATCACCCCTTCTTTTCCGTAAGTCTGGAGCAGGAACGGGGCGGAGGTCTTAAACGCCTCTCTCTTGCTCCGCGCTTGTTTTACCACCCGGTCATGGGCTTCGGTAAAGGCCATCACGATATTGGCCACATCCGAGTCGATCAGCTTTACGTTCTCAGCCTTGTTTTGGGCGGCTATCTCCCTGACCCTCGCGTTGCCGGTGGCTTCGATGATCACATCGATCCCGGGCTGCTTCAGCATCTCCAGCAGATCGGTGAAGACCGGCACCCTCAGCTCACGGGCCATTACCATACCCGGCGCCTGCGCGTTGGTGTCGCAGACACCCACTACCTCGAACCCATCAACCCCCTGAAATGCTTTCAATATTGTGGTTCCGCCCTTGCCTCCCCCGATAATCGCTATCCTTACCATAACTCAGCCCCCCTATGTTACATTTTCTGGTACAATTCGAGGCAATTTTAGATTATTCTTTCTACTCCCTAAGCTTAATTTTATCGGTTCTACCAAAATTTTACACCCGGGATTTTTAAAAGTTAAGTCACCTTCGTCACCTTGAATAAAAATACATCGGTTTTTTAACGACTCCCGTAATACTGTTCTTCGCCTTTTACAGTCACGCAAAAAAAGGCCCAGATGGTCTGGGCTTCAAAGGTCTGGGGCTTTTTTATTCTACGCCTCTTTATCAAGCAGGAAAGACTTGATCACGGCCAGGTACTCGCGGGCATAGCTGTGAGGGACGTCCAGGATGTAGGTAGGGCAGGGTATGCCGCCGGCGTTCATTCCCAGGCGGCGGGCCAGCATCAGGGAGCGGAAGATGTGATAGTCGCTGCTCACGATTGCTATCCGCGCCGATCCGGCCTGGTTTTGGGCCAGGATCTCCCGGGTGTTTTTCAGGTTTTCGAAGGTGCTGGTAGAGCGCTCTTCTTTGATGATACGCGACTCGGGGATACCGTTTCTGACCAGGTACCGCTTCATCGCCTCCGCTTCGGTGATGGTCTCGCCGCGTCCCTGCCCTCCCGATACGATTACCCGGGCAGATGGATGGGCCAACAGATAGAGCCTCGCGGTCTCGACCCGGTCCGATAACAGCCGCGGCATCTGATCCCCCCAGAGCCCCGCCCCCAGCACCAGCAGGTAGTCCGCGTCGGATGGTTCATGGGTATTGGATGAACGGTAAATCATCGCCTCGACCGCCACGAATGACAGCAGCCAGACCAGAAGCAGCAGGTACACCGCATGCTTCAACCACCGGGCCTTTCCAGTCAGTGCTGGCGCAGGACGCATCAGCTTCAGCCAGCCCCACCCGGCAGCACCCAGCGAGACCAGCAGGAGGAAGCAGAGCCCAAAGTCGAAAGACCCCCGCAGCATCACCGTCGTGAAGTAGAATGCGGAGAGGCAGCCAAAATACAGCATCAACCGTCCCGTCCGCTTCCGCCACCGTTCCTTTTTGGTTCTTGCTTCGGCCGCACCTTCGATAATCAACCCGGCCACCTTTCCTGCCTGTCCGGTCTTTATAACGGCGGCCGGAGAGAAATAGTTATTGAATGGTATACCTTTCTTATTCGGTCTTCCGATGCTCTCCTACCTTGGTGTCGGAGGCCTTCCGAAAGCTGTTGCGGTACCACGAGAAAATCCACGGCAATCCCGTTTCATCATGTCTTCCCGTCGGGGACCTCCCGGACCAGGGGGATGCCTAAAACCAGCAGGACCCCCATGCCCATGAAGACCATCCGAAAACCCTCCGCCGGGTCGGTGAAAAGCGAAAGCATCAGCACCACCCCGGAAACCCCGAGGATCCCACCCGCCGTGCGGAACATGCCCCTGATCCCGGTGATGGCGCTGATCTTGTCCGGCATCAGCTCGATGGCGGCGTTATTGGAGGAGGGACTGGTCATCCCGCCGCCTAGTCCAATGACAAAGGACATGAACATGAGGCAGATGTATGGGGGAATTTCCCGCCCGAGGAAGACTGGAAAACGTAGATACCAGCCCATCCCGAATGCACCCAGGGCTATCAGCAGGAAACCCAGAGCCATCGGTTTTCTGTACCCGGTCCGCTTCAGCAGCATGCTGGTGACAACCCCCATCCCCATCATACCCAGCGCCTGTCCAGTCAGCAGGCTGCCGCTGGCCAGGCTGGAAAACCCGTAGGTCACCATGGCGAAATAGGGTATGAAAGAGGTGATCCCGAACAAACACGCTCCATACACCATGTTCAACAGGTTCATGACGGCAAACACCCGGCTCTTCAACAGTGTTATCTCCAGGATCGGGTTTTCCACCCGCGACTCGCGCCGCAGAAACGCCAGCAGGAATAAAAGCCCCAGGACCGGCAGCGTCAGGGTGCGCCAGGAGTGGATCGACGATGGGTCCTGCCCCAGTCGGGTCATAAAGTAGATCAGGCTCAGCAGGGCCCCGGCGAAATAGATCGCCCCGACCGTGTCCAGGCTGGTCCTTTTTACCGCTCGATCCGGCTTCAGCATCAAAATGGTGGCGATAAAAACCAGAACCCCGATCGGCAGGTTGATCCAGAACACCGAGCGCCAGCTCCAGCTCTCTAAAAGCCAGCCCCCGAGGGCCGGCCCGATGATGCAGCCCAAGGAGTAGATGCTGGAAAACATCCCGATCGCCTGCGCCCGCCCCTCCTGGAAGCTGTCCCCCACGATACCGTAGATCGAAGGTATGAATCCGCCTCCGCCAAGTGCCTGCAGGGCGCGGAAGGCGATCAGGCAGTATATGTTGGGTGAGATCGCGCAGAGCAAGGAACTGAGTGTGAATACCACCAGACAGACCAGGAAAACCCGCTTGCGCCCCCACTCATCGCTGATCCGCCCCATCAGCGGCATCACCGTCACGTTCATCAGCAGGTAGGCGGAAATCACCCACCCGGTCCAGTTCAGGTCCGAGCCCAGGCTTTTCTGGATATCCGAGAGGGCGGTGGCGACGATGGTGGAATTGACAGCGGACAGTATCAGCACCAGGGTAGCGACGACAAAGACCAGAAACTGCTGTTTTCTGTTTTCTGCGGATGGATTTTCCAAAAACCATACCCCCGATAAAGGCCACAAGTAAATCTTAGCACAAAAACCTGCATCAATCAGTTCAACGTAAAGCCGGGGTATGATTTTGCTCCGCGTGTTGGGTGCGGTAATGCCGGTAAACGTTGAAGCGAAGAGTGATTAAGATGAATAACTCCGAACTTATCGCCCCGGGCCTCTGATAAAGACCCTTATAAGACTGTAAATTAAAACATTTATGTTTTCATCTAAACAAATATGTTTTTACTTGGACTGGAAATTGAAAAGAAGGCTGGTTAAAAAGACCAGCCAAATGCTTATTTTAGCCGCACGAGAGCCCCGGCTGGCACTTTATAGGTTAGACTCCGGACTATTTAAGAAGCATTAAGAAAAAGTGGGCGCCGAGCGGAAGGTCCCTGGTGCAGGCCTCCCGAGAGTGCATAGAAAGCTGGGCTATTGCCAAGTCTTGGCGACGGTAATAGCCCTGAGTGCGAAGAAGACTTGGCTATCGCCGAGGGCGGGAGCCCTAGTCGCACTTGCTTCGAAGTGAAAAAACTGGGTTCAGCCATGCTTAATGTATGGCTGAACCCAGTTGCGGTTCCTTGCATCGGAAAGCCGTGTGATTTCCGATAGCGGCATTGCAGTAGTGAAGAGGCACGCCTCTGGGTGTTTTAACGGTGGGCTTAGGGTCCTGGCTCCGTGCTGGTTTACTACACCCCCGCTGGAAACTCCGTTGCACCAGCATTCAATCGGCCCCAAATAGTGGGTGAGCCCTGCGGGGGCAGGAGGGGCTGTTAGTGAACAGCCCCTTTCACCAACCTGGTGATTAAGCAGCAGTAGGCTGGGCCAGCCAAGGCATGAGAATACACAGTACCTGGTTAAACTGCGCATGCAGTGCCCGTTATGGTGTCTGCGTCTTACTGCCCTGCGAATGCTGACTGGTAGATGAGGGGCGAGCGACAGGAGGTCGCGATAAGGCCGAGTGCACGGATGCATATTCGGCCTTACTACCCCATCTACCCGAAACATGAGCAGTTGGCAGTACAGCAGAGGGAGTATGGAGCGACAGGACACCGCCAGGGCGAGGCCCGGCCCTGACCAAGATTGAATGCGGCCTTGACCGTTGCCACGTAAGTCCTAATCTTTTTCGTTTATTGTGGTGCCAAACCGGCATGACGATTTGTCCACACCCTGACTGGCAGCCGGGTCGGCTGCCAGTTCGTTTTATGCCTGTGCTTTATGGTTTCGCGACTTCCTCGCTGTAAGTGATCAATCCCTTGGTTTTTTCGGATACGTTGACTGTATACTGGCGCTTTTCCTTGCTGGCTATAATCATATAACCATCATCCGATTTTGAAGTCATGGAAATCTTCCAACCCGAGCCTTCCAAGCTGCTTTTGATCTTATCGAAGCTGGCTACACTGACTTCATCGAAACCTACCATGACCCCTTTACTTTTCTCGTTGTTGCTCTCTATAACCGAGCTGATTTTTCCGCCGTCGAACTTGGGAACGTCAGATGGTACAGTTTTAGGCCACTCGTTGGTTCCACCCATCTTCATCGAGCTGCCATCGTTTCCTTTTATTTCCACACTGCCGTCTTTATTGCTCAGGTCAACCTTGGCCTGCCCTCCGGTAGCGTTTTCGATCGCTTTCTCGGTCGCCTTCTCGGTGGCTTTTTCCGCTATCATTCCGCACCCCGATACCACCAGGGCCAGACACACCACCATCGCCACCAGCAGGTATAAGTACTTGGACCGCATCATTTATCCTCCTTTTCCAATATCATGGGAACCTGGTACTCGCAAAGTTACATTATAATAAAAATCCGCTATAGTAAGGATGCCTCTGTAGCCTGCATGCTCTTTGCATACGGGGGCTGGTATCCTGACCAGCCGGTATATCCTGTCTTCACCCCCTATGCCGAATAGTCACTGGAGTCATGGTTCACCAATTCTGCTTGTATCAGTTTCGCCATGGTTGTATTATTTTCCTGCTTTTCCATCTAAGATGCGTTTTTTTGTTAGAATCAGGCGAACGCTCATTCTGGCCTGGCTTCGCGGGCTCATTTTATGACCAGAACAAAAACCAGGGCGATGATGATCGCGGTGTCCAGGGCCAGGGATAAGACAGCCTTTTTTATAAAACCGCCTCTGGTCAACCCCTTGCCATCAATCTTTGCGGCGGCAAAGACCCGGTTCTGGTTCAGCCGCCGGTACTCCTCGATTATACGCCTAAAACGCGGCCAGATCTTGGCCGCCAGACTGAAAAGTATGATCCAGCCCAGGGCCCTGATAATACCATAGACGATTATACCGGTCACCCTCTTAATGCGGATCGATTCTTCCGCCGATGTCTAAACATGATTATATATAAATTCTTATGGCTGTGAACCGATTTTTTATTGATCTCCAAACACACCCGGGAATAGGATTTATCTATTCCCAGTCCAGATGAAAAACGCTTTTGGGGGCAGGAATAATGCAATCCTGCATTATCTTTTTTCGCCCTGTATTTCGACATTTTCCGCGGTTTCGGATGTCCCGGCAGCTTTTTCCAGCAGCCTCAGTGGTTCCAGGGACCAGACCTGCTCGTCAACCGCTCCGGGTTGAGCCCGGTTTAAGGCCGGAACCCCCTTTTACCAGGAATATACCGCTTTCTGCTGTAATGCTCAATTGCATTAGAGTTTATGTGATTGTAATAACAAAGTCCCTTCCTCTAGGGGCGTTAGTGACAATGCAATTATGCATTATCACTTAAGCGCCTCTCTTCTTCCCGCCGAAAAAGGCGGATATTGTCGCGTTTTTATTTTCATACTTCCGTTTTTTGTCGAATTTTTTGTTATAAATTTTAATGCC
The DNA here is from genome assembly GCA_013178275.1 of Bacillota bacterium. GTDB lineage: Bacteria > Bacillota > Ch66 > Ch66 > Ch109 > Ch109. The sequence goes on along the minus strand of JABLWZ010000001.1, from coordinate 18,658 downwards.
GATTCCTGGATCTCTTCTTTAAGCCATACAAATAAAAAGGCTGCGGCGGGAGCCTCAGCTGCTTTTGCTTCGAAGTGCACTTATTTTATTCTATAATGCAAAAACCCAGGCAGGGATTCCGTAAAGGAACCCCTGCCCGATCAACCTTTTCCGATACCCTACTTTATGACGGTCCAACAGGTCGGGCAGTAAGTGAAGTGCTGATTGACCTGGGCCCGGCACTCTGGGCACTCACGGGTCACGTAGCGATAGTTGTTCGTCTCGTACGTCTTCGGGGCCGCCTTGGTCGGGGCGGGGTCTTCCACTACCTCGAAGCAGAAGGGGCAGTAGGTCCAGTTCGGTTCCAGCTTTTCCTGACAGTTCTTGCAGACCGCTTCTTCCTTACGCTTGAGTTCAAAAACCTTTGCCGCTTCGGCTTTTCTTTCCACTGTGGCTTCCTCGTTGAGCTTGAACGCTTCCATTCTGGTCATGGTTAACATCTCCTTTTTGTTGATTCTTTAGTCAAACTGTTTTGTTTAATTCCAGTGATTGAATTGGGTCCAGTCCGCCATCCCCTCGCTCGGGAGGGAAACCGAGTCTTCGTGCCGACACTCGTTTATGCAGTTGTTGATATCCGCACTTTTTCGGGGCAGCAACGCCAGGTCATCATAAATCTCCGCCGGAAACAGGTCTTCGAGATTCTTTACTGCTGCCTCTTCCAATTCAGCTCCCCTCCTTTGTAGTTTCATGCCTAAATATAAAGCAAATAGTGTGCCAGGTTTTCCGGCGCCCTATTTATTTTTGTACTTACAGAATTTAGAAGTTTTCACTGCAGTTGACTTCTAGTATGATTACCTTAGGGATGCGATTTTGCATTATTTTAACGCCGGAGCAGCTGCTGTTTAAAACTGGAGGAGCCGAGATGCCTCAGTTATCTACCATGATCAAGGAAAAGCCCGCGACGGTCGAAGTCGGGAAGACTTTGGCCGATCTGCTCTCCCTCTGGCAGCACCAAAAAATCGGCCTGATGGGGGTGATGGATGCCACCGGTAAGCTGGTCGGCATAATCGGCAAGGACCTGCCCTTGTCCCCGCTGGTGAAGATATCGCTCGACACCCCGATCGAGGCGCTGATGCATACCGATTTCATCGTCAGCCGGCCCGAAACCCGTCTGGAGGATGTCTTCTTCGAGCCCGGGCCGGCGGTCGCGGTGGTGGACGGAGCTGGTAAGCTTCAGGCCCTGTTCACCAAGCCGGAACTCTCGGTCGCGCTCTATCAGCACACCAAGTCCAAGGCCCAGGAGCTGGAGGCCTTTTTGAACGCCGCCATCTCGGGCATCATCGCTATAAACAAGGACGGTGTCGTGACCCTGCTTAACCAGGCGGGAGAGGAGATAACCGGACACAGCCGGGAAAACGCTATCGGTAAGCACGTGAGCGAGGTGCTGATACCCCCCGGGCTGCTGCAGGTCCTGAACAGTGGGGAGGCTCAGTTTGCCCGGCGCGAGGTGATCGAAACCCCCGAGGGTACCCAGATATATATAGCCAACCGCAGTCCGATCATCGAGGACGATGAGGTGGTCGGGGCTATCGCGATCTTCCAGGATGTGACCAACTCCGAGTTCATCGCCCAGGAACTCCGCCTGGTCAAGGAGACCAACAAGGAACTGCAGGCCCTTATCGATTCTTCCTACGATCCTATCCTGATCATGGACCCCCAGGGAGTAATCCTCAGGTTTAACGAAGCCTATATCCGGGTGACCGGGTTCGACCGTTCGGACATAATCGGCAGGACCTACCAGGACCTGCACCCCAAGACCAACATCCACTCCTCCACGTTCGTGGAGGAAATCCTGCAAAAGAGGCAGCCGGTGACTCAATTGAATGTTTCGCCGCTAGGCAACTCGGTCCTAATCACCGGCAACCCGGTGGAGGACGGGAACGGGAACATCACCCAGATAGTGATCAACGCCCGCGATCTGTCCGAGATAGAGCTTTTGCGCCACGACCTGGAAGAGAGCAAACGCCTGACCCAGCGCTTTCAGGATGAACTGGAAAGCATCATGCTGCCCCGGGAGCTGAACCTGTATACCAACTCGCCCGAGATGCAGCATACTATAGACCTCTGCACCCGGGTGGCCCGGGTCAACTCCACCGTGCTGCTGCAGGGGGAATCGGGGGTTGGCAAGGAGGTGCTGGCAAAGCTGATCCACAGCCTCAGCCATAACGCCACCGGCCCTTATGTCAAGATCAACTGCGGCGCAATACCCGAACAGCTGCTGGAGTCTGAGCTGTTCGGCTACGAGAAGGGGGCCTTCAGTGGAGCGAGCCGGGAGGGGAAGCCGGGGCTGTTCGAGATGGCCAACCACGGGACCATCCTGCTGGACGAGGTGGGGGACCTGCCCTACTCCCTGCAGGTAAAGCTGCTGCGGGTACTGCAGGACATGGAGATCACCCGGTTGGGCGGGACCGCCCCGAAGAAGGTGGATGTAAGGGTTATCGCCGCTTCCAATCAGAACCTGGAACAGATGGTGCGGGAAGGCCGTTTTCGCGAGGACCTGTATTTCCGCCTCAATGTGGTGACCGTGAGCATACCTCCCCTACGCGACCGGAAAGGGGACATCATCCCCCTGCTCTCCGGCTTTAAGGAAACCTTCTGCAAAAAATACAACCTGGATAAAAAGTTTGACCCCAAGGTTATCAAGCTGTTTTTGACCTACGACTGGCCAGGCAACGTGCGCGAGCTGGAAAACATGGTCGAGGGCCTGATAGTTACCAGTCCTGACCCGCTGATCACCGTGGAAAGCCTCCCCCCCTCATTTTTAAAGAAGGCTAACCTCTCTCCCGCCGAGATGTACGAACAGGACCTGATCCCGTTGAAGGAGGCGGTCGAGATGGTGGAGCAGAAGCTGATCTCCCGGGCCATGGAGATGTACGGCAGCACCTACAAGGCGGCCGAGGTGCTGGGAGTCAACCAGTCCACCCTGGTCCGCAAGCTGGCCCGCTACCGAAAGGCGGGCGGCAGCAGCTAGGCGCGGGGTACCTGATGGTATTTAAATTAAAAAGCTCAGCGGTGCTGAGCCTTTTTTCATACTATCAGGTTTTACCGGGGAGGCAGCTTTTTGATCGCCTCTCTGACCTGGTACTCTACCAGGTCCTGGATGGCCTGGGCCAGGTTAAGCATCAGCTGATCCTGGTTGACCGCCGGCTTCTGGACCTCGGCGCGGCCTCGCTTATCCTTCATCGAAACCCGCTTGCCCTTGTGGCTGGACCGCTTACGGACGGTATCCCCCTTCTGTTCCATCAACTCCCGATAGTTGGCGGGGATCCTGAAAGCCCTTCCTTCCTTTTCGGCCGGGATCCGATTGGTCCGGATCAGGTAAAGCACCTTTTGATAGTTGGACTTCAACTGGTCCACGACCTCGGAGACAGTTAAATAGTTGCTCTGACTCATTTATAACACCTCACTATTAATCCTTTATTAATAGTTTTATGCATTATACTGGTTTTAAACCCCGGATATTACAAAAATTAGTAAAAATATAATCGTTTTTCTTAATGTAAACATCCCTTTTGTGGTAAGTATTGGTAATCGATAAACCATTTTTTATTCCTTAATCGTTATAAAGGGGAGCGTATACTGCTCCAGCGCAGCCTTTTTAACCGGTTTTTAATAATTTTTTAAGCATAATACGGTATAATTTTATATATAGCACTGCATCTTTGAGTAATGTTTTTCAAGTTCAGATGCAGAATCCGATAAAGATGTACGGTACAACATAAGAAAGGGTGGAGAAAAGCGATGGCTCCGAGAGTGCTGATCTTTTCCGCCGCCTTTGGGGCTGGACATATCAAGGCGGCAGAAGCGGTAATAGAGGCGATCCAGGCCGTATCACCCGGTTCCGAGATAATCCACCTTGACTGCGGAGAGCTGATAAGTAAAAGGTTCAACTCACTGCTGAAGGGTTTCTACATCCGGATGCTGAAGAGCACCCCCCGGGTCTGGGGTCGTTTTTATAAGAGCACTTCCAACATCTCCGACGACTCGCTGGTGCAGAGTTTCCTGGACAGCCTCGGTCAAAACGACTACTTGAGATACATACAGGAGCTGCGGCCGGACCTGATCATCTGCACCTATCCCACCATCGCCGGGGTGCTGGCCAAGCTGAGGAAAAAGAAGGCCCTGGATATCCCCCTGGCAACGGTGGTGACCGATTACTCGGTTCACAGCCAGTGGATTCACTCCGGGGTGGACCTCTTCATCGTTGGGTGTGCTGATGTCGCTCGCGGCCTGATCGATAGAGGGATCGAACCGGAACGGATCAAGGTCACCGGGATTCCGGTCAATCCCCGTTTCGAGTCCAGCCTGGACCGGAATGAGGTAATGGCCCGGCTGGGACTCCGCACCGACCTGCCCACGGTCCTGGTGATGGGTGGGGCTTATGGGGTCTTGAGTGAGCTGAAGACCATCTGCCGCCAGCTTGCCGATTCTCCCTGGCCGGTACAGACCATAGTGGTCTGCGGGAGGGATAAAAAACTCTTCGATTCCCTGGAGGACACGGTGCAGAACGCCCGCAACACCATGATCCGCTTCGGCTTCGTCAACAACGTGGCAGAGCTTATGACCGCAGCCAACCTGGTCATCACCAAGGCCGGGGGGTTGACGGTATCCGAAGCCCTGACCAGGAAACTCCCGCTGGTGATCTTCAAACCAATCCCCGGCCAGGAGGAAGCCAACGCCAATTTCGTCGCTCGGATCGGCGCCGGCCGTACGGCCAACAACCTTCCGGAACTGGAAGCGATCGTGAATACCCTGCTGCGGGAGCCGGAGCAGCTCGAAGAGATGCGCCGGGCGGCTGCCTCGGCCCTGCCCGGGAATGCGGCCATCCGGGCGGCGGAGTACATGCTGCAGCTGGTCGGATCGACCCTGCCCCTGGCGGGAGGAGAGTAGACATGGGCCCAATCATTTTATTAGGCATGCTGGAATTTGTTCGCTGCGCTCTGGTAATCAGCCTGCTGCCGCTTTACGGCCAGTACGCCGCCGGATTCAGCCTCGGCACCGTAGGCGCCGCGATCTCCCTGCACTACCTGTCCGATAACCTCTTCCGCCTGCCGGCCGGCTGGGTAAACGACCGGGTCGGCGGGAAACGGCTGCTGCTCATTGGGATGGTGCTGTCAGGCCTGGGGATTTACCTGATGTATGCCCGCTGGAACACGCCGGTTTTTCTGCTAGGGGCGGTGCTGTTCGGCCTGGGGGTGTCGCCGATCTGGCCGGTGGTCACCTCGACCGTGGCGGCCAGTACGTCTATGGATAAGATCGGGCAGGCGATGAGCCGGGTCTTCATGGCCTGGCTGATCGGCAGCGGCCTGGGGCCGGTGCTGGTGAATTTCCTGATCGGGCAGTCGTACGCCCTGGCATTCTGGTCGCTGCTGGGCGTGATGGGGTCGGCCCTGCTGATAACTGCTTTCAGCCGTTTTCCGCTGGCGGCCGCGGAAGCCAGTAAGGACTTCATTGCCTTTCTGCGGGAACTGCTCCAGGAGTTTATCTCCCTCCGGGTACTGTACCCGGGGATGCTGATGCAGACCGTTTCGATCGGCATCCTGCTGCCGGTGATCGCGGTATACGGCCGCACCGTTTTCGACCTGAGCGCCGAGGAGTTCAGCTACCTGCTGATCGGCGGCGGGGCTTTCACGGTGCTGCTTCTGGCCCCCGCGGGGAAACTGGCCGACAGCCTGGGGGTGAAGCGACCCCTGGTCATAGGTTTTTTTGGCGCGGCCTTTTTACTGGCGCTGCTTCCGCTGCAGAGGACGCTCATCCCCGCGCTGGTCATCGCCGCTTTGATAGGGATGGCCTACGCCTTTATCCTTCCCGCCTGGAACGGCCTGATCGCCCGGGTACTTTCACCCGAGCGGCGGGGTTCCATGTGGGCGGTTTTCATGACCATCGAGGGGTTGGGCACCGCTCTGGGGGCTTACGCCGGGGGGATGGTATGGGAAGGTTTCGGCCAGCAGGCTCCGTTCTTTCTCAGCGCTTTAATCCTGGTGGTCATGGCTGTCTTTTACTGGTCGAGCGACCTGGATCGACTGATGCGGGTAAACGGTAATAGGCCGGAGGTATAGCGCAAATGAGCTGGGCATACCTGACGCCGCTGGTGCTGGTCCTGATATACGCTTTATATACGGTGATCCCCGACCTGCTCCTGCACCGCCTTGGAATCGGGTGCTGGAAGCGGCAGTACACACCGGGGGTGGCCATAACCTTCGACGACGGTCCGAACCCCGAGGTCACCCCCCAGGTACTCGATGTCCTGGATCGGGCGGGGGTGAAGGCCGTCTTTTTCCTGGTAGGCGAGAAGGCCGCCCGCTACCCGGAGATCACCCGCTCGATCCTAGCCCGGGGCCACCAGCTGGGGGCTCATTCGCAGTATCACCGCCACGCCTGGGCGTCATCCCCGGGACGTACCTGGCGGGATCTGGACGGGGGCATCAGGACCCTGGAGCAGGTTACCGGGGAGACGGTTACCTGGTTCCGGCCGCCCTGGGGCACCTTCAACCTGGTCACCTGGCTGTGGATGCGCTCCCGCGGGAAGCAGGCCGTACTCTACGACGTCGACGGCCGCGACTGGAAGCGCCGAAACCCTCCTTCGTCAATCACCGGCCGCATCCTGAAAAGGGTCCGGCCCGGCTCGATCGTTCTCCTGCACGATGACGGCGGTGAACCGGGAGCCCCGCTGAACACCCTGCGATCCCTGGGGGACATCTGCCGCGGGGTCCGGGAGCTAAAAAAACTGCCGCTGGTGGAACTGGCTTTTCCCGCCTGGCCGCTATCCAGGCGCCTTATTTTCAGGCTGTGGGAGGGCTGGGAAGGCTTTTTCGCGCGTATCTATAAGATAGAACGGGTCGGCCCCGAAAACATCCTTCGGCTGTCCCGGTCCCGCTTCCCCGGCCCGGCGGTTTTCGGTCCTGACGGTCTGGTGCTGGCCCGGCCGGGTGACCCGGCAGGCGAGATCCACTTTGACAACCTCCGTCTCTCGGGAGACGAGACCGACCCCATGAAAACCGGGCTGCGGGCACTGCGGCTGGCGCGGGATTCCCTCCCCGGCCTGGCGGCTTATATCCAGGCCCATCCGGAATACCGAGAGGCAGAGGTCTTTTTCGGCCTCTCCCGCATCAACCGGGGAGTCAAGGGCCTGGGATTTCAGGTCCAGGAGGTGCCGCCCTCGATCCCGGTCCGCCTGGTAGGGGCTCTGCAGCGGGTCATCGCAAGGGTATACCGCCCGCCGGGCGCCGGTGAAAAACGCCGGCCGGCACCCGATCCACCGAAGCTGGTCTGGATAAGTCGGGAGCGGTTGTTCGATCTGTGGCTTAAATCATAAGACCAAGGGGGGATACCGGTGAACCTAAGGCAAATGGGAGTACTGCGGAGATTCAATCGGATGCGGGTCGTACCCCTGCAGGTATTCCGGAATTACCTGCTGGCCGGTCTGCTGCTCGCCGCGGCGATGCTTCTGGTCTTCGCCCACCTGGCGGAAAACGTCTACCATCAGGAGGTGATGCGGTCCGACAGTCTGATAATCGGGCTCTTCAACCAGTTCCGCAGTCCGGCGATGACCGCGTTTATGAAGTCCGTGACCTTCATTGGGTCCGGACTGGCCGTTATCAGCATCGGGCTTCTTTCCTGGTTCTTCCTCCGCCGGTATAGGGGCTGGGAGGCCAACCTGATCCTTATCTCCCTGGCGGGTTCTTTCGTCCTGAACCGGCTTCTGAAGCTGGCGTTTCACCGGACCCGGCCCGATCTTTTCCCCATCATCCACGAGCCCGGGTACAGCTTTCCCAGCGCCCACGCCATGGTTTCCTTCGCCTTTTACGGGATGCTGATATACCTGGTCTGGACTATCTTCCGGCCAGGCCCCGTCCGCAGCCTGCTGACCGTTTTCCTGATGCTGCTGGTCCTGACCATCGGCATCAGCCGCATCTACCTGGGGGTCCACTACCCGAGCGACGTTATAGCGGGGTTTGCCGCCGGCGGTCTATGGCTGCTGGGGTGCGTTTTCGGGCTGCGCGCCCTCCAATATTACCGGGGAGGGAACTGAACTCAGTTGAATTCTATCCTGAGGTCGACTATCTCCGGGGTGTTTCCCACCCGGATCGGGGGGCCCCAGGTCCCGACCCCGGTGGATACTATCAGTTGAAACCCGTCCTTTTGCAGGTGACCCCAGTCGATCTCGTACATCCTCTCGGTGATAAGGTGAAGCGGGTACAGCTGGCCCTGGTGGGTATGCCCCGATATCTGCAGATCTACCTGGTTGGTCCGCGCCTCTTCCAGGTCCTGAGGGTTGTGCTTCAGCATAATGATGGGTAGTTGGCGGTCGATCCCGGCCATCACCGAGGCAAGCTTCGGCTGCGGGCCGGGAACGAAGCCCCGCGAGGGATAGTTCCTCCCCACCAGGTAGAAGCGGTTGTCGATCAGCCGGTACTGGTCCCGCAGCAGGATGATGCCCGAATCCTGTATGACCTTGATGGTGTCGTCGTTTCTCATGTTGTCGTGGTTGCCAAGCACCATATAGGTGCCCAGCCTCGGCTGCAGCTGTCGGAACACCGAGCCCATGTCCTGCTCGATATACGGTCTGGCATCCCCGTCGATCACGTCCCCCGCCAGCAGCACGATATCGGGGTTCAGCTTATTGACCTGGGCTATGATGTGCTCCAGGCGTTCCCGGTCGATGATCCGGCCCAGGTGCAGGTCGGACAGGACTACCGCGTGCAGCTGCTTGTCCCCGCTCACCGTCTTGGGTATCTGGAGCTGGTAGGAGGTTACCACCGGGTTTCGGGCGTTCCAGGTGCCGTACCCCAGTATCCCCAGGATCAGCAGGATCGCCGCCGCTCCCACCCAGGCCCGGTTCTGCTTTAAAACGGAGGGGATGAACTTGAGCTTCCAGTCCAGCAGCCGCAGTATATCGATCAGCAGCAGAACCCAGAAGGCGTAAAACATGAAGGCTATCGTGTAGGGGCCCACCCAGACCGCGGCCGACTTTACCGCTGACCCGACCGGCAGGTTCATCCGGTCCACGACGATGTACGAGGTGGCTATCAACAGGTAGACGACCCAGTAAACTGCAGTACCCCATCTCCGCGGGATGTACCTGTCGAATGCCTGGCGGCCCCGCCATCCAACGTAGAAAATTATCGCGATCAAGATAAATATCGCCATCGACCAGATCCCCATCTATCGATCTGCACCCCTTTTAACCGACTGAAGTTGTGTACACCTAATCAATACCATATACCAAAATCCTTTAAATTTCTTTGAAAAAAGTGTGTAAATCTGTTACTGATTTACTGCTTTTTCTGCCTCTATACCGGCCTGGGAAGAAGCAGACCCCGCATGCCGGTTGCCGAAGAAAACTGGCTGTCGCCAAGCCTCTGGCGCAAGCGATAGCCGTAGCTGCTCTTGCTCGCATCGGAAAATACCCTTTCCGATAGCGTAAAAAACTGGTGATATTTCCAGGTTCTTATATTAAAATATTAAACGTACTTTGGGAGACAGAAACTTGGAAGGAAGTGTCGGAATGGCGAAAGCGAAGCAGAAAGAGTCGAACCTGACTTACTCGGGGTTCGAGTACGACCAGGAACTGGCCCGGGTATCGATCAAGGTTGTCCCCGCCCTGCAGGCCCTGATAGCCAATCAGCACGAGCTGATGGAGATAGCCGAGAAATACCGCCCTGACGATATGATTTTTCTGGAGGCGCACCGGGCGGACCTGAACATCATAGAGAACACCATCGCCCAGGCCTTTAAGAGCTACAGCACCAGGAAAGAGGAAACCCGCCGGCGCCGGGAGGAGAGAAAAGAGGAAAGAAATAATACTCCTCCCAGTCGGGAAGAGGTCCCTTTCGGGATGGATTCGGCGGGCCCGTCCGGGGGTGAGCCCGGATACCCCGGGTACGATCATGAACCGCTGCGGGACGCGGAGGCGGCGCTGGACGAGATGGCCGCCGCTCTCAGCCCCGGGCTGCCTTCATCGAAGCTCGCGCCCCGAAAACCTCCGACGGCGGCGGAATCGGCCCCCGACGTGCGGCGGATAGCCATCGGGGCGTCGATCAAGGCCCTGAGCGGTATACTGGGCCGGGAGCTGACCGAGGAGGAAATGGTCGCCATTGAAAACCAGGTGGATACCTACCTTTGATAGAGAGGTGCATAATCCAAAGGTAGACAAAACGGCTGCCGGTGAATGAAACACTGGCAGCCGTTTTGATGCGGTATATTGCTAGTCCTGGCCGATCGGGCAGAGCATGTAGCAGTTGAAGCAGTGGTACTGAAACCCGATAAAAGCCGACTGATAGAGCCGGAGGTAGTTCTCGTCACGGAACATCTTCTTTTGTTCCTCGGGCGGGCTGTCGATGAATTTGCGCCAGAAGCTGATGCTGGCCATTATCCCGTAAGGCTGGGACTTGCCCAGGCACTTCAGCACGTCGGTCTTCCCCTCTTCGTCCAGCGCCCCCGCAGGGCAGTTCTCGACGCAGATGTTGCACTGGATGCAGAGGTCTTCTGTCACCGGCGGGTCGGAGGGCAGCTCCAGGCTGGTCAGGATGACGGCGAATATGACGCGTGCTCCCAGGGTGGGATGGATTATCAGGTTGTTGCGGCCGAAATTACCCTGCCCGGCGGCCAGGGCGGCGTGGCGGCAGGATACATCACCGATGGTGCCGTTGCCGGCCTTCTTGCCCATGTCCAGCGGGTAGGACAGCGGGGTCGACATGGCCGTGCACCTGAACTCCTTCTCCAGGAACCGACACAGCTTGTAGTTGCAGGAGCGGGCGAACTCCATGATGTCGAGCCGGCCGGCCATAGACATCTGGGGGCTTGGGCTCTCGCAGTTTGACAGCTCCTTGTACGTCAGCACCACCATCGAACGGGCCGCGGGAAACAGCGATTCGATGCTCGGGCTGCGCGGGCTCTGGTAGTCGGACACCGTGGCGAACCCTACGTCGTCCACCCCCATGCCCAGGGCGAAGTCCTTGATCTTCTTTTTAACCTCGTCAGCACTCCTGGTTTCCATCCATAATCCCCCCCTTAAAGATCCTTAACATGTTAACTATTAATCGAAAAAATTTTTTACAGCTCCTCCTCCAGCCGGGAGATGGTCTCCCCGAAGATGTCGATGTTGTCCTGCCGGATAAGGTCCTTGATGTGCTGGTTGTACTCCCGGGCGATCGGCAGCACCTCCCGGGCGAGTCCCCTTCCCTTCGGGGTCAGGTGGACCTGTAGGCTGCGCCGGTCCTCCGGGTCCTCCCTCCTTTCCACCAGTTCTTCCTTGACGAGACGGTCGATAAACCCGGTGATGGCCGGGCTGTCCAGCTGCACCCTCGCGGCGATGTCCTTCACGCTGCTCCCGTCGTGCTCCAGCAGGTGAAACAGGACGAAGGACTGCCCGATGGTTATCCCGTATTCCGCGAAACGGTTGTTGTAATAGCGGTTCATCTTGCGGCTGATGGCAGCCAGCTTGAAACAGAAGAAGTCGGTGAAGTTTTCGGTCGGTTTTTCTCTCATGGCGTCCTCAGACCTCAATGCTTTATATGTTATAATTTAACATGTTAATTATTTTTCGGCAACCCTTTATGGTGTAAAATATTACTGGTAATAATCTCATCAGGTGAAGCTGTGACGGAAAAACTCTGGCACCTGTACATACTAGCCTGCGGCGACGGAAGCCTTTACGTCGGGGTCACCACCGACCTGGAGGCCCGACTGCAGAAACATTCGAATGGCAAGGGTGGACGGTACACCCGTTCCCGCCTCCCGGTCCGGCTGGCCGCCTCCTGGAGCTACCAGTGCGACCGTTCGTTCATCTTCCGCCTGGAGAAGCGGGTGAAGACCCTGAACCATGTCCGGAGGGTGTCACTGGTGAACGGGGAAATAAGCCCCGACGAGGTTATGAACGAAACAAAGCGATGATGGCGCACCATAAAAAACAACATCCTCCTGGGTGTTGTTTTTTATTTTCGGCTGGTTCGAGCGATTCGACCTCAAAGGGTTTTCCAAGACCGGTTTTCGAAACAATGGTTGGAAGCAGGGAACCGCCCCCCAAAGGGCGAGGAGGCGAAAAATGAATATTTCATCCCTCAATCTTTTTGGAAACAACTACAGTACCTGGCTCACTAACCTGAACCAGGGGAGTCGGTCAATCGGCAGTTCCCAAAACGGGGGAAACGGCGGGACGTTTGCCAACCGGCTCACCAGTGCCGATGGAGACACCTTCCAGATGAGTCCCAAGGCGATGATGGGCGGAATGTCTTCCCGGCAGTCCGGAAACGGTGTCGACCTGGGCAGCTTCCTGGAGAAGGTGAAAAACGGCACGGTCACCGATGAGGACATCGAGAACCTCAAGGCCCAGCTGACCGAGGCGGCAGACCAGGCGGAAAGCACGGCCGGGTCGGGTGAAAGCACCGAGGTTAAAGACCTCCGGGATTCTATCAAGGAACTGCTCGACAAGGTGAAAGACGGCACCGTGACCGAGGACGACCTCAGTGAGATGAAGGACCTGCTGGCTAACACCCAGGCCTCGGCCAGCCTGGCGGGAATGCCCCCGATGGGCGGCGGTCCCCCTCCGATGGGTCCTCCCCCGTCTGATGAAAACCGCGAGGCCATCGGCAGCTTTCTGGACAAGGTGAAGGCCGGCGCGGTTACCGAATCGGACCTCACTGACCTGCAGGAACTGCTGACCAGCATGGAGGAAGCATCCGACAGCACCGAGGAGACCACCGCCAGCCAGTCTTCCAGCTTTAAGGACGCAATCGAGAGCTTCCTGGATAAGGTAAAGGCCGGCACGGTCACCAAGGAAGACCTGACCGCCCTCAAGGGCACGCTGGATGAGATGCCCCCGAAGCTGGGTGGTATGAACAACCTCTCGACTAGCGGGCTTGAGGATTTCCTGAAATACCTGGAGGGCGAGAGCGGCACCGGCAGCGGCGAGAACCGCTCTTACACCACCGAACAGCTGCGGCAGGCACTGAAGGCCTATCAAGGCAGCGGCTATCAAGACCATTCTTCTGATTACTGGCAGTACTACGCCTAGAATTGGCGGGTCTGTTCCCTGCTTCCCAAGTTTTTTCCACTGAGAAAAAATGGCCCTAACGGGCCAGTCAAGTTTTATCCAGTTTTTTCTGTTTGATCTAGGACTTGCCTCGCGGGGCTTGTCTCTCTTTTTGGGGGGCTGTTTCTTTCGGTTGACAAGTCGGTTAATATGAATTTTCCATTCCGGTGGCCTGGCTGTCTTCCCGCAGACTGTATCCCACCCCGCGTTTGGTCTTGATGCTGCTGACCCTGAGTTTCTTGCGGAGGTAATGGATGTAGAGGTCCACGTTGGCGATATCGCTTTCCGAACAGTAACCCCAGACCTTTTCGAAGATGCGCTCCTTGGTCACCACCTGCCCGCAGTTGAGCATCAGCAGTTCCAAAAGCGAAGCCTCCTTTATGGTCAGATGGATCACCCTCTGCTTGATCATGACCTCCCCCCGGAGGGGATCAAGGGTCATTCCCGCCACGCTGATGGTATTCCCGACGAATTTCCTCCCCCTCCTTCTGGTCAAGGCCCGCAGGCGGGCCAGCAGTTCTTCGGTGGAGAAGGGGGTGGCGAGGCAGTCGTCAGCCCCCGCATCTAATCCTTCCACGCAGTAACGACTCCCCCGGTCGGGGGTCAACATGAGTACCGGCGTGTCTTCCTCCTGGCAGCGCAGTTCCCGGAGGATGGATATCCCGTCTTTCCCGTTCGTTCGGTTGTCCAGTACGATTACGTCGTATATCCCGCTGGCCGCCAGTTCGAGATAGGTCTCCTCATCTGAAGCGGTTTCCACTAGGTAGCCGTTTTTCACCAGTTCATGGTTGAGGCCGCGGCCCAGCTTTTCCTGGTCCTGCACCAGCAAGAGTCTCATCAAGTCCCATCTCCCACATCCGGTTTATTCAGTAATACTTAGAGCTGATATCGGATCAGCACCGATGAAGGTTGGCCCGGTCCGCTGGTTCATCCCTTAAAACGGCGGGGGGCCCCCCATCCCCGGGCCGCCTCCCTGCTGGCCCTGGGTCCTAGAATTGCTGGTATTGCTGCTGGTGCTGGTGGATGAGGTCGATGTCGACACCTGGTTGGTGCCGATGACCACCTGATCCCCCGGGTTGATCCCTTCCACGACCTCCATGTCCTGGCCGTCATTCAGCCCTATCACCACCGGTTTCAGGACCGGTGTACCTCCTTCCAGGACCACCAGGGTTTTGTTGGCGCTGCCGGAGGTACTGTCCGCCGTGGTCCGCCCCGCTGCTGATGCCGCTGCACCACCGGGAGCCGCCGCGGTCGGGCTGCTCTTCTGGTACGACTCCGCGTAGGTTAGCGCGGTCATCGAGGTTTTTACTACATCGCTCTTGCGGGCTACGATAATGTTTACCGAGGCGGACATCCCCGGGTAGAGAAGGTGGTCGGGGTCATCCACTGTTATGAGCGTCTGGTAAAACTGAACGTTGCTGGTGGTGGTAGCGGTGGGGGATATCCTCACCACCCTGCCGGTGAAGGTCTTTCCCGAGTAGGCGGTCGAGGTGAACTCCACCTCCTGCCCCACCTCCAGCCGGCCCATATCGACCTCGTTCACCAGGGCCTTGATCTGCAACTCGTCGCTGATCAGGGTGATGAACGCGTTTACATCGGAGCCGCTGCCGCCGCCGCTCCTCTGCCCCACATCACCATTCACCGCGCTGACTATACCGGCGAAGGGCGCGGTTATCTTGGTGGCGGCCAGGTTCTCACGCGACGTCTCCAGGGAGGCGCGGCTGTCCTGGAGCTGGGCATTGGCCGTGGTGATGTCCAGTTGGGCCTTTTCGTAATCATCCTGCGCATTGTCGATATCGGTCTGGGAGGCGGCCCCCACCTCCGCCAGGCTCTCCTGCTGCTGCAGGGTCTTATAGGCCTTGTCGCTGGTCATATGTAAACTCTTTATCGACGCTTCCTGCCTGGTCACCGCTCTCTGGGCCTGACTGACCGCGGCGCTCAGTTCCTTGGTGTCCTGCTCCGCCAGCACCTGTCCCGCTTCCACCCGGTCGCCGGGCTTGACGTTCAACACGGTCACATTCTCCACGCTTTTAAAGCTGAGACCGACCGAACGCACCGACTCCAGGGTACCCGTACACTCTATGGCGTCGGTGATGGTCCCTTTTTGCGCCATGCTGGCCAGATAGGTCACCTGATTGTTGGTGTAAAAGTACTTGTAGCACCCGAATCCTATCGCCAGCAGCAGAATCAGACCGCCTATCTTCCAGATCCTGCCTTTGCCGATCAGTTCCTTTATTCTTGCCATTACTTCATCACTCCCAGGGTTTTTTCAGTGGGTCCCTTGCTGATATCTTTTCCGCAATAGGTTACTGGCTGTGACCATCTTAACTCCGCTAGCTGAAACGCCCCTTAGCGGCGGCTGAACATTGATTGAGGGATTGCTGAATAAATGCTGAAAGGCTCTAATCCCTGCATTTGAGGGATTAGAGCCTTACCCGGCGATTTAATAACAAGAGGTTTGACTCGCTCAGGCGGGGAGCCGTACCTCGAACACGGTCCTGGTTCCCAACTGGCTGTCCACGCTGATGACGCCTCCGTGGGCCTCCACGATCGACCTGGTGATCGAGAGGCCGAGCCCCGCACCGCCGTACTGGCGGGTCCTAGAGGACTCCACGCGGTAAAACCGCTCAAACAGGTGGGGCAGGTGGTCCTCGCTGATCCCCGGCCCGTTGTCCTCTACCGAGAATACAACCCCGTTGTCTTTCTTGGCCAGCACTACCTCTATCCGCCCTTTTTCCGGGTCGGTGTGCTGGACCGCGTTGTTGAACAGGTTTAATACCACCTGCTTCATCTGGTCCCGGTCAAATCTCACCTTGACCCCGGGTTCGATTTTCAGGTCCAGGCGACGTTTACCGGCCAGGATGTGGAGCTGGGGTTCCATCTCCCGCAGCAGGAGGTCGAACCTTCCTTCCGCGATCTCTACCCGTGGGGTGCGGTCGAGCTTGGCCAGGAGGATCAGGTCGCGCACCAGCTTGTTTAGCCTCTCTGATTCCCCGTGCATGCTTTTCAGCGCTTTCTCCAGCTGTTCCGGCTGATTGGCCGCTCCCCGCAGCAGGACCTCCAAAAACCCGTGGATGGAGGTCAGCGGGGTGCGGAGCTCGTGTGAGGCGTCGGCGATGAAACGGCGCATCTGCTCCTGGGTCTCCCGCTCCGCCTCGAAGGACGCCTCCAGCCGACCCAGCATCCGGTTGAACGATTCGGCCAGGCGGTCGATCTCCGCCTGTCCCTGGTCGGTGGGGAAACGGCGGTCCAGGTTGCCGGCGTCTATCTGCTCAGCGGTTCCGACCATGTTGAGCAGGGGCGACAGGGTCTTTTTTATCACCGGCCTGAAGCCGACGAGACCGGCCACCATGGCGATAAACGACAGCAGCAGGAACAGCAGCAGCTGCCGGAGCATCAGCTCCTTTAGCGGGGCCGTCGGGGTGCTGATCTGGATCACACCCATGTCATCAGCCGGCCCGTTAGCCGGCCCCGCAGGGATAGGCTGCAGCACCAGAAGCTGTTCTACCCCCCCGGCTGAAACTATCCGGTAGTTCGGCCCCGGCTTTTTCGGCTGCTGCAGCAAACTCAGGTACTCCGATGCGTCCAGTTGGGGAGTCTCCACCCCCTCCGGGCCGCCCGGCAGCACGGAGAAGCCGCCATTCTGATCGATAAACGCTATCGTGGTGTCGTGGCCGATGAAACGCGGCGGATGCACCGCGCCATCTCCCGGGCCGAAATCCAGTTCCGACCAGACCATGGGGGGGATCGACCTGACCTCGCTCTGAAGACTGGAGGCCTTATTCTGGTATATGACATCCCGCATCAGGTAGTACTGCAGCAGGCCGATCAGCGCCAGCAGCACGGCCAGGATCAGCAGGGTCCGGGATATGATCTGGACCTGTAATGAACTCTGTCGCTTCATGGCAGGTCCACCCGGTATCCTGAACCGCGCAGGGTCCTAATTATCTGGTGGTTTTTGTCCTTGAGCTTTTCTCGGAGCGATCGTATATACACCTCGACTATGTTCTCTTCACCCCCGAAATCGTAGCCCCAGACCTTGTCCAGGATGGTGGTCTTGCTGAGGACCAGCCCATGATTGAGGACGATGAACTTCAGGAGTTCGTACTCCGTGGGCGACAGTTCCAGTACTTTCTCGTCGAACCTTATCTCCTTGCGGCGGTCGTCGATCTGGAACGGTCCCAGCACGACCTCCCCGAACCGGTGGGGGAACTGGTTTCGCACCCGGGCGTGGATGCGGGCCAGAAGCTCTTCGAAGCTGAACGGCTTGACCATGTAGTCGTCAGCCCCCAGGTTCAGCCCCTTGACCCGGTCGTCCACCTCGTCGCGGGCGGTGAGCATAATCACCGCCACGTTCTCGGTCTTTTTCAGCATCCGGCAGACCTCGAACCCGTCCATCCCCGGCATCATGACATCGAGAATGACCACCTGCGGCTGGAACTGCTGCAGCAGGGTGATGGCGGCCATGCCGTCCTGGGCGCACTGGACCTCGAAACCCTCGTTTCTCAACCCCAGCTCCAGAAACTGCAGTATATTGGGTTCATCGTCCACCAGGAGGATCTTGATTCCTTTTAACTGCTGCTGCATTTTAACTTACCGCTTTCTTGGTTTATTTGGGGTATTAAAGTCACATTCAAATCGGGGTTTTCCCGAGGGTTAAATCTAACCATTCATTCATATAAATACTTCTATGTTAAACCCCGAATCACCTTTTTACACCTTTGGCCTGAATTTTACCGCTTTTTTCCCAGGGTACTCCTCCTGGCTGAATTGTCCCTTAAGCGTAACTGAACATTGATTGAACAGCAGCTTAATAAATGCTGAAAATTAAGCCTCCCCCTGGTCGGGGAGGCCTGGGAAACATATACCCATGCTTACTTCTTCGTCCAGAAGCTTTGAGCCACGCCCAGCTTTTCTTCCAGCTCCGCCGGCAGCCCCTCCTGTTTGAGTTCGTCCGCCAGCCGTTTCTGTACCTGCAGCCAGTAAGTGGGGCTGATTACCTTCAGGGAGCCGCCCTCCAGCGCAAGGTGCCGCTTCTCGACCAGCCAGCCCAGGAACTCCTTGAACCGGGCCAGCTGCTGTTCCTCGGGGAGTTCCCAGAACTCGGCGCCAGCCGTATAATCGAAGGTCAATACCCACTGGCCGGCCTGTTCCTCCGGTTGGAACGAGCTTCCCAGGCAGTAGGTAGGGCTGGCCAGCAGGTTTCTCTGCGTTTTGTTTGCTTCGGCCATCTCCACATCTCCTCATTGCGTTAATCTTTTCTGCTGCTTTGGCGCGGTATGTTTTCATGGTACCTCTTTTACGCGGAGATAACAATATACCAGGGCCCATCACCGTGTGATGGGCCCTGGTCAGACTGTCGACAAATCGTCATGCCGGTTTGGCACCACAATAAACGAAAAAGATTAGGACTTACGTGGCGACGGTCAAGTCCGCATTCAATCTTGGTCAGGGCTGGACCTCACCCTGCGGTGTCCTGTCGCTCCATACTCCCACCGCTTACGCGGATTACCCGAACATTATACCTTGCTCATACTTTTCTATATCGCCAGATGCTGTTTATACTCCAAGCTGGAGAAAGGGTCT